>NZ_JAFFZN010000026.1 GCF_017676385.1 Streptomyces spirodelae
TGCGTACGGCGCCGGGCCCTGCCGCTCAGGCCCCGGCCGCCGCCTCCCTCACTCCTCCGTGACCGCCTGCACCGGCATCATCTCCCCGTTGAGCACCAGCAGTCCGCGCCCCGCGACGCGCGACGCGGTGGCCCGCGGCAGCCGGATGTTGAACAGCTCCCCCTCCGAGTTGTTCTGCGGCGTGAGCAGCAGCCCGCTGCGGGCACGGCGGGCCTCCTTGACGAAGCCCCGGTACTGCGAGGTCAGCGTGTCCGTCGTGCCCGCCGCCACCAGGCCGTGGCCGCCGTCCACCCCGCTGCGCACCACCGACTCCAGCACGGAGTCCAGCGGTGTGTCGTACACCAACTCGGCGTCGTCCACGACCACCGCGTACCGGCCGCCGTCCGCGGCTGCCCGCTCCAGCAGCTCCTTCAGCGGCGCCGCGTCCTTGGTGTCCTGCACCACGCCCAGCACTCCCGCCTCGCCCTCCAGCTCGCGCAGCGGGGAGCGCTTCGGTGTGACGGCGACCACGGGCAGGCCGGCGCGCAGCAGCGACCGCGCAGCCGTGCACACCGTGGTGGAGCGGCCCGACTTGGGTGGGCCCGCGATGACGAAGCCGGGGCCGTGCTGGGACAGGTCCACGCCCAGCGGCCCGAGCTCGTCGCCGCCCACGCCCACCATCGCCCACAGCGGGGACGGCGGGGTGAACTCCGGGTCGAGCGCCAGCGCCTCGCGCGTCGTGACCCGCCCCGGGAGGGCGTCCACCCGCATCGGGCGCAGGCCGCGCGGTGGGCGGCCGTGCGCGGTGGCGGCGCGCTCGGCGATCCGCCGGATGGCACGCACCTGCGCCTGGCCCGAGGGGTCGGGGTCGAGCAGCGCGATCTGGCTCTCCAGCACTCCGTCGTCCCCGGGCTGCAGACCGCGGCCCGGCGGCAGGTGCGAGGGGATGTCCCGGGGAGTCATACCGGCGGTGGTGTAGTCGTTGGGGTCGGCCAGCCGCAGGACGAGCCGCTCGCCGAAGGACGAGGAGACGACGCCCGACAGGCCGCTGCGCCCCGCGGACATCACCACCCGCAGTCCCACGGACGGCCCTTCGCGGAACAGCTGTGTCATGGCGTCGATGAGCTTGCCGTAGTCGTACGACTCGAACGCGGCGGTGTAGCTCTCCCAGCCGTCCAGCAGCAGCACCAGCCAGGGCAGCCGTTCCTCGGGTGAGGCGGCGGAGGCGCGCTGTTCGGCGACGTTCGCCGCGCCGGCCAGGGCGAGCAGCTGCTGGCGGCGGGCGACCTCCGCCTGGAGCCTGGCCAGCAGCCGGGTCAGCCGGTCGGTCTGGTCGCGGGTCACCACGGCGCCGCAGTGCGGGAGAGCTGAGAGCGGGACCAGCGCGTTGGAACCGCAGTCCACGCCGTACAGGTGGACGTCGGCGGGGGAGGCCAGGTCGGCCAGGGAGGCGGCGATGGTGCGCAGCGCTGTCGAGCGGCCCGAGCGCGGCCCGCCGACCAGCAGCAGGTGGTCGCCGTCCACCAGGTCCAGGGTCAGCGGCTCGCGGGCCTGCCGTGCCGGTACGTCGGTGACGCCGAACACCGCCGGTGGGACGTCCACGCGGCGCGCGGCCGCGGGCCGGGGCGCCTCGTCTACGGTCACCAGGTCGGACAGCGGCTCCAGCCAGGGCCGGTACGGCTCCTCGCACTTCAGCGCGGCAGCCCCCTCGCGGACGGCGTCGACCAGCAGTGCCAGGTCGGTCAGCGGATCGTCGTCCTCCCGGCCCGGCGGTTTGGGCCGGGTCGGCGCGGGGTTGCCCAGGTCGGCCCACTCCACCGGCGCCGCCCACGGTTCGACGGTGCGCTCGGCGGCCGTCTGCGGACGGCGCCCACCCACGCGTCCGGACTGGAACGGCAGCAGCGAGGAGGCGCCCAGCCGTACCAGGGCGCGGCCGGGTGTGCTCTTGGAGATGGAGGCGGAGTCGGGCGCGTCGATGACGTCCTGGCTCTCGGCGTTGTCGGTGACCCGCAGCGCGATCCGCAGGGTGGTGTTGGCGCGGATCTCCGGCGAGACCACACCGCTGGGCCGCTGGGTGGCGAGGATGAGGTGGATGCCCAGGGAGCGGCCCCGCTGGGCGATGTTGACCAGACCGGTGACGAAGTCGGGCAGCTCGCGGGCCATCGAGGCGAACTCGTCGACGACGATCAGCAGCCGCGGCAGCGGCGCCAGCCCCGGGTCGCGGCGCATGGCCAGGAGGTACGCCTCCAGGTCATTGGCGCCCACCGCTTCCAGAATCCGCTCCCGGCGCCGCAGCTCGGCGCCGAGCGAGACCAGCGCCCGCTCGACCAGGTGGGAGTCGAGGTCGGTGACCATCCCGACGGTGTGCGGCAGCTGCTCGCAGGCCGAGAAAGCGGCGCCGCCCTTGTAGTCGATCAGTACGAAGTTCATCGCGTCCGGCCTGTTGGCCACCGCCAGCGACGCCACCAGGGTCTGCAGCAGCTCCGACTTGCCGGACCCGGTGGTGCCCGCGACCAGCCCGTGCGGCCCGTCCCGCACGAGGTCGATGGTGAACGGGCCGTCGAACGAGGCACCGACCACCGCGCCGGTCGAGCGGCCGCCGGCCGCCCACCGCGCCGTGATCGCGGCGGCCGACGGCGGCTCCAGGTCCAGCAGGTCCAGCAGCCGGCAGGAGTCGGGCAGGGCACCGGACTCCTTCTCGCTCACGTCGCGGACCGGCGCCACGGCGCGGGCCACGTCCTGGCACCAGGCGGGCGGCACGCAGTCCGGCCGCACGGACTGCACCGGGTCCTCCCCGAACTGCGAGACCTGCAGCAGCCCGAAGTGGTCCTCCTCCACCAGCGCCCGGCACTCCTCGGGCAGCAGCCCTCGGTCGGCGTCCAGGCACACCAGGTGGATCCCGAAGCGCGGCCCCTCGCGCAGCAGCTGCGTCAGCCCCGGCAGGGCGCGCAGCCTGCGGGACCCGTCGAGGACGACGAGCACACACGGGCCCCGCCACCGGTCGTCGGCGCCCGGCGGGCGCTCCCCGGCGGCCTCCTGGCGCGCGCCGAGCAGCGCCAGCAGTTCGCTGATCCGGCGGGCCACGCTCTCGGTCTCGGTGCCCAGCAGCGCCACCGCGCTGTGGCCCTCACGGCCGCGCGCGTGCGGCAGCCACCGCACCCACTCCCAGCACTCGCGCCCCGAGGGGTCCGTCAGCACGCACACGGTCAGGTCGGCCGGGCTGTGCAGCACCGACGCCTGCGCCACGAGCCAGCGGCCGATGGCGCGGGGCAGCTCCCCGCGGCCCGCCACACCGAGGATGCCGTGGGTGCGCAGCGGTACCCCGACGGGTACGTCGGCCAGCATCCGCCGCTCGGTACGACGGTGCTCCTGCTGGTTGGGGTCGTTCACCTCCACCTCGGAGGGCAGCGCGCCGGTCCCGACCCGCAGCACCCCGAAGTCGTCGTCCTCCAGCCGCCGCTCCCACAGCCGCTGTCCGGGCCCGGTCGCCACCACGTACAGCTCGGCCGGGTCCGGGCAGGCCAGGCGGCGTGCCGCCGTCTCCTCGGCCATCGCCTTGAGCGCCTGGTACTCGATGGAGATCTTGTGCTGCTCGTACTCGCGGCGTTTGCGGCGGTGGGATGTGCGGCCGTTCCTGCGGTCGTAGAAGTGGTTGGCGACGAGCGTGACCGGGGTCAGCACCGCCATGATCATGTAGATGGCGCTGCCCAGTATCACCACCATGGCGATGGCGGCCAGCAGCGGTGCCAGCGCCACCGCCCACGGCAGCGGCCGGGTCTCGGACGGCTTGGGTTTGGAGGGCAGATGGAACTGCGTCTTGCGCGCCGACGGCTGGATGCGCGGCGGCCGGTTGTAGTCCAGGCCCGTGCCGTCCTGCGAGGGCTTGAGCGCGGCGTCCGGGAAGGCGGGCTCGCGCAGCTCGAACAGCGAGTGCCCGGCGGCGACCACGCCGCGCCGCCGCCAGACGGTGGGCTGCTCCAGCCGGCGGCCGTCCATCGTGACGCCGCTGCCGAAGGCCGGAGCGAGGGTCACGGTCCCGTCGACGGCCACATCGATCTCGTAGGCGGAGCTGGGCAGTGTGCTGTCCGCCACGCGTACCCACGCCTCGGGGCCGCTGCCGACCACGGCCACGCCGGGGCCCAGCCGGTATACCCGCCCGGCGTCGGGGCCGCCCACAACCCGCACCTCCACGGTGCCCTGCGCCTGCGGCCGGGGGCAGGCGCCGGCCGCTCCGACAGAGACCGTCGCGCCGTCACGTACGGGGGAGTCGGCCACCGGGACGGCCGGGTCGAGCCGGTATCCGTTGACGTACAGCGCGGGCGCTGCCGCACCGTCGCCGTCCGGAGCCCCGACGCGCAACTGCCGGGCGATCTCTTGTGTGACGGACCCGACGGCGGCGTCGGGTTCGGTGTCCACCAGCAGATCGGCACGCCGCCCGCCCGCACCGTCGACGGCGGTAAGCCGCAGTTCCATATGAGCCCCCCGAATCGGCCGGTGGCCGCCTCGCGTGTTCCCGTCCGTTCCGGTCTCGTCGCCGGACCGGTCCCGCCTACTTCGGTTCCTCCTCCTCGGCCTTGGCGATGAGCCGGGACTCCTCCGCCGGGTAGGAGTCGAAGAGGTAGTTGAGTGAACTCAGGCGTCCGTTGAAGTCCCCGGCCCAGTTGTCCGCCGCTGTGCCCGCCCAGGTGTCGGAGCCCATCAGGTCGGTCACTTTCTGCGCGGCGGCGCGGATGCTCTCCACCGCGGTCCCGATCCTGGCCATGTCCTGTTTGCAGAGGTCGGCCTGCGACATACCGTTCTCTCCCTCGTCCCGTCGTCGGTCGGTGCGGACTGCGCTGTCAGTTGGCGCTGTTGCCGCGTTCGAAGGCGTCCCGCATGTCGTCGTCGAACCCGTCCAACTTGCCGCCCTGCTGCCGCGCCACCTGCTGCCACCAGCTGTTGAAGTCCGTCAGGTCCCCCGCGTCCTCCAGCTTGATCTGCCCGTTCGCCCACTCCGGGTGCCCCTCGGGTGGCTTGATCTGGCTGCTGATGACCAGTCCCTGCATCAGGGGCAGCCGCATCGAGGACTGGTCGTCGTAGAACTTCGTCCCGGCTTCCTCCGCGTACTTCTGGGCGTTGTCCGTGGAGAAGCTCTCCTTCACGGCGGGCAGTCCGGCCGTGATGGCTGTCTGGACCCACTCGGCTCCGACCGGCAGCCCCGGGATGGAGGTGACGGCGCCGCCGACCGAGTCGATCCACAGCTGCGCCTTCTTGTTGGCCTCGTCCTGCAGCTTCTTGGAGTCGAGCCCGGTCTGGTAGGCGCCGGCGGTCACCACTCCCTGGAGCTCGGCCAGGTTGGTGAGGTAGGTCGTCGCGTCCGGCGAGTCCATGCCCTTCGCGGAGGTCAGGGAGATCTGCGCGTTGACGGAGTTGACCAGGTGACCGGCGTCGCCGCTGTTCTGCGCGATCATGCTGATGAAATTCAGCGCCGTCTGGTGGCCGACGATCAGCATGCCGTTGCTGTCCGTCCCGGTCGCGGGCGCCGCTGCCTGGTCCTTGGGCATGCCGTGGGACTGGGCGAAGTCGGGCACATACGTCGCGAACACCTGCGCCAGAGCGTGGGTGATCTGACTCGGGACCGGATACTGCGACTTGTCGTAGTCGCTCTTCTTCTTCTCGTCGCCGTACTCCGCCGCGCCGGCGTTGATGACGTTGGCGGCGGCCTCCACCGACTCCTCCGGGTGACCAGCGCGGTCGGTGGTGGCGGCGGTGATCACGGCGGCCGGCCACTGGGCCTCGTTGAACGACTGGGGGCCGGGCGTGTGCCACTTGTCGTCGACCAGCACCTTGGCGTGCTTGGCGCCGTCGGGGCCGGTCAGCAGCAGACGGGAGGCGTCCGCGTTCTCGCTGACGCGCTGCATGAGGATGACCGACGGGTCGTTGGCGGCGATGGCCTGGATACGGGCGGCGGCGTCGTCGGCGCCCGCCGTGATGTACGAGACGTCCAGGCCGAGGTTGTCGTACCAGGGGTTGTCGGACTCGACATAGCCGCCGGGGACATAGCCCGCGATGTTGGTGCTCGGCGCCGAGTAGTTCGGGCGCATCTGCTGCTTCGAGCGCCAGTCCAGCATCGCGCCGCCGACCGACGAGAGCACCTTCGGGTCCCACTTGTCGCCCTTGGGCCCGTACTGGAAGAGCATGCCGACCGACCACATGTCCCCGTTGGGCGGACTCGTCAGCTTGTCCAGGTAGCTGGCCGGGAGCTGGATCTTCCCGTCCTCGGCGAGGCTGGTCGCGGACTGCACGGCCAGTCCGAACCTGGCGAGGATCTCCTGCGAGTCCTTGGAGAGCACGGTGCTGCCGTGGGTGCCGTCCTGCTCGTGCAGGAACCGTGCCGCGCGCACCGAGGCGTCCAGACCGCCGAACTTCATGAACGCCTCGAGATACGCGGGGTCGTCCGCGTGGTCCTCGAGCGACTGGGACAGCATCCGGATCGTCGTACGCGACTGCGGGTTGTCCGGGTCGTTCAGCGCCTGCAGCAGCTTTACGGCCTCCTGCTGGCCCTCTGTGGCGGTGTCGATCTTCGAGACGTCCCACTCGATGTTGACCCAGTTCGAGTGCGGGCTGTTCGCCGAGGTGAACCGGGGCTGCAGAAAGAGGTTGTAGGCGAGGGAGGCGCGCAGCGCCATGTCGTGCGCGTCGTCGGCGACCTGGCTGGTCTGCTGCGTCAGCACGGACTGGCTGAGCGCCCCGCCCCACTTCGAGAACAGATCACGAATGGTGGCGCCGTCCGTCTCCAGCCTGTCCGCCAGACCTTGCAGCGCGTTGGCCAACTCGCGCAGCCGCAGTGGATCGACGCCAGTGAACTCACCCATACGTGCTTGCTCCCCCCGATGCCGCACAGTTGCTCAGTGCAGGTGTGGCAGTTGTTGCAGGTCTTCGGTGCCGTTGTTCAGTACAGCATTTTCCCCGCTCAACGCCGGGGCGCGTAAGCCGTGTTCCGACATTGTGACGCGTCGGTGTGACAGTCGTGGCTGCCGTCGGCCTCAGTCGCGCCGCTCACCCCGGTCGCACACCGACTCGGCCGAGGCCAGCCCCACGCTGCCGTCGGCGGTCTGCACCAAAGACGTGACCACGTAGCAGGAGCCGGGCTTCACGGGCGGGGAGGAGAAGACGACGCTCGGCTCGTCGGCGCTGGTGTTCTTCACCTTCACTGTCTCGCCGTCGGCGGACTGCGCCGTGATGGCGTAGCCGTAGACGGGTTGCGGCTTCTTCGGTTTGCTCCAGACCACCTGCACCTGCCGGCCGACCCTGGTGACCTTCACATCCTGCGCCTGGAAGTCGGGGACCTGGCCCTTGGGCAGCGGATGGGCCGATTTGGCGGACTTCTTCGGAGGTTTCTTCGCGTTCTGTGACCCGGGGTCGCTTCCGGCACGCACCACGAACAGGGTCAGCACGGCGCCGCCCACCAGCAGCAGCGCTCCGCACACGGCCAGGACGCGGTTGCGGGTACGGCGGCGCCGTGCGACGGCTTCGGCGGAGTCCGGGTCGTCGTCCGTCTCCGGTGGTGGCTGGGTGAGCGCGTCGTCGGCCGGGTTCCAGCCGGGCAGCGGGGGCTCGGGCTCGGCCTCCGGCTGCAGGTCGGGCACCCGCGACGCACAGGAGACGGGCAGCAGCATCCGCAGCACCCGGTGCACCTCCGTCAGCGGTGGCCGCCCCTCGGCGTGCGGTGCCGTCATACGGTGCAGCAGCGCGTACAGCGGCTCGGGCACATCGCCGCGCCGCGGCCGGGGCAGCCCACCCGTCAGCACCGCCCGGTACGCTGCCGAACCGCCGGCGCGTACCGCCTCGGCCTGTGCGGGCTCCCCGGCCAGCAGCGCGTACAGCGTCGCGCCCAGCGCGTACACATCGGCGGCGGGCCCGGGGGCCTCCCAGCCGAACAGCTCCCGAGCCGCGAACGCCGGGTCGAAGACGGCGCCGGCCGAGGGTACGGCCCGCTGGAGCACCCGGCCGAGCGCGTGCCCGGACAGCAGTGCGCCGCCCTGCGCGTCGAAGAGGATGTTCGCCGGACGCACATCCAGGTGCAGCACGCCCCGGCGGTGCGAGGAGTGCAGCGCGAGGGCCAGCCGTACCCCGATCACCAGTACGTCCTCGACCGCGAAGGGCCCGGACGCGGCCAGCCGGTCCTGGGCCGAGCCCCCCGGGCAGAACTCCTCCACCATGTAGAGCTGTTCGGCACCGGTTGACCCGGCGTCCATGACCGTGACCGCGCACGGGTGCCGGGCGGCCGCGCCCGCCGCCAGCAGCTCGGAGTGCGCGGCGAGCCGGCGCGCCGGGTCGGCAACCGTCGGCAGCAGCACCTTGACGGCCACCTCTCGGCCGCTGGACGTCTCCCGGCACAGCGCGACCGTGCTGTGCGCCCCCGAGGCCAGCGTGCGCTGCGGCTGGTAGCCGTCGGGCAGCGGGGGCGGCACGGAGGGCGGGGCGGTGGGCGTTGCGACGGCCGGAGTGGCGGGTGGGCCGGCCGGCGCGGTGGGCGGCGGCGGGGCCGCTGGGCCTTCCGTGCCGACCGCCTTGGCCGGGCCCGGGCTCTGGTTGGCGTTCACCGGTGTGCTCCTGATCGGCTGTGACGTAGCAACGTGCGGGGACGCAGCGCCCGCTTGACCCGCTCACGGCGCGGTACCGTCCGCGCGACGACCTCCTCGATCGCGTCGCAGTGCCGCCAGGCGGCGTCCGCCGTGGCCTCGTCCGGCGTCCGGCCTCCGTAGCCGACCTCGTTCACCAGCCGGGCCAGCGCCGGCAGTTGCTCACTGCTGCTGCCGCCGATCCGCCCGACGCCGAAGGCCGCCACCTCCGTCGCGGTATGCGCCGAGGTGGCGGGCAGCCCGATCTCGGTGAGCCGGTCGACGATCTGCTGCCAGGCGCCCAGCACCCGCTGCCCCGGATCGCGGGCACGGCGGCGCCGTCTGCGGGTGCGGTACGGGGCCCAGGCCGCCCAACCGCCGTAAGCGAGGAGCAGCAGCACCGCCGCCGACGGCGCGTACACCCACGCGGGCAGCCCCTCGCCGCCGCCTGCCGCCTGGTCTCCGCGGCTCTTGTCGTCGTCCTGCTGCGTGGGAGGCACGGAGGGGCGCGGCTGCTCGGCGATGTCGCGGTCTGCCTTCTCCCGCTGCTTGGGCTGCCCGGCGGGCGGCACGGAGGAACCGTCCCGCGACGCCTGCCCCGGTGTCGGATAGAACGGCACCCAGCCGACGCCCTTGAACCGCACCTCGGGCCAGGCCAGCGCGTCCCGTCCGGTGAACTGCTCGGTGCCCTTCCCGCTGCCGCTCTCGCGGTCGGTGCCCCGTGCCCCCGTGCCGTCCGCGCGGAAGCCGACCGCGACCCGCGTCGGCAGCCCCAGCGTCCGTGCCAGTACGGCGAAGGAGGCCGCGAACTGCTCCGAGGTGCCGTGTTTGCCTGTGGTGAGGAAGAACTCCAGGTTGCGGTAGCCGTGCCCGGGCACGGCCTTGGGGTCGAAGCGGTAGTGCTCGCGCAGCCAGGTGGCCAGCTTGTGCGCCTGTTCGTACGGGTAGCTGCTGCCCGCGGTCGCGGTGGCCGCCAGCTTCGAGAACGTCTCGACGGCCTCGATCGGCTCGCCCTCCGCGTCGGTGCGGGGCAGTGAAGTGTAGGCGGTCCCGTCCGGTACGGGCGCGTACTTGAGCCGCTCCGCGTCGAACACCGGCGCCTGTGAGACGGCGGTGTAGGACAGCCCGCGGTTGACCGGGGTGCCGGTGGGGCCACCCTCGCCGAGGGCCAGCACACCGCTGGCGGGATCGACGGCGAGTTCGCGGGCCTCCCCGTCGCTCTCGCCCCCGGAGGTGCCGTGCCCGTCGCCACCGCTGTCGGCGCCCCTGCCGGTGATCTTCAGCGAGGAGGGCCGGTCGACGGCGGGCAGCCACATACCCGGCAGATTCTGGATGCGCACCCGCTGCTCCACCCGTTCGCGGCGCCCGGGATCGGTGCCCCGCGAGGGAGGCACCCGACCGCCGGAGCGGGCCAGTTCGGCGCCGGACGTCCACTTCACACCGTCGTAGCGGTCCAGCACGGCCAGCCGCCAGTTGCGGTCGGCGGCCGTGCTCCGCGCCGTGAACAGCCGCGTCCGCGGGTGCTGGAGCCAGGCGGCCACTTGGTCGAGGGGGCTGGTGGACTGCGGGTGGACGGTGGGCGGGCGCACATCCTGGCGCGGGTCCCACGGCTCGCGGGAGGCCAGTCCGGGCAGCCGCGGCCCGAGCAGCGCGGCGGCCAGTGCCAGCACCGCGACGAGGGGCAGCCCCGTGCTCAGCACGCGTACGGTGCCGCGCCGGGCCGCCCGCGACCGCAGCAGCACCAGCAGCGCGGCGCAGGCCACCAGGCCCGCAGCCGGGAGGGTGTTCGAGCCGGGTCCGGACACGCCCAGCACCAGCGGGAAGCCGAACGCCAGCACGGGCGGCAGCGCGGGCAGCAGCGGTGAACGGGTCCGCAGCGCCAGCTCGGTGGCGGCGAGCGCGGCCGGCCACAGCACCGCGTGCGGCAGCACGAGGAAGTCCGGGTCCGGTGGCGCGGGCAGGATCGTGGTGAGGATCGCGTGCGGCGAGTCGAGCAAGGCGGACCAGATCTCGGGGACGGCACCGCCCGAGGCGAGCCCGCCGGCCGCGTCGCGGAACAGCATCACCCGTACCGCTACCAGCCACACCACGACGCCCAGCACCAGCGAGGGCCACAGCGGAGCCGAGCGCTCCCTGCGGCTCTGGACCAGGAACAGCCCCGCGGCCAGCGCCATCGGCACCGGCACGGCGACCGCGAGCACGGGAAGGAGCGGCCCAGGGCCGAAGACCCGGTGGAAGCCCAGTCCGGCGCAGGCCAGCAGCCCCGCGACGGGCAGCAGCGACCACAGGCGGCGCGACAGCGCGAGCCGGTGCGGCGCGGCCGGTGCTCTCGTCGGTCGGCGGCCGTCACGCCCGCTGCCCCCGTCGGCTTCTCCGCCGCCGTTTCCGTCGGCAGCGGAGACGGCTGTCGGCAGGGGAGGGGCCTCGGGCGCTGTCGGACGCGGTGGTGCCCAGGACGGTCCGTCATGGCCGGTGAGTCCGTTATGGCCGGTGAGTCCGGCCGGGCCGACGGGACCGACGCCGCGCAGAGCGGTGCCGCGCAGGGTGGGCCCGTAGCGCGTGGGCCGGTGCGGGGTGGACGGCGAGTTCATCGCACCGCCTCCCTGCGCCAGGCGGCAAGCAGCGAGTCGAGCCCGGTCACCCGGAGCTGGGGCACATCGCTGCCCAGCCCCGCGGGCGCGTGCGGATCGTCGGCCGAGGCGGCGGCGCCGGTGCGCAGCACCACCGTACGGTCGAAGCTGCGGCGCACCCGTTCCAGGGCGCTCAGCCCGCTGGCGTCGCCCGTACCGGTGATGACGGTGAGTGAACCTCGGCGGCGCGCACGCTCCAGCTCGTCGAAAGCGCCCGCCGCCGAGGCCGCCTGCGAACGGCGCACGAGCGCGAGCCGGTCCAGCAGCGCCTCCGCGTCGTTGCCGCCCGCGCCGTCGGTGCGCAGGACGGGGCCGGTCTCGCTGAGCACCTCGACGGGGAAGTTGGAGCGCGCGGCGGCGAACGCGACGGACGCGGCGGTGTCCACGGCCAGTTCGAAGTCGTCCTCGCTGCGGTAGGCGGCGGCCCGGGTGTCCAGTACGACCGTGCTGTGCGGCAGCGAGACGTCCACCAGCTGCTTGACCATCAGCGTTCCGGTGCGCGCCGAGGACCGCCAGTGCACCCGCCGCAGATCATCGCCCAGCACGTACTCGCGCAGCGCGTGGAAGGTCAGCGACCCCTCGTCCGCCGTGTCGGTCGTCGGCCCCTCCACATGGTGGGCCGTACCCGAAGGAAGGACGGGCAGCAGACACACCCGGGGCCGTACCAGCAGGGTGTCCGTGCCGCCCTCGCCGGGGCCGAAGACGCGCACCCGGCGGGCCAGTCCGAGCGGGTCCGTACGCTCGATCCGCAGCGGTCCCAGCGCGATCCGGCCGCGCCGCTCGGTGGGCAGCGCGTACCGCACCGTGTGCTCGGCTCCGGCGGCCAGTGGCGGCACCCGGAGGGTGAGCGGCAGCGCGCCGCAGCTGTCGGTGACATCCAGCCCGCGCCGGGTGCGGCGGCCGGTGTTGGTGAGGGCGACCGCGCCCTCGGCCCGGTCTCCGCGCGCCACCTTCCGCGGCGTCACCTGGCGGCTCGCCGACAGCCGCGGTGAGCGCCCCGTCCAGATGAGGGCCACGCCCACCGCGAGCAGACAGCCCACCCCCAGAACCACAGCTTCCGGGTAGCCGAGCGCGTAGCCGGCCCCCGTGAGTGCCGCACCGCCGACCAGTGCCCCCCAACCCGTCGGCGACAGCATCAGCCCTGCGCCCCCGCCTGCGGTACGGGAACGGTGGCCAGGGCCTCAGTGACGACGTCGGCGCCGGTGCGGCCGCTCAGCTCCGCCTCGGGTGTGAGGATCAGCCGGTGCGCCAGGACAGGACCCGCCAGCGCCTTGACGTCCTCCGGCAGCGCGTACGTGCGCCCCTGCGAAGCGGCGCGCACCCGTACCGCACGCAGCAGCGCGACCGAGCCGCGCGGGCTGGCGCCCAGCCGCACCTCGGGCAGCTGACGGGTGGCCGCGGCCACCCGCACCAGGTAGTCGTACAGCTGCGGCGCCACCTGGATCTGCCGGGCGACCTGGATGAACTCGGCGATGTGGCGGCCCGTCGCGATCGTCGGCAACTGCTCGATGCTCGGCTGCGATCCGGCGCCCGAGAGTACGGCCACCTCCGAGGCGTGGTCCGGGTATCCGAGGGTGACCTGCATCAGAAACCTGTCGAGCTGCGCCTCGGGCAGCGGATAGGTGCCGCCCATGTCCACCGAGTTCTGCGTGGCGATCACCATGAAGGGGCGGGGCACCGGGTGGGTGCTGCCGTCCGCGGTGACCTGCCGCTCCTCCATGACCTCCAGCATCGCGGACTGCGTCTTGGGCGAGGCCCGGTTGATCTCGTCGCCGAGCACGATGTTGGCGAACACCGGGCCTGGCAGGAACTCGAAGCTGCCGGTGTTCTGCCGGTAGATGGTCACCCCTGTGATGTCCGACGGCAGCAGGTCGGGGGTGAACTGCACCCGGTGCCAGCTCGCTTCGAGCGACGCGGCCAGACAGCGGGCCAGCGTCGTCTTGCCGGTTCCGGGCACGTCCTCGATGAGCAGATGCCCTTCCGAGAACAGGCACACCAGCGCCAGTTCGACGGTGTCACGCTTGCCCTTGACGACCCGTTCGATGTTGTCACCGAGCGCGTGGAAGCACTGGGCGAGCAGCGAGACGGACTCCGGGGAGGCCGGTGCGGCGGCCGGTGCTGACGCTGCTGCCTTCTGGTGTTCTAGTTGCATGGCCAGACCTCCGGGGAGTAGTCGCCCTTCTTGTGGTTGCTGGTGCCGACCCAGAGGTCGCTGATGTAGGCCGTACCGCCTTCCCACTCGATGCGGTCCCAGACATTGCTCTTCCACCCGTAGGTGTCGTGCGTCTCCATCGTTCCCCGGACCTGGCAGACCACCTTCAGCTGAGGAGTCTGCCCGGCGGGGATCTTGCCCTTGCGCGTTCCGGCCGTGGTGCTGGGCTGGCTGCGGACACCCACGTCGTCCCCGTCGTCCACGTTGTCCTCGACGCGGATGGTCTTCGTGTTGGACAGGTTCACCCGCTGCACCACGCTTCCGCCCGAGCCGGCCGCGTTCTTTGCGGCGATGGTGAGCGTGTAGGTCCTGAAGTTCTCCAGGCCGCGCAGCGAAGCCTCGGTGCCGGTGAGGTTCCGCTTGTCGTTGCCGGCCCCGGCGCCGGTGACGTCGTACGTGGTGCCCTTCCCCGCGTTGGCCGGCGCCTGCCAGGTCAGGTCGATGCCCTTGCCGCCCTGCGGGAAGTCGTACTTGACGTTCTGCGGCTGGCCGGGTGCCACGCACGGCCGGGCCGGCCCGGAGCGGCCGGAGGTGGCCTTCTGCCCGTCCGAGAACTCCGCCTCGACGGTGAAGCTGTACTGCCGGTCGCAGGAGCCGCCCTCGATCTCGAAGGTGAACGGCCCGCCGGGGCCGATCCGTGCCGGCTTCACCTCGGCGCCGGGCGGTGCACCCTTGAGCCGGTACCCGGTCGGCTTCACCCCCGAGGAGGGCGCGAAGGAGACCCGGATGGTGCCGGGGCCCGACTCCGCCTGCGGGACGCCGGGCGGCTGCGGCTTCGCGGGCTCCTCCTCGTCCGGCCCGGTGGGATCGGGCTTCTTCGGATCGGGCTTCCCGGGGCCCGGTTCCGGGTCCTGTGCGGGCTTGTCGGGGCCGTCGCCGTCCCGGTCCGGCTTGCCCGCCGGAGCGTCGGGACGCGAGGGCCTGTCGTTCCGGCCCGGACCCGAGGGCCCTTCGGGCAGCGGGTCCGGCGCGTCCGGTCCCGGCGCGGGGTCGCGCTTGCCGTTGTCGCCGGTGCGGTCCTTCTGACCGGGCTTGCGGCCCGAGGGCGCGTCGGTGTCGTACTTGTGCACGCGGTTGACGTGCCCGGCGGAGTTGATGACCACAGCGGTGGCGTTGTCCGCGTCGTTGACCCACAGCAGGCCGTCCCGGACGAACAGGCTCAGCTTGCCGGGGTCGCCGGTCACCTTCACCGGTTTGGTGATCGCGGCCGCCTCGGTGTCGTACACCTTCAAGGTCCCGTTGCTCTGGTCGGGCACATACACCTTCGAGCCCAGTACCTGCGGAGTGCCGTACTGGTGGTCCGAGGCGCCCAGGGCCGCGGTCAGCAGCGAACCGGTGCGGGTGTTGACGAGCGCCATCCGCCCCGACTTCCGCGCCAGCACCGGCACCACGTCACCCGCCGTCGCCGCCGGGACCAGCACCGAACCCGTCGGCGCCTTGGCGATGTTGCTCGGCAGCTTGAAGCGCATGCCGCGGCCCGTGCGCTTGAGCAGCGTCACCGTGCCGCCCTTGGTGTCGGTCACCACCGGGCGGCCGTCAGCGAGGGTCATCAGCAGCGTGGCGGGCTTGCTGCTCCCGGCCGCCACCTTGATACCCGCCGCCTTCTTGCCCCGCGGGAACGGTACGACCTTGCCCTTGCCGGGCACCGGAACCCACAGCGTGCCCTTGGGATCAGCCACCGCCTTGCCCAGCGGACCTGAACCCAGGTCGACCGGCGCTCCGATCGGTGTCGTGCGCACCGGATCGATGCGCTGCACCCGCGCCTTGACCGGGTCGACCAGATACGCGTACTTCCCGCCGGAGACCAACTGGAGCCCGGCGCCGTAGCGCGATGAGCCCTCGACGGTCAGCTGCGAGGGGTCGATCCGCACCAGCTTGCCGGTCTTCTCGTCCAGGACCAGCACCGTCTTGCCGTCCTGCGAGATGGAGACCGGATGGCCGTCCATGCCGGGCAGCTTGACCTTGCCGTCCACGTCCCCGGTCAGCCCGTTGGCGTGCGCGGCCTCACCGGTGCGCGAACTGGTCAGCCAGGCACCGATGTCGGCAAGATCGGGCACCGCGCCCGCCTTGCCGGTCCCCACGACGACGGACGTACCGACCAGCGCGCTCACCGAGCACAGCGCGATATAGCCCGTAGCCCGGCGCCGGTTGGGCCGTACGGTCGCCCACGCGGCGCGCGCCAGCCTCGCACAGCGCGCCTTCAGTGCCGCGACACCGCTCCGGCCGGGCTCCCGGCCGGTCTCCTCCGTCTCGTCGACCAGCCGCCGCGGACGCAGCCCCGGCGTCCGGCCCTCTTCGGAGCTCCCCCGAGCATCCGGCATCGACAGTCCCTCCCCGTCACCCGCATCCTCGTCTCGACCGAGACGCGCGGCACTTGCAGATTAACCAACCAACTGCCCCGCCGGTCAGCGCCCGACGCCTGGCTGTGACAGGAGTATGACGTCCCGGCCACGCGGTCATTGCCTTGCGCGCTTCTCGCCCCCGTGCGGCGGCGCGAAGCGGCCCAGCGGCGCCGAACTCCGCATGCCGAGCACGATATCGGGGCGGTCCGACAGGACCGGCCGCTCGCCGAGAGCAGGACCGGCACCTGGTGAGAACATGACCGTCATGAGATCGACCGAACGTGTTGTCACTCCGGGCGAGAGCGACGGCGACGCCGTCATCGAGACGGAGCGGCTGCTGCTGCGCCCGCTGACGCCGCGCGACCTGGACTTCTTCGTCGAACTGCACAGCGACCCCGAGATCACCCGCTTCGTGCCGACGTTCACCAGGGAACAGGCCCGCGAACGGCTCGCGGAGATCGGGCGCCAGTGGAGCGAGCGGGGCCACGGGCTGTGCGCCGTCCAGTCGAAGGAGACGGGGGAGCTGATCGGCCGGTGCGGCCTCAACCACTGGGAGGTCTTCGACGAGGTGGAGGCGGGCTGGACGTTCCGGCGTGACCGCTGGGGACGCGGATACGCGACCGAGGCGGCCCGGGCCGTGGTCGAGTGGGGCTTCGACCGGCTGGACGTGGACTATTTCACTGCCATGATCGTGCACGGCAACTCCGCCTCCGCCCGGGTCGCCGAGCGGCTGGGCTTCGTGCCGGGGCGCCAGGACACCTTTCTGGGCAAGCCCGTCACCGTCCACATGCTCCACCGGCCGGGCCGCCACCGTGTCCGCGACGCCGACCGATGACGCCGCCCGGCACGGCGCGAACGCCGCGTGGCGGGGAGCCGCTGCTGCGGCTGTCCGGGGTGAGCCGGAGCTACGGCGAGCGGCAGGCCCTCCACCCGCTCGACCTCGAACTGTTCCCCGGCACCTGCACAGCGCTGTTCGGTCACAACGGTTCCGGTAAGTCCACGCTGCTGCGCCTGGCGTGCGGACGGGACCGGCCGACGACGGGAACCGCGCTGTTCGACGGCCGACCGGTGGACGAGGACGACCCGCAGGTGCGCGCCCGCGTGGCGGTCACGGGGGACACCGTCGCGTTCTATCCAGATCTGACCGTACGCGAACACCTCGAACTGATCACCGTTGCCCACGGAGTCGCCGCCGCCGACGGGTGGATCGGCCAGGTGCTGGCCGACCGGCGGCTGACCGACCACGCCGACCAGCCGCCCTCCGCCCTCTCCTCCGGCCAGACCCAGGCACTGCAACTGGCCGCCGCTCTGGTCCGGCCGCGCGATCTGCTGGTGCTGGACGAGCCCGAACAGCGGCTCGACCCGTCAGCCCGTACCCGCCTCGCTGAGCTGCTGCGCGGGGAGAAGGCGGACGGTGTCGCGGTGCTCCTCGCCACCCACCAGGCGGAACTCGTCCACGCTGTCGCCGACCATGTGGTCGTACTGGAGGACGGGAAGGTCCTCCTCCGGGGAGGGCCCGAGGTGCTGCACGAGCTGGACGGCGGCAGATGAGCGGGCCGGGCCTTCCGGACACCCAACTGGCCGACGCGGCCCCGGCGGAGCCCGGCGGCGCCGAGTGGACGGACGAGGACGACCGCACCCCCGAGACACTGCGCTGGCTGCGTGAGAGGCGTCAGGCGTACCGCAGACAGCGCAACCGCGACCTGGCCGTCACCGGCTACACGCTGCTGCTGTTCGCCGTCGGCTACGGCAGCACCCTGGGGTACCGCTTCGTCCAGCGGCTCGGGCACCTCACCGCGCGGGAGGAGACCGCAGAGGCCGTACGCCGCGCCTTTCCCGCCGTCCTGGTCCTGCTGGCCTGCGCTCTCGCGGTGTTCGCCGCGCGGGACGCACTCTGGCGCGGCCCCGTGCTGGTACCGCGCCACGAGGTGTCCTGGCTGCTGTCCCAGCCCGTGCGGCGGGAGCGGGTACTACGGCCCGCTTTCCGGCTGACGGCGGCACTGATGACAGCCGGCGGTGTGCTGGGCGCGGTCGGCTGCGCCGTGCTGCTCCGGCTGACGGGCCTGGCCGAGCTGGGGCCCGCACTGGGGTTGTCACTGCCGGCCGGGGTCTGTCTGCCGCTGCTGGCTGCCGCGCTCGGTCTCCAGGTGGAACGCAGCGGCCGGTGGGCGCGGTGGGTACGGGCACTGACGCCGTACGCCGTGCTGGTGCTGCTCCTGCTGGCCGGACAGGCGGCCTTGGCGGCGACAGGGCGGCGGTCGGCGCTCCTGGAGACGGTCGAGCTGTGGTCAGGACCGTGGGGCTGGGCGGCGCAGCCGGTGCTGCACGCCACCGGCGGGCGGGCCGGGAGCTGGCCGTGGGCAGTTGTCCTGCTGTGTGCCGGTACGGCGGCCGCTCTCGTGCACGCCTTCGCGGTGGCCGGCACCATCCCCACCCGACGGCTGCGCGCGCGTGCCGCCACGGCGGCGACCGTGGCCTCCGTGCTGTGGTCGGCCGAACTGCGCGCGGCGAAGCTGGCGATCGGCGAAGCCCTCGCGGACGGCGCGGCCGGGCCCCGGCGGCGGCTGCCGATGCCCCGCTCGCGGCGGCTCGTCGTCGTATGGCGGGACACCGTCGCGCTGCTGCGTGCCCCGGGAAGCGTGCTGAGCGCCGCGCTGTGGACCGCGGCGGCAGCCGGCACGGTGGGGCTCGCCGCCGCGCTGGACGGGGCGGCCCGTATCGCCTCACTCGCCGGGGCGCTGACCCTCGGCTGGTTCGCGGTCGGCAGGCTGGCGGAGACGGCACGCCTGGAGGCCGACGACATACGGCGCTCCGCCTGGTCGCCGTACCGCCTCGGCGCGCTGATGGTGCGGCACACCCTCGTGCCGGCGCTGGTGGGCGGAGTCCTCGCGCTGCTGGCGGCGGTCCCGTTCGCGCAGCAGGGCGGGGAGCGGGCGCTGCTGCTGATG
The DNA here is from genome assembly GCF_017676385.1 of Streptomyces spirodelae. Lineage (GTDB taxonomy): Bacteria > Actinomycetota > Actinomycetes > Streptomycetales > Streptomycetaceae > Streptomyces > Streptomyces spirodelae. The sequence continues at coordinate 18,715 of NZ_JAFFZN010000026.1, forward strand.
CCCCTGTGCGCGCCGCCGTTCGCCGCTGCTGCGGTAGTGGCGGCGGTGCGCGGCCCGGTGCGTACGGACCTGCTGTCCCTGGGCCTGGTGACCCCGGCGGGCGACGCCAGCGTCTTCGTCTTCCTCGCCTGGTACGCCACGCCGTTCCTGACGACGGTCGGCTCGCTGACCGCCGCTGTGGGGCTGAGCGGTGTGCTGGATTCGGGGGCGCACGCGGGCGCTGTGCTGCGGCCGGTGTCGGCGGCTGTCGGGCTCACCTCGGCGCTGCTGTTCGCCGCCGTGCGCCGGGCGCGGAAGCTGCACCGGCAGGGCAGTTGAGTACCTGCCTCAGCTCCTCCCGTGCGTACCTGCCTCAGCTTTCGTGAGGCGTGGGCAGGATCTGCCGCAGCAGACCGCGCGGATGGCCCCGCCGCCGCCACTCCCGGGGATAGCCGATGGAGACCTCCTCGAAGCGGACCCCGTCGTGGTGGGTCGTGCGGGGGATGTGCAGATGGCCGTAGACGGCGACGGCCACGTTGTACCTGGTGTGCCAGTCCGCCGTCAGCTCCGTGCCGCACCACTGCGCGAACTGCGGATACCACATCACATCGGTCGGCTCCCGCAGCAGCGGCCAGTGGCTGACCAGTACCAGCGGGGTGTCCGGGTCGAGCGCTGCCAGCCGTTTCTCCGTCGCGGCCACCCGCTCCCGGCACCAGTCGTCCACGGCCGGGTAGGGATCGGGGTGCAGCAGGTACTCGTCCGTGCAGACGATGCCGGAGGCGCGGGCCCGGGCCAGCGACTCCTCCTTGGTGTGCGTCCCGGGCGCCCGGAAGGTGTAGTCGTACAGCTGGAAGACCGGCGCGATCAACACCTCGCCGTCAGGTCCCGCCCAGCGCTGGTAGGGGTCCTCCGGTGTCAGCACGCCCAATGAACGGCACAGCTCCACCAGTTGCGCGTACCGCTCGGCCCCGCGCAGCTGCACCGGGTCGCCGCGCGGTGTCCACAGCTCGTGGTTGCCCGGCGTCCAGATCACCCGGGCGAACCGTTCGGCCAGCAGCCGCAGGGCCCAGGCCACCTCTTCGAAGTGCTCGGCCACATCCCCCGCGACGATCAGCCAGTCGTCGTCGGTGTGCGGGCGCAGTGACTCGGTGACCGGCTTGTTGGCCGCCATCCCCACATGCAGATCGCTGACCGCGAGCAGCCGGCCCTGGCCGGACGTCATGCGGCTCCCCCTCCGTCGCCCTTCGGCATCCCCCTGGGTGCAGCGCCCCCAGCGCTTCCACCGTCCCCGTCCGCACCGACGATAACCGCAGCGTCCGACGGGCGCCGCCGATCCTCGGTGTCACTCCGGACGCGACCGGTCGTCCTTCCCTGGCCGTTCGGCGGCCGGGAGGCGTCGGAGGGTGAGAATGGCCAGGTCGTCCTGCTGGTAGGGGTGGGTGAAGGTACGGACGTCGTCGCGCAGTGCGCGGGCCAGCTCCGTGCGTGCGCCCTCACCGTCCGGCGCGGCCCTGGCCGCCAGTACCAGCTCGGTGAGGCGTCCGGCGAGCGGGTAGAAGGCACCGTCACCGTCCCGCGCCTCGGAGAGGCCGTCGGTGTACAGCAGCAGCGTCGAGTCGGGCGGGAAGTCGAACCCCGCCGCCGAACGCTCCTCGCCCACCAGTGACGCCAGCCCCAGCGGCACCCCTGTCTCCCCGAGCGGTACCTCGCACGGCTGCTCCGCCGCACGCACCAGAAAGGGCGTCAGGTGGCCGCAGTTGACGACCTGTGCGGCGTCCCGATCGAGGGGGCCGACCGAGAGGACGAGGGCGGTGATGAACCGCTCCGGCTCACCCGAGTGGCGGGCGTACGCGTTGTGGCGCACCACCGAGGTCTCCAGCGCGTCCACCAGACCCGTGAGCGTCGGCTCCCGGTGGGCTGCCTCGCGGAACGCGCCCAGTACGGCGAAGGCCGCGCCGACCGCCGACAGCCCCTTGCCCTGCACATCCCCGATCAGCACCCGGGTGCCGTAGGGGGTGGCGGCCACGTCGTAGATGTCACCGCCGAACAGCTTGTCCTCCTGCAGCGGTTCGAAGACCCCGTCCACCCGCACCTGATCGGTCACCTCCGGCAGCGGGTGCAGGATGTGCTGCTGGATGACGGCCGCGGTCGAGCGCAGCCGCAGCAGCTCGGTGTCCCGCGCGATGCGCCAGCGCGCCCCGAACACGGCGAGCCCGGCGAACAGCAGGGTGAGCACCAGGGTGATCACGTCGTCCAGGTGGTAGCCCGGCCTGCGCACGATCGAGATGACGGCGCCGGCTGTAGCCCAGACGGAGGCGGCCTGTGTCTGCCGTTCGGTGCCCACACTCGCCGCGATGGCCGGGAGGAAGATCAGCAGACCGACCAGCCGCACCTCGGACCCGGCCACCAGGCTCAGTCCGACCACCAGCAGGGTGAGGCCGAGGCCCCACAGCAGGAAGGCGCGGGTGGACAGCGCTTTGGGCCGCGGGTGTTCCACGATCTGCTGGGCCCGGTCGAAGGACTGCTGCGGCGGCTGCCTCACGGCCTGGTGCTGCTGCTCCATGGACGGTTCCTAGGGTGCGATGCTCCGAGGTGCGCTCTGCGGCCCTCCATCCTCACCCGCCGGGGCCCGCCGCCCGCCGCGACACCGCCGTGCACCGCTGCGCGGGCCTCAGGTGTCCCTGCCCTCGGACCTCAGGAGTCCCTGCCCTCAGGGTCCCGGGGGAAGTGCGGGTTGGCGTCCTTCTGCCAAGAGGTCTCCAGCGGCTCCGGACTGTGCAGCGGAATGTTCGGGTCCGCGCTCTCGGTGGGAGGCCAGTCGGGACGCTGGTCGGCGGGCAGGGAGCGGAGCGCCTCACTGACGCTGGAGAAGACGGGCAACATCTCTGTGCTCCCGGTCAGGGCGAGCACCGCGGCCAGCCGCCGCCCCACACAGGCGAGCAGCAGGCTGCCCTCCCTGCGCTGCAGCAGCCACCGCAGGGCGAGCAGGCAGTTGAGGCCCCGCGAGTCGCAGAAGACCAGAGCCGTCACATCCAGCACCAGGTGCCGGTATCCGGTGGCGATCACGGCGCCGATGCGGTCCAGATAGAACTCCTCGGAGCCGCGGTCCAGTTCCCCACTGAAGCGGATCACCGCGCACTCGTCCCTGACGGTGAGCGGCGTGATGGCCAGACGGTCGTTCTCCCGCGACCTCACTCCGCCTCCGTCCCCCGGCACGGAGCCGGTGCTCTGCGCGTCCCGCACGATGCGGATCTGCGGCCTTCCGAGTATCCCAAATCCTGTGTCCTCCCCGGGGCGCGCCGATCGCCTCCCCGGTGCCCCCTTCGCACAGTGATCGTACGTCCTGCCGCCCGGCACGGCGCCCTCTTCCTCCGGCTGTGGCGGCGCGTCCCTCCGTGCGTCGCCCCGGCGGATTCGGTTCCCCCGGTGATCGTTCATGGACGACCAAATGATCTGACCTTTCCTTGTCCGTACCATCCGGGCCGAACCATGCATGAAGACGAAAGGCCCGGGTAACTGACCCTGCAGCCGTTCGAGCGTTCACAAGGGGCACCGTTCAGCGGCCGGCGAGGTATTCGCACAGGGGCGAGACCTCGACGGAAGAGGAAAGACCCCCACATTCGTGGGTCTGGCCGCTTTCGGCGGCAACAGCCCTGCGGAGACGGGAGACAAGCATGGAACAGGTAGCGGCCCTCCGTGGTGAGGAGAGTGTTACAGCGGACACCGCGCGCACGCGTTATGTGCGCAGCAGTTTTCAGGCCCGCAGACTCACTCGGCACTTTCTGGCCACGGTCTCGCCGCCGCCCTCGTCCGAAGCCGCAGAGACCGTGCTGCTGGTCGTGTCCGAGCTGGTGACCAACGCCCTCCGGCACGGCGACGGGGTCCGGGACTTCCGGTTGAGCGCCGGGCACGGAACCGTCACAGTCGAGGTGGCGGATTCCAGTTCGGCGCTTCCCCGTGACCGCAGTCCGCAGGATTTCGCCGAGGGGGAAGGGGGCGGCTTCGGCTGGCCCATCGTCTGCCATCTGGCGCGGGATGTCACCATTCGGCTGCACCCCGAAGCAGGAAAGATCATCTGCGCGGACATTCCGCTGTAACGGCCCGGTGAGCGCCGCCCTCGCGCGGTGAACTCCCGTATGCGGTCCTGCTGTTCTCGCGTCATCATCGAGAACGAAAGGAGCGCGCCTGTATGCGTCATATACATGAGCCCCGGGGAATCGACCATGTCGGCGTGACCGTCCCCGATATCGAGGCGGCGAGCGAGTTCTTCGCCCGGGTGCTCGGAGCCGAAGTGCTCTACGACACGCTTCCCCGAGCGGAAGGTCCCAGAGGAGGCCGGGAGACCACCCGGCGGCTCGGGGTGCCGCCCGGCGCCGAGCAGGTCGCCGTGCGCATGCTGAGCCTGCCGCACGGGCCCGGTATCGAACTGTTCGAATTTCATGGTCCCCGGCAGCGTGCGGCGGCCGTACCCAGCGATCTGGGCTGGCAGCACCTGGCCTGCTATGTGACGGACCTGCCCGCCGCCTGCGCCGCCGTCCGGGAGGCGGGCGGCACCGTACTCGACCAGCCGCACGGGCTGCCCGGCCCCGAGGCCGGCGCCCGCAACCGGTTCGTCTACTGCCGCACCCCCTGGGACAGCACGCTGGAACTGCTCACGTACCCGGACCCGATGCCGTACGAGAGCCGGACGCCGCTGCGCCGCTGGACACCGTGATCCGCCGACCCACGACCGGTCACGGATGGCGGCCGGTCCGGTGCGGCCGGCTCAGGCGGCCTTGCCGGAGCCGCCCAGTGCTTCGAGCAACTGCTCCCGCTCCACTGTGACGTACTCGCCGTCGGCGACCTCGTATCCCTTGACGATGTCGTCGTACTCGACGTCCTTGCCGGTGCGCTCGTTGACGCGCTTGTTGCGCACCCGGTCGTTGGTGCCCCGCTGCAGCTGGTGGAAGTGGGTGGTGTGGTCCTCGGTCGCGGCGTACATCCGCACCGGAACCGTGACCAGCCCGAAGGTGATCACTCCCCTCCAGACCGGACGTGCCATCGCTTCTCCCGCCCTTCCTGTGCCCTGGCTGCTCCTCCGTGCCGCGAAGCGGCCACCTGCGGAAGCGGCCACTCTGTGCTGCGGACGTGCCGTGCGCCCCCTCGGTCCCGCAGGGCGCCGGCGCGTGCGCTCTCACTCTGGCCCCTGGTGTGCTCACCCGCATCCGGGAGCCGTGCGCTCTGGCTCCGGGTTGCACTCCTCGGGCGCCTCACACCTGCGCCTTCTCCCGCTCGGCTGCGCTCTGCTGCCCCCTGCCGCGCCGTGCCGCCCCCTGCGCCCCCGCGTGCTTCGTACTGGGCCCACCGAGCGGGAGTCACCGGGCACGGTGAGGGGAAAGCCGATTACTGAGAGCGCACCATTCCCACACGCTTCGCGCTGCTTGGCGCGCCTGGGCCGGAGAAAGGAGACGCCGCTCCGGTATGACGACTCACGACCTCACCGACGTCCCCGCCGCACCCTCCCTGCTGGCGTACGCGCACGAGCGGACCGAACCCGTGCTGAGGGAGGCAGTCGGGGCGCTGCAGCCCGAGCTGCGGCGGGTCTGCGGCTACCACTTCGGCTGGACCCGGCCGGACGGCAGCCCCACCTACGGCGTCACCCCGGGCCCGTACCCGCACGCGGCGCTCGCCCTGCACGCGGCGGGCGCCGGCGAGGCCGAGCGGGACGGCGGGCTCCCCGATGCCTCCACGGCCGCGGCACTGCCGGGGGCCGCGGCCGTGGAGCTCGTACACAACTGGGCCGCTTTGCACGACGACGTCATGGACGGCGAAGCACTGCGACGGGGCCGCTCCGCTGTATGGGCCGTCTACGGCACCGGCTGGGCCGTGCTGGCGGGGGACGCGCTGCTGGGCGCGGCCACCCGCTGCCTGCTGCTGTCCGGGGACCCTGGCGGTACCCGGGGAGAGGGCGCGGGGGGCGCGCGGGAGGAGGACGCGGGAGAGGCACGCGCCGTCGTGCTGCGACTGCTGACCCGTACGACCTCCCGGCTGATCAGCGGTCGCTCGGCCGAACTGGCACTGCGCCGCCGGGCGCCCGAGGGGATCAGTGTGGAGGAGTACGCGGCGGTCGCGGCGGCCCGCACCAGTTCCCTGCTGGAGTGTGCGCTGGCGGGCGGGGCGCTGCTGGGCGGCGCCGACGAGCGGGTCGTCGAGGCGCTGACCCGGGCCGGTCACCATTTGGGCATAGCCGTGCAGGCCGCCCGCGACATCGAGGACCTCTGGTCCGGTACGGGCCTGAGCGGCCGGCCCGTCATGAGCGGATTACGGGAGGGCGGGCCGAGCCTGCCGCTGATCGCGGCGCTGCGCGCGGGCAACCCCGCGGCACGCACTCTCGCCGAGTCTCTGGGTGGCGGCCCCGCCTGCCCGCCGCCCCCCGACGAGCTGGCCGACCTCATCGAGAACGCGGGCGGGCGCGCCGCGGCGCACGAGATCTCCTCCTGGCAACTTTCCGAGGCGTTCACTCAGTTGGACAAGGCCGAGCTGCCATCCGCGTCGCACGCCGCCCTTCGCGCGCTCTTCCGGCACACCGTCACCCGCGCGTGAGCGCGAGCGGCCCGGCTGAGCGGCCCGGGCTGAGCCGTCCGGGCGGGAGCTGTGGGCGTGTCGGACGATCGTCCGGGTGCACCTCGTAGGCCGTTCGGCGGTAGCCGCGGTGTGGCTGCGGGACAGAGGGGACGAGTCATTTACCAGTCCGTTAATCGGACTTATATGACTTTCCCTCCCACTCTCGGCCTGTCCCACCTCGGAGGAGCTCGAATGAGCAGCAGTCACCCCGCCCCCGGCCCCGCTCCCCACCGCACCGGTGTCCGCACCCGCACCGCCGCCCCCGTCGGCGCCCGCCCCCGAGGCCGTACCCGGGTCGGTGTCCGGCACGCGGCGGCCGCCGTCGCCCTCGCCGCGCTGCTCGGCGGCGTCACCGGATGCGGCGACGGCTCCCGTTCCGGGCGGGACGGCGGCCGGGCCGGACACGGCAGCGGGGAGCAGGCCGCGCAGGCGCAGGGTGAGCGCGGCGAGCACTCGCGGCGCGGGTTCTCGCTCTTCGCCACGGGAGACCTGCTGGTGCACGACTCGATCATCCGGCAGGCACGCGCGGACGCGGGCGGCTCCGGCTACGACTTCGGCCGTATGATCGCCGCGGCCAAGCCGCTGGCGCGCCAGGCCGACCTGGCGATCTGCCATATGGAGACCATCTACGGTCCCGACGGCGGGCCGTTCACCGGCTATCCGCTCTTCCAGACGCCACCGCAGCTCGCCCGCTCCGTCAAGGAGGCGGGCTACGACTCGTGTTCGACCGGCTCCAACCACACCCTGGACGACAGTGCCGACGGGGTCGGCCGCACCCTCAAGGCGATGGACGGTGCCGGTCTCAAACATGTGGGGTCGGCCCGGTCGAAACAGGAGCGCGGCCGTCCGGCCCTGCTGCGGGCGGGTGACGCCAAGGTGGCGCAGCTGTCCTACACCTACGGCACCAACGGCATCTCCCTGCCCGAGAACAAGCCGTGGCTCGTCAACCTCATCGAGCCCGAGCGCATCATCCGGGATGCCCGGGTCGCGCGCCGGGCCGGGGCCGACGTGGTGGTGGCCAGCCTGCACTGGGGCACCGAGTGGCAGGAGAGCCCGGACGAACTCCAGCGCTCCGTGGCCAAGAAGCTGACCGCCTCGCGCTCCCACGGGCGCCGGGACATCGATCTGATCCTCGGCACCCACGCACACGTTCCCCAGGCGTACGAGAAGGTCAACGGGACCTGGGTGGTCTACGGGATGGGCGACCAGATCGCCGGGAAGATGAACGACCCGCGCGGCAGCATGGGCACCGCGGCCCGGTTCCACTTCGTGCCGCCGAAGACGCGGCCCGGTGCGAAGGACAGCAAAGGCGGCAGCAGGCAGTGGACCGTCGACAAGGCGGGGTTCACTCCGTTCATGATGAAGACCTCGCCTCGGCACACGCTGATCAATCTCGCGTCCGAGAAGAGCAGGGGTGCGGGTGACCCCGCGCAGGATGAAGCGTACGAGACCATCCGCAAGGCCGTCTTCAGTCGAGGGGCCGAGGAGGACGGCCTGCGCATGCTCCCGTGAGCGCCCCATCAGGGGCGCGGGGAACTGCGAGAGCAACTACGGAGCACCCGCAGCCCACCCCGCACGCCTCACACAGGGGCACCCCCATGGCCGGCCGCTCCAGTGGCGGTGGGGCGGCGGCCGGTGCGGTTCACGATGATGGCGCCGACGACCATCAGCAGGCCCACGCCGGCCGCCGAGAGGCCGATTGTCAGCAGTGCCGTGTCCATCGGCGGGTGCTGGGTGGGCTTGACGTCCGTCGGGGAGGCCAGGAACTCCTCGCCCTTGTACTCGGTGGGGGAGGCGTCGTGAGCCGGAGGCTTCGACGCGGCGCGTACGGCGGCCGCCGCGTTGATCACCCCGTGGCCGACCAGCGGACTGTAGCCCCCCGGCGGGTGCTCCGCGGTCTCGGTGAGGATGGCCCGGATCTGGGAGGGCTTCAGCTTGTGGTTCTTGGCCAGCATCAGTGCCACCACACCGGAGGTGAGCGCGGCGGCGGGCGAGGTGCCGTTGACGGCTTCGTAGCCGCCGGTGTTCTTCGCGCTGACGATGCCGACGCCGGGCGCCGCCACCGTGTTGTACGTCCGCACGGTGGAGAACTCGGCCCGGCTGCCGCCCTGTTCGACGGCGGCGACGGCGATGACGCCGGGATAGCCGGCCGGGTAGGACGAGTCGTTGAGGACGTCGCCGTCGTTGCCCGCCGAGGCCACGACGGTCACACCCTTGTACGCGGCGTGGGCCAGGGCCTTGGTCTCGTCCTCGTTGAAGCTGGACCCGAAGGAGTCGCCGCCCAGCGACATGGAGATGACGTCCGCGCCGTGGTCGACCGCGTAGTTGATGCCCTGCGCGACGGGGCTGGGCCCGGTCTTCCAGTCGTCCGCGTCGTGCTCCTTCTTGTCGTCGATCACCCGTACCGACAGGATGTGTGCCTTCGGGGCGACCTTGAGCACATCGGACGCCATGGCCGTGCCGTGGCCTCCCCAGCGCGGATCTCCCGGCTCCAGGCCGTCCTTGAGGAAGTCGGGCCCGGTGGTCACCTTGCCGGCGAGGGCCGGGTGGTTCTTCTCCACACCGCTGTCCAGCACGGCGACCTTGATGCCCTCGCCCTTGGTGGTGCGCTGCGCGGCGGACAGGCCGAGGGCCCGCGCTTCCCAACTGGTGGGCGTGTCGGCCCGGGCGGGTGTCACGGTGGTCGCGCACAGCAGGGAGCTCAGTCCGGCCGCGGCGATCAGCGTGCCGAGGCGCCGGCGGTTCATGAGGTCTCCTCGTTCAGCAGGTCGCCCAGATGCATGTTCAGGTCCTCGGCGAGGGTGGCCGCCGCCTCCCGCCAGGGCATCCGGTCCGACTTGGCATCGAGCTCCGTCCTGCCCCAGTCGCCGGGCAGGTGGCCCGCCTTGCGGCCGTCGGTGGAACCGGCGGATACGGCGATGGCGTAGGGGAGGCCGGGCCCTGTGGTCTGCGTCCCGTCCGAGCCGTTGCGGGCGGCGTCCTTCCAGTCGGCGGCGACGGTGTCCGGTACCGGGAGGGCCTTGACGCCGTGGCTCGCGGTGTCCTTGTCCTTCTCCGCGTCGAAGAAGGAGCTCATGCCCGCCTCTGGATCGTCCGTCTTCGGCAGGACGATGAGTGCCACGGTGGCGACCAGGTTGCCCGTCGGGTCGGTGTAGGTGGCGCGCAGCACGGCCTTGCAGCCGCGCTTGTCCGCCTCGGCGGCCAGCGTTCCGGTCAACGCCTCGGAGCAGCCCGTCTTCTCGGATATGCCCAGGCGGTGCCACTCGGCGCTCTTCGGGTCGTCGGCGTCGGACTGGCCGGTCCGGGGCCCTAGCGTCTTGGGGAAGAGCTGGTCGACCGGCTTGTTGCGCCACATCACGGGGCCGTAGCCGGTGCGGTTGGGGATGTCCTGGTTCGCGTTGGAGAAGGTGTGCGCGGTCAGGGCGCCGCCCGCGAGGAGGGCCAGGGCGCCCACGACGCTGAGGAGGGCGGTGAGACAGTTGCGGCCGGTGTTCTTCTTCGGCCGGGGCGCAAAGGGCGCCGCGCCACCGCCCGGCATTCCGATGCCGGGCATTCCGCCACCGCCCGGCACCCCGCCGCCCCCGGGCATGCCACCGGGCATTCCGCCGCCGGGGAAGCCGCCGTTGGGATAGCCGCCTGGCGCGCCGGCCGGGGGCATCCCCGGCTGGAATCCGGGTGCGGCGCCGGGAGCGGCCCCGGGTTGCGGTCCGGGCGGGGCTCCGGGCGGACCAGGCGCCGCACCGGGTGCGGTGCCTGGCGGCACCGGCGGCGGCGCCGTAGGAGGTGGGCCGGGATGCCGCCCGGAGTCCCCGGCGTTCCCGGGACTTTCAGGCGGGCTCGGATAGGACATGGCTCCCCTCCTCGGTGTTCGGCGCCCCTGAGTACGGGCACGGAGCAGCGGGGGGAGACGTCAGCGCTCACGCGGTTCGACGCGTGTGCCCCCGCGTTCGCGTACGGAACACTATCGGCCACGTTTGGCGACAGGATGATCGATCCCCGGTCTCGCCTGTGTCACAGATCCGCAGGTCAGAACAGTTCCGGACATTCGAGACGGTTGTCCGCGCGCGAGGGGCGCCGCCTCCGTTCAGACGGGCTGGAGGGTTTCCGGCTGCGCGGCCGGCGGGGCCTGCTCGTCCTCGGGGACGGAGATGACCCAGTGCGTCCGGTGCCGCGGGCGCAGATACAGCGCCCAGTAGGCGACGGCGAGGGCGACGATGGTGCCCGTTATGGCGAGGCTCTGCGCGCTCTGCTGCCACAGCACCCACAGCAGGGCCGCCATCAGGAGCGCGGGGAGCGCCGGCCACAGCGGCATACGCCAGGCTGCCCGGTGCTTGTACGCAGCCCGGCGCGCGGCGAGGGCGCCGAGCGCGACGAAGACGTACATCCCGGCCACGGCCACCCCGGTGACCTCGCTCAGCATGTCCAGGTCGACGAAGCACAGCAGCGCGCCGGGTACGCCGACCACCAGTGTGGCCGCCCAGGGGGAGCCGAAGCGCCGGCCGAGCCGGGTCAGGGCGCGGTTGACCGGGGTGGGCCAGGCGGCGTCGCGTGCGGAGGCGAAGACGACCCGGGAGTTCTGGATGACCATCACGATCGCGGCGTTGACGATCGCCAGCGCGATGCACAGGCTGATGAACGTTCCGACGGCAGAGTTGCTCCACTGCTGCACCATGGCCGCGATGTCGCCGCCGGCCAGTGTGTGCAGATCAGGAGCGCCCAGGGTGATGGCGACCACCGGGACGATGACGACCGCGAACCCGATGCCGAGTGTCCACAGCACGGTGCGGGCCACGGTGCGCCGAGGGTTCTCCATCTCCTCGGCCAGATATACGGCGGTGGAGAAGCCCTGCAGGATGAAGAGCGCGGTGGCGAGCCCGGCGACGATCAGCCCGGCGGTGACCGGCGAGGTGTGGCCGTGTCCGCCGTCCATGACCGGGTTGACGAGCACCGAGGCGGGGCGCTGGGCGTGGGTGAAGCCCAGGAAGGCGACGATGGCGGCACCGACGACCTCCAGGGCGAGGAAGACACCCGTGATCCACGCGTTGGCCCGCAGGTCCAGCAGGCCCATGGCGGTGGAGAGCAGCATCACGGCGGCGGCCGCGAACCGTGGATCGAGGTCGATGACCGGGGCGAGGTAGTCCGCAGTGCCCAGCGCGATGATCGGCGGCACGATCATGACGACGATCAGTGACAGGACGAAGACCAGCCACCCCGCCAGCCTCCCCATCAGGGTGCCGACCATGGCGTACTCACCGCCCGAGCTCGGGATGAGAGTGCCCAGCTCGGAGTAGGTGAACGCGACGCCGATGCACAGCAGCGCGGCGACGGTGATGGTGAGCGCGGTCCCGGTGCCCAGGGTGCTGAACGAGTCCGGCACGATCACGAAAAGTGACGATGCCGGGGTCAGACAGGACAGGGTGAGCAGCGTACCGCCCACCACGCCGATGGAGCGGGTGAGTTTGGGCTTGCCGGGGTCTTCGAGCGTGTCGGTCATGCTGGTCCGTTCGTACCGTGCGTACTGGGCGGGGGAGCGGTATCGCCTCCGGTGGCGCACCGAGCGGTCGGTGCGGAAGGTGTGGACGCCGGAATCGCGTTCCGGTGAGCGCATACAAGCTGTTGCAGGGAAGCGGAGTCAAGACCTCCATTCAACGGAATCCGTTGCCTTGATGGCTCGCAACAACTGTTATAGGGGCTTTCGGTGCCATGTGAGGCTGATTCCGGTGCCCAAGGAAACCGAAGCCACGATCTCAGGGTTTTGCCGTCCTCTCACAGTCCGCTCACAGCACCAGGCTCATCGTCTGGATCAGGCCCAGCGCGATCACCGATGCGGTCGAGACGGTCACCGTCACTGTCTTCAACGCGCCCCGCGTCGTCTGGCCGAGCAGGCTCTGCAGCAGCCAGAAGGTGTTGCTGGTGGCGTGGATGGCGAACAGCGAGCCCGCACCCGCTGCGAGGGCGACCAGGACCGGCTCCACGTCCAGGTCCGGCACCACCGGGACCAGGACGCTCGCCGCTGTGATGGCCGCGGTGACGACGGAGCCGATGGCCATGTGCAGGAGGGCCGCGATCAGCCAGACGAGCGCGAGCGGCGCCCAGGTGCTGGTCGAGACGTGATCCTCTACCAGGTTCCCGAGCCCCACCGCGCCCACCACAGCGGCCAGCGACCCGCCCACGCCCCGCAGCACCAGGATCTGGCCGGTCTTCCGGTAGCCCCGCCCGAACAGCTCACTGACTGCGCCCCGGGGCAGCTGGCGCCGTGCGATCCAGCAGGCGCAGGTCAGCCCGGCGAGCAGCCCGACCACCGGGTCGCCGAGGAAGCCGAGGACGGGCGAACGCCACCCGGCTACCTCGGCGACGGCGCCGGTCGCGGTCATCGCCAGTGCGAGGAGCAGCGGGGAGAGCAGCAGCGGCAACGGTCGCGCCGGGGCGGCGTCCCGCGCTGCGGCCGCATCCTGCGGTGCGGACGCATCCTGCGGTGCGGCCGCATCCTGCGGTGCGGACGCATCCTGCGGTGCGGACGCGTCCGGCGCAGCGGCCGCGTCGCGCGCCGTGTTCGCCGACTCCTCGCTCGGCCTGGCCGGTTCACCGGGCACCGCGGCGCTCTCGTCCCGTTCGGGGTTCCAGAAGCCGTGCTTGACCAGTACGTCGAACAGGAGCAACGTCAGCACGATCGTCACGGACGCCAGTGGCAGGCCGTACAGCAGTATGTGGCCCAGCGAGACGCCCAGCAGCCCGGCCAGCGCGAGGGCGCCGACACCCGGCACCGAAAGGGCGACACCCACCTCCAGGCCCAGGGCCAGCGCCGCGGCCATCCGCGCCGGGCCGCCCCGGCCGATCCGCCCGCCCAGTGCTCTGGCCAGTGGCGCGGTCACCACCAGCAGCACATCAGTGAAGATGAACTGGAGGAAGGTGCCGATCAGTACGGCGAAGGCATAGGGCAGCGCCCGCCGGCCGAGTCTGCGCAGCAGCACGGCCATCAGCCGCTCGAAGGCGCCGAACGAGGCGAGCAGCGTGCCCAGCAGGACACCGAGCACGATCAGCAGCCCCACCTTGGCCATCAGGTCGCCGAAGCCCCTGTGGACGGTCTCCAGGGTCTGTTCGGGGCCGAGTCCGCAGACGATGCCGAGGTAGATGGCGCTGAGCACCAGCGCGAGCGCGGGGTTGAGCTTCGCCTTGAGAATGAGCAGGACCATCACGGCGACGGTGGTGGCCGTATGGACCAGGGGTGCCGCTTCTCCCATCCGGTACCTCTCTCGTCCGGGTGGCGGAACTGCGTACGAGTCCTTCGGGCCCCGTCCGCCGGCAGCCAGGGGGCCCGTCAACGCGGCACTCGTGACCGAGTCCGTGGCTGCCGTTGTGCATGCCCATTGGAGGGGCGGCACGTGCCTGTGCTCCGGCCGCCCCCTCGGACGGGGGATGGGATCGACGGCAAGGTCCGCGCGCAGCGGCGGCACTCACCACACCGCGTGCGGCAGTGCGATCTCCCGGGCGTACAACCAAGCGCCCGGTACAGACGTCAGCGGAGGCCGAATGCCTCCACGATGCGCTGGGCCGCCAGGGTCGCCGTCAACGAACCCTCGCGGACCCGCTCTTCGAGCAGCGGCGCCAGCCGCCGGACATCCTGGTGCTGTTCCAGTCGGCTCAGCAGGTCGTCGCGCACCATCGACCACACCCACTCGACCTGCTGGTCGCGCCGTTTGGCCGTCAGCTCCCCGGTCGACTCCAGAACCGCGCGGTGCCGCTCCAGCCGCTCCCACACCTCGTCGAGCCCTGAGCCCTCCCGGCCGCTGCAGGTGAGCACGGGCGGCGTCCAGGCGGTGTCGGTGAGTGGGGTCTCCCCTGCTCGAGCGGAGCCGAGAGCTTGGGGACGCATGAGCCGGAGTGCGCCCGCCAACTCGCGGGCGGCCGAGCGGGCGTCGCGCTCGTGCGGACCGTCGGCCTTGTTGACGGCCAGCACGTCCGCGATCTCCAGCACGCCCTTCTTGATGCCCTGGAGCTGGTCGCCGGTGCGGGCCAGGGTCAGCAGCAGGAAGGAGTCGACCATCTGCGCGACGGTCGCCTCCGACTGCCCCACGCCGACCGTCTCCACCAGGACGACGTCATAGCCGGCGGCCTCCATCACGATCATCGTCTCGCGGGTGGCCTTGGCGACGCCGCCCAGCGTCCCCGCGGTGGGGGAGGGGCGGACAAAGGCGGCGGGGTTGACCGCCAGGCGCTCCATCCGGGTCTTGTCGCCCAGGATGGAGCCGCCCGTACGGCTGGAGGAGGGGTCGACCGCCAGCACGGCGACCCGGTGTCCCCGCTCGGTCAGCAGGGTGCCCAGCGCGTCGATGAACGTCGACTTGCCGACTCCCGGCACCCCGCTGATACCCACCCGCCGGGCGCCGCCCGAGTGCGGCAGCAGCGTCGTCAGCAGCTGCTGGGCCAGCTCGCGGTGGTCGGCCCTGCGGGACTCGACCAGCGTGATGGCGCGGGCGATGTGCGCGCGGGAGCCCTCCAGCACGCCCTTGGCATAGCTGTCGAGGTCGATCGTCCTGGGCACCCGCTCAGCCCTCACGGCCTTCGGGTCCGCCCTGGCCGAGGTCGTGGTGGCCCAGCTCGTCGGCCAGCTTACGCACCAGGTCGTACGCCGCGTCCGGGATCACGGTCCCCGGCGGGAAGACGGCCGTCGCACCGGCCTCGTGCAGCGGCTCGACATCGGCGGGCGGGATCACCCCGCCGACGACGATCATGATGTCGTCCCGCCCGGCCGCCGCCAGTTCGTCCCGCAGCGCCGGTACGAGCGTGAGGTGGCCGGCCGCCAGCGAGGAGACACCCACGATGTGCGCGTCCGCCTCCACCGCCTGCCGTGCCACCTCGGCCGGGGTCTGGAACAGCGGCCCGACATCGACGTCGAAGCCCAGGTCGGCGAAGGCGGTGGCGATCACCTTCTGGCCCCGATCGTGCCCGTCCTGCCCCATCTTGGCCACCAGCAGCCGGGGCCTGCGCCCCTCCGCCTCCTCGAAGGCGTCCACCAGCTGACGGGTGCGGGCCAGGGACGACGACACTCCTGCCTCCTCGCGGTACACACCGGAGATCGTACGGATCTGACCCGCGTGCCGCCCGTACACCTTCTCCAGCGCATCGGAGATCTCGCCGACTGTGGCCATGGCGCGCGCCGCGTCCACCGCGAGCGCCAGCAGGTTGTTCTCCAGCCCCGGCCCCGAGCCCGCCTCCGCGGCCCGGGTGAGCGCGTCCAGCGCGGCCCGGCAGGCACCCTCGTCCCGCTCGGCCCGCAGCCTGCGCAGCTTCTCGATCTGCTGGGCACGCACCGCGGAGTTGTCGACCTTGAGCACGTCGATCTGCTCGTCACTGGCCGCCCGGTACTTGTTGACGCCGATCACCGGCTGCCTGCCGGAGTCGATCCGGGCCTGGGTGCGGGCAGCGGCCTCCTCGACGCGGAGCTTGGGGATGCCCGCGTCGATGGCCTTGGCCATGCCGCCCGCCGCCTCCACCTCCTCGATGTGCTGCCAGGCGCGGCGCGCCAGATCGTGGGTGAGCCGCTCGACGTACGCGCTGCCGCCCCACGGGTCGATCACCCGGCAGGTGCCCGACTCCTGCTGGAGGAGGAGCTGGGTGTTGCGCGCGATCCGCGCCGAGAAGTCGGTGGGCAGGGCCAGCGCCTCGTCCAGCGCGTTGGTGTGCAGCGACTGGGTGTGCCCCTGGGTCGCGGCCATCGCCTCGACACACGTACGGGTGACGTTGTTGAACACGTCCTGCGCCGTCAGCGACCAGCCGGAGGTCTGCGAATGGGTGCGCAGCGACAGCGACTTGGGGTTCTGCGGATCGAACTGCCGTACCAGTTTCGCCCACAGCAGCCGCGCCGCGCGCAGCTTGGCGACCTCCATGAAGAAGTTCATGCCGATCGCCCAGAAGAACGACAGCCGGGGCGCGAACGCGTCCACGTCCATCCCGGCCTCCAGCCCGGCGCGCAGATACTCCACCCCGTCCGCCAGGGTGTACGCCAGCTCCAGGTCGGCCGTGGCCCCGGCCTCCTGGATGTGGTAGCCGGAGATGGAGATGGAGTTGTAGCGCGGCATCTTCTGCGAGGTGTACGCGAAGATGTCGGAGATGATCCGCATCGAGGGCTGCGGCGGGTAGATGTAGGTGTTGCGGACCATGAACTCCTTGAGGATGTCGTTCTGGATGGTCCCCGCCAGCTTCTCCGGCGGCACACCCTGCTCCTCGGCGGCGACGATGTAGAGCGCCAGCACCGGCAGCACCGCGCCGTTCATCGTCATCGAGACGGTCATCCTGTCCAGCGGGATGCCGTCGAACAGCTGCCGCATGTCGTACAGCGAGTCGATCGCCACGCCCGCCATGCCGACGTCGCCCGTCACCCGCGGGTGGTCGCTGTCGTAGCCGCGGTGGGTGGGCAGGTCGAAGGCGACCGACAGGCCCTTCTGACCGGCCGCCAGATTGCGCCGGTAGAAGGCGTTGGACTCCTCGGCGGTGGAGAAGCCCGCGTACTGCCGGATCGTCCACGGCTGGTTGACGTACATCGTCGGGTACGGGCCGCGCAGATACGGGGCGATGCCCGGGTACGTCTCCAGGAAGTCCAGGCTCCGCAGATCCCCGTCCGTGTACAGCGGCTTGACCGCGATGCCCTCGGGCGTGTGCCACTCCAGGTCCGGAACGCCGCGCCCGACGCGCTCCTTGACGGCCGCGCTCCACTGCTCTCTGGTGCCGGCCGCTTCTTCGGGCTCTTCGGGGTCCAGGCCGACGGCTGTGAAGTCCGGGATGCTCATGCGTCGACCCCCATGCGGTCGAGAAGAGAGGTGAGGAGGGCGACGGCGTCGCCGCCCGCGTGGACGAACTCGTCGACCCCCGCGCCGGTGAACTCCGCGCGCAGCTCGGGGTCCTTGGGCTTGCCCGCCAGCAGCACGCGGGCCGCACCCGCTGCCTTGAGCGCGGCGGCCACCCCGGCGGCCTGCTCGGCGTAGAGGGCGTCGCCGGAGCACAGACAGGCGACGGAGGCGCCGCTGCGGCGGAAGGCATCCGCCGCGCCGGAGGCGTCCACCGTCACCGGATCGTGTACGGGCTCGATACCCCCGGCCCGCGCGAGGTTGGCCACGAACGAGACCCGCGCGGTGTGTGCGGCCGCCGGACCCAGCGCAGCCAGGAACAGCTTCGGGCGCTCGCCGGTCGCCGCCAGATGTGCGTCCGAACGGGCGCGCAGCGCCTCGTACGCGTCGTCCCGCCGTACCCTCGGCAGCCCGCCGCCGGGCCTCACGGGTGCCGGCTCGCGCTCGACGGGGCGCTCGTCCAGCAGCGGGAACTCGCTGACTCCGGTGATCGGTTCGCTGCGGCGTGCCAGCTTCCCGCTGCGCTCCGCCCAGCCCGCGCGCAGCCGCTCGGCCACCAGCCCGTCGCGCAGCGCCGTGGCCATACCGCCCGCACCCTCGATCTCCTGGAAGTGCTCCCAGGCGGTACGGGCCAGCTCGTCGGTGAGGGCCTCCACGTACCAGGAGCCGCCCGCCGGGTCGATCACCCCGGCCAGGTGCGACTCCTCCAGCAGGATGGTGGAGGTGTTGCGGGCGATACGCCGGGCGAACGCGTCGGGCAGCCCCAGCGCCTCGTCGAAGGGCAGCACCGTCACCGCGTCGGCCCCGCCGACTCCGGCGGCCAGCGTGGCGACCGTCGTGCGCAGCATGTTCACCCACGGGTCGCGGCGGGTCATCATCACCGGAGAGGTCACCGCGTGCTGCCGCTGCGCACCGGCGTGTGCGGGGCCGCCGCACGCCTGTACCACCCGGGACCACAGCCTGCGCGCAGCGCGCAGTGCCGCGATGGTGGCGAACTGGTCGGCGGTCGCCGCGTACCGGAACTCCAGCTGCCCGCAGGCCGCTTCGAGGGAGAGCCCCGCCTCGGTCATGTCCCGCAGGTAGGCCACCCCGGTGGCCAGCGCGCATCCCAGCTCCCGCGCCGGTGTGCCGCCCGCCTCGTGGTACGGCAGCGTGTCGACCACATACGTACGCAGGCCCGGGTACCGGTTCGCGCACCGCGCCGCCAGTTGCGCTGCCTCCTGCCGCAGCCCGGGTGCCGTCTCGTGCGCGCCCGTACGGGCCGCGTGGCCCAGCGGGTCGGCGCCCAGCAGGCTGTCCGGCGCCGGCTGTGTGCCGTCCTTCTCCAGCCGCTCCCGCAGCCGCAGCAGTTCGGCCGCTGCCGCGCCGAACTCGGCGCCCGCGTCCAGCGCGACGGGCGCCAGGTCGAGGTAGACACCCTCCAGCGCGCGCTCCAGCTCGGCGACGGGCAGTCCGCCCGTGCCCACGGTCAGCCAGAGGGAGGTGACACCGTTTTCCAGGTCCGCGAGCACGGCCTCGCGGGTCCCCCCGGCGTCGGTACGCGTGTGCCGCTGCCGTATGTCCCAGCCCCGCGCGGCGTTCCCCTCCGCGCGACCGCCCCGGGTGAACGGCGCGAACCCGGGGAACCCGCGCGCGCCACCGCCGTCCCTCCTCGTGTACAGGGGGCGTACTTCGATGCCGTCGGCGAGCGTCGTGGTGAGGGCGGACTCGGGCACGGATGCATCCGGGACCGTCGCTCCCGTCTTGCGCAGGACACCGGAGACGAGTTGCTGCCACTGGTCGTACGTGGCCTCCGGAAAGTCCTCCGCGAGGGAGAGCCCTTCTTCAGGCGGGACCGTCATGGCCGCAGATTAGGGGAGGCAACCCGCGAGTAGCATCAGCTCAGGGGTGTGACCTTGCCCTCTCCCGAGCCCTCCCGGCCTGCGGACCTGCCGCGATGTTCGGCGAGGCCGCGCCGGGCGAGGCGGTCGGCGCGGCGCGTCGTCTCGGGCTGGCGGTAGGTGCGGGCCAGCCGGAGGGTCAGGGCGCAGGCGTTGTCGAGGCCGATGCGGCTGCCGACCGAGACGAACACCGGTTTGACCCCGGCCCGGGTGCGCAGCGCGCGGCCGACCTGCTCGCCGCCGATGGTCAGCGGCGTCCACGCGCCCCGCTCGTGCCCTGGCTGAGCGTACTCGAAGAGGAACGGCGTCTTGGCCACCCCGAAGCAGGGCAGTCCGGTCAACACGCCCAGGTGCACGGCGAGTCCCGCGCGCCGGGGGTGTGCGACCCCGTAGCCGTCGCACACCACCACGTCCGGCCGCGGATGCCGGGACAGCCCTCGCAGCGCGGCCATGACGGACGGCAGTTCGCGGAACGCCAACAGCCCAGGGACGTACGGAAAGTCCGTACGGCCCACATGGACGGCCTCGTCCAGCACGGTCAGCGTTGCCGCGTCGAGCACGACGGCGGCCGCCACCAGGCCGCCGTCGTCCGCGTAGGCGACATCCACCCCGGCCACGGTCCGCACCTGCTCGGGCCCTGGCCCCGGCCCCACCAGGTCGGCGGCCTCGCGCAGCCGCTCCTGCGCCGCGACGGCCTCCGCCTCGGTCCGGGGCCAGTCCGGCAGCTCCGCGCTTGTCGACTCGCCCATCTCACTCCGCTGTAGTCGGCCGTCATTGAGCGCACACCACCTCGTGCAGCTCGATCGGGTGGGAGTCTAGAGCGACGTACGCGGTGAAGGTGCTGGTGGTGCCGTCGGCCCAGTACGCCGTCACGGTCGCCCAGCCGACCCCGGCCGACTGTGCGACGGTCACCGGACCGACCTCGATGTTCCGCGGCGTGTTCTGGGCGCACAGGATGACGTCGTGGTCGGGGTTCTGCGCCTGCTTCTCCTTGAGGAAGTCGGAGACGAAGCGCTCCCGCTGGGCTTCGGTCGGCCCGTGCGTGCCGTAGAACCAGGTCAGGAAGCGGTGGATGTCGTCGGCGGTGTGCCGGTGGCGGACGACCGGTCTCTTCGACGGTGTGTCTGCCGGCCCGTCCGCCCGCGCGGCGGACGCCCAGGGAGCCGCCTGCGGTGCCGGTGCCGCCTGCGCGGCCGGTACGGACAGTGCCAGCGCCACCACCCCTGCGGCGCACAGGGCGAGGACACTACGGGTATGGACGGAACGGAGCACAGCGGCGCGGAGCATATGAACACCTCATTTGTCGGACACTGTCCCGGATGGGAACCGATGACCGCATAGTCCGCCTTCCGGGAAGCCCGGGGGAACGGGAGCGCCACAGCGGGCCCCCACAAATCCCCCACTTGGATGACGTCGCTCACTGCTCTCGTCGCAGGCGCACCCGCAGGTCCCCGGGCGCGGGCGCCGGAGTAGGTTGCCGTCCGGAGGACGGGAGGACCGGAGGACCGGAGGACCGGCGAAGAGTCGGAAAGAGCCGGAGAGAGGAGTGCCTGCCATGGGGACGGCAGCCTCGCCACAAGGGCGGCGGACCCTGCGCTCGGTGGATCTCGCGCGCGCCGCCGGGATCTCCACGCAGCAGGTGCGCAACTACGAGGAGGACTGCATCCTCCCACCCGCCGACCGCACCCCCTCCGGCTACCGCCTCTTCACCGAACGGCACCGCGCGGCGCTGCTCACCTACCGCGCGCTGGTGAAGGGCTACGGCCTCGATCCGGCCCGGCGGATGCTGCACGCCGTACACGCCGGCGACGTGGGGGCCGCACTTGCCCTGGTGAACGAAGGGCACGCGATCCTGCACGAGCAGCGCCGCTCCCTGCGGATGGCGAGCGAGGCGCTGACGGCGACGGCGGAGCGAGCCCCGGAGGAGGCGGCACACGCGCGCACCGTCCTGCGCATCGGGGAGCTGGCACACCAGCTCTCCGTACGGCGCTCCGCGCTGCGCGTATGGGAGTCGGCAGGGCTGCTGACCCCGCGCCGCGAACCGGTCACCGGCTACCGCAGCTTCGGCCCGGCCGAGATCCGCGACGCCCGCCTGATCGCGCTGCTCAGGCAGAGCCGCTACCCGCTGCCCCAGATCCGTACCGTCCTGGACGGTCTGCGGGAGACCGGCAGCACGGCCGAGTTGCGCGCCGCGCTCGCCCACCGCGCGCAGGAGCTGACAGCGCGCACGACGGCCATGCTGGAGGGCTCCGGACTCCTGCACGCGTACCTGCGCGACCACGGTCACGACCGCGAGGGCGGGGAAACGCGGACTGGGGCGGAGACAGCGTCGGCTGAATCAGCGGGCGGCGCCGGGGGATTGAGATGATCGGACGTGTGTGCGCATCCCATCCCTCCCCGGTGCCCGCCTGTCCGTCCACGGCCACGTCCACGGCCACGGCCACGGTCGCGGACGCGGAGGCGTTCGCGGGCGAGTTCGAGATCCATCTGACCGTCGACGGCTCCTGCCCGTCCGTCCGCACCGGCGCCCTCGCCGGTCGGGCGGCCGAACGGGGGTGGAAGTACGCGCACATCGTGCTGGACCGGGGACGCGCCCCCGTACAGCCCATGGTCACCTTTACGGTCGACGACAGCACGCTCGGCGCCGCGCGGGCCGCGGCGCGCGCGGCGGCCGAGGAGCTGGCCGCCGCCGGTTGTCCGGTCGTCCGCGTCAAGGTGGAGGCCGCACCGTGGGCGCGCGGCGTACCGGCCACCGACAGCGAGGGCGCGACGCTCGGCCCGGAGTACTACTTCGAGCACCATGTGAAGCTGCTGCTGCCGCCGGACACCGACACGGCGGAGCTGGCTCGGCTCGCCGTACGGCACACTGCGCACCTCTCCCGCAACGCACGCCGGGCCCGCGACGACGGGCAGTCGGAGCGTTTCGTCACCCAGCGCTGCCACGCGGTGGGCGAGGCGACGGCCGAGCGGCGACTGGACGCGCTCCTCGCGACGCTGTCCCGGTTGCCGTACCGGATCCTCTCGGTGGAAAGGGAGTTCGTGGTCCACGACAGCGCGCGGATGCTGGACGCCGGGTGGATCACCGAGGAGCGGGCCATCGGCCAAGGCGGCGGAGAGACGGGGGCGCCGTCATGAACGAGTCCGCCTGGGAGGAGCTCGGTCACGGCCCCTGGTCCGCCGAGAAGGCCGTGCCCCAGCAGGTGCCGGACGAGGCGACCCGCAATCTTCTCCGGCTGCCTCCCACGCTGCGGCCCGTCACCGGCGAAGCCGTCGTGCAGCGTGCCGTCTTCGACCCTTCGGCCGTCCATTACGCCAACGCGATGCGGCTGGGGAACCCTCAGTTCGCCGACCCCGCGACCGGCGAGCGCTGGTATGCGGCCCGTCGCCGGGCGCTCGACCTCGCCCTGGCGGCCGTCGCCGACTCGCCGTGGGCCGTACACCTGGTGCTGCGCGGCAGCGTGCTGCTGCGCGCCTGGTACGGGGCGGCCGCGCGCGAACCCGGCGACCTGGATTTCGTGGTGGAGCCGGCTGACTGGCAGCTCGCGGACGAGCGCACCGAGCGGATGCTGGAGCAGCTGGCCCGCCATGCCGACCTGCTCTCCCGCAGGGCGGACGGGGACGTACGGCTGGACTCGCGGGGCGCGGTCCACGACGAGATCTGGACCTACGACCGGGTGCCGGGCCGCCGCCTGGTCGTCCCCTGGACGGCCGAGGGGCTGCCGGGCGGTGCGGTCCAGCTCGACTTCGTCTTCAACGAACCGCTCCCGGCGCCCGCGGTGACCACCCCGATACCCCGCCCCGCGGGTGCGCCCGGCGGCGGCGCGACCCTGGAGTTGCGCGCTGCCAGCCGTGAACTCTCCCTGGCGTGGAAGATCCTGTGGCTGGCGAGCGACATGCACCCCGAGGCCAAAGATCTCTACGACGCCGTACTGCTCGCCGAGGACGAGCAGGTCTCGCTCCCTTACGAGCTGCTGCGCGCGGTCTTCCGAGGGGTGGACCACGGCTATTTCGACCGCAATCCGCTGCTGCTGGACTGGTTCGGGGCCGAAGTGAGTGAACACACCGACTGGTCGGAGTTCGCCAAGGAGTACCCGCACCTGGACATTCCCGGTGCGGACTGCGGGCAGCGGCTCGTCGAGGCCCTGCGCCCCACCTTCGCGCTGGACGACGACGGCAGCGGCGAGCCCGCCCGCTATCAGGCGTTCGCCCGCTGGCTCGCTCCGTTGACCGCCGAGTGCCGTACCGCGTTCGCCGCGGGCGGTCTGCCGGCCGTGCTGGAGCTGCTGTTCAGCCAGTACGTGCCGCCCGGGTCCGCGCTGGTCGTCGCCCGCGAGGTGCTCGGACGCGACCAGCACGCCCTCGCCGGTCTCGTACCGCAGCTGGCCGCCTTCCGGCCGGTGAGCCTGGAAGCCGGGCCGCGGGGCCGCCGCTGGGAGGAGCAGGAGCTGACCGAAGCCGCCGAAATGCTGGCCAAAGCTGGCGGCTGAGCCCCGGACGGAGTAAACCCTCTGTCACAGGGGGTGGTTGCTGTGCATGTGTACGTCCACGAATCCAGGCGACAACGCGCAGGCAGGGTGCTCTTCCATACGATGGGGGCCGTCGGCGCCCCGCTCCTGGTGCTCTGGATGGCGTACAGCGGTGCGTCGTACGCCGTCAACGGAGAACCGGACCACAGCGTGTTCATCGGCAACGCCCTGGTCATCGTGGCGTTCCTCGGGACCTTCGGCACCGGCTTCCTCTCCGACCCCTCCCATCCCTCGCAGCCGTTCGTCGCGATCTTGACCAGCCTGCTGCTGGCCGCGAGCGTGATCGGGGTGACGGAGGTCGTGAACGGCGAGACGCTGCGCAGCCGGGGCAGGTCGACCCACTGCACCGTGCTGGACGTCGACCGGCAGGTGCACACCTACACCTACACCGAGAGCGATGGAACGACCCACACGACCACCACCGTCGACTACAAACACAAGCTCGACTGCGCCGCCGGGCGGCCCGACTCGATGACGCTCGACAAGAAGCAGGCCGACAAGGGCGATCGCATCGAGGTGACCTACGACCCCCGCGGACGGCTGGACCCCCGGCCGACCAAATGGCTCGAAAAACGCAGCAAGTGGCACACCCTGGCGTACACGCTTCCTCCCGTGGCGATCGGCCTGCGCCTGCTGGTGCTGATCCGCGCCGCCGTGGAACGCCGTCGCCGTTTGGCGCGGCAGGGCTATGTGGTGGTCCGGCGGGAGCCCGGGAAGAGATGAGCCGCGCGGGAGTGACGAGCCCGCGGTGCCGTCCTCCCGGGTCTCACTCGCTGGGCGACGGGCTCTTGTCGTACTGCGGCCGCTGGGCAGCGATGTTGAAAGTGGTCGACCCGGCGTCCCGGAACCGCAGGGTGATCTTGACGTACTCGCCGCCCCGGATCTGCTTGCGCAGGCCCCGCAGGAGCAGATGAGGCTTTCCGGACTCCAATTCGACCAGCTTCTGCGCGGGGAGGCGCACCTCTTCTCGGGGCGTGTCGTCCGCCCCCACGATCTGCACGGAGGAAGCCACCGGCGAACTGGCGCCGACCAGCTTGTCGTCCTTCTGACTCTTGTTGTAGACCCACACATACCCGGGCACGTCGTCTCCCGGCTTCCACGGTTCGCCGCCGCGCGGCTCGGCCAGGTGCGCGTATCTGAGCATCAGGTCACCGACGCGGGAGTTCTGGCCCGGCGCGTCCCAGTCCGGCAGGTTGAAGTCCTCGTCCCCGCCGCATCCGCTCCCGGAGGCGACCAGGATCAACGCGGCCGCTGCCCAACCGGCACGCCGACGCAGCTCGCACAGGTGTGCCATGGTCGTTCCTCTCGCAGGGGCGGTCGCTCCCCACCCTGCGTACATCCGCGATCCCCGGCAACCGGGACGGGCCGTGCGAGGGACGGCGTCATTCCTGGGCCGGGGCCGGTGGCGGTCCCGCCGTTCCCCGCGCCCCTGCGGGGCGCGGTCTCATGCCGGGCACCGGGCCCAGACCGTCTTTCCAGGGGCGGCCGGCGTACGGGCGCGTACGCCCCACTCCGTCGCCAGCGCTGCGACGAGCAGCAGGCCCCGGCCCGACTCCTCGTCGGGTCGGGGGCACTCCGGTGCCGCCACCGGGGGCGCCGCCTCGCCCAGGGTGTCCGTCACCTCGATGAGCACGGAGCCCTGCGGGCGGCTGAGCGCCAGTTCGAAGTCACGCCCCGGTACGCGGCCGTGCAGTACCGAGTTCGCGGCGAGCTCCGCGACGACCGCCGCCGCGTTGTCGCTGCGCTCGCTGCCGTAGGGGATGCCCCACGCGTCGAACTGGTGCAGCGCGAGAAGTCGCGCCAAGCGGGCGCCGCGCCGGGTGGCGGAGAAACGCTGTACGAACATACGCTCGGTAGTGGCCGAGTGAGCCGGAGAGAGTGACTGACGCTGAGACATGGCCGTCACGCTGGCCCCTGGCGCCCGTTTTAACCAGATCAGCAACCCCTACGCTGCGCAAGCGTAGGGGTGCGGAGTGTGGACAGTACCGGCAATGGCCCGTAACCCTGGGTGAGTTGGGGACGTTCCCCCGCCACAGGGAGGTGGCTGGAAGTGACCGACTACGACGAGGACGAGGAAGAGCGCGGCGGTGGAGGGAGGGAGCCGGAACGTTCGGACAGTCTCTGTACATTCGGCGCCGTTGTGAAGCAGTTGCGCAAGCGGGCGGGCTTCACACAGGAGGCGTGGGCCGAGCGCTCCGGCTACTCGTTAAGTACGTGTGCGGGTGTCGAGCAGGGGCGGAGGTTTCCGCCGCCTCGGTTCATTGAACGGGCGGAGCGGGACTTCGACGCGGGTGGCGCCCTGAGGGAAGCCGTGAAGCATCTGTCGAGGGGCAACGGCATCGCCGCCTGGTTCCGCCAGTTGGCCAAGATGGAGCTCACGGCGCTCAGCCTGTACACCTACGAGTGCCGAGTGGTCCCGGGGCTCTTGCAGACCGAGGCGTACGCGCGGGCGTTGATCCTAGGGACGCCCCCGTTGCCGACGGAGGAAGAGATCGAGGAGCTGATTGCGGATCGGCTGGAACGGCAGCAGTTGTTGACTCGGAAGCGGCCGGTCACGCTCAGCTTCATCATTGAGCAAGCCGTGTTGGAGCGCCGCACAGGTGGGGACGAAGTGGCTCGGGAGCTGCTCGACCATTTGATCGCTTGTGCCGACATAGCGTCGCTGGAACTCCAGGTCATGCCTTTGGTGCAGCCGTACGGACATGCCGGTGTGGCAGGGCCCTTCCGGCTGTTGGAGACGCCCGAACATCGGTGGTTTGGTTACGTGGAAGGACAAGAGACCGGTCAACTCATCACTGAAGACGGCGCACTCAGCCGCTTGCACATGCGGTATGCAAAACTGCGCTCACAGGCTCTGACCCCGGCAGATTCCCTGAGCCTGCTGAAGCGAATGCGAGGAGCGCTATGAGCAATGACACCGAGCTCAACTGGTTCAAGAGCAGCTACAGCAGCCCTCAAGGAGACGACTGCGTCGAGGTCGCAACCCTCCCCGGAGCGGTCCATGTCCGGGACTCCAAGGACACCACCATCCCCTCCCTCTGCATCACGCCGACCGCCTGGTCGGCGTTCATCGCACACGCGGGCCGCTGACGGTCAGTTCGGGTACCGCTCCAGCACGCGGCTCTCGTCGAAGTCCGCCTCGGAGAGGAACGCGACCAGCGC
The DNA here is from genome assembly GCF_017676385.1 of Streptomyces spirodelae. GTDB lineage: Bacteria > Actinomycetota > Actinomycetes > Streptomycetales > Streptomycetaceae > Streptomyces > Streptomyces spirodelae. The sequence continues at coordinate 45,709 of NZ_JAFFZN010000026.1, forward strand.
CTCGGTGGTGTCGACGCCGACCGGGGTGCCGGTCTCCTCATTGGCGGCGACCAGGAAGTACCCAGGCTTCGGCGCGTTCTCGACCTCGCGTACCAGCCCCGCCAGGGTCCCGTCCGCGAGGCGGAAGACGAAGGTGTTCCACGGCCCGAGGTCATCCCAGGTGACCTCGGGCTCGCCCCAGCGCCGTACGGCTTCCTCCGTGCTCAGGTCCAGATACGCGACCTGCGCATTGCGGCGCAGCAGTGCAGCGTCGACGCGCTCCATCGTCATCTCACCTCCGTGACGAACACCGGGATACGGGCGAAGTCGTCCCCGTTGTGGAACGTGTGCCCGACGCCTGGGCCGCCCAGATCCCAGGTCGAGTAACCGGTCATATAGGACGAACCTGTCGGCGGAACCGAAGTATAGAACTCGAAGCTGCCGGGTCCGTGTTCCGGGGGGATCGGGCCGTTATGTGCCTGCACCGCTTCCACCTGGCCGGTACGTGGTGTCCGTCCCCACAGTTCACCACTGTCCAGCACCTGCTGCACCACCTCGGGGGTCTGAGTGGGGGAGCCCCTCCTGTGGTAGGGACCATAAAGGGTGGCGGGCTCGCCGATGTCGGGGCGGCCAGGGGGCAGAGCCAGGGGCTCGCGAGGTGGCTCGGGAGTCGGCGCGTCGCCTCCGCCCCTGCCGAAGAGGCCCTTGATCCGGTCCATCAGTGAAGGCCCGCACTTGGGGGCGAGCCCGAGAACGTCCACCAAGGACTGCGGATTGTGGACGTAGGCGGCCGGGTTCGCCGCGGGGGCGAGACCAAGGGGGTCCGGTGACGCGTAGCGTGCCGTCTCCGGGTCGTAGTGGCGGAAGTAGTTGTAATGGAGGCCCGTCTCCGGGTCGTGGTACTGGCCAGGGAACCGCAGCGGGGTGTACGCGGTGCTGTCGGCGCGCCACCCTGTGGTGCCCCACAGGGTGGCGCGGCTGCGCCAGGCGATCTCGCCGCTCTCGTCGACGAGTTCGGTCGGGGTGCCGACCAGGTCGGTGACGATGGCGAAGAAGCGCGCGTCGATCTCGCGCTGGGTGGCCTGGTCCAGGCGGCGCTCGGTCTGGCTGAGCGGCGTGTCGCCCTCGTGGTCCCAGGTCAGGGTGACCGGCGTCGAGGAGCCGGTGCCGGTGGTGGTCTGCTCGATGAGGGTCGAGCCCTCCCAGGTGAAGAGCGTGCGCTCCAGCACTGTCTCGCCGTCGGGTGCCATCCGGCGCTTCTCGGTGCGGCGGCCGAGCGGGTCGTACAGGTAGCGCCAGACCGTGCGGTCCGGGGTGGTGACCTCGGTCAGCTGGTCCTCGGCGTCCCAGGTGTAGCGCCAGGAGTCCGGCTTCTTCGACAGCCGGGTCTTCTGACGCAGGGTGAGCCGGCCGGCCGCGTCGTGCTCGTAGCGGACCCTGCCCGCTGTGGTCACGCGGGTGCCGTCGTAGGTGCGGTCGCCGGTGGCTTCCGGCGCGTGCTTGGCGGGCCAGGAGGCGTGCGTCAGGTTGCCCGCCTCGTCGTAGGCGTAGCGCTCGGTCCAGTTGCGGGCGTTGACGGCCGTGACCCGGCCGAGCGCGTCCAGGTCGAAGGTGCTGGTGCCGGTCAGCAGATCGTCGACGGCGGTCAGGTGGCCGTCGGGCCGGTAGGAGTAGCGGCGCTGCTGGACGGGGTCGGAGCCGGCCAGGGACAGGGCCTGGTCCGTCAGCCGTCCGGCCGGGTCCCACAGCTGCCGGAGGGCGAGGCCCGTGTCACCGATGCGGCGCTCCGTCTCGCGGCCCATCGCGTCGCGGCCGAAGCCGAGGGTGCGGCCGTTGACCGTCAGGGAGGTGCGGCTGCCCGCCGCGTCGTAGGTGCTGGTGGAGACGGCGCCGGTGGGGGTGGTGCGGCGGACACGGCGGCCCAGTGCGTCATAGGTGTGGGTCACCACCCGGCCGTCGACCAGCTCCGCCTTGACGCGTCCCAGCTTGTCGCGCTGGAAGCGCACCTCCGCGTCCGGACCGACGGCTTCGGCCAGCCGGCCGGCCGCGTCGTAGGCGAACGTGGTCACCTTTCCCGCCGCGTCCTTGCGGGTCATCCGACCCATGGCGTCGAACTCGTAGCCGATCCGGTCACCCAGCGGGTTGATCCGCGCCGTCAACTGGCCTGCGGCGTCGAGCTCGTAGCCGCGCGTACGGTTGTCGAAGTCCGTCTCGGCGATCAGTCTGCCGACCGGGTCGTAGGTGTAGTCCCAGGTCAGGCCCTGGGGGTTGGTGACACGGGTCAGCCGCAGCTCGGCGTCGTAGGCGAACTCGTAGCGCACCCCGTCCGGGTCCGTGCGGGCGGTCAGGACATCGAAGTCGCCGTATTCGTACACCGACTCGGCGCCCGCCGCGTTCAGGTGGCGTACGCAGTTGCCCTCGCCGTCCCACTCCCAGCGCTCCGTCGTGCCGTCCGGGCCGGTGCGCCGGAGAGGGTGTCCCTCGACGGACCACTCCAGCTCGGTTCCGGCGCCCGTGGGATCGGTGATGCGTACGGGGCGGCCGAACGCGTCGCGCTCGTAGCGGGTCACACCGCCCAGCGGGTCGGTGATCTCCACGGGGAGGCCCGCCGGGTCGCAGTACACCCGGGTGGTCGCGCCCAGGGGATCGGTGACGGAGGCGAGGTGGCCGCGGCCGTCGTAGGTGTAGCGCGTCGTGTTGCCCGCCGGGTCGGTGGCCGAGATCCGGTTGCCGTAGCCGTCCCACTCCTGGCGCCACACCGATCCGTCCGGCTCCGTGGTGGCGACCGGGCGGCCCAGCGCGTCACGAGCGATGGTGCTGGTGGCACCGTCGGGGTGGGTGACCGAAGCGAGGCGGCCTCCCGCGTCGTAACCCAGCGTCGTGGTCCGGCCCAGCGTGTCGGTGTGCGACAGCGGCCGGTTGTGCGGGTCCCGTTCGATGCGGGTGCGGTGGCCCAGCGGATCGATCTGGCCCATGGAGTGGCCACGCTCGTCGAACAGGTGGCGGGTCGCGTGTCCGTCGCGCGTCGTCACCGTGGTGACCCGGTGGCCGGTGGCCTCGTCGGTGCCGTCGTAGTCGATACGGATCTGCATATGGCCCGCGGTGCCGCCTTCGGCGATGACGCGGTGCAGGTTGTCGTAGACGTAGTCGTAGCGGCGGCCGTTGGTGTCGGTCCAGGCGATGATCCGCTGCTCGTCGTCGTACTCGAAGCGCAGCGGGCGGCCCGAGGAGTTGGTGACCTCGGTCAGATCGCCGTCGGTGTAGCCGTAGCGCATCACCGTTGTGCCGCCGTCCGCGTCCGCGAGGGACAGCGCCGCCACCCGGTCGTCCTCGACGGTCAGCGCCACCGCGTAGCCGCCGCTGTGGACGAGACGGGAGGGCGCGCCGGTCTGTGCGTCGTACTCGAAGGTGATGCTGTGGGCGTTGCGGTCGGTGAGCTGCTCGATCCGCGCGACACCGTCGTCCTCGGAGCCCGGCCCGCCCTGGGCGGGCCCGAAGTGCCGCACCCAGCCGGTGTCCGGGTCGGTGAGCGTGTAGCCGAGGTCCGGTGTGCGCTCCAGCCGCATCCGCACCGGACCGGCCGTCGGCAGTGTGGGGACCCCGGGCGCCGGGTGGGGGAAGGCCAGCAGCCGGCCGTCATCGCCCACGAAGACGACGCCCTCGGCGTCGATCTCCAGGCGCTGGTCCAGCGTCGAGGTCCAGGACGGGCCGAACCAGTGGCCGAGCCGGTAGCCGGACTCCGCGCGACGGGTGAACGCCAGCGGCAGGGAGCCGGGCAGGGACAGATCGGTCTGCGGCAGATACATCCGACCCGTCGCCAGGTCCACCGGGTCGGTTCCCTTGCACGGGGTTTCCTTCGCACCTCTGGCGGCGGCCTCCGCGCCCTTGCCATCGAGGGCGCCTCGTCCGCCGGGCAGGTCGTCCGCGAGGCCGGCCAGCTTTCCCGCCCGCCCGGCTTTTATCGCGGCTCCTGCGCCCTTGGTGCCGAGGAGTTCGGGAATGAGGCGGCCCGTGCCTTCCGCGGGGTCCTTCTGGAAGGCGTCCCACATCCGCTTCCCGGCGCCGGCCGGGTCGTTGGCCACCCGGGCCAGGCCGGTGACGGTGGAGTTGAGGTTGGTGACGTATTCGGCGGGGTGGGTGAGGTTGTAGGGGTCGGCGGGGTTGACGCTGCGGACGAAGTTGATCACCCCCGCGGTGCCTTTGACGATGCCGCCGGACACGTGGACGGCGTCCAGCTTCAGCCCTTCGAGGCCGTCGCCGGCCTGGTCCCAGTAGTCGGGCTTGGGCGGGGCCGCGTCCCGGGCCGCCTTGATCGCCTTCTGGGCGCGGGCGGCGGCGGTGTTGCGCTGGGTGCGTGCCTCCTGCAGTGTCTCCTCGGCCTCGTCCTTCTTGTCGTCCTTGTACTGGGCGACCGCCTCCCGGGCCTGGCCCTGGGCCCACTCCACGGTGTGGGCGAAGTCCTCCAGGGCACCTGCCGCCTTCTCGCAGGCGTCGGCCGCCTTGATCCACTTGGCGGGCTCCAGGCCGACCTTCTCCCAGAACGCGTCGGCGGCCTTGCCCTTGAGCGTCCCCTTGTGCAGACCCTTGAGGCCCTTGACGACCTTGTCGAAGGCGGTCTTGAAGTTCCTCAGATGTGTGGCGGTGGCGCGGATCTTGCTGGGGCTGCCGAAGACCAGCTTCTTGGGGTCCTCGGTCTCGTCCAGCTGGAACTCGGCCGTCTCGGCACCCATCGCGTTCGCTGCGGAGCGTGACTTGTCCCGAACCCAGTCCCCGCCGGACTCCCAGCCGGCGTCGTCCATTCGGTCGGCCGTCCAGTTGCCGAACCCCTCGACGCCGTCACCGACCTTCTCGGTCAGATCCTCGGCCTTGTCCTCCCACGAGTCCGGGACCAGATCCCAGCCCATCAGCCCTGACCCCCTTGCTGCTGCGCCGTCGCTCGCTCTTCCGGCGACGGGCCGAACCACTCGTCCCGCTCGGCCTCGATCTGCTCATCACTCAAACCGGCGGCGTCCTGCGCCATGTCCATGTACATTCCGCCCCGGCCCTTGGTGGTGAGCTCCCGGCCGGTGTCCTTCCAGTCCTGCTTGATGTCCTCGCCCGCCTTGTCCCAGGACTCCCTGCTCCAGTCCGGTGCGTCCGGCTTCACGATGTCGCCCCAGCCCTGCTGGGCGATCTCCTCCTCCGTGGCATGCGGATTGCCGGTCACCAGAATGGAGTTGAGGCCCACCTTCAGCGCTCCCGCCGCGTACTGGTCCTCCTCGTAGGCCATGCCCGCCGACAGGCCCAGCCGTTCGGCCAGCCCGTTGGCGTTCTGCACCAGGGCGCGTACGCCCCACTCCCACTTCTCGCAGAAGTCCTCGAAGTCGACGGCCACTCCGCCGTGCCCGGCCTCCATCCCGGTGAGGGACAGCTCTTCGAAACCGGCGCCCTGGAGGGAGGAGGTCGCGGAACTGCCGGATGCCTTCAGTTCGTCGATGGCGCCTTTGAGGCCCTTCTCGATGAGGCCGAGGGACTCCTTGTTCCAGTTGACGCCGTCGTCCTTGCCGCCGCCGCTGCCCATCAGACCGGCTGCCTCTTGGTGTCGCCGGTTCCGCCCACGGCCACCTTGTCCGGCACGATGCCCGGCACGGGCGGGAAGAGCATGGAGCCGTCCTGGTCGGCGATGTCGACGGCCACGCCGGTGGGGCCGGCCAGCGCCGGGATCACGGCGTCCAGCAGCCGGGCACCCAGTACGGACACATACGGCCACTCGGCGCCCGGTGAGCCGCCGCTGCCCGGCTCCCGCGCGAACCGGGCCAGCGCGGCCTCGTCGGTGAACGCCAGAATCCAGCGCACCCCGCCGAGGGACCGGGTCAGCAGCTGACCTGCGTTCTGGCCGCCCGTCGGCACCAGCACCGCGGTGCGCCGGAACTCGCCCAGCAGCGCGCCCGGGTTTCCGTCCCCCGCACGCATCGCGGCTGTCTCCAAGGTCAGAGCCATTGCCCGCCGTTCTCCTCCACCCGTATCGCCGGCCGTTCCCCCCGCCGCCGGAACAGTCGGGGCACGAACACCTGAACGTGTCGTTCCACGCCGTTTCGCGGCTGTTTGGTTCCCGGTCGCGGATGGAAACGAGCGGGTTGCCGAAGAGAGCACTGCAGCCGTCTTGACAGGCCGGACCCCGCGCTGGATTACTGGGCGCACCGAATGGTCGGTCGGTGTCTGCCGGAGGCGGGAGGTCGCAGGTGGGGAACGGTGCGGGAACCGGGTCCCGGTCCGTGGCCGCGATGCTCGGTGCCGACCGGGCCTCCGCCGCGCTGGGCATCGGCCTCATCGAAGCGGGTGAGGGATTTGCGACCGTGCGGATGCGGGTCAGGGCCGACATGGTCAACGGCCATGGGACGGCCCACGGCGGCTATCTCTTCCTCCTCGCCGACACCGCTTTCGCCTGCGCCTGCAACAGCCATGGCCCGGTGACGGTGGCGGCAGGGGCGGACATCACCTTTGTGGCGCCTGCCTGGGAGGGTGACGAGTTGCTGGCCGTGGCGCAGGAGCGCACGCGATACGGCCGCAGCGGGATCTACGACGTCACCGTGGCGTGCGGCGAACAGGTGATCGCGGAGTTCCGGGGACGCAGCCGTACGGCGACGCCGGTGAAGTGAACGGGGACGGCGAGATGGACGAACTGCTGGACGACGGTGAGCTGCTGAGCACGGACGAGTTGCGGCGGCTCCAACTGGAGCGGCTGCGCAGCACACTGCGGCACGCGTATGAGGACGTGGAGCTGTACCGCAAGAAGTTCGACGCGGCAGGGGTGCGACCCGAGGACTGCCGCACCCTCGACGATCTGGCGAAGTTCCCGTTCACCACCAAGGCCGACCTGCGCGACACCTACCCGTTCGGGATGTTCGGCGTGCCCATGGAGGACGTACGCCGTATCCACGCCTCCAGCGGCTCGACCGGGCGCCCGACCGTCGTCGGGTACACCCAGCGCGACCTGGACACCTGGGCGGATCTGGTGGCGCGCTGCATCCGTGCCGCGGGCGGGCGGCCGGGCCACAAGGTGCACATCTCGTACGGGTACGGGCTGTTCACGGGCGGGCTGGGAGCGCATTACGGCGCCGAGCGCGCCGGCTGCACCGTCATCCCGGCCTCCGGCGGGATGACGGAGAGACAGGTGCGGCTCATCCAGGACTTCCGGCCCGAGATCATCATGGTGACCCCCACGTACATGCTCACGCTGCTGGACGAGTTCGAGCGGCAGGGGATCGACCCGCGCACCACCTCGCTACGGGTCGGCATCTTCGGGGCCGAACCGTGGACGGAAGCGATGCGCCGCGAGCTCGAAGAACGCTTCGACATGCACGCCGTGGACATCTACGGGCTCTCGGAGGTGATGGGCCCGGGCGTCGCCCAGGAGCGCGTGGAGACCAAGGACGGACTCCACCTGTGGGAGGACCATTTCTACCCGGAGATCGTCGACCCGCTGGGGGAGCAGCCGCAGACCCAGGGCGAGCGCGGCGAGTTGGTGCTGACGACGCTCACCAAGGAGGCGCTGCCCGTCATCCGGTACCGCACCCGGGATCTGACCCGGCTGCTGCCGGGGACGGCTCGGGCCGCCTTCCGCCGTATCGAGAAGATCACCGGTCGCAGTGACGACATGATCATCCTGCGCGGGGTGAATGTCTTCCCCAGCCAGATCGAGGAAATCGTGCTGGCCACACCGGCTGTGGCCCCGCATTTTCAGCTCCAACTCACCCGGCGGGGCCGGATGGAGCACCTCACCGTGGTGGTGGAGGCGCGGGCGGCGGCCACTGATGCCCAGCGGGCGGATGCGGCGGAAACCGTGGTCCGCCGCGTCAAGGAGGGCATCGGTGTGACGGTCGAGGCCCACGTCGTCGACCCGGAAACCATCGAGCGCTCGGTCGGCAAATTCCGCCGCCTCCGCGATATGCGATAGCACCATGTCTTGCGTACCCCGCACGGGGGGCTGCGCTTGCCAGCCCTACGCCTCTGGCGCAGACCTCCCAAGCACAGCGGGAGGTGCGCCCCGTCAGGGGGGCGCGGGGAACCGCGTGAACAACCACAACCAACCCGCAGACTGCAGCGGCCGGGCAGGGGCAGCCCCTCCCCAGCAATCACGTTGCCGAGGGCTTCAAGAGGGCTTTCACCATGCCGTCCTCCTTGCGCTGAAACGTGCCGTAGGCACTCGGCGCCTGCTCCAGCGACAGCGCATGCGTGGCGAAGTGGTCGACACCCAGCGGGTCCTCATCGGTGAGCAGCGGCAGGATGTCGTCCACCCAGTTGCGGACGTTCGCCTGGCCCATCCGCAGTTGGATCTGCTTGTCGAACAGCTTCAGCATCGGCAGCGGATCGGTGGCGCCCCCGTAGATGCCTGAGACCGACACGGTGCCGCCGCGCCGTACGACGTCGAACGCCGCGTTGAGCGCGGCCAGCCGGTCGACACCGGCCCGCTGCATCATCTTGGCGCCCAGCGCGTCCGGCAGCAGGCCGACCGCCTGGTGCGCGGCCTTGGCGACGGGCGCGCCGTGCGCCTCCATACCGACGGCGTCGATGGCCGCGTCCGTGCCCCGGCCCTGCGTCAGCTCCCGTACGGCGGCACCGAGGTCGTGGTGCTCGCGCAGGTCGAGGGTGTGCACACCGCGCGCACGGGCCCGCTCCAGCCGCTCGGGCACCAGGTCTACGCCGATGACCAGCTCCGCGCCCTGGTGCTGCGCGATCCGGGTCGCCATGTCGCCGATGGGTCCGAGACCCAGCACGGTGACACTGCCGCCCTTGGGGATGTCGGCGTACGCCACTGCCTGCCAGGCCGTCGGCAGGACGTCGGACAGATAGACGAACCGCTCGTCCGGCGGCCCGTCCGGCACCTTGATCGGCAGGTGGTTGCCGAACGGGACCCGCATGAACTCCGCCTGGCCGCCCGGCACCTGGCCGTACATCTTGCTGTAGCCGAACAGGGCGGCGCCGCTGTCGTACTCGTGCACCTGGGTGGTCTCGCACTGCGACTGGAGCCCCTGGCGGCACATCCAGCAGGTGCCGCAGCTCACGTTGAACGGCACCACGACCCGGTCCCCGGGGGAGAGCGCCGCCACTTCCGGGCCCACGTCCTCCACCACCCCCATCGGTTCGTGGCCGAGGATGTCGCCCTCGTCGAGGAACGGCCCGAGCACCTCGTACAGATGGAGGTCGGAGCCGCAGATCCCACTGGTGGTGACCCGGAGCAGGATGTCGTCCGGTTCCGTGATCTCCGGGTCGGGCACCGTCTCCACGCTGACGTTGCGCTTGCCTTGATAGGTGAGAGCCCTCATGTGTCCCTCCAGATCCCTTCGGGGCGCAATTCAGGCACCCATTTGATTCAGCCGCTTGGCCGCGCGGTCGTTCATCGCGCTGACCGCCGACTGCCAGCGCGAGCGCCCCTCGCGGCCGGACGGCTCCGGCCCCGGCATCATCCGCGCCACCAGCTCATTGGTGCGGGTGACCAGCGTCGGCGCCACCCCGTACGCTTTCGCGCCGAGCTGCGCCGCCGGGGTGAGGACCACCCTGGTACGGCGGTGTTCGAGCGCTCGGATGATGCGTTCGGCGGCCTCCAGCGCGTCCATGGACAGACCCGGCAGTCCCGCAAGCGTGGCGAACCAGGCGAACTCCTTGCCCTTGTCGCCGGACAGCTCCACCTGGCGGTGCGAGCCGGTCCGCATCAGTCCGGGATGGACTGCGGTGACGCTGACCCCGTGCTCGGCCTGTTCGGCGCGCAGCCCTTCCGCCAGCGCCGCGATGGCGGACTTCGCGCACGAGTACGGCACCAGATGGGGCACCGGGAGCAGCCCGCCGACCGAACCGATCAGCCCGAGCCGGCCGCCCGCCGGGCTCTCCCGCAGCTGCGGCAGCGACTCCATCGCGGTGTGCAGCGCGCCGAAGAACATCGTCTCCATCGCGCTCCGGAACGCCTCGGTGCCGGACTCCTCAGCGGGCCCCACCTGGATGTTCCCGGCGTTGGCTATCACCACGTCCAGTCCCCGCTGGGCTGCCGCGGTGTTCTCCACCAGTTCGTGGACGGCGGCCCGGTCGGTCACGTCGCACACCCGCCCGGTCACCTCGGTGTCCCGGGCCCTGCGGCGCAGCAGTCCGACAGCGCGGTCGAGCTCCTCCTCGTGGCGCGCGGCGATGGTCACGTCGCAGCGCCGTTCCACACACTGGCGGGCCAGCAGCAGTCCCAGCCCTCGGGAACCGCCTGTCACCAGCACCGACAGGTCCGAGAGTGTGTCCATGCCCGGTCTCCTTCGCACGGAGGTGTCGGTACCCGGCGGTTCCCAGCATCGGCCGTGTCACACCCTTCGGCGGCGGTGGAACGGTGCGAGTGTGCGAGAGGACGTGGAGGTACCCGAGGGGGGAGAGCGACCAAGGAGCAGTACACATGCAGATCGGCTACAAGCTCGCCACCGAGCAGTACGGCCCCCAGGAACTGATCCGCCAGGCCATCGCTGCCGAGGCCGCCGGATTCGACTTCGTCGAGATGAGCGACCACTACCACCCGTGGCTGGACGACCAGGGCCACTCCGCCTTCACCTGGAGCGTGCTCGGCGCCATCGCTGCCAGGACGGAGCGCATCCAGCTGGTCACCGGCGTCACCTGCCCCAGCATGCGGTACCACCCGGCCATCGTCGCCCAGGCCGCCGCGACGATGGCGCTCGTCTCCGAGGGCCGCTTCGTCCTCGGTGTGGGCTCCGGCGAACGTTTGAACGAGCATGTGATCGGCACCGGCTGGCCCGCCGTCGCCGAGCGGCACGCGAGGTTCCGGGAGGCGCTGGAGATCATCCGCCTGCTGTGGCAGGGCGGCTACCGCTCCTACGAGGGGAAGTACCTGCGTCTGGAGGACGCCTGCGTCTTCGACCTGCCGCCCGAGCCGCCCCTGATGGCCGTCGCCGCCGGCGGACCCGCCTCCTCCCGGATCGCCGCCGAACTCGGCGACGGCATCTTCGCCACCGAGGAGAAACCCGAGATCGTACGCGCCTACCGGGAGGCCGGCGGCACAGGACCCGGCTACGCCGAGGTGCCGACGGCATGGGCGGAGAGCGAGAGCGAGGCTGCCCAGTCCGCGCTCAAATACTTCCGGTGGGCGCTGGCCGGCTGGAAGGTGATGAGCGAGCTTCCCAACCCGGTCAACTTCGAGGCCGCCACCGCGCACGTCCGCGAGGAGGACATCAGGCAGCGCTTCGCCTGCGGCAACGACCCCGAGCGGTATCTGGAGGTGGCCAAGCCGTTCGCCGACGCCGGCTTCGACAGGCTGGTCCTGATGAACGCGGGCCCCGACCCGCGGGGCTTCCTGGACTTCTGCGACGCGGACCTGATCGGGCGCCTCAAGCGGGGACTGGGCGGCTGAGGCCCCTTCGGCCGGTGCGGATAACCGGTTGCGCGGGCCCGGCCGCTGCGTTGAGGTTCGGGGGAACCCACCCGGACCTCCCGAAGGGAACCCCGTGCCCCGAGCCGTCACTCTGGTCCGTTCCAACACCCTCTCCGACGTGGCCGAATACGCCTATGCGGCCACGGCACCGGCCGATGCCCGGCTGATCTTCCTCGCGGGGGCCTGCCCGCTGGACGCCGACGGCATCGTCACCCCCGTCGGCGACTACGCGGGCCAGGCCGCCCAGGCGGTCGCCAACCTGCGCACCGCGCTCGGCGAGGCGGGCGCCGACCTCACGGACCTGATCAGCACCAGGGTCCTGGTCGCCTCCAGCCGGCAGGAGGACCTGGGTGCGGCCTGGGCGGTCTACCGCGACGCCATGGGCGACCACGCCGTCCCCAGCACGCTGCTGGGCGTCACCGTGCTCGGCTACACCGACCAGCTGGTCGAGATCGAGGCGGTCGCCGCGGTACGGGACTGACGCGGACGCCCGGCGGCAGACCGGCTCCTGTACGGCGATGGGCGGTGGCCCTCAACGGCCGCGTGCGCGAGCTCTGCGCAGGCCCACGGCGCAGACGCCGCACAGAGCACCCCACGCGGCGTTGACGGCGAAGAGCGGCACGATCGACTGCGGACGGGCCAGTGGGCCGGCCAACTCGCCGTCGAGGAGCGGCGAGAGCACCCCGCTGAGCACGAGGGTGCCGAGCGCGTAGGCGAGACCGGCGGCGACGAGGGTCGGCAGCGGCTCGCGCACTCGGCTCAGGACACCGGCGCCGACCCACAGCACGGAGATGGCGGCCGTGAGAATCAGTGGGGTGGCGGGTCTGCCGAGGCTGCCGCTCAGCCCTGTGATCGAGAACAGCGGCCTGACCAGCGCGACAACCGCCAGCCCGATCACCACCGGCCAGTCCGGGCGCCGCAGCAGTGGCGGGGCCGAGTGCTTGTGCTCGTACATGTTCATGCCGCCGAGAATGGCCGTCCGGCTCGGCCCGGGGCGTCGCCCCCGGGCGGGCAACTGCTCTACCACTGGGGTTGTGGCGGTGCCGGGCAGCCGTACCTCCGTGGTTGCGGGTTCCTCCCGCGCGGTTCGGCCGTCCGGCCGACTCCGCTGTCACCGCGGCTGCTTAGGCTGGCCGCATGGCACGTGAGACCACGCATCGGCTGCGGCTGCCGGACGGCCGCACAGCGGATGTGGTGCCGGCTTGCGGTGTGCTGCTGCTGGGCGCCGTCTGGGGATCGGCGCCACTGATACGCGAACCGGCGGAGCCCTGGCCCGTGACCATCCTGGGCTGGCTGCTGACCGGAGCCGTGTGCGGGGCACTGTACGTGCGGCGTCGGTATCCGGTGGCCGTGACGGTGTTCGTCCTGGCCGCCACCGCCTTGTACTACGTCACCAGCACGTACGACGGCCCGCTGGTGGTCGCCGTGATCATCGCGCTCTATTCCGTCGCCGCCGAGGGCCGGTTGCAGGCGGCCCTCGCGCTCGCCGCCGTTGTCGTCATCGGGGTGGGCATCGGGGCGCTTGCCGGGAACAACGACATCAACAGTGTCGCCGTCTTCATGCTCACCGGCTGGCTGGTTGCTGTGGTGGCGCTCGGAACGATGCGGCACAGGCGGTTCGCCTATGCGGAGGAGGCGGCGCGACGCCGGGTCACCGAGGAACGGCTGCGGATCGCACGCGAGTTGCATGACGTCATCGGGCACCGGATCTCCCTCATCAACGTGCAGGCAGGCGCCTCCCTGCACCGGCTCCAGAAGCACCCGGGGGAGGCCGAGGAAGCCCTGGCCGCGATCAAGGAGAACAGCCGGGATGCGCTGCGGGAACTGCGCGCCACGCTCGGGGTGCTGCGCCAAGTCGACGAGGCGGCGCCGACGCAGCCGGCGCCGGGTCTCGCCCGCCTGGACGATCTGGTGGCCTCGGCCAAGCCGACGGGGCTCGACGTGCGAGTGCACAGCCAGGGCAGGGCAAGGCAACTTCCCGCCGCGGTCGATCTCGCGGCGTTCCGGATCGTGCAGGAGGCGCTGACCAACGTGACCCGGCATGCGGCCGGGGCCACCTCGGTGGACGTACGCCTCGATTTCGGGGAGCGGGAGCTCGCACTGGCGGTCGAGGACGACGGGAAGGTGACGGGTGCGCTGGACCGAAGGGCCGCGAGCCACGGCAGTACCAGGGGCAGTGGCATCGCCGGGATGCGGGAGCGGGCGGCTATGCTCGGCGGTGAACTTGCCGCGGAGCCGGGGCCGAACGGCGGATTCGCCGTCACCGCCCGTATTCCGTACGCGCATTGATGATCGGACCCGGCGGTCGGGTCACCTGACGATCGGAGCCGGCTTCTCATGATCGAGGTCCTGCTGGCCGACGACCAACGGCTGGTCCGTGCCGGATTCCGTTCGATCCTGGAGGACGAGGACGACATCACCGTGGTCGGCGAGGCGGGCGACGGCGAGGCTGCCGTGACCGCCTGTCGTCAACTGCGTCCCGACGTCGTCCTGATGGACATCCGGATGCCGGAGGTGGACGGCCTGGAGGCATCCCGCCGTATCGCCGCCGACCGCCGGCTCGCCGAGGTGCGGGTGGTCATCCTGACGACCTTCGACCTGGACGACTACATCTACGGGGCCCTGCGGGCGGGCGTCACCGGCTTCCTCGTGAAGGACACCGAACCCGAGGAACTGGTGCAGGCGGTACGGGTCGCCGCCCGCGGTGATGCGCTGATCAGTCCTTCCGTCACCCGTCGGCTGATCGCCGAGTTCGCCCGCCGGGTCAGGGCGCCCGAGGCCAGTCCGCGTCTGAACGCGCTGACGGAGCGGGAGCGCGAGGTGATGGAGCTGGTCGCGTCCGGGCTGACCAACGACGAGATCGCCGGGCGGCTGGTGCTGAGCCCGGCCACCGCCAAGACCCACGTCAGCCGCATCATGTCGAAGCTGGACGTACGTGACCGTTCCCAACTCGTCGTCCTGGCCTACGAGCTAGGGATGGTCAGTCCTGGCTGGCTCGCGGGGTGACCTCGCCGGCCCCGCTGCCGGAGCCGCAACCCCTGGGGTAGCCGGGCTCGCCCGGCCGCAACCACTGGCGTAGCGCGGATGCCCGCCGGAGACCGATGTCCGCGGGCGAACCTTCCCCGCACGCTCCGTCCATGAGAATTCCGTTCCTGTACGCCAAGGCCCCGGCCGTCATACTGGGGTTTCTGCTCGGCGGAGCCGCGGGCTTTCTGCTGACCGAGACGGTGGGCGCGTTCTTCACCTTCGTCCTCGACCGGACCCTCGATGTGGACGGCAGCAGCACGCTGCTGGCCGCCTTCATCGTCGTACCGGTCCTCAGCGCGCTCGCCGGTGCGGTGATCGGTGCGCGCCGGACGGGTCGTCCGATGTGCCGGAAGGGGGGCCGGTGAGCATGTCCCCCTTGCGCGGCATACCCGCGACCGGACCCTCCGACCGGTCCGCCGCTGCCTCTCAGCGCGGCGTCTTCGGTCGGCTCGCCGGCTGGTCCCAGCGCCATCGCTGGGGCGCTGTGCTGCTGTGGGTGGTCGTGCTGGCCGCGATCACACTCGGCTCGCAGGCAGCAGGCAGCGACTACCGCAACGACTTCACACTGCCCGGCACCGATTCCCAGGCCGCGACCGATCTGCTCGAGCGGCACGGCTCGTCGCAGGCGGGGGACAGCATCCAGATCGTTCTCGAGGACCGCGCGGGCATCCTCGAGCGCGAGCCGGCGGTGCGGCAGATGCTCGGCCGGGTACGCGACCTGTCCGGCGTCGCCGAGGTGCGCAGCCCCTACGCCGACGCCTCGGCCGTCTCCGAGGACGGCACGATCGGCTATGCCACGGTGACACTGGAGGACAAGGCGCAGCACGTTCCCAAGGCCGACATCACAAGAATCATCGACACCGCCCGGTCCGCCGCCGGAGACGGTCTGCGCGTCGAACTCGGCGGCGAGGCCGTGCGCGGCGCCGAGGAGGAAGGGGGCGGCTCGGCGGAAGGGGCGGGCCTGCTCGCCGCACTCGTGATCCTCGTACTGCTTTTCGGCTCGCTGATCGCGGCCGCACTGCCGCTGCTGACCGCGCTGTTCGCGGTGGGCGGTGCGGTCGGGCTGGTCGCTCTGGCCTCCCATGCGTTCACCGTCGCCGACTTCACCCCGCCGATCATGATGCTGATCGGTCTCGGCGTGGGTGTCGACTACGCCCTCCTGATCTTCTACCGCTACCGGCACGAACTCACCCGTGGCGCGGACTCCGAGAGCGCGGCCCTGCTCGCTGTGGACTCCGCGGGCCGGACGGTCTTCTTCGCCGGCTGCACAGTGATCACCGCAATGCTCGGCCTGATCGCACTCGGCCTCGGCTCGCTGCAGGGCGTCGCCCTGGCGGTGGCGCTGACAGTGCTGGCCACCATGGCGGCCTCGCTGATCCTGCTGCCCGCGCTGCTCGCGCTGTTCGGGCGGCGAATCCAGCGCCAGGTGCTCGGGCGCGCCGAGAAGTCCGCGGCCAAGGGAAAGGAAGATGGAGCCCGATGGCGGCAGTTGGCGGCCGCGGTTCAGCGCCGCCCGCTGCCCGCGCTGCTCGCCGCGCTCATCGCCCTCCTCGCCCTGTCAGCGCCCGCACTCGGCATCCGGCTCGGCTTCTCGGACGCGGGCAACGACGCGCGCACCACGACCAGCAGACAGGCGTACGACCTGCTGGCTGAGGGCTTCGGCCCCGGCTTCAACGGTCCGCTGATCCTCGTCGTGGACGGTGACAGGGCGGACGGCCGGGCGATCCGCACCGCCGTCGCCGAGGCCGACGGCGTCGCCGCGACCACTCCCGTACTGCCCTCGAAGAACGGAGGGCCCGCCACGGTCGTCGTCTTTCCTAAGACCGCGCCGCAGGACGAGGGCACCACCGAACTCGTGCACCGGCTCCGGGACGATGTACTGCCACCGCTGGAACGGCAGACAGGTGCCGAGGCTCTGGTCGGCGGACCGACCGCCGCCACGCAGGACTTCGCCGACAGTGTCGCCGAACGGATGCCGCTGTTCGTGGCGATCGTCGTCGGGATGTCGTCACTGCTGCTGGTGGCGGTCTTCCGTTCGGTGCTGATCCCGCTCAAGGCGGCCGTGCTGAACCTGCTGAGCATCTCCGCCGCGCTGGGTGTGGTCACGCCGGTCTTCCAGGAAGGCTGGTTCGGGGTGCAGCCCGGGCCCGTCGAGGCGTTCATCCCGGTGATGATCTTCGCAATCGTCTTCGGGCTGTCGATGGACTACGAGGTCTTTCTGATCTCCCGCATCCACGAGGAGTGGATGCGCACGAAGGAGCACGACCACGCCGTACGCGAGGGCTTGGCCGCCACCGGCAAAGTGATCACCGCGGCCGCGGCCATCATGATCGTGGTCTTCGCCGCCTTTGTGCTCAGCCCCAGTCGCATGCTGCAGCAGTTCGGGCTGGGCCTCGCGGTGGCGATTCTGGTGGACGCACTGGTCATCCGCTGCCTGATCGTGCCCGCCGCGATGCAACTGCTCGGCCGTCGCGCCTGGTGGCTTCCGGCACCGCTCGCCGCACGGCTGCCGAAGGTGGCGCTGGAGCGGCCGGAAGGCCGCTGACCCACCGACGCGCACGGGGGCCGGTCGCCTGTGCGACCGGCCCGGAGCGCGATCAGCCCGGCAGCTGGAACGGCACCGTGTTCCACGGGCTGCCCGGCGCCCGCAGCAGCGCGTGGTGCGCCTCCAGCACCTCGGTGTACCACTCACCGAACCGCTCCTCGTCGAAGTGCAGACAGCGGCCCATCACATACGCCGCCGAGAACTCCGCCCAGGAGCGGTAGCTGCTCCGTACGCCCGCGCTCACCCGCTCGAGAGCGTCGTACATCTCCGCCCGGGTCGCATAGCGGGCACCCCGGCCCCAGCGTGCCATCTTGGAGGCCCGTCCCAGGTCCCAGGCCGCGACCGTACGGACCACCTCGTCGGAGCCGAGCAGCCCGTCGGCGCGGAACCGCGCCTCGTAGCGCAGGATCTTGCCGACCATCTCGCGCATCTCCCCAAGGAACTGCTCGAATTCCGGCCCCTCGGGCGCCTCGACGGCGCGCCGCAGGGTGGCCTCCACACAGTCCCGCCACAGCCCGGCGTCCACCGGTCCACGGCCGCCGCTCGCGCCCCGCTCCCGGTCCAGCGCCTGCCGCGCACCCAGCACGAAATCCCAGAACCAGGGGCTGACCTCGCACTCCAGCAGCCGCTGCTGGGTCTCGAGCCAGTCCTCCCGGCTGGAGACCCCCCAGCTCTCCTCCAGCCGCTCGACCTCGGCGCTGTAGCCGGCGCCGTGCCAGTCCAGGGTGTTCCAGGGGTCGCCGTTGCCGTAGCACAGGTGCGCTCCGCAGGCGAGACCGTGCAGCAGCGGCCCTGGCTCCGGGGCACCGGTGCGGCGGGTGACGAGCCGGTCGGTGAGCACCTGCGGGTCGAACAGCTCCTCGTGCAGATCCGCCCACACCTCCCGCTCCTCGTCGTCCACCTGGAACATCTCCTGGCAGGGCGTCGCCGCGTTGACGACCAGCACGTCCACCTCGGGCGGCAGGATGTGGGCGAGGGTGCCCAGGGTGATGAACTCGAAGACGACATACGGGTGCGGGCGCGGCAGCAGACCGTCGGTGTAGACCTGTGTGATGGTGCGGGGGACGCCGTCGGAGCCGGTGATCCGGCTGGTGAGCGGCTGCCGTTCGGCCGGGTTGCGGTTGGCCTGCTCGATCGGCACCGGGTGGTAGACACCGTTCTCGGCGAGGGTGCGCAGGTAGGTGTAGCTCTCCTCGACCTGGGACAGCTTGTACAGCCGCCGCTCCAGATCGCCGGGGGCCTCCCAGCAGCCTTCGGCACCCCCGTACTCGATGACCGGGAAGATGTCGTCGTGATCGTCCTGCTCGCCTACCGCGTACACCCTCGTGCCCCGTTCCCGGCCCCGCCGCTCCAACTGCCCGGGCCCCTGCCCATGATCGACGGCCACGTTACCGCTCCTGGTGGCTCGAGTGGACCCGGGGAGCGGTCCTCCGGGTCGTTCGCACGCCCGGAGTCGGTGCCTGCACACCCCCGCAAGCGCTGGGGCCCGGCACGTTCAGCAGCGCCGGCGCGTGTCCTCCCTGCAGCGGCGGCTGAGGGCTCACCACGCCTCGTGGTGCGGCCGGCCGGTCTCGTACCGCGGGCTGCGGGCCAGGGCCCGGCGGCGACGGTCGGCCGCGGCCAGCCCTGCGACCTCGCGCAGCACGCCCAGCCGACCCCGGGCCAGCAGCCTGCCGACCGCCCCGAGCAGCCGGGGCCCGGTGACGATGTCGCCGGGCATCGCCCGGTGGTTGACCATCTCGAAGAGGCTGTCGGCCGTTCCCGCGCGGCGCATCCCGCGCAGCACCTCCGGCAGGACGGCGGGCAGCGGTGCGAGGCTGCCGATGTCGGCCGCGAACCAGTACGGCTCCACGAACTCGGCGTCCCGCCACGCCGCCCAGCGGCGCAGCGCCTCGTCCAGTTCTGTCCCGGCGGTCTCCGCCTTGCCGGTGCTGAGATGTCCGGTGACGGTCTCGGCCAGCCGGGCCGCCTGGAGGAAGGCGTCACCGATCCCGCGCCCCGCCGTCGGGTCCTTGAAGTGCCCCGCGTCGCCCACCAGCACCCAGCCTGGCCCCGACGACTCGCGGAAGTACCCCTTCCAGTGCGTGGCCGCGTGCGGCTTGTCGACCAGCCGCGCCCCGGACAGCGCCTTGGCCACGGGCTCGGCCGCCCGCGCGTACTCCAGCAGGCTGCCGGGCAGCCCGGCGCGGAACTCGCGCAGCCGGGCCGGGTCCACGCCGACCTGCACCTGGTAGAGCCCGTCGTCGGTGGGCAGGCCCAGCACCACGCGGTCGGCCCAGCGGTGGAAGACGAAGGTCGGCTCGCCGATGTCTGCTTCCGCGAAGTACCCCCAGAACAGCGCGAACTGGCTCGGCGTCACATGGTAGAAGCGGGCGCCCGCCAGCCGCGCCACGGTGGAGGCGCGGCCGTCGGCCCCCACCACCAGCCGGGCCCGCAGCACCCGCTCCTGCCCTGTGCCGCCCCGGGTCTCCTCGCCCCCCGTGGCCGAGGAGACCCTGACGCCGGCCACCCTGCCGTCCGCGGTCCTGACCAGGTCCGTCACCGCCGTGCCGGCCAGCAGCGTGGCGCCCGCTTCCCGGGCGGCTTCGGCCAGCAGCGGATCGAGCCGGAAGCGGCGCACCGACATCACGCCGCCCGGATCGCCGGGGCGCACCGGCCAGTTCACCGGCCAGCGCACGTCACCCACGCGGGCGTCGGCCCGCCCGATCAGCGGGGCTCCCGTGGTGCGCAGCTTCTCCAGGACGCCGAGCGAGTCGAGGAATGCCAGCGCGTCGGCCTGGAAGACATGGGTCGAGGGGGTACCGGAGGGCAGGCGGGCCTTCTCCACCAGGCACACCGTGTACCCCTGCCGGGCCAGCAGTGCGGCCAGCGGCGCCCCGGCGCATCCGGCTCCGACCACGATCACGTCGTACCGCTCGTCGCTGCCGCTCATCACCGCTCCTCACGCCCTGTCGGGCACCCCTCGCCGGAGCGCTCGGCCGGTACCTGGTCCACCGGTAACCTAGTAATCGCTAGGTTCCAGACGAAGCTAAACCTAAGGACCGCTAGGTTGTCAACTGACAAGCCACGCAAGCGCATGAGCGAGCCGCGCAAGCGCATGAGCGCCGAGCAGCGCCGTGCCGTCATCGAGGAGGCGGCCACCGAGGTGTTCGCCGCGCACGGCTACCAGCGCGCCTCGATGGAGGAGATCGCCCGCCGTTCCGGGGTCTCCGTGCCCGTCGTCTACGACCACTTCTCCTCCAAACGCCAGCTCCACCGGCGCCTGCTGGAGCGGCACTTCGCCGAACTGCGCCGGCTGTGGCGCGAGCGGCTCCCCGACCCCGGCACGGCCGGCGCACCCGGCGAACCGAGGACCGAAGAGGTGACCGGGGCCTTCGACGCCTGGTTCGGCTACATCGAGACCCACCCCTACGCCTGGCGGATGCTCTTCCGCGACACCACGGGGGACGCTGCCGTGCGCGCCGACCACCAGGCCGTCATCGCCGAGAGCCGCGAGGCGCTGCTCCCCTTCTTCGCCCGGCTGGTCGGCATCCCCTTCGACGAGACCTCCGACGAGGCCCCCGACGAGGACAGCAGGATCGACGCCGAGATGGCCTGGGAAGTGTGCCGCAGCGTCCTCCAGGGGCTGGCCCTGTGGTGGCTCGACCGCCCCCAGGTCCCGCGCGAGCGGGTGGTGGCCGCGGCGGTGGACGCCGTGTGGACCGGTTTCGAACGCGCGGGCGCCCTCCGGCGAAGCTCCCGGAATTCCCCCTGATCCCTGCCCGGTTGACGTGGCACGATGGTGCCGTAGGCGGTCCGAGGAGGAGGGGCAGGATGAGCAGTCTCAACAAAGGGCTCGGCAAGGTGGAGGTCACCCTCAAGTGGGACCCCAGCCCCATGGGGGAGCCGCCGCACGACCTGGACATAGTGGCCGCCACCTACACCGCGGACGCCCCCTATGGAGAGCCCGCCTACCTCGTCCACTTCGACAGCCGCGCCCCCGACGGCACCATCACCCTCAACCGGGACAGCAAGACCGGACAGGGCTTCGGCTCCGACGAGGTGATGACCCTCGAACTGGAGCGGCTGGCCGAGCGGTATGTGCGGGTCGTCGTCGGCGTTGCCATCCAGCAGGGGGAGGGCCACAAGACGTTCGCCCATGTTCCCAACACGGGTGTGCGTATCCGCGAGGGCTACGAGGAACTGTTCGACTACGACTTCTCCGGGGTCGCG
This sequence comes from Streptomyces spirodelae, assembly GCF_017676385.1. Classification (GTDB taxonomy): domain Bacteria; phylum Actinomycetota; class Actinomycetes; order Streptomycetales; family Streptomycetaceae; genus Streptomyces; species Streptomyces spirodelae. Next base: position 66,867 of record NZ_JAFFZN010000026.1, read on the forward strand.
GGGGCAACCGCGGCGACGGTCGCCGAGTTCGTCCGGGGCGAGACGGGGGAGTGGCATCACCGCGCCGCGCTCCGCGGCTATGAGGGAGCCCCCGAAGATTTCGCCTCCCACATGGGCATCCCGCAACAGCGCTCCAGCTAGCTGTTCAGCAAGCTGTGCTTGGGCAGTCCGCACCTGCCCAAGCACAGCGAAGTGCTGCCCAAGCGCAGCGCACCAGGGCCCAGCCCGAGGGTCGGGCTCCTACAGGTCCTTGATGCGGATGTTGCGATAGGACACCACGTCAGTGGTGCTGTGGACCTGGAGGCCCACATAGCCGGAGGCGTACCGGCGGCCGTCGGTGCCGGGGTCCCCCTCACGCGGGGGCTCGAAGACCTGGCCTCGCGCGTTGTCGAACTCGTTGATCAGCGTGCCGTTCCGGTAGACCTCGTAGTGCTGGCCGATCACCCGGATCTCGTAGTCGTTCCAGGTGCCCTTCGGGGTGACGCCCGCGCCCGCGAGGCCGACGCGGTCGAACCCGTAGACGGAGCCGGTCTTGTACATGTCCCCGTCCGGGCGGTCCAGGATCTGCAGCTCGTGGCCGTACTTGATGGCCACCCACTCCGGACGTGACTCCTCCGGATGGTCGTGGACGTCGGGGAACCGGACGAAGACGCCGCTGTTGGTGCGGCCGTCACCCGGCGCGTCGTCGCGGAACTGGAGCTTCAGCGAGAAGTCACCGTACTTCCGCTTCGGATACCACAGCATGCCCATGCCCTCGACCTTGTCGTCGCTGGTCATGCTGGCGTCGTCGTTCAGCCCGAATCGGCCGCCGCCGACCTGCTCCCAGTTGGCGAAGGACTCGCGGCTGCCGTCGAACAGGTCGCGGTAGCCGGTGTTCTGCCCCGGGGTGCCGATGCCGGAGCTCCTGGCCGCCCGCTTGATGAGCCGTTGTTCTCTGGGGACGAGCACGCCCTCCTTGACGAGCTGGTCGGTGACGCTGTCCACGTGCTTGAGGAACAGCGCCTGTGACGTCCACTCCTTCTCGTCCTCGATCAGCTCGTTGACGGTGCAGCGGCGCTTCGTCATCCGGTTGGGCACCCCGGTGTCGACGGTCCCGACGATCACCGTCTCCCGCTCGTCGTACTCCGGACAGTCCGGTGCGGGCACTCCGCCGCCGGCCACGACGCGGAAGGAGACCTTCCGCGGTTCCGAGGTGTTGCCGGCCTTGTCGGTGGCCCGGTACGTCACCGCGTGGTATCCGGCCCGGTCGACGACCAGCGGCCCGGAGTAGGCGACGTAGGGCGCGCCGTCCAGCGAGTATTCGATCTTGTCGACACCGGACTTGTCGTCCGTCGCGGTCACCGTGACGGTGGCCTTGCCGAGGTAGTCGCCGTCGGAGTTCCTGCTGCCCTCCGTCCTGCCCTCGGCCGTCGGCGGGGTGGTGTCCACATCGGGCGGCCTGACGACGGTGAAGCTCACCGACTTCTCCTCCGCCGCGTTGCCCGCCTTGTCCCTCGCCCGGTAGCGGACGGTGTGCTCGCCCGGGTCCGTGACCGTCACCGGCGCGGTGTACGGCTGGAACTCGCCGCCGTCGAGCGCGTATTCGATGGAGTCGACGCCCGAGTCCGCGTCCGAGGCCGTCACGGTGACCGTCGCGCTGCCGAGGTAGTTGCCGTCCTCGTCCTTGTCGCCCGCCACCGCGGCGGAGGTCTGCGGCGGTGTGGTGTCGTCCCCGGGATCGTCCCCGGTCACTACCAGGGTGCCCTGCATCTGCTGATGGCCCGGGATGGTGCAGAGGTACTTGTAGGTTCCGGGGGTCAGTGTGACCTCCGCGGTGTGCTTGCCGCCCTGCGCGTCGTTGGGCGAGGCCAGGATGTTCAGCTCGACGTCCTGGTTGTAGTCGGGGTCGGAGGTGACGAAGGTCAGGGTGTGCGACATTCCGGTGGTGTTGCCGGTCGCCTTGCTGTTCTCGAAGACGATGGTCGCCTTGCCCGCCACCGCGGTCGTCGGCACCGAGGCGTACTTGGTCATGTCGTCGTCCGCCGTCCAGGTCAGCACCTGATCGGCCACCGTGTCCCCGCCGCCTCGCGCGGCGGACTGTGCGGCGGGCGCCGGGCTGCGCCCCCACGCCGTCGCCGAGGAGAGCCCCAGCACCATCAACAGCGCGGCCAGCAGCGCCGTCAGCAGTCTGCGCCGCTCCCTTCCGCGCCGGCGCCTCACTCGTGCGCTCGCCCTCATCGGCCCGTCCCCTTCCGCAGTGCAGGCTCGGCCAGGTCAGCGGCGCTCGGCGTGGGCTCGCCGCCCTTGTACGTCACCCGCCACAGCGCCGACTTGTCGTCGGAGGTGAAGAAGCCGCGCCCGTAGTCGAGGACGTAGAGCGCCCCGTCGGGGCCGAACTTCCAGTCCATGAGGTTGCGGATGCCGCCCTCGCCGACGGGGACGATCGCATCCAGGCTCTCCGCGTGGGCCGGCTGTGCGCCCACGGCGTCGCCGTCGGGCATCACCAGCGCGTGGCGCGGCTGGGCGCCGTCGTAGAAGTCACCCACGAACCACTTGCCGTCCCAGTAGGAGGGCCACTTGGTCTTCGATGCGCTGTCGCCGTCGTACCGGTAGACCGGTCCGTTCATCGCTGCCTGGCCACCGCCCTTGAGCCAGGGCAGGGTGAGCTTCTGCTCGTCCAACTTGTAGCTCGGGACGCCGTTCTCGTCGCGGGGGAAGTCGGGGCCTCCGCCCTGCGGGGAGTACCAGATGTTGTTGTTCCGGGCCGGCGGGATGTTGACCAGGCCGTCGTTGTTGGGCGACTCGTTCTTCAGTTGATCACAGTCGTACCAGCCCAGCGGCTTGCTCGGGTCGGGCAGATTGCGGTCGCGGTAGGGCTGCTTGTTGCCCATGCAGTACGGCCAGCCCTGGTTGCCCGCGCTGGTGATCCTGGCGAAGGTGTCGTACTTCGCCGGGCCCCAGGTCGGGCTGGGGTTCTGCGCGTCGGGTCCGACCCAGCCCGCGTACAGGGTGTCGGTCTTCTTGTCGACGGCGATCCGCGCCGGGTTGCGGACACCCATCACATAGATCTCCCCGCGGGTCTTGCCGCCGCCCTCGGCGCTCTCCTTGCCGGTGAAGAGATTGCCCTCGGGAAGGGTGTAGGTGCCGTCGTCCTCGGGGTGGATGCGCAGGATCTTGCCGTTGAGGTTGTTGGTGTTGCCCGCCGTGCGGCGCGCGTCGGCGAAGGAGACGCCCTTGAAGTTCGGTTCGGGGTTGTTGCCCGAGTAACCGTCGCTGAACCGCGAGGAGTTGTTGTCACCTGTGGCGATGTAGAGGTTGCCCTTGGAGTCCCAGGCCATCCCGCCGCCCGCGTGACAGCAGCTGTGGATCTGGACCGGCCACTTGAGCAGCACCTTCTCCGAGCCCAGGTCCAGCTTGTCGGTCTCCTTGTCCAGCGTGAAGCGGGAGACGCGCCGCTCGGCCATATGGGTCTCGCGGTTGATCTCGCTGTGCGGCGTGTAGTGCAGATAGACCCAGCCGTTCTCGGCGAAGTCCGGGTCCAGTTCGATACCGAGCAGCCCTTCCTCGTTCTTGACCAGCTCGTCGCCGCCGCCCTTGTTGCCGAAGACCGTGAGCTCCCCGGCCAGGGTGACCTTGTCCGTCTTCGGATTCCAGATGTGGATCTGGCCCTTGCCCTTGCCGATGTCCGGGTCGTTCCAATCGGTGACCACGGGCTGGGAGGCGTCACCGCCGCCGCGGCCGATGTAGAAGATCCGGCCGTCCTTCGCGGTCACCAGACCGTGCGGCTCACCGATCTGGTCTGACTTGCCGGGCTGGTTGGGCTCGGTGAGCCGCTTGGCCTCGTAGTTCGAGGCGATCGCGGCCTGGCAGTCGGCGCGCGCCAGCCGTGTGGTCCACAGCAGCGCGCCGCGCAGGTGGGTGCGGAAGTCGGTCTCCGCGAAGCTCGACCTGGTGCCGCCCATGGCGGTGTAGAACGAGCGGCCGCCGTCGTAGTCGCGGCACCAGGAGACCGGGTGGTCCCAACTGCCCGCGTCGGTGCCCGGGTCATAGCTGTTGGTGCGCACCCGCGCGACCGTGTGCACCTTTCCGGAAGGGTTCTCCTTCCAGTTGAGCCACTTGTCGGGGCGCTTCCAGGCGGCGGGCAGGTCCCTGGTCGCCGGGTGCTGCCGGTCGCCGACCTCCACGACGGCGCGCTGCACCTGCTGGGGGCTGTGCTCGGCGGGCCGGGCGCCGATCAGCCCGGTGAACCAGTCCGAGTACGGTTCGGCGCGGGCCGCGTCGTGGATGCCGAGGAAGCCACCGCCGGCCTCCATGAAGCTCTCCAGGCCGGCCTCCTGCTCGGGATCGAGCACATCGCCGTCGCCGGTGAGGAAGACGACGGCGTTGAAGCGGCCGAGCCGCGGCTTGGTGAAGATCGCCGGGTCGTCGGTGGCCCGGATGGTGAAACGCTCCTGGGCCGGGCCCTGTTGGCCGATCTTCTCGATGGCCTCGATCGCGGCATCGACGGTGGGTGACTCCTCGCCCGTCGCACCATGGAAGACCAGGACACGGACGTCCTCACCGCCCGGCGGGCTCGGCAGCGCCAGCTTTGGCGCCGGCGCCCCCGGTGGCGGGGCCGCGAGCGCCGGGGCGCCCAGCAGACCCGCGGTGAGGGCTCCGGCCAGCAGTGCGGCAATCCTGCTGCGTCGGGATCGGCGGGGTCGTCGGGGTCTGGTCCGTTTCGGGTGCGGTTGGAACCGCATGCGTGATCCACCCCTCTTCGGTCACAGAAACGTGGCAGAAGCTAGACCTCTTTCGGCGGTTCGCCAAGGTCTATGACCGCAACTCGACGAACTTTGTCCTGACTGTGGATAAACGGCGCGGTGAGCGCTACCGTCCCCCTCAACTCGACAAGCACGGCGCACCGTTCAGCCCTCCGCCCGCTCACATCCGAGGGGAGAACGAGAACGATGACCGGAAACCCCAGCACCCCCAGCCGCCGTTCCTTCAGCAGGGGCCTGCTGGCCTCGGGTGCCGTCGCGGCGGTCGGCGGCAGCGCCCTGACAGCTGCCGCCACGCCCTCCGCCGCCGCACCGGCTCGCACCGGGGCCCTGCGCCGCGCGGGCAAGGGCGGCGAGACGCGGCGGATCAAGATGTACGCGGAGAAGCTCCCGGACGGCCAGATGGGGTACGGCCTGGAGAAGGGCAAGGCCACCATCCCCGGTCCGCTGATCGAACTGACCGAGGGCGACACCCTGCACATCGAGTTCGAGAACACCATGGACGTCGCCGCCAGCCTCCATCCGCACGGCGTGGACTACGACATCGCCAACGACGGCACCAAGATGAACAAAAGCCACGTCGAGCCCGGCGGCAAGCGCACCTACACCTGGCGCACCCACCGGCCAGGGCGCCGCAAGGACGGCACCTGGCGCCCCGGCAGCGCCGGCTACTGGCACTACCACGACCACGTCGTCGGCACCGAGCACGGCACCGGAGGCATCCGCAACGGGCTCTACGGCCCGGTCATCGTGCGCCGCGAGGGGGACATCCTGCCCGACCCCGAGCGGCAGTTCACCATCGTCTTCAACGACATGACCACCAACAACCTCAAGAAGGGGCCGGACTTCAAGGCCACGGTGGGCGACCGGGTCGAGATCATCATGATCACGCACGGTGAGTACTACCACACGTTCCACATGCACGGTCACCGCTGGGCCGACAACCGCACCGGCCTGCTGGAAGGTCCCGAGGACGCCAGCCGGATCATCGACAACAAGATCACCGGCCCCGCGGACTCCTTCGGCTTCCAGATCATCGCCGGGGAGGGCGTGGGAGCGGGCGCGTGGATGTACCACTGCCACGTCCAGAGCCACTCCGACATGGGGATGGCGGGGCTGTTGCTGATCGCCAAGCCGGACGGCACCGTGCCGGGGCATGAAGATCACCGGTGACGGCGCGCCGCCGAGTCGGGCGTGGTAGCGTTGCAGACGTTGCAGTTTTGGTACCCATACTTATGCGCGCCTGAGCTTTGTGGCTCGGGCGCGTTTTGTCTTCCGGAGCTTTTCTGGATGGGGGTCATGACGGCGACGCGGAGCCCACGAGGTGTGCGGCTCCCAGCCACCCTGAAGGAGAAGAAGATGGCATCCGGCACTGTGAAGTGGTTCAACTCGGAAAAGGGCTTCGGGTTCATCGAGCAGGACGGCGGCGGCGCCGACGTCTTCGCCCACTACTCGAACATCGCGGCCCAGGGCTTCCGTGAGCTCCACGAAGGCCAGAAGGTCAACTTCGACGTCACGCAGGGCCAGAAGGGCCCGCAGGCGGAGAACATCACTCCCGCCTGACGCAACGCTTGACGCGTAGTACCCCGCTGGGGCCCCACCACTGAGGTGCGGGCCCCAGCCCCTTTCCATGCCCGTGTCGGTACGTCCGGCATCATGAGCGCATGCCCCGACGCAAGACCGCCCGCCCCGCTCGCCGCTCCGCCGTGCCCACGGCCTGCCCCTGTGGAGCCGCCGCGGAGGGCGCAGCCCCCGGAGCCGCCCGTTACGCCGAGTGCTGTGGCCGTTACCACCGCGGCGAGGCGGTGCCGGCGACCCCCGAGGAGCTGATGCGTTCCCGGTACGCCGCCTTCGCGCTGGGGGAGACGGCGTATCTGCTGCGCACCTGGCATCCGGACACCCGCCCGGCCACCCTCGACCTGGGTTGCGGGCCCCGCTGGACGGGGCTGGAGATCCTCGACACATCCGGCGGCAGCGCCTTCCATGACGAGGGGACGGTCACCTTCCGTGCCCACTACGCGGGAGCCGACGGCGAGCCCGGAGCGCAGGAGGAGCGCAGCCGTTTCACGCGGCTGGACGGCGCCTGGGTGTATGTGGACGGCAAGGTGGCCTGAGACCGGCCCCAGGCCCTGCCTCCCCCGTACCCGGCTCCCTCCTCCTCAGGCCCCTGTGACGTTCTGCGGGTACCAGCGCAGCTCGACGGTGTTGCCGTCCGGGTCCCGAACGTAGACCGACTCCGCCGTGCCCCGGGCCCCGAAGCGGCTGACCGGGCCCTCGATCACGTCGAAGTCGCCCGAGTCGATGACCGTCTGCCAGTCGAGCGGCTCGACGACCAGACAGATGTGATCGACGTTCGACTCCCCGCGCGGCCGGTCCAGCAGATCGATGATCGTGGTCGGGCTGACCCGCACCGAGGGGAACGGGACCTGGCCGGCCCGCCACTCCTCGACCCGGACCGGCTCCAGGCCCAGCGGTCCGCAGTAGAACTCCAACGCGCGCTCGACGTCCCCCACATTGAGCACGAGGTGGTCGAAATCCGTCACTCGCATGTGCAGCCTTTCATCAGCTCAGCCCAACTCGGTACAGTTCAGGGCAGCTCGGTTCACTTCAGACTTCGGAGTCTTCCAGGACGCGGAACTCCAGGCCAGCGCGGACCAGCCGGGCGGTCAGCGCGTCGCCCATCGCGACCGCGGTCGTCACCTGGCCCGAGGTGGGCGGCAGGTCGTCGTGAGTGAGGCAGAGCGCCGCCTCCGCGAGGATCTTGGCCGTCTCGTCGTATCCGGGGTCGCCGCCCGCCACCTCGGTCACCACGCGGCGCCCGCCGCCGCGGCCGATGAAGCGCACCGAGAACCAGCTGCGTGCCCGCCGCCGTTCGTCCGGCCCCTCGCCCGAGGCCAGCCGGGAGGTCAGGAAGCGCCGCAGTGGCGGCAGCTGCGCGGCGGCGAACAGGCCGCCCGCGCCCGCGATTCCGCCGACGGCCGTCGGCAGCCGCCGGACGGCCGCGTAGTGGCGGTAGGTGAAGGCGGGGCCGTACCGCTCCAGCGCGGCTGCCGAACGCCCCACGATCTGCGGGTCGATCGTCGGCAGCGGCACCGCCCATACGCCCAGCTCTTCCTCGCGCCGCACTCCGCCGGTAGGCGTTCTGACGGAGCGGTCGGCGGGGCGTGGGTCGGCCGCGTGCCTGGCCCTGGCGGTGCGGACCATCCGGTCGGCGCGGGAGAAGGCGAGCAGCGCGCTGGCGAACGTACCGCCGGAGACGGCCGCGTTGGAGCGGACGAAGCCGTCGACGCTCAGCGGTACGCCCTCCGGCAGGTGCCGCACGGTGAAGTGGGCGCCCAGGTCGTGCGGTACCGAGTCGAAGCCGCAGGCGTGCACGAGCCGCGCGCCGGTCTCCTGGGCGCGGGAGTGGTGCCGCAGGTACATCAGGTCCACGAACTCCGGCTCGCCCGACAGATCGAGGTAGTCCGTACCGGCCTCGGCGCACGCGGCCACCAGCCGGGTGCCGTAGCGCAGATAGGGACCGACGGTGCTCGCCACCACCCGTGAGCGTGCGGCCAGTTCGGCCGTCGCCCGCGCGTCTGCGGCGTCGGCGGTCACCAGGGGGAGATCGGCGGCGTCCGGGTGCGCTTCGGCCAGCCGGTCGCGTACGGCCTTCAGCTTCTGCTCGCTGCGCCCGGCCAGCGCCCAGCGGCAGGCGCGGGGCGCGTGTGCGGCCAGATACCGCGCTGTCAGTTCACCGACGAATCCGCTCGCCCCGAACAGGACGACATCGAACTCCCGCGAGCCCTGCTTCGGCCCGTTCCCGGTCTCCTCGGCGTCAACCACGGCAACCTCTCCGGGCCGAAGGGCCCTTACCGACGGGTAGCTACATGTGCGGCCCTCATTTCAGCAAACGCGACAGCCGCCGGTCCGCGAGGGGCTTCCCACCGGTCTGGCAGGTGGGGCAGTACTCCAGCGACGAGTCCCGGAAGGAGACCGAGCGGACGGTGTCCCCGCACACCGGGCACGGCTCCCCGGCGCGGCCGTGCACCCGCAGCCCGAGCCGCTTGCCCGCCTTCAGTTCGGCGGCGGACACCCCCCGCGCCCGCTCGACGGCGGAGGCCAGGACCTCCCGCAGTGCGGTGAACAGCGTGGTGGTCTCGGCGTCGGACAAGTCGGCCGCGAGCCGGAACGGCGACATCCGGGCCGCGTGCAGGATCTCGTCGGAGTAGGCGTTGCCGATCCCGGAGACGACCGACTGGTCCCGCAGCAGACCCTTGATCTGGTGCCGTTGCCCCGCCAGCAGGGCAGCGAGAGCCGCCCGGTCGAACGCGGGGGAGAGGGGGTCGGGACCCAGCCGTGCGATCCCCGGCACCTCCCCCGGCTCCCGTACGACGTGGACGGCGAGCCGCTTCTGGGTGCCCGCCTCGGTCAGGTCGAAGCCCTCGGCCGGCTCGCCCGCCAGCGCCAGGCGGAGGGCGAGCGGGCCCTTGCCGGGGCGGGGCGGTGCGGCGGGCAGCGCGTCCTGCCACCGCAGCCAGCCGGCGCGCGCCAGATGGACGACCAGATGGAGCGCGCCGTCCGCCCCGGGGCCGCCGCCGGCCCCGCCCTCGGCAGGGGCCGTCTCCAGGTCGAGGAACTTGCCGTGCCGCGTCACACCGGTGAAGGCCCGGCCTTCGAGAGCGTCCGGCGGGGGGTCGTACGTCTTGAGCACGCTGACCGCGACCGGCAGCACACGCCGGACCGTGCGCCCGGTCAGCCGCTCGGCCAGGAAGCCCCGCAGCGCCTCGACTTCGGGAAGCTCCGGCATGGTCTCTCCTCCCGCCACACGACCCGCCCGGCGGAGCGGGGCCCGAGGCCCGGCGGCCCCGAGGCCGAACCGGGCCTTGGACCGGTTCCGCTTTGGGCCGGTCCATCTTTGGCCGGTCCGCCTCGGGTCGGTCCGCCTCGGGCCCGCTCCAGGTGGCCTCAGGCCAGCTTGGCCTCGTGGGTGATCTTGGTGGCCTTCAGCGCCTGGCTGACCGGACAGTTCTGGGCGGCTTCGGCCGCCGCGGCTGCGAACGCGTCCTGGTCGATACCGGGCACCTCGCCCTCCACGGTCAGATGGATACCGGTGATGCCGGTGCCCGGCTGGAAGTCGACGGCAGCCTTGGTGGTCAGCTTGGTGGGCGGGGTGCCCGCGCTGTTGAGGCCGTTGGAGAGCGCCATCGAGAAGCAGCTCGAGTGCGCGGCGGCGATCAGCTCCTCGGGGCTGGTGCGGCCGCCCGGCTCCTCGGCGCGCGACGCCCATGAGACCGGGTACTGGCCGATGCCCGAGGAATCCAGGCTGACGGTCCCCGACCCTTCCGTCAGATTGCCGTTCCAGACGGTGTGGGCGGTGCGTGTGGTCGCCATGGTGACCTCTCTCATAACGTCGGCGTCAACAGCGTCTTCAGTGTCGCAGTACCCGATCCTGCGCTCTCACCACACCTGCCGCACCCCGTGACGCGCCGGTACCGACGATCCCGTCCGGCGCCGCGGAGATCGCGTGCGACGACGCCGCGATCCCGTTCAACGCGTTCGACGATTTCCGGCCGGACGAGAGCCCGCGCGGGGGTACGGTGTCACATCCGGCGGGTATCAAAGAGTAATCAGCCTCGTGCGGAGAGTGAAAAGAGAGTGGGTGGCGCACAGTTATGATCAAGGGGATCGACGTCTCCTCGTACCAGCCCGAGGACTACAGCACCCGGGGCATCGAGTTCGTCTTCATCAAGCTCACCGAGGGCAAGTCCTACACCAATCCCAAGTGGGTCGAGCAGCGTAAGACGGGCCGCGACGCGGGCCTGGTCACCGGCTTCTACCACTTCGTCAGGCCGGGCAGCATGAAGGCGCAGGCCGACTACTTCCTCTCGAAGATCGACCTCGTGGCGGGCGACATGCTCGCGCTGGACTGGGAGGACCCCAAGGTCAGCAACGACGAGAAGGACGAGTGGATCAAGTACGTGCAGGAGAAGGCCGATGGCCACAAGGTCCTGCTGTACTGCAACCGCGACTTCTGGCTGAACCGCGACAAGACCTCGTTCGCCGGTGACGGCCTGTGGATCGCGCACTACAACGGCAAGCCCGGCGAGCCCGGCGTCAAGCACCGCTGGCGCTTCCACCAGTACACCAGCGACCCGATCGACACCAACCTGGGCGAGTTCGACAGCCGTGAGGCGCTGCGGTCCTGGGCAGGCGGCAAGAAGGACGACTCCGGCGAGAAGTGAGGGCCTTGTTCCGATGAGGGCAGGTGGGAGGGCGCTGCTGCCCGGAGCAAGCCCTAGGGTCCCGTCGAAAACCGGGGAGGGATACGCTCCGGTGCATGCCGGAAGCCAACTCCCCCTCTTCGTCAGCCCGCGTCCGTACCGACAGGAGCGTTCCCGCGGACGAAGTTCCCGCCGACGGGACCGAGCCGGCCCCCGGCCGGAAGCCGGAGGCGTCGAATGCTGCGCACGAGCCGGAACCGGCGACCGGGCAGAGCGAGTCGGCCGAACGGAGCGAGTCGGCGGGGCACAGCGAGTCGGCCGGGCAGAGCCGGAGGGCCGGGGACAGCGAGGCGGCCGGGCAGGGTGACGGGCCTTACGAGGACGAGCACGGGGACGAGAACCGGGATGAGGACGAGCGGCCGGCGCTGACGCCTCGGCAGGCACGGCGCATACGCATAGTCCTCTCCGCCGTCGTCATGCTCGCCGTGGCCGTCGCGCTGGTCATCCGGCTGGGTTCGGCACCCTCGGTGCTGACCGTGGGTTTCTACGGCCTTGCGCTGATCCTCTCGGGCACGGCCATCGCCCTCAGCCGCCGGGGCCGTACCCGCGTGGCGACGGCGGTGCTGGCGCTGGGATTCGCTCTGGTCGTGTTCGGCGAGTGGCTGCTGGGGTTCTCGGGCGGCCCGTGACCCGGGGGTCCCGAGCCTGGCCGGGCCCTCGGGGCTCAGATCCACTCGGCGGCGTCGCCGCCCACCTGTCCTGGCGGCCGGAGCCAGTCGTGCGGGCAGCGGGCGGTGCCAGGGGCGCCGCCCGCGTCACCGCCGGTGGCCGTCGGGCCGAAGGTGACCGGGGGCAGGGCATGGCGCAGCCGTCCCAATGGGCTGTCGGTCTCGGTCAGCCACGGGGCCGGGTCGAAGGAGGCGGCCGGGTCGAGCGAGGCGGCAGGGCCGGACGCCCCCGACGGGAGTTCGTACTGCAGCCAGTGCGCGGTGCGGGCCAGCGAGAGCCGTACCAGCCGGGACCCAATGGTGCCGGTGCGCTGCTCGGTGAGGGCCCGGAGCAGCCCGGCGGCCAGCAGATAGCCGGTGCCGTGGTCGAGGGCCTGGGCCGGCAGTGCGCCGGGCGCCAGATCGGGCGAGCTGGTCACCTTGTCGGCCGCTCCCGCTGCTCCCGCCGCGCCGGCCGCCTCGACGCAGGCGATGCCGGTCGCGGCCTGCACCAGGCTGTCGAAGCCGCGCCTGCGCTGCCACGGCCCCGCGGCACCCCAGGCGCTGAGCTGCCCCACCACGAGACCGGGCCGACGGTCCATCAGCGACTCGGGAGCCAGCCCGAACCGGTCCAGGGCACCGGGCCGGTAGCCGGTCACCACCACATGAGCGGACGCCAGCAGTTCCTCGAAAGTGGCCTGTCCGGCGCGCGTCGACAGGTCCAGCAGCGTCGAACGTTTGCCCAGGTTCGTATCGGCGTGGGTGTCGAGGAACTCCGGCCGTTCGGGCGCGTCGATCCGCAGTACGTCGGCGCCGAGCAGCGCGAGCGTACGGGTGGCGACCGGGCCCGCCAGTACCCGCGTGAGGTCGAGAACGCGCAGGCCGCGCAGCCCGCCAGGACCGTGCGGCCCCTCCAGCGGCAGCGTCGGCGCGCTGTCCAGCCTGCTGAGGGCCACCAGCGGGGTCGGTACCACGGCCGCACGCTGCGGGTGCGCGGCCCACTCGTCGGGGGTCCGCACGGCGACGGCCACGCCGCCTTCCGCGTAGACGGCCTCCTCGACGTCCCGCGCCTGACGTCCCGCGAGCTCGGTGGCCATCCGGCCGGCCGCAGCCTCGTCCTCGGCCGGGCCGTGGTCGGGCATACCGAGCGCGGACAGCAGCCGCGCCCGGTGGTGCGGGTAGTTGGCGTGGGTACGCACCCAGCCGTCGGCCGTGCGCCAGAACCGGGACAGCGGTGCGAACGTCACCGGGGCGCGGCCGTCCAGGCGCACCAGCCGGTCGCTGTGGAAGGCGGTGGCCACGGCGCCGTCGTCCACCCGGACGGGCGGCAGCAGCGCGCTGCGGGCCCGCACGCAGGAGAACTCGGCGGCCGCCAGCGAGCAGGCCGCCACCGTCGCGGAGGCGAGTTCCAGCACCGGCAGCGCTGACGGGAGCAGACCCGGCCGGTGCTCGCGTGAGACGCGGGCCAGCAGTGCCGGGTCCCCGCCGAGCGCCGCCCACGCCTGTGCCGCCCCCGGCTGCGGTGCGGCCCGTCCTCCGGCGGCGGCGCCCGCAGCGGCACCCGGGGCGAGCACTCCGGCCGCGGGCGCCGCACCTCGGGCGGGCGCGGTCGTGGCCGCCGGGCCTGCCGCCGGGGCGGGTCCGCCGGACTCGCAGCCGGAATCACCGCCTGCGGGCTCGAACTCACCCGGCACGAACTCGGTCTCGACCCTCCTGCCGCTCGTGGCGTCGCGCGCCGCGAAGTCCCGGGCCTCCGTCGGCTTCCCAGCCGCAGAAAACTCATCCATAACACGCATTTTGGCACCTGAGGGCGCGGGACCGGGCGACGGCGGGGCGGTGGGGCTCAGGTTGCGGCAGCGATCCGGCGCTTCAGGACGTCCTTGGCGAGCTTGCCCGTCGGAGTGCGGGGCAGCCGGTCGGTGAACTCCACAGTGCGCGGCACCTTGTATCCGGCGAGGTGCTCCCGCACATACGCCAGCAGCTCGCGCTCCAGTTCGACACCTGTGACGCCCGCCCCGGGCGCCGCCTCCGGTTCGGGCTGGACGACGGCGTGCACCGACTCACCCATCTCGGCGTCCGGCACCCCGACCAGCGCCACGTCGGCGACTCTCGGATGCAGCGTCAGGCAGTCCTCGATCTCCTGCGGGTAGATGTTCACCCCGCCGGAGATGACGGTGAACGCTTTGCGGCCGGTGAGAAACAGATAGCCGTCCTCGTCCAAGTGGCCGATGTCGCCCGCGGTCGTCCACGTCGGATGGCGGATGTGCCGGTGGCCTCCTGGATGCTGGAGCTGCGTGTTGAGCGGTCGCATGGCGGCGCCGGGTTCCATTCTCGGCGCCCGCGGCGTCGAGCGCACGGGCACGGGGGCGTACTCGGAGCGAGACGGAGTCGGACCGAGCCGCCAGGGCCTGCGGGCGCTGCGGGAGGGCGTGTCGGTCCGCGCCCACGTCGCGGCTCTGGATACCGTGCCGAGGTGGGCGATGTCCCGGACATGACGGTGTCGGTGGCCGAGCCGTGATGCGGCACTGAACAGGTACGGCACCGGGCGTGTGCCGAGGCGTGACATTGGGGTTGTGGAGGCAGCCGTGGCTGAGTCACGGGACAACGGACAGCTCGCCGGGCGCCTGGCGGCCGTGGCCGCGCTGGGGTTCCTGTTGGCCATTCCGCCGCTGTTGACGCAGTTCGACCGCAGGGACCGGATCTTCGGCCTCCCGGTTCTGTACGTGTACCTCTATCTCGTATGGGCGGTCCTGATCGGCCTGATCGCCGTCATCGTCTCCAGATCGCGGTAGTGCAGTGCTGCTCCGGACCGGAGTCATCGTCGGTATTTCGGTGGGGTACCTGGGCCTGCTCTTCGCCGTGGCCTTCTACGCCGAGCGGCGGGCGGACGCCGGCCGAAGCCTGATCAACAACGCCACGGTCTACGCCCTGTCCCTCACCGTGTATGAAACCGCCTGGGCGCTCTACGGCAACGTGGGGGATGCCGCCACGACCGGCATCGGTTTCCTCGGGATCTACCTGGGGCCGACGCTCATGTTCGCGCTCGGTTACTTGGTGCTGCGCAGAATCATCCGGATCAGCCGCCGGAACCGGGTCACTTCGCTGGCCGACTTCGTCTCCGCCCGCTACGGCAAGAGCGCGCTGCTGGGCGGTCTGGTCACGGTCATCGCCGTGGTCGGGATCGTTCCCTATATCTCGCTGCAGCTCAAAGCGGTCTCCAACACCTTCGAGATCCTTCGGCGGTACCCCGAGATCACCTCTCCCGCACAGCTGGGTCATGCCCCGCTGTTGGAGGACACCGGGCTGTACGTGGCGCTGCTGCTCGCCGCGTTCACCATCCTCTTCGGCACCCGCCATCTCGATACCGCTGAACGCCACGAGGGCCTGGTCGCCGCCGTCGCGTTCGAGTCCGTGGTCAAACTCGTGGCGCTGTTCGCGGTCGGGGTCTCCGTGACCTTCTGGATGTTCCACGGGTTCGATGATGTGTTCACCCAGGCGACGAACGCCGGCCTCGGCCGGCTGTTCACCCTGCAGGGGAACCTCAGCTACGGCACCTGGGTCTGGCTGGTGGTGCTGGCCATGCTGTCCATTGTGCTGCTGCCCCGGCAGTGGCAGGTCACCATTGTCGAAAACGTCGACGAGCGACACCTCAAGCGGGGCATTTGGCTGTTCCCGCTGTACCAGCTCACGAACACCGTCTTCGTGCTTCCGATCGCGGTAGGGGGGCTTCTGCTGCTGGGGAAGGCCGCAGACCCCGACACCTATGTGCTGACCCTGCCGATGGCCGAAGGCCAGCAGGCACTGGCACTGTTCATCTTCATCGGCGGCCTCAGCGCGGGTACCGCCATGATCACCGTCGAGACGATCGCGCTCAGCACCATGGTCTCGAACTCACTGGTGATGCCGCTCCTGCTGCGCGGCAAGTCGCGGCTGACGCACCGGGACGACGCCGCCGGACTGGTACTGGGCATCCGCCGGGCGGCCATCGTGCTGATCCTGCTGCTCGGGTACGCGTATTTCCGGCTCACGGGCGGAGGACGGGGGCTGGCGTCCATCGGCCTGGTGTCGTTCGCGGCCGTGGCGCAGTTCGCGCCCGCGATCCTCGGCGGCCTGTTCTGGAAGAACGGTACCCGCTGGGGCGTGCTGGTGGGCCTTGTGGCGGGGTTCGTCATGTGGGCGTACACGCTGCTGCTGCCGAGCTTCGCCGAATCCGGGCTGCTTCCTGTCTCGTTCTTGGATGAAGGCCCGTTCGGCATCTGGCTGCTCCGGCCGCAGCAGCTGTTCGGCCTGACAGGACTGGACCCGGTCAGCCATGCGATGTTCTGGAGCGCGCTGGTGAACATCGGCGGATATGTCACTGTCTCACTCGTCGTCCGGCCGAGCGCCGCCGAACGGGCGCAGGCGGTGCAGTTCGTGGACATTCTCGCGGAGCCCGTCGGAGAACGACGCTGGCAGGCCCGTACCACGGTCGGCGCGCTGCAGATGATGCTGGAGCGCTTCCTCGGGCGTGAGGGTGCCGAGCGGGTGGTGCGTTCCTATTCCGGAACGATGCCCGAGTCCCCGGAAGCCGCAGCGAGCCCGGATCTGATCCATCATGCGGAAGCCCAGCTCTCCGGCTCTGTCGGTGCGGCGTCGGCGCGGCTTGTGGTCGACGCTTTGGTCGGAGAGGAGCAGATCCGCCCCGATGAGGTGATGGAGATGATCGGCGAGGCGTCGCAGAGGGTCGAGCTGATCCGGCAGCGGCTGGAGTTCCTCTACGACGCGACCAGCGCCATCGGCACCACCCTGGATGTCACTCATACGGCCGAGGAGCTGACACAGGCGGCGGTTCCGCGTTTCGCGGACTACGTCACCGTCGACTTGGCCGAGCCCGTGCTGCGCGGCGACGAACCAGGGATGAACGGCAGCGTCTCCGGCGGCGGTACGCGAATGCGGCGCGCTGCCGTCGGCGGTATCCGCGAGGACGTTCCCTTCTTCTCCCTCGGCGAACTGATCACCTTTGTGCCGTCGTCGCCCACCGCCCGCACCGTCGAGAGCGGGCAGGCGATTCTGGTGCCCAGGCTGCGTGACTCCCCGGGGTGGCAGGAGGTGGATCAGGCGCGGGCCCAGCGCATCCTCGACTTCGGAATCCACTCACTGATCACGGCACCGCTGCCCGCACGCGGCGTGCTGCTGGGAGTGGCCAACTTCTGGCGCGCGGACGGCTCCGACCCCTTCGAGCAGGACGATCTCTCCCTGGCGGCGGAACTGGCGGCCCACGCCGCCGTGTCCCTCGACAACGCACGCCGCTACACCCGCGAGCACGGCATGGCCGTGGCACTTCAGCGCAGCCTGCTGCCCCGTGCCCTGCCGGAACAGAACGCCGTGGACGTCGCCTACCGCTACCTCCCCGCGCAGGAGGGAGTCGGCGGCGACTGGTTCGATGTCATCCCCCTGCCGGGCGCCCGCGTCGCCCTGGTGATGGGCGACGTGGTCGGGCACGGGCTGCACGCCGCCGCCACCATGGGTCGGCTGCGCACCGCAGTGCACAACTTCTCCTCCCTCGATCCGCCGCCCGACGAGCTCCTGGGCCACCTCGACGAGTTGGTCACCCTGACCGACCAGGAGGCCGCCGCGGCCGGCAGCGAGACCACCATCACCGGCGCCACCTGCCTGTACGCGATCTACGACTCCGTCTCCCGCAGCTGCGCCATCGCCAGGGCCGGCCATCCGGCACCCGCCCTCGCACACCCCGACGGCACAGTGGAGTTCCTGGACGTGCCCTCGGGTCTTCCCCTCGGCATCGGCGGGCTGCCCTTCGAATCCATCGAGCTGCGCCTGCCCGAGGGCAGCAGGCTCGTCCTGTTCACCGACGGCCTCATCGAGCGCCGCGGGCAGGACATCGATATAGGGCTTCGACTGCTCCGCGAGACCCTCTCGGGAGCGGACCAGTCACCCGAGCAGACGTGTGACGCCGTGCTCGACGCCCTCCTTCCGGAGGTCCAGAGCGACGACATCGCGCTGCTCGTCGCCCGAACCCGCGTGCTGGGGGCCGGACAGATCGCAGAGTGGGACGTGGAGTCGGACCCCGCGGCCGTTCACCGTGTCCGCGCCGCCGTCTCGGCACGGCTGGTGGAGTGGGGACTGGAGAGCCTCGCTGACACCACGGAGCTGATCCTCAGCGAGCTGATCACCAACGCCATGCGCTACGGCGTCGGGCCCATCAAGGTGCGGCTGCTGCACGACCGCCTGCTCACCTGCGAGGTCTACGACCGCAGCCTGACCTCGCCGCATCTGCGCTACGCGGCCACAATGGACGAGGGCGGACGGGGTCTCTTTCTCGTTGCCCAGCTCACCGCACGCTGGGGCACCCGCTACACCGAGGACGGGAAAGTGATCTGGGCCGAACAGGCCGTGCCGGGGACACCCGGTAGTTGATCTGAAAGCAGACGAGCCGATCGGTCGCGCCGCCGCCAGGGCTCGGGTGCTGTCCCGTGCGCCGCCGGGGCCGGGACGGATCGTCGGAGCGTACCGGGAGGCCGACGCAGCGTCCCGTAGCGCTCAGTCGTCCGGGTCCGGCTCCGCCAGCACGGTGGTCAGCCCCCGCTCCTCGAACCGGCGGCGGGCGGCATCCGGGATGCCGCTGTCCGTGAGGAAGGTGTCGAACAGCTCAGGGCCGCCGATCCGGGCGAAGCAGCGGACGCCGACCTTCGAGGAGTCGGTGACCACCACGGCCCGCTCAGCGCGCTGCGCCATCAGTCCGTTGATCCGCCCCTCCGACTCGTCGTGCACCGTTGCGCCTTCCTCGGGGTCCATCCCGTTGGCGCCGATGAAGGCGATGTCCACGGTGATCTCGCCCAGCACCAGCTCGCTGTACGGGCCCGTCAGCTCGAACGTCCGGGAGTGCGCCACCCCACCCGTCAACACCGTCTTGACCTGCGGCCGTACCGCCAGCTCATAGGCGATGTTCAGCGCGTTGGTCACGATCGTCAGCTGCGGCTGCGGGCCGGGCTCGGCCAGATCGGGGCGGGTCGTCAGCGCCCGGGCGATCTCCGTGGTCGTCGTCCCGCCGCTGAGCCCCACCACGCTGCCGCGCTCCACCATCGCGGCGGCGGCCCGGGCCAGCGACTGCTTCGCGCCCGTGTGGTGCCCGCGCTTGTAGCGGATCGGCAGGTCGTAGGTCACGGCGCTGAGCACCGCGCCACCCCGGGTGCGGGTGAGCAACTGCTGCTCGGCCAGGGCGTCCATATCGCGCCGCATCGTCGCCGCCGAGACCTCCAGTGCGGTGGCGGCCTCCTCCACCTCCACGCTGCCGCGCTCACCCAGCAGTTCGAGCAGAGCGTTCATCCGCTCATGGCGCTTCACCTGACGTCGTCTCCTTCTTCCGCCCCTCGCCCCCGAGCACGTGCAGCAGCCGCGCCGCCTCGCCGCGGACCGCGTCCCGCGCCGGGGCGACGTACTTGCGCGAGTCGATGAGCGCGGGATCGGCCTCCAGTACCTTACGCACGCCCTGGGTGAAGACCGAGACGAGATGCGTCGATATATTGATCTTGGTCATCCCTGCCGCGATGGCCGCTCTCAGCTCCTCGTCGGGAACCCCCGAGGAGCCGTGCAGCACCAGCGGTACCGGGAGCTTCTCCCGCAGGCGCCCGATCAGCTCCAGGTC
Organism: Streptomyces spirodelae; assembly: GCF_017676385.1. Taxonomy (GTDB): domain Bacteria; phylum Actinomycetota; class Actinomycetes; order Streptomycetales; family Streptomycetaceae; genus Streptomyces; species Streptomyces spirodelae. The sequence continues at coordinate 86,161 of NZ_JAFFZN010000026.1, forward strand.
GAGCTTCGCCGTGCGCTCCCGCATCGCGTGCGAGGACCCCACCGCGACGGCCAGCGCGTCCACGCCCGTGGCCGTGACGAACGCCAGCGCCTCGTCGGGGTCGGTCCGCACCCCGGGGGCGTGCACCCCGTCCTTCCCGCCGACCTCGCCCAACTCCGCCTCGACGAACACCCCCCGGTCGTGGCACCAGGAGGTCAGCCGCGCGGTCGTCGCCACGTTCTGGGCGAAGGGCAGCGTGGAGGCGTCGATCATCACCGAGCCGACACCGGCCGCCACCCCCTGCCGGATCAGGTCGGCATCGGTGATGTGGTCCAGATGCACCGAGACAGCTGTCCGCGCGGCTTCCGCCAGCGCCAGGGCGGCACGGGTGACCGGCAGCAGACTGCCGTGGTAGCGCACACAGTTCTCGCTGATCTGCAGGATCAGCGGAAGGCCGGTCTGGTCGGCGGCCGCGACCAGCGCCTCGGCGGTCTCCAGATGGATGACGTTGAACGCGGCTGCGCCGATGCCCGCCGCGTGGGCGTCGGCGACGATCGAGGAGGTGGGAACCAGGGGCATCGAGGGGCTCCTTGGACGGGCGGGACCGGCGGGCTGGACGGTGCGGGACCGGCGGGCCGGACGGGGCGGGCGGACGGCGACCGGCGCGGGGGTGTACGGACGGAGCGGGTGGGAGTCAGCCGTCCAGCATCACCGAACGGGTGAGGCTGCGGGGGTTGTCCGGGTCCAGCCCCCGCACCCGGGCCCGCTCCAGCGCCACCCGGTGGATCAGCACCAGATCGGCGAGCGGGTCACGGGCGTGGCACACGAACCGGCCACCGGTCGCCGTCACCTCGCCCTCCAGCCCCTCCGGTGCCTCACCGAACAGCCAGGTGACCCGCCCGGGCGCGGCGATGGCTATCGGCCCGTGCCGGTACTCCATGGCGGGGTAGGACTCCGTCCAGCTCTGGGACGCCTCCCGCATCTTCAGCGCGGCCTCGTTGGCCAGTCCGAAGGTCCACCCCGTGCCGAGGAAGGTGAACTGCTCGGCCTCCAGCCACTCCTGCTCCAGCGGGACGGCCAGCGCCTCCTCCGCTTCGCCCACCGGGCCCGCCAGATCCTCGCCCAGATGTGCCCTCAGCAGTGCCAGGGCCGAGGTGGCGAAGCGGGTCTGCACCACGGACTTCTCGTCGGCGAAGGGCAGCGCCACCGTCTCGTCCGACAGCGGTGTCGCCGGAGTGTCCGGGTCGCCCAGCACCGTGACCGTGGGAATGCGGCCGCGTACCGCCTCCAGTACGCGCAGCACCTCTGTCGTGGTGCCGGAGCGGGTGATCGCTACCACCGCGTCGTACCCCCGGGCCTCGCCGAGGAAGGCTTCCGAGGCGGCGAACGCGTCCGTGACACCCAGCCCGGCCCTCTCGCGCAGCGCCGCGTACGACTGGGCCATGAACCACGAGGTGCCGCAGCCGACCACGGCCACCCGGGCGCCCGCCGCAGGAAGAGGGGTGTCACCGGAGCCGATCCTGGCCGCCGCCCGCCAGGTCTCCGGCTGGCTGCGCAACTCCTGCTCCATGTACGCCGTCTCGCTCATACCTGGGACCCCCTCCTGAACCGGAGCCCCTGGGCCCGGTGCGTAAAGCTGCGTGAAATCTCTGACTTTCACGCAACTTTACGCATCACCCGGTCAGCTGTCCATCCCACTTCCGGGGGACATGCCTCCCGGCGGCTCAGCGGGCGCCGGCCCTCCGGGTCTCCAGCTGGAAGCAGCCGAACTCGACCGCCCGTACGTGCACGGCCGCCACCCGGGGGTCCTCGTAGACCCGGGCCAGTCCCTCTTCCAGTGACTCGGTCCCCTCCTGTTCCTGGTCCAGCAGCAGCCCGCCCAGGATGTGGCCCTGCGCCGAGTAGGCGCGCAGAGAGCGCCGTTCGCCGCGCAGCGCCTCCGGATAGCCGCCGTCCGGGGCTCCCGCCCAGCCGCCGCAGTCGTGCGGGTGGATGAAGACGGGCCCCACTTCGTCGTAGGGGCCGGGGTCCGCTCCCGTCTCCTGTGCCCAGCGGCGCAGCGGGGCATAGGAGACGAGGGCGAGGGTCTCGCCCGGTTTGCTCCGCTCCAGGCAGCAGCGCAGCGGGTTGCCGCCCTCCTCGTCCACCACCCGGCGTGGCGGGGCGCCCGCGTCGTCGCGTGTGCGCAGTTCGGCCAGTGTGCGGGGCGCGATCGCCCGGATCTCGTAGCTGGTGTCCATGCACCCAGGCTGCTCCGCTCCCCGCCGGGTGCGCTGGCGGCTTTCGGCCGTGGCTTTCGGCGCGGGCGTGCATGTGGCCGAGCCGGCGGCTGTGCATGGCCGTGCCGCTGCCCGAGCCGCTGCCCGAGCCGCTGCCCGAGCCGGTGTCCCGCGGGATGCGGCCGTCCCCCGGCGTCCCCGCGGGGGGTTGTGGATTGCCGGGGCTGTTCATAGCATCACCGGTGTTACATCAGTTGTGTCACAGCGCTGGGGGCCCGATGGCAGCAGCGGAAGAAGACGCCGGAGCCCCCGCCGGGGGCCCACTGGCCGGGGTGCGCGTACTGGAGCTGGCCGGGATCGGACCGGGCCCCTTCGCCGCCATGACGCTGGCCGATCTGGGCGCCGACGTCGTCCGTGTCGACCGCCCCGGGGGCGGTGCGCTCGCCGTCGCGCCGGAGTACGACGTCACCAACCGCAACAAGCGCTCGGTCGTCCTCGACCTCAAACAGCAGACGGGAGTCGCCGCAGCGCTCTCCCTCGCCGAGCGCGCCGACGTCCTGATCGAGGGGTTCAGGCCCGGCGTCGCCGAACGGCTCGGCGTCGGCCCCGAGGTCTGTCTGGCCCGCAACCCGCGCCTGGTCTACGGCCGGATGACCGGCTGGGGCCAGGACGGTCCACTGGCCCAGCGGGCCGGGCACGACATCGGCTACATCGCCGTCACCGGAGCGCTCGGCATGACAGGCCCCGCCGAGGGCCCGCCCGTCGCACCCGCCAACCTGCTGGGCGACTACGCGGGCGGCTCCCTCTACCTCGTCATCGGCGTGCTGGCCGCGCTGCATCACGCGCGCGGTCCGCAGGGCGCGGGCCAGGTCGTGGACGCGGCGATCGTGGACGGTACGAGCCACCTGACGGCGATGATCCAGGGGCTGCGCGCCGCGGGCAGCTGGCGCGACCGCCGCGCCGCCAACCTGCTGGACGGCGGCTGCCCCTTCTACGGCACCTACGCCACCTCCGACGGCGGTTACATGGCCGTCGGTGCCCTGGAGCCCGCGTTCTACGCGGAGTTCGTCCGCCTGCTGGGCATCGCAGACGAGGCCCCGCCCCGCGAGGACCTCACAGCCTGGGAGGAGCTGCGGCAGCTGATCGCCGCCCGGTTCGCTTCCCGTACCCGCGCCGAGTGGACGGCGATCTTCCAGGACACCGACGCCTGCGTCGCGCCGGTGCTCTCGCCGGCCGAGGCGCCGTCCCATCCGCAGCTGGCGGCGCGCGGCACCTACGTCGAGCACAGCGGCATCACCCAGCCGGCCCCGGCGCCCCGGTTCTCCGCCACGCCCACCCGTATCGCCTCGGGTCCGGCCGAGCCGGGCGCGCACACGGCCGAGGTCGCCCGCGACTGGGACGTCCCTGCCCTGACGGCGTACGCACCCGCCGCACCCGCCGCGTCCCGCGAAGGAGACCACCCCACCCCATGAAGCATCAGATGAAGCGGCAGATCTTCACCGAGGACCACGAGGCGTTCCGGCAGACCGTGCGCACCTTCCTGGCCAAGGAGGTGGAGCCCCACTACGCGCAGTGGGAGCAGGACGGTGTCACCTCCCGCGATGTGTGGCGCGCGGCGGGCCGCCAGGGGCTGCTCGGGCTCGCGGTCCCCGAGGAGTACGGCGGCGGGGGAGAGCCGGACTTCCGCTACGCCGCCGTCCTCGCCGAGGAGTTCACCCGTGCGGGTGCTCCGGGCCTGGCCATCGGGCTGCACAACGACATCGTCGGCCCCTACCTGATCTCCTTGGCGACCGACGAGCAGAAACAGCGCTGGCTGCCGGGGTTCTGCACGGGCGAGACCATCACCGCCATCGCCATGACCGAACCGGGCGCCGGCTCCGACCTCCAGGCCATCCGTACGACGGCCGAGGACAGGGGCGACCACTGGCTGCTGAATGGCTCGAAGACGTTCATCTCCAACGGCATCCTCGCCGACCTGGTGGTGGTCGTGGCCAGGACGACGCCCGAGGGCGGGGCGCACGGTATGAGCCTGCTCGTGGTGGAGCGCGGTATGGCGGGCTTCGAGCGCGGCCGCAACCTGGACAAGATCGGCCAGAAGGCGCAGGACACCGCCGAGCTGTTCTTCACCGACGTCCACGTGCCCAAGGAGAACCTGCTCGGGGAACTCAACGGCGCCTTCACGCACTTGATGACCAACCTCGCCCAGGAGCGGATGGCCATCGCCGTCTCCGGTATCGCCGCCGCCGAGCATCTGCTGGAGCTGACCACCGCATACGTCAAGGAGCGCACCGCGTTCGGGCGGCCGCTCGCCAAGCTCCAGCACATCCGCTTCGAGATCGCCGAACTGGCCACCGAGTGCGCCGTCACCCGCTCCTTCCTGGACCGCTGCATCGCCGACCACGCCAAGGGGGAACTGGACGCGGTGCACGCCTCCATGGCCAAGTGGTGGGCGACCGAACTGCAGAAGCGCGCCGCCGACCGCTGCCTCCAGTTGCACGGCGGCTACGGCTACATGAACGAGTACCGGGTCGCCAAGGCGTTCACCGACGGCCGGATCCAGACCATCTACGGCGGGACCACCGAGATCATGAAGGAGATCATCGGCCGGTCCCTGCTCAACTGAACCGTCCCGCTGCGGCCGCGCCCCCGCGCCCCCTGTAAACCGCACCCTCCGCCCCGTACGAAAGGCACCCCCTCGTGAGCTCAGAAGCGTATCTGTACGAGGCCATCCGCACCCCGCGAGGGCGCGGCAAGGCCGATGGCGCGCTGCACGGCACCAAGCCCGTCGACCTCGTCGTCGGCCTCATCGACGAGCTGCGCCGTCGGATGCCCGAGCTGGACCCGGGGGCCATCGACGACATCGTGCTGGGTGTCGTCAGCCCGCTGGGCGACCAGGGCTCCGACATCGCCAAGATCGCAGCTCTCGCCGCAGGACTGCCGGACACCGTCGCGGGCGTCCAGGAGAACCGCTTCTGCGCCTCCGGTCTCGAAGCCGTCAACATGGCAGCGGCCAAGGTCCGTTCCGGCTGGGAGGATCTGGTGCTGGCGGGCGGTGTGGAGTCCATGTCCCGGGTGAAGATGGGCTCGGACGGCGGCGCCTGGTTCAACGACCCGATGACCAGCTTCGAGACCGGCTTCGTCCCGCAGGGCATCGGCGCCGATCTGATCGCCACCCTGGAGGGCTTCAGCCGCCGCGACGTGGACGAGTACGCGGCGCGCTCCCAGGAACTGGCCGCCGAGGCGTGGAAACAGGGCCGGTTCGAGCGCTCCGTGGTCCCGGTGCGGGACCGCAACGGACTCACCGTCCTCGACCACGACGAGCACATGCGCCCCGGCACCACCGTCGACACCCTCGCGGGCCTCAAGCCGTCGTTCGCCGCCATTGGGGAGATGGGCGGATTCGACGCCGTCGCGCTGCAGAAGTACCACTGGGTCGAGCGGATCGACCACGTGCACCACGCGGGCAACTCCTCCGGCATCGTGGACGGTTCGGCGCTGGTCGCCGTCGGCAGCGAGGAGGTCGGCAAGCGGTACGGGCTGCGCCCCCGGGCACGCATCGTCTCCGCCGCCGTCTCCGGTGCGGACCCGACCATCATGCTCACGGGACCGGCACCGGCCTGCCGCAAGGCCCTGGCCAAGGCCGGGCTGACGGTGGACGACATCGCCGTCGCGGAGATGAACGAGGCGTTCGCGGCCGTCGTCCTCCGGTTCGTCAAGGACATGGAACTGCCCCTGGAGAAGGTGAACGTCAACGGCGGCGCCATCGCCATGGGACATCCGCTGGGTGCAACGGGCGCGATGCTGCTCGGTACGTGCATCGACGAGCTGGAGCGCACTCAGCAGCGGTACGGGCTGGTCACGCTGTGCGTGGGAGGCGGCATGGGCGTCGCCACCGTGATCGAGAGGGTCTAGCCGAAGCAGCTCCCCGCACCGCCCTCTCCCCGCACCTGAGAAGACCTGCCCCTCACCTGGAGACGAGACACCCATGCCTGAATCCACCGCGTCGTCGACCATCCGCTGGGACAAGGACAGCGACGGGATCGTCACCCTCACCCTCGACGACCCCGACCAGTCCGCCAACACCATGAACACGGCCTTCCGGGCCTCCCTCACCGCCGTCGCCGACCGGCTGGAGGCCGAGAAGGACGAACTGCGGGGCGTCATCGTGACCTCCGCGAAGAAGTCCTTCTTCGCGGGCGGCGATCTGCGACTGCTCATCGCGGCGCGCCCCGAGACCGCCCAGGAGGTCTTCGACTACGGCATGCAGGTCAAGCGCGACCTGCGCCGGATCGAGACCCTCGGCGTACCGGTCGTGGCGGCGATCAACGGCACCGCGCTGGGCGGCGGACTGGAGATCGCGCTCGCCTGCCACCACCGGGTCGCGCTCGACGCCGAGGGCGCGAAGATCGGCTGCCCCGAGGCCACCTTGGGCCTGCTCCCCGCGGGCGGCGGCGTCACCCGTACGGTACGGCTGCTGGGCATCACGGACGCGCTGCTGAACGTGCTGCTCCAGGGCCAGCAGTACCGGCCGGGCAGGGCCAAGGAGGTCGGCCTGGTCCACGAGGTCGCCGCCACGCCAGAGGAGCTGACGGCCGCTGCCCGCGCCTTCATCGAGGCCAACCCCACGGCGCGGCAGCCCTGGGACGTCAAGGGCTACAAGATCCCCGGCGGTACACCGGCGCACCCCAGGTTCGCGGAGAACCTGCCCGCATTCCCCGCCAACCTCAAGAAGCAGACGGGCGGCGCGCCCTACCCCGCGCAGCGCAACATCCTCGCGGCGGCCGTCGAGGGCGCCCAGGTGGACTTCGAGACGGCGCAGGTGATCGAGGCCCGCTACTTCGTGGAGCTGGCCTGCGGACAGATCTCCACCAATATGATCCAGGCGTTCTTCTTCGACCTCCAGGCCGTCAACGCCGGCCGCAGCAGGCCGCAGGGGATCGCCGAGCGCAAGGTCGCCAAGGTCGCCGTGCTGGGCGCGGGCATGATGGGCGCCGGTATCGCCTACTCCTGTGCGAAGGCGGGCATCGAGGTGGTGCTCAAGGACGTCTCCCAGGAGGCAGCCGAGAAGGGCAAGGCGTACTCCGCCGGACTGCTGGAGAAGGCGCTCTCACGCGGGAGGACCACCGAGGCGAAGCGGGACGATCTGCTGGCCCGGATCACGCCCACCGCCGACCCGCAGGCGGTGGCCGGGTGTGACGCGGTGATCGAGGCGGTGTTCGAGGACCCCGCGCTCAAGCACAAGGTGTTCCAGGAGATCCAGCACCTCGTGGCGCCAGAGGCCCTGCTGTGTTCGAACACCTCCACCCTGCCGATCACCTCGCTCGCCGAAGGTGTGGAGCGCCGGGGCGACTTCATCGGACTGCACTTCTTCTCACCCGTCGACAAGATGCCGCTTGTCGAGATCATCAAGGGCGAGGAGACCGGGGACGAGGCGCTGGCCCGCGCCTTCGACCTGGTGCGGCAGATCGGCAAGACGCCGATCGTCGTCAACGACTCGCGGGGCTTCTTCACCTCCCGGGTCATCGGCCACTTCATCAACGAGGGCGTCGCGCTGCTGGCCGAGGGCGTGGACCCGGCAACCGTCGAGCAGGCCGCGGCACAGGCGGGCTACCCGGCCAAGGTGCTCTCGCTGATGGACGACCTCACCCTCACCCTGCCGCGCAGGATCCGTGACGAGACCCGGCAGGCGCTGCGCGCCGAGGGCAAGGACCTGCCCGCACACCCGGCCGACACCGTCCTGGACCGGATGGTGGACGAGTTCGGCCGGACCGGACGCAGCGGCGGCGCGGGCTTCTACGACTACGACGAGAGCGGCAAGCGCCTCGGGCTGTGGCCGGGGCTGCGCGAGCACTTCGCCAGGGAGGGCGGCGCCGATATCCCGTTCGAGGACATGAAGGAGCGGATGCTCTTCTCCGAGGCGCTGGATACTGTGCGGCTGTTCGAGGAGGGCGTGCTCACCACCGTCGCCGACGCCAATATCGGCTCCATCATGGGCATCGGCTTCCCCGCGTGGACCGGCGGCGTGCTCCAGTACATCAACGGCTACCAGGGCGGGCTGCCCGGATTCGTGGCCCGCGCCCGTGAGCTGGGCGAGCGCTACGGAGAGCGGTTCGCGGTGCCCGCGCTGCTCGCGGAGAAAGCCGCCGGGGGTGAGACCTTCAGCGACTGAGGGTCCGCGGTTCGCTTCTGATCAGGGGGTGCCCCTTTCGGTCGTTCGCGGGCTGCGGGTCGTTTGTGGTCGCTCGCGTGGTTCCCCGCGCCCCTGGGGTTACCTCCCGGCCGGAGGCCGGGGGAGGGGCGCGGGGTCCGGGGGGAAGACCTCGCGCAGTTCCTCCTTCATCGACCGCTGGAAGGCCGTCACCAGGGCCTGCACCACCATCGGCTGCATATGCGCGGAGAGCGACTTCATCCGCTGCAGCCGCTGCGGGTCCGACTCCACGCCCCGGTACGGGTCCCACACCTCGCGCTTGAAGAGGCGGCTCAGCTCCCGCGCGGCCGAGCGGGTGTGCTCCATCATCACCTCGCGCGCCGCCAGGATCGCCTCCTGCGAGATCGGCACGTCCAGCAGCCGCACCCCCAGCTGCACCAGCGCCGGATCGACGCGGAAGACCTCGGGGTCGTCCGTACGGGCCAGGACGCTCATCGCCTCCAGCCGCTCCAGGTCGTCGTCGGTCAGCTCCCGGCCGACGCGGCCCTCCAGTTGCACGCGGGTCGTCTCATCGACCGTGTCCGGCATCCAGGAGGCGACCACCGCGCGGTGGATCGCCAGATCGTGGGCGCTGATGTCGTCCGGGAGCCGCTGCAGATAGCGCTCGATGGCGGCCAGCGTCATGCCCTGGTTCTGCAACTCCTCGATGAGTGCCAGCCGGGAGAGGTGCTCGGGGCCGTACCGGCCGACACGGCGGGGGCCGATCGTGGGCGGCGGCAGCAGGCCCCGCGTGCTGTAGAAACGGACTGTACGCACGGTCACACCCGCGCGGGCCGCGAGCTGGTCGACGGTGAGCTGGCCGGTGGGCCCTTCCACAGGTCCGTCCACCGGCCCGTCCTGTCGCTCCATTGGCCGCGCCTCTCTCACTGCGGCACCACGGGGGTGCCGACCGTACCGATCATGTTCAACAGTATTGCTGTCTCACCACTCTTGTGAAACCTTCGGCCCACCTTCACGCGCGGAGGTGTCATGACGACGATCCTGCGGCTGACCAAGGACCCGTCCGAGCTGACCGTCCCGGACCTGCTGCTGCGCAACGTCCACGACCACGGCGACCTGCCGGCCCTGACCTGGTACCGCGACGGGCGGTACACGGCCGACGCGCGCACCACACTCACCTGGGCCGAGGCCCGGCACCGGATCGCCGAAGTGGCCGCCGGACTCGGCGCGCTGGGCGTCACCCGGGGCGAACACGTGCTGCTGATGATGGACAACCGGCCCGAGCACTGGCTGACCGACCTCGCCCTCGTCCACCTGGGAGCCGTCCCCGTCACCGTCTACAGCACGGCGGCACCCGAGCAGATCGCCCATATCGCCCGGCACTCCCGCGCCCGCCTCGCCGTCGTCGGGGGCGCCGAGGAACGAGCCCGCTGGGAGCCGCTGCTGGCACCCGAGGGAGAGGACGAGAAGGCTCCAGGACACCTCCGGCGGCTCGTGGTTGCCGACGCGGACGCCGTGGGCCCGCACACCCCCTGGCGCTCCCTGCCGCGCCCGTACGCGCCCGCCGCCTTCGAGGAGACCTGGCGCCGGGCGTGGGCCGAGGACCCGGTGACCGTCGTCTACACCTCGGGCACCACAGGAGACCCCAAAGGCGTGGTCATCAGCCACCGCAATGTCGTCCTCAACGGCATCGCACTGGACGGCATCGCCGAGCTGCCCGACCACGCCGATCACATCTGCTACCTGCCCTTCGCCCATATCGCCGAGCGGATGCTGGGCATCTACCTGCCGGTCCTCCGCGCCTCGCACGTCCATCTGTGCCCCGACCCCGCACAGGTGGCCGCGCTGGTGCGGGAGCTGCGCCCGGCGGAGTTCTTCGGGGTGCCGCGCGTATGGGAGAAGCTGGCCGCGGCGCTACGCGCCCGGCTGGAGGCGCTGCCCGAGCCGCGCAGGGCCGCCGTGGCGGAGGCGGCGGAAGCGGCCCGCGCCCAGGTGCGCCGCCGGGAGCGCGGCCTCCCGCAGGAGTCCGGGCCGGAAGCCGCGTACGAGAAGGCCCGCAGCGAGGTGCTCCAGCCGCTGCTGGCGCCCTTCGGCCTCGACCGGCTGGTCTGGTCCGCCAGCGCCTCGGCGCCGATGCCGCCCGATGTGCTCGACTTCTGGGCCGGCCTCGGTGTCCCGATCATGGACGCCTGGGGGCTGACGGAGACGACCGGCGCCCTCACCCTCAACGGCCCCGCCGCCTTCCGGCTCGGCGCGGTCGGGCGCCCGCTGGAGGGCACCGAGATCCGTACGGCCGAGGACGGGGAGATCCTGGTGCGCGGCTCCACCCTCTTCACCGGCTATCTGCGACCCGACGGTTCGGTTGAGCCCGGCACCGACGCGGACGGCTGGTTCGCGACCGGCGACATCGGGCGGATCGACGAGGACGGCTTCCTGTGGCTGACCGACCGCAAGAAGGAGATGATCGTCACCTCGACCGGGAAGAACATCTCGCCGGCGCTGGTGGAGAACACCCTCAAGGAGCACCCGCTGATCGGCCAGGCCATGGTGCACGGCGACGGCCGCCCCTACCTGGTCGCCCTCCTCGTCCTGGACGGCGAGACGGCGCGGGGCTGGGCGGCCCGCAACGGGATCGACGTACCGCCAGGGCTCGCGCCGGAGGCGATCGCCGGGGCGCTGGCCGGGCACCCGGCCGTACGCGCCGAGGTGGACCGTGCCGTGGCCGCAGCCAACGCCCGCCTCAGCCGCCCCGAACAGGTCAGGCGCTACCACCTGCTGGAGCGCGAGTGGACCGCGCGGACCGGGGAGCTGACCCCGTCACTCAAGCTGCGCAGGAAAGTCGTCCGGTCCCGTTACCGGCAGGTCATCGAGCGGCTGTACGCAGGCTGATGAGGGGGTTGCCTTGCTCCCGGCGGGGCACGCCCTCAACCGAGTCGCTACCGCAGCCGCACCGGAAGCTCGTAGAGCTCGTTCTGGGTGATGGCGGGCTTGTTGCGGAGGTCAGCCGGGTCCGCCGCGAGGTCAAGACCCGGGAAGCGGTCGAACAGTGCCGGGAGCGCGACCAGCGCCTCCAGGCGGGACAGCGGAGCGCCGGGGCACACATGGGGGCCGTGGCCGAAGGACAGATGCCGCGTGGGCTCGCGGGTCACATCGAAGCGCTCGGCGTCGGCGCCGTGGTGCCGCTCGTCCCGTCCGATCGCGCCATAGGCGATGATCACCGCGTCGCCCTGCTTCATCACGGTGCCGCCGACCTCCACATCCTCCGTCGCGAAGCGGATCAGCACATGCGTGGTGGGCGCGTCCCAGCGCAGCGTCTCCTCGATGGCCGCCTCCCAGCTCACCTCGCCGGAGCGGACCAGGGCGAGCTGGTCGGGATGGGTGAGCAGCGCCCGCACCGCGCTGACGATCAGGCTGATCGTCGTCTCGTGCCCAGCGGTGATCAGCACCTGGACGGTGGCGACGATCTCCTCGTCGCTGAGCGAGTCGCCCTCCTCGGCGGCCGCCAGCAGCGCGCTGGTCAGGTCGTCGCCGGGGGCCTGCTTCTTCTGGGCGACCACGGCGGTGAACAGCGACCCCAGCTCCGCGATGATGCCCTGCACCTCCTCGGGCGGGGTGACGCTGGAGAAGAAGCCGTCGTAGAGCGTGCGCAGCCGCGGGATCTGGCCGGTGTCGATGCCCAGCAGCTCGCCGATGACGGCCATCGGCAGCGGGTAGGCGTAGGCGGCCTTCAGATCGACGCGGCCCGCCGCGTCCGCCGACTCCGCCAGGCCGTCCAGCAGTTGGTGGGTGATCTCCTCGATGCGGGGCCGCATCGCCGCCACCCGGCGCGGGGTGAGGGCCTGCGCGGTCAGGGTGCGCAGCCTGCGGTGTTCGGGGCCGTCGAAGGTGAGCATGCTGGGGCCCGGGTCTGCGAGCCCGATCAGCGGCCAGGTCTGCGCGATCTCCCCGCGCTGGTAGGCGGCCCAGTGGTCGATGTTCTTCACGAGCCTGCTGTCGGTCAGTAGCTTGCGGGCCTCCGCGTGGTGGGTGACCGCCCATACCCGTACCCCGCCCGGCAGTTCGACGGACGCGAGCGGTCCCGCGGCGCGCAGCCGTGCGCCCTCGCCCGCCAGATCGCGTACCAGCGGGTCGAGCACGATCACCTCGTCCGCGGCGTCCCCGCCGTCCGGGCCGGTTCCGGTGACGGGACACGACGTCATCTGTAGACTCCTGCGGCGCTCGTGGGGGTCGGGGTGAAGCGGACGGGAAGCGAGGCCAGCCCGCGCAGGAACGGCGAAGAGCGCCAGACCAGGGCGTGCGCGCTGACCGCCAGCTCGACGTCGGGCAGCCGGTCCAGCAGCACCTCGATCCCGGTGCGCGCGATGCCCTCGGCGATGTCCTGCGCGGGGTAGGGGCAGCGGTGGTCGCCGTGCCCGAAGGAGAGGAAGGCGCTGTTGCCGCCGGTGAAGGACGTGCGGTCGGGGCGCACCTGGGGATCGGCGTTGGCGGCGGCGAAGCTGAGCATCAGCAGGTCGCCCGCGGCGATGTGCCGCCCGGCGAGCTGGGTGTCGCGGGTCGCCCAGCGGCCCGCGATGTTCTGGCTGGGGGTGTCCTCCCACAGCACCTCGTTCATGGCCTCGGCGACGCTGTGCCGGCCTCCGGAGAGGGAGGCGGCGAAGCGGTCGTCGGTGAGCATCAGCCGCAGCGAGTTGCCGATCCAGTCGGCGGTCGGCTGGTGGCCCGCGACGAAGTTGACCATCATGTCCTCGAGGATCTCCTGGAAGGAGAAGTCCGAGGAATAGTCGTGGTGCAGCATCCGCGATGCCACCCCGGCTGCCGGGGCTTCGCGCCGGGAGGTGAGCAGGCCGCTCATCGCGGCCTGGACCCGGTCGCGGCCCCGCAGCGCGTCGGGGCCGCCGTCGACCAGCGCATTGATGCCGGGCACCAGTTCGGCGCCCGCCTGGTCGGAGAAGCCGTAGAGCTGTGCGAGTACCAGCGCGGGCAGTTCCTTGGCGTAGTCGGCGATCAGGTCGGCCGAACCCCGCCCGCACAGCCGGTCGATCAGCTGGTCGGCGAACCGCTCGGAGCGGTCGCGCAGTTCGAACGGGTCGACGGCGGCGAGCGCGTCACTGACCAGCGCCGAGCGCCGGTGGTGCCGCTCGCCGACCGTGTAGAGGATCGACGGCTGCTTGCCGACCATCGGCAGCAGCGGCCAGTCGGCCGGGATGTTCGGCCACTGGTTCCACAGCCCCGAGTCGCGGCTGAAGAGCGCCGAGTCGGAGGTGATCCGGTGCAGCTCCCGGTAGCCGAGCACCAGCCAGCAGGGTACGTCACCGGGCAGCACGACCGGGGCGATCGGGCCGTGCTGCTCGTACATCTCCCGGTACAGCCGGACCCGGTCGTCGTTCTGGAAGCGCGGCCCCATCAGGGGAACGGCGTCGCCGCCCTGGTGCGCGGGGCAGCCGGGCGGCGGTGCCTGGGTGACGCTGCGCTGCTGCGGGGGTGTCACAGGGGGTCCTCGGAAGCGGAACGCGCGGTGGACAGGGCGTACAGGTGGTGGACGAGGGCCAGCAGTACGTCCTTGCTGGACTCGCGGGAGCGCGCGTCGCACTCGACGAGCGGGATCTCAGCGGGCAGATCGAGCGCCTCGCGCACCTGTTCAGCCGTGTGTCGCGGGCCGCCGAAGTCGTTGCTCGCGACGATGAACGGCGTACCGTGCGCCTCCAGCCGGTCGATGGCGTACCAGGAGTCCTCCAGCCGCCGGGTGTCCACCAGGACGACGGCGCCCAGGGTGCCGGAGAAGAGCCGGTCCCACAGGAACCAGAACCGCTCCTGGCCCGGCGCGCCGAACAGGTACAGCACCGTCTCGTCGTTCAGGCTGATCCGGCCGAAGTCGAAGGCGATGGTGGTGGTCGTCTTGCCCTGCACGGCCGAGAGGTCGTCGACGCCCTCACCGGCGCGGGTCATCGTCTCCTCGGTGTTCAGCGGACGGATGTCGCTGACGGCCCGCACCATGGTCGTCTTGCCGACGCCGAAGCCGCCGACGACCACGATCTTCAGCCCCTGTGCCGCCGTGCTGAGCAGTGGCGGACGGGCCTCGGCGCCTGCAGTCGCCACCGAATTCCATTCAGATGTTGCGGAGTCCAACGAGCACCTGCTTCAGGATGTCGGGATCGGGCAGTGCGTCAGCGGTCTGGGCCCGCCGCGGGTGACGGGCGGTGATCTTCCCCTGGGCGAGCAGGTCGCCCAGCAGGATGCGGACGACGCTCACCGGCAGGCCCAGATCGGCGGCGAGTTCCACCACCGCGGTGGGAAAGCGGCAGATACGGAGGATCGCGGCGTGCTCCGACTGCATGCCGCGGACCGGGGCGCTCTCGCTGACCACGAGCGTCACCAGGTCGAAGGTCTCGGCTCCGACCGTGGAACGGCTGCGCCCACCGGTCACGGTGTACAGCCGGTCCGGGTCCTCGTCCCGGCCCGGCCGGGTCATACTGCTCCGCCTCCGTCTGCCGGGCCGCCGCGGCCGTCGCCCGTGGCGGACTGGCGCGGCGGTGCGCTGAGGTACTCGCTGAGCTGTTCGATCAGCTCGTTCATGTTGTGGCCGATGAGGCCCACGTCGGAGTCCTCCTCGGCGACGACGGCCAGATGTGCGCCGTCGCCCGCCTCCACGACGAACAGGATGCCGCCGTAGAACTCCGCCATCGCCTGGCGGACACCGCCGTTGCCGTTGCCGAACTCCACGGAAGCCCCGTGCGACAGGCTCTGGATACCGGCCGAGATGGCCGCGAGCTGGTCGGCCTGGTCGATGGAGAGCTCCGGGGTACGGCACAGTTTGAGGCCGTCCCGGGAGAGCACGAGAGCGTGCCGGGCGCCCGGCGTGCGCTCCAGGAGGCTTTCCAGCAACCAGTCGAGCTTGCTGTCAGTGATCATTCGGTGTCGTCCTCCGAGAGGGAAGAGGAGCGGGTGGGGGAGGAGGCGGAAGGCAGCGGGTTCCGGCCGGTTTCTTCCGAGTCGCCGGCGCCCTGTACAGCCCGGCGGAAGTCGCCGAACCGCGCACCGGAGGGGCGCTTCCTGCCGGAGGCTGCCGGGTCGGCCGCGGCCCCTTCTCCGGCGTCCGGTGCGGTCCCGCGCTCGGAGCCGGTGCGCTCCGTCCGGGACGAGGCGGCCGAGGCCCGGGCGACGGCGGCGAGGGTCTGCCCCCGCCGCCGTTTGGGCAGCCCGCTCTCGCCGTACTCCTGGGGTGGCGGCGCAGCGGTCGCATAGGCGCCGCTCTCCCGCTGGTCGTGGCCCTGGGCGCCCTGCTGCGCTGTGTCGGCCGGCTCCGGCTGCCGGGCGTGGCCGGGGGCCGGACGAAGAGGGCCGGCAGCTGCGACGGAGGATTCGGGGGCGGCCCCGGCCTGCTCGGCGGTCGCGCCGGACCGGTCGGCCGCCAGGGGCCCGGGCTCGGCGCTCCGGGGCACGGCGCGGGGCGCCTGCGCGGGCTGGGCCACCGGGGGAGCCGAGGGAATGCGCTCCTCGCGGCGCGGCTCGGTGATCAGCTCGCGCGGGATGCGGACGAGCACTCCCGTCCCGCCGTGCGCGGAGGGCCGGAAGGAGACGGACAGGCCGTGTTTGCGGGCCAGCCGTCCCACCACGGCGAGACCGAGCCGGGTGCCCGACAGCGTGGCCAGGTCGCCGTGCTCCCCGGTGACGGCCTGCTGGGCGCGGCGCAGCGCGACCTCTCCCATCACCAGGCCGCCGTCCTCGACGGTGATGACCGCACCGGCGGCCACCTCCTCGACGTAGACGTGCACCTCGGAGGTGGGCGGGGAGAAGTTCGCGGCGTTGTCCATCACCTCGGCCAGCAGGTGCATCACGCCCTCGGCCGCGTGCCCTGCGACGGCGACCTCGCTCGTCGAGTGCAGCCGTACCCGCTGGTAGCCGCTGATCCGGCCCATGGCGCCGCGCAGGATGGACTCCATCACGATCGGCTTGGCCCAGCGGCGGCCCGAGCGCGCGCCGGTGAGTACGGCGATGGAGTCCGCGATCCGGCCCATCTGCGCGTTCCGGTGGTCCAACTGCAGCAGGTCGGCCAGTACGTCCTCGTCGGCGTGCCGGTGCTCCATCTCGCGCAGGTCGGCAGCCATGCTGGTGGCCAGCGCCTGCACCCGTCCGGCCGCGTTGGCGCAGGCCGACATCGCGGCGGCGCGCATGTTCTCGCCCTTGTGGACCTCGCGCGCCAGGGTGACCAGTACGCGGCGCTGGGTCTCGGAGGTCACAGGGGGAGCGTCGGCCAGCGCGGTCTCGGCCGAGCCGCCGCTCCGCAGCCGGTCCACGACGGCGGGGACGATCGCGTCGGCGAAGTGGTCGTCGGCGGCCTCCCGTTCGGCTCCCCGCGCGTGGGCCGCCGCCAGCGCGGCCCGCAGCGAGCGGCTGGTGAGCCGGGCATGCGCCGCCACGGTGACCGCGACGCACAGCACCACTCCGGCCGCACCGGCGCCCCAGGCGACCTCGGCGCGCGCGGAGGAGTCGCTGAGGTACACGGCGATCACACACGCGAGACCCGCGACCACGACGGAGACCAGCAGCGCCAGCGCCGTACCTGTGGCGGTCCCGGTGCCTGTGGTGGCTCCGGCGCTGGTGGCGGACCCCGTGCCGGTGGCGGTTCCGGTACCGGCGGTGGCCGGCCGGTCCGCGCCCGTGACCGGCTGAGTGGTGCCCGTGGCCGGCTGCGCGGCGCCGAGAGCCGGTTGGCCCGCGCCTGCGGCCGGTGGCGGTGATATCTCGGGGGAGGTCATCAATCAGGTCCTAGGGGACGGAGCCGGGCAGAGGCGAAGGCTGAGCCGCAGCCCTCCGATCAACGTCGCACCAATATAGGCCAGTTAGTGATCACTAAGTGCCAGAGGGGTGTTCCGGTTCACACACCCACTCGCCTTCCGTCACACCGGCCTCACGCGCCGCGCCGGAACCGGGTACCACAGGCATCATGGGCGCCCCGGAGGCATCATGAGAAGAGTGCAGGCAAGCGAACGACGAGACCCGGCGCGCACCGAGCCGCAGCCTCCGCCCCCGGACGGCATCCTGTGGGACGTCGTCGGGGAAGTGCGGCAGCTGCTCATCCTTCCCGCCGCGCTCACCTTGCAGGTCGCCCACCCCGCCGTCGGGGCCGGAGTGGGCGAGCACTCGGTCTTCCGCACCGACCCGTGGGGCCGCGGCGAACGCTCCATGAACAGCTTTCTGACCTGGGTCTACGGCGGCGAAGACGCCCTCGCCGAGGGGCGCAGACTGCGTGCACTGCACAAGCACATCCAGGGAGTCGACGCCCATGGGCGCCGCTACCACGCGCTCACCCCCGCCTACTACGCGTGGGTGCACGCCACCGGCTTCCCCACCTACCGGCACGCCCAGCGCTACCTCGGCCGCCGCCCCTACACCGACGCCGAGGAGCGGCAACTGTACGCCGAATGGCTTCAGGTCGGCCGCGTGCTGGGCATCGCCGACCGGGACATGCCGTCCTCCACGGAGGAGTTCTGGCCCTACTGGCGCCGGATGCTGGCCGAGGAGATCGAGCCCACCAAGGTCGTCGGGGAACTCACGGCGCTGAACACCGACATCCCGCCACCGCCGTACGGGCCGCGTGCCGTGCGGCGGGCGCTCGCTGCGGTCTGGCCGCTCCTGCTTCCCGGATTCGCCCGGTTCCGGCGGTTCATGACCATCGGACTGATGCCACCCGAAGCCCGTGAGGCCCTGCGGCTGCCGTGGACGCCCCGTCAGGAACGGCGGCTGCGCCGCCTCGGCCGCGTCCTCGCCCATACGCTGCCCCTCCTCCCCGAGCGCTTCCGCTACTTGCCCTACGCCCGCAGGGCCCGCGAGGCGCGCCGCCGACCCGCGCAAGGTGCCGCCGACCCCGCGCGCCGGCCCCGCGCGGGGCGCCCGCGATGACAGGCGCTCCCGCACGGGTCGTGCGCCGACCCCAACGGGTCGTGCGCCGAGCTCAGTGGCGAGGGTGGTCGGCGGTGTGGATCTGCTTCCAGGAACGGGGCTGCTCCGGTGTGCCCTTGACGGCGAACGACGCCGCTCCCGCGTCCGCCCCGGCGGCGGGCTTCGACGGCTGGTACAGCCAGGTGTCGAAGAGCTCGGCGAGCGGCTCGCCGGACACCTTCTCCGCGTACGCGACGAAGTCCCGCACCTCCGCGTTGCCGCCCTTGTACTTCTGCGGCCAGCCCTTCAGCACGGCGAAGAAGTCCTTGTCGCCGATCTCGTTGCGCAGGGCCTGAAGCGCCATGGCGCCACGGTCGTAGACCGCGCGGTGGAACTGGTTCTCCGGCCCCGGGTCGCCCGGCTTCACCTTCCAGAACGGGTCGCCGGCCGGGTGCGAGGCGTAGGCGTAGTCGGCCAGCTCCTGCGCGGTGCCCTCGCCCTGGTCCTCGGACCAGAGCCACTGCGCGTACCGCGCGAAGCCCTCGTTGATCCAGATGTCCTTCCAGCCCTTGACCGAGACGCTGTCCCCGTACCACTGGTGGGCCATCTCGTGGACGACGACTGAGGTGTTGGAGCCGTCGGCGAAGTCGTCGGGGCTGTAGAAGGGCCGGGTCTGGGTCTCCAGCGCGTAGGTGGTGTCCGTGTTGGGGACGTAGCCGCCGAGCGCCTCGAAGGGGTACCGGCCGAAGTAGCCCTCCAGCCAGTCGGTGATCTCGGCGGTGCGCTCGACGCTGGCCCGTGCCGCGCCCTCGTGCTCGCCCAGGTCCTTGCTGTAGGCGTTGATGACGGGCAGGCCCGAGTCGGTCTTCGCCGTCGTGATGTCGAACCTGCCGACGGCCAGGGTGGCCAGATAGGTGGCCTGCGGGGCGCGGGACCGCCAGTTGTAGCGGGTCCAGCCGGCCCGCGAGCGCTGCGACTGGAGGGTGCCGTTGCTGATGGCCTGGGTGCCGTCGGGGACGGCGACGCTGATGTCGTAACTGGCCTTGTCGGTGGGGTGGTCGTTGCTGGGGAACCACCACCAGGCGGCTTCGGGCTCGTTGGCGGCCACCCCGCCGTCCTCGGTGCGGTGCCAGGAGGTGTAGTCGTTCACCTTCACCTTGGAGGGCACGCCGTGGTAGCGCACGACGACCGTGGCCTGTCGGCCTTCGGCGAGCGGCTCGGCCGGTGTCACCTCCAGTTCGTGCGCGCCGGAGGTCTTGAAACGGGCCTTCTTGCCGTTCACCCGCACCTCGCTGACGTCCAGCGCGAAGTCCAGGTTGAAGCGGGAGAGGTCCTGCTCGGCGGTGGCCAGCAGGGTGGCGGTGCCCGACAGCTTGTCCGTCTTCGGCTGGTAGGTGAGCCGAAGGTCGTAGTGGGAGACGTCGTAGCCGCCGTTCCCGTAGTCCGGGTAGTAGGGGTCGCCCACGCCCGGGGCTCCCGGGGTCGGCTCGGCCGCCGAGGCCGGGACCGCGAGCAGCAGCGAGGCCGCGGCTATGGCACCCGGGACGATCAGTCTGTGACGCACGAGTCCTCCAACTCTTCCTGCGACAGGAGTCACTTCGTCGAAGCGTATGTACTCATGCGTCACACGGCATGTCCACAGCAACCATCGTCATTCGGCCTTCATACGGTCGACATACGCCCCCTTCTGCACAGGGGTACATAGGGTTACCGTCCCTCATATGGGGATAAGCCCGCGGCTCGTCCGCTCCCGGTGGAAGACCGCAGCCATGACCGCGGCGGCGCTGCTCGTCCCGCTGCTCGCCACCACCTCCGCACGGGCCACCCCAGGCGCCGCGGCCCAGGACCCGGCCGCCTCGGTCCCGCGCACCGGTTTCGAACGCTCGCACGGTGAGCGCTGGACGACACAGTCCGAGGAGCAAAGGTTTCTGCGCGCTGTGGACAGCGCCAGTGGCCGCGTCACCATGGAGACCATCGGCCGCACCGCCCAGGGGCGCCCCCTACAGCTCGTCAGCATCGGCGCCCCCGCACCGCCGAGCCCTGAGCAGGTGCGGCGCGGCAACTCCGTGCTGCTGGTCTGCTCACAGCACGGTGACGAACCCGCGGGCCGCGAGGCGTGTCTGACGACGATCCGGGACCTGGCGTTCGCCAAGGACCACGCCACCCGGCGCTTCCTCAGCCGTACGACGCTGCTGGTCGTCCCCACCGCCAACCCCGACGGCCGGGCGGCGGACACCCGTGGCAACTCCAGCGGCACCGACATCAACCGCGACCACCTCGCCCTCCGGACGGCCGAGGCCCGCGCCCTGGCGGCAGTCCTCCGCGACCGGCGCCCCGACACCGTCCACGACCTGCACGAGTACGGCGCCCACGCGCCGTACTACGTCAAGGACCTGCTCTCCCTGTGGCCCCGCAACCTCAATACCGCGCGCCCCGTGCACCGGGAGGCCACGGTGCTGTCCGAGCGACATGTACGCCCCGCGGCCGAGGACGCGGGCTACAGCACCGGCATCTACGGCATCTGGACCGACCCGGAGACCGGCGAGCCCGTCAAACAGGTCGCCGGGGACGGGCAGGAGCGCATCCTCCGCAACACCGTGGGTGTCAAACACTCCGTCGGACTGCTGGCCGAGACCCGCACCGATCCCCTCAGCGACGAGGAGAAGTCGGACGACTCCGTCAACAAGCGGCGCCGCGTCCGGTCCCATCTGGCGGCGCTCAAGGGTGTGTTCGACTTCGCGGAGCGCCGTCGCGGCCGGATCGAGGCGGCCACCGAACGGGCCCGCGCGGAGGGGTCGGCCGACCGCGGGCCCGTCCATCTGGGTGGCGCGGACAATGAGGAGCCCGCGGAGGACCAGGTGCTGGCCGATCCTCCCTGCGGGTACGGGTTGACCGCCGCGCAGTGGCGCGAGGTCGGCTCCACGCTGGGGCTGCACGGTGTGCGGGCCGAGCAGCGGCACGGTGGCGGCGCGTTCGTACCGCTGCGGCAGTCGCAGCGGGCACTGGTGCCGTTGCTGCTGGACGGGCGGGCGAAGTTCGGGCTGACGGAGGGGAAGCCGGTGCAGGTGTGTGGTGCGGATTCTGCTGACTAGCTGAGCGGGGCTGCCGCTGAGGGTGCGTTGCGGGCCGCCGGTTGAGTCGTGGCTGGGCGCGCCCACGCGGTGGAGCCGCTCATCGATACAGCCCCGCCCCCCTGAAACGACAGCCTGCCCACGCCGGTACGCCCGCTCACGGTGGGCCCACGAGCCGCGCCGCGTCCACCGCGCAGCCCCAGGAGACGGTGACGCCCGCGCCGCCGTGGCCGTAGTTGTGTACGCACAGCGAGGTACCGCCCCGCCCGTCGGGCACCCGCTCCGCCTCCAGCTGGACGCTGGGACGGAACGGCCGCAACCCCACCCGGTGCTGGAGGACCGTGGCGGTGGCCAGCCCGGGGTGGACGGCGGCGCACCGCCGCAGGATCGCAGCGGCGGTCGCGCTGTCGGGCTCGCGCTCCTCCGCGCCGTCCTCCGCCGTACCGCCGAGGACCAGTCCGTAGGGCTGCGGAAGGATGTACGTCGTCTCCGCTGCGCTGTCGCTCGCGGCTACGTACCACTCCTCGACGCCGGGGTTCTCGACGACGACGAGCTGGCCGCGTACGGGCCGCACCGTCGGGTCGGGCACCAGTTCGCGGGCGCCGAGGCCGGTGCAGTTCACCACGGCCGGTGCCGCTGCCGCCGCCTCGGTGAGGGAGTCGGCCGCACGCTGTTCCCAGCGCCCGCCCGCGGCCTCGAACCGGTCGGCCAGATAACGGAGATAACTCGGCATGTCGACAAGGGGGGCGCGGGGAGGGGACCCGGTCAGCGCGCTCCACTCCGGGGGCGGCGTGCTGCCCGGCATCCGCCCGCGCACCAGCCGCACACCCGTGGCCGACGGCTGCTCGGCGAGCCAGGAGAAGTGCCGGAAGGAGCGGACCGCCCAGTCGAGGGCCTGCTTCTCGGGCTCGATGCGGTACGGCCAGATCAGTCCGCCCGCGACCGCCGAGGTCGTCGCACCGGCGGGGTCAGGACTCCAGATCCGTACGTCCGTCCCGCGCTCCGCCAGGACCACGGCCGTCGTCAGCCCGATCACCCCGCCACCGAGGACGACCACCTCAGCGCCTTCCCGGCGCCTCGCCTCACCCATGTGTCACCTCACCCATGCCGCGACACTACGTGCCGAGGGCGCGTATGCGCTCCGTCAGGACGCCACGTATCCGGGCCCGTTCGCGGAGGCGGGCGCGTACTCGCAGGCGGGCACGTCGGCGGGCGCCGGGA
The DNA here is from genome assembly GCF_017676385.1 of Streptomyces spirodelae. GTDB lineage: Bacteria > Actinomycetota > Actinomycetes > Streptomycetales > Streptomycetaceae > Streptomyces > Streptomyces spirodelae. The sequence goes on from NZ_JAFFZN010000026.1 coordinate 108,678, forward strand.
CGGAGGCGCGGCCGGGCGCCGGGAAGGTGGCGCGGTCGGCCGCCGTCTCCTGGACGAGCAGGTCCAGGGCGAGGGCGGCCGTCCAGCCGAAGTCGACGGCGCCACGGCCCTGCCCGGTGTACGGGTCGAGATACTCGGCGAACCGGCTGGCAGCGGCCGCGTGCAGCACCTCGGCGCGCAGCACATCGGCCGGCGCGTGGGCGCCGTGCTGCCTGAGGCCGCGCTCCAGCAGCCAGTTGACGTTGAACCAGGCGGGGCCCCGCCAGTAGCGGTGCCGGTCGAACCCGGTGCCGCGCAGGTCGTAACTGGGTAGCAACCGCACCGCGGTTCCGAGGCCGTAGTGGTCACCCGCGACCGTACGCAGCAGCGTCTCCACCACGGACCGGGGCAGCTCGGGCGCCAGCAGGGGCAGCAGGCCGGCGGCGCTGCGCTCGGCCACCAGCCGTCCGCCGTGCCCGTCACCCGCTCCGGCGGCGCGGGCCTCCGCGCCTGCCGCGGCCCCGCGCTCCCCACCGGCCCTCGCGCCGGGCTCCGCACGCAGGTCGCGGCAGAGGAACTGCCCGGCCTCGGTGGACCACAGCCGTTCCACCAGCGCCTCGGTCAGCGCGGCAGCCCGTCGCCGGTGCGGGTCCGGCTCGCCGTCCAATGCCTCCGCGATCCGGGCCAGCGCGTACTCGGAGGCGAGGAACAGGGCGTTGAAGCCGGGGTCCTCGACGGCGAAGGAGTGCGGGGCCTCGGCGTCGCGGTAGCCGTGGTCGCGGTACTCGGCGGCCAGCCGCACATAGCGACGGTAGTCCAGATCGGTCGGCCGGTCGGCCGCGGCGCCGTGCACCAGGTCGGCGCGGTGGAACGAACCGGGCGCCGCGGGCTCGATCCGCTCCAGCGGCCCGTCCCAGCACGGGCTGTTGTCCATGCCCGGCTCCCACGGGTGCACCACGGCTGCCAGCCCGTGCCCGCCCAGGTCGCGGTGGTCGGCGAGATAGCGGTGCCAGGCCACCAGCCGTGGATACACCCGGGCCAGGAAGCCGCGCCGGTGCGAGGTGTGCGGGTCGGCGCCGTGCACCAGCCAGGCGGCCAGCGCGTGTACCGGCGGCTGCACCACGCCGGACGTCTCGACCCCGCGAGGGGCTCCGGTGCCGGCGCCGGCCGTGGAGGAGCGCCAGAAGTCGGGGCTGGGGAAGTACGCGTTCAGCGGCACCGCGCGGTTGAAGACGATGTGCGGCACCCGCCCGTCGCCCCACTGCGCCGCCAGCAGCGTCTCGATCTCCTGCTGGGCCCGTACGGGGGACAGGTGGCGCAGCCCGATCGCGATGAACGCCGAGTCCCAGCTCCACTGGTGCGGGTACAGCTCGCGGGACGGGACGGTCGAGGTGCCGGTCCAGTTGCCGCGCAGCACCTGGCAGGCGGCGCTGCGCAGCGCCCCGTGCTTCGGCCGCCGGCTTCGGCCCGGGGAGAGCCGCTGTTGGGGAGCCGTCGCCAACACGCCGCGCCTGTCGCGGTCTCGGTGCGGTTGGGTGACTCGCTCCACAAGGGCTCCGGGCGGCTTGGCTTCAGAGGTTTCGTCGAAGGTACATCGAGGTTACGTCTTATGGACAGACAGAACTGGCGTGGAGATGCATAACTCACATGCATAATGTGACGAATTCCACAGCAGAGAGAGCTGGGGTGAGCCCGAACCGAACAAACGTGATGAAATTCTCACAGTGCCTCCTCTTCCTGGCAGCGCGGCCGGAGAAGAGGACCGTCTCGCTCGGCCACCAGCAGCTGGCAGGATCGGTGGCACCGACCATCCCGTCGTCCCGCTGTTCTTCGCTGCCGACCAGCGGCGCGGACAAGAGCTGAGGAGAGCATGACCGGTACCACGGGCAACCAGTCGAGCGCGGGCCACCTGCTGCAGCTCATCCGGGACGGCCGGGCCACCACCCGGGGCGCCCTGCAACGGGTCACCGGACTGTCCAGGTCCACCGTCGGCCACCGCCTCGACCAGCTCTTCGCCGCGGGCTGGCTCCGCGAGGGCGAGGCCGCAGGGGCCCCGGGCTCCACCGGCGGGCGCCCCTCGGCGCGGCTGGAGTTCGACGCCGGGCACGCGGTCGTGCTCGCCGCCGACCTCGGCACCCGGCACGCCACAGCCGGCGTGCTCGACCTGGCCGGAAACGTGCTGGCCGAACGGTCGGGCCGGATGCTCATAGGCGACGGACCTGAACAGGTACTCGACCGGCTCGGGCAGTGGTTCGCCGAGCTCCTCAAGGAACACGGCACCGACCCCGCCCGCGTCTGCGGCATCGGCCTCTCGGTGCCCGGCCCCGTCGACGTCGGCTCCGGGACCGTCGTGCAGCCGCCGATCATGCCCGGCTGGGACGGGCACCCGCTGCGCGCCCGTATGCGGGACGCCTACGCGGCGCACGTCACGGGGGCCGCACCCCCTTCGGCCTCCCCCGTCTCCTCCGCCCTCCCCGTGTTCGTCGACAACGACGCCAACCTGATGGCCTACGCCGAACAGCGCGTCGGCTACCCCGACTGTGCGGCCTTCCTCCTGGTCAAGGTCGCCACCGGGATCGGGGCCGGCGTCGTCGTGGACGGCCGTCCCTACCGGGGTATCGACGGGGGCGCGGGCGACATCGGACACATCCGGCTGGCCGACTGCCCCGAGGCACTGTGCATGTGCGGTAACCATGGCTGCCTCGCCGCGGTGGCCAGCGGGCGAGCGCTGGCCGAACAGCTGTCCGCCGCGGGAGGGCCTGCCGCCTCCGGCTCCGACGTTCGGGACCAGCTCGCCGCGGGGCGCCCCGAAGCGGTGCGGCTGGCCCGCGAGGCGGGGCGCCGCGTGGGCGAGGTGCTGGTCACTGTCGTCACCCTGCTCAACCCCGGCGTTCTGATGATCGCCGGGGATCTGGCCGGTACGCCGTTTCTGACCGGCGTACGGGAGTTGCTGTACCAGCGGGCGATGCCTCGTACGACCGCCCATTTGCAGGTGGTGACCTCACGGTTGGGGGAGCGGGCGGGGTTGATCGGCGCCGCGTTGATGGTGGTCGACGAGTTGTACGCCCCCACCCGTGCCGACGCCCGCCTCACTGGGACCGCCCCCAACGGCTGAGGGCCGGCCCTCTGGCTCCCTCCCATGTTGGGGGCTCCGCCCCCGACACGACCCCTCGGCGGCAGCCGGGACGCAAGCGGGGCACCCAGAAGGGGGTCACAGGGACTCGGGGGCCATTTCGTGGAGGTGGCCGTCCGCGAGGGCCAGGTACCGATCGATGTTCAGCTCTTTCAAGAACGGTACATCGTGGCTGGCCACCAGCAACGCCCCCTCGTACGCGCCGAGCGCCCCGCACAACTGCCGCACGCTCGCGATGTCGAGATTGTTCGTCGGCTCGTCCAGCAACAACAACTGCGGCCCCGGCTCGGCGAGCATCACCGCCGCCAGCGTCGCGCGAAAGCGCTCACCCCCTGAGAGCGTGCCGACCACCCGGTCGGCACGCTCGCCACGGAAGAGGAACCGCGCCAGCCGCGCCCGGATGTGCTGATTCGTCGCCTCGGGCGCCAACTTGGCCACGTTCTCCACGACGGACAGTCCGTCGTCCAGCACATCCAGCCGCTGGGGCAGATACCGCAGCGGCACATGGGTCCGCACCTCGCCCGCCGCAGGCGCCAACTCGCCGGCGATGGTGCGCAGCAGCGTCGTCTTGCCCGCGCCGTTGGGGCCGACCAGCGCGATGCGGTCGGGCCCATGCACCCGCAGCGAAGCGTCAGCACCGTTCCGCAGTACCACCTCGTCGAGTTCCAGCACCTGCCGGCCGCGCGGCACCGCGGTGAACGGGAGTTGGACGCGGATCTCGGCGTCCTCCCGTACCCGCTCGGCGGCTTCCTGCAGCCGCTCCTTGGCCTCTTCCAGGCGCTGCTCGTGCAGGATGCGGTGCTTGCCCGCCGTCTCCTGGGCCTGCCGCTTCCGCGCACCCATCACGATCTTCGGTTCGCTTCTGGAAGCGGCGGTCTTCCTGCCGTACTGGGCGCGCCGGGCCAGTTTCATCCGTGCCTCGGCCAGGTCGCGCTGCTGGCGCCTGACGTCCGTCTCGGCCGTGCGCACCATGCGTTCGGCGGCCTGCTGTTCGATGGCGACCGCCTCCTCGTAAGCGTCCAGATTGCCGCCGTACCAGGTGACCTCGCCGCCGCGCAGCTCGGCGATCTGGTCGACAAGGGCGAGCAGTTCGCGGTCGTGGCTGACGACGACCAGGACGCCGTTGAAGGAGGCGACCGCGTCGTACAGCCGTCGCCTGGCCGACCGGTCGAGGTTGTTGGTGGGCTCGTCCAGCAGCAGGACGTCGGGTCCGGCCAGCAGCAGCGCAGCGAGCCGCAGCAGCACCGACTCGCCGCCGGACACCTCACCGATGGTGCGGTCGAGCCCCACATGGGTGAGGCCGAGACCGTCGAGCGTGGCGCGGGCGCGCTCCTCGACGTCCCAGTTGTCGCCGACGGCGGCGAAGTGCTCCTCGCTGACGTCGCCCGCCTCGATGGCGTACAGCGCGGCCCGGGTGCGGGCGATGCCCAGCGCCTCGTCGACCCGCAGCGAGGTGTCGTGGGTGAGGTTCTGCGGCAGGTAGCCGATCTCGCCCGTGGCCTTGACGGTGCCCGCTGTGGGGCGCAGCCGGCCGGCGAACAGCTGCAACAGGGTGGATTTGCCGCTCCCGTTGAGGCCGATCAGTCCGGTGCGGCCCTGGCCGACGGACAGGTCGAGGCCGTCGAGCAGAGTGCTGCCGTCCGGCCAGGCGAAGGTCAGCCGGGAACAGACGAGGGCGGGGGAGTGGGATGAGGTGGGCACAGGGCCTCCAGGTCGCATCGCGGTGGGAGATGAACAACGCGGGAGACACCGGGCCCGAACGGAGCCGTGGACGCATCCGTTTGGGGCGGGGGTTCAGAAGAGATGAGAGGCGCGAAGACTGCCGGCCGACTCGCTTCCGAGGTCACACTCGTGGCACACAGACAGGGCACACGGTGTCTCAGACCTCAGATACGCAACGGCCTCTCCAAACGACGGCAGCAGATTCGTCGAGGACGATACGCGCGTGCTTTTGCCGTCCGCAAGCCTTTTTCCGCGCGTCGCCATGTGCTGTGCTGCGGGCATGGTCCGTACCAGTCAGCTCAGTCCCGGTTCCGGCCCCGGCCGGCTCCCGACGGTTCCGCTCCGGCCGCTGGAGGTCCCCGCACAGCAGGCGGAGGACCGTGCCAGGTCGTTCTACGAGATCATGTCCCGTCGCCGCACCGTCCGCGACTTCGACAGCCGCCCCGTTCCGGACGGTGTCCTGGAGTGGGCGGTGCGTACCGCTGCCACGGCGCCCAGCGGAGCGCATGTGCAGCCCTGGCGGTTCGTGGTGCTCACCGACCCCGAGCGTAAGCGACGGCTGCGTGCCGCGGCCGAGGAGGAGGAGCGCGAGTTCTACCGGCGCCGCGCCTCCGACGAGTGGCTGGCGGCCCTCGCCCCGCTCGGCACCGACGAGCACAAGCCGTTCCTGCAGACCGCGCCCGCCGTCATCGTCGTCTTCGAGGTGCACAAGGGACCGCGAACGCCGCGCCCCTACTACACCAAGGAGTCCGTGGGTATCGCCGTCGGCTTCCTCCTCGCCACCCTCCACCAGGCCGGACTCGCCACCCTCACCCATACCCCGAGCCCGATGCGGTTCCTCAACGAGATCTGCGACCGCCCGGCGGAGGAACGGGGCGCCTATGTCATCCCGGTCGGCTATCCGGTCGCTGGTGCCCGGGTCCCGGACCTGGCCAGGAAGGACCTCGACGAGGTGATGGTGCGGTTGTGAGTACCCCGCCGTCATGAGGAGCGGGGCTGCCCGGCATACTCCCAGCGCACAACAGTGAACAACGGGAGCGTGCGATGAAGAGTGCGGTACGGGGGATCGCGGGCCTGGCCTGCGCGGGCAGCCTGGTCCTCGTGGCGGCGGGATGCGGCGGCGGCTCCGCGAAGGACGCCAAGGGCGGTACGGGAGCGAAGGCCGACGGAAAGGAGCAGTCCGCCGCGGTCGGCGTCGTCAGCCGCGCTCAGGCAGCCAAGCTGATCGATCGCTACGAGAAGGTCAACAACCGGGCCAACAAGAACTCCGACCCGAAGCTGCTCTCCACCGTCGAAGGCGGCGCCGTCTTCCAGCAGAGCAAGGCCACCTTCAAGATGCAGAAGAACTGGACGGCGAAGCGGCGCGCCGAGTACCGCGAGCCCTTCACCTACGTCGACCGCAAGTACTACATCCCCCGCAAGGGCACCGCAGACTGGTTCGCGATGGTGGCGTACTCGCAGGGGCCCGACGGGAAGAAGGGGAAGTTCCCCGGCATCCTGGTGATGGAGAAGCAGAAGGGCGGCGGCTGGAAGATGGTCACCGCCACCTACAGCGAGACCAAGAAGCTGCCGCGACTCGCCAAGGACAAGGACGGCTTCGCGGTGCCGGTCACCAACACGGCGAAGAAGGCCGGTGCCCTGGCCCCGGACTCGCTCTCCGACTCGCTGCTGGACCTCTACACCGAGCAGGTCACCCCCGAGGGCGGCTTCCGGCCGTCCAAGACCACCAAGTGGATCAGCAAGATACCCAAGACGCAGAACAAGCTGCTGAACCCCCATGGCGCGGCCGAGTTCAGTCGGGGCGAGTCGACCCACGAGTCGGTGTACGCGCTCCGCACCAGGAACGGCGGCTCGCTCGCCGTCTTCAGCACCGAGGTCCGCGAGCACGACCGGGGCACACAGCTGACGGCCACGATCCACCCGTCCGACAAGATGAAGGTCTACGTCGGCGAGACCTCGGGGGCGCCGGCCTTCTTCGTGGACTGGCTGCACATCTCCAGCGCCTATATCCGCCCGCAGGGCAGGCCCCATCTGCTGGGCTCCGAGTACGAGATGACCGGAGCCGCCGCGGCCACCGACGCGGACGGCAACATGCCCGGCGCCGACAGCTGAGCCACCGGCGCCCGGCCCGCCGTTGCGACGGCAACTCCTCCCGTGGCAACGGCGGGCACAGCACTGGCACCGGCGGGCACAGCACCCGGCGGGCGGGCCCGGCTAGGCCAGACCGGCGCGGCGCAGGGCCTCCGCCATCTCACTGTTGCTCGGCGCCGGGGCCGACGAGCCCTGACCGCGGCCCTTGTTGCCGCCCTGGCGACCGCCTCCGCCCTTGCCCGATCCCTGGCGCTGCCGCGGAGTGCCGCCACCGGAGCCGGCACCGGGGCGGCTGCCGCCGCTGCGCCGGCCACCCCGGCGGGCGCCGCCCGCCTCCGGCTCGTCGTCCAGCCGGAGCGTCAGCGAGATCCGCTTGCGGGCCTCGTCCACCTCCAGCACCCGCACCTTGACGATGTCGCCGGGCTTGACCACGTCACGGGGGTCCTTGACGAACGTCTTCGACATCGCCGAAACGTGTACCAGCCCGTCCTGGTGCACCCCGACGTCCACGAACGCGCCGAACGCCGCCACGTTGGTGACCACGCCCTCCAGCACCATGCCCTTGGACAGATCGCTGAGCTTCTCGACGCCCTCCTTGAAGCTGGCCGTGCGGAAGGCGGGACGCGGGTCGCGGCCCGGCTTCTCCAGCTCGCGCAGGATGTCGGTGACCGTGGGCAGCCCGAACGAGTCGTTGACGAACTCCTTCGGATCGAGCGCACGCAGCACCTTGGCGTTGCCGATCAGCGACGGCACATCGGCGCCCGTCCTCGCGACCATGTCGCGGACCACCGGGTACGCCTCCGGGTGCACCGCCGAGGCGTCCAGCGGGTCGTCACCGCCGCGGATGCGCAGGAAGCCCGCGCACTGCTCGAACGCCTTGGGGCCGAGCCGCGCCACGTCCGTGAGCTCCTGACGGCTCTTGAAGGGGCCGTTGGCGTCGCGGTGCGCCACGATGTTCTCCGCCAGGACCGAGCCGATGCCCGAGACCCGGGACAGCAGCGGGGCCGAGGCGGTGTTGACGTCCACCCCGACGCCGTTGACGCAGTCCTCCACCACCGCGTCCAGGGAGCGCGAGAGCTTCACCTCGGACAGGTCGTGCTGATACTGCCCCACGCCGATGGACTTGGGGTCGATCTTCACCAGTTCGGCCAGCGGGTCCTGGAGCCGCCGCGCGATGGAGACGGCGCCGCGCAGCGACACATCCAGCTCGGGCAGCTCCTGCGAGGCGTAGGCCGAGGCGGAGTAGACCGAGGCGCCCGCCTCGGAGACCATCACCTTGGTCAGCTTGAGCTCCGGCTTGGCGGCGATCAGCTCACCGGCGAGCTTGTCGGTCTCCCGGGAGGCGGTGCCGTTCCCGATGGCGACCAGCTCCACCTTGTGTGCCTCGGCGAGCGCCGCCAGCTTCGCCAGGGACTGGTCCCACTGCTTCTGCGGCGCGTGCGGGTAGATGGTGTCGGTCGCCGCGACCTTGCCCGTCGCGTCGATCACCGCCACCTTCACACCCGTCCGCAGCCCCGGGTCGAGACCGAGGGTGGCACGGGTGCCGGCGGGCGCGGCGAGCAGCAGGTCGCGCAGGTTGGCCGCGAAGACCCGCACCGCCTCGTCCTCGGCCGCGGTCCGCAGCCGGGTGCGCAGGTCGATACCCAGATGCACCAGGACGCGCGTACGCCACGCCCAGCGCACCGTCTCCGCCAGCCACGCGTCCGCCGGGCGTCCCTCGTCCCGCACCCCGAAGCGCTGGGCGATGGAGCGCTCGTAGGAGCTCGGGCCCCGTACGTCCTCCTCACCGGCTGGATCGGGCTCCATGGTGAGGTCGAGGATCTCCTCCTTCTCGCCGCGCAGCAGCGCGAGAATCCGGTGCGAGGGCAGCTCGGTGAAGCTCTCGGCGAAGTCGAAGTAGTCGGCGAACTTGGCGCCCTGCTCCTCCTTGCCCTCCCGCACCTTTGCGGCCATCCTGCCGCGCTCCCACATCCTCTCGCGCAGCTCGCCGATCAGGTCGGCGTCCTCGCTGAAGCGCTCGGTGAGGATCGCGCGGGCGCCCTCCAGGGCAGCGGCGGCATCCGCGACACCCTTGTCGGCGTCGACGAACGCGGCAGCCGCGGCGGACGGTTCCACCGTCGGGTCCGTGAGCAGCCCCTCGGCCAGAGGTTCGAGACCGGCCTCCCGGGCGATCTGCGCCTTGGTGCGCCGCTTGGGCTTGTACGGCAGGTAGATGTCCTCCAGGCGCGCCTTGGAGTCGGCGGCACGGATCTGCTCCGCCAGCTCCTCGGTGAGCTTGCCCTGCCCGCGTACGGACTCCAGGATCGACTCGCGCCGCTCCTCCAGCTCCCGCAGATAGCGCAGCCGCTCCTCCAGGGAGCGCAACTGCGCGTCGTCGAGCATCTCGGTCGCTTCCTTGCGGTAGCGCGCGATGAACGGCACGGTCGACCCGCCGTCGAGCAGCTCGACAGCGGCGCGGACCTGCCGCTCGCGTACGCCGAGTTCCTCGGCGATCCTGCCTTCGATGGTCGTCGTCACGATGGTTCGTTCCGCCTTCTCGGTGCTGTGGTCCCCCGGTAGGCATGCATTGTGGCAGGCGAGTCGGACAGCCCCGCGCAGGCGGGCACGACGGCGGGCCCCACCGGGGGTGTACAGGTCGGCTGCTCGGCCGGTGTGTCAGCGCTTGCTGATCAGATCGGCCGGGAACGCTCCCGCCTGGGTCGCCGTCCGGGCGAACGCGCCGGCCAGCTCGGTCAGCCGGGCCACGCCCTCGGCCCCCAGCAGCTCATAGGGGCGCCGGTCCAGCCGGTCGGTCTCCTCCTCCAGCCGTTTGCGCAGCTCGGTGCCCCGCTCGGTCAGCTCCCCGTCCGCGTCCAGCAGCCCGCGGTCGGCCAGCCGCTGCTGAGCCGCGGCCCAGTCCCGCTCGTTGTACCCGCGGGTGTCCATCACCCACCTGGGGTTCATCCCGTGCCCGCTGGCGGTGTGGCTCACCAGCGCCTCCAGCGCGTCGAGTTCGGCGTGCTGGAGAGCGGCTATGTGGCCGTCCCCGCGGTGCTCGCGCAGCAGTGCCGCCGCGTGCCACAGCGCGAGGTGCGGCGAGGTCTCCAGCGGCGGAACGGGCAGGTCAGCGTTGGCGGAGTAGAGCGGACGTCCGGAACGGTCGCAGCCCTCGGCGGCGCGCAGCGCCAGCCGGGCCGCCTCCGTCGTCTCGGGGGAGCCCACCGCCTCCTCGCCCAGCAGGCCGCGCAGCGTCGAGTCGACGGCACGCAGCCGGGCCGCCAGCACGGTCTGAGGGGACGCGGCGTCCCACACCTCCGGGACGAAGCGGGCGACCAGTGCGTGGCTGTAGTTGTAGAAGGTGGCCGTCACCGTGCCCGCGCCCACCGCTCCCAGCGGCGCGGACCGCGTGGCCAGATTGACGGCGTGCGGGGCGTCGATGCCGTAGGGGGAGAGTTCCTTCCCCAGCGCGGGTGAGAAGTAGAGCGTGGAGTGCAGGGCGTTCAGGGCGTTGTGGCAGCGCCGCCCGGCGCGTTCGGGAAGTGGCCTCATGCCCGTACGCTACCGCTGGGTACACACCGCTTGAAGGCTTGCCCCTCGAATCCTGCGTACCCCGCATGGGGGGCTGCGCTTGCCCGCCCTGCTCCCCCAGACGCCGTCCGGGAGGTACCCCCATGGCGGACTGCCCAAGCCTGCGGTAGCCATTCAGGGTCGCGGCCAAACAAATCGCGGAGCTCGGCGGTCGAGGAAGGCGGCAACCCCTTCGGCGGCCTCATTACTGCGCGCGGCCTCACGTTGCCAGTGCTCGACCCGGTCGGGACCGGTGCGGCCGTCGGCGAACTCCTTGGCCGCCGCCTGGGTCAGCGCGGACCGCGCCGCGAGGGTCCGCGCGAATTCGGCGACCCTTTTGTCGAGTTCCGCCCCAGGGTGCACCTCGTCCACCAGCCCCACCCGCAGCGCCCGCTCAGCGTCGATCAGTTCCCCGGAGTAGAGCAGGAACTTGGCGGTGGCAGGGCCGGTCAGGCGCACCAGACGCTCGGTGGAGGAGGCGGGGTAGACGATGCCCAGCTTGGCCGGGGTGATCCCGAAGCGCGCGTCGTGCGCGGCGAACCGCAGATCACAGGCGGCGGCGAGCTGACAGCCGCCGCCGACGCAGTGTCCGCGTACCAGCGCGAGCGTCGGCCTGGGGAAGGCGGCCAGCGCCTCCTCAGCCGCCACGGCCAGCGCCTGCTGCTCCCGCGCGGCGCCGCCATTACCCGATGCTCCCTCGGCCGTGTCCCGTAGTGCGCTGATGTCCGCACCCGCACAGAAGGTGCCGTCGGCTCCGGTCAGCACCAGGACGCGTACGTCGGGGTCGGCCGCGAGCTCGGCCAGCAGTTCGGGCAGCCTGCGCCACATCGCGGGCGTCATGGCGTTGCGCTTGGCGGGGTGGTCGATGGTGAGGGTCCGGACGCCCTCGTCGTGCTCCGCCCGTACACGCAAGATCGGCTCCATGAGCGTGATCGTATCCGGGGCGCGATCTGTCACGGAGCAGACCGGGGCGTAAGTCTTCTGTCAAATGCCATCGATACGTGCCAAGTTGCAGTCACCGGACCAGGTCGGCTCCGCGCGGTACCACCATGCAATGCAAGTACATCTGCAAGTACATCCAGGTACCGAGCAGGAGAGTGGGTGCTCAGATGGAGAGCCGCGGTGGGCAGCTGTCCGGAGTTGTCGACGAGGCTCCACCAGCCGGGGAGAGAGACGGGGCCCTGAGCGCGGTCCGCGCCGGGGCGGTGACGGGGGCGGTGAGCGCGGTCGCCGCCGTGCTGCCGCTGCGGGAGCGCGCGGAGCGGCAACGGCGGTCCGACCCCAGAACACTAGGCTGCGGCCTCGAGGGCTCGCTGGGGTACGCGCACGCCAGTGCGCCGGGGCCGCAGGAGGGCGCATGGCGGTTCACCGCGCCGACGACCGCCTCCTCGGTTCCCCGGCTGCGGCACGCCGCGCGCGATCTGCTCGAGCGGCAGCCGGCACACGTTCCCCAGGAGGTGCTGGAGGGAGCGCTGCTGATCCTCTCGGAGCTGGTCACCAACGCCGTGCAGCACGCGGCGCTGCTCTCGCCCGAGATCGGGGTGGAGGTCTCGCTGAGCGGCGGATGGCTCAGGGTGGCGGTGGAGGACAGTCACCCCTACCGGCCCAAGGCGCTGGAGGCCGAGCCGTTCCGGGAGAACACCGGCGGCCGGGGACTGCTGCTGGTCAAGACGCTCACCAGCGAGGCGGGCGGGGTGTGCGACGTGGAGCAGACCGGAGCGGGCGGCAAGGTCGTCTGGGCCGCGCTGCCACTCGGCTGAGCCCGCTCGGCCGCCACTCGGCCGGGCAGCACTTCGGGGATTCCGTGCCGTCCCACGGTCCCTGGGGCCCGTGCTCTGTCACATGGCCCGTGCTCTGTCGTGGCCCGGGCCCTGCCATGGTCCCTGCCCTGCTATGAGCCGGTGCCGCTCACCAGTTCCCGGTGCCGCCCGTCAGCTCGCGGATCGCCGGTCTGGCGGCGTCCAGCACGGTCATGAACCAGGTGGAGAACGGGTCCGTCGCGTGCCGCTTCTCCAGCTCGTCCCAGGTCACGAACGCGGTCTCGGAGATCTCCTCGGGGTCAGGGCGCAGCTCGTCCCGCAGCAGCCCCACGAACAGGTGGTTGAACTCCTGCTCGACCAGCCCCGACGCCGGGTCCGGATGGTTGTAGCGGACGGTGCCCGCCTCCCGCAGCAGCGAGGGCGCCACCCCCAGTTCCTCGCCGACCCGCCGGGCAGCGGCGGCGAACGGCGGCTCGGCCGGATACGGATGGCCGCAGCAGGTGTTGGACCACACCCCCGGAGAATGGTACTTGCCCAGCGCCCGGCGCTGCAGCAGCAGTCTGCCCCCCTCGTCGAAGAGGAAGACGGAGAAGGCGCGGTGCAGCTGCCCGGGAGCCACATGCGCGGAGAGCTTCTCCGCGGTGCCGATCGTCGTCCCGTCCTCGTCGACCAGTTCGAGCATGATCGGGGCCGCTGGGCTGTTCGCCATGGTGATCCTTCGGGTGGGCCTGTGGGCAGCGTGATCCAGTGTGCCGCAGGCAGCACGTCAACTCCGCATTCTGCGGGATTCTGTCTACCTCGCGCGTATTCGCGCGTACCTGTGCCCATTGCTGTCGATGTGCGACTGCCGACGACACGCCGTCTCAGGCCGTCGGCGTGCGGGCCTCCGGATGGCGCAGCAGCCAGCCCTCCCACGCCGAGGCGACCATCTCGCGCACCCCGAAGCGCGGCTCCCAGCCCAGCTCCGTACGGATACGCTCCGCCGAGGCCACCACCCGCGCGGGGTCGCCGGGGCGGCGCGCGACCACCCGGGGCGCCGGCTCCGGTCTGCCGGTGACCTCGGCCACGAGTTCGGCCATCTCCCGCACGGAGACGCCGGTGCCGGTGCCGACGTCGAGTGTCAGGTCGCTCCCGGCCGTCCGCGGCTTCTCCTGCGCGGTTCCCTGCTCCGCCGGGGCGCCGGCCGCCAGGGCGCGGGCCGCCGCGACATGCGCCTCGGCCAGGTCCCGCACATGGATGTAGTCCCGTACGCAGGTGCCGTCCGGGGTCGGGTAGTCGTCGCCGAAGATCCGGGGGGCCTCGCCCCTGGTCAGCGCGTCGAAGAACATCGGGATGATGTTGAAGATCCCGGTGTCGGCCAGCTCGGGCTCCGCGGCGCCGGCCACGTTGAAGTAGCGCAGGCAGGCCGTGGTCAGCCCGTGCGCCCGGCCCGTCGCCCGCACCAGCCACTCGCCGGCCAGCTTGGTCTCGCCGTACGGGTTGATCGGTTCGGTCGGCGTCTGCTCGGTGACCAGGTCCACGTCCGGCATTCCGTAGACCGCGGCGGAGGAGGAGAAGACGAGGCGCCCCACCCCCGCGTCGACCACGGCACCCAGCAGGGTGACCAGTCCGTGCACGTTCTCCTCGTAATAGGCCAACGGCTGCTCGACGGACTCGCCCACCTGCTTCTTGGCCGCGAGATGGATCACACCGGTCACGCCGTGCTCGGCGAGCGTGCGGTCCAGCAGCGGGCGGTCCAGCACGGAACCGCGTACCAGCGGCACCTCGGGCGGCAGCCGCTCGGCCAGTCCGCTGGACAGGTCGTCCAGCGCGACGGCGCGCTCCCCGGCGGCCGTCATGGCCCGTGCGACGTGCGCGCCGATATAGCCCGCGCCACCTGTGATCAACCACGTCATGGCCCGAACCCTATCGGCCTCGGTTGTGGCGCGAGCCGGTGATCCACCATGCTGGGGCGCGCGGGCGCTTCCCGGGCAACACCGGGGCGGTGAACGCTCGGTGAAGGCTCCCTTTGGCGATCCGATACTCTCTGCCGACGTGCTGCCGACCCCCTGCGGGTGACGGCGCACGCTGCCCGCTGCCTCAGTTGTCCCCTCTCGCGCGGGTATGCCAGCTTCCAAGGAGTGAGTTCGTTCTGTCGACCGCCATCCTCACCGGTCCGCCGGTTGCCGGGTCGTCGCTCGAGGCCGACCTGCGCTCGCTCGGCTTCGATGTGCGCGTGGCCTCCCGGCCCGCCGAACTCGACGGCCACCTGGCTGCCGCGGCGGCGAACGAACGACTGGCCCTGATCGACCCCCGCTTCGTCGGCCACACCCACGCCCTGCGCCTCGCGCTGAAGGATCCCCGCTTCGAGGCGGGAGCGCTGCCCGGTGTGCTCGGCGTCACCCCCGAGGCCCGGCGCGCGCTGCCGGGCGCGCTGACGGGCGGCCCCCAGGAGGCGGCAGCGGCACTGGAGGCGGCCGGCGTGCAGGTGCACCGGCCCGAGCTGGGCACCCTCGTGGCGACCGTCCCCACCGACGAGACGGCGCGCAAGGAGGCCGAGGCCGCGGTCGCCGCGGTCGACGACGAGGCGGTACGGCTGCGCTCCGCGGTCAAGTCCCGCGACGGCTTCTTCACCACCTTCTGCATCAGCCCCTACTCGCGCTACATCGCCCGCTGGTGCGCCCGCCGGGGTCTGACCCCCAACCAGGTCACCACGGCGTCGCTGGTCACCGCGCTGATCGCCGCCGGATGCGCCGCCACGGGTGAGCGGTGGGGCTTCGTCGCCGCTGGCGTGCTGCTGATCGCCTCGTTCGTGCTGGACGCGACCGACGGCCAGCTCGCCCGCTACGACCTGCAGTACTCCAAGCTCGGCGCCTGGCTCGACGCCACCTTCGACCGGGCGAAGGAGTACGCGTACTACGCGGGCCTCGCGCTCGGTGCGGCACGCGGCGGGGACGACGTATGGGCCCTGGCGCTCGGCGCCATGCTGCTGATGACCGCGCGGCACACCGTCGACTTCTCCTTCAGCGAGGCCGGTCAGGACGCCTCGGAGAACACCAGCCGCACCGCGGCCCTCTCCAGCAGGCTGGACAGCGCGGGCTGGACCGTATGGGCCCGGCGGATGATAGTGCTGCCCATCGGTGAGCGCTGGGCTCTCATCGCCGTACTGACGGCCGCCACCACTCCGCGCGTCACCTTCCTGGTGCTGCTCGCCGCGGGCACCCTCGCCGCCTGCTACACCACGGCGGGCCGGCTGCTGCGCTCCCTGCACCGCAGGGCCCGCACCGACCGCGCGGCCGCGGGCATCCGCGCGCTCACCGACAGCGGCCCGCTCGCCGAGCTCGCGGCGCGGCTGCTGCGGCCCGTCCGGCTGCCGCTGCTGGGTGTACCCGCCGTCGCCCTGTTCGGTGGCGCAGTGATCCTCGCCACCGCTTGGGCCGCGCCGCTCGGCGGCTACTGGCCCGTACTCGCGGCCGCGGTCTACGCACTCTGTGCCGGGGTCGCCCTCGCCCGGCCCCTCATGGGCCCGCTGGACTGGCTGCTGCCGCCGTTCTTCCGTATCGCGGAATACGGCACGATCCTGGTGCTGGCCGCCCGTGCCGACACCGACGGCACGCTCCCCGCGGCATTCGGGCTGGTAGCGGCTCTCGCCTACCATCACTACGACACGGTGTACCGCATCCGCGGTGGCACCGGAGCGCCTCCGCACTGGCTGGTGCGGGCGGTCGGGGGGCATGAAGGACGGACCCTGGTGGTCACCGTCGCGGCGGCCCTCTGGCTGGGCGATGGCGGCCACATGCAAGGCTTCAATTTCGCGCTGACCGCGCTCGCCGTGGTCATCGCGGCCGTGGTGCTCGTCGAGAGCATCCGTTTCTGGGTGTCGTCGCAAGCACCCGCAGTACACGACGAAACAGGAGAACCCGCATGATCGGCCTCGTGCTGGCCGCCGGCGCCGGACGGCGTCTGCGCCCCTACACCGACACCCTGCCCAAGGCTCTGGTGCCCGTCGACGGTGAGACCACCGTGCTCGACATCGCCCTGGCCAACTTCGCACAGGTCGGTCTGACCGATGTCGCGGTCGTCGTGGGCTACCGCAAGGAGGCCGTCTACGAGCGACAGGCCGAGCTGGAAGCCAGGCACGGCGTCAAGCTCACCCTGATCGACAACGACAAGGCCGAGGAGTGGAACAACGCCTACTCCCTCTACTGCGCCCGTGAGGTCTTCAAGGAGGGCGTGCTGCTCGCCAACGGCGACACCGTGCACCCCGTCTCCGTGGAGAAGACGCTGCTGGACGCGCGCGGCAACGGCCAGAAGATCATCCTCGCCCTCGACACGGTCAAGGACCTCGCCGACGAGGAGATGAAGGTCGTCGTCGACCCGGCCAAGGGCGTGCAGCGCATCACGAAGCTGATGGACCCCGCCGAGGCCACCGGCGAGTACATCGGCCTCACCCTGATCGAGCCGGAGGCCGGCGCGGAGCTGGCCGACGCGCTGAAGGCCACCTTCGAGAAGGACCCGCAGCTCTACTACGAGGACGGCTACCAGGAGCTGGTCAACCGCGGCTTCAAGGTCGACATCGCCCCCATCGGCGACGTCAAGTGGGTCGAGATCGACAACCACGACGACCTCGCCAAGGGCCGGGAGATCGCATGCCAGTACTGACCCGCCTCATCCCGTCGCCGGTCGTCGTGGACATCAGCCGCGGCGCACTGGACGACCTGGCGGGCCTGTTGGCCGATCAGCGGATCTCCACCAACGGCAAGCTCGCCTTCGCCATCAGCGGTGGCTCCGGCGCAGCGCTGCGCGACCGGTTCGCGCCCCTGCTGCCGAACGCCTCCTGGTACGAGGTGGGCGGTGGCACGCTGGACGACGCGATCAAGCTCGCCGACACCATGAAGAAGTCCGGGCGCTACGACGCGGTCGTCGGGCTCGGCGGCGGCAAGATCATCGACTGTGCGAAGTACGCGGCCGCACGGATCGGGCTGCCGCTGGTGGCGGTCGCCACCAACCTCTCGCACGACGGCCTGTGTTCGCCCGTCGCCACCCTCGACAACGACGCGGGCCGCGGCTCCTACGGGGTGCCCAACCCGATCGCCGTCGTCATCGACCTCGACGTCATCCGCGAGGCCCCCGAGCGCTACATCCGCTCCGGCATCGGCGATGTGATCTCCAACATCTCCGCCGTCAAGGACTGGGAGCTGGGGCACGAGGTGCACGGGGAGGCCATCGACGGACTGGCTGCCGCCATGGCACGCCAGGCCGGTGAAGCACTCCTGCACCATCCGGGGGATGTCAGCGACGACGGCTTCCTCCAGGTGCTCGCCGAGGGCCTGGTACTCACCGGTATCTCGATGTCGGTCGCCGGGGACAGCCGTCCCGCCTCCGGCGCCTGCCACGAGATCAACCACGCCTTCGACCTGCTCTTCCCCAAGCGCGCCGCTCCGCATGGCGAGCAGTGCGGCCTCGGCGCCGCCTTCGCCACCTATCTGCGCGGGGACAAGGACACGGCCAAGCTGATGGTGGAGGTCATGCGCCGGCACCAGCTGCCGGTGCTGCCCGCCGACATCGGCTTCGACCCGGACGAGTTCGTCGAGGCCGTCGCGTACGCGCCGCAGACCCGCCCCGGGCGGTACACGATCCTGGAACACCTCGACCTGTCCACCGACCAGATCAGGGACGCGTACGCGGACTATGCACAAACCATCGGTAGCTGAGCTGCGGCCGGTCGTCCACCCCGCCGGGGTGAAGGACCGGCGCAGCGGTGAGCACTGGGCGGGCCGGCTCTATATGCGCGAGCTCTCGCTGCGCGTCGACCGGCACCTGGTGAACACCCGGGTCACCCCCAACCAGCTGACGTATGTGATGACCCTCGCCGGGGTGCTGGCGCTGCCGGCATTGCTGGTGCCGGGCGTCCTCGGCGCGGTCCTGGGTGTGGTGATGGTCCAGCTCTACCTGCTGCTCGACTGCGTCGACGGCGAGGTGGCCCGCTGGAAGAAGCAGTTCTCGCTGGGCGGGGTCTACCTGGACCGGGTGGGCGCCTACCTGTGCGACGCGGCCGTGCTGGTCGGCTTCGGCCTGCGCGCCGCCGACCTGTGGGGCGGCGGCCGGATCGACTGGCTGTGGGCTTTCCTGGGCACGCTGGCCGCGCTCGGCGCCATCCTGATCAAGGCGGAGTCCGACCTGGTGGGCGTGGCGCGCCACCAGGGCGGGCTGCCACCGGTCAAGGAGTCGGCGTCCGAGCCGCGCTCCTCGGGCCTCGCGCTGGCGCGCAAGGCCGCAGCGGCGCTGAAGTTCCACCGGCTGGTGCTGGGTATCGAGGCGTCCTTGCTGATCCTCGTCCTCGCGGTCATCGACGAGATCAGGGGCGACCTGTTCTTCTCCAGGCTCGGCGTCGTCGTCCTGGCGGCCATCGCGGTGCTCCAGACGCTGCTGCACCTGGTGTCCATCCTGGCCTCGAGCAGGCTGAAGTGACGGAGGGCGGAGAAGCGGTGACGGAGGCCGCGAAGACGATGCGACTGGGTGCCGTCGTGCTCACCATGGGCAACCGCCCCGAGGAGCTCCGCGCGCTGCTGGAGTCGGTCGCCAAACAGCACGGCGAGGCGATCGAGGTCGTCGTGGTGGGTAACGGCGCGCCGTTGCCGGAGCTGCCGGACGGTGTACGGAAGGTCGAGCTTCCGGAAAATCTCGGCATCCCCGGTGGGCGGAATGTCGGGATCGAGGCGTTCGGCCCCTCGGGCGCCGAGGTGGACGCACTGCTGTTTCTGGACGACGACGGGCTGCTGCCCGGAGCCGACACCGCCGAGCTGGTGCGGGCGGCGTTCGAGGCCGACCCGAAACTGGGCATCATCAGCTTCCGTATCGCCGACCCGGAGACGGGCGTCACCCAGCGCCGCCACGTGCCCCGGCTGCGCGCCTCCGACCCGATGCGCTCCTCGAGAGTCACCACCTTCCTCGGCGGCGCCAACGCCACGCGTACCAAGGTGCTGGCCGAAGTCGGCGGCCTGCCCGACGAGTTCTTCTACGCCCACGAGGAGACCGACCTGGCCTGGCGCGCGCTCGACGCGGGCTGGGGCATCGAGTACCGCGCCGACATGGTGCTGCACCACCCGACAACGGCCCCCAGCAGGCACGCCGTCTACCACCGGATGGTGGCCCGCAACCGCGTCTGGCTCGCCCGCCGCAACCTTCCCGCGCTGCTCGTCCCCGTGTACCTGGGGGTATGGCTGCTGCTGACCCTGGCCCGGCGCCCCTCCATGCCGGCGCTGCGGGCCTGGCTGGGCGGCTTCAAGGAAGGCTGGACCACGCCGGCGGGCGTACGCAGGCCGATGCGGTGGCGTACGGTATGGCGTCTGACGCGGCTGGGACGCCCGCCCGTGATCTGACAAGCTCGTGTCTGAGAGCATCAGCCCCGGATTCACTTGCGCAGTGTGAGGACGAAAGTTTCCAACGTGAGCGAGACAACCCACGACAGCGCCGACAGTTCGGTCGGCGTGCTGCCTCCGCCGTCACCGGACGACCGGCTGACACCGTCCGAACTCGCGGCCAAGTACGGCCTGTCGGTCAGCGGAGCGCGCCCCTCGCTGCCCGACTACGTGCGGCAGTTGTGGGCG
Source organism: Streptomyces spirodelae (assembly GCF_017676385.1). Lineage (GTDB taxonomy): Bacteria > Actinomycetota > Actinomycetes > Streptomycetales > Streptomycetaceae > Streptomyces > Streptomyces spirodelae. Next base: position 128,498 of record NZ_JAFFZN010000026.1, read on the forward strand.
CGGCGGCACTTCATTCTGGCCTTCTCCCGGGCGAAGCTGACAGCGCAGTACAGCCAGGCGAAGCTGGGCCAGTTGTGGCAGGTCGCGACGCCGCTGCTGAACGCGGCCGTCTACTACTTCATCTTCGGCATGCTGCTGGGCGGCCGGGACGGCACGCCGGGCGGTAAGGACAACTACATCCCGTTCCTGGTCACCGGGGTGTTCGTCTTCACCTTCACTCAGACTTCGGTACTCACCGGGGTGCGGGCGATCTCCTCGAACCTCGGACTGGTACGGGCCCTGCACTTCCCGCGCGCGGCGCTGCCGATCTCGGTGGCGCTGCAGCAGCTCCAGCAGCTGCTCTACTCGATGATCGTGCTGGTCGTCATCCTGCTCGGGTTCGGTGAGCTGCCGAGGTTCTCCTGGCTGCTGATCCTGCCGACGCTGGCTTTCCAGTTCGTCTTCAACACCGGCCTGGCCCTGATCCTGGCCCGGCTGGGCAGCAAGACCCCGGACCTGGCGCAGCTGATGCCGTTCGTGACCCGGACCTGGATGTACGCGTCCGGTGTGATGTTCCCGCTCAAGCACATGCTGGAGCACAACGCGAATGCGCCGGGCTGGGTGGCCGACCTGTTGCAGGCCAACCCCGCCGCCGTGTACATGGACCTGATGCGGTTCTCCTTCATCCATGAATACCCCAGCAGCCAGCTCCCCTCGCACGTGTGGGCGCTCGCCCTGGGCTGGGCGGTTGTCATCGGCGTCGGCGGATTTGTTTTCTTCTGGAAGGCGGAGGAGCGTTATGGCCGTGGCTGAGCAGACCGAGCCGAGCGGGCCTCCCGCCGAGACCGGCACCAAGACCGAGGTCCAGGCGGCGCAGACACCGGTGCCGTGGGTGCCCACCGTCATCGCCGAGGACCTGCACATCGTCTACCGCGTCTACGGCGGCTCCAAGGGCAGGGGCAGCGCCACAGCGGCTCTCAACCGGATCGTCCGCCGCAAGCCGGGCGGCGGTATGCGCGAGGTGCACGCGGTGCGGGGCGTCAGCTTCACCGCTTACCGGGGCCAGGCCATCGGCCTGATCGGCTCCAACGGTTCGGGCAAGTCCACGCTGCTCAAGGCCATCGCCGGGCTGCTGCCCGCGGAGAGCGGCAAGGTGTACACGGACGGCCAGCCCTCGCTGCTGGGCGTGAACGCGGCCATGATGAACGACCTGACCGGCGAGCGGAACGTGGTGCTCGGCGGCCTGGCCATGGGCATGTCCCGCGAGGAGATCGGCCGCCGCTACCAGGGCATCGTGGACTTCTCGGGCATCAACGAGAAGGGCGACTTCATCACCCTGCCGATGCGCACCTACTCCTCCGGCATGGCGGCCCGGTTGCGCTTCTCCATCGCCGCGGCCAAGAACCACGACGTGCTCATGATCGACGAGGCGCTGGCCACCGGCGACAAGCGGTTCCAGAAGCGCTCCGAGGCCCGCATCCGTGAGCTGCGCAAGGAAGCCGGCACGGTCTTCCTCGTCAGCCACAACAACAAGTCCATCCGCGACACGTGCGAGCGGGTGCTGTGGCTGGAGAAGGGCAAGCTGATGCTGGACGGGCCCACCGAAGAGGTCCTCAAGGAGTACGAGAAGTTCACCAGCAAGTAGC
>NZ_JAFFZN010000027.1 GCF_017676385.1 Streptomyces spirodelae
ACGGGTCGCGCTGTCAACCGGAGGCGGACCCGGCCCAACGCCCCCTGGTCCGGCGTCAGTCGAGGTCGGTGAGGCGGCCGCCGGCATCCGGCTGGGCGTGTTCGACGCGGCGGAGGAGGCGGGTGAGGAGGTCGCCGAGCTGCACCCGCTCGCCGGTGGAGAGGTCCTGGAGGAGGTCCTCCTCGAAGACCGATGCCATCCGCATGACCTCCAGCCACTTCTCGCGACCGGTGTCGGTGATGCCGATGATCACGCGGACCCGGTTGTCGGGGTCACGCTCACGGGTGACGAGGTTCTGGGTGAGCATCCGGTCGATGCGGTGGGTCATCGCCGCCGGAGTGAGGCCGAGCCGTCTGGCGATGGTGCCGGGCCACAGCTGGTAGGGGCTGCCCGCCATGACGAGTTCCTTGAGGACCTCCCACTCCGGGCTGCTGAGACCGAGGGCGGCGAGCTGGCGGCCGTAGGCCACGTTCATCCTGCGGTCGAGCCGGCTCACGGCGTTGACCACCTTCTCGACCTGCGGGTCCAGATCGCGGTACTCGCGCTGGTAGATGGCGATCTGCTCGTCGAGCGTCGGTTGTCGGTCCGGCATGTGGGCAGTATCGCACGTCAACTCGTTCGCTCTAAACGCTTGCGCTGTGTAGTCTTTAGTCTCGAACTTTAGCTTCGAAGTCTTCGTAGCTGTATCCCTTGTAGTTCTCTCGACTCTCGACTCAGGCAGGTGAGTGTGACCACGGCGATGGCCGCCGCGCTGCGGCGGATCCAGCTCGGTAACGCGCTGGCAGCTTTCGGCAACGGCTTCACGGTGCCGTTCCTCTTCGTCTACGTGGCGCGGGTGCGTGAGCTCGGCGACGGCACGGCGGGCGCGGTGCTCGCGGTGTTCGCCGCCGCCGCGCTGCTCGTGCTGCCCTTCACGGGGCGCGTGATCGACCGGAGCGGACCGCTGGTGATGGTTGTCGTCGGTGCGGTGTCCGCCGCGCTGGGTGCGCTCGGGTTCGGGCTGTCGACCAGCGCGTCCGCCGTGCTGGTCGCGTCCGCCGTGATGGGCGCCGGCATCGCCGTACTCCAGCCCGCCCTCGCGACGATGATCGTGTGGAGCTCGACGCCGGGGTCGCGTTCGCGCGCCTTCGCCACCCAGTTCTTCCTCAACAACCTGGGGCTGGGCGTCGGTGGGCTGCTGGGCGGAATGCTCGTCGACGAGCGCCATCCGGCCAGCTTCACCCTGCTGTTCGTCATCGAGGCCACGATGTTCCTCGTCCTGCTCGCCGTGCTGGTGACTGTGCGCGTGGGGCGCCCCGCCGCGACGGCCGCCGGTGCGGAGAGCGCCGCTTACGGTTCCGGCTGGGGTGTGCTGCTGCGGGACCGGTCGATGGTGCTGCTGTGCGTGCTGGGGTTCGTGATCTTCTTCGCCTGCTACGGGCAGTTCGAGTCGGGGCTGTCGGCGTACGCGGTGGAGGTCACGCGGATCTCGACCTCCACGCTGGGGATCGCGCTCGCCGCCAACACGGCCATGATCGTGCTGGCGCAGTTCGTGGTGCTGCGGCTGGTGGAGCGGCGGCGGCGGAGCCGGGTCGTCGCGCTGGTGGGTCTGATCTGGACGGTTGCGTGGTTGGCCGCGGGGGCTTCCGGGCTGGTGCACGGGGCGCAGGCGGTGGCCACCGCGCTGCTCATCGGTACGTACGCGCTGTTCGGGGTCGGCGAGACGATGCTGTCGCCGACGGTGGCGCCGCTGGTCGCCGACCTGGCTCCGGCGCGCCTCGTCGGTCAGTACAACTCGGCTTTCGCGCTGGTGAAGCAGTTGGCCCTGGCCGTGGGTCCCGCTGTCGGCGGTGCCCTCGCCGCGGCCGGTGCGTGGTCCGCGTACATCGTGCTGCTGGTGGTGAGCTGCCTGGGCGTGACGGGGCTCGCCCTGGTGCTGGGGCGGCGGCTCACCGAGCGCGATGACCGCCCCGGGTCGGTCATCGTGGCCCGCGGGGACACTGCGCGTCCGGTTCTCGAGGAGCAGCGCGCTGACGTCGTGCGGTGACCGGCCTTCTTGCCGGACGGGCGGGACGGGGCGCCCCCTCGCGGCACACGCGAGGGGGCGCGGTCCCATGTGCGCTACCTGCCCGGCAGGGCGAACTCGCACCAGACGGACTTGCCGCCGCCCTGTGTGCGGCGGCTGCCCCACGCCGAGGCGATCGTGGCGACGATGGAGATGCCCCGCCCCGCTTCGTCGGCCGGTTCGGCGCGGCAGCGGCGTGGCAGGTGCTCGTCGCCGTCGGTGACCTCGATGATCAGGCGGCGGTCGGTGCGGCGCAGCAGCAGCCGCATCGGCGGGGTGCCGTGCTGGAGTGAGTTGGCGACCAGTTCGCTGGCGGCCAGTACGCCGAGGTCGCGGAGCTCGGTGGGGAAGCGCCAGGAGGCCAGGACGCCGGAGGCGAACGCTCGGGCGCGCGGCGCTGCCTCGGTGCCGCCGAGCAGGTCGAGTGCCGCGTTGTGGAACAGCTCGGCGTCGGGGCCGCTGCGTACGGGGTGCTGGAAGACGAGGAGCGCCACGTCGTCGTCGTGGTCCTCGCTGATGCCCAGGGCGCGCAGCAGCCGGTCGCAGATGATGTCGGGCGAGCCGGTGGCACCTGCGAAGGCGCCTTCCAGCGCCGCGATTCCCTCGTCGATGTCAGCGTCCCGGCGCTCGATCAGGCCGTCGGTGTAGAGCACGGCGGTGGCTCCCTCGGGCAGCGGGAGGCTGCCCGAGGTGTGCAGCCAGCCGCCCGTGCCCAGCGGCGGGCCGGTGTGCTCGTCGGCGCGGTGGACGGTGCCGTCGGGGTCGCGTACGAGGATCGGTACGTGTCCTGCGGAGGCGTAGCTGAGGCGGCCTTCGTTGGGGTCGTGGACGGCGTAGACGCAGGTGGCGATCTGGGAGGGGTCGATCTCGGCGGCGAGTCCGTCGAGGAGTTGCAGGACTTCGTGCGGCGGCAGGTCGAGGCGCGCGTAGGCGCGGACGGCCGTGCGCAGCTGTCCCATCACGGCGGCGGCGCGCACACCGCGGCCCATGACGTCCCCGATGACGAGCGCGGTGCGGCCCGCGCCGAGGGTGATGACGTCGTACCAGTCGCCTCCGACAGCCGCGTCGGTGCCGCCCGGCTGGTAGGTGGCGGCGACGCGCAGGTCGTCGGGCTGCTCCAGTTCCTGGGGCAGCAGGCTGCGCTGGAGGGTGACGGCCGCCTCGCGCTGGCGGCGTTCGCTGGCGCGCAGCCGCTCGACCGCTTCCACCTGGTCGGTGACGTCGGCGGCGAAGATCAGCACTCCGCTGTCACCTGATGTGGTGATGGGGGTGCAGGTGAAGGTGTAGTAGCCCGCACGGCGCCTGGGGCCGGACGCCTGCTGGCGCGGGGGCACCCGGCGGGACTTGACCGTACGGGGGCGGCCGCTGCGCCGGACCTGGTCCATCAGTGGGAGCAGCCCCAGCTCGACCAGTTCGGGCAGGGCTTCGCGGGCGGCGGCGCCGGTGGGGCGAGGGCCGAAGACGCGGACGTAGGCGTCGTTGACGAACGCGATGCGGTGCTCGGGGCCGTGTACGACGGCTGCCAGCGCGGGAACCTCGCCGAGCAGGGCGCGTACGGGGAGCGCGTCGATGGCGCGTCGGCGCTGCCGCGCCGCCCGTTCGGGTTCGGCGGCTGAGCCGGGGCCGGCCGCCGAACCGGGTTCTTCGGGGGACGCGGAGTCGGCCTCGGCGTGCGGGCTGAGGCGCGCTGCGGGGACGGTGGGGGCGTCCGCGGAGTCCTCGTACGGGTCGGCCGTCCGGCCGGGTGCGGCCTGTTCGGGCACGGTCGCTTCGGCTGTCGGCGGGGTGGCACCTGGTCCAGCCGTCGGTTCGCGGCCCGGGTCGGGGCCGTTGCCCTCGGTTCCGTCGGCCCCTTCGCGTTCGGTGCCGTCGTCACCGGTGCGGCCGGTGCCCGAGTTCTTGCCGCCGTCGTCCTTGCCCTCGCCGGAGGTCTCGGTCGACTGCGCTCGCGCCTTTATCGCGGCCTGGGCGGCAGCGGTTCGCCGCTGTGTGCCGGGCAGTCGGGCGCTCCAGCGCGTGAAGTTCACGTCGTCCGATTCCTTGTGTGGTTCGCTGTGTTCGCTCGGGTCGCTGGGGGGCCGCTTCGGGGTCACGCTTCGCAGACACGGGCCCACCCATGGTCACATGTCCAGTGTGGCCCACCGTGCCGTTGGAACCCTCACCTCTCGTCGGGGCGCCGTACGGTGCCCGCGGCGAGTTCGAACTCGGCACGGGGGTGCTCCAGCGAGCCGAGGGAGACGATCTCCCTCTTGAACAGGCCGGAGAGCACCCATTCCGCCAGCACGCGTGCCTTGCGGTTGAAGGTCGGCACCCGGCTGAGGTGGTAGGCGCGATGCATGAACCAGGCAGGGTAGCCCTTGAGTTTCCGTCCGTACACGTGCGCGACCCCCTTGTGCAGTCCGAGGGAGGCGACGGAGCCCGCGTAGGAGTGGCGGTAGGGGGTGGGGTCCTGGCCCTCGCACACCGCTGCGAGGTTGTCGGCGAGACGGCGTGCCTGGCGTACGGCGTGCTGCGCGTTGGGGGCGCACAGCGGGGGTTCCGCGCCGGCGGTCGCCGCCTCGGCCGACGCCGGGGTCGCCGTGAGGTCGGGGACGGCCGCCGCGTCACCCGCCGACCACGCGTGTTCGGTGCCCTCGACGCGCAGGGTCGCCTCGCACTTGAGTTTGCCGCGCGCGGTGAGCGGCAGACCGGTGCGGGCCAGCAGGGGGTGCGGTTTGACGCCTGCCGTCCACACCAGGGTGCGGGTGGGGTGGCGGGAGCCGTCGCTGAGGACGGCGACGCGCCTCTCGCACGAGTCGAGACGGGTCTCCAGGCGTACGTCGATGTTGCGGGCGCGCAGCTCGCGCAGCGCGTAGCCGCCCATCTCCGCGCCGACCTCGGGCAGAATCCGGTCGCTCGCCTCCACCAGCATGAAGCGCAGGTCGTCCGCGGAGATGTTGTGGTAGTAGCGGCAGGCGTAGCGCGCCATGTCCTCCAGTTCGGCCAGCGCTTCGACGCCCGCGTAGCCGCCGCCCACGAAGACGAAGGTGAGCGCCGCGTCGCGGATGGCCGGGTCGCGGGTCGAGGAGGCGATGTCGAGCTGTTCGAGTACGTGGTTGCGCAGCCCGATGGCCTCCTCGACGGTCTTGAAGCCGATGCCGTGCTCGGCCAGGCCGGGGACCGGGAGGGTGCGCGAGACGGAACCGGGTGCCAGCACGAGTTCGGTGTAGGGCAGTTCCAGGGTCTGCGGCTCGGGCGGGCGACCGGGTGCCGCCTGTGCCGCGCGGGCTGCGTCGGCCTCGGCCGTGGCCAGGGTGGAGATGTGCGCGACACGGCGGTCGGGGTCGATGGTGCGGGCCTCGCCCACGATGACCTGGCAGTGCGACAGCACCCGGCGCAGGGGGACGACGACGTGCCGGGGGGAGATCGACCCGGCGGCCGCCTCCGGAAGGAACGGCTGATACGTCATATAAGGGTCCGGGTCCAGGATCGTGATGGTGATCCCGTCGGCCGACTCCAGTGACGAGGCGACGGGTGATCCGGGCGCGCCGAGGGCGTCCGGCGCATCGGGCGCCGGGGCGCCACCTGAGCCGGCTGCCTGTCGGAGGCGGTGCTTGAGTCGGCGCTGGAGGCGCAGCGCGGTGTACATGCCGACGTAACCGCCGCCGACAACCAGGATGCGCGCGGGTTTCGCAGGTTCCTTCGTGGCCTTCGTCACCTGACCATGACGCACCCTCGGCCCCTCGTTTGTCCACAGGACACGTCAATCATGTGACCGGTGTCCGCCGAGCGCCTGTCGTACCACCGACGCCGTAGCGGGAGCGGTACGCGCAGGTCACCGCCGGGGTGCGGGGCGTGCGGGGGGCGTAAGGGCCGGATACGTCCGGTACCGGGGCACGGGGCACGCGCGGCCGTGCAGGGACGCCCTCTTCTCTCTCAGGGTGGGCTCAACTATGTTCGTATCCCAGCGGGGTGCGATCCAGGGACCACTGCGCGCATTCCGACCCCGCGGACGCGGGGGTCTCCGGGGGGAGACTGGATTTACCGGGGGAACAACGATGCACATTCAGGGTATTCACGGCTCTCATGCCGGGACGGCGCCGACCGCTGTCTCCGTCGCGGAGGGCCAGACCACCGCGCACTCCACCGCGACCGGCGCCGCGACGGCGGCCGCCCGGCGCACGACGCCGCTGAGGGTGGACGCGCAGCGGAATCTCGAACACGTCCTGCGCGCCGCGCGCGAGGTCTTCGGCGAGCTGGGCTACGGCGCGCCGATGGAGGATGTCGCCCGCCGGGCGCGGGTGGGGGTCGGGACGGTATACCGCCGCTTCCCGAGCAAGGACGTGCTGGTCAGGCGGATAGCCGAGGAGGAGACTGCGCGGCTGACGGAGCAGGCGCGGGCCGCGCTGGGCCAGGAGGAGGAGCCCTGGTCGGCGCTCTCACGCTTTCTGCGCACCTCCGTGGCTTCGGGGGCCGGACGGCTGCTGCCGCCCCGGATTCTCCGGGCGGAGACGCGGCCCGACACCACACTGCGGGTGCCCCAGCAGCGCGGTTCTGTACAGAACGGATACGCCGAAGCACCGGCATTCACCGAGGGGGGCCAGCCGGACCTGCGGCTGGTGGAACGTCCCGGCACGGGGCGCGATTCCGGCGCCGCGTACGACGGAATGGACGAGGACCCCGGTGCGGCGGAGCTGCTGGAGGTCGTCGGACAGCTGGTCGAGCGGGCGCGGGAAGCGGGCGAGCTGCGTCCCGATGTGACCGTGGGCGATGTGCTGCTGGTGATAGCGACCGCCGCTCCCTCCCTGCCGGACGCGGCACAGCAGGCGGCCGCCTCGACTCGGCTGCTGGACATCCTCCTGGAGGGGCTGCGCTCCCGCGGCGCCCGCTGAACCGGTGCGGGGTGCCTGAACCGGTGCGGGCCGCCGCTTCCCCTTGACGGGCCCGGGCATGCGCAAACCCGTGCGGGACGACCCGAACGGGTGGTTGGTCTGCTTGTCGGGTTCCCGTCCGCCGGTGCTGTGCCACGCTGACGCGATGGTCAGCACGCAGGGCGGATCGGGAAGTCGCGGCGATGGGTGGTGACAAGGAGCAGGGGTCCGGAGAGCCTCGCGCCGGCTCTGTCCGGGGGACGTCCGGGCGGCCCGGTCCGAGCCAGGTCCCGGAGCAGCGCAGGCGGCACGGCGTCTCCGACATGGAGCTGCTCTCCCGGATGCGGCAGGGCGACGACGAGGCGTACGAGGAGCTGTACCGGCGGCACGCCGAGCCGGTGCGGCGCTACGCGCGTACGTGCTGCCGGGACACCGACACGGCGGAGGATCTGACGGGTGAGGTCTTCGCCCGCACCTTGCAGGCCGTACGCGGCGGCAAGGGCCCCGAGGCGTCGGTGCGGGCCTACCTGTTGGCCTCCGTACGACGGGTGGCGGCGGACTGGGCCAGAACCCGGCGGCGGGAGCGGCTGGTGGACGACTTCGCGGCGTTCGCGCAGTCGGCGGCTGCCGCTTCCACGGCTCGGGACGAGGCCACCCTCGAGCTCGGCGCCGAGGTGCGGGCGATGCGGGAGGCCGAGGAGAAGCTGGTCGTCCGCGCGTTCCGGAGCCTGTCCGAGTACGACCGGATGCTGCTGTGGCACACCGCCGTGGAGGGCGTACCGCCGCAGGAGGTGGCGCCGCTGCTGGGCAAGTCGCGCGGGGCCACGGCGACGGCGGCGCACCGCGCCCGGGAACACCTCAAGCAGGCGTATCTCCAAGCCCACGTCAACCGGGCCCTGACGGAGGGCGGGGAGTGCGCCCGGTACGCCGACCGACTCGGCGCCTATGCGCGCGGCGGGCTGCGGATGCGGGCCGAGCGCGGACTGACCCGGCACCTGGAGGAGTGCCCGGCGTGCCGTCAGGCGGCGTCGGAGGTCGAGGACCTCAATCAGCACATCAGGCTGCTGGTTCCGGTGGCCCTGGTGGGCTGGTTCGGAACGACGAGCGGTGCGAAGGCGTTCGCCGCCCTGCTGGGTGGCGGCACGGCGACGGCGGGCGGCGCGGCGGTCGGCGGTGCGGCAGGTGGTGTGGGTGGTGGTGTGAGTGGTGGTGCGGCAGCGGAAGGGCTGGGCACTCCCGCGAAGGCCGGCATCGGGCTGGGCGTGGTCGCGGCGGCCGGTGCGGTGCTCGCCTACGCGCTGACCGGAGGCGACGGAGAGCCCTCCGAGAAGCCGGAAGCACGCCGTCCCGCCCCGCCCGCCGCACCCGGGCACCCGCCGAAGAAGGCCGATCCGGCGCCCGGTCCCGCGCCGGGCCCCGAGCAGCCGAAGCCCGGCCCACCGGAGCCCGAGCCGCCCGCGTCCGAGCTGCCCCCTCCGCAGGCCGCGCCGCGCCCCGCGCCGAAGCCGGAGCCGGAGCCCGCCCCCGCGGCCGAGGCTCCGTCACGGCGTCCCGACCCGCCCGAGCCCCAGCGGCCGGCGCCGCCACCGCCGCCGCCGAGCCCCAGCCCGGAGCCGCCGAGGCCGGTGCCGCCCGAGAAGCACGATCTCATCGAGGTCTCGCGCCACAGCGTGACGCTGGCTGCCGGGGGCGGGGACCACCAGGTGCGGCTGGTCGTGGAACGTCACGCCTCCCGGACGGGCGCCGTCTCCTCGGTGGAGGTCTCGATGGCGAACTGGGCACACAGTTCGTCCAGTCGCTCGACGGCCTCGGCCCCGGTCAGCAGCGGGCGCCCGGCGGGGTCGGCGGGGCCTGCGGGCCCCGCAGCGGAAGGGTCGGAGTAGGCGCGGATGGTGCCGTCGAGGCGGCGTTCGGGGACGCTCGCCGGCAGCTCGCCCCGGAGCCGCTGGGCCGCGTCGGCGAACTGCACGGCCAGTGGGTGACGTCCGGCCAGGTGCAGGATGTGGCCCGCGGTCAGCAGGGACTGGCCGACGAGGCTCTCCGGGACGCCGACCTCCAGCCCGGTGCGGATGGCGCTACGGATCTTGCGGATGGCCTCGGGGAGCAGTTCCGGCCCTTCGGAGGCCGTGATGCGGGCGTCCAGTACGCGCATCATGACCTCGAACATCGCAGGCGGGGTGCCGACCGCCGCGCTCTTCTGGGCCTGCGAGTGGAAATCGCGGGCCCGTTCGATGTCGTCGGCCTCGGTGGCGGCCACCGAGCGGACGAAGACGGCGATCGTCAGCGCATCTCTGACGCCCAGCTGTTCGGCCTGCTCCATGGCCCGGTCGGCGAGCTTGTCGGCCTGCTCCGTGTCCCCTCGGCGGAACCAGATCTCGGCGATCCGGGCCAGCAGCAGCGGCATCTCGGTGAAGGCCCCGAGCTCCTGGGCGTAGCGCAAGGCGGTCTCGCACTCGGCGCGGGCATCGTCGTAGCGGCCCTCCTGAAGGGCGACCTCCGCGCGCAGCCCGCACAGTTGGCTCAGCAGCCACCGGTCGCCGGTGCTCTCGGCCAGGGCTCTGATCTCGGGCAGATCGTCCTTGGCCGCCCGCACCCCGCCGGGCAGGTCCAGCAGCACGTGGGCCCGGAAGAGCAGGGAGACGGCCAGCTCCCACGGGCCGCCGTACCGTCGGCAGTTGGCGACGGAGACCTCCATCAGGGAGGCCACTCCCTTGTTGCCCTCCAGCAGGTAGCTGGTGAAGGGCCAGAGCAGACCGGGGAAGCGTGCGGCGGACGGGCCCGGTTCGCGGAAGGTGCTCAGGAGCTCCTGGGCGACTGCCCGGTGGTGCGGTTCGGTGAGGAGCTCCTGGCTGTGGTGCTCGGCCAGCAGGAAGTAGTCGAGCAACTGGAACTCCCGGAAGAGCGTCTCCTGGTCCCAGTCGCGTTCCTGCCGGGTGGGGGGAAGCATCGACAGCACGGCCTTCACCCAGTGCGCGCCTTCGTCGCGGTAGTTGCGCAGCCACCAGAACCAGCCGGCCGAGCGGACGAGCGAGACGACCGTCTCCAGGTCTCCGTCGCGGAGCGAACGGTGCAGGGCCGCACGGATGTTGTCGAGGTCGGCCTCGACTCGCGGCAGCCAGGAGAGCTGTTCGGCTGAGCGCAGACGGGGTTCGGCCGCGTTGGCGAAGCGGAGGATCTGTGCGCTGTGCCGCGCCTCCGCCGCCTCGCGGTCGGCCGGGTGTTCGGCTGCGCGTTCGCGGGCGTAGTCGTGGATGGTCTCCAGCATGCGGTAGCGCACGCCGGTGCCGGAGAGCGCGGGCGGCTGGTCGGCGACGAGGATGGATTTGTCCACGAGCGCGGAGAGGAGGTCGAGTACGTCGTCGGGGTGGATCGATTCCGGTCGGATGCCCGGTGCCTGCGGGGCCTCGGGTACGCCTGTTGACTCCGGTGTGCGTGTTCGCTCAGGTGCGCCTGTTGACTCCAGTGCGCGTGTTGCCCCCGGTGCGCATGTTGCCCCCGGTGCGCATGTTGCCTCCCGTACGTCCGTCGGCGTCTCGCCTGTTGTCTTCGGCGCGTCCCCCGTTCGGGGCCGTTCGGCGCCGTCCGGTGGACCGTCCGCACATACGTGTTCGGCCGCGGAGAGAGTGCAGCCGCCCGCGAAGACGGACAGCCGGCGTACGACGGTGCGCTCGCGCTCGTCCAGCAGGTCCCACGACCAGTCCACGACCGCGCGCAGCGTCTGCTGGCGCGGCAGTACGGTGCGGCTGCCGCTGGTCAGCAGCCGGAAGCGGTCGTCCAGGCGGTCGGCGATCTGCCGCGGGGTGAGCGAGCGCAGCCGCGCAGCCGCCAACTCGATCGCGAGCGGCAGTCCGTCGAGGCGACGGCAGATCTCCGCGACCGCCTCGGGATCCTCGCTCGTACGGAACCCGGGGCGTGCGGCGGCGGCGCGATCGGCGAACAGCCGGTGCGCGGGCACGGGTGGCAGCGGCTCAACCGGGCGCACCGTCTCACCCGGCACGCCGAGACGCTCCCGGCTGGTGGCCAGCACGGTGAGGCCCGGACAGTGCGCCAGCAGCGTCTCGGCGAGGGTCGCCGCGGCGTGGACGACGTGCTCGCAGTTGTCGAGCACCAGCAACAGGTCGCGCTGCTCCAGGTGTTCGATCAGCAGCGCCGTGGCGTCTCCGTCGCCGCCCAGCGAGCGGGCGCCCTCGGTGGCGGCCGTGGACAGGGAGGTCACCCGGCGGCCGAGTGCACTGAGCACGGCGTCCGGGACGGCGGCGGGGTGGTCGAGCGGCGCCAGCTCCACCAGCCAGGTGCCGTCCGGATACGGCGTCGGCTCGGTGGCCGCCGCCGTTGCCGCGACCTGTTCTGCCAGCCGGGTCTTGCCCGAGCCACCGGGGCCGATCAACGTGACCAGCCTGGAGGCCCCCAGGTCGGAGTCGATGGCGGCGATGTCGGTCTCACGCCCGACGAAGCTGGTCAGCCGGGCCCTGAGGTTGCCGCGCCGACCCGCCGGTGCGCTGCCGGCCTTGGGTCCCCCGGCGCGGTCGACGGAACCGGGTCCGCCCTCGCCCTCGCGGCCGCGGGCCGTCGGACGTGAACCCGTGGGCGCGGCACCGGACTCGGGCGACGCGGCTCCGGCTCCCGGGGCGGCCCCGACTCCCGGGTCAGCTCCGGCCCCCGGGGCTTCGACATCGGACACGGCGGCGTCCGCTGTGCCGGCACCCGCAGCGGCGGCCCCCGCAGTGCCGGCACCCGCAGTGCCGGCACCCGCAGCGGCGGCATCCCGGGTGGGAGCGTCCGCCCGGCGGGCCGCCGAAGCCTCCTGCCTTCCGGAGGGCGTCGTCCACGTACCGGGGGACATCGCCGAACCGTCGGGCGACGACGTCGGCGCGGCGGCACGCGGGGAGGCCGCGGAACCTTCGACGGCATCCCGTGAGACGGCGCCGAGCTCAGCCCTGCCTGCTCCGCCCGCCCCGCCGGTCCGGTCGTCGTTCGGCACTCCGGCGGCCAGCAGCTCGGTGTGGAGCGTGCGCAGTTCGGGCCCCGGATCGGCACCGAGGCGGGCGGCTATGCCCCGGCGTACGGACTCGTAGGCGGCCAGCGCCTCAGCGGTGCGGCCGCTGTCGTGCAGGGCGCGCAGATACAGCGTCTGGAGCGGTTCGTCGAGCGGGTGTTCGGGAGCCAGTTCGCGCAGTTCCGGCAGTACCCGCGCAGCCCGGCCCAGCGCCAGGTCGGCGGTGAGGCGGCGCTGGAGCACGGTGTGCCGCAGCGCTTCGGCGCGGGCGGCGGCGGGCGTGCGGCCCGGCAGGTCGGCGAGGGCGGGGCCGCGCCAGAGCGCGAGGCCCTCGCGGAGCACGGTGGCAGCCCGTTCGGGGTCACCCTCCTCCAGTGCGCGCTCACCCTCGGCGGCCAGGTGTTCGAATCGGATCAGATCGACCTCGTCGCGCTCCGGGTCGATCCGCAGCCGGTAGCCACCGTGCAGCGACTCGACGGCGTCCTTGCCCAGGACCCTGCGCAGCCTCGCCACGAGCGCCTGGAGCGCGGCCGGCGCGTTCTCCGGCATGGCGCCGTGCTCCGCGTCCGCCCACACGTCCTCGATCAGCGCGTCCGAGGGCATGGGCGCGCGGTTGCGCACGTGCAGCGCGAGCGCGGCGAACAGCGCGCGCAGCCGCTGCCCGCCCAGCGGGAGCGGCTGCCCTGCCTCGTCGCGGGCCTCGCTCGCCCCCAGGATCAGATACCGCACAGGCCCATTGTCCCTTTCGGCGCCGACAGTGCCGGATGCTTTTCCGGCGCCCGCACCGCGGTCCGACCGGCCGGACCGCCGACCGGACCGTCGGCCGGACCCGCCGACCGGACCGCGAACCCTCCCCGCTCACACCCCCCTACGCACCCGGTCATCCATCGGTCATCACCCAGTGACCGGTCATCCACGGGTCGGCGGAAGCATCCGTTCGTAGCGGGCGTCGGGGTGTACGCCTGCCGAGGCGGCGCGGTGGCGTGGTGCGGAGGAGCCGGTCCAGCAGGTGCCGCGCCGGGCCAGCAGGCGACTCAGCCACAGCTCCATGGAGACCAGGTCGGCGATGCCCTCCACGGGCAGCTGTTCGCCTCGGGCCACCCGCTGGACGGCCTGGCGCACCACGCGGGCCTCCACCAGTCCGGCCTCGGCCAGCAGCGGCGCCCGGAAGAGCTCCAGCAGCTGGTCGGCGGCCAGCCGGACGCCCGCGCGGAGGGCGGCGTAGTGCGTGGCGTGGGTCGGGGCGCCCCAGCCGGGCGGGAGTTCGTGGACGCCGGCGCCCGCGAGTGCGGCGCGCAGTATGGAGGCGCGCGCTCCAGGGCGTACGCGCAGGGCCTCGGGCAGTTCACGGGCCGCTCGGACAACCTGGTTGTCGAAATAGGGGGCGTGCAGGCGCTGATTACGGATCTCGGCCGCCTGTTCGAGCACCCGGTGGTCGGCGGCGGCCCTGGCGAGGGCCGCCCTGGCGCGTCGTTCGCCGGGGCGCTCGATGGACGGCCGGGCCTGCGCGGCGGCCTCCAGCCGCAGCGAGACCTCCGCCAGCGCCTCGCCCGTCAGCCAGCGCGCCGCCGGTCCTGGCCGGCACCAGGTGAGCGCGGCGACCGAGGCGTCCACCGCGCTCTCGCCGCCCTCCGGGTACGGGGCGAAGGCGGCGGCCGTGAATCCGCTGTCGCGGAGCTGCGCGGCCGTCTCCACCACCCCGTCGCGGTAGGGCGTACGGGCCAGCCTGCGCGCCGCCCGGTAGATGGTGACGGGCACCAGCAGCGAGCGGCCGGTGGCCTGACCCGCCGTCTGCCCCTCGGCGCGGGCGAGCGCGGCGACGGGCCGCACCAGGTGGCGGCGGCGCCGGTCCAGCAGCAGATCGGCGAGGCGGGCGGGGTGCGCGTCGACGACCTGGCGGGCGCCCGCGCCCAGGAAGTGATCGGCGCTGCCTGCCGAGAGCCGGTACCGGTGTCGCTCGGCGGTCACCAGACAGGGGCCTGGCTCGTCGGTGAGGGGCCCGTTCGCCAGGTCGGCGTAGGGCAGTGTCTCCTCGCCGCCGGTCACCACGACGTGGCGCAGCCGCGGGTTCCCCGCGATGGCGTGCGCGCGCTCCAGTTCGGCGAGGTGGCCATCGGTGCCCGCGTGCTGGTGCGCGCCTGCCCCTGCGCCCTGGTGACCCGCCCCGCGCTGCCCCTCCGTACCGCCCAGGGTGAGGTCGTTGAAGGTGACCGCCAGCAGTCGCTCGCCCGCGGCGGCGGCGCCCGAGCCGAAGACGGTGCCGGGCGTGCCGGGGAGCCCTGCGGCGAGGAGGGCGAGGGTGCCGGAGGCGGGCCCGCCGGACAGGTCGGCGCCGACGCCGGGCGCCGGGCCGCCGCGAGCACGTTGCCGGTCGGCCGGACCCATGCCGGGCACCGGGCCCGGATCGCGTACCGCGCCTGCGTCGACGTCCCGTTCGGCCGCGTGACGGGGCGCGGTGAGCCGGGCCCGTACGGCGTCCACGAGCGCGTCCCGTACGCCTGCGACGGCCGCCTCCGGGTCCGCGGGTGGGGCGCCGACGACGAGCGAGCCGGACGACTCGTAGCTGGTGACCTCCCGGCTGCCGCCGTCCCGCACGATCAGCGCGTGACCCGGCGGCACCCGCCGCACTCCGCGGTAGGGGGTGCCGTCGCCCAGCGCTTCGGGCGCGTCCGGGCAGGCCAGCAGCGCGGCCAGGTGCCCGAAGTCCAGTTCGGCCTCGATGAGATCGGCCAGCGGCAGCGCGGCCGTCGCATAGGCGGTGCCGCCGGCCCACGGGACGTGGAAGACCGGGCGGGCCCCGGCGAGGTCGGCGGCGACGGTGATACGGCGGCCCACGCAGGCCACGGCGGTGTAGCTGCCGGGCCATGCGGTCAGGTGGCGAAACGCTCCTCCACGCGCGGCGACCAGTCCGAGGCGGAGCTCCTCGTCGGTGGCGCCGCAGCAGCCGAGGACCGCGAGCCGGTTGCCCGGCTGGGCCTCGACGACGCGGATCTCGTCGGGCCGCCAGTCCCCGACGGCCCACAGCGGGTCGGAGCCGCCCCAGAGCACCTGTGCCCCGACGGGTTGGAGGAGGCCGTCACCCCCGTCGGGGATGTGCGCGGTGTGCGGGGCATGCCCGAAGGGGCCGTACGAGTCGTAGGGGTCATGGGAGCCGTGGGGGGTGCGGGAGCCGTGGGGGGCGTGAGAGCCGTCGAGGTCGTGGGTGCTGTACGAGTCGCGGGGGTCGTAAGGGCCGTGCGGGTCGTACGCGCCATGGGTGCCATAGGTGCCATAGGTGCCATGGGTGCCATGGGTGCCATGGGTGCCATGGGCGCCGTACGGCGGGGGTGAACCGGCAGCCGTGCGGCCCGGGTTACCGGTGGCGGAAGTGGTGCGGGTGGCTCCACGGCGTGCTGCCGGCGTTGCCGCGGCGCTGCTCCACCCCACCAACCAACGCATCGCCGCCTGCCTTCGCGTCACTCCGCCGCTGTCTGCCGCACCGCGCGGGCGCCCGGGCTGCGGGTGTCTGCCACCCCGGAAACCGCCGCCGTTGCGGCTATGGTGCCACGAGAGTGGCGCACAAGAGGCGTGCAAGGGGCGCATACCTCGACGCGGTACGCCGCCCCTCGCGCACCGCCCAGCGCCCCGGCGGGGCCGCGGAGTTACCCCTGAGTTGCCCGGCGGCCGCCCGGACGGGCAGCGGCATATACCCCCGGCGACGGCACCCGGCACAGCACAGGCGACCGATGTCATTCGGCCAAATATGCGCGCCCTCCGCACCGCGGTGACGGTCTTCTTGACGCCCCGCCACGCAACATCGAACAGGCGGCGTACCGAAGGCAACCGGGGCGAGCGCGACACCCGGGGATGATCCGCGCGGGACGTGCACGCGGGGCGCGCGGCCCCGTCGCACACGCGGGGCACGGAAGCATGGGCGGGGGCACGCGGCAAGCGGTGTTCCGGACGCGGCGGACCACGGCCGTACGCGGAGGGACCGGCCCGGTCCGACCGTCTCGGACCGTCTCCGGTGGCCACCGGCCGGGCGCAGCCGGGGCGCCGCCCGGGGCCCGTACGGGGGCAGCGGCAGGGCGGCACACCCCGTCCCGGACACCACCGGACGACACCGGAAGCGAGCGCCGCGCTCGGCCCTCGCCGACGCTCCGTTCTTCACGTGAGAGCTCCGGAAGCGCGCCCCGGCGAGGCATCTCCCCGCGCGGATCGCACCGCCAGCCGCCCCGCGCCCGACGTCGGAAGCACTCGGCCGGCCGCTCGACGCTCGGCCGTATTACTGAGGGAAACCCCACGTCAATCCGGTGTCCGCGTCCGCTCAGGCGCCTCGCGGTCGCCGTGCGAACGCCCGCCTGGTGCCTACCGGGGCACGCGCACCGACCCGCGGTCGGCGCGGCTGCGGCGGCGCCCGGCCGCGCACCCGCCATACGAACTCCGGGCGGGGCGTGCCCCCCTCGGCACCGCTTACGGCCCCGCCCGTCGAACGCTGTTCCCTCCCCGCCCCGTTGCCGGGCCGGGAGGGCCTTGCGCACCTCCCGGCCCGGACCGCCGTCCGCGGGGAATGAGACGGCGGTGTCCCCCAGCCCACTGACCCATGTGCAGCGGGCCTGACCCACGCAACACCCATCGAAGCGCTCCCCCCTTCGTGTCGGGCAGGCGCATGCATGGGCGCACGGCCACACACCAGGTGCACATCTCCGGGCGCCGACGATCTCGTACGTCCCGCGGACGGCGCGCATGATTCCGGCCGCCTCGCGCGGGGCAGTATGGGGGTGGCACGTGACCCCCGCACGTACACGCGTACGGACATAGATCTCGCCATCCGGCATGACGCCTCTTAACGGTCGGGATTCGGCGAACTACGCTGTGTTCGCAGTGCTTTCCGCGCCGCGCAGTGCGCAGTGACGGGAGGGGGCCCCGCGCCAGAGCCGCGGGGCGGTCGTCGGTGTGGTCAGGGGTGCGCATGTCCAGGGAGTCACGCGGGCCGAATGAGAAGCTCGGCACCGTCCTCGCCCTCGCAGGAATCAGCAACGCCGGACTCGCCCGACGGGTCAACGATCTGGGGGCCCAACGCGGCCTCACTCTTCGGTACGACAAGACGTCGGTGGCCCGCTGGGTGTCGAAGGGGATGGTGCCGCAAGGTGCGGCGCCCCACCTCATCGCGGCGGCGATCGGCAGCAAGCTCGGCCGTCCGGTGCCGCTGCACGAGATCGGCCTCGCGGACGCCGATCCGACCCCCGAGGTCGGGCTGGCCTTCCCGCGTGACGTGGGAGCCGCCGTCAAATCGGCCACCGACCTCTACCGTCTCGATCTGGCCGGGCGGCGCGGCGGCGGCAGCATCTGGCAGTCCCTGGCCGGCTCGTTCGCCGTCAGCGCGTACGCAACTCCCGCCTCGCGCTGGCTCATAACCCCGGCCGACAGCTCGGTCGCGCGCCACGTCGAGTATCTGGAGGGGGCGAACCCGTCGGCCGACGGGGCCAGAGCGGACGCCACCGACAGCCTCACGGCTCTCGCCGAGGGGCGGCTGCGCGAGGCGCGTGACGGCCGGGACGGCGATGCCGACGGGGCCGGCACCCCACTGCGCGTCGGCCACACCGACGTGGCGAAACTGCGCGAGGCCGCCGACGAAGCGCGCCGCTGGGACTCCAAGTACGGCGGCGGGGACTGGCGTTCGTCCATGGTTCCCGAGTGTCTGCGGGTGGACGCCGCACCGTTGCTGCTGGGCGCCTACACCGACGAGGTCGGCCGCTCCCTCTTCGGCGCCACCGCCGAACTGACCAGGCTCGCCGGGTGGATGGCGTTCGACACCGGCCAGCAGGAGGCCGCACAGCGGTACTACATCCAGGCGCTCCGGCTCGCCCGCGCGGCGGCCGACGTCCCGCTGGGCGGCTATGTGCTCGCCTCCATGTCCCTGCAGGCCACCTACCGGGGCTTCGCCGACGAGGGCGTCGATCTCGCGCAGGCGGCACTGGAGCGCAACCGGGGCCTGGCCACCGCCCGGACCATGAGCTTCTTCCAGCTGGTCGAGGCCCGCGCCCACGCCAAGGCGAACGACGCACAGGCGTGCGCCACCGCGCTGTCGGCCGCCGAGAGCTGGCTGGAGCGCTCGCGGGAGGGCGACGCCGACCCCTCCTGGCTCGACTTCTACTCCTACGACCGGCTCGCCGCCGACGCGGCCGAGTGCTACCGCGATCTGAAGGCGCCGCGTCAGGTGCGGCGGTTCACCGAGAAGGCGCTCTCCCAGCCGAAGGAGGAGTTCGTCCGCTCGCACGGGCTGCGGCTCGTCGTCTCCGCCGTCGCCGAACTGGAGTCGGGCAACCTGGACGCGGCCTGCGCCGCCGGGGTGCGCGCCGTGGAGGTCGCTGGGCGTATCTCCTCCGCACGCACCACGGAGTACGTCCGCGATCTGCTGCACCGCCTGGAGCCCTACGGGGACGAGCCCCGCGTCGCCGAGCTGCGCGAGCGGGCCAGGCCGCTGCTGATGGCCCCGGCGTGAAGCGGCTGACGTGAGGGGATGAGGCTGATGTGAGGGAAGCGTCTGAGTGGGGAGGCTTCTGAACAGGAAGCTTCTGAATGGGAGGCTTCTGCGTAGGGGCTTCTGGGGCGAGGAGGCGGAGGCAGTTCATGATGGGGGGCGTGTCCTCGACGTCCGGAAGTCTCGACTGCGATGTGCTCGTGATCGGCGCGGGCATCGTCGGCTTGTCCACCGCCTATGCGCTGACCCGCCGGGCGCCTGGCACCCGGGTCACCGTCCTGGAGAAGGAACCCGGCCCCGCGCGGCACCAGACCGGGCGGAACAGCGGGGTGATCCACAGCGGGATCTACTACCCGCCCGGCTCCCTCAAGGCCCGGTTCGCACTCGAAGGCGCGGCGGAAATGGTGAAATTCTGTGCGGAACACGGCATTCCGCACCAGGTCACCGGCAAGCTGATCGTCGCCACCGAGCACCGGGAACTGCCCCGGCTGCACGCCCTCATCCAACGCGGCAGACAGCACGGCATCCCGGTACGGGAACTGGGCCCGGCCCAGATCACCGAGCACGAACCGCACGTACGGGGCCTCGCGGCCATCCACGTGGGGACGACGGGCGTGTGCGACTTCGTCGCCGTCGCCGACCGGCTCGCCCAGCTGGCCCGGGACGCGGGCACCGAGGTGCGGTACGGCACCGCCGGAGCGGTCACCGCGATCGACCGCCGCCCTGGGCGCGGGGTCGCCGTCCGCACGGCCGACGGGACGGTGGTGCGCGGGCGCGCCCTGGTGAACTGCGCCGGACTGCACTGCGACAGCCTCGCCCGGCTCGCCGGAGATGTACCGCAAGCGCGCATTTTCCCGTTCCGCGGTGAATACGCGGAGCTGGTACCCGAACGGGAGCACCTGGTACGCGGACTCGTCTACCCGGTGCCCGATCCGGCGTTCCCCTTCCTGGGCGTCCACCTGACCCGCGGCGTGCACGGCGGCGTCCACGTGGGACCGAACGCCGTCCCGGCGCTCGCCCGCGAGGGGTACGCCTGGCCGACTGTACGCCCCGCCGAGCTGGCCGGGCTGCTGACCCACCCCGGCACCTGGCGGATAGCCCGCCGCCACTGGCGGTACGGGGCGGGTGAGGTGCGGCGCTCACTCTCCCGCCCGGCGTTCACCGCCGCCGTACGACGGCTGCTGCCCGAGGTGGCGGCAGCCGACCTGCACCCCGCGCCCGCCGGCGTGCGGGCCCAGGCCGTCCTGCGGGACGGGACGCTCGTCGACGACTTCCTCTTCGCGGAGGGCCCCCACACCGTCCACGTCCTCAACGCACCGTCCCCAGCGGCCACCGCATCTCTGCCCATCGGAAGAGAGATCGCCCGACGGGTGGCCGGAGCGCTCGGAGACGGCTGACGGCTGACGAGGGCCTGGGGGCAGGGGCCTGGGGGCAGGGGCCGGGGGCCGGGGAGGGGCGCCGCCGTCCGCCACGTCCCCCGTAAAATTGAGACATCGTGTCCGAACGCAAAGACTCCCCCGAGCGACCCCACCTCCCCGACGTGCACGAGAGCGACGACCCCACCCACGAAGCGGCCGGCCCAGCAGGCTCCGGCGACAACCGGAAGGACGCTGATGTCGGTCCGCAACACCGCGACGACGCCCCGGCGGGGCCCGAAGCCGAGCCGGGTGACGGACGCCAGGCCGAACCCGACGGGCGCCAGGCCGAACCCCACCGACGCCACGGCGAACAGCACGCCGCACAACGACCGGCACGAAGGGTGATGGCGCGGATGTTCCCCCCGGGAGCCGGCCCCTCGCCCGACCCGGCCGGCTCGCACCACGAGCGCCGTATCCGCAGCTTCCAGCCGCGCCGCAGCCGGGTGACCAAGGGCCAGCGCGCGGCGCTGGAGCGGCTGTGGCCCCGGTGGGGCTTCGACGTCGACGGACTGCGCACCCTCGACCTCGGTGAGCTCTTCGGCGATCCGGAACTGCCCGTCGTCCTGGAGATCGGCTTCGGTATGGGCGAGGCCACGGCGCAAATGGCCGCCGGGGACCCCGCCACCGGCGTACTGGCCGTTGACGTCCACACCCCCGGCCAGGGCAACCTGCTGCGCCTCGCCGACGAGAAGGGCCTCACCAACGTACGGGTGGCCAACGGGGACGCGATCATCCTGCTGCGCGAAATGCTGCCCCCCGACTCGCTCTCCGGGCTGCGGGTCTACTTCCCCGACCCGTGGCCCAAGGCCCGCCACCACAAACGGCGGCTGATCCAGCCAGAGTTCCTGGATCTGGCGGCCGGGCCGCTGCGGTCGGGCGCACTCGTGCACTGTGCGACGGACTGGGAGAACTACGCGGAGCAGATGCTCGAAGTGCTCAGCGCACACCCCGAGTACGAGAACACCCAGCCGGACGGCGGCTTCGCACCCCACCCCGAGAACCGCCCGCTGACCCGCTTCGAGGGCCAGGGACTGGACAAGGGACACAAGGTGCGGGACCTGCTCTTCCGCCGCCGCTGAGACCGGCCCGCACTCGGGAACTCCGCCCGGCGACGGTGGCCGAGGGCTGACGACTGCCAGGTGGTGGTTATGGCGGTGCCGCAGCGTACGTCACCCACACTGGTTACTGTCGTTGGGTGCATGACGAGGCAACCGGCGCCCCCAGCGCGCCGCCCCACGCGAGGACGCCCGGGCCGGGCCACGGCCCCGCGCCCGTCCCACCCGCACGTCCCGGCAGGCCGGAGCGCCGCCAGGACCGGGTACCGGAGACGGAGCAGGGTGGGCCATGGCCCGAGGGCGGCACGCAGTCGGCAGCTCCCTACGCTCAGCCGGAGGACGCGCGGACACCGCCGCCGATGCCCGTGCCCCCGCACGACCCGGCACCGGCCGCCCCGTACGCACCCACGGACCCGTACGCACCCACGGACCCGTACGCACCCGCGAATCCGCAGGCCGCCACGCCACCCGGGGCCGCCCCCTCTCCGTACCCGTACGGTGGGCCGCCCCCGAGCGGGCCCGCGACCGCCCCGCAGCCGCCGGGCCCGGCCCCCTCGTACACACCGCCTCCCACCGGTCCGGGCGCCGTTCCTCCGGCCGGCCCGCACTACCCGGAGGTAGCCGCACCACCGACCGCAACCCCGTACCCGACCGGCTCCCCCGGCCACACTCACGGGCAGACGCCCACACAGACACAGACGCAGGACTCGGCCCAGGCCCAGGCCGGGCCCCCGCCCCAAGCGCAAGCGCAGACGCACACTCACCCCCAGGCACCCGCGCACGCCCACACGCACCCACACGTCCACCCGCACGCCCACGCCATGCAGACGCACCCGGTGCCGTCCTGGTGGCAGCGGAACCAGCGCGCTCTGCGTGCCACAGCAGTGATCGTGCTGCTGGGCCTGTGCGGGCTGATGATCCTCGCACTGGTACGCGAACAGACCGGTACGCAGGGACTGCTGGTCGGATTCGGACTGGCGCTCTTTCCGGTGCCGCTGCTGCTGACGGCGTTCCGCTGGCTGAACGCGCCGCTGCCCTCGCCCTGGCGCAACCACCTCTTCGCCTTCGCGTGGGGGGCCTGCGCCGCGACGCTGGTGGCGCTCCTGGCCAACAGCTTCGCCACCGACTGGCTGGCCTCGTCCGTCGTCGTCGACTCACCGGACCAGGCGGACACGCTCGGAGCCATCGTCATAGCCCCTGTCGTCGAGGAGACGACCAAGGCGGGGGCGATCCTGCTGCTCTTCCTCTTCCGCCGCCGCCATCTCGACAGCGTGATCGCCGGTATAGCCGCAGCCGGCATCACCGCGGCCGGCTTCGCCTTCACCGAGAACATCCTCTACCTCGGCACCGCGTACGGAAAGGACACGGTGCTGGACCCCGACAGCCTCGCCCGTTCGGCCACGGCCGCCACCTTCCTCATCCGCATCATCTTCGCGCCCTTCGCGCATCCGCTGTTCACGTCGATGACGGGCATAGCCTTCGGCATGATCGCCGCTCTGCCCAGACGACGGCGCATCCTGCGCTGGGTGCTGCCGCTGGTGGGGTGGTTCACCGCCGTACTGCTGCACGCGATATGGAACGGCTCGGCGTCCTTCGCCAACTACACGTTCCTCGCCGTGTACGGCCTCTTCATGATCCCCGTCTTCGGGGCCCTGACCTGGCTCGCGATCTGGTCCCGCCTGCACGAGCTGCGCCTGGTACGGGACACCCTGCCGGCATACGCCGCAGCGGGCTGGTTCAGCGAACCGGAACCCTGGTCCCTGTCCTCGATGCGGGCCCGCTCCATGGCCCGCGCCATGGCCCGCCGCAGCCACGGCCCGGAGGCCGCCCGCACCGTCGCTGCCTACCAGCACGACGCCACCGCACTGGCCCTCCTCCGCGCCCGCGCCGACAACGGCGCCACCGCCCCCGACTTCGCCACCCGCGAGCGCGCACTCCTCCAGCGCCTCTGGACCAACCGCCCCCTCGCCGGCCCCCCAACCACCAGCGCCGCCCTGGCCCTGAGCCGCCCAGCACCCCCGCGGTGGGCGGGGTATCCACCGATGCGGTGAGTCTCTCCCCCCGGTCGCTAACTCCGAGTTGACGTGATCAGACCCCGCTGTCGGAGACCGCTGGTAGAACGTTCAGCAGACGTACAGCCGGAGGGGGAACATGTCTGACGGGCCGAGCCAACAGCAGCCGATTGCTGGTCTCTATGAGCTACTGATCACCGAACAGCTTGAGTCTCAGCTGGATGAGTTGCGCAAGGAGGGGTGGGCAGCTGAGGAAGAATCAGTTCCTCCGATGGCCGCTCCACGCATACTGGCGCGGCATATCGCCGACACCGTAGAGAAGAAGCTCGTTGAGCTCTCTCCACTTGAGCGAGTCCTCTACAGCAATCTTCTACTGAAGCGTCTGAACACCGATGCATCTGCCCAGGGGCTACTTACCGATGGTCCTCGGCAGTTGCTAGCGCTGAGTGAAGGGCCTGACGGCGCGCCCCTCCCCCGTCCCAGTACGCCCCTGTCGGAAGCGACGCTCATCACCAACCGGCAAGAGGCCATCCAGATGGGCGACGAACTGCGGAACGAGATCGCCTCGGCAGACGCTATCGATCTTCTATGCTCCTTCATCATGTGGCCTGGGGTCAATCAGATTAGGCCGGCGCTGCATGACGCACAAAAACGTGGTGTGCGCCTACGTATTCTTACCACGACGTACATGGGAGCAACCGATCCGAAGGCCATCGATCGACTCGTCCGCGATTTCGGAGCAGAGGTACGTGTCGACTACGCCCCGAACCAATCCAAGGTGCACGCAAAAGCGTGGCTCTTTCACCGCAATACCGGTTTCCACACTGCCTATATTGGGAGCTCGAATCTTTCGAAGTCGGCTCTCAGCACGGGCCTAGAATGGAACGTACGAGTATCACCGACTTCCGCGCCGAGCGTCCTAGCCACGTTCAGAAAGACGTTCGAAGAGTATTGGAACTCAGGGAACTTCGAGCCTTACGATCCAGACACCGACCACGAGCGCCTCTCTGCCGCAATTCAAAAGCGGAAATGGTTCCCTGCTGGGAAAAAGCGAGAGCCCGCGCGGGCCATAACACCACAGCCACACCAGGTAGTTATGCTGGAGGCTCTTGAAGCGGAGCGAGAGGTCCACGGAAAGTCGGGCGCCTTGTTGGTTGCCCCAACTGGAACGGGCAAGACAGTCATGGCTGCCCTCGATTACCGATCGCTATGCAAGAAGAAGGGAAGACGGCCTCGACTGCTATTCGTAGCCCACACGAAGGAAATTCTCAAACAGGCCAGGGAGACTTACCAAAACGTCCTTGGGGACGGCAGTTTCGGAGAGCTCAACGTGGGCGGCCACGTAGCCACCGTGCGCACCCACGTCTTTGCGACCATCCAGTCCTTCCGGCGCGAGTTCCTGGAATCATTTAAGCGTGACCACTTCGACGTCCTGGTAGTTGACGAGTTCCATCACTCAGCAGCAAGTACGTACGAGAGGGTAATTGAGTACTTCCACGCGGAAGACCGGTTCTTGCTCGGTATGACGGCAACGCCGGAGCGGCACGATGGTGAGCACGTGCACGACTTGCACTTCGACGGGCGCATCGCCGCAGAAATGCGTCTCTGGGAAGCGCTGGACAGTAACCTTCTCAGCCCCTTCCATTACTACGGAATCGCTGATGATTCCGCCCGCTTTGAGAATCTCAGTTGGAAAGGAAAGGGCTACGACAAGCAGAAACTGACAGAGATTCTCCTCGCCGACGGCGAGCACCCGAATCTCGTCTTCACAGAGCTCTATGACAAAGTCGTTGATCCTACGTCGATGCGCGCTCTTGGGTTCTGCGTATCAGTCGATCACGCCCAATTCATGGCCACCTACTTCAATGAGCGAGGGGTAAACGCAAAAGCACTCGATGGGACTACGCCCTCGGGCGAACGCGAAGCGGCCTTCGACGGGCTTCGAGAGGGAACAATCCAAGCGCTCTTCTCTGTAAATCTCTTCAATGAGGGGCTGGATATCCCGGACGTTGATACGCTCCTCTTTCTCCGCCCGACTGAGAGCGTAACCGTCTACCTCCAGCAGTTCGGAAGAGGTCTTCGACGCTCCCCCAACAAGGAGTTCCTCACTGTTCTTGATTTTGTAGGGCATCACCGAAGCGACAACTACAGTTTCGAGGAGCGCCTTCACGCCGTGACGGGGCTCGCTAAGAAGCACCTCATCAAGGGCATCGAGAACGACTCCTACGGCCTCCCCGAGGGTTACGAGATCATTCTGGATCGCAAGTCCAAGGATCTGATCATCCGAAACATTAAGGAGCGGCTCAATGTCACTTTCCCAAGGATTGTCAAGGAGGTGAAGCAATATAAGCCGAAATCTATCGCCCAATATCTCGAGCTCAGCATGCGAGAGATCAGCGACATCTACCGAAACAATAACTCATGGACGAAGGTACTGCGTGCTGCCGAGCTTGCGACAAAGCCAGCTCCGTCGCCTTCCGAGGAAAAGCTGCTGAAACGTATATCCGCGCTTCTGCATGTGGATGACCCGGAACGCGTGGATGCCTACCGATATCTTCTGAGCCTCGATTCACCTCGCTACGAGGATCTACCGCCGTCCCAACAGCTCTACGCCCGCATGCTCATCCTCAACCTGTGGCCTGCTGGTTCGCGAGGTACGGGCTTCTTGTCGTATCAAGACGCCCTGGATCAACTCGCACAGCAGTCCGATTTCCGCGCAGAAGCACGCGAAGTTCTTGAGTATGGTAGGGAAAGAATTGATCACCCGCCGATCTGGATGGCTGCTCCCCACGACCAACTACCCTTGCGTGTGCATTCCACCTACACAAGGGCAGAAGTTCTCACTGCCATTGGCCAGACATCGATTACTGGCCCATACCCCTCACAGTCCCAGACTGGTGCGGAATGGTGTCCGGGAGCGAACGTTGACGTCCTTTTCGTTACCTTGGACAAGGATGAAAGGTACTTTAAAGAGGACATCCGCTACAACGACTACACAATCGACGCTCGCCATTTCCACTGGGAGTCACAGAAGGACACCGCCCCGGACACGAAGAGTGGAAGGCGGTACCAGACCCATAAAGCAGCTGGGTCGCATGTGTTCCTGTTCGTGCGGAAATATCGTGAGAACGATGTTGGTGCAGGACCGTATACTTTCCTCGGACCCGTTGACTATGTGAGCCACTCGGGAAAGAAGCCCATGCAGATCATCTGGAGACTGCAACACGAAGCGCCGGGAGATATCTTGTCGTTCTCGCCGGCACGCACGTAAGGAAACGACACTTCAGTGGGGGCAGGTCATACCGTCCCGTCCAGACGGCGCACCACCTCTTCGACAAACGGCAAATCCTGCTCCAGCCAGTCGACGTCGAACGCCTGCTCAGGGGTGAGCCAACGCAGCTCATCGTGATCCTGCAAGGGCTGAGGCTCGCCCTTGAGCAGGGGCGCCCACCACGCGTGCAAGACGAGGTCTGCCTTGAGCTGCCACTCACCGGGGAGACGATCCAGGGCCTCGACCTCGACCCCGAGCTCCTCCCTCAACTCCCGTGCAAGAGCCTCCTGCGCTGACTCCCCGGGCTCGACCTTTCCGCCAGGAAGCTCCCAGCGTCCCGCAAACTCCGGCGGCGCGGTCCGACGTGCGGCAAGGAACCGCCCCTCGTCGATGACTGCCCCCGCAACGACCACACGCTTTGCCGTACTCTCGCCCATGCCTGCCACCCTACGGGCTCCGTGCCGCCTCCCTCTCGTATGGTCGGACATCGAGGCAGGAAGGTGCGCACCCAGCTCCAGTCGGTAAGCAGGAAGACTCAGCCCAGGTAGGGAGTTGGGCGGTTTTCCAAAAAATGTTGGATCCGTAGCCGCTGTGTGTGATGTATGGCCAACGCGTCGATCTCGCTGGGCGTCGCAAACCGGAGGTCCGTCGACTCGTCAGAAACGGCCAGTTCTCCGCCAGTGATGCGGGCCGTGAAACACACGTTGAACTGTCGACGTACCTCCCCGTCGCTGTACGCGATGATGTGCCGCGGATCTGTGTAGGTGCCGACCAGGCCGGTGATCTCTACCTCCAGCCCGGTCTCCTCCTGGACTTCCCGCACAGCGCAGTTCGGCAGTGACTCGCTGAGTTCCATCCCTCCGCCCGGCAAAGCCCAGAGGTCGTTGTCACGGCGCCGTTGTAGAAGGATCCTGCCGTTCTCGTCGGTCACGACGGCGGAAGCCGCAACAATCATGCTGTTGGGTCGCGGTGCCTCGGGGTCGTCGTAGTACTCGGTGCGTGCCACGTCTCAGCCTTCAACTGGTCGAGCAGTCTCCCACACCGCCGTGAAGCTGGCGGTGTAGGTGTCGAACATTCCGTCGTCGCTGGTTCGGCGAAGGTGCCAGAGCGGTGCACGGTACGCATTCACGCCGTATGCGTGCGCGTTGACCAACATCTGGTCGTCGGCACGATAGATGCTGTTGTAGAGCGTCGTTCCATGGGTGCGCACCTCAGTCCCTGGAGTGTTGATGAGGGGGTGGTAATGCATGAGCGCCAGTCGGCAGCGCGATTCAATTCCGTGCCCGAATTTCTCCTCCCCGCCTCGTTGCTGGACGGTCTCACTGTCTGGGTCTCCGAGTGCGATGCGGACTGTGCAACCGTCATCAGCTCGTTCCCGCAGCAGGTCGTTGAGTCGGGGATAAGCTTCGTGCAGAAAGACGGCGGCGTAGACGAGGATGTCAATCTGCTGACGTGCTGCTGCGAGCAGGTCGGTAAAGGTCGATACAGGGGCATCTGCTCGCTGATCGTAGAGCGTGACGAGTTCGGGGCTGACGGCTCTCGCTGTTCGAGCTTGTCTGAGCGCGGGCCATAGTGCGTGAACGTCTTCCCCTAATGCCTCGGCTGCCTCGAGGGCGGTCGTCCGGTGCGGAGTCCGTCCACAATTGATCCAGCGTTCAACAGTCTTGGGATCCACTCCGACAGTGTTGGCCAGGTCGGCGTGCGTCCATCCACCGGCGGCCATGACAGTCCGTAGGCGATCATTGAGCATGCAGGAAGTCTCCTCGTCTTCCTTGGACACTTCTAGGGACGTTTTACCGTCCGTAGGACGTCCCAGGGTGGGAAACGTACAAAGTTCCCTCGTCCCAATGGTGCGAGCAACCCTCCATCCATGAGCGAACCAACTCGACACGGCACTATCCCCATCGAACTCCCGCACCTCTTCGACGAGGTGGAACCAGACCCAGTCGAGGGCTGCGCCGGATGTGCCGCGCTGGCCCAAGTCCGCGAGTGGGCGCGAGCGACCGGGGACCGCACCACGATCACGGACGCCAATGTATTGATGCGTCGGCATCCTGAGGGGCACCGGTGAGGAACCGATGAGCAAGCCGTCTCGGAAGCGGCCGCCAAGGGGAGACGTGCCCGGCGGCAGCATTGCTGCGAAAGAAGATCGAGCAACAGCACAGCAGGCGAAGAAACGGGCCGAGCTCATCGCCAAGATGCGGAAGCGGATGGAGAGCACTCCTCGTATCCAGTGATCGAACCGTCCATGCCATACGCAGCTGGAGACAGGCAGGGTCAGTCACGCGCCGGGGCCTTCGCCTCCCCACGTTCAAGCTCTCGTCAGACCCCGGCGCCGCCGGTTGTGAGTGCATCCTCGAGCGCGACCCGGAATCATTGGAAGCTGTCACTGTTTTTGATTGCGGAGAGCTGTAGGAGGAGGACCCATGGCCGGTGGCGTTGGTGGTGAGGACGCGCTGCTTCGGTTGTTGTCCGAGGTTGAGCGGGGGGTGTTGGTGACGTTGCGGCGCGATGGTCGGCCGCAGTTGTCGAACGTCAATCACGTCTTCGATCCGGAGGAACGGTTGGTGCGGGTGTCGACCACCGCGGATCGGGCCAAGGCGCGGAATCTGGCGCGGGACCCGCGGGCGAGTTATCACGTGACCAGCGGGGACGGGTGGGCGTGGACGGTGGTGGACGGGACGGCGGAGCTGACGGCTGTGGCGCGGGAGCCGCGTGATGCGACAGTCGAGGAGCTGGTCGACGTCTATCGGGCGATCAGGGGCGAGCACCCGGACTGGGACGAGTACCGGGCCGCCATGGTGGCGGAGCGGCGGCAGGTGGTGCGGCTCCGGGTCGAGCGGGTGTACGGGCAGCCGGGCCGGGGGTGAGCCCACCCGGCTGGCCCGTACACCGGCCGGCCACCGGGTTATGCCGAGGCTTCCGTCAGGAGGCGGAGTTCCTCGGTGGTGAGCCGCAGGTCGGCGACCGCCATCAGTGCGGGGAGCTGGTCGACCGTGCGGGCGCTGGCGATGGGGGCTGCGACGGTCGGCTGGGCGGCGAGCCAGGCCAGGGCGACGGTGGCCTCGGCGCACTGGTGGGCGTTGGCCACGGTGGTCAGCGCCGCGAGGACGCGCTGACCGCGCTCGGTGGCGAGGTACTGGGCCGCCTTGCCGGTACGCGCGCCCTCGGGCGCGGCCTCGCCCGGGCGGTACTTGCCGGTGAGGAAGCCGGAGGCCAGCGCGTAGTACGGCAGTACGGCGAGGGATTCGCGCTGGGCCAGCGCTGCCAGTTCTCCCTCGTAGGTGTCGCGGGAGACGAGGTTGTAGTGCGGCTGTAGCGCCACATAGCGGGCGAGGCCCTCGCGGTCGCTGAACGCGAGCGACTCGGCGAGGCGGGTCGGCGCGATGTTGGACGCGGCGATCTCGCGGACCTTGCCCTCCTTCACGAGTTCGTCGAGGGCGCCGATGATGTCGGAGACCTCGACCGACTCGTCGTCGAAGTGCGTGTAGTACAGGTCGATGCGGTCGGTCCGCAGGCGGCGCAGCGAGTCCTCGCAGGCGGCCTTGATGGTGGCCGGGGCCAGGCCCATGTGGTCGGGGTGGCGGGCGACCTTGGTGGCGATGACGACGTTGTCCCGTACGGTCGAGCCGCGTGCGGCGAGCCACTCACCGATGACGGTCTCGGACTCGCCGCCCTTGTTGCCCTCCACCCAGGCCGAGTACGCGTCGGCCGTGTCGATGGTGTTGCCGCCGCCGTCGGTGTAGGCGTCGAGCACGGCGAAGGAGGTGGGCGTGTCGGCCGTCCAGCCGAAGACGTTGCCGCCCAGCACGAGCGGCGAGACGGACAGTTGACCGATCTTGTAGTCGGCATTCATCTGCATGCAGCGACCGTAACGCGGACCGGAAGCCGGGCGGATGGTGGCGCGTGGGCCGGTGTCACCGGCCGCCCCATCAGCCCCGTCCTCCCTCCCGGTGGGCCCCCAGTGGGCCCCCGGTGGGGCCTTGCGGGGTGGGCCCCCACCACTGCCGTCGGTCCGTCAGACGTCGACGCCCTTCGCGCGGAGCCACGGCAGCGGGTCCACCGGGTCACCTCCGTCGGGACGGACCTCGACGTGCAGGTGCGGTCCCGAGGAGTTGCCCGTCGAGCCGACCCGGCCGATCACGTCGCCCGTACCGACCTTGTCTCCCGCCGACTTGGTCATGGAGGACAGGTGACAGAACCAGAGTTCGGTGCCGTCCTCCAGCTTCAGAACGATGCGGTAGCCGTACGAGCCGGCCCAGCCCGCCTCTTTGACGGTGCCGGTGTGAACGGCCTTGACGGGCGTGCCGTTGGGCGCGGCGAAGTCCTGGCCGGTGTGGTCGTTCTGCCACATGCCGCCTGCCTGGCCGAACCCTGCGGTGAGCTGGTACGAGGCCAGCGGCGCGAGATACTGGCCGGCCAGCCGTGCCCGGCGTTCGGCCTCGGCCTTCCGCTTCTCTGCCGCGGCCTTCTCGGCGGCCTTGCGCTTCTTCTCGGCCGCCGCCTCCCGCGCACGTTCGGCCTCGGCCTGCTTCTCGGCCGCCGCCCGCTTCGCGGCCTCCTCCGCCGCCGCGCTCGCCGCCTGCCGTGCGGCCTCCTCGCGGGCTTCCTCGTCCGCGGCGGAACGCTGCTGCTCGGCCTGCGCGAGAATACGGGCCCGCAGCGCCTCACCGGCGTTGGTCCTGCCCGCCGCCAGGTCCTCGGCGGAGAGCCCGGCCTGTGTGAAGGGCGCCACGGCGGCGGTCGCGTCGCCGTCGGTGCCCTCTGCACCGTCCGCGTCGTCGCCGGCAAGGGAGCCGATGCCGGGCAGGTCCTCGACATCGGGCAGCTGGTCGGGGACGCTGCGGACGGCGTCGGCCGCGCTGCCCAGATCCGGCACGGATATCGCGCCGGGGTCCTTGTCCTGAGCGGTCGCCATGCCGCCTGCGCCCACCGCCGCGATCATGCCGACGCCGAGCACGGCACCGCCCCGCGCCACCCCGCCGGCCCGCTGCTTGGCGACCCGGTGCCGACCACGCATCGAGCGGACGGACTCCTCTGTGGGGTTCCACTCGTCCCCAGGGGCGTCCGCGTGGCCGTCCTCTGAGGCGTCCATGGGCGCCTCCCCGGGAGCGTCCCCGTAGGCGTCCTCTGGTGCGACCGCGTAAGCGTCCCCTGGCACGTCCCTGAAGGTGTCCCCTGGTGCGTCCCTGAGCGCTGCCGGGCCGGACGGGGGTACGACGGGTACGGCGGGCGGGAGCGGCGCGGCGGTCCGTCCCGGTGCGGAGCCGAGGGCGGTGGGCCCGCCGTAGGCGGCAGGCGAGCCGTGCGAACCGGACGCGCCATGCGGGCCGGACGCGCCATGCGGGCCGGACGCGCCGTGGACGGCAGGCGAGCCATAGCCGGCAGGCGAGCCGTAGGCGGTGGTGGAGGAGCCGACGCGGTCGAGGTGCGAGTCGTATGCGACGGCCTCGGGGGCGTGGCCGGCGAAGCCCTGGGATCTGGACGCCACGGGGGCGCTCTCCTTTCCTTCCTTCTCGCCTACCGGGTTAGCTGACGGGTTCGGAGCAGGAAGGTCTCCTACGGACGTCCTCTCGCAAGGGCGTCCGATTCACCCCGTTCTCCTCGCCTGGCTGACGAGAAGGGGTGGTTCCCCGGTTCCCACGGTGCGGTCCAGCGGTGCAGGTCCAGTGGTCGGGCGCTGCTGGTGCTCCGTATGCGGGATTCGGCGACGGCGCACGGTGCCGCCTTCCGTGACGACAGTGACGACCGTGCTGCGTTATCGGACGTTAATAGAACAGTGGCCGTGATTCCAAGCTGTTCCCCGTAATTGGCAGTGGCCGCCCGGCTCGGCTCATGGCTGGGGCCCGGTGTGGTGGGCGACGGCGAGGAGCGCCATGTCGTCCACCGCCTGGCCGCCCGTATGGGCCGCGACATCGATGAGGACCGTCTCCAGCAGCTCCTCCGGATGGGTGAAATAGCTGTGGTCCAGCCGCTCGGCCGGTTCGTAGAAGACGCCGTCCGCGTCGCGTGCCTCGGACAGGCCGTCGGTGTAGAGAAGGAGCTGGGCGCCCCGGGGGAAGGCGACCTCGTCCACGTGCTCCGGCCACTTCCCCAGTTCGGACATCCCCAGCGGAAGCGCCGGCATCGTCGGCTCGAGCAGGGCGGTCCGGCCTTGGTACAGGAGGATCGGCGGCGGGTGGCCCCGGTTGACGATACGCAGCACCTTGCCGTCGTCCTGCTCACCGCCGTCCTGTCCACCGTCCTGCCCGCCGTCCCGTCCGGTGTCCTGTCCGGAACCGGAACCGGGGCCGGACGAGTTCGGGATCTCGACCAGTACCGCCGTGCTGAAGCCCTCCAGCTGTGCCGAGCCGGTCTGCCGCCGCCCCTCCCGCTGGAGGGCCCGGTCGAGGCGGGCGGCCACCGCGGAGAGGGTCTCCTCCTGCTCGGCGGCCTCGCGGAAGACTCCGACCAGGAGGACCACGGCGGCCACCGCGCCGGTCCCCTTGCCGCGCACGTCGCCGAGCAGCAGCCGCACGCCGTGGGAGGTCTCCTCCGCCGCGTAGAAGTCCCCTCCGACGCGGGCCTCGGCCTGCGCCGCGCGGTAGCGGGTGGCCAGCGTCAGGTCGTCGACGTGGGAGGGCGGGGTGGGCAGCACGGCGAGCTGTACCGCCTCGGCCACACCACGCGCCGAGGCCAGCCGGCTCCCGCTGCGGAGCAGTACGTAGTTGACGCCGACGGCCACGACGGAGACGGTCACGCTGGTGAGGGACCTGGCTTCGGACTCGATGAGGCTGCCGTTGTCGTGGAAAATGGCGAACAGAAGGGTGGCACTGGAGGAGAGCACTCCGGTGAGAACGGTGCTCCACAGGGAAAGGAACGCCGCCGCCGCCAGTGGGGCGGCGGCGAAGGGCGCCGAAATGGTGACCTCGCGCGGCGTGGACAGCTCGAGGGCGACGCCCAGGACGAACAGCGCGGCCGGGAGCCACCGCGCCAGGCGCCACAGCCGTCCCGCACCGTTCTCGTACCCGCTCGCCGGCTGCCTCCCGGCCTCCCTCTGCCGCACGGTCCCAATGTGACCGGGTGGAGCGGTTCGGGCCACTCGGGACCGCTGGTTGGGGGTACGGGAACGGGTACGGGGAACGGGCGGAAGGCGGCCCGGTACCACGCACGGGGCCACACCGCCCGTCGGCGTACGGCGCCGGGCGTACCGCAGCGGGGCGTACGGCACCGGGGCGTACGCCTGATCGGGGGCGCACGCCGGGCGGGCGCACGGGAGCTCAGGCGCCCAGGAGCTCGGACATACGGCAGCTGAGGCATCCAGCAGCTGAGGCGTACGACAGCCGAAGCCCCCCGGCTGCCGGAAACCGGCCACCGGTGGAAGGGTGAGGGTCAGCCGCCCGTGCCAGGAGCAAGCGGGCTGATCTTGGGCACCGACGCCTTGCCGGTGTTGGTGACCGGTCCACCGGACCAGCGCACCCGCAAGGAGGCGCGCTCGTCGGGCGGGGTGACCTTCGCGGCGTTCGGCGTCACCGTGGTGACGTTGGTCACCTCGGGGTTGGTGAACGAGAGCGAGGCCCACGCGCTCTTGCCGGGCGACAGCGTGACCGTCCGCACCTCGCCGCCCGTGCGCTTGGGATCGAAGGAGACCTGCTCACCGCTGCCGTTGACGAAGGCGAGCCCGGGGTAGCCGCGTACCGTGCAGGTCTTGTCGGACCGGTTGGTCAGCACGAGGGCGAAGTTCTCCTGCCCGGCGCCGGGATGGTTGGGGCCGAACGACGCCTTGAGGTCGGCCGTGCGGCACCGGGAACCGGAAGCAGACCCCGAGTCGCCGCCGCTGCCGCCCGACCCGTTCTTGCCGGAGGAGGACGAGGAGGACGAGGACGACGAGGACGACGAGGAAGCGGAACCGCCCTCTTCCGAACCGGAGGTGCCCTGCCCTGCCGAGTCGCCGCTCGAGCTCCCGCCGTTCCCGCCACTGCCTTCGCTGCTGCCGTCCTTGCCGTCGTCGCCCTGGGAGGAGCCGGAGTCGCCGCCTGCGGGCGCGGCTCCGCCGCTGACCTTCTGCGGGGCCGAGTCCGAGTCCTTGTCGCAGCCGACCACCAGCGCCCCCGCCGCCAGCACAGCGGTCGCCGCGGCGGCGATACGGGCCACGCGGTGACGTCGCCGGAAGGGGGCGGCCGGGGAGTTCGGTGCGGGTTGCGTGTTCGTCGTCGGGTCCTGGCGCTTCGTCATGGCTGCCGTCACTCCCTGGTCGTCTGTCTCGCAGTCGTCCTGCCTCGCTGGTGCTCGTGGACCACAGGGGCCCTGTGCGGCGGTCGTCCGGCTGCCGGGTGGCGGGTGGCGTCACGCGCCCGACTCCCCGTCTCCAGGGTGCCCCCGGGCTTCCTAGCCGTACACAGCATTCGATGGCCGACGGCACGGGAAAGTTCACGGCCGCCCCGACTTTTTTGCCGGTTCCCCGATGTGGGGGACACCGCTCCGGTGCGGGTGGGCCGTGGGCGAAGGACGGGGCCGGTGGGGCTGTTGGGACTTGCGCGGTGGAGCAGCGCGGTAGGCGTTATGAGGCGCTGACCCGCAGGCTGCTGAGAACCTGATCCGTTCTGGCCGAGCAGTCCTCGGCACAGCGGATCTGTACATATACCGGGGGCTTGCCCTTCTGCCGTGGGGCCAGGGCGATCTCCTCCAGCGAGTGCCCCGGGGAGTCGCAGGCCGACCAGGTACGGATGCGCCCCTGCCAGCTGTCGCCCTTGTAGGTGCGGCTGCCCGCGTACTGGCAGCGCTTGTGCTTGAGTTCGGCCACCTTGGCGGGCAGCGCCTCGGCGGCCGCCGTCGCTCCGTCGTCGTCCTTCGAGGAGTAGCCGAGCCCGACGAACACCCCGCTCGTGCCCGAAGTGAGGTCCTGCCAGCGCTTCATGTCCTGCGAGACGACCAGCCCTGGGGCATGCTCCGCCGACAGCCCCAGCGAGGAGGGGCTCCATCCCGAATCGGCCTTCTCCTGCGCCCACTGGGCCGGTAGCCGCAAACTGATCCTGCCGCTCGCGTCCTGCACCCTCACGTGGGAGGGGCCCTTGTCGCTCTTGGGCAACAGCAGCTTGCCGGCGGCTCCCGCCCCGGCCAGTACGACAATGGCGGCACCGAGAGCGACGGCGCGCCAACGGCGGCGAGGGCGCGGTGGGCGCCCGGCAACGGACGGGGGGCTGTCGGCGTCCCAGGAGGGCGCACGGGCACCGGACGCGCCCGGTGCGTACGCCTCCAGGACGGGTTCGCCCGGAGCGGACCTCTCGTGCTCCGAAGCGCGGGGGCCGGATGTGTCCGCAACGGACTCCTCGGGAACGGCCCCCTCGGACGCGACGCCCCCTCCGGACGCGGCAGCCGTCTCCGGCCCGACCGACTCCTCGGTCCGACCGGACTCCTCGAACTTGTCGGACTCCTCGTCCCTGTCGGACTTCTCGGACGCGACCGACGCACCCGACGTCTCGGACCCTGGTCCACCCGAAACAACCGATACACCGGATGCACCCGAAGCCCGGGACCCGACCGACGGCGGTTCCGTCGCGACCGTCGGCGGCTGACTGGCCGCGCGCCGGGAGGCGGGTCCCACGGTGAGGGAGGACAGTTGAGCGGCCGACGGGGCGAGGCTGTCGTCCTCCTCCTGTTCCTCCTGTTTTTCCTGTTCCTCCCATCCGTCCCGGTCGAGCTCATTCGCGATCCGGTCCAGTTCGTTCGCGAACGCGGCGGCGGTGGGCCAGCGGCGCTCGCGGTCGGGCTCCATGGCGCGCCCGACGGCCTCCGCGACCGCGGGCGGCAGGCCGGGGCGCAGTTCGTCCAGCGGCATCACCCGGTCCGGATTGCCCGGCTGCGCGCCGGTCACCAGGTGGTAGAGCACGGCACCCAGGCTGTAGATGTCCGCGCGGGCGTCGATGCCCTCGAAGGGTTCGGCCTGCTCGGGCGCCATGTATCCGACCGAGCCGGCGACCACGGTCAGGCCCGAGGCGTGTGCGAGGTTCTTGGCCAGGCCCAGATCCGCGACCAGCACCCGCTCGCGGCCCTGTGCTCCCCCACTGGTCAGCAGCACGTTGGACGGTTTCACATCGCGGTGGACCACGCCCGCCTCGTGCAGGGCCTCCACACCGCGCGCCGCTTCGGCGGCGAGCCGCACCGCCTCGTCCACCGGGAGCGGTCCCGCCACCATCCGGTCGGCCACGGTGCCACGGTCGGCGTACTCCATGACGAAGTACGGGCGTTCGTCGTCCATCTCGCCGACGTCGAAGACCTGGACGACGCCGCCGGACGACGCCTTGCGCAGCAGCCGCGCCTCGGCGAGGAAACGCTCCCGGATGTCCATACGGTGGGCCCAGTTGTCGGCCATCACCTTGACCGCGACGGGTGCCTCCAGCCGGTCGTCGTGTGCGAGCCACACGACCGCGAAAGCGCCGGAGCCGAGACGTCGTTCGACCCGGTAGCGGCCGATCTGATCAGGTGAAGGCATGCCCCTTATGATGCCTGGATGTGCCCACCGTCCTCCCCCCACGCCCTGAACCAGCCATCCGGACGGCCTGAGTCGGCGGGCCCGGCCGATCCCGCGACGCCCGAAGACTCGCCGTCGGCCACCGACACCGAGGCCCTCGCCGCCCGCGCGGCGACCGGCGACAGCGCGGCGCTGGACGCGCTGCTGCGAGCGATCCGGCCCGACGTGGTGCGGCACTGCGGCCGCTTCCTCCTCTTCCGTGAGGACGCCGAGGAGGCCGCGCAGGACGCCCTGCTCCAGGTCGCCCGGCACATCGAGCGCTTCCAGGGCCGCAGCCGTTTCAGCACCTGGCTGCACACGATCGTTGCGAACTGTTCACGCCAGAAGTACCGCGAGCTCAAGCGCCGGTCCGCCGAGCAGCCGGCGCTCCCGAACCAGACGGGCGCGCCGGAGAGCCGCCCCGACCCGCGGACGACGAGTGTGATCGCGGGCTCCCGGGTGGATCTCCTGGAGGCACTGGAGCGGCTGGAGCAGGAGAGTCCGCACCTGGTGGCGCCACTGGTCTACCGGGACCTGTGCCAGATGGACTACGCCGAGATCGTCGAGCGCCTCGGCATCCCGCTGGGCACCGTCAAGTCCCGGCTGCACCACGCCCGCCGCCAGATCCGGCCGTGGCTCACCTCGCAGGAGCTGTAACCGCTTTTCCAGGGTGCCGCGCCCCGGGGTGCCGCGCCCCGGGGTGTCGCGCCCCGGGGTGTCGCGCCCCGGGGTGTCGACAACCGCCCGAGAGGGTGGCGCGATACCTGTGGCGGGTGACCGGATTCCGCGATGTCACATCCGGGGGCCGGTATCCGGTCCTCCTGTCAGGAGCACCAGCACGACCACCGGCCCCTGGAGGTAGACATCCATGACCCGCTCCGACGACTCGACCACTCGAAGCGGTCCCGTCCTGGTGACCGGTGGCACCGGCACCCTCGGCCGTCCGCTCGTCGACACACTGCTGGCGGACGGCGTCGCCGTACGTGTGATGAGCCGGCGCCCGCGCCCCGCTGACGACGACCGGCCCTGCGAGTGGGCGGTCTGCGACCTCACCAACGGGGTCGGGCTGGCCGCGGCGGTCTCCGGGGTGCGGGCGATCGTGCACTGTGCCACCGACCCGTGGCGTGAGGTGAAAGTACTCTCCCGGGTGGTCGAGGCCGCACGCGAGGCGGGCGTCGCGCACCTGGTCTACATCTCCATCGTCGGCGTCGACCGCGTCCCCTTCCCGTACTACAAGGCCAAGTTCGCGGCCGAGCGCCTGTTGGAGCGCTCCGGGGTGCCGTGGACGATCCTGCGGGCCACCCAGTTCCACGATCTGGTGGCCGCGGTGACGAACGGCCAGCGGCGGCTGCCCTTCGTGCTCTCGCCGGCCGGTTTCCGCTTCCAGCCGGTGGAGGTCACCGAGGTCGCGCACCGCCTCGCGGAGCTGGTGCGCGGGGCGCCGGCGGGCCGGGTGCCGGACATGGGAGGGCCGCGGGTGCACACCGCCAGGGAGCTCGCCGGGGCGACCCTCCGGGCGGCCGGACGGCGGCGCCGCGTGGTGGACGTCCCCCTCCCCGGACGTACGGCCCGCGCCTTCCGCCGCGGCGGCAACCTGGCCCCCGACCACGCCACGGGGAAGGCCACGTTCGCCGAGTTCCTGGCCAACCGGAAGTCGGACTGAGCCCTGCCCCCCGACGGACCCGGAGCCGGTCCGAGCGCCGCCCGACGCAGGCACGGGACCGAATCAGGCCGCTTCGGGCGGGGCCGGTTGGTCGAGGGTGACGGGCGGCGGGCTGAGCCGGGCGAAGCCCTCCTGCCGCTGATACGGGAAGTAGGGGTACGCGGCGTCCTTGGCACTCGCCTCGTCCAGTCTGGCGACCTGTTCGGGCGTGAGGCTCCAGCCCACCGCGCCGATGTTCTGCCGCAGTTGTTCCTCGTCCCGCGCTCCGACGATGACGGAGGAGACGGTCGGGCGGCGCAGCAGCCAGTTGAGCGCGACCTGGGGGACCGTACGCCCGGTCTCCTCGGCGACGGCGTCGAGCGCGTCGACCACGCGGTAGAGGAGTTCGTCGTCGACCGGCGGGCCGAAGGAGGCGGTGCGGTGCAGGCGGCTCTGTTCGGGCAGCGGCTGCCCGCGGCGGATCCTGCCGGTCAGCCGTCCCCAGCCCAGGGGGCTCCACACCACCGCGCCGACCCCCTGGTCGAGCCCGAGCGGCATCAGCTCCCACTCGTAGTCGCGGCCGATGAGGGAGTAGTAGACCTGGTGCGCCACATGCCGTGGGTAGCCGTGTCCGTCGGCTGTGGCGAGGGATTTCATCAGCTGCCAGCCGGAGTGGTTGGACACGCCGGTGTAGCGGATCTTCCCCTCGCGGACGAGTTGGTCGAGGGTGGCGAGGACTTCTTCCTGCGGGGTGGCGGCGTCGTGGGCGTGGAGCTGGAAGAGGTCGATGTAGTCGGTGCCCAGGCGGCGCAGGGCCGCCTCGGTCGCCTTGATGAGGCGGGTCCGTGAGGTGCCGTAGTCGCCCGGCCCTTCGCCCATGGGCAGGCCCGCCTTGGTGGAGATCAGCACCTGGTCGCGACGGCCCTTGACGGCCTGGCCCAGCACTTCCTCGGAAGCACCGGACGAGTAGACGTCGGCGCTGTCGAACATCGTGATCCCCGCGTCGAGGGCGATGTCCACCATGCGGCGGGCCGCTTGTGCGTCGGTGTCGCCCCAGTCCCCGAAGAGCGGGCCCCGGCCGCCGAAGGTGCCGGTTCCCAGGCTCAGTACGGGCACTCGCAGGCCGGATGCGCCCAACTGCCGGTACTCCATGGCTTTCTCCCTCTCCTGGTTGCGCGGAGCCACCGGGTGTGCTTCTGCGCGCCCGGCCGACTCTTAAAGGTTCTCTAGTTCCGTTAAGCCTGCCAGTACCGTAGCAGGGATACGCCGTTAAGGGAACTGGAGACCCGCTGTGACAGCTGAGCCGGGAAGCCGGCGGAAGACGACCGCCCCGCAGGCCGGCGCCGTGCCCGGGACGGTGCGCCCCGGGGGGCGCACGGCCCGGGTGCGCGAGGCGGTGCTGCGCGCCGCCGGAGACGCGCTCGCCGAGCGCGGATTCGCCCACCTCGACCTCGCCGAGGTCGCCCGCCGCGCCGAGGTCGGCAAGACGACCGTCTACCGGCGGTGGGGAACGGTCACAGCGCTGCTGGCGGATCTGCTCGACGACATGGCCGAACAGTCCGAGCCCCGTACGGAGACGGGCGCGCTGCTCGACGACCTGCGGGCCAACGCCTCTCTGGTACGGCGCACCCTGACGGACCCCCGGCAGGGCGCGCTGTTCAAGGCCGTCATCGCCGCCGCGACGTGCGACGCCCTCGCCGCCGAGGCGCTGCACCGGTTCTACGCGGCCCGGGTGGCGGAATGGGCACCGTGCGTGCGGCAGGCCGTGGAACGCGGCGAGGTGCCGGACGACACCGACCCCGAACAGGTCGTCCGCGCCGTCTCGGCGCCCCTGTACTACCAGCTGCTGACCACCGGCAGCCCGCTCGACCAGGCGACCGCCGAGCGCGCCGCGCGGGCCGCGTACGACGCCGCCCGCGCCGGCGCCTTCAGCACCGTGCGGTGAGGCCCCCGCGGCGTCTGAGGGCCCGCAAGAGGGCTCTTACAGCCGCTCGCCGGACCGAGCCGTCTCCGTCCCGGTCGTTGTCCGGGACGCCGCCGTCACCTGCGTCGCCGCCGTCACCTGCGTCGCCGCTGTCGTCCATGTCGCCGCTGTCATCTGCGTCGCCGCTGTCGTCCGTGTCATCGCCTCCGTGAACGCCTGCAGCTGCGGCGTCAGGGAGCCTCGGCGGCGCACCAGTCCGTACGCCAGGGATGTGGCCTCCGGGAGGGGGACGTAGCTGACGCCGGAGCGCGGGAAATACGTCCCCGCGTGCGCACCCGTCAGGAGGGCGCCCTTGCCCGCAGCCACCAGAACGAGCGCCTCCTGCATGCTGGTGACCGGCAGCCCGGGCGGGACCGGGCGCCCCGCGGGCGTCCGCGCGGGTGCCAACTGCTCGCGGCACAGCCCCGGCAGCCCCTCCCGGAGCGTCAGCAGGGGCGTGTCCCCCAGTCCGGCGAGATCCTCGGGGGAAGCCACTCCGCGCAGCGCCAGCGGATGAGCGGCCTGCACAGCCAGCACACGCGGCTCGCTGAACAGTTCGGGCCCCTCCACCAGGTCGGCCTCCCCGGCCGGGAGCTCAGCGAGCTGCACGTCGTAGACGCCGGCGCGGAGCTTGCCGAACGGGTCGGCCAGCGGGACCTCGCACGGCTCGACGCCGAGCCGTGGCCACCGCTCGGCCAGTGCCTGCGCCGCACACATCACCATCTCCCCCGCCAGCGGCCCGGAGAAGCCCACATGCAGTACGCCTCGCAGCTCTCCCGCCGACTGCCGTGCGGCGGCCGCGGCGGCCGCCGCGGCGCGGGCCAGCGCCTCGTCCATGGCGCGCTGGTGCGGCGCGAGGTCGTCACGGAGCTGCCGCCCCAATTCGGTGAGGGCCACGGTGCGGCTCGTACGGTGGAACAGCGGGGCACCGACCCGCCGCTCGAGCCGCTGTACGAGCTGGCTGACACGGGCGCGGGAGAGGTGCATGCGCTCCGCGGTACGGCCGAAGTGCAGCTCCTCGGCCAGGATCAGCAGGCACGTCACCTCGTCGCGTTCCATGTCGTGACCACACCCCCGCATCGTTCAGTCTGGCTGAACGCAACGTTGCTCTGTTCGCCGTTGTTCCCCGCGCCCTCTCCCACGGAAGGTGAGGACGTGGCAACTCACTTGAAAACCCAAAAATATGCCGATACTCGGATGTCTGCCCATGGACGAGGCATTCTGCTTGTACTGTGCGGCGCCGTCTTTCTCGAAGGCATCGACATCGGCATGCTCAATGTGGCCCTGCCCGTCATCCGTGCCGATCTCGGCATGCCGGTTGGCGAGTTGCAGTGGGTCATGAGCTCCTACGTACTCGGCTACGGCGGCTTCATGCTGCTGGGCGGCCGGGCGGCCGACCTGTACGGGCGGCGTCGGATGTTCGTACTGTCGCTCGCTGTCTTCCTCGCGTTCTCCGGGCTCGCCGGGCTGGCGAGTGCGGGGTGGGCGCTGATCGTGGCCCGCTTCGTCACCGGCGTCGCTGCAGCGTTCATGACCCCGGCCGGGTTGTCGCTGATCACCACGAGCTTCACGGAGGGCAGACAGCGGAACAAGGCGCTGCTCATCTATTCCGGCACTGGTGCAGCGGGATTCTCCACCGGGCTGGTCTTCGGCGGCCTGCTGACGGTGCTCGGCTGGCGCTGGGTGTTCTTCGCCCCTGTCGCGCTCTCCGCGCTGATCCTGACCGCCACGCTGGTGCTCATACCGCGCGGCCCACGAAGTGGGCAGGACAGGGAAGCGGGGCAGTGCCGCAGCTTCGACCTGGCCGGCGGGGTGACGATCACAGCGGCACTCGTCCTGCTGGTGTTCGGTATCGAACGGGCCACGCACAGCAGTTGGCCACAGACACTGGCTGTACTGGCTGCCGGTGCGATCCTCCTGTGTGTCTTCATACAGATCGAACGTCGCACAGCCGCACCGTTGATACGGCCGCGCATGCTGCGTTCGGGCCCCCTCGTACGCGCCAATGCGGTGGCGCTGCTGTTCGCCGGTGCCTTCTTCGGCTTCCAGTTCCTCGTCGTCCTGTACCTGCAGGAGTTGCGCGACTGGTCGACGCTGGAGACGAGCTTGGCGATGCTGGTGGCCGGGGCGGACGCGGTGCTCTCTCCCACCGTCGTGCCCCGGCTGGTCAACCGCTTCGGAAGCGCGAGAGTGGTCTTCTCCGGAGTGCTGGCCGCCGTCCTGGCCTACGCCCTGTTCGTGCCTGTCGGGGCGGACTGGTCGTATCTGGCGATGCTGCCGAGCCTGACCCTGGTCGGGGTCGCCTTCGCGCTGGCCTACGGGCCGCTGACCATCATGGCGACCGACGGCGTCGCGGAGGAGGAGCAGGGGGTGGCGGGCGCGCTGCTCTTCGCCTCCGTCCAGTTCGGCGCGGCCCTCGGCCTCGCCGGTGCGGCGGCCGTCAACACAGCGGCCACCGAGGCGGACACACCGGCAGCGCTGCTGGACGGCTATCAGGCCGGGTTCCTGGTCCCCCTGGCCGCCGCGCTGATTGCCGCGACCGTTGCGGCGTTCGGAGTGCGCGGACGGCGCGGACGGCGCGCAGAGCGCGCAGTGGCGCAGCAGCGGGTGGCGGAAAGCGGGCCCGGTCCGACCGAGCCTGCCGACCCCGCGATTCTTACGGAGCGGTGACACGAGCGCCGCGTGCCGGTACAGCGCGCCCCCGGGCGCCTAGCGTGGCGGTATGCGCGTTCTTGTCACCGGCGGTGCCGGTTTCAT
Source organism: Streptomyces spirodelae (assembly GCF_017676385.1). Taxonomy (GTDB): domain Bacteria; phylum Actinomycetota; class Actinomycetes; order Streptomycetales; family Streptomycetaceae; genus Streptomyces; species Streptomyces spirodelae. The sequence goes on from NZ_JAFFZN010000027.1 coordinate 42,961, forward strand.
CGGTTCCCATGTCGTGGAGGCCCTGACGGCAGCGGGCCACGAGGCGGTCGTCCTGGACGCCCTGCTGCCGTCGGCCCACGGGTCGGACGCCGGGCTCCCGGCCGCCGCGCCCGGGGTCCGGCACCTGCGGGGAGACGTACGGGACCAGGACGCCGTCACCGACGCGCTGCGCGGCGTCGACGCGGTGTGCCACCAGGCGGCGATGGTCGGACTGGGCAAGGACTTCTCCGACGCGCCCGAGTACGTCAGCTGCAACGACCTCGGCACCGCTGTGCTGCTCACCGCGATGGAGCGTGCCGGTGTGCGCGCGCTGGTGCTGGCCGGTTCGATGGTCGTCTACGGCGAGGGTCGCTACGAGTGCCCACGGCACGGGGTCGTGCGACCGGGGCCGCGCGCCGTGCCGGACCTGCGCGCCGGACGGTTCGAGCCGCCGTGCCCCGACTGCGGTGCCGCGCTGCGGCCCGGACTGGTGGGCGAGGACGCACCGTTGGACCCGCGCAACACCTACGCGACGACCAAGCTCGCACAGGAGCACCTGGCCGCGGCGTGGGCGCGTGCTGTTGACGGCAGTGCGGTCTCGCTGCGCTACCACAACGTCTACGGGCCCGGCATGCCCTGCGACACCCCGTACGCCGGGGTCGCCTCGTTCTTCCGCTCGGCGCTGGCCAGGGGTGCGGCTCCCACCGTCTACGAGGACGGAGCGCAACGGCGGGATTTCGTCCACGTACGGGACATCGCGGCAGCCAACCTCGCAGCGCTGGAGGCCGTGGGCACGGGCGTGCCCCCGCACGGGCCCGGCTCCTTCGCGGCCTACAACACCGGCAGCGGCGACCCGCACACCATCGGCGAGATGGCCACCACGCTGGCCGAGTGCTACGGGGGGCCCGATCCGGTGGTGACGGGCGAGTTCCGGCTGGGCGACGTACGGCACATCACCGCCTCGTCCGAGCGTGCCGGGCGGGAGCTGGGCTGGCGGGCGCACATCGGCTTCGCCGAGGGTATGAAGGAGTTCGCCGCCTCGGACATGAGGGCGCCGCTGCAGCGGGCGTAGCCGCCGTCGCGGCACCGGCTCCCGGCAGCTCCCGTTCAGAGCGCCTCCGTGCCCGCCCGCTGGTTCGGCAGCGCTCTGGGCAGGGTCAGTTCGAAGCAGCAGCCCCCGGTCACGTTGCGGACAGCGGCCGTGCCCTGGTGCGCCTCGACGATGCCGCGCACGATGGCCAGCCCCAGGCCCGCGCCCGGTGGCGTACGGGCGTGTGTGCCGCGCCAGCCGGTGTCGAAGACGCGCGGCAGGTCCTCCTCAGGGATACCGCCGCAGCCGTCCGTCACGGACAGTACGACTTTTTCGTCCTCCTCGACCGTGCGCGCGTGCACGGCCACGGTGCCGTCCGCCGGAGTGCGCCTGATGGCGTTGACGAGCAGGTTGCCGAGGACTCTGGTCATCTCGTGCGGGTCGACCTCGACGGGGACGGTGGCCACCGCGTCACCCACCAGACGGACACCGTTCTGCCGGGCCAGCGGGTCGGCACCCGCCAGTGCCTCTTCGACCAGTTCGGACAGGGTCACCCGGTGCGTGGTCAGGGCGAGATTCCCCGCGTGGATACGGGAGAGCTCGAACAGGTCGCCGACCATGGCGTTGAGCCGTTCGACCTCGGTGCGGATCTGCCGCAGACAGCGCCCGGTGTCCTCCACCATGCCGTCCTCCAGCGCCTCCGACATGGCGCGCAGTCCGGCCAGTGGGGTGCGCAGATCGTGGGAGATCCAGGCGACCAGTTCCCGCCGCGAGCTCTCCAGCGCCCGTTCGCGGTCCCGGGATGCGGCCAGCTTCTCGCTGGTGGCGGCGAGTTCGCGGGTGAGCGCGGCGAACTCGGCCGGGTCACCCGCCTCGGCCTCACCGGGGGCCGGGAAGCTGCCACCGTCCCCGAAGGTCCGCGCCGCCCGGGTGAGCGCGTCGCTGCGCGCCACGACCCAGCGGCCCAGCAGCAACGCGGTGGCCAGCGAGACGACGGCCGCCATGGCGACGACCGTGGTGACGACGAACAGGTCGTGTCTGGAGAGGAACATCGCCCAGGCGACGGCGAGCGTCCCGGAGAACATGGCCGTCACGGCGACAGTCGAGACGACCGTCAGCGACACGACCAGCGAACGGTGCCGCAGCGCGCGCAGTGCCAGCGCGCCCAGCAGTCCGGCCGCGGCCGCGCCGAGGAAGGCGAAAAGGGCGATGAGCAGCATGTCGCGCACGGACGCTCAGTCCCCCCGCGCGACGGTGCCGGTACCCGTTTCGGTGCCGGCGTCGGTACCGGTACCTGCACCGGAGTCGGCACCGGTATCGGTACTGGTGTCGGTACCCGTGTGGGTACCGGTGTCGGTGCAGAACGGGGAGGCGTCCGGGTCGTCGAGCCGGGAGGCGCCGGGGTCCAGCCGGTAGCCCACGCCCCACACGGTCTGGATCAGCCGCGGGTGCGCGGGGTCCTCCTCGATCTTGGCCCGCAGCCGGCGTACGTGCACGGTGACCGTCGACAGGTCGCCGAAGTCCCAGCCCCACACCTGGCGCATCAGCTCCTCACGGGAGAACGCCCGTGCCGGGTGCCGCAGCAGGTGGGCCAGCAGATCGAACTCCCGCACGGTGAGCGACAGCTCGACGCCGCCCCTGGTAGCGGTCCGCGCGCGCGGGTCGACGGTCAGCCCCGCGGCGCGCAGCGGCGGTGCCGGGCGCGGTACGTCCTCCGTACGGCGGCTGCGGCGCAGTACGGATTCCACGCGCAGCACCAGTTCCCGGGGGCTGAACGGCTTGGTGACGTAGTCGTCGGCACCGACCTCGAGTCCGAGTACCCGGTCGCCCTCGTCGCCGAGCGCGGTGAGCATGATGACCGGCACGGGCCCCTTCCCGCGCAGCCGGCGGCAGACCTCCAGGCCGTCGATCCCTGGCAGCATCAGGTCGAGCACCACGAGGTCCGGCCAGTGCGCCGCGGCTCGCTCCAGGGCTGCGGGTCCCGTCTCCGCGCGGTCGACGGTGTACCCGGCGCGGTGCAGGTACCCGGTGACGACTTCGGCGACCGTCGGGTCGTCGTCGACGACCAGAATCCGCCCGGTGGCTGGTGGCTGCATGGCTTCAGGGTGGCACCACGCGGGGGTACGCGGGAGGCGGGACGACCCCGGCACGGGCGATGTCCGTGTTTCGTAAGGACGTGAAGCCCGTAATGTCTGGTTTGGCTCCGTAGGGTGTGCGGCGAAGTCGCACCCGCCCGAAGGAGGCCACACCGTGCCAGGTGTCGATGTCGTACTCCCCTGCCTCGACGAGGAGCAGGCACTGCCCTGGGTCCTGGAGCGCATCCCGCCCGGGTGGCGGGCGATCGTCGTGGACAACGGCTCGACGGACGGTTCGGCCGCGACGGCGCGCGAGCTCGGCGCGACCGTCGTCCCCGAACCCCGCCGCGGCTTCGGTGCCGCCTGTCACGCCGGACTGACGGCCGCCGAGGCCGACATCGTCTGCTTCTGCGACTGCGACGCCTCCCTCGACCCGGCCCTGCTGGTGCCGTTCGTCGAGGCGGTGCGCGAGGGCCGCAGCGACCTCGTACTGGGGCGCAGGCGTCCGCAGACGCGCGGTGCCTGGCCCGCGCACGCCCGCGCGGGAAACCTCGCGCTCTCCCGGATGCTGTACGCGCGCACCGGCGTCCGGCTGTACGACCTCGGCCCGCTGCGCGCGGCGCGCCGCGAGAAGCTGCTGGAGCTCGGCCTGACCGACCGGCGCAGCGGATACCCGCTCCAGATGGTCGTACGGGCGGCCGACGCCGGCTGGCGGATCGAGGAGCGCGACGTGCCCTACCGTCCCCGCACCGGCAAGTCCAAGGTCACCGGCACCTGGCGGGGCACCTGGCACGCCGTACGCGATATGCGCGCTGTGCTCCAGGAGCGGCCGGCCGCCGGAGCGGCCCGCGAGGGGACCGAGGGGATCGAAGGGACCGAGCGGACCGAGGGGATCGAGGGGGTCGCCCGATGACGGCGGCTTCGCGCCCCGGCGAGGGACACACCACACTGCTCGTCATCGCCAAGGAGCCCGTGCCCGGCAAGGTCAAGACGCGGCTGTGTCCGCCCTGTACGCCGCACCAGGCAGCCTCCCTTGCGACCGCTGCCCTGCACGACACCTTGGACGCCGTACGGGCGATGCCCGCCAGGCGCCGTGTGCTGGTGCTGTCGGGACGGCCCGGCGAGTGGCTGCCGCCGGGTTTCGACGTCGTCCCGCAGTGCTCCGGCGGACTGGACGAGCGGCTCGCCGCCGCGTTCGCCGAAGCGGGCACAGGGCCGGCGCTGCTCGTCGGGATGGACACCCCCCAGCTGACTCCCGCGCTGCTGGCTCCCGCGCTGGGACCGAACGGCTGGCGGGAGTGCGACGCCTGGTTCGGCCCGGCGCTGGACGGCGGCTTCTGGGCGCTGGGCCTCGCCCGCCCGGACCCCGCGCTGCTGCGCGGAGTTCCCATGTCCACCGCGACGACGGGACAGGCACAGCTCGCCCGGCTGGCGCAGGAGGGGCTGCGGGTACGCCACCTGCCGCCGCTGCGCGACGTGGACACCGCCGAGGACGCCGTTCGCGTCGCCGCTCAGGCACCCGGCGGCCGGTTCGCCGCGACGGCCGCCACCGTCGCCGCGCTGCGGCCCGAGCGCTTGCCCGCCGTCCCCGCGAGCCGGAGCCACCCGGAGGGCGCAGCTGTGCCAGGAACGGCCGCCTCATGACGGCCACCGACGCCGCGCCCCCGACCGCCGCCATCGACGACACCGCCACCGACAGAGCCGACACCGCCACTGCCACTGCCACTGCCACTGCCACTGCCACTGCCACTGCCACCGACGCGATAGCGCAGTGGAGCGCCGACCCGTACGCCGACGCGCTGCGCAGCGGTCGCGGGCCGCTGTTCCTGCGCCGCAGCGACGGCTGGCTGCTGCCCTTGGAGGTGGAGCGCTGGTGCGCCGGTGCGGACGCCGCCGACATGTCGGTACTGCGCCGGTGCGAGGGAGCGGTGCTGGATGTGGGCTGCGGCCCCGGCAGACTGGTCGCCGCCCTCTCGTCGCTCGGCCACCGTGTGCTGGGCATCGATGTGAGCCCGGCCGCCGTCTCACGCACGGTCTCACTCGGCGGTGCAGCCCTGTGCCGCTCGGTCTTCGACCCGCTGCCGGGGGAGGGCCGTTGGGGGAGCGTGCTGCTGCTCGACGGCAACCTCGGCATCGGTGGCGCCCCTCAGGAGTTGCTGGAGCGCTGCGCACGGCTCCTGGCCCCGCGCGGCCTGCTGTTGACCGAGACCTCGCCTCTGGACGTGGACGAGCGGGCCCAGGTGCACATCGACGACGGACGGGGCGCACAGCACGGGACCGACAGCGGCCGACAGTTCCCCTGGGCCCGGCTGGGCACCCGCGCGCTGCTGCGCTACGCGCTGCCCGCCGGGTGGTCGACGGCGGGTCAGTGGGAGTCCGGCGGCCGGTGCTTCGTCGCACTGCGGCGCTCCTGAGCCACCTTGCGCCGACGCCCCAGCAGACGCCCCAGCAGGCGCCGCGGCAGGCGCCGCGGCAGGCGCCGACGAGCCGCCGGGCGCCGACGAGTCTGCGCGCGGCGGCGCCGCCTGGCGCGCCTCTCGGGTGCTGTCCGTACGACTGCCCACAACCCCGAGAGAGCGAACAGGGCGACCGTCACCCACAACCAGTGCAGCGCATAGCCGTTGTTGCCCTCCGGCCGGCCGGTGAGTTTCGCGTACCGGTCGGCCGGACCGGTGATCAGGGGGAGATAGACCAACAGCAGCAGCAACGACAGCAGTGCCGGAATCCGCAGGTGGTTGACGTACCGGCCGGTGAGCCTGGGCAGCCGGTCGGCGAGCGAGTACAGCGGCAACAGCACCAGATCGTGCAGCAGCGCGGCCCCTACGAACCACACGGCGACGCCGAACCAGTCGTCCGCCAGCAGCCGCGCCCCCGCGTAACCGGTGAGCACGAACGACGCCAGGAGCAGAACGATCTGCAGCGGGCTGCCCACCAAGCGGCGCAGCCGTCCGGCGCCCGGTGCCGGCCCGGCCTCCATCCGGCCACCCGCGGCGGGGCCCTGGGAGCGGCCCTTCACCGGTCGGCTCCGAACGACAGCCGGTCGACCCATTTGGTGTTGTGCACACCGGGTGCCGCCGGGACGATGACGCGCGCCGGATAGCCGTGGTCCAGGGAGAGGTCCTCGCCACCCACCCGTAGCGCCAGCAGTGACCGTGGATCGCGCACCTGGTTGTCCCGCAGCCCCGCGTGCCGGAAGGCGCCTGAGCGCTGCAGCGAGGAAACGAATACGCCGGGCAGCCCCTCTCCCGCGTCGTACCCGGCCAGCTCCGCCAGGTCGCGCAGCCGTACGCCGCTCCAGTGCTGGTCCGAGGTCGACCAGCCCTCCACACAGGCGATCGGCAGGTCGGCTGAGTGCTGTGGCATCGCCAGCAGCTCGGCCCTGGTCAGCCGCAGTCTCCGCCCGTGCGCCCCCTCGACGGTCAGCCGCCAGCCTTCGCCGGTCTCCTTGGCGCTGACGCCCACAGCGGCCGCCGTCTTGTTGATCTGGAAGGCATTCGCGCCACTGCCCGGATCGGTGCCCCCGTGCGGTGCCAGCAGCGCGGTGCGGCGCAGCGGCCCGTCGAAGTTCTGGCCGACCGTCAGCCCCAGCAGCAGCACGGACCCGCCGCCCACCGCGCCGAGCGCCCCGCGCCGCGTCAGGGTGGCGTCAGCCGGGCGGGGTGCGACCAGCCCGGTGTCGAGATCCGGCTCCCGCGCCCCGACATCCTGGGGCTTGCGTCCGTCCTGGGGCTTGCGTCCGTCCTGGGGCTTGCGGCCCTCCTGAGACTTGCGGCCCTCCTGAGACTTGCGTCCGTCCTGGGGCTTGCGGTGCTCTTCGGCCCTGCGGCCGTCCTCGGTCCCGCTCGGCGGGTGTTTGCCGCGTTTCCGGCCGCCCGAGGCGAAGTCGCGCGGCGCACCGGCCCGCAGCACCTGTACGGCCTTGGGCAGCCGCAGCAGGACGTGTACCAGGAATGCGGCGAAGAAGACCCAGGCCCCGTAGAAGTGCAGCGGATAGAACGAGCCGGGGAACAGGTACTCCAGCTGGATGTTCAGCAGGCCCGTCACGAACTCGAACAGCACACCACCGACGAGCAGCAGCAGCGAGACGCGCTCCAGCGCGTGCGCGGCGGAGCGCGCGGGCGGCATGGTGAACAGCTTGGGGATGACGGACCACAGCTTCGCCAGCAGCACCGGCACCAGCACCACGCCGAGGGTGACGTGCACCCCCTGGGTGAGCCGGTAGAGCCAGTAGGGATCGGTCGGCCAGGCGAACAGGTAGAAGCCGAGCAGCCCGCGGTCCGGCGTGCGGTCGTTCGGCGGTGCCGCATCCGGGTTGTATGCCGCGTAGGACAGCAGGCCGGTGACGAACAGCACGGTGATGCCGGCCAGCAGTACGACGCCGAGCACGGCCGTCAGCCAGGGGCCGCGCAGCGGACTGCGCCAGAAGCCCGGGTCCGACGGCAGCCGGGTGGACCGGGACCGGGAGAGGATGCGGTGGTCGCCCATGCGGTGACCGTATGCGCCGGTACAGCCCGAAAGGGGGCCACGACCCATGACGAAACGCTGACATCGTCCGCTGGTGGCCCCTGTGCGGCCCCGCGCGGCCTAACGTGCCCCTGTGCCTGCCGAGCCCTCACCCACCCGCTCCGACCGCGCCACGCGGTCCGTCCCGACCACCTCCCCCGAGCCCTCCTCACCCGCCGCCCCGGCCTCCCCCGCCCCTCCCGCTGCTCCCGCTGCTCCCGCCGCTCCCGCCGCTCCCGGCCGGGACGTACCCGGCGCCGGGCAAGGGCCGGACCGCCATGGGCGCCGCACCGGGCCGGGACGGCGGTTTCCGGTGCCCGACCTGGCAGCCGTTGCGGCGGCCGGGGCGCTGGTGGTCGCCGCCGTCGTCATCGGCGGAGCCATCGAGCGGGAGCACGGCACACTGCGGGTGCACTGGCCGCCGTACTACGCCGAGCTGGAACCGCACCTGGGTCCGGGCACACCGGCCGCGCTGCTGATCGCGGGCGCCGTGCTCGGTTACGGCCCCGCGCTGGCGGCCCGCCTGCCGTGGCGGCGGCTGCTGGCGGCCGCCTGGGGCACCTCCATGGCGTGGATCTGGTCGCTCGCCCTGATCGACGGCTGGCACCGGGGCGTGGAGAACCAGCTGACCTCCGCCTACGAGTACCTCCAGGAGGTCGACAGGTTCGGGGACGTCGGCGCGGCACTGCGCACCTTCACCGACCACATCCTGCTGCACTCCCCCGACAACTGGGTCCCGCATGTGGCCGGCCATCCGCCCGCCGCCGTGCTCACCTTCGTCGGGCTCGACCGCGTCGGGCTGAGCGGCGGCGCCTGGGCGTCCGTCTGGGTCATCACCGTCGGCTCGTCGGCGGCAGCCGCTGTGCTCGTAGCGCTGCGCGCCCTGACGGACGAGGCCCAGGCGCGCAAAGCAGCACCGTTCCTGGTGCTGGCCCCCACCGCCGTGTGGGTGGGAGTGTCGGCCGACGGCTACTTCACGGCGGTGGCTTCCTGGGCCCTGGCGCTGCTCGCCCTTTCGGCACGGAGGACCGGCCACAGTCCGGCCCGCGCCCCTCGCACTGCCGCGCTCGCAGCCGGGCTGCTGTTCGGGCTCACCTGTTATCTGTCGTACGGCCTCACCCTGTGCGCGCTGCTCGGCCTCACCGTGCTGGCTCTCTCGCGCACTCTGCGGCCCCTCCCATGGGTGCTCGCGGGCGTCGCGGCAGTGGCCGCGGCCTTCACCCTCGCGGGGTTCAACTGGTGGGAGGGATACCAGCTGCTGACTGAGCGCTACTACGAGGGCGCCGCCCGCATCAGGCCCTACAGCTACTGGGTGTGGGCCAACCTCGCCTGCGCGGTGACCGCTGCGGGCCCCGCCGTGGTGGCAGGCACACGACGCGCCCTGGTGTGTGGTACGCCTGCCCTGCGCGCCTCCCGGTGGCCGCGCAGGCAGCGTACCGGCCGAGCGCCAGGGGCCGAGGGCCTCGGCGGCCGCGAGCGGCTCGCTGTGCTGGTGCTGGCCGCCCTGCTGACGGTCGCCGTCGCCGACCTGTCCGGGATGAGCAAGGCCGAGACCGAACGCATCTGGCTGCCTTTCCTCACCTGGCTGCTGCCCGCCGCCGTGCTGCTGCCGCGCCGGGGCGCACGGTACTGGCTGGCGGCCCAGGCGGCGACCGCGCTGGCGGTCAACCACCTCCTGCTGACCGGCTGGTGACGCCGACCGGCCGGTGGCGCCAATCCAGCGTCGCCCGCAGCGAGTTGAACGCCGGCGACGACGGGCGGCGGACGCCATGATTGTCAGACCCTGCGCCTAGGCTGGCCGACCAGTTGCTTCAGCAGGACTGACCAGGCGCCGGACGCCTGGTCGGGGACCGAGGAGAGCCAGCATGCAGGACCGGAACGACCGGCACACGGCGCTGCCGCCCGCCGACAGCCACAATGTCATCGAGGTGCGCGGCGCACGCGAGAACAACCTCGCAAACGTCTCCCTCGACCTGCCGAAACGCAGGCTGACGGTCTTCACCGGGGTCTCGGGGTCCGGCAAGTCCTCGCTGGTCTTCGGTACGGTCGCGGCCGAGTCCCAGCGGCTGATCAATGAGACCTACACGGCGTTCGTGCAGTCGTTCATGCCGAGCCTGGGCCGTCCCGATGTGGACAGTCTGCGCAACCTGAGCGCGGCGATCGTCGTCGACCAGGAGCGGATGGGCGCCAACTCGCGCTCCACCGTCGGCACCGCGACCGACGCCTACACGATGCTGCGGATCATCTACAGCCGGCTGGGCACTCCGCACATCGGCACCTCCACCGCTTTCAGCTTCAACAGCGCGGAGGGCATGTGCGCCGAGTGCGAGGGACTGGGCCAGACGACGACGATCGACATCGACCAGGTCGTCGACCAGAACCTGTCCGTGCGCGAGGGCGCCGTCACCGCGCCGGGGTTCGCCGTGGACAGTTGGTTCTGGCAGGTGATGGTCAACTGCGGCTTCTTCGACCCGGACAAGAAGGTCCGCGACTTCACCCAGCAGGAGTGGGACGCGCTGCTGTACCAGCCCACGACGAAGGCGAAGGTGAAGGTCGGCACCACGAACCTCACCTACGACGGTGTGGTCACCCGCATCCAGCGCATCTACCTGTCCAAGGACCGCGACGCGATGCAGGCCCACATCAAGGAGTTCGCCGACCGGGCAGTCGTCTACGCGGACTGCCCGGCGTGCGGCGGCAGCCGGCTCAGCCAGGCGGCGCTCTCCTCGAAGATCGACGGAGTGAACATCGCCGACTGCGCCCGTATGCAGATCAGCGACCTGGCTCCGTTCGTCCGCAGCCTGACCGACCCCTCCATCGCACCGCTGCGCGACACTCTCTGCCAGACCCTGGACTCCCTGGTCGACATCGGGCTGGGCTATCTGAGCCTGGACCGGCCTGCCGGGACGCTCTCCGGCGGAGAGGCTCAGCGCGTCAAGATGGTCCGTCACCTCGGCTCCAGCATCACCGATGTCACCTACGTCTTCGACGAACCCACCATCGGCCTGCACCCGCACGACATCCAGCGCATGAACGACCTGCTGCTGCTCCTGCGCGACAAGGGCAACACGGTGCTGGTGGTCGAGCACAAGCCGGAGGTGATCGCCATCGCCGACCATGTGGTCGACCTCGGTCCTGGCGCAGGCACCGAGGGCGGCCGGATCTGCTACGAGGGAGACGTGCCGGGGCTGCGCGCCTCGGGCACTCTCACCGGCCGCCATCTGGGCCACCGCGCCGGGCTGCGCGAGACGGTGCGGGAACCCAAGGGGACGGTTGAGATCCGCGGTGCGAATCTGCACAACCTCAAGGACGTCGACGTGGACATCCCCCTGGGCGTCCTCACGGTCGTCACCGGCGTGGCCGGGTCCGGCAAGAGCTCCCTGATCCACGGCTATCTGTCCGGACGGGACGATGTCCTGGTGGCCGACCAGTCACCGATCCGCGGCTCGCGCCGCAGCAACCCGGCGACCTACACCGGGCTGCTGGGCCCCATACGTACGGCCTTCGCCAAGGCCAACGGTGTCAAGGCGGCGCTGTTCTCGGCCAACTCGGCGGGCGCCTGCCCCAAGTGCAACGGGATCGGACTCGTCTACACCGATCTGGCGATGATGGCCGGCGTCGCCTCGGTGTGCGAGGAGTGCGAGGGCAAGCGCTTCACGCCCGAGGTGCTGGGCTACACGCTGCGGGGCAGGAACATCAGCGAGGTGCTGGGCATGTCGGTGGCCGAGGCCCGTGAGTTCTTCCCCACGGGCCAGGCGGCCACCATCCTCGGCCGCCTCGCCGATGTGGGCCTGAGCTACCTGCGGCTGGGCCAGCCGCTGAACACCCTCTCGGGCGGTGAGCGCCAGCGGCTGAAACTGGCCATCCACATGGCGGAGAAGGCCGCCACCTACGTCCTGGACGAGCCGACGACCGGGCTGCACATGGCCGACGTGGACCAACTGCTGGCGCTGCTCGACCGGCTGGTCGACGACGGCAACTCGGTCGTCGTCATCGAGCACCACCAGGCGGTGATGGCACACGCGGACTGGATCATCGACCTCGGCCCCGGCGGTGGCCACGACGGCGGCCAGGTGCTGTTCACCGGACCCCCGGCCGAACTCGTCGAATCGGCCGACACCCTGACAGCCCGGCACCTGCGCGACTACGTGCGGGAGAGCAACTGAGACCGGCGGGGTGTCGCCGTCACCACGAGGGCCGCGCCGACACCCCGCCGTCCAGCACCAGATCGTGCCCGTTGATCCAGCGCGCCTGAGCGGAGGCGAGGAACACGCAGGCGTCGCCGACGTCCTCCGGCGTCCCCAGCCGGCCGTCCGGCGCCGCCGCGCGCCACCGCCGTACGCCCTCGGGCCACTGCTCGGCGAGGCCGTCCCGCTCCACCAGGCCGGGCGAGACGGTGTTGACGCGTACCCCGAGCCGCCCGTACTCCTGTGCTGCGGCTCGGGCGTGCGCGACGATCGCGGCCTTGGACGCGGCGTAGTGCGCGTGCCCGGGAGCCGGCCGCGCCGCCTCGATGGAGGCGACGTGCGTGACGCTGCCGCCCCCGCGTTCCGCCAGCAGCGGCACGGCCACCTGCGTACAGGCGAAGACGCTGGAGAGGTTGGTGTCGACGACCGCGCGCCACTCCTCGGCCGTCATCCCCGACAGCTCCTGTACGGGCTGCACGCCCGCGTTGTTGACCAGCGCGCCGAGCCCCGCGGAGCGCCACCGGGCCGCCTCGGTGACCACGGCACGGCAGCCTTCCTCAGTGGCCAGCTCCCCGTGCAGGGCCCGGGCCACACCGCCCGCCTGCTCGATCGCCGCCACCGTCCGGCGGGCGCCTTCGGGGTCGCCCCGGTAGTGCACCGCCACCGGTACGCCCGCTGCCGCGAACCGGAGCGCGATACCGCGCCCGATGCCCCCGGAGGCGCCGGTCACCAGCACGGTGCGCGCTGCCGCGGGGGGCGCTGTGTGCGGCGCTGTGTGCGGGCCTGCCGACGGCGCTGTGTGCGGACCTGCCGACAGCTGCTCCTGCCTCATCGGGCCAGCTCCCTGATGAGCCGCGCGTGCTCCGGATACGCGCGGGCAAGCGCGTCCGCGTCCCCGTGTTCGTACCCCGCGTCGCTGTAGCCGGGAGCCATGGTGCAGCCGAACAGCGTCCAGGAGCCTGCCCCGTCCGGACCGTCGCCCGTCTCAGCCCCTGCCGTACCGACCCGGGCGCCCATCCAGGTGCCCGCCGGGACGGTGAGCTGCACCTGGTGCCGTGCGCCGAGCACATCCGGCCCGAGCACCGGGGTGCTGACGGGCGCACGCCCTTCGGGCGGGAGCAGCAGCAGTTGGAGGGGCGCGCCGAGGTAGTAGTGCCACACCTCGTCGTCCGGCAGCCGGTGCAGTGCGCAGTAGTCGCCGGGCGCGTCGGTCAGCAGCATCACGATCGCGGAGCCCTCGGGCCTGCCGTCGCCACGTTCGGGGCCCGCCCACAGCCGCCGGAAACGGCCGCCCTCGCGGGGAAGGGGCTCCAGTCCGAAGTGCGCGGCCAGTGCCTCAGCCGTAGCGCGCGCCTCATCTCCCACCTCACGTCGCATTCTTCAGCCCTGCCCGCACAGCGCACGCGCCATGCGCCCTCCATGCGCCCCTCCCGGCGCCACCGGCCTGCGCCATCACTCGGACGAGTGAGATCGAGGCACTGAGGGGTTCGGTGTCCGCACTCACACCTCAGCGTCCCCACGACGTGCTTAGAGTGCACATGTTCGGCCCCGGACCCCGGTCGAACGGCCGTGCCGACTCCGCCCATGGAGGGCCGGACCAGCCGCCGCACGCGTGCACCCCTTCGACGGCCCCGCACGTGTGCACACCGCACATCCGTCCAGTCCGCGCCTACGTACCCGCGCCGAACACCCGCACGTCACCGCACCACCCGCCACCGCCCAGCCCGCCACCCGCCACCGCAGCCGCACATCTCCACGCCCGCACACCACCGCACATCACCACACCACCGCACTGCCGTACCGCCGTACAGCTCGTCAGTGGAAGGGGTCTTCCATGGTCGCCGTCCCGCGCTCCGACACCCCGGGCCCCGCCCGGTTCCGGACCGTACGCGCGAGGGGCGAACTCGACATCGCGACACTGCACGAGTTGGAGTCCGCCCTCGTACGCGCGCTGGCGGAGACCGCACCGCCGCGCCTCGTCGTGGACATGCGCGACGTGACGTTCCTGGACTGCTCGGTGATCCGCGTTCTGCTGCGGGCGCGTACGACCGCACTGTCCCAGGAGGGCTGGCTGGTGCTGGTGTGCGAGCACGTGCCGGTCGGCCGGCTGCTGCGACGGCTGGAACTGCAGCACCTGCTGCCCCACTACCCCACCCTCGACGCCCTCGACGCGGCGCTGGTACCCGCCGAGGACGCCAACTGACGTGCGAGCCTGCCGCGACGGCCTCGGCCGGGCCCCGGTTCAGCCCGGATGCCCCGCCCGGTCCAGGAAGCCCGCCAGGGTGGCGGTGAACCGGTGCGGGTCGTCGAACCAGGGGTAGTGGCCGGCGCCCGGCTGCACCACCAGAGTGGCGTCGGGGAACAGCGCGGCGAACTCCGTCACCGACCGCGGGGGACTGTTCAGGTCGTACTCCCCGGCGAGCAGCAGCGCGGGGACGGGACAGCGGGTGAGCGCCGCACGGGTCGCTTCCGGGTCGAAGGCGCCGTCGGCACCGAAGCGGGCGACAGCTTCGCTGTTGTCCGGTCGGCCGGCCGCGTGGTGCTGCTGAGCTGCAGCGTCCCAACGGCCGTAGAAGAAGGGCGCGATGGCCTCACCGTCGCCGTTCGCCCCCGCACCGTTCGCCCCCGCGGTGATCGCCTCCAACGCGGCGAAGGCCGCCGGAAACCACGGCTCGTTCCGGCGGAGGCGCGCGAGATCGCGCCGCGTCTCGCCCGAGACCGTGATGCCGACAGCTCTCGTGCTGGGCCCGACCAGCGCGAGCCTGTCCACGTGTTCCGGGTACCGCGCCACGTACTGCGTCGCGATGTTCGTTCCGGCGGAGTGTCCGAGCAGATCCGTCCGGGGCAACCCGAGGTGCCGGCGCAGCGCCTCGACGTCGTCGGCCAGGCGATCGCACCGGTAGGAAGAGACGTCCTCGGGAATCGCGGAGCGGCCGGTGCCGCGGAGGTCCAGCAGGACCAGCCGCCGGTGCGCGGCCAGTCCGCCCAGGTCGCCGAGGTAGCGGGAGTCCGTGGGGCCTCCCGGGACGCAGATGACCGGGGCGCCGTGGCCGAGCGTGCGGTAGGCGAGCCGGGTTCCGTCGGGTGCGCAGAAGGTGGGCATGCCCTGCACCGTGGCACCTATAACACGGTTGTACAACCGGGTTATGGTCCGTTGTCCCTCGATCGAGGAATCGGCCGGGAAACCACTGGCCTGGGTGTATAACCGGGCTATGGCAGCCGACGACACCCTGAGCACTCCGCCACCCGGTCCCTCGACCCCGACCGTCCCCGAGACGCTCTCCGAAGAGCAGGCCGAGCGGATGTTCGCCGAAATGAACGAGATCATCCGTGCGGGCGAGGAAACGCGGAGACTGCGCACCGAGATGATCAGGCTGCTCGCCCGCTCCGGCTGGAGCCAGGAGAAGATCGCCCAGCTCGCCGGCATGAGTCAGCCCGCGGTGTCCAAGCAGGTGACGAAGTACAAGTCCGACCGCTCGGCGGACACCCCGCCCCCCACGGTGGACCTCTCCCTCGACCAGAACGACACACCCTGGCTCGAAGGACGGCTGTGGGGACTCGCCGAGGAGATCTCCGCCGCCGGCCCCGACAGCGCCCGCTGTACGCGTTTCCTCCACGCGATCGCCCGGGGAAGGAAGCGGTTCACACCGCAGACCGTCGACGAGCTGCGGCGCCTGGTCGAGGACGACCTGCTACGGCATCGGACGGAGCTGCCCGGCGGCTACCGCGCGGCGTACGACAGGATCAGCCGCGGCCTCGACGTCCCAGCCCCGGTCTCGCCCCCGGGCCCGACCTCGTCCCCCGCCCCGGTCTCGCCCCCCGGCCTGGTTCCGACCCCAGGGCAGCCCGGGACAGCCGCCACTGCCCCCGCACCGGCCTCGGTGCGCCGCGCCCTCGCCCGCCAGGTCCAACGCGACCACCTCAGGCACAGCGGCTGATCCCGGGAGGGCTCAGCGGCGGGCGTGACGGCCGCGGCCGGGGCGGTTCTGGGGGGCCGACGGGTCCTGCGGCGGGGCGGGCGGGCCCTGCTGACCCGCTCCCTCGTCGTACGGGCTGTACGAAGCGTCGTCGTACGGGGCCGCCCCGTGCGGGCCGCCGTGCCCGTGCGGGCCGCCGTGCCCCTGCGGTGCTCCCGCGCCCTGTCCCGCACCCGCGACCGGACCCGCGCCGGGGGGCGCGCCCGCGCTGCCGCCGTACGGAGCCTGACCGGGTGCCGGTGCGTGAGCCTGCGGAGTGCCGCCGTGTGCGCCGTAGGGAACCTCCGGCGGGAGCGGGAGCGAGTGGCCGTCGCCGTATGGGGCACCGGGAGGCATCGAGCCCTCGGGCCGCTGCCCGTAGCCGGGGTTCGGGCCGTGCCCGGGTGCGGGGGCGTGCCCGGGGTTCGGGCCGTAGCCGGGGGCCGGTGCATGGCCGGGGGCCGGTGCACGTCCCCCCTGCTGGCCACCATGACCGGGACCGTGGGCGCCAGGTGTGCCCTGGTGATGGGTCGGCGCGCCGTAGCCGGAGCCGCCGTAGCCGGAGGTGCCGTAGGGGGTGGCGGGGGCGCCCGGCGCACCAGGCGCGCCCGGTGCCGCGGGGTGGCTCTCGGCCTGTGCCGCGCCCTCCTGGACCTCGGACTGAGCCGATCCACCGCCGCCCTTGCGGCGGTTCCGCAGGTACTCGATGACGATCGGGACGACCGACAGCAGGACGATGCCGATCAGGATCGTCTCGATGTGCTCGTGCACGAAGTCGATCTGTCCCAGCGCGGCGCCCAGCAGGGTGACACCTGCGCCCCACAGCGTGCCACCAATGATGTTGAAGATGACGAAGGACCGGTATTGCATCCTGCTGACACCGGCGATGATCGGGGTGAACGTCCGCACGATCGGTACGAAACGGGCCAGGACCAGGGACTTCGGGCCGTGCTTCTCGAAGAACTCGTGCGCCTTCTCGACGTTCTCCTGCTTGAAGAACCGCGAGTCCGGCCGCTTGAAGAGCGTGGGCCCCACTTTCTTGCCGAACAGATAGCCGGCCTGGTCGCCCAGCACGGCGGCGACCACCACCAGCAGGCACACCAGCCACAGCGGCGCGTGAAGCTGGTCGGTGACGATCAGGAGCCCCGTGGTGAACAGCAGCGAGTCGCCGGGCAGGAAGAAGCCGATGAGCAGGCCCGACTCCGCGAAGACGATCGCGAGGATCCCGGCAAGGCCGAACGTCTGGATCAGGAAGTCCGGATCCAGCCAGCTGGGTCCTAGTGCGAGGTTGGTCACGGAAGGCTCCTGATCAGGGCGCGCGGGACTGGATGTCTCGCCCGGGGGCCGGGCGGAGGCGCGGAGACGGCACGCGGGCGGTGTCGGACGCTACACGCTACCAACGCGGGTCCCCTCCCCACGCGTTCCCGAGCCCGCAGGACCGGCCGTACCCGTCCTGTCGGGCGGTACCCGCCGGGACGAGAACACCGGACCGTCATGACGACGACGAGCACGAGCACCCGCCCCTCCCCCGGCACCTACACCCCGAGTACGCGCCACGACCGCGAGTACGCGCACAGACGTTCCCTCCGGGCCCGGCGACCGCTAGCTTCCCTCTGACCGAGTCCGCGCGTCCGTATGCCGGACGCCACCGGACTCGGAGCACTACGGAGCGTCCGAGCACCACAGGGCGCGCCGGGCAACAGACCGCACTCCGAGCACCACAGCAGTTCGAGCACCACAGCACCAGAGAGCACGAAGAGCGCACCAGAGCACCACACGTCGACAGCCGTTCCCGAAAGGACCACGACTGTGTCCGTACCGCTCCGCTCCGCCCGCTCCCCGCACGCGCTGCGCAGGAGATCCATGGCGGCTCTGGCCGCCACAGCCCTGGCCACCCCGCTGCTGCTCGTCTCGTCCACGACAGCGGGCGCCACGACAGCGGGTGCCACCGCCACCACCGCCACCACCGCCGAGCAGACAGCCCAGCGCTCCGCCGGGCAGTCCGCCGAGTCCACCGTCCGGCAGTCCGCGAAACAGGGCGACAAGCTCGCCAGGAAGCTGGTCCGGCGCACCAGCGGCCACGGTGCCATGAGGCATCTGCGGGCCTTCAGCGGCATCGCGCAGTACAGCGACGGCAACCGGGCCGCGGGCACCAAGGGCCACGACCGTTCCGCGCACTACGCCGGCGCCCTCCTCAAGGCGGCCGGCTACAAAGTCACGTACCAGAAGTTCGAGTTCACCTTCCGCGAGACCCTCGCGGAGAAGCTCAGCGTGCTCACCCCGGACCAGCGCGACGTCCCCATCACGCTGATGTCGTACACCAAGAGCACCCCTGAGGGCGGTATCGAGGCACCCGTGACGGCGGCACCGGTCGACGCCGACGGTTCCAACGGCTGCGAGGCCGGCGACTTCGCCCAGGGCACGTACGACGGCAAGATCGCCCTGATCAAGCGGGGTGGCTGCACCTTCGCGCAGAAGCAGGCCAACGCCGCCGACGCGGGCGCGGTCGGCGCGGTGATCTACAACAACGAGGACGGCGCGCTCAACGGCACCCTCGGTGACCCGGCCGCCGCCCGCATTCCCACCGGCGGCATCACCAAGGCCGACGGCGAGGCACTCGCCGAGCAGGTGGCCAAGGGGGAGGTCACCGTGAACCTGGAGGTGCGGGAGCACCAGGAGCAGCGCACCACCCACAACGTCCTCGCCGAGACCCGTGGCGGCGACCCGGACAACACCGTGATGCTCGGCGCTCACCTGGACTCCGTCCCCGAGGGCCCCGGCCTCAACGACAACGGCTCCGGCTCTGCGGGCGTCCTGGAGACGGCTCTCCAGCTGGCCAAGGCCGACCACAAGGGCAAGCACGCCAACAAGGTGCGCTTCGCGCTGTGGAGCGCCGAGGAGCTGGGCCTGCTCGGCGCCGAGCACTACGTCGAGAATCTGCCGGCCGCCGAACGTGCGAAGATCTCGCTCTATCTCAACTTCGACATGATCGCGAGCCCCAACTACGGGATGTTCGCCTTCGACGGTGACGACTCCGACGGCACGGGCGCCGGCCCGGGCCCGGACGGCTCGGCGAAGCTGGAGAAGGACCTGGTGGACTTCTTCGCCACCCGTGACGTGCCCATCCGGGGCACCGACTTCACGGGCCGCTCGGACTACGGCCCCTTCATCGAGGTGGGCATCCCCGCGGGCGGCACGTTCACCGGGGCCGAGGGCATCAAGACCGCCGAGCAGCAGAAGCTGTGGGGCGGTACGGCGGGAGTGGCCTACGACAACTGCTACCACCAGGTCTGCGACACGCTGAAGAACATCAACGCCCGCGCCCTCGATGAAAACGTCAAGGCGATCGCCAACGCGGTCGGCCACTACGCCTGGGACACCAGCGGACTGCCCCGGGGTACCGACCGCCCGACCGCCCAGCAGCCGACCACCCAGCGGCTGACCGCCGAGCAGGGAGCCGGCGCCGCAAAGGGCGACTCGGCCGACGGTTCCGACGCGGCGTCCCGGCCGGTCACCGGCCCGTACAAGGGCGCGCGTCTGATCCGCTGAACCACCGTCCCGCGCACCAGTGCGCCTCGTTGTCCACAGCCTGTGGACAACGAGGCGCCCGCCCGGGTCGACCGTGCCGCCGCCGTACGGCACACCCGCGGTACGCCGCGGCCCCACTGTCGGCCCCACCACCCACGGCGCCGCCGTCGGCCCCACCCGCGACACACCCATGAGCCCACCCCGACCCCGCCCGCGGCTCGCCGCGAGCGGTCTCCACCGTCCGCCCACGATCTGCCCACTTTCTCCGCGCTTTACCGGGAAATCACCCGGATTGCACCAGCGGCACAGGGCTGCGCCCGGTACCGGTGGCCCGGTAGGCTTTCCGTGTGATCTTCAAGCGAATCGGAAACGGGCGGCCGTACCCCGACCATGGCCGGGAGAGCACCCGTCAGTGGGCGGATGTGGCCCCGCGCCCGGTGCGCCTTGACCAGCTCGTCACCACCAAGGGCCAGCTCGACCTCGAGACGCTGCTCGCAGAGGACTCGACGTTCTACGGCGACCTGTTCGCCCACGTCGTGAAGTGGCAGGGCGACCTGTACCTGGAGGACGGGCTGCACCGCGCGGTGCGCGCGGCGCTCCAGCAGCGCCAGGTGCTGCACGCGCGCGTCCTCGAACTGGACTGATCCACCTCGTTCCGCCCCCGGTCCGCCCCTTCCGGGCACACACATTCCCCCATTCGGGTACGTGTTTGTAGGCGTATCGAGAAGCCATTGATCATCTAGTAGGCAGTTCTGCCTGCGGCTACTACCCTGCGCACATGAGCATGCTCACTCCCCCAGACCTGGGCGGGAAGTACCGCATCAAGGGTGACCGTTACCCCCGGATGCGCAGGCCACGCAGGCGGGGGCGGCTCATCGCCGCCACGTTCGCCTCCGTGCTGGCCGTCGCGGTACTCGGGTGGGGCACGCTCCAGCTCGTCCACATCTTCTCCGACCCCGACCCGGTCGAGGCCGCCGGCCACCCGACCGGACCCGCCAAGTGCGCCTCCCCGGCCGCCTCCGGGAACGCCGCAGCGACCGGCGGCAAGAACGCAGCGCTCGGCAACCGGAAGACGGACACCGACGGGGGCAAGGCCGAAGCGGGAGAGGCCGAAGGAGGCAAGGCCGAGAAGGACGGGAAGAGGACCGCCGCGCAGAACGCAGCCGGGCGCGAACTTCCCCGGCCCGGCGACATCACCGTCAACGTCCTCAACGCCACCTCGCGCAACGGCCTGGCCAAGGACACCGCCGACGAGCTGAAGAAGCGGGGCTTCAAGATCGGCAAGATCGGCAACGCGTCCGCCGAGTTCGACGAGAAGGTCGAGAAAGCGGGCATCCTCATCGGCGCCCCCGGCTCCTCCACCTCGGACCGCCTCCAGGTCCTGGGCACCCAACTGGAGAACACCGAGACCCGGTACGACGAGCGCGACGGCAAGGACGTCGACCTCATCCTCGGTAAGGGCTTCGAGCACCTGGCGAAGAAGAAGGCGGCCACCGCGGCCCTCGCCGAACTGGCCGGCTCCCCGCACCCCGGAAAGTCCTCCTCGGCGTCCCCCGCCACCTGCTGAGCCGGTCTCGCGCGGAGCGAGGCCACCCGGTGCGACTGGGCCGACGACTGGGCCACTGGGCAGCCACCAGGTCACCTGGGCACCTGGGCACCTGGGCACCTGGGCACCTGGGCACCTGGGCACCTGGGCCACTAGGTCACCAGGCGAGGCCCTACCCGGCCGTGCCGTACATCCGGTCCCCGGCGTCGCCCAGGCCCGGCACGATGAAGCCCTGCTCGTTGAGGCGCTCGTCCACCGAGGCGGTCACCACCGTCACCGGCGTACCGGCCAGATCCCGCTCCATGACGGCTACCCCCTCGGGCGCCGCGAGCAGGCACAGCGCGGTCACATCGTCGGCGCCGCGCCGGATCAGCTCCTTGATGGCGGCGACCAGCGTGCCACCGGTGGCCAGCATCGGGTCCAGAACGTAGACCTGGCGCCCGGACAGATCGTCGGGCATACGGTTGGCATACGTCGACGCCTGGAGCGTGTGCTCGTCGCGGATCATCCCGAGGAAACCCACCTCGGCCGTCGGCAGCAGCCGCACCATGCCTTCCAGCATGCCCAGCCCGGCGCGGATGATCGGCACCACGAGGGGGCGCGGCCGGGAGAGCTGTACGCCGGTCGTCTCGGTCACCGGCGTGGCGATCCCGACCTCCTCGACGCGCACATCGCGGGTGGCCTCGTACGCGAGCAAGGTCACCAACTCGTCCGCAAGACGGCGGAAGGTCGGTGAGTCGGTGCGCGCGTCGCGCAGAGTGGTGAGCTTGTGCGCGACCAAGGGGTGGTCGACGACGTGGATCCGCATGCTCCGACAGTATCCGAGGCCGCAGACGGTGGAACCCGCCGGTGCCCGAACAGGTACCGAAGACACCCGCTCACCCCCGCGCACCCGGATGCGCCGGGGCGCTCTGGCGTACGCCGGGCGGAGCAGGGAAAGTGGGCAAGTACACCGGAGGTGTGCATATGTCAGAGCCACGTGAGCCCGGACAGCAGACGCGCCGACAGCCGGACCAACTCGCCCGGCCTCGTCGGCAACCGGACTCCCACCCGAACGCAGACCGCCCTGGAGACGGGAACCGCCGCAGGGACGCGGACCGACACACGGACGCGGACCAACGTCCGGCGGGGGACCGACGCCCGCCCGGGGACCGACGCCCGGCGGGGGACCGACGCCCGAGGCCCGACACGGGCACCGGTCGCGCCCTCCGCGCGGAAGGCGACCTCGGAGCGGACACGGAAAGGTTGCGCCGCCGCGCCCGCTTTCTCCGCGAGCTGAGCGAGGCGAAGGAGCTGCGCGAGCGCGTCCATCCACGCCGTTCGCGAGCGGCCCGCAGGCGTCGGCAGGCGCTGCGGATGCGGACGTTCCGTTGGTGAGTACGGCTTTCCAGTGGCCAGGGGAACGGCGCGGGAGCAGAGGAGACACCACCCCACGTCGGCCTTCTGGTCACGGTGAGTCGCCGCAGGAGAGCGCCCGGGTAAACGTTCGGGCAACAGTCGGGCAAACAGCGCGACGACGCACTGTCGAAGACGCTTCGCAAGGCCCGGGTTTCTGCCACGATTCCGATGGGGCGGGGGCACGGTCTCCGTCAGCACTCGGGCACATCTTGAATCAGTGGGAGAGTCACGGTGTATTTCGCCGCGCTGCTCGCGCGCACCGAAGACGGGTGGGAAGCGAGCGACACAGAGCTGGACGATGTGGAAACCCTGGCCGACCTGGCCGACCTGGCCCGCGAGGCCACGACAGACGACGAGACGGTGCTGGTCTGCATCGAGCAGGACGGTGAGTGGTTCGGAGTCGTCCGCGTGGACGGCGAGGACGACCCGCGTGTGTTCGTCTCGGACGCCGCGGCGGCTATGCGCAGCTCGTACGGCGAGATACTGCTCTCGGACGAGCTGCTCGGCCGCCAGCCGGAGGACCCGTCGGCCCTCGATCAACTCGTGGACCTGGACGGCACGGAGGAAGGGGAGCCGGAAGGCAGCGAGGACGACGACGGAGCAGCCGAGCGCGCCGCGGCGGCCGAGGCGGAGGCCGCACCAGCGGGTCCGCTGGGCGACGCGGAGCTCCTCTCCGACCTCGGGATGGACGAGAAGGCGCTGATCTCGCTCTCTCCCGAGGACGCCTTGAGCGAGGTCGCCGACGCGCTCGGCTGCACCGATGTCCTGGAGGCGGTCCGCTGAACGACCGAACGACAGGCGCGACACTGTCTCCATGACCCCCGCAGCCGACGACCGGCCGACCGCCGCGTCCCCCACCCCCGGCCAGGAGAACGCCCCGGGAGCCGGCCCCGCCGACTCCGGGGCCAGCCAGGTGGACGCCCCCGAAGGCGACCGCCAGGGCTCTCCCGGGAGCGCTCCCGTGGGCGACCCCGTACGCGACCCCGTACGCGACCCGTGGCGCGAGCCCATGCGGGCCGCGCTCGCGGAAGCCGCACTGGCGCCCGAGACGGGTGACGTGCCGGTCGGCGCCGTCGTCGTGGGGCCGGACGGCGCGGTACTCGGCCGGGGCCACAACGCCCGCGAGGCAGACGGCGATCCGACGGCGCACGCCGAGATACTCGCCCTGCGCGCCGCCGCCCACACCCTGGGCCGCGGCGACTGGCGACTGACGGGCTGCACCCTGGTCGTCACCCTGGAGCCGTGCACGATGTGCGCGGGCGCAGCGGTGCTCGCCCGCGTCGACCGCGTCGTCTACGGCGCCCTCGACGCCAAGGCCGGCGCCGCGGGCTCCCTCTGGGACGCCCTGCGCGACCGCCGCCTCAACCACCGTCCCGAAGTGATCAACGGCGTACTGGCACCCGAGTGCGCCGCCCTCCTCACCGACTTCTTCCGCCCCACCGGCCCCTCTCCCGATACCGATTTCGATCCCGGGCCCTCATTGGGCTAGAGTTCCTCTCGGTAGCGTGTCCGAGCGGCCGAAGGAGCTCGCCTCGAAAGCGAGTGAGGGGGCAACTCCTCCGTGGGTTCAAATCCCACCGCTACCGCTTGTGAGCAGGACAGATGGAGGGCCGGAACCCGTGAGGGGTCCGGCCCTTCGTCATGGCTGCCTGAGGCACATCCTCAGGGCCCAGGCGGTCAGGCTCTGATGGTTGGGTAGGTCTCGAACTGGTTGGTGGGCGTGTTTGTGCCGGTGAGGGGGAGCCATGGAGCCGCTGGCGGCCGGGGACCCGGTGCGTGTGAGCGATTTCGTCTTGCGTGGCCGGCTGGGCGCTGGGGGGATGGGGAAGGTTTTCCTGGGCCGGTCGCCCGGTGGGCGGGCGGTGGCGGTGAAGATCGTGCATCCGCATCTGGCGGTGCAGACGGAGTTCCGGCGTCGTTTCCGGGTGGAGGTCACCGCCGCGCGGGCTGTCAGTGGCGCGTTCACCGCGCCGGTCGTGGCGGCGGACCCGGAGGACGATCCGCCGTGGATCGCGACGGTCTACATTCCGGGGCCGTCCCTGGCCGATGCCGTGGCCGCAGCCGGCCCGTTGCCCCAGGACGCGCTGTGGCCGCTGGCGGCGGGGCTGGTCGAGGCATTGCAGGCCATCCACCGCGAGGGCCTGCTCCACCGCGATCTCAAGCCGTCGAACGTGCTGCTGGCTGCGGACGGCCCGCGCGTGATCGATTTCGGGATCTCCCGGGCGATGGACAGCACGGCGCTGACCGGGGCAGGCACAACGATCGGCACCCCAGGATTCATGCCGCCGGAGCAGGTGGAGGACCTTCCGGTGGGTCTGGCCGGCGACGTCTTCTCCCTCGGGGCCGTGCTCGCCTTCGCCGCCAGCGGCAGCGAACCTTTCGGCCAGGGCCCGCCGCTGGGCATCCTGCACCGCGTCGTCACCGGAGAGCCACGGCTGGACGGGCTGCCCGACCCGGTACGCGCCCTTGTCATCGCGTGCCTGGCGAAGAAGCCGACCGACCGCCCCACGCCCGCGCAACTCCTCGAACAGATCGCCGCACGCTGGGACGCGCCCGACGACTTCCCTTTCACCCCGCTCTGGCCGGATGCCGTGACCACCCTCATCGACACACACGCCACTCCCGCCACCGCGCGATACACCGAGGACGGCGTCACGCCGCCCCTGCTCCATTCAGCGCCCACCATCACCGCACCCCAACGGGACGCCCCCGGGGGAACGGGCCGGACAGCCGGCCTCAACGGGGACTCCGCGCGCGTGCCCCAGCCCGCCCGTCCCCGCGCGCTGCGCCGCCGACGACGACGCGCCTTGAAGCTCGCGAAGGCGGGGGAGCACGCGGAGGCCGCACGACTGTTGGGCGAACTCGTCGCGGACTGCACGCGCCTGCGGGGGCCCGAACACCGGCTGACCCTTTACCTCCGAGCCGAACATGCAGACGAACTAGGGGACGCGGGGGAGCATGCGGAGGGCGCGCGACTGCTGGCCGAACTCATCCCCGGCTGGACGCGCCTGCACGGGCCCGACCACTGGTCGACCCTCAACCTCCGCCACCTCCACGCCCATCACCTCGGGGAAGCCGGGGAGCACGCGGAGGTCGTGCCGCTGTTGGCCGAACTCATCACGGACCAAACACGCGTGCGAGGTCCTGACCACCCCCACGTTCTTCATCTCCGCTTCCGGCACGCCCGGCATCTCGGACTGACGGGGGAGCACGCGGAAGCGGCCCGCCTTCTGACCGACCTCATCGCCGACCGGACCCGTGTGCAGGGGCTCGACTCCCCTGAAACCCTGGACACCCGTCTCCTCCACGCCTACTGCCTCGGAGAAGCGGGGGATCACGCGGAGGCAGCGCGGCTGCTGGCCGAACTCGACCCGGCCGGCCAGCTATGGCCACGAGATCTCGAAACCGGACCGGGCTAGCCGCCGAAGTACGGCCAGGTCCGTCCAGTCCGGGCGGTACTGTGGGCGCAATCTGCCATGGTGGTGCCAAGTCCCGTGGTCCGCCTCAGTGGTTGTGCCGACGGCCCGCCTCAGTGGTTGTGCCGACCCGGGTAGCAGCACGGGCGAAGGGGAGCGGCCGGTGGGTCGGTGAACTCGCACAGTGGTGCGCGGCGCCGCGCGGCGCGGAGCAGAGCCGGTGGCGCGACTGACTGGCAGTCGGGCCGTTCAGCGAGGAGCTGGCCGTCGGGCCGTTCAGCGAGGAGCTGGCCGTCGGGCCGTTCAGCGAGGAGGGGGAATGCGGTACATCGTTGTCGGGGCCGGGGCGGTCGGCGGGGCGATCGGGGGCCGGCTCCACGAAGCCGGTCACGACGTGGTCCTGGTGGCGCGTGGAGCCCACTACCAGGCCCTGCGCGCCGACGGGCTGCGGCTGACGACCTCCACCGGGACGCTCACACTGCCGGTCCCTGTCGTCGACAGCCCCCATGCCGTCACGCTGCGGCACGGTGACGTTCTCGTCCTGGCGGTCAAGACCCAGCACAGCGAGGCAGCGCTTCAGGAGTGGGCGGCGCGGCCGGTGCTGGGTGGTCGGCAAGAGGAGACGGCCGCGGAAGCGATCCCTCTGGTGTGCGCACAGAACGGTGTGGAGAACGAGCGGCTCGCCTTGCGCCGCTTCCGTCAGGTGTACGGCATGTGTGTCGTGCTGCCCGCCGCGCATGTGACTGCCGGGTCGGTCGTCGCGCGATGTGGGCCCTACACCGGGGCCCTTGTACTGGGCCGGTACCCCTCCGGCATCGACGCGACCGCTCGTCGGATAGCCGTGGACCTCGAGAGTGCCCGCCTGCTCGCTCCGCTCGATCCCGAGGTGATGCGCTGGAAGTACGCCAAACTCCTCGGCAACCTCGCCCAGACGGTCGAGGCCCTGTGCGGGAGTACCGCACAAGGCGCTGCCGCAGAGGTGACCGAGCGGGCCCGCGCCGAAGGGGCAGCCGTGCTCAAGGCAGCAGGAGTGGCGTGGGCGACCGCGGCGGAGATGGCCGAACTGCGGAGCGGCAAGGTCGAAGCTCCCGCACAGGGCGTCGAAGCTCCCGCACAGGGCGAGGGGCAACAGAGCGATGAGCAGCAAGCCCTCGGCTCCTCGTGGCAGAGCCTCGCCCGGGGAACGGGCTCGATCGAGGCCGATCACCTCAATGGCGAGATCGTCCTGCTCGGCCGGTTGCACGGGGTGCCCACACCGGTGAACGAGACGCTGACCCGGCTGGCGAACACTGCGGCGCGGGAAGGATGGCCACCCGGAGAGCTGGACCCGGGGCGGCTACGGGAGCTGGCGGACACCGCCACCCGTTGACGACGTCCTCGTCATCGTCGGCGGCGGGCCAGGGGCATCAGGGCCCCTGACCTGTCCGTGCTCGCCGGGAGCGGGTCGGGTCCGCCGGGAGCGGGTCCGCCGGGAGCGGTCGGGCCCGCCGGCCCGGAGCTGTGGCGCAGCAATTCAGGGGTTTTGCCTCCGGAAATTCCGTTCCCGTACGGAGCGCTGCCCTGCCCTGCTGTTCGGCCACCCGGCCCGAGGGAAAAGCGTGGGAAAGTTCGCCGTAACATCAAGGGCGTTTTTCTGCGGGATGTGCTTGCGTGTTGCGGTATCGTCATCTCAACCTCCCGTTGAGAGGGGGTGAGGAGAAATGGCCGGTGCGGGCTGGAAGTCTGAACCGGCGAGGACGACACTGCAGCGGTTCGCTGATCTCGCACGGGCAGTCGCCGGCTTCTTTCAGGCGGTGTACTACGCCGTCAGGACGGAGCAGCAGCTCTGGTAGCTCCCGTACGAGCTGATGGGCCCACCCCCGGCCTGGGGCGAGCCCATCGTAGGTCCTCGTCCGCGGCCCCGCTCTTCGTTGCGCAGAGGTGCGGGGTCCGCGCTCTGCAGACCGGCAGCGAGGAACGCTGTTACTCGAAAGACTAGCATTGGTCGCGCCGTTTTTCGCGGACGCGGTTATACCCATTGCGATGCCCTGGCTAATCCTCCGGCGGCGATGCGGGAGGGGTTTGTTTCGTGGCGGGCCCTCGTACCGCCGATGGCTTTTCCCTCTCGCCGCTCCATTTGCCGTCGGGGCCGGCCGGCGATCGCTTCGCGGTTATGCATCGCGCACGCCGCGATTGCTCCGAATACCGTACGCGGATTTCCCCGGGGTATTCGCCGGTACGGTACCGGACCCGGGCGGCGATCTGCGGACGGCCGCGTGCTGTCGTACGTTGAGAGCGACCGCTGGTCCCAGGGGGGAGCAGGGAGGCGCGGGTTGATGCGTGCTGTCGGTGTGCGCGAGCGGAACGGGCGGCCCGAGGTCCTGCAGGCGCGGCGGCCCGAACCGGGCGAGGGCGAGGTGCTGGTGCGGGTCGTGGCCGCGGGCCTGAATCCGCTGGACTGGAAGATCGCCGAGGGCATGCTGGAGGACCTGGTTCCGTACGACTTCCCGCTGGTGCTGGGCGCTGACTTCGCGGGTGTCGTGGAGAGCGCCGGTCCGGAGACGTACCGATTCATCACGGGCGAGCAGGTGTTCGGGCACGTGGTGAGCGAGCCTGTGGGCCGCGGGACGTACGCGGAGTACGTGGTGGTGAACGAGTCCGGCAGCATCGCACGTGCGCCCGCCGCCATCCCGCTGACCGCCGCCGCGGGGGCGCCGACGGCAGGGATGACGGCGCTCGGGATCATGGATTCGGCCGCGCTGCGCTCGTACGAGAGCCTGCTGATCATCGGTGCGGCAGGCGGCGTCGGTACGTTCCTCACACAGCTCGCCGCCGCGCGCGGGCTGCGCGTGGTGGCCGCCACCCACGGGCACGACCAGCCCCGGATGGCCGCCTTCGGTGCGGCGCTGACCATCGACGTACGGGAGCGGGAACTGGCGGATGCGCTGCGGGAGGAGTACCCGCGCGGTGTGGACGCACTGGTGGACCTCGCCTCGGTCTCGCCGGAGGAGTTCGCGAGGCACGCCGCGCTGGTACGGGACGGTGGCGTGGCCGTCTCCACGCTGGACGCCGCGTCGGTGGACGCGCTCTACGGGCGCGGCATCGAGGGCATCAACTACCACATCGCGGCCTCCGCAGAGCTGCTGGAGCGGCTCCGCGAGGAGATCGACAGCGGCCCGCTGACCGTACCCATCGAGGCCGAGGTCCCGCTCGACCAGGCCCCCGGCGCAGTCGCCCGCAACCGCGCCGGCGGCGCCCGGGGCAAAACCGTCCTCCTCCCCTGAGCCGGGCCGAGCCCGGAAAGGACCGGAAGAGCCCGGTAGGACCCGGATGGGACGGAAGAGGCCGGAAGGGGCCGGAAGAGCCCCGGGGAGCCGTGCCCCGCTCCCGGAGGAGCCCGGCGAAGCCGTGGCGGGCCACCGGAGCCGGCGAGTCGCTCCTTCGCCTGCTGGTGCCTCATGGTTCCCGCTACACTCACACAGCCGCACAGGTGTTCAAGGTGTCGATGATCGAACGCCCGGGGGGTCGGACGCCCGGGGGAGGGACAGCGCGATGGCGCAGACGAAGAAGATCGCGGGCTATGTGCTTGTCGTCTTCGTGCTGTACACGATCATCACGTCCCCCGAACGCGCTGCCGATCTGGTCCAGATAGGTTTCGAGGGCATCTCCAGCGCCGCACAGGGTGTCGGCCGGTTCATGACCTCCCTCGTCAACTGAGACCCCCGCGCCACCCCGCTGAGACACCTGTTCCAGACCCGCCGCCCGGGTACCGCTCGCCCCTTCGACCAGGCGCTTCCGGGTGCAACTGGCAAGCAACACGGAGTTATACGGTGCTTGCGCAGGGTGCACATGTCTTGTGATGCTATGACCGCTTTTTGGCTGATGAATCGCGCCCGCACTCTCGACGCGGGCGACGCAGGCGAAGCACGTGAAGCACACACAGCAGGCACAGCACATACGCACGCAGCACGCACAGCACATACAGCACGCAGCACGCAGCACGCACAGCACATACAGCACGCACAGCTGGCGCAGCACGCACAGCTGGCGCAGCGATCGACCAGGACAGATCTGCACCGTAAGGGGTGGTGGCTGAGTGGACGGGACCCGTACCCCCACCCAGACTCCCTCCGGCGACGCCGAACCAGCCTCCTCCCCCGCCGAAGCGCAGCGGGAACGAGCCGCGCGGACCCGGGCGCTGACGCAGTCCCTCTTCGAGCAACTCGCCCGGCACGAGCCGGGCTCGGCCGAGCACGAGCGCATCCGCGCAGCGCTCATCGAGGCGAACCTGCCGCTGGTGCGGTACGTGGCGGCGCGCTTCCGCAGCAGGAACGAGCCGATGGAGGACGTCGTCCAGGTCGGCACCATCGGGCTCATCAACGCCATCGACCGCTTCGACGCCGAGCGCGGGGTGCAGTTTCCCACCTTCGCGATGCCGACGATCGTCGGCGAGATCCGCCGCTACTTCCGCGACAACGTCCGTACGGTGCACGTCCCGCGTCGGCTGCATGAGATGTGGGTGCAGGTCAGCGGCGCCACCGAGGATCTGACGACGCTGCACGGACGGTCTCCGACCACGGCCGAGATCGCCGAGCGGTTGAAGATCACCGAGGAGGAGGTGCTGGCCTGTATCGAGGCCGGCCGCGCCTACCGGGCCACCTCCCTGGAGGCGGCGCAGGAGCGCGATGACGGGATGCCGGGGCTGCTGGACCGGCTCGGCTACGAGGACCCCGAGCTCGACGGGGTCGAACACCGCGACCTCGTCCGCCATCTGCTCGTACAACTGCCCGAGCGCGAGCAGCGGATTCTGCTGCTCCGGTACTACCGGAATCTGACGCAGTCGCAGATCAGCGCCGAGCTCGGAGTCTCGCAGATGCACGTCTCGCGGCTGCTCTCGCGCAGCTTCGCCCGGCTGCGGGCCGCAAATCGAATCGACGCGTAACCGGTTCGAGCGACCTCAACTTCCGCATCAGCGCCCTCAACTGTGCAGTTTTATCGACATGAGGCTACGTCGCGTTGCCTACTTGTGACATTCTGCAAGAGCTGCGTTTGCCGCAGTGGCGTGCCCGGTATGGAGGGGGAGGTGCTTCCCTCTCAGCCGAGGGCGCCGCAGCGACCGTCCGCGACCTCAAGGGGGTGGCATGTCCGTAGAACTGGGCAGCTCCAAGGTGCTCGCCGAGAACACGTCCCCGACCCCGGGGGCACCTCCCGGGCCCACCGAGCCCGGCAGCGTGCCACCGATGCTCGACGAGGTGGCGCCGGACGACCTCGCGGGCGCGGCACCGGCCGAGCTCGCCGGAGCCACGGTGGCGCCCGCCGGCGACTCCATCGACACCCGCACTCTCTCCCGCTCCCTCTTCCTGCGACTGGCCGCGCTCGACAAGGCGGCGGCCGAGTCCCCGGAAACGGCCAACATGGCCGAGCGGATGTATGTACGAGACACGCTCATCGAGCTGAACCTCCCTCTCGTCCGCTACGCCGCGGCCCGGTTCCGCAGCAGGAACGAGCCGATGGAGGACATCGTCCAGGTCGGCACCATCGGACTGATCAAGGCGATCGACCGCTTCGACTGCGAACGCGGCGTGGAGTTCCCGACGTTCGCGATGCCGACCGTGGTCGGGGAGATCAAGCGCTTCTTCCGCGACACCTCCTGGTCGGTGCGGGTGCCGCGCCGCCTCCAGGAACTCCGGCTGGCGCTGACGAAGGCCAGTGACGAGTTGTCCCAGACCCTGGACCGCTCCCCGACCGTCAGCGAACTGGCGGGCTGCCTCGGCGTCTCCGAGGAGGACGTGGTCGACGGGCTGGCCGTCGGCAACGCCTACACCGCCTCCTCGCTGGACTCCCCCGCGTTGGAGGAGGACGGCGCCGAGGGCTCGCTGGCCGACCGGCTCGGATACGAGGACAGCGCCCTGGAGGGCGTCGAGTACCGCGAGTCGCTCAAGCCCCTGCTGGCCAAGCTCCCGCCGCGGGAGCGCCAGATCATCATGCTGCGCTTCTTCGCGAACATGACGCAGTCGCAGATCGGCGAGGAGGTCGGCATCTCCCAGATGCACGTCTCCCGGCTGCTGACCCGCACGCTCGCACAGTTGCGCGAGGGGCTGATCGCCGAGGACTGACCGAGGACGGGGGCGGAGTGCTGCGGGGGATACCGGAAGAAGCACCGGAAGCGATATCCGCGAAGTCGGCCACTGAGCGGTGGAGAGGGGTGCGGCCCAAGGCAGGAACGCGAACTGGGAGTGCGGAGAAGACCGGGAAAGGGACACCCGGGAAACCTGGAACCCCTGGCATGCCCGGGACATCTGGGACACCTGGGCTCGCTGACGGAGGGTTCACTTCTGACGAGGCGTCAGTAACACTGTCGCCATGCGAAGCCAGGGGAGCACGACGCGAAGCCGTCGAGGCAGCCGGATAGCCGCCTCGGCGGCTCTCGTATGTCTCGGGGCGCCGCTGGCCGCCGGGTGCGGCGGAGGCGGGGACGACGGCTATGTGGCGGTCGGCGCGGCGGACCCGTCCGGGCGGAGCGGTGACGGCACAGGGCCCGTCAAGCCGGACGACAAGGTGCGGATGGTGCCGCTGCCTGGTGACGGCGATGGCACCAGCAAGGGCGACGGCAGCGGAAACGGTGGTGGCGACGGTGGGAAGCCCGACGGCCCCACCCACGGCGGGAACGGCGAGGACGACGGTGACGCCTCGAGAGGGGCGGGCGGAAGCGCGGCCGCCGGCACCGCCGGGGGCCCTGCTGGGGCGTCCGGCTCCGCACCGTTGGGCGGCTCAGGTGCCACAGGCGGCTCGGACGGCTCCGCGGACTCCGGGGGCTCGCATGGCCACAGCAGCACAGGCGGCGCTTCAGGCGCGTCCGGCGCATCTCCCGGCTCCGGCACGCCCGGGGGCGGTCAGCAGTCCGGCGGCGGCTCCTCCGGCCCTGACGCGCCGAGCCCACCGAGCGGCCCGGCCGTACTGAAGGCGAGCGCACCACGGCGGGCAGAGGCGGACGACCGGTGGTGCGAGAAGGTGACCGTCCGCTTCACCAACTCCGGCGGCCGTACGGTCACAGGCGGCAAGGTCACCTTCCGTACGCACATCATCGGCGCGCTCGGCATCGACTGGGCAACCCGCGAGAGCACGCGCGCGCTGCCCGTACCGATCAGGGCCGGGGAGAAGAAGGAGAAGACCTGGACGGTGTGCGTGGACGCATGGCGGGTGCCGCTGGGCATGCACATCGAGACGCGTGAGGTTCGGCTCACCGGCTGGAAGTGACCAGGACCCGTACCGGTTCCCGGTCGGCGCCAGCGCACTGACCCGTACCGGGCCCCGGCAGGCGTCGGCGCGCCGCCCTCGTGACCAGGGGCACCCTTCGCACCACCAGGGGGCTTTCACTCCGTCAGGAGACCTTCCACCGTCAGGAGCCCTTCACACCGTCAGGGGCCCTTCAGGAGACCCCCACACCGTCAGGAGAAGGCCAGCCAGGCGACACCGGCCAGCACGACGAGCGCGACGACGACGCCGACGATCACGCCGACCCGGGGACCGGCCGGGGCCGGGGCGGGAGCCTGCCTGCTGCCGGGGCGGGTGGCGCCCTCGTCGACGAAGGCGCGGAACATCTGGGTGCTGCCTGCCGGGTCGGGGTGTCCCTGTCCGTCCGGACCCTGCGGCGCCTGCGGGTTGTGAGCCATGTCCCAGGACCCTAGCGAACCGTCACCCGGATGGCACAGCGGCTCCCCGCCCAGCACTGTGCGCTCTCTCACACGCCCCCTCGCGCGCCCCTCACACACCTCCGCGCCCCCGCACCCCCCCCTGCCCCTCGACATCTCTCTTTGCTCAGAGTTTGCCCAGGTTGCCCGAAATCAATTTGCCTACAGCAACCAACCATCTGTATGGTTGCCTTAAGCAACAAGTTCCTGAGGTGCAGATGGCCGAACGCAGTCAGTACGAGGAGCTGGCCCGGCAGATCAGCGCCATCGGCGCCGTCAAACGAGAGATGGCGCGCGGCCTCCCCCCGGAGTGCCCGCCCGCCTCGGCGGTCGTCCTGACACTCCTGGAAAAACACGGGGAGATGCGCACCAGCCGACTGGCCGAGCTGATGGCGATCGACATGTCGGTCACCAGCCGGCACGTCACCCACGTCGCCGACCGTGGCTGGATCGAGCGGCGCCCCGACCCGCAGGACGGCCGGTCCCGGCTGCTGCGGATCAGCGAGAGCGGAGAGCGGTTCCTGGCGGACCTCTCGGCACACACCACCGAGGTGCTCGCCGCCCACCTGCACGACTGGAGCGACGAGGACGTCGCCCAGCTCAACGCGCTGCTCAGCCGGCTCCGCACGAGCTTCGGGGACTGCCGCGCCCGCGGCGGGCCACCCCACGAGACGAAAACCACCGCACCACTGAGTTAGAAGGACGCCGAATGGCAACAACCCGATCCCAGCCGCCGGTTGGGGGGTCCCGCGACGCCGCGCAGGGAGCCGGCGGCGGGGCCCGGCACGCGGCGCACGCCGCGTCGTCAGGCCACTCAAGCGCCACCCGGGCCCAGGCGGCCCAGAGCCAGGCAGGTCAGCACCAGGCGGCCACCGACCGGACCGGCACCGCCACCGGCACCGCCACCGGCACCCGTACCGCCACCGCCACAACGGCGGCAGGCGGCGCCGCGACGGCGACCGAGAGTAGCGCTCCGATGACGCACCGGCAGATCATGGAGGCGCTCTCCGGGTTGCTGCTCGGCATGTTCGTCGCCATCCTGTCGTCGACGATCGTCTCCACGGCACTGCCCAAGATCATCTCCGATCTCAACGGCACCCAGAGCTCCTACACCTGGGTCGTGACCGCCTCGCTGCTGGCGATGACCGCCTCCACCCCGCTGTGGGGCAAGCTGGCGGACCTCACCAGCAAGAAGCTGCTGGTCCAGATAGCCCTGATCGTCTTCGTGCTGGCCTCGGCGGGCGCGGGTCTGTCGCAGAACCCGGGGATGCTGATCTCCTTCCGGGTCGCCCAGGGCATAGGCATGGGCGGGCTCTCGGCACTCGCCCAGATCATCATGGCCGCGATGATCTCCCCCCGGGAGCGCGGCCGGTACAGCGGCTACCTCGGTGCCACCTTCGCCATCGCCACCGTCGGCGGCCCGCTGCTCGGCGGCGTGATCACCGACACCAGCTGGCTGGGCTGGCGCTGGTGCTTCTACGTGGGCGTACCGTTCGCCGTCATCGCGCTGATCGTCCTGCAGAAGACGCTCCACCTGCCCGTCGTCAAGCGGCCGGACGTCAAGGTGGACTGGGCCGGCGCGTTCTTCATCGCCGCCGCGGCCTGCACCCTGCTGCTGTGGGTCACCTTCGCGGGTGACAAGTACGACTGGCTGTCGTGGCAGACGTACACGATGGTCGGCGGAGCCATCGTGCTCGGGCTGATCTTCGTGCTCGTCGAGTCGAAGGCCAAGGAGCCGATCATCCCGCTGCGGCTGTTCCGCAACGGCACCATCACGCTGGCGTCGGTCGCCTCGCTGTTCGTCGGTATCGCGATGTTCGGCGCGACGGTGTTCCTCAGCCAGTATTTCCAACTGGCGCGCGGCAAGTCGCCGACGATGGCCGGTGTGATGACGATTCCGATGATCGCCGGGCTCTTCCTGTCCACCACCGTCTCGGGCCAGATCATCACCCGTACGGGGAAGTGGAAGAAGTTCCTGATCACCGGTGGTGTGCTGATGGCCGCGGGCATGGGCCTGCTGGGCACACTGCGGTACGACACCGAGTACTGGCACATGTCGATCTTCATGGCGCTGCTCGGTCTCGGCGTCGGCATGATGATGCAGAACCTGGTGCTCGCCACCCAGAACCAGGTGGCGGCCCAGGACCTGGGCTCGGCCAGCTCCACGGTCAACTTCTTCCGTTCGCTGGGCGGTGCGGTCGGTGTCTCGGCGCTCGGCGCCGTGCTCTCCAACCGGATCACCCACTACATGGAGGACGGGTTCGCCGAGCTGGGCATCAAGCCCGGCGGTGCGGGTGCCACGGGAGGGGGCGGCAGCGCACTGCCGGACCTGGACAAGCTCCCCGCGCCGGTCCGTACGGTCGTGGAGAGCTCGTACGGGCACGGCATCGGCGACATCTACCTGTACGCGGCGCCCGTCGCGCTGCTGGCCCTGGTGTGCGTGCTGTTCATCCGGGAGGTCCCGCTGCGGACCACCGCCGCGAACCAGGCGGGGGAGCCCGCCGAAGTGGCGGGCACGGCGTCAGCCGCCCAGTCGGCCGCCCGGCCGGCCACCGACCTGGCCGGTGCCCAACAGGCATCCGCGCCGCAGGCGACCGCAACAGGGGGCGGAACCCAGCAGCTCAGGGAGTACGCAGCCATGGCCACAGCCCAGTCCCCGGCGCCCCTGCCGACCAGCGGCCACGGGGTGTACGGCACCGTCCGCAACGCCGACGGTCTCGGCGTCGCCCGTGCGGCCGTCACACTGATCTCGCTCAGCGGGCGCCAGCTCGGCCGCTCCGTAGCGCACGCGGACGGCTCCTACGGGCTGGACGCGCCAGGGCCCGGCTCCTACGTGCTGATCGCGGCGGCCGACGGCCACCAGCCGCAGGCGTCCACGGTCGTGCTCGGCGAGGAGCCGCTCAGCCACGACCTGCTGCTCTCGGGCACCAGCGGCCTGGCCGGCCAGGTGCGCGGGGTGGTCGACGGCGCTCCGGTGCAGGGCGCAATGGTCGTCGTCACGGACGTCCGGGGCGAGGTGCTGGCCACCGGTGTCACGGGCGAGAGCGGCGAGTACCGTTTCGACGAGCTGGTCACCGGCACCTTCACGCTGGCCGTGAACGCCACCGGCTACCGGCCGACCGCGCTCCCGGTCGAGGTCCAGGGCCAGGGCATCACCCGGCGCGACGTGGACCTGGCGGCGGGCGCCCGGGTGACCGGTACCGTACGGGCCGGTGCGCAGCGCAGGCCGCTGCCGGACGCGCGGGTCACGCTCGTCGACGCGGCGGGCAACGTCATCGCCACATCCACCACCGGTGAGGACGGCGCCTACGCCTTCACCGACCTCGACGCCGGTGACTACTCGGTCATAGCCAGCGGCTACCCGCCCCAGGCGAACGCCCTGCACGTGGCCGGCCCCGGAGTGGACGCGTACGACATCGAGTTGCACCACCCGGACGAGTGACCCCGGGTCCTGACGGTGCGTGAATCGAGCGGAGCACGCGCCGTCGGGTCCGGTTCGGGGAAGGGCCCCGGCGGCCCGGAAACGCGCTGAGCGGGTGCGGGCAAGGGACGGCCCGCCGCCGGGTGCCGGGGCCCGTCAGAGACGAGGCCGAAGGCCCGTCGACTGCGAGAAGGAGCTGGAAGAGATGACAGGCGGGGCAAGCGGAGCCGGCCCGGGCGGGGTGCGGGCGCGAGTGCGCACCCGGGACGGCTGGGCGGTACAGCACGCCGTGCTGACCGTCACCGATATGACCGGCGCTCAGGTGCTGCGGGTGGAGGCGGACGACGAGGGGTTCGTCCGCAGCGCTGAGCCACTGCCCCCGGGCGCCTACACCGTCATCGCCACGGCCGTCGGCTATGCGCCGGCCGCCTCCACGGCGATGGTCACCGCCTCCGGACGCGCGGATCTGGGCACCCTGGTGCTCGCCCGGCAGGGCGGCGTCGAGCTGCCGCCTCCGGGCCCGTGGACCATCGATCCGATGCACTCCACCGTCGCCGCGACCGCGCAGCACCTGGGGATGACCAGCGTGCACGGCAGGTTCACCGACTTCGGCGGCCGTATCGAGGTCTCGCAGGACCCGGAGAAGTCGTCCGTGGCGGCCGTCATCAAGGCGGAGTCCATCGACACCGGGAACGCGATGCGAGACAAGCACCTGCGGTCCGGCGACTTCCTCAACGTCGAGTCCTACCCCGACATCGCCTACCGGAGCACCGGCATCGACGTGGCCGGGCCCGACCGGTGGACGGTACGCGGCCAGCTCGAGATGCACGGCGTCGTGTGCGAGGCCGACCTGGATCTGACCTACCTGGGCAGCGGCCCCGACCCCTGGGGCGGGCTGCGCGCCTCCTTCCACGCCACGACCGAACTGCGGCGCTCCGACTTCGCGATGAACTACAACCAGGTCGTCGCGGCCGGCATCGCGGCCGTCGGCACGACGCTGCGGGTCGACCTGGACATCCAGGCGGTGCAAGGAGAGTCACTGCCGTTCTGACGGCGCACCGCCAAGGCCGACGGAGTCAGCGGTCCTCGGGGGCCGCGGCCTGAGGCGGAATCACGGGCGCGGCACGGTCCTGCGGGACGGTACCGCGCCCGTACCGTGCCATGGCCTCGATGCCCGCGATGACGCAGTCCAGCGCGACGCCGAAGTCCCGCTGCTCCACGGGGCGTACGACCTCTCCGTCCGCGCCCTCGCCGCACTCCGCGTACTCGGGGCGCGCACCCAGCGTTGTGCGCAGCGCGTCCACACAGTCCTGCGAGCTGACACCCGCCTCGCTGCACCGGCGCTGCCAGCTCGCCTCGACGGCAGCGTGCCCGTAGACGAACGAGAACAGCGCGGCCAGCGCACCGTCCGCCTGCTGTTCGGGCAGCCCGGAACGCAACAGCACCCGGCGCACTCCCAGTTGGAAGGACATCGCGCTCGGGCCGACGTTCAGGAAGCTGCCCAGCGTGCCGGACGCCCACGGGTGACGGCGCAGCAGCCCGCGCAGCGCGTACGCCGCCTGCCGCAACTGCTCGCGCCAGTCGACGCCTTCCGCGTCCGCGTCGGGCACCTCCAGCTCGCCCTCGACGGCGTCCAGCGCGAGCTCCAGCAGATCGTCCTTACGATCGACGTACCAGTACACCGACATGGCCGTCACGCCGAGGTGCGCTGCCAGCCGGCGCATGGAGAACTTCGCCAGCCCCTCGGTGTCCAGCAGCCGTACGGCGGCCGCCGTGATCTTCTCCCGGTCCAGCCCCTCGGCCTGCCCGCTCCCCGCGGCTCTGCGCCGCGAGAAGGACCGCTCCTCCAGCCACACGCTGGTCCTGCGCATCCGACTCGTGCGGCTGCCGTCGCTCATGGCACGCGCTCCTTCGGGGGCCGGCTCCGAAGGCCGGTCGGAGAGACGGAACGGGGCGGCAACGGCCCAGGTGACCCACGGACCGTTACCCCTCGATGCTAATCCGTATCCGCCCCGTCATCCGCCTTCGTTGCCCCGAAAGCCGGTATGACGGACTCGCCGGGTTTGAAGACATAACCCGCCCCTCGCCGCGTATGGATCATCCGCTCCCGGCCCGCATCGATCTTCCGCCGCAGATACGAGATGTACAGCTCCACCAGGTTGGTGTGCCGCACCACGTCGTAGTTCCACACGCGGTCGAGGATCTGCGCCTTGCTGAGCACTCTGCGCGGGTTGCGCATCAGGAAGCGCAGCAGCTCGAACTCGGTGGCGGTCAGCCGTATCCACTCCCCACCCCGCCACGCCTGACGGGCCTCCTCGTCCAACACGAGGTCCCCGACGACGACCAATCCCTCGGCCCGGCGCACACAACTCTCCCGGGCACTCTCCTGGGCGCGCTCCACTCTCCCGCGCGCCTCGCTCGCTCCATTACGCCTCATGCCCCAACCCTCGAACGCCCGGGTGAGAGAAGGATTGTGGACTTCTGTGAATCGTCTGAGAACACGGCGGATCCGCCTTCAGGGACTCCTGCGACACCTGCGCTGTCCCGCGAGGCCCATCTCCGACCGGCCGGGACCCCTTCCTTCCGCCCTCCTCAGGGCCACTCACAGCAGTCCGGGCAGCGCATAGGACCGGCTTCCCCTGCCCAGATCCACATGCTCGAGCCAGCTATCAGGAATGGGAACGACGTGGCGGCGAAGCGCCTTCTTCCCGGAGCGGGAAGTCGTCGTAAGCCCTTGCGGGTCCAGCTCTTCAACGCAGAGGCCGGGCACTGGAGACGGCGAGTTCTTGGCGCCCGTGAGCGCCGTAGGCAGTCTCCCCTGAGCAGCCGGAAGTGGCGCGATACGCCAGACAAGACCTCTCTTCGAGGGAGTTCCGAGTTCGAGGTCGGCTCGTGCCTCGCGAGGAGTCATCGGCTCGTCCCACGTCGCCGCCAGCCCTCTGAAGAGGTGCCTCGCCCGCCCCTGGTTGACTATCTGGCCGGTATCGATGGTGAACGAGGGGGAGAAGAAGTCGGCCGGCCTGTAACCGGCTCGCTCGAGAGCAGTCGCATAGAAATCAACCAGCGGGATCACTTGATGCCTGATATGGCGCGCGGCATCAGAATAAATCTCACCAAGGGAATGCGATTCTGCGGCCAATATTTCAAAGACGGTTTTCACATCTGTCTCCGTGGCGTTGCAGAATTCTTCCCGGCGACCGACCCCCCGCACCCTCTTGCACATCAGAAGGCTGTTCAGCAGCCATCTGGTCGCGTCGGTGTAACCCGACACCTTCCTCTTTTCGGTAACTGGATACAGATGGACAGCCCGGAATGTACCATCGTTAAGGAAATCCGGGTCACTGGCGTAATAAGGGCCATCAGAATTGTCGAAGCGATGGAGCCTTACCCTGCGCACACGGTGCGGAATCCGTAGATCGCCGGCCAGCACAGCCCGCACAGTTCCAGCATTCGCTTCGAGAGCATCCCCGAAAACATGCACATAGGGCCGGCCGGGAGAAGAAGAAACGGGGTGTCTTCGGGCAGTGACGCGGTTCACGGTTGATAGCGGCAGATCTCCGTAGCTCCGGCCCTCACTGATGAGCAGGTGCGGTCCGCACGCCAAGACGTGACGCTTCTCCATCACCGTGTTCGTCACCTCCCCCAGACCTACCAAGGGCGCGAATCGCAGTTCGCAAGCAGCAGTTGCCGCTCCGTGCCCCAGTGTGTCGAGCAACGGCTTGTACGTTGCAAGGGCCGCCGCGAAATCCCTCAGGTACGCCTCCCGTGACATTCGCCCGTTATCGGCACGGTACCCTGCGGCGTAAGAAGTCACGGAGAATCGAATCCCGTCAAACGCATCACCGAGCTCCCCGACAACGCGGCTGTGCATCTTCGACAGCTGCACAGAAAGGGAGGAGTACCCAACAGTGGACATTCGGATTCGCACTCCGAGAACATCCCTGGCCAGCCTGGCGTAATGATCCAGATAAGGGTACGACCCCGCGTCGTTGTCAAAATAGGGAAAGAGCACGCCAGGCCGGTGCGCACGCTCCGAGGCGAGCGTTATACCGCGCCGAGAGCAAACAGCCTGAAGAGTGCGAAGTAGACCATCTATACCCTTCAGGGTGAGCTGCCAGACCTCCCGGCCTGCCGATTGAGAACAGAACGTACAGCGATTGAAACAACCGACAGCAGGCGCGAGGTACTGAAGCCGGGTGAGCGCTTCATCAGGCAGAGCAAGCAGCCTGTCGAACATTTCCCTCTCGACCGAGCAAGAACAACCCATGCCGGCTCCTTCTGCATCACAGAAGTCAGAGAACCCTTCGGGGCCACTACCCCCCTCCGCTCGACTCGAACGTCAGAGCCACGCTCGGATGACCGAAACGACCTACCTCGTCCTGCGATCCCGTTGTTTGTGGCCCCGATTGAGCCCGGACGTCAGCCGGCCGGTCCCGTGTGACGCCGTGCAACAGTCGAGCGGCTGACGGGTCATGTGATCGCCGACTGTGCAGCCGAGGCCCCGCAGTCAGCGAGAAGCGGGACGACACCGCCGTCGAATGCCAGGGAGTTGCCCAGAAGGGCAGTTGGAGGCCACGAAACAACCCGCGAGCACCGCTGCACCTGATGCCGGCACCGGATCCATACCTCTGCCCGCGTCCAGAAACCATGGCGGAGAGTCGGCAAGGCGGGCAGACGATGACTACTGCGGCTGTCCAGCCCACGGACGAAGAGCCCTTCATCGCCTGTCTGCTCAGCACGCACTCCAGCCACCCGCTTCCGGGCATGACGCAGAAGCGACCGGAATGGCTCACCGCTCTCGGCGGCATCCACTCGTCTCGTCTCGCCTCGCAACCGCTCGTTCCAGGCGCTGTCGGCGCGCGCGGGCGTGCGGAAGGTCCGGTTTCACGACCTGCGGCACACCGGTGCCGCGTTGCTGCACGAGCAGGGCGCCAGCGCCCGGACGATCATGCAGGTGCTCGGGCACAGCTCAGTCCGGGTCACGATGGACATCTACACCTTTGTGCGCCTCGATGAGCGGCGCGACGCCATCGGACGGCTGGGCGACGCCCTCAGCGAAGACACCGACCCGGGACGACCCCGAAGATTCGTGATCCACTAGGCGGCTGCCGTCAACATCGCCGTCAACCGAATACGCCAAGGGCTCTGTTCGATACCGAACAGGGCCCTTGATCTGCTGCGCGCTCGGCAGGATTCGAACCTGCAACCTTCTGATCCGTAGTCAGATGCTCTATCCGTTAAGCTACGAGCGCTTGCTTCCCGGCGGTTTTTCTTGCCGGGCGGCGTTGCGGGAACAACATTACATGACCTGCGGGCCCAGGTGAAATCCGTTTGAGTCACCCACCGTGACCTGCGGAAACGCTACTCGGGGCGGCTGAGGGCAGGGCAGGGAAGGCGGGGCGGTGGAACGAGAGAAGCCCCGGGCGGGGCCGGGGCTTCGGTGATCTTGAGATCCGCAACAGTGAGGGATCCGGAGATCGTGAGCGGAGGCTGAGGGATTTGAACCCTCGATCAGGGGGTTACCCCGAAACCGCATTAGCAGTGCGGCGCCATAGACCAGACTAGGCGAAGCCTCCAGACACACTCGGTGCGCCCGGAAGGGCGACGAAGTGTGTGCTGATGATGGCACAGCCCGGGGGGCTGTCTCCAATCGACCCCTACCGTACTCGGTCGGCGGACCCCTGGGCAAAGCCTTGAGCAGCAGTGGGGGCGTGCGGCCGTACGGGGCGTGCGCTGCGCCCGGACGGGTCCGCCCGCGCAACGGCGGGCGCGCAGCCGCGTTAGGGAGTAGGGGGCGTACTCGCGGCGCCCCCACCCTCCTCCCACCCCGTCGGGAAGGGCCACTCCGTCCAGCCAGGCGGAGCGTGCTCTCGAGCCTCTGGAGCCAGCCATGCCGCGTCGTAGCGCCCCTGTACTTCCCCGTATCCGCCCCCTTCTCACTCTCACCGCAGCCACCTCGGTGGCGGCCGGCCTGCTCTCCCTCCTCGGGGCACCGGAGGCGGTGGCCGCGGGGACGACCCCGCCCACCGGGCCCTCGGCGACAGCGGGTGACGTCACGACCACGGCTGCTCCGCGCGCCGACGAGCTCACCTTCACCGTCTCCCGCAGCGGGAGGGCCGCGAACGACGGGTCGTACACCCTCCGCTGTCACCCGTCAGGGGGCAGGCACGCGTCGCCGGACCGGGCCTGTGCGGCACTCGACCGAGCGACATCCAAGGGCCGGGACCCGTTCAAGCCGGTACCGGCGGGTGCGACGTGCACGATGCTCTACGGCGGTCCGGCGACGGCACATGTGACCGGCACCTGGCGCGGCCGGAAGATCGACGCGCACTTCAAGCGGACCAACGGGTGCGAGGTGGCGCGGTGGAACCGTCTCGTTCCGGCGCTGCCCGCGACGACCTCCTGAGCCGGTACGGGACGGGGTGGTCCGGGACGGACGGTCCGGGGCGGGACGAGGCGGAACCAGGCGGAACCAGGCGGGGCGGTCCGGAGCGGTCCGAGGCGGGCCGGGGCGGTCCGGAGCGGGACGGGGCAGGTCGGGAAGGAGCGCCGAGGGCCGTTCGCCGCTGCTCGCCACCGCGCTCGCCACCGCGCTCGCCGCTACTCGCCGCTGTGCGCCGCCCGTTGGGCCACGGGGCCGACCGGGCGGGCCCTCCGCGCGGTACCGCACGGGTGGTGTCCCTCGCATCCGCCGCCGCACCCAGGAGTGCGGCCCGTAGACTCCCCCCTAGTGACACGCCCGGGGTGAGCGGCAGACTGGCAGCCGTGACCTCACCGGACCAACTGGGAAGAAACGGGCGGAAGGTCACGAGCACCTGAGGTCAGCAGGAGGGAATTGTCGCCGTGAGCAGCAGGCCATCCCGAGGCGCTGCTCGCCTCGCCGCCATACTCGACGCACTGCCCGACGCGCTGCTCCTGGTGAACTGCAACGGCACGGTGGTGAACGCCAACGCCATCGCGTTGGAGACCTTCGAGACACCCGGCACGGCAC
The DNA here is from genome assembly GCF_017676385.1 of Streptomyces spirodelae. Classification (GTDB taxonomy): domain Bacteria; phylum Actinomycetota; class Actinomycetes; order Streptomycetales; family Streptomycetaceae; genus Streptomyces; species Streptomyces spirodelae. Next base: position 86,661 of record NZ_JAFFZN010000027.1, read on the forward strand.
TCGTGGGGCGCGGACTGCTCGACCTGTTGCCCGAGTTCGACTCGAAGCGCATCCCGGGCTCGATGCGGCGTCCGGACGAGGCCGAACAGACGCAGGGCCGCCAGAAGCCGACCCGGATGGTGGCGCGGCGTACGGACGGCAGCGAGTTCCCGGTCGAGGTGACCAGCGCGAACCTGGAGGACGGGCGCACGCCCTACGCCTCCGCGTTCGAGGCCGCGTTCGCCGACCACCCCGGTGGCGGCGGTTACACGGGGGACGAACTGCTGATGCTGGTCGTACGCGACCTCACCGGCACCCTCGACACCGAAGCGGAACTGGCACGCCAGCAGCGGCAGACAGAGATGATCCTGCGGGCCGCCTCCGAGGGCGTCGTCGGCGTGGACTCCGAGGGCAGGGTGGTGCTCGTCAACCCGGCGGCGGCCCAGATCCTCGGCTACCGCGCCAGCGACCTCGGCGGCCGGCAGCTGCACCCCCTCGTGCACCACTCGCGGCCCGACGGCTCCCCTCTCCCGTACGAAGAGACGCCGCTGGCCGACACCCTGCGCTCGGGCCGCAAGCACCGGGTACGGGCCGGGCAGGTGCTGTGGGCGAAGGACGGAAGGGCGGTGCCGGTCGACATGACGACGGCGCCGGTGCGGGACGGCGAGCAGTTGGTCGGTGCGGTGCTGACGTTCGCCGACCGCCGCCCGTACGACGCCGTCGCCGCGCGCCAGACCCAACTGCGGGCGGTGCTGGAGGAGTCGCTGCGCGGGCCCTTGGAGGAGCTGCGGCGGGAGCTGTCCGGGCTGACCTCCGACCCTGCGGCCCAGCTCTGGCCGGAGGCGAACCAGATCCTCCACCACCTGTCGGCCGGCTACGCCCGGATGACGACACTGGTCGACAACGTCCTCGGCTACCAGCGGCTGGACGCCGGCCAGGAGCGGCTGCGGACCGAGCCGGTGCCGATGGATGCCGTCGTCTCCGCGGGCGTCGAGGGGGCCACCGAGCTGATCGGTCCGGGCCGCGCCCAGTTCGCCGTGCACGCGCCGCCGATCGAGGCCGAGGTGGACCCGGAGCGGCTCGCCGTGGCGTTGGCGCACCTGATCGCCGATGTGGCGGGTGTGGACGCCACGGGCCGAACGACCGCCGCGCCGCCGCCCGGTGTCGACCCGACGATCGTGGTCGCCGCGGCCCAGCGCGGCGAGGTCGTACGCGTCGAGGTACGCGGCCCGCACAGCGGTGGCAGCCCGGTGCACGAGCCGCTGGTCCGCGGCATCGTCACCCGGCACGGCGGTGTGCTGCAGACCCACGAGGTGCCGGGCTCGGCCGGCGGCAGCGCGTATGTGCTGGAGGTCCCGGTCAAGGCGGTCGGCAACACGACGCGTCAGCCGGGAAGCCGCGCCCGCAAGCCCGGCCCGGGCGACTCGAACGGCACGAACGACACGCACGACACTCACGGCACGAACGACACGCACGGCACGAACGGAACCAGCGGCGGCGCCAACGGAACCGACGGCTCGAACGGCACGCACGGCTCGCACACGCGCGGCACGCACGGGAGCAACGGAACCGACGGCGCAGGCAGTGCGGCGGGCAACACGGACAGCACGGGCGGTGGCGGCCGTACGGGACAGAGCCGGGACGGCTCGACCGGTGCGGGCCGCTCCACGGGCGGAGGCCACGCTCGCGTCGGAGGTCACGGCCGCACTGGCAGTCACGGCGGCCCCGGCGGTCACGCTGGTGGTGGCACCGCGCAGGGCGGCGAGGGCGCCTTCGGGGTGCCGAGCGTCGTGCCCGGCACGGAGCACGGCGAGACGACGGTGATGCCCGTGCCATCCGCCCCGGCGCGGGGCACGACCGGGCACCCGCAGCAGGACAGCGGCCGGGGGCAGGCGCCGGACGGGGGCCCGGGGCACGGCACCGCCGAGGGCGCGTCGGCGGCCGCTCTGGAACCGGCCGGTGAGCCACGGCAGGCAGCGGGTGCGCTCGCCCCGGTGCCCGATCCGCGCCGCAGCATCGAGCTGGGGCCGGGACCGTCCGCCTCCACCGGCACCGGCACCAGTGGCGGCGGGAGCAGGGGTGACGGTGGCGGTCAGGGCGACCTCGGCGTCCACGCACAGCCACAGTTGCCGCAGCCCGAGCAGACGCACCCCGAGGCGGCGCAGCCCGAGTTGGCGCAGCCCGAGTTGGGGCCGCGCGCGCTGGGGCCCGCGCGCCCCTCCGACGGACGCGCACAGCCCGGCAACGGGGACCCCGGTGCGGCATCGGGTTCGCCGGTCGCGGAGCACCTGTCGTCCGCCTCGCACGGTGAGTACGAGGACGGATCGGCCATGCCCCGACCCACCGGGCGGCGACGGCGCGCACGGCCGAACCCGGCCGAGGAACAGCATGAGCAGGCGCCCGTCGGGGGCGGTACAGTCGCCCGCACCGCGTCCGGTGCTCTGGAGCTTCCGGTGGGGGAGTCGGGGATGCCGGGCAGCGCCGGAGCGGGCGCGGCAGGGGGCGCACCCGCACCCGTCCCCGCGCAGGGCACGGGTCGCCGTGCGCGGCGTGCGCTGGGCGAGCGTACGGAGGCAGGGCCCGCCCCGCAGCAGGGTGCGGAGACGGGCCAGGACACCGTGGCCGGGCCCATGGCGGCGCAAGCACCGGGGCAGCAGGAAGCGGGTGCGGCAGGCAGCGGCGCCGAGGGCGACGGGTCCGCCGACGGTCTCGAACTGCCGGCCGCCGGAGGCGGGCGCAGGGCCCGGCGTATCGCGGCGGCCCGCGCGCGGGCGCAGGCAGCGGCCGAGGCGCAGCAGGGCCCGCACCACGCGCCGTTCGCCCTCCCGCCCGCTGCCGCCGAGGTGGAGCCGTGCACCCCGTCGGCCACGGGCCCGGAGATGCAGCAGGCCGTACCGGGACCCGGCACCGATCCGAACGCGCACCCGAACCCGGCCGCCGGGGACCCGAACGCGGACCCGGCCGCCAACGTGAGCCAGAGCCAGGGCCAAGGCGCGAACGAGGTCGCACCGGAAGCGCAGCAGGAGAGCGGGCAGCACCAGCGAGGCGAGCACTCGGTCGTCGCCGCGAGTCCGATCCTGGGCGGCGGGGCGTTCCAGCAGCCGCAGTCGGCTCAGCAGCCGGGCGCGGCGCCCGGTTCCGGCGCGTACGGCACCGAGCCAGGACCCCGCGTACGGACGCTGGGGCAGGGGCTGCCGTTCGCCGAACGGGTGGCGGAGCAGTCCGCCACCCAGCAGTGGCCCCCGGCGCAGTCCTCGGCACCATCGGCCGCGTCCGCCATACCGTCCACCCCCTCCACCCCGGCAGCGCATGCCGCCCAGGCCGCCCACTCGGCACCTCAGACCTCGGCCCCCGCGGCCGGCGGTGGCGCCACGCCGCCTCCCGGCTCCGGCCGTCGCCGGAAGCTGGCCACTCCGGAGGAGCGGGCGCAAGGCGGCACGGCTTCAGGTCCGGCGCAGGACGGCGCGGCGCAGTCGGCAGCAGCCCCGCACGGCGGAAGCCAGGCGGGACCGTCCGGACAGTCGCGGCCCGGCACGCTCGGCGGGAACGCGCCCGGCCAGGCACAGCCCTGGTCCGCCGGGCCGGGCCAGTCGGAGGCGGGCGTCCAGCACGGGCTTCACGAGCTTCCCGCGAACACGTCCGGACAGGTATCAGGGCAGCTACCGGGGCAACTGCCGGGGCAGTCGGGCCCGGCACAGGGAGCGGCTCCCGGAACGCAGGCACAGCCCCCCGCACTGCGACAGCCACCAGGCCAAGGCCACGGACAGAGCCAGAGCCAGAGCCAGGAGTACGGGCAGCAGCCCGGTGCGATGCCGGGCCCGATGCCCATGCCGACGCCCATGCCGACGCCACAATCTGGCACAGGCCACCCGGCCCGGACGAACCCCGCGAACCCGACCGCCCCCGCCGACCCGGCGGGCCACCCGGGCACCATGGTCCCCGCAAGCTCCGCAAACCCCGCAAGCCCCGCAAACCAAGCAAGTCCCACCAGTCCCACAGCCCCCACAGGCCCGCAGGAGTTCGCCGTCGGCGCGTCAGGCGGGGCGACGGGCTCCGAGGTGACGGAGGGCCCGGAGCCGCTGGACGGTCCGGACAGCCCCGTCGAGATGACGGACGGACGCGGATTCGGGGTGCCGCCGCACGCCATGGACGACGAGCTGCCGCCCGAGCCGCTCGACAACCCGCGTCGCCTGCTGGTCTGGCCGGAGCCGGACGTCTCCACCCAGCAGGCGCTCTCCGAGCGCGGCTACCGCCCCGTGCTGGTGCACTCGCGCGAGGAGGTGGACGCGCAGATCGCGGCCTACCCCGCCGCACTGTTCGTCGACCCGCTGACCGGACCGATCACCAGGACGGCGCTCCAGTCGCTGCGGACGGCCGCGGTGGCGGCCGAGGTACCCGTGCTGGTGACGGCGGGGCTGGGACAGGCGACCCGGGAGGCGGCCTACGGAGCCGACCCGGCCGTTCTGCTGAAGGCGCTGGCGCCGCGCGACAGCGAGCAGCACCCGCCCCGGGTGCTGCTCGTGGAGGAGCAGCAGGCGATCGCCGCAGCCTTGGCGGCGACGCTGGAACGGCGCGGTATGCAGGTCGCGCACGCGCCGACGGACTCCGAAGCGGTGCAGGTCGCAGCGCAGGTCCGGCCGAACCTCGTCGTGATGGATCTGATGCAGGTGCGGCGACGGCGCGCGGGCATCATCGACTGGCTGCGGGTGAACGGCATACTCAACCGCACCCCGTTCGTCGTCTACACCTCGGCGGACCTTGATCCGGGCGAGCTGCCGCGGCTGGCCTCGGGCGAGACGGTGCTGTTCCTGGCGGAACGCTCCACCAGCCCCGAGGTGCAGTCCAGGATCGTCGACCTGCTGACGAAGATCGGCGCCCACTGACCGGGCCGGAGGCTGCCCGTGCAGCCCCCGGCCCAGGGCGGCCAAGGAAGGGCCCGTTCAGCCCAGCTCGGTCACATCCAGCTCACCCGCCGCGTACTGCCGTCGCAGTACCTTCTTGTCGAACTTGCCCACGCTGGTCTTCGGCACGGCCTCGACGGTGGCCCAGCGCTCGGGCAGCTGCCAGCGAGCGACGGTCTTGCCGAGGAAGGTACGCAGCTCCTCGTAGGGGACGGGGTGGTGGCCCTCCTTGAAGACGACGGCGGCCAGCGGGCGCTCGCCCCACTTGTCGTCGGCGACGGCGACGACGGCCGCCTCGGCGATCACCTCGTGCGCCATCAGCGCGTTCTCCAGCTCCACGGAGGAGATCCACTCGCCGCCGGACTTGATGACGTCCTTGGCGCGGTCGGTGAGCGTCAGATAGCCGTCCGGGCTGATGACTCCCACGTCACCGGTGCGCAGCCAGCCGTCCGGGCTGAACTTGTCCTCGGGGCGCAGGGGCGGCTCGCCCACACCGCCGAAGTAGCCGGCGGCGATCCACGGGCCGCGTACCTCCAGCTCGCCGGGCGACTTGCCGTCCCAGGACGCGAAGCTGCCGTCGGGGGCCGCCAGCCGGGCCTCGACGCCCGCGGGGAAGCGGCCCTGGGTGATCCGGTACGGCCACTCCTCCTCAGGGGTGAGACCGCCCGGCGGATGCGCGAGGCTGCCGAGCGGCGAGGTCTCGGTCATCCCCCAGGCGTGGCAGACCCGTACGCCGTGCAGGTCCTCGAAGGCCCGCATCATGCTCGGCGGGCAGGCGGAGCCCCCGATGGTGACGGTCTTGAGGCTGGAGATGTCGCGCGGGGTGGCGGCGAGCTCGTCCAGCAGACCCTGCCAGATGACGGGGACAGCGGCGGCATGGGTGGGCCGCTCGGCCTCGATCATCTCGGCGAGCGGCGCGGGCTGGAGGAACCGGTCGGGCATCAGCATCCCGACGCCCGTCATGAACACCGCGTGCGGCAGCCCCCACGCGTTCACATGGAACATCGGGACCACAGGAAGGGTGGTGTCGGAGGTGGTGAGGCCCATCGACTCGGCCATGTTGACCTGCATGGAGTGCAGGTAGACGGAGCGGTGCGAGTAGACGACGCCCTTGGGGTCGCCGGTGGTGCCGGAGGTGTAGCACATGGCGGCGGCGCTGCGTTCGTCCAGCTCGGGCCAGTCGTACGAGGTGGGGCGCCCGGCCAGCAGTTCCTCGTACTCGTGCACCCGTGGGGCGCAGCCCTCCAACAGCGAGGTGTCGCCCGGGCCGACGACGACCAGGTGCTCGACCGACTCCAGGCGGGGCAGCAGCGGCGCCAGCAGCGGCAGCAGGGTGCCGTTGACGAGGATGACGCGGTCGGCGGCGTGGTTGACGACGAAGACGAGCTGCTCGGCGGGGAGCCGCAAATTGAGCGTGTGGAGCACGGCGCCCATGGAGGGGATCGCGAAGTACGCCTCGACGTGCTGCGAGTTGTTCCACATGAGAGTGGCGATCCGGTCCTCTTGGCGCACTCCCAGTTCGTCGCGCAGGGCGTGGGCCAGCTGCGCGGCGCGTTCTCCGGTGGCCCGGAACGTCGTGCGGTGCGGCTCCGTCTCACCTGTCCAGGTGGTGATCCGCGCCTCCCCATGGACGGTCATGCCGTGGCGCAGGATGCGCGAGATGGTCAGGGGTACGTCGTCCTGCATCGTGCTCAGCACCGGGGCCTCCCCTTGAGCGGTGGGTACGCGGAGCAGACGCATACCGCGTGCGGTCGCGCACAGGTGCGCGCCTTCCCGGAAGGGTCCGCACGGAGGAGCGTGCAGGTCCCGGAGCGGTTACGCACGGGTGCGGCATTACGCACGGGTAATGCGCTGGTTTCGCGGAAGCCTGCCACCGACCGCTCGGTATGTCACGGGGGCCCGTCAGGATCCGTGCCCGATCCGTAGCCGGTCCGTAGCCGATCCTGTGCCGTACGCGAGCCTGCGGGCGGGTGCGGCACGTGGGGTGCGGTACGTGGCTGCGGCACGTGGGCTGCGGCACGTGGGTGCGGCACGTGGGTGCGGTACGCGGGGTGCCGTACGTGGGCGGTGTGCGGGTGCCGTGGGGCTGGTGCCGTGGGGCTGGTGCCGTACGCGGGTGCTGCCCGCGAACGGCACTCAGGCCGCCAGGGCTCCCACAGGGCGCTCCGCCGAGCCGTCCCCCGCGCCGTCGTCCGCCGGAGCGTCCGCGCGGACGTCGGCCGCCAGCTGCGGGTCCTCCCGGAGCTTGGCCAGGGCGCGCGAGACAGCGCTCTTGACCGTGCCGACGGAGACGCCGAGCACCTCGGCCGTCTGGATCTCGCTCAGGTCCTCGTAGTAGCGCAGCACCACCATGGCGCGCTGCCGGGCCGGCAGCTTGAGCACGGCGCGCCACATGGCGTCCCGTACCGCCTGCTGCTCTGCCGGGTCGGGCGCGGGCAGCGGATCGGGCTCCGGCAGCTCCTCGCAGGAGAACTCGTCCACCTTGCGCCTGCGCCACTGCGAGGTGCGGGTGTTGACCAGCGCCCGGCGGACGTAGCCGTCCAGCGCGCGGTGGTCCTCTATCCGCTCCCAGGCCAGGTAGGTCTTGGTCAGCGCCGTCTGGAGCAGGTCCTCGGCGTCGCTGGGGTTGGCGGTCAGTGAGCGGGCGGTGCGCAGCAGCACAGGGCCGCGCGCTTGGACGTAGGAGGTGAATGTCAGTGGCTGTCCCCCGGAGCCTGGCTGCGTCGCAAGGGACCGCGCGTGCTTCGCATTGGTGGTCCGGGGAGTCCGAACTGTCCCAGGCGTGGTCATGGCATCCACGCTATGAGCTGCCCGGCTTTCCCGGATCGCCCCAAGGTCCCGATGCCGCGTCCGCCTCAGGGTGTACTGGTGGAGGTAGCTACACCTCCTGAAGGTGGAGAGCATCCACCAGGCGGATCAGGGTGACGGTTCAGGGGGTCATCCGACCACCGCCACCGGAGCGTCCACCAGGTTCTGATCGATGTGCACCGTGTGGCCGCCGTAGGTGCGCTTCACATTGCCCGTGTGCTGGTGAATCCGACGGTGCGGCTGCCATGCCTGGGGGTGCAGATTGCGCTCCGAGTTCACCGAGGGCCGGGTCTTCCAGCGTGCGAACCACACGGCTGTGGGCAGCCCTCGCGCCCCCGCCGCGCGGGCTTTCTCCATGTGCGCGATGCCGTAGTTGGCACTGCTGTAGAAGCCGGCCACGTACCCCTGGGCACGCACAGCGCTGTTCCATCCCTGGATGAAACGCAGAGTGGTGTCGGCGCAGCTCTTGTTCTTGTACCGGTACGCCTCCATGTCGAGGTAGACGGCGCTGCTCCGGCCCATCCCGTAGTGCTGCGCCTGGCGTACCGCGTCCAGGCCCTCGCGCTTGCCCTGCCTGTAGGGGTTCTTCCCTGACATCCGGAACTTGCGCTTGTTCTTGGCGATGACACAGGGCGACTGGGAGCCGACGTAGACGGGCAGCAGCTTCCAGCCCTGCTGATCGACGTTGCGCACCCAGTCGGGGCTCAGATGCCGCTGCTTCGGGCACGCCCTGCCGCGGCCGCCGATGTAGACGCCTACGGCGCCGAACGGTGAGCTCTTCCGCCACGCCCGCATGGTGGCCTGCGAGGGCGCCTGGCAGGTGTCGAAGGCGTTGCCCTGGAAGATGTGCGCCCCGAAGTCGCGGGGATCGCCCCGTACGAGCGACGGCTGGTCCGCCGGTACGCCTGCGGAGCCGGGCGCCGCCGGGTCGGCGGACGCGTCGGGCGCTCCCGGGTCGAGCAACCCGCGGGAGTCGGTGAGCCCGCCGGGCGGGGCATCCGACGCCCCGGGGGAGGCGGGGTCGACCGAGGACGCGGGGTCGCCGGGGGAGGGCGACGTGGTGCCGGGGGAGGTGCCCGGTGCGGGCGCGGTGCCACCGGCGGCAGGCGCGGAGCTGTCGGGAGCGGGGAGGGGACGGGTGGTGGCGGGGCCCGGAGGGGTGGGCTCGGCACCGGAGGCGGGGACAGCACCCCCGGTGAGCACCGTGGCGAGCGCGGCCGACAGCAGAGTCGCCCGTCTCATCATCTGATTTCTGGTCGCCATGGGCCGAGTGAACGAGCCGTCGGCCCTCCGGACGGTCAGGCACGCCCACAGCGCCGCGGGATTCAGCCATCTGCCCGAAGAGACACCGGACACCGGGACACTGCCCGAAGGGACATTGGGGCACTGCCCGAAGGGTCACCGGGTCATCAGCAGCCCCGATGTCGGGACGCCGCTGCCGGCCGTGACGAGCACCCGCGCACAGTCGTCAACCTGGTTGACGGAGGTACCGCGGAGCTGCCGTACCGCCTCGGCGATGCCGTTCATCCCGTGCAGATATGCCTCCCCCAGTTGCCCGCCGTGCGTGTTGAGCGGCAGCGTCTCCGCCGCGACGAAGTCCGCACCCGTGCCGCGCGCGCAGAAGCCGAACTCCTCCAGCTGCATCAGCACGAACGGGGTGAAGTGGTCGTACAGCACCGCCATGTCGACGTCCCCCGGTCCCAGCCCACTGGTGCGCCACAGCTGCTGCGCCACGACATCCATCTCGGGGAGCCCGGACAGGTCGTCGCGGTAGAAGCTCGTCATCTGCTCCTGGCCGCGGCCCGCGCCCTGGGCCGCCGCAGCGATCAGTGCGGGCCGCTGCGGCAGGTCGCGGGTGCGCTCGGCGGAGGTGACGACCAGGGCCTGCCCTCCGTCGGTCTCCTGGCAGCAGTCCAGCAGCCGCAGCGGTTCCACGATCCAGCGAGAGGCGGCGTGCTCGGCCAGGGTGAGGGGTCTTCCGTAGAAGTAGGCGGCCGGATTGGTCGCAGCGTACTTCCGGTCGAGTACCGCGACCTGCCCGAAGACCTCGGGCTCCAGCCCATAGGTGTGCAGATAGCGCTGGGCTGCCATCGCGGCCCAGGAGGCGGGGGTCAGCAGGCCGAAGGGCAGCGACCAGCCGAGCGCGGCCCCCTCCGCCGAGGGCTCGCGCTGCTGCACGCCCGAACCGAAGCGCCGTCCTGAGCGCTCGTTGAACGCCCGGTAGCACACGACCGTCTCGGCCAGGCCGCACGCCACCGCCAGCGCCGCCTGCTGCACCGTCGCACAGGCAGCGCCGCCGCCGTAGTGCACCCGCGAGAAGAACGACAACTCTCCGACACCGGCCGCCTGCGCGACGGTGATCTCAGGGCTGGTGTCCATGGTGAAGGTGACCATGCCGTCCACGTCGCCCGGCGTCAGTCCGGCGTCGCTCAGTGCGGCATGGACGGCCTCGACGGCGAGCTTGAGTTCGCTGCGCCCCGAGTCCTTGGAGAACTCCGTGGCGCCGATGCCGACGACGGCGGCCCGGCCGCCGAGTGAGTCGCCCCTCCGCAGGCTCATTCCGGTGCGCCTTCCCGGAGGGTGACGGTGACCGTTCCTGTGACGTGCTGCCCGAGCCGGTTGGCGCCCCGGACGGCGACCTCCACAGTGGCGCCTTCACCCGGTGGTGCGTCCGGTCCGGGAGGCGTGACCGCTGTGACGCGTCCGGACAGTGCCATGGTGTCGCCGGGATGGTTGGGCGCGCCCAGCCGGATGGCGACCTTGCGCAGCACGGCGTGCGGGCCCGCCCAGCGGGTGATGTAGCTGCCCACCAGGCCGTTGGTCGTCAAGATGTTCATGAAGAGGTCCGGCGAGCCCTTCGCGCGCGCCGCTTCCGCGTCGTGGTGGACGTCCTGGAAGTCCCGCGAGGCCAGCGCGCCGGAGACGATGAGAGTGCGGGTCACGGGAATCTCCAGCGGCGGCAGTTCCTCACCCTCGCGGGGCTGCGGCGGGGGCGTGCGCCCTGGTGCGGTTCCGTTCTTGTGTGCCATCAGGCCCGCCCCCGGAAGACGGGCAGTTCGAGGTCGTCGTCCACCCGCAGGAACTCCAGCTCGACCGGCATCCCGACGCGCACCTGATCGTGGCGCACACCGGTCACGTTGCTGATGATCCGCACCCCTTCGTCGAGTTCGACCAGCGCCACCGCGTACGGCGGGTCGAAGGCCGGGAAGGGCGGATGGTGCATCACGACGTACGAGTAGACGGTGCCCCGCCCGGACGCCGCGACGGCACGCCACTCGGAGGAGCCGCAGGTGTTGCAGCCGGGCAGCCACGGGAAGCGCGGAGTCGCGCACGCCGCACAGCGCTGGAAGAGCAGTTGGTGCCGGGCGACGCCCTCCCAGAACCCGGCGTTGTCCCGGTTGACCACGGGGCGCGGCCGCCGGGCCCCACCCCGGTGCGCGCCCTGTCCGGCGGCGGGCCCGGTGGGCTTCGGGCGGTACTTGAGGATGCGGAAGCGGTGCGTCCCCGCGAGGGCCGCACCCACCCGTACATCCATCCGGGTCGTCACGAAGTACCCGGTGCCCAGCTTGGTCCTCTTGCGCGGGGAGACCGACTCGATCACCGCGTCGAAGGTGATCTCGTCCCCCGGGTGCAGCGGACGCACGTACTCCTGCTCGCAGTCGGTCGCGACGACGGCTGTACAGCCGGCGCCGTCCAGTTCGGCCAGTAGCTCGACGTACGGCCCGGCGCGCCCTCCCTGACCCGTGGGAGCCCCTGAGGCACGCTCTCCGTCCCTCGCCAGTCCGGCCATCGTCCAGACCTGGAGCATCGTCGCGGGCGCCGAACCGTCGGGCGGTACGGGGTGGCCGAGCGCTTCGCACCAGTGCCGGATCATCGGTGCGTTGACGGGGTCGCGGCCGTGCGCCGCGTCCGCTGCCGGGCATCCCGCGTACGTACGCAGCCGTTCGTACAGCGCGTCGTCCGCGTCCTGGCCAGGTGACGGACCCACACCGTTCGCCGCACTCACCCAAGCCCTCCCGTCTGCCGAGCACACCGACAGCTCGGCGCCCACTCGTATCTGACTGTCCGTCAGCTCCGGGGTGGTGTCAACAGCGCGAAGACGGCCGTGCCCGCACGGAAGCACGCACGGCGGCCCGCACGGAGACGTGCCCGCACGGAGACGTGCCCGCACGGAGAAGGCCGCGTACTCGCGACAGTGGCGCAGGTACGCGGCCTCAACCCATCCCCATGAGCGACCGGTCCGGCCCCCCGGACCAGCCGGACCCGTCTAGACCCTCACCACAGGTTGCCGAAGGCGATGGAGGCGGTCTCGTTGTGTGTCTCGTTGACCTGGTTCACGACAGCACCGTTGCCGTTGACGGTGGCGTTGTTGGCGTTGTTGGTGTTGTTCCCGTTGCCCACCGCGCCCTGCACCTGGGAGTTGGAGCTCGCCTGGGAGTTGGATCCGTCGTCCGCGAGCGAGCCGTTGTCCGCCTGCGCCACGCCTGACATGACGGCGAGAGCGAATGGAAGGGCGGCGGCGGACGCGATGACGCGGGCGGTACGGATGCGTGCCATGTTCATTCCTCCAGGAACGGTAAGTGCGCCACGAGGGCGCTGCACCGGAAGTGCGCTGCTGCCTCGGACAGTTGGCCCGCTGCCCTCGGCTTCGCTTACGACGTCGCGGGTCCAGAGTTGCCCATGCCGCCGCGGGCGGATTCGCCCAGTACGCCTCTTTCCCCCGCACGTATGACGACGTATCAATAAACCCTCGTACACCCTCAACCCGGACGGCGTCCTGGCACCCCTCGACCGTGCCTGTCACGGCGAGTGCGGGCTGCTCGGCCACGGCGTGTACGACGCCACGTCCGACCCCGACCGGGTGCGTGCCCTCTTCGCCGCCGCGCGGCGGACCACCGGCTACGGCATCGCCTGCGGCCGCGCACCGCTGTACCTGGTCGGGCTCGACCTCGATGTGAAGCACGGCATCGACTCGCCGCGCGCTCTCCGACGGCTGGCCGCCGCACACGGCTTCGCCGTTCCGGCGACGACCACCGTGCTCACCCCCGTACGCGGCACCTACCGGCTCGCACCGGGCTCGGCAGCCCGGGCGCCCGCGCCCGTCCCCGAGGCGCTGCTGGCTCTCCTGCTGCCGCCCCCTCAGGGCACGCGACGGCCGGACGACGGGTGGGAGGGGCGGCGGACGACGGAGGCGCGCTGGTGCGGCTCGTCCAAGGCACGCAGGTCGGGCAGCGCAATGCCCGGCTGTACTGGACGGCCTGCCGGACCTACGAGAGCGGCCAGGGGCGACGACCTGGCAGAGCCACTGATCCGGGCGGCGCTCTCCCTCGGCCTGCCGGAGCACGAGGCCCGCTCGACCGTCGCCTCGGCGCGGCAGGACGGCAGCGCGGCAGCGCGGCAGGACGGCAGCGCGGCAGCGCGCAGGACGGTTCAACGGCGGGGTGAAGCGCGCCACGGCCCCCGGCGCGGGTGAAGCCGGGAGGACCGGAGGAAACGGGAGCGAGCGGGGTGAACAGGGCGAACGGAGCGGGCACCGCGAACGGGGTGAGCAGGGCGAGCAGGGTACGTGGTGCCGTCAGGCAGAGCCCGGGGGCTGCCATGCCGGGTCGCGGCCGGCCAGGCCCACGATCTGGTCGAGCAGCGGGGCATCCGCGTCCACATGGACGACCGGACCGAAGATTCCCTGCTCCCCGTCCTCGCCCTCGCTCACACCTGCGGCCAGAAAGTCCCGGACCGCGCGCAGGCCGGGCTCGTCAACCTGGTAGTCCTGCCGGGTGGCCCGCGCCAGGTCCCAGCCGTGCACGACGAGTTCATCCAGGGTGACCAGACCGCCCTCCGTGCCCGTCAGCGTGAAACCGCCCGCCTGGGTGGTGCCCGTCCAGGCGTCCGGCGCCGACCAGGCGACCGCGAGGTCGGCGAGGTCGTGCGGAAGCCGCTCGCGCCAGTCGTCCGGGAGTGGCCGGTCCGCGGCACCGCCCGCAGCAGCAGCCGTGACATCACCCGGCTCCTTGCGCGCCGTGTACTGCAGGCCGACGGCGAGCGCGTCGATGTGCCGCAACAGGTCCCGCACGGCGAACTCCGTGCACGGTGTGGGGTCGCCGAGCTGGGCATCCTCCACCCCCGCAACGACCGCCGCGGTGCGACGCGCGGCGGGGCGCAGGTCGACGGGCACCTCCGCGCCCCCTCCCGCCCCCGCCGCGCCGATCACGCTGTCCGCCATGTCGCTCGCCTCCTCCGCCGCCGCCCGGTACCGCCGACCGTCCCCGGGCTGCTCCGGTGTCTCTCGGTGCCACGAAACAACCGTCCACAGGCACCAGCCTCCGCGCACCCGGGCCATCCGGCACGGCGGAACCGGCCGGCCGAGGGGGTCTTCCCCGTCGCTCCCCGGCCGCCAGGGGGCTGCCAGCACAGCGGGGACTCCGCCGTCCAGGTGACCGACATCACGCCACCCGTGGGCGTCCCCGCACGGCAAAGGGGCACCACCCGCACGGTGGTGCCCCTTCGTGAGCCGGGCCGTCATTCAGGCTGCAGACCTTCATTCGGGCTGCGGAGGCGGTGGGATTTGAACCCACGGAGGTGTTGCCACCTCTACGGTTTTCAAGAGGGTCGCGGAGCACACGGGCGCAGTGCGTTGACCTCCATGGACGGTGGTTCGCAGGCACTTGGGAAGACGTCTGGGGGACGGGTGGGGCAGCGCTTTTAGTGAACTCTCCCCGAAGCGAGCATGCACGGAGGCGTCGTCGCCGCTGGGGCGGTCGTCTACGGCTTGACACAGCCATCACGGCGCGAACCTCGGAGGCACGACGCATCAGACACGAAAATATGTACGAACTGCCCCGCCGAGCTGGACTCTTGAGCCCTAGGTGGCGGTATATTTTGCGGTATGTTTTCTCCACCTGACTCAACAGAGGTACTGACAGGCTTAGGCCCGAAGGTGATCCGCGGGCTGGTGCGTGCAGTAGACCAGGCATCTGAGGACCTACAGACGTACCGAGAGAGCTTCCCCTCGTGGGTGGCGCAACACAGTGAACGAGGTCTCGGGAATTGGATTCATGACCGCCTGTGGGCTCACCTTCTAGCTGAGCTCGACGGACACCCAGGCGTCACCCTCTCGGATGGCGAGCCCACTCGCGAGCTCGTCGTGGGTGTCAGCTATCGTCTGCGAGTCAAGCGGCATCGCGAAGATGGCCAGGTCAGCAGCTATGCGACGCAGACAGCTTTGGAGTTCTTCGCGCAAGGGCACCAAGCAGCATTCCCTGGCTTCGAAGAGGTCCGCTTGACCGCTGGATACGAGTGGAACCCTGACGCGAGGAAGATCGGCGAGGCAGTGCTCTCCTTGCGCGATGGCCAAGAGAACGTTGTCTGGTTGGTACCTCTGCGAAGTGCTGGCGAGGGGATCACCCCTGGCACCGTTCAGCCCGTGCAGCCGACCACCCCGACGCCTCAGTTGCCGTCCGTCGACGTTCCGGCGACAAGTCTGCGTGAACCGACGAAGGAGTAGACGTGAGCACTCTCGGCGAAGCAATCACCACGGCTCGCCGGGCTCTGGGTGCCACTCAGGAAGAGTTGGCAACGGCAGCAGGCGTCACGCAAGCAGCGTTGTCAAGGTACGAGCGAGGCATGCGCGAGCCCGAGGGAGAAGTTCTTTCGCAGCTCGCGGATGCCCTCGGCGTGACGGAGGCATTCCTCAAGGGGGCGGGTTCCGCGCGTGGGGCGATGGCGGTCGACGCTCATATGCGCAAGCGAGCCACCGCTAAGGCGACCAAGTGGCGCCAACTTGAAGCCCGTCTGAACGTGTATCGCATGCACGTCCGGCATCTCATGGAAGAAGTGTCCCTGAGGGCTCAACAGCGGTTCCCCACGTTCGACCCTATCGATACCGACCCCGCAGACGCAGCCCGTATGGTGCGCATGCAGTGGCGTATGCCGATTGGCCCCGTTCCATCAGTCACACCATGGGTTGAGGCGGCAGGGTGTGTCGTTTTGGCGGAGGACTTCGGCACGTCACGGATCGACGGCCTCAGCCAATGGGTAGACGATCATCCGTTGATCCTTATCAATCGAGTGGCGCCAATTGATCGCTTGCGACTGACAATTGGGCACGAACTAGGGCATCTCTGTCTTCACTCATCGGAAGTCACGCTGACGATGGAGGACGACGCCAATCGGTTCGCCGCGGAGTTTCTGATGCCGGCGGAGGTCATTCGTCCGCAGCTAAGAAACCTAACTCTAGGCCGGTTGCACGATCTCAAGCGCGAGTGGGGCACTTCAATGCAAGCACTGATTGAACGCGCTCATGAACTCAAGGCAATCTCCACAGAAAAGCGGACAAACCTATACAAATCACTGAGCAGCAAGGGGTGGCGCACTAAAGAACCGCTCAGTGACGAGCTAACCCCGGAGGTTCCCAAGCTTGCTCAGTCCATCGGGGAAGCCATGGCCAACCAGGGGTTGACGCGCGAGGAAATCGCTTTGATCGCAGGATTCGCCGACCCGTCAAGGAATACGATCTTCACGCCGCCTGAGAAGCGACTCAGGGCACTCTGAGGGGCCTGGGGCCACTGGGACGCCCAACAGGCCACGCGGCAGTGAACATGGCAGGCGACACAGGCCCGGAACTCTTCGCAAGCCTGGCAACTACCGACGTGACCAGCACCGTCTTACCCGCCAGTGGTGCGCCACTCCAGTCGCGCACCACTGGCCTACGTGTAACTTCTTTGCTACGCTCAGGGTGGTGACGAACTCAACGGGAGGCTCCATGGCAACCGAACACGACGCCTTCTGGGACGACCTCGCGGAAGACCTGGAGGACCCGGCGTTTCTCCGCGAGTACGTCGTTGAGTCGATGCGCATTGCCACGATCGATCAAATCGTCAACGACCTTGATCAAGCACGAGAGGCTGCCAAGCTCTCCAAGGCTGCTCTCGCCAGGGCCATCAGTGCAGAGCCGGCAGTAGTGCGTCGGCTGTTCTCAGCGGGTCACGTCAACCCAACGCTGGGCACGCTTGCCGAAGTGGCCACAGCTCTCGGCTTGCGGATCACGCTGGAGCCCCTTCCCAAGAGTGAGCGCGAGTCTCTTACCTCGCCACTCCTGGAAGGGCGCACAGCCGACGCTCAAGGACTCATCGACCACCTTAATGACCTTCGCACAAAGAAGCGCAGCAGATCCTCAGCAGCGGCTTAAGAAGAATCAACTAAGGCTTCGAGGGTTGCGGCTCCAATATTCCTCTCCGAGACTCCTTACCTTTCGGTAGTCCTTGTCAGAGAAGGTCGTGCGAAACGGCTTCTCAAGACCCGCAACGATCACCAATAGGGGTTTCTCGAAGCCTTCTGCCGCATAGTCTAAGAGGCAGAAGAGGCGATAATGCCGACGGCCGGGACCGTCTGCGCGAGCCTCGAACCAGCCGGCCATATCCTCTTTCATTGCCTCCCAATAGCCGCCCCCCGAAAAGCGCTTTGGTGGAGCGGCTGCTACCTGAACAAGTACGGCCCGCAGCTTGGCCCTGACCGGCGTGGGACAGGATCGAAGAAACTCGCGCCCGGGAATGCCCTGCTCTGGGTCGTCATCGACATGCCGCTTGAAGTAAACGATCTCATGCGGGTCGTCACTAGAGGGTCCAACTCGCACATGAGGGTGGTTGGTCAACTGAGGTCTTTGATTTCGGCGACGTCGGCGCTTATCAGGTGCCATATCTGATGATCTCGTGCGCAGTCTTGCCCTGGCGCCTCATTTAGCCATTTCATCCAGTGTGAGGATCCCCACAGTCTCACGCCAATCGCCGGATGGCGAGTCAGACCTGCACAGAGTCCTTCTTGAGTACGGCTTGCACAACCTGGACAACTTCCTCAGCGACGCCCGGGGCGCACACCACCGTCGCCCTCGACGCCGCCGTGTGAGGCGTCCCGTCCCAGTCCATGACCCTGGCGCCGGCCTCCCTGGCGATTGCCGTCCCCGCCGCTGTGTCCCATGGGTGATTGCTCAAGGCGATTGAGGCATCAAGGCGGCCGGCAGCAACCCAGACAAGGTCGGTTGCCGCTGAGCCGAGCATGCGGACGCGCATGGCGCGGGTGGCCAGGAGGTTGGTCAGCGCGAGACGTGGGGCGTTGCGGCTCTCCGCGTTGTGGCCGACGGCGTAGTCGCCGATGGCGACGATGGCGTCTTTCAGTGCGGTGGTGCGGCGAGGCGAGATTGGCTCCTCGCAGCGGAAGGCCCCCTGCCCTTCCGCCCCTCGGTAGCGCTCGCCCAGGAACGGAAGGTCGATTACGCCCAGCACCGAGCGGTTCCCCTCGACCAACCCCAGCGAGACCCCGCACAGCGGCATGTCGTTGACCAAGTTCGCGGTGCCGTCGACAGGGTCCAAGGACCAAGTGAGGGCGCCGCCCGCCTCGTTGCTG
Organism: Streptomyces spirodelae; assembly: GCF_017676385.1. Lineage (GTDB taxonomy): Bacteria > Actinomycetota > Actinomycetes > Streptomycetales > Streptomycetaceae > Streptomyces > Streptomyces spirodelae. The sequence goes on from NZ_JAFFZN010000027.1 coordinate 104,744, forward strand.
GCGCCGTGCTCCTCTCCCAGAAAGCCGATCTCCGGCGTCTCGGCGAGCAGGAAGGCCCGCAGCTTCTCTTCGACCGCAAGGTCGATCTCGGAGACGGTGTCACGGTCGCCCTTCGCGGTGACCTTGCCGAGCGACATGGTGGTCACCAGCTCGGCGGCCTGGTCGACGGCTCGGTCGGCGACTTCGAGAAGCGCGGCGAGGTCGGTCATTCGGTGGTCCGCCTTTCCCACATGCTGGTGAAGATCTGGTCAAAGGTCGAGTAGAGGCCACCGACTGCTCGGCGCTTGCGCACCAGGAAGACCGGCGAATCGACACCCCGCGTCTCCGGGAGATACGGCTGGGCGACGCACATCTGCTTGTCGATCAGGGTGAGGTTGAACCGGATCGGCTCGTCATAAACGCCGATCTCCACACGGTCAGCCGCTTCTTCGGACAGCTCTCCGACGACGCGCTCTTTGAGGATCGCGATGTTCAGCGCCGTCAAGGCCGACAACTGCCCTTCGGGATAGCCCTCTTCTCGCTCACGGTCGGCTATGTAGCGGCCGTTGGGCTTGAGGAAGAGCGCCTGGAGGTGCGTACCGGCCTGGACGATTTCCTTGAGTCGTGAGCCGGAGTACGCCTGGCACAGCAGGTTGAGAGACAGGCCGCACATCCGGATGTCTTTCGCGTCATCGAAGATGTCCGACGCGGGGACCTTCGCCTGGAACTCCGAGCGGCTGACGTAGACGCCTGTGAGGTCGGCGAACTGGTTGCCGACCAACTGGGCCAGGGCGTCCTGGCTCTCGTCGCCGTCAGCGCCGCCGAGCTGCGGCCCGCGTTGCCGGCCGATTATGTCGGCGGCGACCAGGACGTCGCCGGGGGGTGTCGTCACCCCCTCCCAGGACTCCAACGCTTCCGGGCTGACGTGCCAGTCCAGCATCGCGGACAGCAGCTCGGCGAACTCCTCGACCGAGAGTCCCCGTGCTGCCCGAGCGGCAGCGAGCTGGTTGCGCGCGAGCTGGGACAGATCCGGCTTGTAGGCGGTCCGGCCGTGCAGTGACACCACTTCTGCCGAGTCGTTGGCAGACTCCCGCAACTTCTCCCCCTTCACAGCGTCAGTCGCCGACGGCTCGTTTGCGCGCCGGTGCTGCCGCCTGGTCCTTGATTGGCGCCTTGTCGTGCGGGTACGGCTGTCCCACCCGTCCGTACAGCTCGATGAGCTGCGACTGGAGAACAGCCACCGACCGGCGCAGCTCGGACAGCTCCTTCTTCACTTGGGCGATATCCGTCGCAGCGCTTCCCACGGACGCGAGCTGTTCCCGGACCTCACTGAGTCCGTGCGCGACTTCCTCCAGGGAGGCGCGATCCGACGCGGCCTCTTCCGGGGTTGCCTGGACGTACACGGCCTTGCCCGGGTGGCCGTAGATCAGCCCTTCTTCGCGGAGGATCTTGAGAGCGTCCCGGACCACGGTGGTGGAGCCGCCGTACTGCTTGATCAGCTCTCTCGCCGACGGAAGCGCCGAGCCGACAGGCAAGTCGCCATCGGCGATCTGCCTGCGCAGACGTTCCGCGAGCAGCCGATAGGCGGGGCCCGCGCTGGTCTCGGCCAAGGTGTCCTCCTTCTGCGTACATCTGGCTGAAGCAGCCGCACCTAGTCCAGCACACCGCCACCGCAGCACACAGCGAAGGTGAAATCCGAGGCCGCAGAGTCGCTTGACAACCTCATGCACTAGGTAGAACCTGGTGCATGAGGTTGAGCCCGGATGAGACCGACCGGGACGACCCATGCATGCAAAAAGCCCCGGCGATGCCGGCCGAGCGGGAGCGGCCACTCCCAACACGGCCCACCGGGGCTGCACCGGAATTCCTCGCCAAAGGAGCCCAACGATGCTCGACGAGCGTACCGGCGTCGTCACGGGACAAGCGCCGAGCCGGCGCACTGTCCCCGAGACGATGCTGCTGGTCGCCGAACGACTGTCCGCGATGGCTGACCTGCCACCGGTCACCGTGGACGTGCACGCCTACCGGCCCCACCTCGGCAGCCCCGGCGTGACCCTCCAGGTCGCCTCCTGGGCCGCGCCGGAAGACAAGTTCCCCGCCGTGGCACAAATCTTGACCGTGTTCGGCGGTGGTGAGCCGGTGGCACACCAGTACGACGACAACGACCTGGGGTGTCACTTCAGCGGTGACGCGAACTGGAAGGGCGTGGAGATCAGCGTCTTCGCTTGCACCTCGCCCACCGACGCTTGCCGCCCGGCTATTGGGGAGGCGGCGTGATGGCGACGAAGCCGGCATACGACGCACGCCCGACGTGCGCGAGCGCGCGGTGTCCCCGGTGCCAGGCGAGCACATCCGTGTCGCGGTGCCGTACCGCGGCTCGGGAGGTGTGCGGTTCCTGCGGACACACCTGGACGCCTGGGCCGCGAATCGAACGGGCGGAGGTGCGCTGATGGCTTTCCGTCCCGTCCGTCACGCGTCCTACCTCGCCATACGGGGAACCTCGCGGCCCCACCTCCGGTCAGCCAAGCACCGCGATCAACGTCCGAATCGACGCAGCAGCGGCGGTGCCTCGATCCCGGGAGCCGACCCGACCGTAGAGGCCGCTGCGGCGTGCAAGGGCACCTCCACGGATCTGTTCTTCTCCGACGGCCGCCAGGAAATCGCGGTCGCCAAGGAGATCTGCGGCTCCTGCCCTGTACGCATCCGCTGCCTGGACCGAGCGCTGGCCAACGGCGAGCGGTTCGGAATCTTCGGCGGGCTGACGCCCGACGAGCGCAGCGAGCTGACCAGTAAGGCCGACTCGGAGCAGAAGGGGGCAGCGGCATGAATGAGCCGACGATGCCCCATGGTTCGCCCACCAACCCGAGGTACGTGCTGACGGACGCTTTCGGCCGCCAACACGCCTCCCTGGCACCGGCGCAGCAGCAGAGCCAGGTCGTGCCCCACCACACGGGCCAGACCTGTGCCTGCGGTTCCCACGCCCCGGTTCCCGGGTCTGGTGCCGGCCGCCGCCTCGCGGTGTCGCCCGGCGCCATCGCCATCGGCGCCGCTGGCGCGCTGATCGTCGGCTCCGTCCTGGTCGCACTGCTCCTGTCCGTGGCCATGGTCGCGCTTGCCGTTGCTACGACTGCGGTGTCGGTCATGGTCTGCGCGCTGGTGCTGCGCTCGATGGTCGGGCTGGACATTCCGATCTCCGGCGGCCGTAAGAGCCGCTGAGCGCCTCTCTCTGCTTCCTCTTCCTCTGTGCCGTCGGGCCTTGCTGCCCACTGCTGGTGCTGCGTCCTGGCCGCAGGCCCGACGGCCCTCTGTTCGGAGGTTTCTGCCCATCATGACGACCCCGACCAAGCATTCCCTGACCCGAACACTGGCTGAGCACCGCCGCGAGTTGGCCGCTCTGCGCCACGATCACGCCGAGCTGCTGGCCGCCGCCCGTGCCGCCGTCTGCGCGCACTACGACGGCCAGGCCCTGCCGCTCGCCGTCCTCATCGACACCCTCGACCAGCTCGGGCAGCTCCCAGAGTTCTCCCCGTACGTGACCGACGCGGCCCTGGACTTCCTCGACGCCTCTGCCGACCTCGCCGACAGCGGCCAGGCATCCGGTCCCGCCGCGCTGGCCAGTGGGAGGCGCGTCGCATGAGCGCCCGGACTCGCTGTCCGCTGTGCGGTTGGCACCGGACGTACCGCAAGCAGAAGGCCGGCCGTCGCGCCGTTCGCTCGCACGCATGCCATCCGGGGCACGAGAGGAGGGCCGCATGAGCGCGCTGATCAGCGCTGCGAGTGCAGCACTGCCTCTGTCCGGCTGGGGTCTGCACACCCTGTGGATGCGGCGCCAACTCGCCGCCGCGAACAAGGACCCGCTGACAGGGCTACTGCGACGCGATGCCTTCGAGCAGCAGGCCGCCCGCATGCTGGCCAACCATGTGAGGCCATGCGCTGTCGTCATGGTCGACCTGGACGGCTTCAAGGCCGTCAACGACACCTGGGGGCACGCGGCCGGCGACGAAGCGATTCGCACAGCCGGAAAGGTGCTTGCCCGTGCGGTCGGGGGCGGTTGTAGCGGCCTGGTCGCCCGGCTGGGCGGTGACGAGTTCGCAGCAGCCGTGCCGATGTCCGGCCCTTCCACTCTGACCTCGCTGCTGGAGGGCTTGAACCGCGAGCTGCGTGCGCCGTTGACCTTCGAGGGGCACGAGCTGCGCCTGGGCGCTTCGCTGGGGGCCGTCTTGCATGAGCCACCCGCGCTTGCTGACCTTTCGCGGCTGCTGCGACTGGCGGACGAGGCCATGTACAAGATCAAGCGCCACGGCGGCGGCTGGCTGCTGAGCAATAACGACTGCGCCCAGTACGCCACCGTGAACGGCCGCCGTGCGGGCCGACGCGGCACCCTCCCCGTCGGCGAGCAGACCAGGGCAACGGCTCACACCCTCGGCTCCGCCTCCGAGACGGGTGGTGAGTGAGGTGCGCATGCGCACGCCGATTGGTCTGCCTGTCGAGGTCGGCGAGCTGGATGGCTACACGATCGCGCTGACCGTCGAGCAGTTCCTGGGCTGGCCCTCTCTGTGGTGGCACGCCTGGGCGCCGGACGGCTCGTACGCCGGCCAGACCAACAACGCGCACTGGCTCGCGCTGCTGATCGCCGACCACCGGCACAAGACCGCCTAGGACACCGGCCGAGCGCCTGGTGCAAGTCGACCGTTCCCCTCCCCACGCCTCCCGTATCGGAGTTGCTCGTGTCGCACCTTCTCCTCAACCACGCCAACGGCAACGGACGCACGGTGCCCGTTGTTGGCGGCCTGGTCGCCGCCGACGGCTCACCGTTGGTCCGTCCCGCCCGCCCGAACCGTCCCGCCGAGGACAGCCCGCAGGAAAGGCCCTCGGCGCCGACTCGACAGCACACTCCCGAGACGACTGCGTCGGCAGACGTCGAGCACGTGAACGACCGAGACGAACCAGCGGCCCCCAAGCTGCCAGGCACCAAAGCACGCTGGCTGCTGATCGGCGTTGTCGTCTCCGGCGCGCTCGTGATTGCCGCGATCGGCTTCGCAGGCTCGTACAAGGCAGTGCGCGACCTGGCCGTGCGCCAGGGGTTCGGCGGCTTCGCGCCGTACTTCCCCATCGGCATCGACGCCGGAATCGTCGTACTCCTCGCGCTCGATCTGCTGCTCACGTGGCTGCGCATCGCCTTTCCCCTGCTGCGGCAAGCGGCCTGGCTGCTGACTGGCGCAACGGTCGCGTTCAACGCCGCCGCTGCCTGGCCGGACCCGCTCGGAGTCGGGATGCACAGCGTCATCCCGCTGCTGTTCATCGTCAGCGTGGAGGCAGCGCGGCACGCCGTCGGACGCGTCGCCGACATCACGGCCGACAAGCACATGGAGGGCGTGCGGCTGGCGCGCTGGCTGCTCGCCCCGCCATCCACCTTCCGGCTGTGGCGACGCATGAAGCTGTGGGAGCTGCGCTCGTACGAAGAGGCAGTCGCCATCGCCCAGGACTGGGCCGTCTACCGAGAGCGGTTGCGCGCCCAGTACGGAAGGACGTGGCGCCGCAGCGCACCCACTGACGCGGTGCTGCCGCTCAGGCTCGCCCGGTACGGCCTCCCGGTCGCAGAAGCGGTCGCCTGCGTACGAAGCCCGGACGCACCTGCGCCCGACCGCATCCCTCCGCACACGGACGCACCCCGCCCCACTGCATCCGGCAAGCAGCCGGACGCACCAAAGCGAGCCGCATCCTGGGGCTCCCGCACCCGCACCCCGCGCGCATCCGCCCGCCCCGGCACGGACGCAGCGACCACGGCCGGAAAACCCGCCACCGACGACGAGCGCCGCGCGCTTCTGCGGCGGCTCGCCGCCGAGGGCCGGCCGCCCGCCTCGATCCGCCAGGCCGCCGACGTTCTGGGCTGCCGCCAGTCGAAAGCCAAGCAGCTGCTGGCCACCGAAGACCTGCTGAACACCGCCAACGCCCCCAAGAACGCCCACAAGTGAGGTATCTGCCGTGACCAACCCGATCCACTACAGCCGCTGGCACACACCCCGCGTGGTCGCCGCGAACGCGCTGGACGTCATCGCCGACATCACTGGAACCGTCTCCTTCGTAGGCGCCGCGTGGTTCGGCGCCCTGGCCCTCTCCGCAGCCTTCGGCGACTCGCCTACGTACGACCCTGCGGACGCACCCGCACTGGCGCTGCTCGGACTGGCGTCGCTGGGCATCGAACGCGTCGCCTTCCTTCTGCTCAGCTGGCCGGCCGCGCGCCTGCGTCCCGGCCTGGGCGAGCTGCCGGGCTGGGCGGTGCCCGCATCCGTGCGTGAGCAGGTGCACGGCTTCCTGAGTGCCGGGGGGCCAGTGCGAATCAGTGAGGTCGCCCGCGGCCTGGGCCTGCCGCGGAGCACCACCCGCTCGGCACTGCACCGCCTGGCTGCCGACGGCCTCGTCTACCGCTCTCGGTTCGGCGAGTGGTCGGAGACGCCAGGCAGCCACCGCCAGGCTGACGACAGCCCGCAGGCGCCGGTCATCGAGGGCGGCGAGGGGGAGACCCGATGAGCCGACGCCAGAAGGCCAGGCAGCAGCGCGAGGCAGCGCACTACGCAGCCAAGCGAGCGGCGGCGACAACCGCCGCTGAGCAAGCCGCAGTCGCCTTCGACCACGTGCGCGCCCGCCTGGCGCACCTGCCCGAGTCCGAGCGCGAGCAGGCGTGGCAGCGCGTTGCCGACGACCTCGAAGCCTGGGCCCAGCACTTCACCCACGAGCACGCTGCGTGAGCACTCGCGTGAAATTCACGCCCGTATTCACACGTCCGCGCACGCCAACGCGGAGACGCGCGCAGGCGCGCGCGAATCCACCATCACAGAACGTCACAGAAATTGATCTTGAAAGGAGGGGGAGTCAGTGTCCTTCTTCGCTGCATCGATCTCCGTAACTGTTGCTGTCCTCTGCCTCATTGCCGCGGGACTGCTGCGAACGGTCGGACGGCGCAAGGCGCCTCGCCTGACCACGCTGCTCGTACTCGCCGGCGTCGTCGGCATCGTCGGGACGCCGGTGGGCGGCTGGCTGCGCACCGCCGTCGGCTGGGCCGACTCGTCGCTCAGCACGATCATCGGCCGCTACACCGGCGCCACCGCCGTCGGCCTCATCGGCCTGGTGACGGCTGCTGTCGTCGGCTTCGACCTGTTCCACAAGTCGATCAACAACCGCACCCTCGCCTGCGCCGCGGTGGTGCCCGTCGCCGGGGTGTCCATCCCTGGCACGGCCGGAGCGATCGTCATGGGTGCCGTCGGCGCTGTGGCCAGCGCATTTGGCGCTCTCGGCAGCTTCCTTTTCTGACCCGTGCACAAGCGCACGCACTTTCCTCACTTACTCACCCAGCTCCTCAACCCACCTGGAGGTGAGGCCCCATGGGAATCGTCATCGTCCTTCTCGCGGTCTGCTGGGCCGTCGGCGACGGCGTCAGCAACGCGACGAGTCGCGTCCGGGACAACTACCGGAACGGGCGCGACCGTAGGCACCAGGCCGCCCTGAACCGGCGCAAGCAGGCCGCCCGCGGCGGTGGCCCGGCACCACGCAGCGCCAGCACCGGCATCAAGGTCGCGTCCGGCGCGGCAACCGTCGCCGTCGGCGGGTTCCTCGTCACCCGCGGCTTTGTCGACGGCGTACGGGCCGGCTGGCCCAAGGGCATGGAGCGCGCCCGCCGCTGGGCCGACACACGCAAGAACGGCGCGGCCGACAACTCGCCAACACAGCAGGACCCCAAGGGCCAGAACAGCGCTCCGACTCCGCCCGAGCAGCAGCCGAACGTGCCTCAGCCCTCTCCCAAGGCCGGCGCGGCCGACACCCCGAAGTCCCCCGCCGCCCCTCAGCGCGGCGGGCCCGCCCCCAACCGCACCAACACCTCTGGAGGTTCCACCGTGTCCATCAACACTGCCACCGGCGGCGAGGTCCACAGCTACGAACAGCTCCTCGCCGAGCTGAACTCCATCGCCGTCGAGGCCCAGGCCGAGCTGGAGGACGCCCAGGCCGACGCCCAGCGCGCCCGCGAGGACGCCGAACGCATCGACCTGATGGTCGGCTCCCTGACCGAGCTGGAGCTGGACCAAGAGACGCTCGGCAGGATCAGCTCTCTGGCCGACACAGCCAGCGCCCGGCTGGAAGCCGCCAACGCTCGCGCCGTCGCCGCCGACAGCCGCGCCAGCGGCGCCATGGCCACTGCCCAGCACGTCCAGCAGATGCACCAGGGGCTCGCCGAGGCATACGCCTCCGTCCCCAACGGCGGA
>NZ_JAFFZN010000028.1 GCF_017676385.1 Streptomyces spirodelae
AGTGCGGTCGCGCTAGCATGCCGAACGACCAGAATACGGGTGTGGGTGGTGACCTCGGCCGGAAGACCGTGCAGTGGCGCCTGCTAGAGAATGATCCCTACTGGGTGGATGCCGGTGCCGGAAACGGCTAGCACGGCAGTCCCCTGTGGCCTGGTTCGCCGGCCGGGGAACCAGGCCACACAGTGAAGAGCTGACAAGTGAGGCAGCATCGTGAACATGAAGCTTTTGCCGAACTCGGAGCTGTATGACACCGGCTATTGTGCTCTCTTCGTGCGCGGGATTTCACCCACTGACATTCTCTCCCAGATATCGGGCGATGAGTATCGCCCCGTCCTTGTGGACCGGATGGAAGCCGAGGCCATCAAAATGGCCGGGGAGGATCTCGAAGAGGAGGACGTTCCTGAGCTGGATATCGATGAACTGCGCAGCAGCGGGATGATCTGCGCCGACGGCCCGTTGTTGCGTGCCGGCACTCACGATGACTGGTGCTTCGTCATTGAGTCGGAGGGACCTTACCTAGCCAAGAAAGAGATCATCCAGTCCGTATCGCGAGGCACGGGTTGCTCTCTCGGCCCTGAAAAGTGAGACAGGAATCGCCTGGATATCTTACGCGGAAGACGGGGATATCCTCTCTTCCTTCGATCCCCTCCTTCCTCAGTGCGACAGCGGAATCCGACCGGATGTACTCGACAATATAACCGGGTATCGAGAGGCGATCGAGCGCGGAGCCCCCGCAAAGGCGCACCAGAACGCGCTACAGAAGATCCAATACGAACTCGGCTGTGCTGTACCTCAGGAAGCAGATTGCCCCCGCCTGTTGGCTATCCGCCTCCCCGGAGAGTACTACTGACTTTGAAAGCGTGATGTCGTCATGGTGGGGCGAGCACGAGTCGGGTTCCGGTGAGGCAGCCGTCGAGGACGTCGCGGCGCTACTGGACCTGGCGTAGGCCACGCGGATGCGCTGGATGAGGTGTTCGGGGTGGTGAAGGCGACGTTGGACAGCCAGCCGCGCCGCAGCAGGGACCAGATCCCTTCGACCGGGTTGAGGTCGGGCGCGTAGTGCGGCAGGTAGTCGACGGTCAGCCATTCGCGGGTTGCCTCCCACTGCCGCAGATCGGCGGCCTTGTGGACGCTCAGGTCGTCCCAGGCGAGGACGATCGGGCCGTCGAGCTGCTGGTGAGCAGCGATGAGCAGGTCGCGGTAGTCGCGCCAGGAGTCTCAATGACGAAGCCAAGCCGCTGCGTGACCGGCAGGGCGGGGGTGAAGACTCGTCCGACACGCAGCAGTGCCCAGAGCACGCTGGCTCGTCGGCGGGCGAGGGCGATGACGGCCTGAACGTGTTTGCAGCCCTCGCCGCGCTTCTTGAGGTAGAAGTCCCAGTTCGGGCCCTCGCGGATGATGCTGGTCTGCGCGGACATGTAGAGCACCCGTCGCAGGCGGCAGCTGCAGCGCTTGGGACGGTGGAGGTTGCCGGTCCTGCATCCGGAGTCGCGTGGGACGGGGACCAGCCCGGCCGCCGAGGCCAGGTGGCCGACGTCGACGTAGGCGGACAGGTCCCCGGCGGCGACGAACTCGACCCCGAGTATCGGGCCCATGCCGGGCAGGGACTCGATGATCTCGGCCTGCGGGTGGCTGCGGAACGTCTCACGGATCTGCTTGTCGATACGCTTCAGACGGTCGTCCAGGGCCCGGATCTGTGCCGCCAGGTCGGCGACGATCTGTGCGGCGACGTCCTCGCCGGGCAGCGCGGTCTGCTGGGCCTGGGCGGCATCCAGCGCGGTCGCGGCGACCGCGTCGGCGCCGCGCACGCCGCGGTTGGCGAGCGAGGTTGTCAGACGGTACCGGCCGCAGCACCGGATCGCGGCCGGGGTCTGGTAGCCCGTCAGCAAGACCAGCGCACCTTTGCGGGCCGAGTAGTCGAAGGCCCACTCCAGCGCGGGGAAGACCCCGGTCAGCACGTCACGCAGGCGGTTGATCAGCTGCACCCGATCGGCCACGAGGCCGGAGCGGCCAGCGGTCAGCACGGCATCGCCCACATGAAGAACTGGCGAGTCCTTGGTCCGTCACCTTGGCAGCCGCGAGCACGGGCGACACCATAGAAGCCATTGCGGGCCTGCTGACCCGCCAACGGACCGTGGACATGGACCCGACACGGCAGATGTACTAGGCGTTTCTCCCGCATCGTCGCCGCGAACGTCCAGGACCGCGACGGCGCGAAACGCTCACCGCTGTGGACGCGCCTCGACCACCCAAGTGTCACGAAGATCTGGGCTGACCAGGGCTTCGCCGACCGCCTGGTCGACTGGACCGCCACGATCCTCGGCCGCGAACTGGAGATCGTCCGCAAGCCCCCTGACCAGCGGGACTTCCAGGTCCAGCCGAAGCGATGGGCGGTTGAGCGCACATTCTCGCGGATGAACGCTCACCGTCGCCTCGCCCGGGACCACGAGACCAGCCCGCCCAGGTCGGAGACCATGATCCGCTGGGCGATGATCGGCATCATGGTCCGCCGCCTCGCGCGAGGCCGACCGGTGACACGACAAGGACCTTGGCCCCTCTCCTGCGTCCCCAGCCCATGACGGGTACCGGCAAGCGGTCTGCTTGGATACGAATATGGACAACGGCGGCCACCAGGAATCAGGTCTTTCCAAGAGCGCGTGGAGCGATGCCGACTTCGAGGAGATGGGCTGGCACGACGCCACCATCCACGGCCTGTCAGTGCAGGAAACCGAGGAGATTCTGCCACGGCTTCTCCTTGACCTCGACTACATCGTCCGCTGGGTCCACCCGGTCCCACCGGCGACGCATTTCTCCTTCTGGGTGTCCCCCGCAACGCTCGTCTTCGAAGATGTCTGGGACCTTGAGGGGGACCTTGACTTCAAGCGCACGATCCCGGACCTGAAGATCAACGGTTTGCACCGTCTGGTGCCTGACGACGGCCGACAAGATCTGCCGCTCTGGCACATCGAGGGCCATGCGTTCGAATTGAAGTTCCGCGCGTCCGGATACCGCCAGTACTTCCGGCAGGCTCCGACGCTCATCGCTCAACAGGCACTGCCATACACAGAGCGTGGGGGTTACGCCTTCACCGAGATCGGATTCAACTGACCAGTGACGCTTCGGACCCTCGACCGACGGGCAGCAACAGCAACCTCTCAACACGGCGCTGGCCAGATCTCAAACGCGCACTGAGCTTCTATGCCCTGGTAATTGGACCCGCCTGAGTTGGCTTTGGCGTTCGTGGCGGATGAAGCGCAGGGGCTGGCATCAGCCGACTCCTGACCGAGCCCGTGATCGGTGAGGCCAGCAGATCCGGCCTCACCCGGGGCACTTGACTCACCCCGAGGCTCGTACCTGGCGTGACAATCGGTTACGGAACCGTACTGCCCGGTACCTCTCGATGCGAGCCGTGGCACGGAATTGACGCGCAGCTGGAGGTCAAGGGGTCGTGGGTTCAAATCCCGCCGTCCCGACTGCGAAGATCGCAGATCGGAAGCCGTTCCAGCGTTTGCTGGGACGGCTTCTTGCGTACGTGCGTTTGCTCCCATGATGGGAGCCCTCCGGGAGCACTCGCGCTCCCACGCTCCCAGCCGTCAGCAGTGCCGCCGCTGCTGCGCACCGTCGTCAACGGTGCGGTACCGACACGCCCCGGCGGGTGGACGAGTATTCCCGAGGGGGCACAAGAGCCCCTTGACCGCACGGGGAGGGCGGGCCGGGCCGCTACGATCTTGCGGCTGACACGCTCCCGCCCCTTCCTCGCACAGGGAAGGGACTTTGCCCAGGCCAGCGCGGCAGTGCCGGTCGCCCCGTGACGCACCCCCGCGAAAAGCCCGCTACGCGGTCCGCTCCGGGGCGGGGGCACCATCAACGAGTTCGCTCACGGGCACGGCATGCGTGACTGCCGTTACCGAGGACAGCCGAAAGCCCACCTCCAAGTCGGCGGCCATGGTGAGGGCATTCCCTCGGTAAGCAGGTTTGGCTGCCGCGTCAGCGCGCGAGCCGGCCCGAGCCTCGATCGCCGCAGGTGAGCTGGTTCCGGAAGGGAGTCGACGCTAGGTTCTTCCCATGGCAATACGTGGCAACGGGGCCGTGCCCCCGCCCACCGGACCGTCGAGCGGGAACGCGGACCCGAGCGTCCATCAGCTCCGGCTCTTCATCGCCCTGGCGGAGGAACTGCACTTCGGGCGGGCCGCCGCACGGCTGTTCATGACCCAGCCGGCGTTCAGCCAGCAGATCCGGTCCTTGGAGCGGCGCCTGGGGCTCCAGTTGATCGACCGTACCTCCCGCACCGTGGAGCTGACCTCCTCGGGGCGTGCGCTGCTGCCCCGGGCGCGCGCGGTGACGGATGCCATGGCCGAGCTGCGCCGCGCGGCCGAGGCCCGGTCGCGGCAGGTCTCCGGGCGCCTCGTGATCGGCACGCTCTCGGCCGAGCCTGCGATGCCGCACACCCACGCCATCCTCGACGAGCTGAACAAGCGGCAGCCTGGGCTTACCGTCGAGATGCGCAGCCTCAACTTCGTCAACCAATACGAGGCGTTGGCCTCCGGCGAGGTGGACACCGCCTTTCTGCGCCCACCCGCCCCGCACGGCATCCAAGTGCTGGAACTGGCAGAGGAACCCCGTGTCGTCTGCCTCCCGGCCGAGGACCCCCTGGCCGCCGAAGACAGGCTGAGGCTGGATCAGCTCTCCGGACACACCATGGTCACCATGCCGCCCGAGTCACCCCGGGAATGGCGCGACTACTGGGCCATGAACCCCCGCCCCGACGGATCGCCCCCGCGCTTCGGCCCGTTGGCCGTGGACGTGGAGGGTGTGCTGCACGTGGTCTCGCGTCGCCAGGCCATCGGCTTCCTCCCGGCCTCCGCCCGCACCTTCTATCCCCGCCCCGGCATCGTCTACCGCGACCTGGTGGACGCCCCCTCGTGCACGATGGCCCTCGCATGGGCCGCCAGCAACCGGGACCGCGCCGACATCGCCCTGATCCGCACCATCGCGGCGATGGTCGTACGGGACTCGGCCATTCAGGAGGAGGGGCGCCGCTAGGAGTTGTCGTCAAAGCCACCTCAGGAGTGATGCGAGGGTGACTGCTACTTAGTAGGTCTCGGCGGTCTTTTCGTAGCGGGTGGCGATGCCGCGCCACTGTTTGAGTCGTCTGAAACACCGTTCCGCCACGTTGCGCTGCTTGTGGATCTGCTTGTCGAAGGCGGGTGGACGGCCGCCGAGGCGGCCTCGCCGGGCCCGGTTGACGATCTCGTCGGCGCGTTCGGGGATGGTGTACGTGATCTTCCTGTTCCGCAGCCAGGCGCGGATCGCCTTGGAGCTGTAGCCCTTGTCGCCGATGAGATGGTCGGGCCGCGTCCGGGGGCGTCCCGGTCCGGAGCGGGCACCCGTATCGCCTCCATGACGTGGGTGGGGCCCGTACCGGTCGGGCACGTCCCGCCAGGCGGAACCGGTCCGCAATTTCTACACGATCCCGTTGAGAACCTGCCGGTCATCCACCCGCGGACGCCCCCTTGGAAGGCCGGGGCAGCAAAGGCTGCAACAACTCCCACTCGGCATCCGAAAGCTCATGGCGACGTGAACGGATCAGGTTTCTTCAACGCGCTTGTTCGGGAAGCCATGTCGCTGATCAGCTCGCGGTAGAAAGCCCAACAGTCGTCGTGCGGCGTGCTGGGCCCTTCGGGTTCCTCATCGGCTGGGCCATTCGTCGGCGGGCCTGAGAAGGCGAACAGGCCACCGGGGCGCAGCACCCGATGGGCCTTGCTGATCGCCGTCTCCGGATCGTCGAGGAAATGGAGGGTGAACCAACGGGTGACGACATCGAAGTAGTTGTCGGGGAGATCAAGCTGGTGGCGTCCATGACACGGCAGCCCAACTGCGGGCGTCCAGTGATCGGAGGCCAAAGCAGCAAGCATCTTGGGGCGTTGTCGATCGCGATCACCTCATCGCGATTTCCCACAGCACGGTTGCCGGCCCAGTGATCGCCCCACGACCGGCAACAATGTCCAAAACCCGACCACCAGGCCGCAGCTCGCACCAGGCGACGAGACCGCGACCGAACGACGTACTGAAGAACGGAATATGCTGACCGTATTCCTGCGCCAACTCGTCGAACAGCCGCTGAACAGCTTCCGTGTCCGTCACTCGGCACGCTGACAGTCGGCCGCAGGGCAATCAACGAGGTTTCTGACCTCGGGCGGTGGATCGCGGGATGGATCACCCAGCTCCGCTGCCCTCGCCGACGCATACGGGGGTCCCGGCGCTGGTGAACCACCCATAGAGAGTTCACTATCGATCCGGTCGAGATCCTATCGGCCCAGCCTTGAGTGGGCTTCGGCTCTCCTGCAAGCATCGGACTGCGGCATTTTCCCGATGAGTTCGGCGGTATTCGATGCCCCGGCTTCGCAACCGGTGCCGTGTGTACTCGATGAGACTTCGAATCGACCAACTGGAAGAGAAGACCATTGCACGTGGGATCACGAATCGCTGCTGTCGGCGTCGCTGCGCTGGCGGCGGGAACACTTTCCACCGGCTCGGCCTCAGCGTGGAGCACGGCCGACGCCGCGAGCGGCCCGGAGCACTGCGCCATCGTCATCAAGAAAGTCGAGCCGGGGCAGGCGGAGTCGAAGGTCGTCTCGGAACAGTGTGCCGACAGCGCGTCGGCGCTCAACGTGAGGGCGTCCGGCACCGCAGCCCCGCCGGCACCGTTGTTCACACTGTACGACGACAGCAACTTCGCCGGCCGCTCGTACACCATCTACGGCTACGACGGCGACTGTGACCCTGCCGGCTACAGGTACCCCACGCTGGGCTGGTCGTACAACGACTTTGCGCGGTCGATTCGGCTGCACGGTGCCTGCAACACGGCCAACGTCCACGAACACGCGAACTGGGGCGGCGCGGTGACGCGGGTCAACGACTACCGGTCCGACCTCGGCTACCTCAACGATCGCGTCAGCTCGATCGCGGTCTGGCACAGCTAGTACTCCAGCCCGTTTCGCGATCTTGTGTCGAGCCCGGCTGGGAACGGGTACGGCCACCGCGTGATCATCGGGGGTTGGACTCCTGAAAATTCGCGCGGTGGCCGCAGGCCGTAGCGTGGACCCTGGCTGCCTGGCCCGGTCCTGCTCGGGGTAGGCCACCATGTGCCCGGGGAGAGTGAGGGCTACGAAGTCCTTCGCAAGCCAGTCCGGATACCGCGGTTCGAGCCCGAGCCCGCAGTTCGAGCCCGAGCCCCTCCTGACGCGGCGGATAGCAGCGAGCGAGATCGTCCGTGACCGTCTCGGCTGGAGCCGGGCGAAGGAGCGTTCGGCCACCCAGCGCACCTTGTCCAGTCCGGAACCTGGGGCGACGCCACGTCGGGCGATCACGGGTTTGCCGCCGCGCTTCCACAGTAGGAACTGTGCTTGTCGAAGTCGTGGCCCCGGTCGGCGTACAGCCGCCGGGGCTTGTGGCGGGGCGTCCCCGCACACCCCGGATCAGCGGGACCGCATCCAACAGGAGCATGAGTTGGGTGGCATCGTGCCGGTTGCTGCCGGTAGGCGTCACGGCGAGCGGGGTTCCGTGGCGGTCGACGATCAGATGGTGCTTGGAGCCGGGGCGGGGCCGGCTTCCGTCCAGTCCCGCTGTCGGCGCCAGGCCGTAACTCCCGAGCATCCGCAGATCCCGCTGCAGCCCCAACCGCATGGCCTCACTCGCCAAGGCGGTCCTCACACTGGAGTTGACACGCCGAAGAAGCGCGGTGAGGTTTCTGCGTTGCTTGCGGGGAGCCCCGTGTCAGCGCGAGTGAGACGATGAGGCCCGTCAGGTGGCGGGCCTCGTCGTCACTGGCTCAGGAAGCCGATGGCATCAGGTACGGGCATCGTTGGACTCCGGCTCCCTGCTTTCGAGCACGCGGAGCAGGGACGCCGTAACGACGTGCGCCTTCGCCCGATGCGAAGTACGCGACTCGTGTCACCAACCGCGAGTTGATGACCCAGCTCAACCGCTGACCTGCTCCAGCTCACGGGCGGGCGTCGCTCAGCGGTCCGCCGAACCATTGGTGCAGCGCGGCTCGCAGACCGTCGACGTCGTTCGGCTCGTGTCCGGTCCATGCTATGTGGCAGTCGGGGCGCAGCAGCAGGCCGGTCGCGTTCGTGCCCTCTGCCTTGCCGCTCATGACATCGACCCGGTCGTGCCAGGGCTTCGCGGCCTCGGCGAAGTCGCCGCACAGGTCCAGCAGCAAGGGCCGGGCGGTGGTTGTCAAGTCGGCCAGCCGGCGGGGGCCTGCGCCGGTGTGGACCACGAGGTCGGGCGCGAAGCCCTCGGTGGTTCCAGCGAGCAGGTGGGCGATGCATTCGGTGCCGCCGGGTGAGGCGAGCAGGTCGCCGAAGACGGTCCGCAGGGCACTGACTTCCGGTCCGGGACGCATCAGTGCCGACTGGGACAGGGTCGAGGCCACGACGTGTTCTGCGACAGGCCGGCGTTCCTCGTCGTAGGTGTCGAGCAGACCTTCGGGGGCCCACCCTCGCACTGTGGCGGCCAGCTTCCAACCGAGGTTGACCGCGTCCTGCAGGCCGAGGTTGAGTCCCGGGCCGCCGATCGCCGAGTGCACGTGGGCCGCGTCGCCCAGCAGCAGTACCCGCCTGTCCCGGTAGCGCTCTGCCAGTCGGGTGTTTCCGCCGACAAGACGTCGAAGCAAGTGCGGTCCCTCTCCCTCCGGCGGACCCAGCGGGACGGGCACACCCAGCACACGTTCGGCGCTCGCCATCATCTCTTCGAAGGTCATCGGAGTGGTGTGCTCGTCCGGCCTGCCGGTTTCGGTGGTGTTGAGGACAGGCACTCGGCCAGGCAGCAGGCCCCACGCGATCGTGCCGCGCTCCGTGCGCACGTACAGCAGGGGTGGCAGGCTGCCGTAGCCGGGAACGTGCAGGCTGCCGTCCGGACCCAGGTATTCGTCTGTCACGGACACGTTCGCGGAGCGGGTGACGAAGTCGTCGGTGGTCACGCCAGGGAAGCCGATGCCGGACAAGCGTCGTACCACGCTGTGTCCCCCATCAGCCCCTACCAGGTAATGGGCGGTGAGAGTCTCACCGCCGGCAAGGGTGATCCGGACGAAGTCGTCGTCCTGGTGCAGATCGGCCACCTCCTGCCCCCTGCGGAGGTCGACGCCGAGTTCTACGGCGCGTTCGGCGAGAACCCTTTCGATCTGCTCCTGCGGCGCCGGGAGCAGGCTCACGGGGTTGTCATTGAGACCTGTGAGGTCCAGCGTGAACGCGCCGAACATGTAGCGGGGCGCGGGTCGGGGCGGTTCGCTGGATCCGCTGATGCGTGCGTAGAGACCACGTCGGTCGAGCATCCGCACCACCTGACCAACCAGACCGTTCGCCCGGGGCTCGGTCTTCGGGCCGGCGAGACGCTCCAGCACGACCGGACGCACCCCAGCCAGTGCCAGCTCGCAGGCGAGCATCAACCCGTTCGGGCCGCCACCGACGATTACTACATCAAGCATGACATTTCTCCGCATCTAAGGAATGGAGGGGGTAGGGGTGGCTGCAAGCAGCAGCCCCTGTTCAGAGCGGAAAGGAGGGGCCTACGGAGTGGGAAGTCCGGTGGCCACCATGCGCAGAGCCCGGGGCAGCAGAACCTCCATCGGCTCACCCGTACCGCCTTGCACGAACAGCTCGAGGGCGGCATTGTTCGCGGCCATCACGCTCGCGGCCACCAGGCGAGGGTAGAGATCGGCCCCGGGATCCGTGCCCGTGCGGTCAGCGATCGCTGCGGCAAGCTCCTTCTCCGCAATCTTGCTCGCACGCAGCATCTCGGCCTCCAGTGCGGGTTCGGCCAACATCACCCGGAGACCGGCCGCCCACTCATCGGGCTCCTGGGGTGGCATGTGCTCCACCTCGGGGCCAGGCTCCAGCTGCCGTAGTGCCGCCCGAGTGATTGCCTCCCACAAGGGCTCGCCGGACGGTCCCTGTCGCAGCTCGGCCGCGAGCCGCAAGGAGCGCTCACGGTAGCGAAACGCGATCGCTTCGGCCTTGCTGGAGAAGTAGTTGTTGTAGGTGCGCGGAGACACACCGACCGCCGCAGCGATGTCTTCGACCTTGACCGCACTCCACCCGCGCTCGACGGTGAGCCGGACTGCGGCCCAGCTCAGCGCTGTGCGCGTGGCTTCCTTCTTCCGTTCCCGAAGACCACTCATAGCCATTCACGCTAGCAGAGAGTGCGTGGCACGCAAATATTCGCGCCACGCAACTTTCTGCTCAAGGGTCTGCCGGCTCGGACTGGATGAGGCAGTGACCGCCCGATGCGCACTCGAGCGGCATCCGGCCACCTCCGTGCACGACACCTGTCGCACATCAGACACAGGAGGGTTCATGCTGCTGCCCTGGTCGTCATCAGCAACCGGACGCCCAGCGACAGGCTTCCCCTCTTCCCCAACCCCGTTGTCGCCGAGTCGTTGCTGTACCGGCTGATCAACGCCAGCCACCAGGTCGTCATGAACGGCGCCCCGGCTATCGACCCAACAAACGCCTCGGAGGGCGAGAGTTGGTCTCACGACACCAACATCAAGGAGGTTCGGATGCTGCAAGGAGTACTGAGCTTCTTCGGCGTTGCAGCTCCAGCGTGAGGACCGCCTTGGCGATTGAGGTCATGCGGATGGGGCTGCAGCGGGATCCGCGGAAGATCCGCCAGGCCACCGGGATCGGTGACGACCTGCACGTTCACGCCGCGGCGCCGGTGTTTGTGGGAGTAGTCGGCCCGGCCGTCGCCGACCCGGTCGCACTCGGCGAGGGCGCCGTCGAGTAGGACGAAGTCGGGCTCGTGCTCGCGCAGTATCTTCAGCGGACCCGGCGCACGCGCGGCGAGCAGGGCGACGAGCGCGCTGGTATAGGCGTGGGCGGTGCTCGCTTATTCCGAACCCGGTGGCGATCTTCGCGACAGTGATGTGTTCGCGCAGGTGCACCAGTGGAGAGCTTCGGCCGTTGCTGAGGCTGCTCGGCGAGTTGTCGAAGAAGTCCGGCGAGCCGTGGAGGAAGCAGGGAGGAGGGCGGCCCCGGTTCGGGGCGGCGGCCCAGGACGAATCGGTTCACGGGCTGGACGACATTGCCGAGTTTTTGCCTGGGAGGCAAGACTTTTGCCCAGCGGGAGGAGTCGTGTCTTAATCAGGGTATGCGTCCGAACCCTCCCCATGATGAGTCAGCCGGGCCGGAGGCGGGAGACCTCCCCGCGTTCGCGCCCCGGATGCGCCTGCTGAGGCGGCGCAGCGGGCTGACTCTGGAGGCGTCGGCGCACAGGGCCGGTCTCTCCCCCGCCCACCTCTCCCGGCTGGAGACCGGGAAGCGACAGCCATCTCTGCCGCTCCTGCTCACCCTCGCGCGTGTCTACGGCACGACTGTCGGCGAGCTCCTGGGCGAGACGGCCACGGCCGCCCATTCCGTGGTCCGGGGCGCCGAGATGGAATCCGTCGATGCCGGAGGGTGGCGCTACTGGCAGGCGGGCAGGTCCGGGCACGCCATGCAGGCGCTCCGCGTCCATGTGCCGCGCGGCAGGCAGCGCGATCTGGTCCGCGTCCATCCCGGCGAGGAGTGGATCCACGTACAGCGCGGGGAACTGCGGCTGGCTCTCGGACAGGTCACCGAAACGCTTGCACCAGGGGACTCGGCGCACTTCGACTCCCTCACCCCGCACCGTCTGGAAGCCGTCTCGGCCAACGGCGTGGACCTGCTCTTCGTCCACACGCTCCTCCAGTCCCCCACCGCCGACCTCTGTGTGAACGGCCTGCCCGGCCACGCCGCACACGGCAGCACCCCGCAACGCTGAGCCCCGACCCCCACCCCGTAGGACTCCCGGCCCCCGCATGTGCGAGTCCTGGCCGCAAACGAGCAGAAGGCTTTCCGACCATGACCACCGAACAGCCCGCCCAGCCGCAGCCTCCGGCGTCGGGCACGTCCGTCTCCGGGCAGCCCTCCCCAGGTTCCGTCCCACCGCCCGCCCAGCGCAGACGCAGGGACGAACCGGGCGAGGAGCGCGGTGACGGGCGCTTTCCTCGCGGTCTGGCCCTGCGGCTGTTCGTCTACGTGGTGGCGGGCCATCTGATGGCCGGTTTTCTGTTCCTGCTCTTCGAATTGGGCGGCAGCCGATAAGCGAGGGAAGCTCCGGTAGGCCCTTGGCCGTCAGGCGTTGCCGGCTCGAAACCGTCCGGGCCGAGGTATCGCTGGCGGAGACTCAGGCCGGACCGCCACCTGGGTGAGCCTGGCGCCCGCCCGCGCTCTCGCCCTGATCGCCGCTGCGGACGGAGAGTCCCTGTTCCGCCGAGGTTCGACGATCGGCAGACGTCCTTCACCCCGGTACGGCATGACCGTGGCCGGAAGTGCGCAGTGGCGCGGGCACCCACCTGCAGCGTGGTACGGGGCGCCGGACCACGGAACGGCAACGACACAACGACACAACGACACGAGGTGTGCCGGGAGATCTTGTCTGTCAGACACCGGGAGCCGGCGCATCGCGCGGTGGCGGGGCCGTGGTGTTCCGCGGGATCAGGCGGGTGGGAAGGACGATGTGCTGCTCCCGGTCCGCCTCGGGGTCGTTGACGAGGGTCTGGTAGAGCTCGCCGACGGCACGCCCGATGTCGGCCGGCTGCTGGGCGATCGTCGTCAGGTCCGCCCACCGGGCGGTTTCGTGGTCGTCGAAGCCGAGCACGGACATATGGTTCGGGATCTCGATACCGGCCCTGCGCAGGGACCACAGGACGGAGACCGCGACCTGGTCCTGGTCCACGAAGATCGCGGTAGGCGGCTCCCGCAGGGTCAGCAGTTGCCCGACCGCCTCCACGATGCCGCGTTCGTCGTCGGCCGACGAAGCGACCACCAGTTCCTCGTCGAATGCGAGATCCGCCTCGGCGAGCGCCTGCCGGTAGCCCGTCAGCCGCTCGTGCGTGCTGAAGACGAAACCGCTGGGGCCGATCGTCTGGAAGAAGGCGATACGCCGGTGCCCCAGGTTGATCAGGTGCTGGGTGCCTTTCCGGGAGGCGTCCACGTCGTCGACGTACACGCTCGCCCGGCCCTTGGCGTGCTGGCTGACGTATATGACCGGCATCTCCAGGTCGTCCAGCCGGGTCGCCTCCTCGTCGGTGAGGTCGAAGGAGAAGACCAGCAGCGCATCGGCGTTCCGCCTGGCCGGCAGCCGTTCGAAGAAGGAGGCGCGCTCGGCCATGTTCGGGGTGACATAGACGACCAGTTCCATGCCCGCGGCGCGCAGCATGGGCCCGAGGTTGTCCAGGACCGTGCCGATGAACCATGAGTTGAGCGTGGGCACGAGGACGGCCACCGCCCCGGTCTTGCCCGTCACCAGGCTGGCGGCCTGACGGGAGACGGCGAAGTTGAGCTCCCTCGCGGCCTGCTCGACCCGCGCCCGCACGTCAGGGGTGACGTTCGTCAGTCCGCGGAGAGTACGCGAGACCGTGGAGGGGGAGACCCCGGCCAGCTGGGCGACATCGACCATGGTGGGGTGCCGTTGCACTGAGGGCATGGTCAGGACGCTAGCACGAGGACAAGGGCGGATACGAGAGCTCATGACAGCGCTGTCAGAGCTCTTTGCCGCGAAGACCTCCCCGATTGATCGTCTGCCCATGGCTGTAATTGGGCAATTCTGGACTTATGAGTCGTTCAGTTACTACGACGTAGCGCATTGACTTCATCTGATCCCACTCCTAGCGTGGCATCGCTTTCCTGAGGAAGCTGACACCAGTCCCCAGCGCCAGGTAACCACCCCATTCACCTGCGCTTTAACTCCTCAGACGCTCAAGACAGCGCATGCATACGCCCGTTCATCCTCGACGGCATCAGCACCCGGCTCCCAGCCGAAGACAAGAAGAGACTCCACATGACCACCACAGGTAATGGGTTGGTTACCAATCGCCATCAGGGCGGAGAACGCTGACCACACCGACCGGCGCAACGCGTCCGTCGTCACGGGCCATCGGCGGGTTCCGCCAATGCCGGCCAGCCGGCCTGCGCGTTCCCCCCTGCAGCGCGTACCCCTTTCCGCCCCTTTCTTCCCCGAACCCGGCCGCGGCTCTTCCCCGGCGGTCGGCAAGCCTTTCCGCTCAGCAGCGTCAGGAGAAACACCGTGAACGCCCGTACCGCCAGAGCCCTGCAGTGCTCGTCCCTACTCCTCGCCGTCGGCCTCGCCGCAACCGCCTGCGGCTCATCCGGGGCAAGCGGCTCCGCAGCGCAGGACGAGCCCGAGTTCACCGGCCGCGGCCCGATCACGTACGTCGCCGGCAAGGATTCGACAGGCGTCACCAAGAAGATCATCGACCGCTGGAACACCAACCACCCCAAGGAGAAGGTCACCTTCATCCAGCTGCCCACGGACCCCGACACGCAGCGGCAGCAGATGATCCAGAACGCGCAGACGAAGTCCGACGCCTACACGGTGCTCTCCCTCGACGTCGTGTGGACCTCGGAGTTCGCCGCACACCGGTGGATCGACAGGCTCCCGGCCGACGAGTTTCCGCTGGGGAAGATGGTGAAGCCCATCGTGGAGACGGGTAAGTACCGCGGTGGCCAGTACGCGATCCCGGCCAGTTCGGACGGCGGCATGCTGTACTACCGCACCGACCTGCTGAAGAAGGCCGGGATAGCCCAGCCCCCGACCACCTGGGCCCAGATGAAGAAGGACTGCGCCAAGGTCAAGAAGCTCCCCGGAGCGAAGGGCATGTCCTGCTATGCGGGGCAGTTCCACAAGTACGAAGGTCTGACGGTGAACTTCGCCGAAGCCGTGCACTCGGCGGGCGGCGAGATCCTCGACGCGCACGGGAAGCCCCACGTCGACACCTCGAAGGCGCGCAAGGGGCTCGACTTCCTTGCCGCGTCGGTCAAGGACAAAACGATCCCGAAGGAGGCCACCACCTACCAGGAGGAGGACGCACGCCGTGCCTTCCAGAAGGGTGAGCTGATCTTCGCGCGAAACTGGCCCTACATGTACTCCCTCGTGGAAAAGAGCAAGAGCGAGACCTCCGGGAAGTTCGCCGTCGCTCCGCTGCCCGGCCTGAATGCCACCGGCACCTCCAGCCTCGGCGGCCATGATCTGGCCCTGTCCTCCTTCGCGAAGAACAAGGCCACAGCCATCGATTTCATGAAGTTCTACACCAGCGAGGCCAACGCCCGCCTGGCTCTCAAGGACGGCTCTCTCGCACCGCCCTATGCGAAGCTCTACGACGACAAGGCACTGGTGAAGAAGTACCCGTACCTGCCCACGCTCAAGCGCTCGATCCTGCACGCGCAGCCACGCCCCCGCGTGGTGCAGTACGGCGACGCGACCGCGGCCATCCAGCGCGAGGCCTACGCCGCCATGACCGGCAACAAGAGCAGCAAGCAGGCCCTGAGGGATCTCCAGAAGTCCCTGCGCGACGCCGTGGCGCAGTGAGGTGCCGGTCATGGTGAAGACCCACTCGGCCCCCGGAGGGCCTGCCGGGACGGAGGAGCAAGGCGCACGCTCGCCCTCCGCGGGCCGGCGCGGAGACCGATCCGCCGGCCCGTCGCGCTGCCGACGGCGCCGGCCCCGGGCCACAGCGGGCTCCGGCGGGATGGCGGCGCTCCTGATCTCCCCCACCCTGCTGGTGCTGGCCCTCGTCGTGCTCTACCCGACGATCGTGGCCTTCAAGGAATCCTTCTACGGCAAGGCCGGCCTGGACCCGGAGACGGGCTTCCTGAACAAGACCGCGCCGTTCGTGGGCGGGCAGAACTACGCCGACATCTTCTCGCCCGCCGGCGAGCGGTTCTGGAACGCTTTCTGGAACACGTCCTTCTTCACTGTCACCACGGTCGCACTGGAGACGGTGATCGGTGTGGCGATGGCGCTGATCATGCACAAGGCGTTCAGGGGACGGTTCCTGGTACGGGCCAGCATTCTGATCCCCTGGTCGATCCCCACGGCCATCTCCGGTCTGCTGTGGCGCTGGATCTTCAACAGCCACGGTGTGGCCAATGAGATCCTCGGGCAGCAGATCCTGTGGACCACCGAGGGCTTCCACGCCCAGGTCGCGGTCATCATCGCCGAAGTGTGGAAGACCGCACCGTTCATCGGCCTGTTGGTACTCGCCGGACTGCAGGTGATCCCCAGGGAGGTTTACGAGGCGGCCAGGATCGACGGGGCCAACTCGCTGCGCCAACTGTGGCACATCACCCTGCCGCTGGTGAGGCCCGCACTGCTGGTCGCAGTGCTCTTCCGCACCCTGGACGCGCTGCGCATGTTCGACCTGCCGTACGTTCTGATCGGCGCTCACAAACACTCGGTGGAGACCCTGTCGATGCTGGCTCAGGACGAGGCCGCCAATGTGCACTTCGGACCGGCCTCGGCCTACGCGGTGCTGCTGTTCCTCTACGTCTTCCTCATAGCAATGGCCTTCGTCAGGCTGCTGGGCACCGACCTCGTCGGGGAGAGCGACGCTCCCAAGCGGGGCCGCAGGTGGGCGGTACGGCGCCGGAAGGGGCTGACGGCATGACGGTCACAGCACGGGTCCGCAAGTGGCTGCCGTACGCGGGGATCATCCTGGTCGTGGGCTACTGCCTCGCACCGTTCTACTGGATGCTGGTCTCCAGCCTGCGGCGTACCTCCGACATCTTCCAGAACACGCCGATTCCCACCCGCATCTCCTTCGAGAACTACCGCGCGATCCTCGATCCCTCCCAGGAGTTCACCCGGGCCCTGCTCAACAGTATTGTCGTGGCCGGCACCACCACCCTGCTGGCCCTTGTTCTGGCGACCTTCACGGCCTACGCGATGGCGCGCTTGTCCTTCCCCTTCAAGCGCCTGGTACTCACTGTCATCATCGCCACGTCGATGTTCCCCGTGGTGTCGATCGTGGTCCCGCTGCTGAAGGTGTTCACCGGTATCGGCTGGATCAACACCTACCAGGCGATGATCGTGCCCAGCATGTCCTTCGCGCTGCCGCTCGCCGTGTGGAACCTGACCACCTTCTTCCGCCAGATGCCCATGGAGCTCGAACAGGCCGCCATGGTGGATGGCTGCACCCGCGGCCAGGCCTTCCGCAAGGTCATCGTGCCGCTGGCCGCGCCCGGTCTGTTCACCACCGCGATCATCACCTTCATCTGCGCCTGGAACGAGTTCCTCATCGCTCTCACGATGGCCAACGAACCGGACATGCAGACCGCCCCCGTGGCGATCTCCAAGTTCTCCGGGGCCACTCAGTTCGAAACACCGTTCGGCAGTCAGATGGCAGCAGGCGTAGTGGTCACCATTCCGCTGGTGATCATGGTCATCGTCTTCCAGCGCCGGATCGTCGCCGGACTCACCTCCGGTGCGGCCAAGTAGCCCTGCCCGCACCGATTCCCTGATAACCAAGGAGTAGGCAACAGCATGCCTCGCAACACGCCCTGGTGGCGCGACGCCGTCATCTACCAGGTTTACATCCGCAGCTTCGCCGACGGCGACGGCGACGGAGTCGGCGACATCGCCGGCATCCGCTCCCGGCTGCCCTACCTCGCCTCGCTCGGCATCGACGCCATCTGGATCAACCCCTGGTACGTCTCGCCGATGGCCGACCACGGATACGACGTGGCGGACTACAGGAAGATCGACCCGCTGTTCGGCAGCGTCGCCGAGGCGGAGCAGCTGATCGAGGAGGCCCACCGGCACGGGCTCCGGGTCATCCCGGACATCGTGCCCAACCACACCTCCGACCGGCACGAGTGGTTCCGGGCCGCGCTGGCCGCCGGCCCCGGCAGTCCGGAGCGGGAGCGCTACATATTCAGGGAAGGACGTGGCCCTGACGGCGCCGAACCGCCCAACGACTGGCAGTCCTGCTTCGGCGGAGCGGCCTGGACCCGGCTGGAGGACGGGCAGTGGTACCTGCATCTGTTCGCACCCGAGCAGCCGGACCTCAACTGGGAGCATCCCGAGGTACGGGCCGAGTTCGAGGACGTGCTGCGGTTCTGGTTCAGCCGCGGCGTGGACGGCTTCCGCATCGATGTGGCGCACGGTCTGATCAAGGACCCCGAACTTTCCGACCTGCAGCCGGGCCAGGAGCCGCGCGCCGAGGCCGGGCAGCAGCCGGTGGGCCACCCTTACTGGGATCGCGACGAGGTGCACGAGGTCTACCGCGCCTGGCGGCGCGTGGCCGAGGAGTACCCCGGCGAACGGAAGTTCGTCGCCGAAGCCTGGGCCCCGGATACCGAGCGGCTCGCACGCTACGTCCGCCAGGACGGCCTGCACACCGCGTTCAACTTCGACTTCATGATGACCCCCTGGGATGCCGGCCGGCTGCGGGAGGTCATCGACACTTCGCTCGCCTCGCTCGGAGCCGTCGGCGCCCCGACCACCTGGGTCCTGTCCAATCACGATGTGATGCGCCACCCGAGCCGCCTGGGCCGCAAGGTGGTGAAGCAGTGGGTGGCCAATGAACCCTACCGGCCCGAGGGGCCGCTCGATCTCGAACTCGGTACCCGACGCGCCCGCGCGGCGGCGCTGCTGATGCTCTCCCTCCCCGGGGGCGCCTACATCTACCAGGGTGAGGAGCTCGGCCTGCCCGAAGTGGAGGACCTGCCCGAGGAGGCGCTCCAGGACCCCAGCTGGAAGCGCTCCGGCATCAGCCGGGACGGCTGCCGCGTGCCGATTCCGTGGGCCGGGCAGAGCGCCCCGTACGGCTTCAGCCCCCGGGACGCCACCGGCGAGCCCTGGCTGCCGCAGCCGACGGGGTGGGAGAGCTACAGCGTCGAGGCGCAGACCGGTGACGGTTCCTCCATGCTGGAGCTGTACCGCCGGGCGCTGCACCTGCGGCGCGAGCACGACGCACTCGGCGAGGGGGACCTGCGGTGGCTGGACGCGCCCGCGGGGGTGCTCGCCTTCAGCCGTGAGCCGGGTTTCGCCTGCGTGGTGAACCTCTCGTCCGAGCCGTGCCCTCTGCCGGAGCACGAGGCCGTGCTGCTGGCCAGCGGCGATCTGGAAGCGGGCAGGCTGGCCCCGGACCAGGCGGTGTGGCTGCGGCGGTAGCCGAAGTGCGGGGCAGACGCCCCCGATTGCTGTCTTCGCAGCCCTGCAACGGGGCTGCGAAGACGGCGGCGGGGAGAGGGACGCAACCGGACCGTGCTGCGGGATCGTGGCGACCCTGATCGGCCTGACCGCCACCGGCCCACCGGACGGCTGCGCTGCCCCGTGGGGGCTGTACCGCGCGGTGGCGACCGGGCGGAGGTGGCTGTCAGGTCACGAGCCGGAGGACGTCGGACAGACCGCGTTCGCCGGTGCGGTTCTCGGCGGGGAGAATGTAGGTGCGCAGTCCGCAGGCGGCCGCGCCGCCGTCGCGGACCGGATTGTCGCCGACCATGAGCGTGGCGCGGGGGTCGGCTCCGAGGCCGGCGCACGCTTTGAGGAACAGTTGGGCGTCGGGTTTCTCGCGGCCCTGCTCGTAGGAGATGACGCAGCCGTCGAACAGGTCCTCCAGCCCGTGGTGGGCGAGGTGGGTCCGCAGGTCCCAGGCGAAGTCGCTCACGATGCCGATGCGCAGGCCGCGATCACGCAGCGCGTACAGGGTGGGTCCGGTGTCGGGGTAGGGAATCCAGGCGTCCGGCGCGGTGAGCTGCCGGTAGGCGTCCTCTTCCGCGCCGCGCAGGAAGTCCGCGTGCCGCCACCATCCGATCATGGCGAGGCGGTGCCGTTCGGGAGACAGGTCCCGGCCTTCCTGGAGGGCGACGACGGCGGGCAGCCGGAACGCCTCGCGCAGTTGCCGGGATATCTCTGCCACCGCGCCGGGTTCGTCCAGCAAGGCGAGGCGGCCCGAGGTCTCCCCGACCCGCCGCAGCCACGTCTCCAGGTCGATCATCTGGAAGATCGTGTTGCTGAAGTCGAACAGCACCGCTTCGACCTCCGGGGGCGGAGCGGCCATCTCCGCAGCGGTGGGGCGGTAGGTGCTGGGCGTTTCGAAAAGTGTCCGTATCACGTGCCGGGTTCTCCGCGGTCGATCACCTCGACTGCGACTCCGAATCCGCGCACGGCCGCGACCTCCGCTTCAGGGGTTCGGGAGTCGGTGATGACCGTCTCGTAGTCGGCCACGGTGCCGTAGCCGTATGTGGCGGTTTTACCGAATTTCGAATGGTCTGCCAGAAGCAGGGCCCGCTCCGCGGAGTCGAGCATGGCCAGCTTGACTTCGGCGTACTCGTTCAAGGGATGGAACAGCTGGCCGGTGCGGATGGCGGTGGCGGACATCAGGGCCAGGTCGGCGTTTATCCGGGAGAGGGCACGCGTGACCGCGGGGCCGGTGCAGGAATTGAAGTCCCCGTGAAAGCGCCCGCCGAGCAGGGTCACGTCCACCCCGGGTGCGGCCCCCAGACGCTGCGCCAGGCCCACCGAGTTGGTGACAACGGTGAGCTGGTCGAGTCGGGCAAGGGCAGCGGCCAGGGGGTAGAGGGTGGTGGAGTCGTCCATGAGCACCGTGCTGCCGGGCTCGATGCGGTCGACGGCCGCCGCGCACAGGGCCGTCTTGTCCTGCAGGGCGGCGCCCTCACGGAAACGGGTGGCGGTTTCCATGGTGAGCGCGGGGAAGGCGACGGCCCTGCCCCGCTCCTTGCGGAGCAGATCGCGCTTGGCGAGGTCGTCGAGGTCGCGGTGCATCGTCATCAGACTGACGTCGAAGTGCTCGGCAAGGTCGTCGATGCGGATCTCACCGTGATCGACGACGTACCGCAGAACGGCCTGACGTCGCTTCTCGACAGCGGCCTGCGACAGCCGTGTCCTGGCGGGCACTGCGGTCCCCCTTCCCTTCACCTGTGGAGCGCCTGTGCGTGTGCGTATGCGTCCGGCTCCGGCCGGGCCGGGCCGGGCGGACGATTACGGCTTCGCAGTCTCGCACAGGGCCGCGAGCCCGCGGCCGGTCTTCCCCGCCCGGGGAGACCGGCCCGGGTGCCGGTGCACCGCTACCGGCCCGCCACGGTCACCAGGACCTTCACATGTTCCGGGTCCAGTGCGGAGGCGAACGCCTTGCCCGCCTCCTCCAGACCGTAGGTGGCGGTGACGATCTCATCGGAGTCGACGGCGCCGGAGGTGATGAGCGAGATGGCGGTGCGGTAGTCCTCGGCCGTGTACATCAGGGTCCCTTCGATGCGGATCTCCCGGTCCTGGACCAGGTCCAGGCGGATCGGGGTCGTACCTGCGGCACCCACGCCCACGACGACGACATGGCCACCCTTGGCCACCAGGTCGACGGCCTGGGCCATGGACTGCTCCCGGGCCACGCAATCGAAGACGACATCGACGGGCCCGCCGAGTGCGGAGCGGACCCGTACGGGCAGGTCGGGGGCGTGGGCGGGCAGGGCCGCTGCGGCACCGAGGCGCAGCGCCCGGTCCCGCTTGGTCTCCAGTGGGTCGGTGACGGCGATCGCGGCTGCTCCGGCGTGCCGGGCGGCGACGAGGGTGAGCAGACCGATGGGGCCGGCGCCGAGGACGGCGACGGTGCGGCCGGTGAGGTCGCCGGCCTTCACCACGGCGTGCACAGGAGTGGCCAGCGGCTCGACCAGCGCGGCCTCGATGTCGGTCATGCTGTCGGGTACGCGGTGGACTCGGCCGGCGGCGATGGTGAACAGATCCGTCATGGCGCCGGGCGTCTGGCAGCCGAACACCTTCAGCTCCTGGCAGATGTTGTAGCGGCCGGAGCGGCACTGAGTGCATGCACCGCAGTACAGGTTCGGTTCGATGATCACCCGGTCACCCGGGGCGAAACCCTGTGCCCCCTCCCCCGCACCGGCCACCACGCCGACCGCCTCGTGGCCGGGGCGGTAGGGCAGGTCGATGAACGGGTGGTGACCGGCCGCGGCATGGGTGTCGGAGCCGCACACGCCGACGACCGTCGTACGGACCAGAAGTTCGCCGCTCCCCGGTACGGGCGCCGACACCTGCTCGATGGTGATGTCGTCGAGGGAGCGGACGAGCACGCGGCGGATGTGCTGGGACATGATGGCCTTCCGTTCGGCTGGGGAGTTCACGTGGTGGCGAGACCGGGCTGGATCAGGATCTTGCGGCCGGTGCTCGCCTGGAAGCGGGCGATCGCTTCCGGGAACCCCGTCAGGGGGAGACGGTCGCTGATGAAGACGTCCGGGTCGATGACGCCGGTGGCGAACAGGTCTGCTGCACGTTCGAAGCTGTGCAGGACGGCCATCGAGCCGGTGATCGTGATCTCCTGGTCGCAGATCCGGTACGGCTCGATGGTCGCCCGCGCCGTGTGGTCGGCGACGCCGAACTGCAGGTAGGTACCGCCCTTGCCCACTCGCCCGAGGGCGTCCTGGATGGCCTCGACGTTGCCGGTGACGTCGACGACCAGGTCCCAGCCGCAGGGCGGCGGGTCGAGCTCGTCGGCGGACGGGGCGGCGGAGGAGCAGCCCAACTGCACTGCTGCAGCCAGGCGTTCTGCGTTGACATCGATCACGTCGACCCGTGCGGCACCAGTGGTCTGGGCGAGTCGGAGCATCATCAGACCCATGGTTCCGGCGCCGTACACGAGGACGTGGGAGGCGAGGCGGGTGCGCAGCACGTCGTAGCCGTGCACCGCACAGGACAGCGGCTCGATCAGCGCCGCGTCCTCGGTGCGTACGCCGTCGGGCAGGATGACGCAGTTGGCGACGGGCGCGGCCACGAACTCGGCGGCGGCGCCGGAGTGGGTGACGCCGATGGCCGCGTACCGCTCGCACAGGTTGTTGCGCCCGAGGCGGCAGTAGCGGCACTCGGAGCAGTACAGGTTCGGATCGGCCGCGACCCGCGCTCCCACGGCCACCTCTGTGACGGCCGTACCGACCGCGACAACCTGCCCGGCGAACTCGTGGCCGGGAACGAGGGGCAGGCGGGGCGCGTGCCGGCCTCGCAGGATGTGCAGATCGGTGCCGCACAGCCCGGTCGCGGCCACCTGGATGACGACCTCGCGGGGACCGGGTGCCGGGTCCTCGACGACTGCGAGCTCGACCTTGCCGGGCGCGGCGATCACGGCGGCCCTCACTTGACGGCTCCCAGGGACAGGCCGCGCACCAGCTTGTCCTGTGCCGCGAACCCGGCGATCAGGACGGGCAGCGACACCAAGGTGGCCGCCGCGCACAGCCGGGCCAGGAAGAGGCCCTCGTTGGTGATGAAGCCGACCAGGAACACGGGCGCGGTGGACGCCTTCGTCGCGGTGAGGTTGACCGCGAACATGAACTCGTTCCAGCTGAAGATGAAGCAGATCAGCGAGGTGGCGGCGAGTCCGGGCATGGCGACGGGGGCCACGACCCGCAGCAGCACGGTGGGCAGTCCGGCACCGTCCACCTCGGCCGCCTCCAGGATCTCCTTGGGTACCTCGGCGAGGAACGACCGCATCATCCAGACGGCGATCGGCAGGTTCATCCCGGTGTAGAGGATGACTAGCGTCCATATGTTGTCCAGCATCCCGGCGTCTTTGACGATCATGTAGACCGGCAGCAGCGCCGCGATCAGCGGGAGGAACTTCGTCGACAGGAAGAAGAACATCACGTCGGTCCACTTCTCGACCGGCTTGATGGACAGCGCGTAGGCCGCGGGCACCGCCAGAACGAGCACCAGCAGGGTCGAGAAGACACTGGCCATGCCCGAATTGATCAGGTAAGGGGTGATGTCCCGCTCCAGCAGGAGCGTGTACTGGTCCAGGGTGAAGGGCGCCAAGGGGCTGGGCGGGTTGGTCGCGGCGTCTGCCTCCTGGTGGAAGGAGGTGAGCACCATCCAGGCCACCGGGGCGAAGAAGGCCAGGGTGGCGAGCCACGCGACAAAGGTCCACAGCGGTGAAAGGCGCGGGTCCTGGCCGGGATCGTCATGACGGCGACGGCGCAGAACTCTTCGGACAACGGTGCCGGATGCTGCCGGGGCGGTCGCCTGTGCGGTCATCGGGACACCTCCTCCTCACGGAACAGGGAGGCGACGGTGCGCAGGGCGAGCGTCGCGATGACGATCGAGCCGATCACCACGACGACGCCGGCCGCAGCGGCCTGGCCGTACTCGAACTTGCGGAACGTGGTCAGATAGATCTCGTAGGGCAGATTGGTGGTTCTGGAGCCCGGCCCGCCCTGGGTGATGGTGAAGACCGCGTCGAAGGTCTGCACCACGAAGATGCTGCCCAGCACGATGCCCAGCTCGATGTACCGCCGCAGGTGGGGCAGCGTGATGTGGGTGAAGGTCTGCAACGCCGAGGCCCCGTCGACCCGGGCGGCCTCGAGCACATCACCGGGCTGGGCCTGCAGGCCGGCCAGCAGGATGAGCATCATGAACGGAGTCCACTGCCACACCAGCGCGATCACCAGTGCGGGCATGGGGAGGTTCGACACCCAGTCGACGGAGGGGCCGTTGTCGGCGCCGAAGAACCGGTAGACGGCGTTCAGGATGCCGTTGAAGAGCCCGTAGTCAGGGTTGTAGAGGGCGTGCTTCCACAGCAGGGCACCGGCCACCGGCATCACCAGGAAGGGCGCGGTGAGCAGGGTGCGCGCCAGGCCCCGGCCGAGGAAGCGGCGGTCGAGCAGCAGCGCCAGTGCCAGACCGATGAGCACGCTGAGGATCACCACGGAGGCAGTGAGCACGACGGTGTTGAGCACCGCGGAGCGCAGCCGCACATCGCTGAAGACGAAGGCGTAGTTGGACAGTCCGGTGAAGTGGCGGTCGCCCGGCTGCAGGATGTTCCACTGGAAGGCGGAGATGACGAGCGTGGCCACGAACGGCAGTTGCGTGACGATGATCGTGAAGATCAGCGCCGGCAGCAGCGGGAAGCGCCGCCGCCACTTCTTCGCACCGGCGAGCGCGAGGGGACGGGCGGGTGGTCGGTCGGTCTTCGTGGGGGGAGGGACGAACGTGGTCATGGGCTTTCCTCGCCGATGGGGACACCTCCCGGGCTCTGAGGACACCGAGGGAGGTTGGTCGGGGACGGTGCCCCGGCCGACCGGGCGGCCGGCCGGGGCGAAGCGGCCTGCTTGTGGAGCGGCCTACTTCTGTTTCTTCGCGACGTCCTCCGCGAGCTTCTGGCCGTCGTTGAGGGCCTTGTCCACGCTGGTCTTGCCGGCGATTGCGGCGGAGATCTCCTGGGTCACCTTGGTCCCGAGGTCCTGGAACTGAGGGATGGCGACGAACTGGATGCCGCCGGTGGGCCGCGGCTGGACACCGGGGTCGGTCGGGTCGGCCTGCTGAATGGACTTCAGGGTGACGTCGCCGAACGCGGCGGAAGCCTTCTTGTACTGGGGTATCTCATAGGTGCTGGCCCGCTTCCCCGCGGGGACCCGCGACCAGCCGAGCTTCTCGCCGACGAGCTTCTCGTACTTCTTGCTGGACGCCCAGAGCATGAACTTCGAGGCGGCGTCGGCCTTCTTGGTGGTCTTCGGCATCGCCCACGCCCAGGACCACAGCCAGCCGCTGCTCTCGGTCTTCTCCACGGGTGCGTAGACATAGCCGATCTTGCCCGCGGCCTTGCTGGACTTGGCGTCCTCCAGCGACCCGGCCGCGCTGGTCGCGTCGTACCACATCGCGACCTTGCCCTGGCTCATCGCGTTCAGGCACTCGGTGAACCCTGCCTGCGGTGCCCCCGCCTCACCGTGCTTCCTGACCAGGTCCACGTAGAACTTCGTGGCCTTCTTGAAACCGCCGCTGTTGACCTTCGCCTTCCAGTCCTTGGTGAACCAGGTGCCGCCGAAGGTGTTGACCACGCTCGTCAGCGGCGCTCCGAGTTCGCCCCAGCCGGGCAGGCCGCGCAGACAGATGCCCTTCATTCCCGGCTTCGCGCCGTCCGCCTTGGCGGCGAGGTCCGCCACCTGATGCCAGGTCGGGCGCTCGGGCATCTTCAGGCCCTTCTCGGCGAAGACGTCCTTGCGGTACATCAGGAAGGACGACTCGCCGTAGAACGGCAGAGCGTAGAGCTTGCCGTCCTTGCCCGACAGCGACTGCACCATCGGCTTGAGCAGGTCGCCCTTGTCGAAGCTCGCGTCCTTGTCCGCGTAGGAGCCGAGCTCTTGCAGCCAGCCGTTCTTGTGCCAGATGGGTACTTCGTAGGCCCCGACGGTGGCGACGTCGTACTGGCCGGCCTGGGAGGCGATGTCCTGGGTGACTTTGTCGCGCAGTTCGTTCTCGGGAAGGATCGTGAAGTTCACCTTGATGCCGGTGTCCTTGGTGAACGTGTCCTTCGTCAGCTTGGCGATGTCCTCCATCTGCGGGTTACCGACCATCAGCACATTGATGCTCTTCGCCTCTCCCGAGGAGCCGCCTGCTCCGGCGCCCGAACACGCGGTGGCCAGGAGGGCGGTGGCGGCTGCGCCTGCGATGAGGGCACGTCTGATCGATGGCATGGCGAGGGACCTCTCGTGCGGGTGGTGGCGAGGGGGAATCGGCGGGTGGGGGTCTGCTTTCGGGTCTCCCGGAACACCCGGGGTTCCCAGAGGTTCCGTGACGGCGGGGCGTCTCCGCCCGTCCAGCGAGGGGAGACCGGGCTCCGCGGCCGCAGCACCGCACGTCGGGGGATGCGACTCAGCGGCAGTGCGGTCGGGAGGCGACCGAGAAGGGCGGGGTACGGCAGTGCGAAGGAGGCTCGGGGGTGTCGAGCGCGGTATCGATGGCTGAATTATTAGCAGCAGACCACGCCTTTGTTAACACATCTTGCGAGATTTTCTTCTGCCACTTATCGTTGCTCCACTTCCCCGCCCTGTCCCGCGCCCTCCGGGCTCACACCCCGTCCCGGCGCCCGCCCCCCCGGTCGCGCCCCCGGTCGCGCCGCTCGACGTGCTCGACGTACCCGACGGCAGGCACGCCTCCGCGGCCGGCGGCCCCGAACGAAGGAGCAGATGTGATCACGGTCGTCGGCGAATCCCTGATCGACCTGGTCGGACCCGCCGCAGGGCGCACATTCGCGTCCCTGCCCGGCGGCAGTCCGGCCAACGTGGCCGTGGGCCTCGCCCGACTCGGCAACCAGGTCACGCTGGCCACACACCTCGGCGACGACACCTTCGGCCGGCTGGTGCGCGAGCACCTGGAGTGCAGCGGTGCCGACGTCCGCATCCTCCCAGGGCCGAAGGAACCGACCAGCCTGGCCATCGCCACCCTCGACACCGAGGGGGTCGCCGACTACGACTTCCGCATCGCCTGGGACCTCCACGAGCTGCCCGTGCTGGACAGCTCCTGCCAGGCTGTGCACACCGGATCACTCGCCACCACCCTGGCGCCGGGAGCGGACGTCCTCGAAGCCTTCATGGCCGCCGAACACACGCGCGGCGCCGTGACGCTCTCCCTGGACCCCAACATCCGCCCCTCCCTGCTGCCACCACGGGCCGAGGTGGTCGCACGGGTCGAACGGCAGGTGGCCATGGTGGATGTGGTCAAGGTCAGCTCCGAGGACGTCGCCTGGCTCCACCCCGGAGAGAAGGACACCGAAGTGGCCCGCCGCTGGCTCGCCTCGGGACCGGCACTCGTCGTGGTCACCCGCGGCGCCGCCGGCGCCTGGGCCGTGACGGC
Source organism: Streptomyces spirodelae (assembly GCF_017676385.1). Taxonomy (GTDB): domain Bacteria; phylum Actinomycetota; class Actinomycetes; order Streptomycetales; family Streptomycetaceae; genus Streptomyces; species Streptomyces spirodelae. Next base: position 27,472 of record NZ_JAFFZN010000028.1, read on the forward strand.
CGCCGGAGAGGCTCGGCAACCAGCATCCCCGGTGAAGGCGGTCGACACTGTGGGCGCCGGTGACGCCTTCACCGCCGGCGTCCTCGACTGGCTCGGCCGGGCCGGCCTGCTCGGCGGAGCCCGGCGTGGAGAGCTGGCCGGCCTCGACGGCAGGGCGCTGAGCGACCTGCTGCGCACCGCAACCGTCATCGCGGGCATCACCTGCACACGGCAGGGTGCCGAACCACCCACTCGCACTGAAATCGCGGCGTGACAGGGTTCCGGCCCTGCGGGCCCGCCACCACCGCGACGGAACACCCGTCACGGCGCAGGGTCGGAACCCCCGCGAAGGTGCGCAGTGCGCCCGCTGGTCCCTGAGAACTCCTCGAAACCGTGCCCGCTCAATCGCGCTGCTGCTCTGCACTTGGCGCGCAGAAGTCTCGGCTGTCTGCGCACAGACATCGGGGAATCGCGCCGGGGTGCGCTTCGGGCGCGCCCCCGGCCTTCCCCCGCTGCACTCCCGCGATCAGCCTCGGCAGCAGGCGGTCCAGTTGAACAGTTCGGTGAAGCCGTGGTCACCAGATATGTGCTGTCTGATGCGTCGCTAGATCGCGGTGAAGCCGCCGTCAGCTGCGACCACGGCTCCCGTGACGAAACTGGAGCGGGGCGAGGCGAGGAAGCACAGGACCTCGGCGATCTCCTCGGGTTGCGCCACACGTCCCAGGGGCTGCGCGGCGGCGAAGGACGCCAGGTAGGCGCGGCTGTCGGGGCGGATCGTGTCGAGGAAGTCCGTCTCGATGACGCCCGCGGCCACGAGGTTGGCGCGGATGCCCAGTGGGCCGCCCTCGACGGCGAGCACCTTGGTCAGTTGGGCCAGAGCTCCCTTCGACGCGCTGTAGGCGACGCCTTCGGGCAGGGCGACGGTGGAGGCGTACGAGCCGGTGCTGACGATGGCGCCGCCGCCGCGGCTCTTCATGGCCCGGAACGCCTCGCGGGCGCAGAAGAAGGAGCCGCGGGCGTTGACCGCCATCACGGTGTCCCAGTCCTCGGCCGTGGTTTCGGTGACGGGTTTGTTCTGGGTGCGCCCGGCATTGTTCACGAGGATGTCCAGCCCGCCGAAGGCGTCCAGAGCCGTTCCCACCGCGCGGTGGGCGGTCTCCTCCTGGGTGATGTCACCGTTTGTCGCGACGACGCCGGGAAATTCTTTCGCCAGGTTCGTGACGTCGGGGCGGAGGTCGAGGGCGACGACCCGGGCGCCGCGGGCGAGGAGGAGCGCCACGGTCTCCCGGCCCACCCCTCGCGCGGCTCCAGTGACGAGGGCGATCTTCCCAGCTAACTCGGTGGATTCGGATGTTGCGGCGGATGCGGTTGCAGGTGTCATGGTGCGGTCCCTGGAGAAGGTGAGTGCAGGTGCCGGTGCAGGGCATCTGAAGTGCTGTGCAGGGGTGCGGTGCGCGGACCGGGTGGGCCGCGCCGTTGACCCATTCACGGCAGGCCCATGTGGACGCCGTACGGCTGGGTTGTTCAGTACGCGGTGAGCCCGCCGTCGACCACCAGCTCCGCGCCGGTGACGAACGAGGAGTCGTCGCAGGCCAGGAAGAGGATCGCGGGTGCGATCTCGTCGGCGCGGCCGGCTCGGCGCATGGGGGTGCGTTGGATGTCCGGCTGCTGGTCGCCTCGGTCGTCCAGGAGGTCCTGGATCATCGGCGTGGCGATCACCCCGGGATGCACCGAGTTGATCCGTACTCCCTGCCGGGCGTACTCGACTGCAGCGGTCTTGCTCAACAGGCGCACGGCCCCCTTGGACGCCTGGTAGGCCGCAGCCGCACCGCTTCCTACCAGGCCGAGTACTGACGACGTATTGATCACCGACGCGTTGCCGCTCGCGCGCAGGAGCGGCATCGCCGCCTTCATGCCGAGCCATGTGCCTTTCTGGTTCACGTCGATGACGCGGTCCCACGCCTCTTCCCGCGTGTCCTCGATACCTGGCCAGTCCAGGATGCCGGCGAGGTTCACGAGCACGTCCAGCGTTCCGAACCGGTCGCGTACGACGGTGATCACTTCGTCCCACTCCCGCGCGGAGGAGACATCGAGGCGGGCGGTGACGACGTCCGCGCCGAGTGCCCCGAGCCGGTGGGACAGGTCCCGCAAGGGGCCTTCGGCGATATCGGTGATCACTATCCGGGCGCCTTCGCGGGCGAAGAGTTCGGCGGTCGCTGTGCCGAGGCCGCCGGTCGCACCCGTGATCAGCGCGACCTTGCCGTCAAGTCGTTGTCCGGTCATGGATATGGTCCTTGGTTCTCGTTGCTGCTGGCTGACTGACTGGCTGCTGTGTCGGGGCTTCTTGGTCCCCCGACGGCGGATTCGCCCCCGGTGCCAGGGCGGCCGTGGCCCGGCCTCCGCTACGACGACTTCTGCTCCCGGTAGAGCACGAGGCCCTCGTGGTAGAGCACTCCGTCCCGGATGTCGCCCGTGGCGGTGAACCCGGTGTCGTCGACGTAGTCCAGGTGGCTGCCGGTCACCGTGTACCGACCGGTGTACGCGCTGCGCCGCTCGCCGCGGGCTTCGTCGTAGCGGCCGTCCGGCAGCAGCTCCTGACGGATGTGACCATCCGCGGTCACCCACATCCCAGCCACGTCGACGTGGTCGCCCTCAACGGTCCCGGCCATGGCGGACTCCTCTCCTCGAATGGTGCGGTCCTTCCCGCTCCACCGAGTCTGGGCAGGTCAGCGGCCATCAACCAGGACGCATGCTGCCTGGGTGCGGCACACCCAGGCAGCGCACCGGGCCGTCGTCTAGCCTGCGCACATGGACGACAACCACCTGGGAGACTTCCTGCGCGCACGCCGCGCCGGCCTGCGGCCGGAGGACGTCGGCATGGCGAGCTACGGGGCCCGCAGAGTCGCCGGACTGCGACGCGAGGAGGTCGCCGTCCTGGCCGGAGTGAACGCCGACTATTACACCCGCCTGGAACAAGGCCGCGAGCGCAATCCTTCACCCCAGGTGGTCGATGCGCTCAGCCGCGCGCTGCGCCTAGACGCGGACGCACGCGCGCACTTGTACCGGCTGGCCGGGGCCACGCCGAACGACCAGCCCTCCGTCCACGCCGCCGAGCGGGTCAGCCCTTCGCTGCGACAGCTGATGGACGGCTACCCGAACACTCCGGCGTTCGTCATGAGCCGGACCCTGGACCTCCTCGCCCTCAACGCCCTGGCCGATGCCCTCTACGCCCCGTTCGAGCCGGCGGACAACCTGGCCCGCATGACCTTCCTCGACGCCGCGGGCCGCAACTTCTACACGGACTGGGACCGGGCGGCACAGGCCACCGTCGCCAACCTTCGCGAGGCAACCGGATTCGACCCGGACAACCCACGGCTACGCGAACTCGTCCGCACCCTCACTGAGCACAGCGCGGACTTCACCCGCCTCTGGAACACCCACACCGTGCGCGGCAAGACCCAGGACGCCAAACACTTCCTCCACCCGGACGTCGGCCCCCTCACCCTCACCTACCAGGCTTTCGACGTACGCGAAGCGCCCGGCCAGCAGCTCGTCATCTACCACGCCGAGCCAGGCAGCCTCAGTGCCCAGTCCCTCAATCTGCTCGGTTCCATCCATGCCACCCGGCGCCGACCCGCCACCCGGCCCCACCGCTGATCAGCCGACGGAACATGGTGATAGGTCGGCAATAGTGCCCGGTCGACCTCGCCCCCGCGTGTTTCATTGGTGGTCGCTCATGAAGCACCCGGCCGCACGGACGGTCACCTGTGGTGATCATGTTGGCGTCGTGTGCGGATGACCCGCAAGTGTGGGGCCACGCGCAAGGAAAGGCAGGAGGCCATGGCTGTGACGACCTCTCCCTCCGCGAAGGCCATGCACGGCTTCATCGCCCTGAACGGCACTTCGCCGTCCGGAATCCTTCGACGGGGCCGGGACCAGGTACGCCAGTATGGCGGGCGCGTCGTCGCCAGGACCCGGTGCAGGGCGGCCCGGAACAGGGCCGCAGTTCTCGCCGGGATCACCCCCGGAGACCGGAGGACAGCCCATCCCCACGGCATACGAGCAGCCGTGTGGATGGGCGTCCGTCGGCCTGTCGGTCGAGGCCGTGCTGCGGCTGGGGTTCCGTAGCGAGGCCGTACGGCCGGACACCGGCTTCCAGTGCCTGGTGTGCGTACGGAGCGCCCAGGAAGGGGCGCGCATGGGCTACTTGACCGCAGCGGTGGGTTTCTGGCCCTCGGCGGCTTCGGTCACGCCCAGGGTCAGCCGCAGCTTGCGCACCGCGTGGTACAGCCGCGACTTCACGGTCCCCGGTGGTATGCCGAGGACGAGTGAGACCTCGCGTGTCGACCTGCCGGTGTAGTACGTCTCGTACAGCACCTCCCGATGCGCGGGCGAGAGCGCCTGGAACGCCTGCACCAGCACCAGGGAGGAGAGCACCCGGTCGACATCGTCGTTGTCGGCCAGCACATCCTCCAGCCAGGCGTTGCCGTCGACTTCCTTGGGCCGCGCCCTGCGCAGCCGGTAGTCGTCGATGACGAGATTGCGCGCCACCTTGAACAACCAGGGACGCAAGTCCTGCCCGTCGCCGACCAGTTGCTGATTGCGCCAGCAGCGCAGCAGCGTCTCCTGCACCACGTCCTCGGCCCTTTGCAGATCACCACCGAGCAGTTGGAGCACATAACCCTGTAGGGGCCGTGCGTGCTGCTCGTACAGGGAACGGGTCGCTCGTTCCTGGGCGCTGACCGCTCCTCCTGACCCCAAGACGGTCCAGCTCACGGTTGATACCCCCTCGATTCGCGCCGTCGACGACGGCGGGACTGGCCTCGGGACTCGCACAGCGGCCCCCTCACGAGGCAGAGAGTTTTCTGAGGGGAGATCCACGTGACGTTGACGACCGATTGCCTCGGAGCGGCACGGTATTGAGCCAACACATAAGGCTTGGATCGGTCTTATCCCGGTAAATCAGCCTCTAGCGCGTTTAACGAGGAATTAGATGCGCCTTGAGCGACGGAAGTTCGCACCGGAACCAACAACATTCGGTGACGCGCGTCACAAAGCCCCTGGTGTGCTCCTTTCCGCTGCGTCGGCTCTCCGGCGTCAATCCGATGTTGATGCCGCAGGTCAGCGGCGTATATCCGGCGGCTCAACCGTCATGAGATCCGCCACGGCCGCCCGCAACGCCGGCGCCCCCGACACCGGCGAGGGCGTGCAGACGCTGACGGACATGGCAGGGCAGCACCGTGTCGTCGGCTGCGGGTCCGGCTTCCGAGGCGAGCGCGGCCCACGTGGCCAGGAGCCCCCGGCCATGCGCGAGTAGCGACTGCGGATCCGTGAGCATCTGCCAGTTGCCAGCGGCACGCTTGAGGTATCCGTAGGCACGGGGGCTGCCCTGCCGATGGCAGACCCGTGCGAGTTCGAGGTATATCCCCACGGCCTTCGCGTAGTTGCCGCCCAGGCGTGCGACGAACGCCTCCAGGTCGCGCGCCTCCAGGGTGTAGGGGTGCTCCTCGCCGTAGCTGCGCACGGCGTGTTCCCGCAGCCGGAAGGCGAGCACCATGGCGCGCTGCGGCTCGCCGCCGCTCGCCGCCCTGTTGATGTGCGCCACGGCCTCCGCCAGTTCGCCTGGGACCGGAGCCGGAGCGGGTTGCGGCTGCTCGGCGTCGGGGCCGGGGTTCTCAGCGGGGGCGGGATTCTCAGCGGGGCCGGGGACGGGAGCCGGGGCGGGGACGGGAGCCTGGACGGATGTCCCTTCAGGGTGCGGGTCGGTGTCGGCAGGCTGCGCGTCGTCGACCGGTGGCGCCTCGTCGCCCGTGGGTACGAGCAGCCGGCTCGAGCCGTCCGGAGCGACCTGGATGTAGGTCGCGCTGCCGTTCTCCCGCAGATCGAGGATGGTCGCCTCGACGGATTCGCCCCGCTCCTGCGCCGCGCGGTGTATGGCGTCGAGTACCGCGACGTGGACCTCTTCGCCGTCCGCCGTCGGCATGCGCTCACCGTTGAGCGCCACGGAGCCGTCCCGGGCGATGAGCACCTCGAACCGGGAAGGAGTCGGGGCGAGCTGCGGAGTTTCGGCGCCTGCCGATACCGCCTGGTTCACCGTCACTCCTGCGGGATGCGTGTGGCGCATGTGGCGCTGCCTTTCCATTCTCGTAAGGGGTCGGGCCGTGCCGTGGCCTCGGTCAGGAATCGGGAGCAGACGTGGGTGGGGTCGGGAACTCGGAAGGCGACACGGCACCGCCGATCCCCTCGAACCGTGGGAAGAGCGACCTGACGGTGATCACATAGCCCTGCGCCGTGCCGGACCGGGGAAGGCCCTTGGCGTCCTGCACCGCCTTCAGCCCGACGTCGTAGGCGGCGAGAGTGAGGTCGAGAACGCTCTGCCCCTCGGGGGCCTGCCCGCTGTCGACGAGCGGCTTGACCTTCTCGGCCAGCGAGCACATGTAGCGGCCCTGAGCCATGATCGAGTCCTCGGGATCGGTTGCCGAGGTCTCGTCGTTGTCGTCCTCGTCCTCGCCGAACTCCTCGAACTTGTCCGGCGGCAACTGCGAGATGCCCTTCTCCCCGTTGGGGCCGAGCATGTCCTCGTTGAACGAGGACTCGTGCTCGATCTGTGCCGCGATGACGACCGGTCCGATGACATCGCAGATGCCCCCGGCCTCCTCGATGGTGTCCGCCAGTTCCGCGGGCACCGTGTCGTGGTGCAGCTCGCCCTTCCCGTCACCCTGGACCGACTCGGACACTTCGTCGGTGTCGATGTCCGAGGGCGAGACGTCGTCACCCCCTCCTCCACCGCCGAAGAACAGGATGAGGGCGATGATGGGCGCGAAGAGGACGCCGAGCCCACCGAAGACGATCAACAGGACGATCAGGCCGGCCGCTGCCGCCGGCAGTGTCATGCATCCGCAGCCCGTTCCGACCAGGCCGATCAGCGTCGCCTTGCCGGACATCCCCTCGTTCTCGCTCATGGGCCCATCACCCGCCTCCTCCTCCCTCCGCACCGAACGTCGCCGCGTTGACCAAGAGCGGTGAACCACTTCCGCTGAAGTCCCGTTGTGGCTCTCCGACGGAGGGCAACGCGCTTGCAGATCCGAACGGGCACAGGGGCGAATCAGTTCAATTCGACTTCCCGCCAGGCCCCGTGAGGGCGCAGGGCAGCCGCAGCACTGAAACCCAGGAGATCGCAGGAGAGGAGGCTGGACACGCGATGAGCGTCCCCCCACCGGCGTCAGCCGGCCAGGCACCCGCCGGCCCGCACATGTGGGTACGCGGGCCGACGGAACCTCAACCGGCCACGGAGGCGCGGGAACCGGTGGGTCAGGAAGGGCGGTCCGCGGACCCGGCAGCTCCGGCTCCGGCAGCACCGGCTGCGCCGTCGCCGGGTCCGGAACCGGTACGAAGGGCGCCGACCGCACCGGCCGCTCCGTCACCGGCCCCGCTCGGCCAGCACGCCATCGCCGTCGATCCGGCAGACCCGGCCGCCGGGCCAACGGTGCCGGCCGACCCGGCCGCCGGGCCGACGGTGCCGACGGGCCCGGCCACGGCCGTGCCCGGGAGCCGGTCGCCGCGCCCTCCGGTGCTCGGGGAGCCCGTCGCATCCGACGGCGGTCCGGTGAGCTGGGTCGGTGCTCATGGCGGCGCGGGAACCACCACGCTCGCCGACCTGGTCGGCGGACGTGACCTGGGGCGCCGATGGCCGGACCCGTCCCAGGGAGAGCCCGGCCGGGTGTTCCTGGTGGCGCGCACCCACGCCTCAGGGCTGCGGGCGGCCTCCCGGGCGCTGGAAGTCCTGCACTCGGGAGAGCACCCGGCGGGGGTGGACCTGCTCGCCGTGGTCCTCGTCGCCGACGCACCCGGGCGGCTGCCCTTCCACCTCGCGCAGCGCGTCCGTGTCCTGCGCTCCGTCGCGGACGTCCACCGAGTGCCCTGGGTTCCGGCGTGGCGGGGGGAGAAGCGGACCGGGCCCGTACCGAGAGCCATCCGCACGCTCGGTGAGCTGGCCGGAACCCGGCTCGCCCACTCCAAGAAGCGGGAGAAGACACGGTGACCGTCATGAACCAGATGCCCCAACTGCTGGCGGAAGAACTCGCCCCCTACCAACCGGGGGGCGACGCGAATCAGATCCTCAGTTGGCTGGCTTGGGCCGCGTCGGGGGCGGGTGTGCTCGGGCTCATCATCGTCGGCACCCAGATGTCCCTCCAGTTGCGGCGTGGAGAAATGGGCGAAGGCGCCACGTACTTCCGAGGGTTCTTCATCGTGCTGGTCGCCTCGGTCATCGCCACCACGGCGGCACCGCTCGTGCAGTGGTTCGGCCCTCTGACCCCCTGAAACACCGCCGGTTCGGCTCCGGTACGGCATTTCGCCACACACACATCCCAGTTACATCACCTCACAGGAGACTCCGATGAAGACCACTCTGCTCAGCCTCTACCTGGCGGTGCCGCAGCCCAAGCGCCAGGCCCCCGACGGCCTCGGGCCGAAGATCGACAAGATGCTCGGCCTGGCCGCGTGGGCCGGTACCGCGGCAGGCGTACTCGGAATCGTGATCACCGGCGCCATGATGGGCATTTCCCTGAAGCGCGGCGAGAGCTCCGAGCACATGAGCCGGCTCGGCATGGTGCTGGGCGGCTGCTGCCTCGTGGCCTCCGCAGGGCCCTTCGCGAACTGGATCTTCTGAAGAGACGGGCAACTCCGGGGCACCGAGGGGCACCGAGGCGGGAATGAGTAGCAATGTTCTCACGCAAGCAGGACGACGACACGGTTGACGCGCCTTTCTGGAAACAGCGCGGGTGGGTGTTCTCGGCCGTATTCCTGGCGACCGCGCTGGTCATCGCGGCCGTTTCCTATGTCACGGGTTCCGGCGGGGCCGACGACGGCGCCGACGCGCCCCGGAAGGCCATGAAGGGGCCGCTCACCTCGCACCGCCCGCACAAGGACGGACCGGCGGCGGACGAGCGGCCCAAGGGCTGCCACACCGAGGACGAGGACGCTGGAACTCCGAAGACGGACAAGAAGACCGGAAGTACGGAAGAGCAGGACACCGGAAGTACGGAAGAGAAGAGCAAGGAGCCGACGGCGGACGGGGCGAATCCGTCCCGTCCGACCTCCCCGCCCAAGGACGTCGCCTGGAAGACGCTCGACCGCACGAGTGTGCCCACCTCGCCATCGGCCGGACCGACACGGTTCAACGGGCCGGTGTGGTGGTGCTACGCCCACACCCCCATGGGCGCCGTCATGGCAGCACACGGCATTCTCACGCACATGAGCAGCGCCGACTGGCGCACCGTCGCCGAGCAGCAGCTCGTCCCAGGAGACGGCAAGAAGCAGTTCATCTCCCAGCGCTCCACGGTCTCCCAGGCGGATGTGGAAGGCCAGGAGCCCGGGGTCTACTCGGGTTTCTCGGTGCCCTCGTATTCGAAGAAGGCCGCCGAGGTGCGGATTCTCATCAAGAGCGCGAGCGGGAGCCTGAGCGCGACGACGGTCTCGATGCGATGGGACGGCGGCGACTGGAAAGTCGAGCCTCGGTCGAACGGTTCCCTCTTCTCCTCCCCGACTTCCGCGATGAGCAATGGCGGATACGTCAAGTGGGGGGCTGCCTGATGGCGGCATGCGGCAGCACGGGAAATCCGATCCTGGACATCGCCAAGGGATTCTTCGACTTCCTGGGCGACCCCATCGGCACCATCATCAAGGGCATCGCGAACGCCATCATGACCGGGGCGCTGTCCGCGTTCACCGCGGTGACCGAGGCCATCCCCACCTTTTCCACCACGGCGTCCAGTCCGGTGCACAACCAGGTGAAGTACATCGTCGTCTACCTCGCCATCGGCTCGCTGCTCTTCGCCTGCGTCCGGATGGCCGCGGAACGCCGGGCCGACGCCGGGCAGACCGCGCTGCGGGGCATGGTGCGGTTGATCGTGGTGGCCGGCGGGGGAACGACCATCATGGCCGCCGCCGCCGGAGTCGGTGACAGCTACGCCGACTACCTGTTCGAAGGCGCCGTGAACGCGCAGATCAACAACATGGGATGCGGTTCCTCGGACGACGTACCGTCGTTCCTCTATCTGATCCTCGCGTTCCTGCTGCTGATCGCCGCCGTCGTGCACGGCATCCTGCTCTATGTCCGGCTCGGCGTCATGATCGTGCTGTTCGGCACCCTTCCGCTGGCCGCCGCGGCGTCCATGCTCGACTGGGGCGGCGGCTGGTGGCGCAAGCACATCGGCTGGATGGTCGCCTGGGTGCTCTACAAACCCGCTGCGGGTCTCGTCATCTACGCGGGCACGGCGCTGACCACGGGCGAGTACGAAGGGGCGGAGACCGCGAACATCCACGTCAAGATCGCCGGCATCTGCGTGATGCTCCTGTCGGCCATCTCGCTGCCCGCGCTGCTGAAACTGGTGGTGCCCGCCACCGCGGCGCTCGGTGGCAGCGGTGCCTACTCCGGCGCCGTCACCGGCGCCGCCGGCGGGATCGCCTCCGGCGCCAAGTCGGTCGCCGGCGCGGGGGCGTCGGGCGGGGGCGGCAAGTCGGGTTCCGGCGGTAAGTCCGGGGCCTCCGGAGCCACCGGGCCCTCGGGCGGCGGCGGCCGGTCCGGGCCCGGCGGCCTCGCCGCAGCGGCCACCGGCAGCCGGTCGGGCGGCGGCTCCGGAGGCGGCGGCCGGGGCGGAGGAGGCCCGTCAGGTGGCGGCTCGGGCGGGGGCGGCTCGGGCGGCGGCGGGGGCGGCCGGGGCGGAGGAGGCCCCAGCGGCGCCGCACGCGGTGCCGGCGCCGGGCCGGCCGGTGTCGCCTTGGCAGCGGCGTCCGCCGCCAAGGGCGCCGCCAAGGGCGCCGGGAACCTCGTCAGCGGCGCGGTGGACGACGCGGACGGAGACCTCGGCCACAACGGGCCGAGCGGCAACCACGACCGCAACCAATGAGCGGCCGTCCAGGGCCGGGTGGGCACTCCGCCCGGCCCCGGACACCGCCACACCCCGGGCCTCGCCGGCGCCCGCCCGACCGTGTGCCTCGCCTGCACCTCGCGTACGCCCCGCTGCCCCTCACCGCACACCCTCACCAAAGCCCCTCCGAGTACCAGGACTTCACCCCCTCCCCCTCGCGGGACACGGAAGGAAGCCATACCCATGTCAACCCATGCCGCATCGTCGAGTCCCACGTACGGGAACTGGCGCCGACCGCGGCGGCCAGGTCTCGGGCCCTTCGGCATGATCGGTACCGCGGGCGTCTTCGGCGGACTCGTCGTCACGCTGCTGGCCTCGCTGTTCTCACTGGCCGCCGCGATGGTCATCCTCGTGCCGACGGCAGTCCTCATCGCACCGCTGATGATGCGCACTCAGGACGGGCGCAACCTGTATCAGTTGATCGCCGTCCGCATCGCCTGGATGCGCCGCAAGTCCAAGGGGTCGACCACCTATGTCTCCGGCCCGCTGTCGCGGCGAGCCGCCGGGCGGTTCCAGCCTCCGGGACTGCTGGGACGGATGCAGATGCGCGAGGGCAGGGACGCCTACGACCGGGACTTCGGCGTGCTGTTCCACCGCAGCCGGAACCTCTACACCATCGTGCTGTGCTGCGAACCCGACGGCGGTTCCCTGGTCGACCCGGACCAGGTGGACAACTGGGTCGCCTCATGGGGCGGGTGGCTGGCGCGGTTGGCGCACGAACCGGGGCTGCGCGGTGCCTCGGTCATCGTCGAGACAGCCCCCGACTCCGGCACCCGGCTCGCGCACGAGGTGCTGCCGCGCCTGTCCCCGGACGCCCCGGCCGCGGCGCGTGCCGTGATGGAGGAGGTGGTCGAGCGGTACCCGCAGGCATCCTCCGAGATGCACACCTACATCACACTCACCTACGGGCTGCAGGCAGGACAGAAGCCCAAGCACGAGGAACTCATCACCGATCTCGCCACCCGCATCCCGGGGCTGCTCTCCGGGCTCGTCGGAGCGGGCGGCGGCGTCGCCTACCCGCTCTCCGCCGAGCGCATCGCCGAGGTCGTCCGGGTGGCCTACGACCCGGCAGTCGCGGGTGAAGTCCTCGACGTCCGTACCCAGTACGGCGGCACCGGTCTGGAGTGGGACGACGCGGGCCCCGCGGCCTGTGTCGAAGATGTCGCCTCCTACCAGCACGACTCCGGCGTCTCCCGCACCTGGATGCTCACCCTCGCACCCCGCGGCACGGTGCGGGCCAACGTGCTGCGCGGCCTGCTGGAAGCCTCGCCCGGCACTCGCCGCAAGCGGGTGGCGCTGCTCTACCGGCCCATCGACCCTGCGACCTCGGCCCGGATCGTGGAGGCCGACCGGCGCGCCGCCCAGTTCATGGCCACCTCCGGGCGCGGCATGGTCCAGGCCCGAGCCGCCACCGAGGTCCGCGCGGCCGAGCAGACAGCGCAGGAGGAGGCCACCGGCGCCGGCCTGGTGGAGTTCTCGCTGATGCTGACCGTCACCGTCGACTCCGTCGAGGAACTGGCCGACGCCAGCTCGGCCATGCGCAACCTGCAGGGAGCGGCGCGGCTGTCCATGCGCCCTGCCGACCGGATGCAGGCGGCGGCCTTCAGCTGCACCCTTCCGGTCGGCATCCTCCCGTGGGAGCTGACGCTGATTCCGCGCGATCTGCGGGAGGCGCTGTGAGCCCGCGCGACAGCAAGAGCAACGCCAAGCAGCAGCAGAGAAAGAGGAAGACGCCGCGCAGGGAGCCGATGGCGCCCTCCCGTGGCTGGCCGGGGCCCGGCGGCGGGCAGGTCGGCGGCATGGACCCGCCCACCATGTGGCGGGCGACGACCGTGCAGGCATGCGGTCTGTGGCCGTTCGCGGCCGGCTCGGGCGCGCCGATGTCCGGCGTCCCGCTGGGCCAGCATCTGCACACCGGCGCGACGGTGTGCGGGGACCCGCTCTCGTGGTTCACCCGGGCCCGCTACATCTCCAACCCGTCTCTGTTCATGCTCGGCATGCCGGGGCTCGGCAAGTCCACCCTGGTCAACCGCATGCTGATCGGACTGTCCGCGACCGGCGTGGTGCCGCTCGTGCTGGGCGACCTCAAGCCCGACTACGCGGACACGGTACGGGCCCTGGGCGGGCAGGTGATCTCCATCGGGCGCGGCATGGGGGGCATCAACCTGCTCGACCCGGGCGCCATGGGCGCTGCGGCGGCCAAGATCGGCGGTTCGGCAGGGCAGGCGCTGGAGGCCGAGGCGCACGGGCGTGTGCTGAACATGGTCGCAGCGCTGGTCACCATCGTCCGCAACAGTCCCATGGACGACCACGAGCAGGCCGTCCTCTCCGCCGTGCTCCACCATCTGCGCGAGCGGACGCCCCCGGGCCGGACGCCGGTGCTGCCCGACGTGCTGAGAGTGCTCAGCGAAGGGCCGGACCGGGTCCGGGCGGTCACGCTGGACCGGGGGGACGAGTCCCGGTACCGGGATGCCGTCGACCCCCTGCACCGCTCACTGCTGGGCATCCTGGACGGGCCGCTGGGTGACACCTTCGCCTCGGAGACCTCGACCCGTATCGACCTGAACACGCCGGCGGTGTGCATCGACATCTCCCGGATCGGCGAGGCGGACACCCAACTGACGGCGGCGGCGATGCTGGCGGCGTGGTCCGACGGGCTCGGCTCGGTCGCCGCGTCCCACGCGCTGGCCGACGCGGGCCTGACGCCCCGGCGCTGGTTCTTCACGGTGCTCGACGAGCTGTGGCGTCCGCTGCGCGCCGCGTCCGGCATCGTCGACCGCATCGACGCGCTCACCCGCCTCAACCGCACGCTCGGCCTGGGCGACGCCAAGATCACGCATACGCTCAAGGACGCGGAGTCGCTCGGTACCGAAGCCGACAAGGCCAAGGCGCGCGGCTTCGTCGAACGTGCGGGCATGGTCGTCTGCGCGGGACTCCCGCGGGCGGAGATGGAGGAGCTGGGCAAGATCGTCGGGTTGTCCCAGCGGGAGATCGAACTGGTCTCCTCCTGGTCCTCACCGCCGGGCTGGGCGATGACCGGCGAGCGTGAGGAACCGCCCGGCCGGGGCCGCTTCCTGGTCAAAGTCGGCGGCCGCCCCGGCCTACCGATCAGGGTCAGCATCACCGACACCGAGCGCCACCTGCACGACACCAACACCCGCTGGGCGCAGAACGCGCAGTCGCCGGCGAAGGAGACCGGCGCGGCCGTCGAGGCCGATGCCGGACCGGCGCCGGACAGGAGGATCGCATGAGTCCGAGCGCGGCAGGGGGGATGCACGGACGCGACCTGTGGCCTTGGGCCATCGTGGGAGTGACGGCGCTGGGCCTGACGACATCCGCGGGCGTGTGGCTCGGCGGAACGCTGGGAGCCGCGCTGAACGGCGCGGGTTGGCAGCCGCCACCGTTCTCCGTCACGCTGCTCGCCACGCTGGTCACGAAGGGCTCCGGCACGCTGTGGCCGCAGGCGTCACCCGTCGCGGTGTACTGCGGCATCGTGCTGGTCTTCGCAGCGGCCACGGCCGCAGTCGTCGTCCCCGGCTGGAAGCTGGCGGCCCGCTCCCGCTCCCGTACCAAGGGGCTCGCCGGGCGGCGGGAGCTGGCCGCCATGCTGCCCGCCGCCGTCGAGAAGCGCGCCCGGGAGCTGCGGCCCTCCGTCAAGCACGAGCCCGAGCTGCATCCCGACCAGACCGGCAACCTGCTGGGCAATCTGGAGCCCGACGGGCCCGAGCTGCGCTCCTCGTTCGAGGATGTGGAGCTCGACCTGATGGCCCCGCGTGCCGGTAAGTCCACCGGTATCGCCGTCCCCCGGGTGCTGCGGGCCACCGGCGCGGTGCTGCTGACCTCCAACAAGTCGGACGTCTACGCGGTCACCCGGGCCGAACGGCAGAAAACCGGGCTGGTGTGGACGTTCGACCCGCAGGGCATCGCGCACACCCCGCGCGGCATGTGGTGGAACATGCTGGCCGACTGCCACACCATCGAGGGCGCCCGCCGGCTGTCCGGGCACTTCGTCGCCTCCGTCAACGACGACGCGTCCAAGAAGGACTTCTGGATCTCGGCCGCCCAGAACACGCTCACGGCGCTGTTCCTCGCCGCAGCGCGCGGCGGGGCCACGGTCACCGACCTGCTCGGCTGGCTCGCCGACCCCGCCGACCGCACCCCGGTCGACCTGCTGCGCGACGCCGACATGGTCGCCATGGCCGAGCAGCTCCAGGGCACGGTGCGCGGCGCGGTCGAGACCCGGGACGGCATCTTCGAGACGGCACGGCAGTGCGTGGCCTGTCTCCTCGACCCGGAGATCGCCGCCTGGGTCCAGCCCGACCCGTGGCTGCCCGAGTTCCGCCCGCACGAGCATGTCCTGGGCCGCGACACCCTGTACCTGCTCTCCAAGGACGGCGGCGGCTCCGCGGCCGGCGTCATCGCCGGGCTCGCCGATGCCACCCTGCGCGCCGGGGTGATGGCCGCCGAGCGGATGGGCGGCCGGCTCGACCCCCCGATGACGGCCGTGCTGGACGAGGCGGCCAACGTCTGCCGCATCTCCGACCTTCCCGACCTCTACAGCCACCTGGGCTCCCGCGGCGTCAACGTGGTGACCCTGCTGCAGAGCTACCGCCAGGGCTCCCGCGTGTGGGGGGAGGCGGGCATGGACGCGCTGTGGAGCGCCGCCACCATCAAACTCCTGGGCGCGGGGCTGGACGACGCCGACTTCGTGGACAAGGTCTCCAAACTCGTCGGCCAGCAGGATGTCAAGACGCCCTCCTACTCCAGCGGCAAGGACGGCGGCTCCCGTTCGGTCTCCTACCGGCTGGACCCGGTCCTGCCGCCCGACAAGATCCGTGCCCTTCCCAAGGGCACGGCCCTGCTGCTGGCCACCGGCATCCGCCCCGCCATGATCCGGCTGCGCCCCTGGTTCAAGGAGCCCGGCGCGGCGGCCATCTCCGCCGCTGCCAAGGCCGAGACGGAGGCCATCACCCAGCGGGCCGCACAGGCGTGGGCGGGAGGACCCGCGGTGGGCGCGGACGCCCCCGCGGGCATGGGCGTCGGCGTGGAGCAGGGGGCGCACGCGGGAGACGTCGCGTATCCGGCGGACGCCCCGTATCCGGCGGAGGCTGCGCACCCGGCGGCTGCCCCGTACCCCGGGGCGCCCGTGCACGGGGGGACCACTGGGTACGCGCAGTCCGCGGGGTCCGGAGCCGCCGAGGGCGGCGGAAGCGTGGCGGACACCGCGCCCCCCGCCCCCGATCACCGGCTCAAGTGGACCCGGGAAGCGACGTCTTGACCGCCGGAGCCGGGCGGGTGGTCAGGCCCTGCGCCCCCGGGTCACCTTGTGCAGGAGCCATTCGACCGGCCCGTGCCGGAAGCGGCGTACCAGCCAAGCGCTGAGCGTCAGTTGCATGGCGTAGAGGAAGAAGCACCCGACGAGTACGGGCACCAGGCCGACGCGGCCATGGAGGGCGAGACCGTATCCGGTGAAGACCAGCGCCATCACCAGCGACTGGGCCAGATAGTTGCTGAGCGCCAGCCGGCCGGCGGCTGCGAGCACTCCGTCGAGCCGCCGGCCGCGCCGCGTGCGCAGCACCAGCAGCAGCCCGCCGCCGTACGCCGCGGTGAGGGCCGGCGCTGTGAGCACGCCGACGGCGTCACCGACGTCGTACCAGCGTGCGTCCAGCGGCCCGTTGCGGCATACCGCGGTGAAGACGCCTCCCGCCAGGCCGAGCGGCAGCCCGTAGCCGACCAGCCGCCGTACCTGGACGCGGCACCGGTCCCAGTCGGCGAGCAATTGCCGCTTCCCCGCTGCCAGGCCGACCAGGAACGCCGCCAGGATGTGCGGTGCGTACAGCATGTCCCCGGCGAGCAGGTCGTGCCACTGACGCAGATTGGCGTGGACGACGGAGGCCGGATCGCCTCGATAGGCCGCCGCGACGGAGACGGCCTCGGGGACAGCGGCGCCGCCCGACGCGGTGGCGGCGAGGGCGAGCAGGCCCTTGCCGATCAGCAGGACGCCGAGGAAGACGACGAGCACGACCGCGCCGCCGACGGCCTTGCGCGGCGCCACGCCTCGCGCGGCGAACAGCACCAGCCCCAGCACCGCGTACGTCATCAGGATGTCGCCCGGGAACAGCAGAACGGCGTGTGCGAACCCGAGACACCACAGGAAGAGCAGCCGCCGCAACTGCCGCCCCGCGAACCGGGCCCCCTCCCGCTCGGCCGAACGGGCCTGGAGGGTGAAGCTGTACCCGAACAGGAAGGCGAACAGCAGGTAGAACTTGCTGCTGACCAACGCGGTGACGAGCCAGGCGGCAACCCGCTCCGCCGCTGATCCGTACGGCCCCTGTCCCGCGTACGGATCGGCCATCACCTGCACGTTGACCAGCAGGATGCCGAGCAGCGCGAAACCGCGCAGCGCATCCACATCGCGGATGCGCGGCGCTGTCGCATGCGTCGTTCTCGGACGCGTGGAAGGTGCCGTCCGCTCTCCACGGTCGCTGTGCGGCATGAGCATCGAGCACCACCACGGGGCGCACGGCGGAAGGGTTCAACTCGCGTGCCGCCGGTAGGACCGATTCGACCATGAACCGCCCCGACCCGCATTCCGTGATTGAAGGACGACTCTCAACGCGGAGCCCATCGGTCACGACAGGGCTCCCTGTCAGCCTGGAGGAGATCCGGCATGGCACCAAAGGACTCGAAGGACAAGAAGAAAAAGAAGAAGGAGCGAGAAGAACAGCCCGTGATGCCCGGCGGCTACCCCGCCTCGGTGGCGAGTTCGTCCGGCACCAGCAGGTCGTCACGCAGGGACTCGGAGGCCACGACGTCCTCGCGCAGCGGCCACAGCCAGCGCTCCGGTGGCGGGACCAGCGAGCGCCGCCGCCGCGGGCGCGGGTCACCGAGCTCGGACGGCAGCGGCAGCAGCGGCAGCAGCGGCACCGACATCCCCGCTCTGGACGAGGCCGTCGACCGTCTGTCGGACCTGCCCAGCACCCCGGGCACCACATCGAGCGCCGGTTCCGCGGACGATCTGCCGGAGATGCTGCAGGACGCGCCCCAGGAGATGCCGTGGTATCACACCGCCACCCAGGCGTGGCACTACCTGAGGGGCTCCAACGCCTACACCCGGGACCGTGACCGGAACACGGGGGAGGCCATCTGGCGACAGGTGGACCCGAACCGGCTCGCGAACCGCATCGGCAACTGGGCCAGGGACAACGCGACCACGATCGGCACCGATATCGGTGGGGCGGCCTTCGCGGGCCAGGGGATCGGCATCCTCGGCAACCCCCCGAGCGCACCGCCGAACACGTGGGGCTCAAGGATGTACGGCCTCGGCGGCGTCACCGTGAACGCGCTGGTGCCCGCAACCCAGTTGGCGGCGACGCCGAACAGGACGTACGCGCACTACGGCTTGACCGCGCTGAACGTGGCGGGGCAAACGGCCTACGGTGTGGGCGCCTCGGGCCTGATTCAGAGCAACAGGTGGGCCTGGGCGGCCCAGGGCTTCGGCGCGCTGACATCGGCCGGTGCCACCTGGGCGTACAACCACCTTCCCCAGGGGCAGCAGTCGCGGCAGCAGGATCAGGGGAACGTCCTTCCCATGTACAACATGCCGGCGGCACAACAGGGCCGGTCGAACCTGGCGCTACCCGCCCAGCAGGCCGCACCCGCTTACCCGGCGTACGGGCAGACCAGCACGCTGACGTACCGCCCGGCCCCGCCGAGGGCGAACACGACGGCAGCCGCCGTGAACTCCTACCAGCCACAGCAGCAGGTCAGCTATCTGCCGAGTGGGCGCGGGCAGTCCAGCACGGGCGGCGGATACCAGACCTCGGCGCAAGCGCAGCAGGGCGGGGTCCAGCGCCGGAACTCGCAGAACCCCGGGGGTGTCAGCTACAGCCAGCAGCAGTACAACGTCAGCTACAGCAACTGGCAGAACCCCTACGGGAACCAGCGGCGCTCCCCCTCGCCCGGAAGGGGAGGCGGCGGGGGCCGGTGACTCCCGGGCATACCGCAGAGGGCTGACAGCCCTCCGACAGTAGCCATGACACATGACGGCCCGGCGGTGCTCACGCATCGCCGGGCCGTTTTCGTGCCGCCCCCAGCGGGTCACCGATCGATCTTCACCTGCCCCGGGACGGTGCCCGCTTCGCGGTGTCGGACTGCTGCGCCGCGGGAGCGCGGTGCGGCGACTGCGGCCGGGACGACCGGGACATCGAGGTGTCCTTCCCGCGCGCCTCGCTGTTGGAGCGGTGGTGTTCCAGCGACTGACCGGCCACAGCGGGGCTGAAGACGGGCGAGGAGGGCGGCGAAACCGGGAGCGCCGGGGAACTCACCGGGCTCACGGACCGACTCACCGGGCTCACGGGTGGCACCGTCGGACTCGCGGGGGGACTCACCGGGGTAGACGGAGGGGACGGCTGGGTGTCGGCAGGCGAGGAACTCCGGCTCCGAGCGGGTTCGGCGCCGGGCGTGTCCAGCGGGATTTTCGGCGGCACGTTCGGCACCTTCGGGGGCACGGGCGGTCCCGGGGTGTGCGCCGCGGAGTCTCCCCGGGCGGGGGCCGCCGCGCGGGCGACCGCCTGGGTGACGGCGTTCTGGGGACCGGGGCCGGAAAGCTGCCCGGAGGCGTAGTCGGACAGCTGAGGAAGCCGCGGCGGCGTGGCCAGACGGGCACCGGGGACTGCGGCGGGGTCCGCCTTGGCCGAGCGCTTCTGGGCGTTGCCCGGCCTCGCCGACCGCCAGGGGTTGAGCCTGGAGAGCCAGGACCGTTCGGACTTGGGCGCCTCGGTGTTCTTCTCGCTCCTTTTGGCGTTGTTCGCGTTGGACTCGGCCAATGCCGCCAGTGACGCGGCGAAAGGCAGCATGTTACGGCGAGCCGCCTCCCGGTACCGGGTCCTGCCGTTCATCAGCTTCCGCACCTCGTCCTGGACCGCCGCCTGCTGCTCCGGGCGGTCGCGGAGACTGCCGTACTGCTCGAAGGCCGACGGGTTGCCCTCCGGCTGCTGCTTCATGAGCCTTCGCCGGCCGCCCGGCTGCTGCGGAGGCGGTAGGACGGCCCCTCCCGGCGGAGGCGGCGCGTAGCCCGTCCCGTAGGGAGCGAAGCCCTGGCCCTGGGGAGCGAAGCCGGTCCTGTGCTGCGGTACGAAACCGGGTACGGAAGACGGCTGTTGGCGGGCCGGCCCCTGAGCGGCCTGCTGGGGGGCCACCCCGTGCCAGGGCTGTTGCGCCCACTGCGGTGGAAAGTGCTGGGGCTCGGGGCCCTGCCCCTGCCCGGGAGGTGGCGGCTGGTACTCCTGCCCCGCACCGGGGTCTTCCGCGCGCTGTTGTCCTTGCCGGTTCCGCAGCAGGCGGCGCCACAAGCCGCGGAGAAACCGCAGCATCTCGTCCGCCACATCGTCCGCGGCCCGACCGAGCGAGTCCTGCTCCTTCTGTGGGGGAGCAGGCCCCCACGCAGGGTTCTGCCGCGCGCCGCTCTGCCGCGCGGCAGCCTTCAACTCCTCGTCGAGCAACTGTCGCGCCAGCCGCCTCGGCCTGATGCGGCGTGGACCGGTCGGCTCAGGCATGGGAACGTCCTCCGTGTCGTCGACGACCGATGCTCAAAGGGAACACGGACGGTTTCTGGGATCGGTTCACTCGGTTCCGCACGGGGCCGTCCGGGCGAGTGAACCGAGCGCGGTGCCCGCACGTGATGGTTCCGAAGACGCCGCCGGAGACCGCCCGCGACCGCAGGAGCAACCCGCCATGCCCATGGCCGACGAGAGCCGGAACCGGACCCCCAACCGGCATCAGAACGACGACCAGGCCCAGCACCAGGCCCAGGCACAGCACCAGGCCCAGGCGCAGCACCAGGCCCAGGCGCAGGAGCAGGACCAGGCGCAGGAGCAGGCCCAGGCGCAGGAGCAGGCCCAGGCGGTGCGTGGAGAGGATGGGCCCGCCGCGCCGCGGTTCATCCTCTACAAGGACGGCTACGACTACCAGTCGGAGATGTACCGGCTCTCGCAATGGACGCACCACGTGCTGCTGCCCGTCTACGGCAGGGAAGTCACCTCGGGAGCTCCGTGGTGCTCACGCTGGTGGGAGCACCAGGAGGCGGTGGCCCAGCTCCACGGTTTGTGGCTGGCTTGGGCGGAGCTGACCGGACCCGACGCGGATATGACGGGCCCGGCCTCGTGGCACCGTGACTTCCTGGGCCCGGTGATGGGTGCACTGCGGGATCCGTCGGGTCCGTTCGCCGGATGCAAGCCCGGCAGCCACCGGCCGAAGGAGGTTCCGCCCGTGGAGCCGCTGGCCCCGCCGGAGCCGCCGGCGGCGTGACACCTCCGACCACTTTCGGGGCGGCGGCGCGTCCGCCGGACCGGCCGTCGGCCCTTCCTGGCGCCCGACCAGGCGTTCGGCACCGGTTCCGGCCGAGTGGCTGGCCGGTTCCTGTCGGTCAGATCTCGGATGTGTGACATCGCGAAGACCGGGCAGCAACCTCTTGGTTAGAAATGGAACGGGGTCCCTCCGGATCATTCACACCTCGGTAGAGTCGAACTTGTGAACGCGAGTCATACGAACTCCCTGCGCATCGCCGTCTTAGGGCCTGTCCGGGCGTGGCGCGCGGAGCAGGAACTGGCCCTCGGGTCACCTCAGCAACGCGCCGTGCTCACGGCGCTGCTGCTGCGACGTGGCCGCCCTGCGACCATCGGCGAGCTCGTCGACGCGATCTGGGGGGAGGAACCGCCGTCGGGAGCGGTGACCGTTCTGCGTACGTACGTCTCGCGGCTGCGCAAGGTCCTGGAGCCGCATCGGGAGGCGGGTGAGGCGCCGCAGGTGATCGTCTCGGCGGCGGACGGCTATCTCGTCCGCGTCCCCGAGGACTCCCTGGATGTGAGCGTCTTCGAACGGAGGGTGGCCGAGGCCAGGAAGCTCCGCACCGGCGGTGACCTCGCTGCGGCGGCGGAACTGCTGCACGCCGCGCTGGAGCTGTGGGAGGGCAAGCCCCTCGCCGGACTCCCCGGTCCGCTGGCCGAGGCCGAGCGGTACCGGCTCGGCGAGCAGCGGCTCAGTGCGTTCGAGTTCCGCACGGACGTCGATCTCGAACTCGGGCGCCACGAGGAGGCGGCTGCCGAGCTGACGGCACTGGTCGGCGAGCACCCGCTGCGCGAGCGGCTGTGCGAGCTGCTCATGCTGGCCCTGTACCGGTGCGGGCGCCAGGTCGAGGCGCTGACGGCCTACCGCCAACTGCGGGAGACCCTGAGGAAGGAGCTGGGTGTCGAACCCGGTCCCAGCGTGCTCGACCTCCACACCCGCATCGTGGCCGCTGATCCGTCGCTGCGTGCACCCGAACCGCCGAAGCCGGCCGCCCCTCCCCCGCCCCCGCCGAGCGCACCTCCCACCGCGGCCGCGGCCCGCCCGGCACACCTGCCGGCGGACCTGCCGGTCTTCACCGGGCGCGACACCGAACTCGCCCAGACCAACGCCCTGCTGCCCGCGGAGGGGAAACGTCCGACCGCCGTGGTGATCAGCGCGATCGGCGGCATGGCGGGGGTCGGCAAGACCACGTTGGCGGTGCACTGGGCGCATGAGATCGCCCACCGCTTCCCCGACGGCCAGCTTTACGTCAATTTGCGCGGCTTCGATCCGACCGGCTCGGCCATGCCGGCCGACGAGGCCGTCCACACCTTCCTCGACGCACTCGGTGTGCCGCCGAGCCAGATGCCCGGCCGTCCCGACACCCGCGCGGCGCTCTACCGCAGTCTGCTGGCGGAGCGGCGGGTGCTGCTCCTGCTGGACAATGCCCGTGACACCGAGCAGGTACGGCCCCTGTTGCCCTCCGGCCCCGGCTGTCTGGCCATCATCACCAGCCGCAACCAGCTCACCGGCCTGATCGCCAGTGACGGGGCGCATCCGCTGACGCTCAATCCTCTCCCCCTCACCGAGGCACGGGACTTCCTGGCCCGCCGTATCGGGGCCGACCGGATGGCCGCCGAGCCCGAGGCGGCGGACGAGATCATCGCCTGCTGTGCCCGGCTGCCGCTGGCGCTGGCCATAGTCGCCGCGCGCGCCGCGACGCATCCCAGCTTCCCCTTGCAGGCCGTCGCCGACGAACTGCGTGCCGGCCACGGCAGCCTCGACGCCTTCACGGGCGGCGACATCAGCACCGATGTGCGAGCGGTGTTCTCCTGGTCGTACCACGCTCTCTCGGCCCCGGCCGCCAGGCTGTTCCAGTTGCTGGCCGTGCACCCGGGCCCGGACATCTCGGCACCCGCAACCGCCGCCCTGGCCGGCCTCGACGAGCGCGAGACACGCGGCCTGCTCGCCGAACTCACCCGCGCCCATCTGCTCAGCGAGCACTTCCCCGGCCGTTACGTCTTCCACGACCTGCTGCGCATCTACGCCGTGGAGCGTGCCGGCTGCGAGGAGGCCGCAGCCGACCGGGACCAGGCCGCCGAACGGGTGCTGACCTGGTATCTGCACACCGCCGACGCCGCGTCCCGGTTCATCACCCCGAAGCGTCCGCGCGTCCCGCTCGTCCCGTTGCCCTCCGACTGCCGCCCCCTCACCTTCACGACCTACGACGAGGCGCTGGAGTGGTGCTCCACCGAGCGCTCCAACCTCGTCGCGGCGATCAACCATGCCGCCGCTGACGGCCGGTCCGGTCTGTCGTGGCGGCTGACCGCAGCGCTGTGGGGGTTCTTCTACCTACGCAACCATACGAACGACTGGACCGCCTCCAACCGGGTCGGCCTGGCCGCCGCCCGTGCCGCCGGGGACCGGATGGGCGAGGCCGAGTGCCTGATCGGTCTGGCCAACGCCCTCACGGCCGGCGGCAGTCTCGATGAGGCCATCGACCACTATCTGCAGGCGCTCCCGCTCTTCCGGGAGTTGGGTGACGAGCAGGGCACATCGAGGATCATCGGCAACCTCGGCGACGTTCACCTGAGAGCCGGCCGGATCGAGGAAGCGATCGGCTATCTGGAGCAAACCCTCGAGACCGACCGCGCCATCGGCCACGGCTGGGGTGTGGGGATCTGCTTGAACAACCTGGGCGAGGCGCACTTGCGACTCGGCCGACTGGACGAGGCCCGCGCCTACCTGGAGGAGGCGCTGGAAGCCCTGCAAGCCACCGACAACCGCTGGGTCGAAGGCATCACACTGGACTTCCTGGGCACCGTGTACTCCCGGCTCCAGCGCCACGACGACGCGGTGGAGCACTACCACCTCGCGCTCCAGGCGCATCGGGACGTCGGCAACCGCTGGGCCGAGGCGCACAGCATCAGTCACCTCGCCGAGACCAGTCTCGCCCTGGGCGAACTGGATGCAGCCCGTACGGGCTGGGGGCAGGCGCTGCAACTGCTGGAGGAGTTCAACCACCCGGACGCGGAAGAGATCCGCGACAAGCTGCGCGAGCTCGAGGGCGCCGGCGTCCGGCACACCGGCGACTGAGCCGCCGAACGTTCCACATGCCTGCGCCTCACGGCTTGCGGAATCGCCACTGCTGCACGGAGTTGTCCTCGCAGCCGACGATCCTCAGATGGGCGTGGGCCTTCTTCCTGTCCGCCACGTCCAGGCACAGGTGACCGCTCTTGTGATTGCGGATCCAGTAGGTTCCGTCGGACTGCTTGTCGAACCACCACAGTTGATTGTCGTTCTTGGCACGGCAGTGGTACTCGGTCACCGGTGTCGTGGACTTGACGGGACCGAAGGCGGGCAGGTCCAGGCACAGGCCGTCCTTGACGTTGCGGATCAGGTAGAGGTCGGCATCCCCGGGCCCGGCGTCCTTCTTCTTCAGATCCAGGTGCCAGCGCTGGTTGCCGCCGCGTGCCCCGGCGGAGGTGTCGCAGGCTCCCTGCTGGACCCGTCCGTCCGGCTTTCCCTTTCCGGTGCCGGGCAGGTCCACGCACTTGCCCGTCCTCCGGTTGACGACCATGGTCGTCCCTGAGGGGATCTTCGACGGCTTCCCGCGGCTGATCTTCTTGTCGTGGTCACCGCCGCCCGACGAGTCCGTCTCGTGCTGCGGCTCCTCGTCCTCCTCGTCGTCCGACGCCTCGTCGGGCTTCGACAGTGACGACTTCGGCTTGTCGGGGTCCTTGTCCTTCTCGTCCTTCTCGTCCTTCTCCGACGGTTTCGAGGAAGGGCTCCCGGAAGGCGGGTCGGTCGGGTAGCCCGGTGGGGAGGGGCGCACGGTGCCGGACGGGCCACGGCCCTCGTCGGCCTTGGGCTCCTCCAGGTGCTTCCGACTCGCTCCGTTCTCCTTGTGGCCGTCACTGGCTCCGGCCAGCGCGAGCGGGGTCGTGACGAGTGCCGCCACGGCGATGGCCGTCGTGGCGGCCACCCACGGCTTCTTGAGCAGGCTGCCCGGCTCGAACTCCTCGTCCGAGCCGCGCGGGCCGCGTGGTCCCGTCCCGCCGGGTCCGGATGACCGCTTCGAGAGCGAGGGCCGGGGCAGCGAGGGGATGGACGGCCGGGGCAGCGAGGGACGCGGGATGGACGGGACCCGCCGCCTGTCCGCGCCGGAAGCGCCCCCGTCAGGGGGAACCGGCCCGCCGGATACGCCTGATGCTGCGGCCGGCGTTGCGGCTGCGGTGCTGCCGGTGCCGGTTCGCGCGGCTGCGGCATGCCCGTCGGCGTCCGCGGCCTCCCCGCCGTGGGCAGCCGCCGTGCCGTTCGCGGCCGGGGGCGCGACCCCGGCCGTGGCGCCGTTCGTGATCGCCGCCGCGGCATCGGCGTCCCGGCCCAGCAGCCGGCTGGAGCCGTCCGGACCGACCTCGACGCCCACCGCGTATCCCGTGGCGGGGTTGGAAATGGCCGCCGCGACGGGGGACTCGCGGATCTGCGCGTACCCGTGCAGGGTGTCGAGAATCGCGGTGTCGAGCGGCTGGTCGCCGATAACCGGCACCGGCTCGCCGTCGATGGTGGCGGAGCCGTCACCATCGATGACCACCTCGAAGGGGGCGGCGGACGGCCCGGGCGGGGCGCCCGGCGGCGTCTGCCCGTCCTCGCTCATGTGAACCACTTCCTGACGCTTCGGCTTACGACGAACGAACTCAGGGATGGATACGGGCTCTCGGGCACATCGGTTCAGACCCGCACCGGCCGCCCGGTCACTTGTTCCACCTCTTGTTGGTGTTGTTGACGTTCAACTCCCTTGGAGTCAGGTCCACATGGACCGGGATGCCGGGCCGGCTGCCGACCTTGACCAGGAAGTTGCCGAGGCCGGGCGGGTCTCCCTGACGGTTGCGGGAACTGTCCCAGGCCGGGGGTGTGGACCAGTCGACCAGCAGTCGCTTCTCCACCTCCGTCAGCTCCACCACCTGGCCGAGTTGCGGCATCTCGGCCGGAGGCAGACCGGCGCAGACCACCATGCCCGCACGCTCGACGAAGCCCTTGGCCTTGATGCGGTCCTCCTCGGTGGGCAGGGCGAGCAGGTCGCCGATGGTGTGGGTCACCATGGCCAGGCCCACCCCGCGCTGCCGGTCCAGCCGGGTGAGCGCGTTGACCCGGTCGACCAAGCCCCGGCCGGCCTGCAGTACCCGCCACAACTCGTCCATGACCAGGAAGTAGTTGCGCTGCGGCTCCAGTCCGGCGTCCGCGAGGGCATGGGCCGCGGAGACCGCGCCGAAGCCATAGGACCAGCACGACAGCAGGGCGGCGGCCTGGAGCAGGGTCTCGCTGTCGTCGATGTGGCTGACGTCGAAGCACACCGGACGGTCGAGTTTCATCGGCTCCGTGGTGGGGCGGGCGAAGGAGTCCCCCAGTACGCCGTCACCGAGCAGCGCGGTCAGCGAGGCTTCCAGGTTCTCGGTGATGTCCCAGTACCGCGTGATGTCGCCGCGGTCCAGGGCGACGGCACGCACCGGCTCCGGGGCGTCCTTGATGACCTGCACCAGATCGGCGAGCACCGGTGTCCGGCCACGGGCGTGCCGGTCGTCGAGGACGTCCAGCGCGGCGGCGAGGATGGTCTCCTCACGGTCGCTGGGCGGCTCCGAGCGCAGGATGGTCAGCAGCGCCGAGACCATGTGCAGCCGGCGGCTGTGAGTACCGGCGAGCAGCTGCCGACGTGCTGATCCGGTGAGGCGCGCGGCTGCGGCCGTGGACTCCCCGGGGTCGAGGACGTTGAGGTGCCCGCGTCCCCGGCCCAGGCTGATGACCTGTCCGCCGATCGCCCGGATCAGGTCGACGTAGTCGGGCTTGAGATCGCCGAAGACGAGCGGGTGGACGCCGTAGCCGGACAGGCCGAGCGCCATCCGCCGCACCACCGTTGACTTGCCGAGTCCGGGGCGGCCGAGCACGAACATAGAGGGGTTGGCCAGCAGCCCTGTCCGCATGAACCAGCTCACCGGGTCGCAGCACACGGTGGCCCCGGAGTCCAGGTCGCGGCCGAGCGGCACCCCGACCATCGGGGTTCCGGCACCGGCACCGAACGGCCACAGCCCGCAGACCTGTACGGAGGTGCCGCGCCATTCGGGAGCGGCGTCGATGTAGCCGACCATGCCGCCGCCCCGGCCGGGCCAGCCCCGCGCGGTGGCCTGCGGCCGGCTGGAGGGGGCGGCGTTGCGGGCCCGCGTCTTGTCTGTCCTGGGTGCCATCGATTCTCCTGTGCCTGGCCGTTTCCGGCGGGCCTTGTCGCGGCAAAGGGGTGCCGCTGCCCGTCGTCCGCGGGCTGCGGGTACGTTGTGGCTTGTCGCGCAGTTCCCCGCGCCACTGACGGGGCGCGGTACACCTACATCGCGTCCCGTACCGTCTGCGGCAGGGCGGTGTGCAAAGGCAGCACCAGGCCCAGCGGCAGCGCCGCGGCGAACGCCGCGGCCTGCGAGCCGTAGACGGGGCGGACCGCGATCCGGGCCGCGGGCGCCAGGTTGTCCACGGCGGCGGTCGCCCTGGGCAGCTCCTCGGCCGAGTCGACGGTGGCAGTGATCAGCAGACCGAACTGGATCACCCCGTGCCCCTGGGCCTGTTCCTCGGTCGCCTTCCTGGCCGCGACCACCTCCGCGTCGTCGCTCGCCCGGCCGAGGGGCGACTGCTGGGCGGTGAACAGGGCGTTCTTGTAGTCCTGTTGGACGACGCGGGCGCCCTCGGCGCGGCTGTGCGGACGGTAGAGCAGGGTGACGCGCTTGCGGGCGATGTCGCGGTTGGGCTGCACCAGGCCGGTCAGTACGTTGGAGAACACCTCGCCCTGCGGTGCCTCCGTCATGGCCCAGGTGATGCTGTGCACCCCGTCGTGCCGGTAGTGGTCCCACGCCTCCTGGGCCGCGGTGGGTCCGGCCTCGTCCCAGGTCAGTCCGGTACCGCCGGCGGCACGGGCCTCCTCCACCAACTGGGCGACGGTCGGGTCGTAGGCCACCCGCACGGCCTCGGCGAGCTCGGTCGCGGTCATCGGTACGGCTGTTCCCGCGCCGGTGGTGGACAGCCCGGCGGTCAGGCCCGGCAGCCGGGTGCCGATGTGCACCGCCATCTCCTCGACGTTGCGACGGGGCGCACCGGGGCGGGCCGCGCCTGAATAGGTCAGCGCGATCCGGGTGCTGATCTGCGCCGAGCCGCTGGGATAGGCGGCAACCACGTCCCGGAGCATGGCCCGCGCCAACTCCGGGGCGTCCTCGGCTGAGTTGGCGCCGATCTCCTGCTGGAGACGCACGCCGGAATCGGGCGCCGTCTCCACCGTGACGCTCGCGGCGACGAGCCCCGGCTCGGTGCCCAGCGCCGACAGCCACTGGCCCCAGTGGGCCACCCAGTTGTCGACCTGCCGCTCGTCGACCAGCGCCGCACCGTCGGCGTCGCAGGAGACGACGACCGTGTGGTGGTTGGTCGCCGGAACAGTGATCATGGCGAACGGGCGGCCGTAGCCGTCCTGCGCCTCGCTGAGTGAGGACTGCGAGGCCAGCCCCGGCAGGCGGCACGTACCGCCTCCGGCCCGGCCCAACGGGCCCGACCGGTAGAGATTGCCCCCCGAGGACGTGGTGCGCCACCAGGCCAGGCGGACGGCAGCGCGCTGCATCACCGTTCGGCCGTGCCGGTCACGCAGCGCCAGCGGGGCCATGACCACCGCGAGGAACACGGCCAGTGCCAGCGCGACCCACAGAGAGATCAGCGTGCTGAGGACGACGCCGATCAGGCCGCCGAACAGCAGCAGGGTCGCCCCCAGGGACAGGCCCCGCAGTCCGGAGGCGCGCGGTTTACGGAAGTTGCCGTAGGTGCGCGGGCTGTGTGTTTCAGTCGCTGCCACGGGATGTTCCTCGCTGGTCGTCGTAACGGTGCGGGTCGGTCTTCGACAGCGCGGAGGAGATCAACTCCTCGGCGGGGTCGGCGGGGTCGGCGGGGTCGGCGGGGTCGGCGGGACGAGCCGGGGCGACCGCTCGGGCGGGGTCGGCATCGACCGGGGCGGCGGAGACCGCGGACGGTGGCGGCTCGTCGGGCCGGGTCCGCGAGGCCGTCGGGGGTGGTTGCCCCGCGCCCGCCCGTCGTCCGTCGGCGGGGGCGTGTTCGGAGCCCGACGTCCTGCCGTGGAGGCCGGCGCTCCCCGCGGGCGGGCGGCCGCCCGCGGCAGTGCGGGGCCTGTTGTACGCGCCGGTGGCTTCCGCCCGCTCCCGGCTCAGGGCCGCTCCGGACACCGAGCGGCCGGCGGCGGGCCCCCGCAACTGCGGCACGGCCTGCGCCCCGGTGGCCACGGTCCGGCCGCCACCGGCGCCGGACCTGGTGCCACGGCCGAGGCCCGCGGCCGTCGCCTGCACGGCAGGGGCCGCCAGCCGCAGCAGCGCGGGAAGGGTGAAGCAGGCCAGCACCAGCAGGACGACACCGGAGACCATGGAGATGATCTCGTTGCCCTCTCCGCCTTGGCCCGGCCCCGTCCCCGTCATCGAGAAAGCGGCCGCGTACACGATCGCCGCGGTCGGCTTGTAGAGGACGAAAGCGATCAGCCAGCCCACGGACTTGCGGAACCAGGCCCGGCCGGCGGGCGTGGAGCTGGCGGCGGCGGACAGCGGGAGCATACCGGTGAGGATCACCAGCATGGCCACCCGGACGATCATCAGCGCGATCTGCGTCAGACTGCCGCCGATCACCAGCAGGGACATGATCAGCACCAGGAAGGAGGAGTCACTGCCCCCCAGGGCGAGCATCGCCGAGACGCGGTCGTCGAACTCCTTCACGCACTGCTGGACCGGCTCCCCGTCCGGGCTGACCTGCCGGCAGCCGGTGGACCTGTCGATGATCCAGACACTGAACCGGTCGCCCGCCACGGTCAGCAGATTGACGGCGGCCACCCCGGCCGAGGAGACGAGCACCAGATTGAGCAGCCCCTGCACGGCCTGCCTGCCGGGTTCGCCACGGCGCTGCCAGGCTATGTGCCCGGCCGCGATGATCAGACACAGGACGGCGGTGAAGGTGGTGAACCAGAGGGTGGAGCCGCGCAGGAACGCCACTGGACCGCTGTCGAAACTCAGCACAGGGCTCTCGACCTGCGTCCACGCGCTGCCGAGCGCCTTGACCGTGGAGGCCGCCGCCTCGGCGGCACTGTCCACGATGTTGTCGAACGCGCTGTCGCCGAGGTCCTTCGGGCTCGTGCCCTTGCCCTCCCCCACGCAGTATCCCCCGACGGTTGGGCCCACCCAGCCGAAATCGCAGCCCGCCATCACACACCGCCCCACTTGACGAATCCGGCGAGGGAATCGACGGGAGCGGGCGCCGCGGGGTCGGCCGGATACTCCAGCCGCCAGTCCCCGTCCCGCCACAGTGCGGTCGTGGTGGCGGCCTGCATCCTGCCGTCCGGGAACCGCCACACGGTCTGGATCACCGCCGTGCCGCTGGTGTACGTGATGAACTTGAACCCGGCGATCTGCCCCTGCGCGGCGCGGTCCTGGGCCTCCTGGGCCTGCGGGTCGGCCGTCTTCTCCGACTCCGTCCGCGCCTCGATGTAGGACTGGCGGCCCGCGCCGACGGTCTGCGCACGGGTCACTTTCCGCCAGTCGTCGGCGGCCAGATACCGCACGCTGATCTGACTGGTCGCCAGCAGTGCGCCGAGGGGGGTGTGCGCGTAGCAGCGCGCGACGTCCCCGTCCACGACGGCGGGGCCCGCTGCCTTCGACGCGGGGAGGGCGACGGTGTGGAACAGCTTCCATGCCACGCCCTCGGGGGCTGCGCTGAGCACGTCGTCCTGCCGCTCGTCCAACTCGGGGCAGGAGGAGCCGCCGTGCGACGAGTTCCCGTCCCCTGACGAGGTGTCGCCGTCCGTCTCGCCGTCCCCGGTGCGGGCGGGTGCCTTCTCACTCCTCGCCGGCTCGGAGGCGCTGCCGGGGCCACCACCCCGGTCTGAGGAGTCCGCGGAGCCGGAGGAGACCAGCACCGCCACTCCGATGACGGCCACGAAGCCGACGAACGCCATCGCGAAGACGAACCCCGTCCGCAGCCATGGACTGCGCGGCTCGTCGGTGCCCGCACGGTTGTCGGACTCTGCCATGTCCCTTCCCATCCCTGTGATCCGCATCGTCTGCGCCGCCCGCCGGCGCTGCTGGTCGAGGTGGAGTCAGACCAGTGCGCCGACCAGGCCG
This sequence comes from Streptomyces spirodelae, assembly GCF_017676385.1. Taxonomy (GTDB): domain Bacteria; phylum Actinomycetota; class Actinomycetes; order Streptomycetales; family Streptomycetaceae; genus Streptomyces; species Streptomyces spirodelae. Next base: position 58,901 of record NZ_JAFFZN010000028.1, read on the forward strand.
GAGGCGGAACCGACGAGCAGGCATGCCCCCAGCACGTAGCCGAGTCCCTTGGCGTGCTCGCGACCGCCGCCCTTGGAGTGGTCGAGAGCCATCCGCGCCGCGACGCCGAAGATGCCCGCGACGCACAGCGCGGTGACGGTCCAGGCCACCCACTTGAGCACCGTCAGCAAGCCGTCGGCTCCCGGTGGGGCCGCTCCACCGCCGACGTCGGGCGGCCCGGACGGCGCCGGGTCGGCGGCGAGGTGCGCGAGATCCTGTGCGGCGACCGAGGCGGCCGCCAACAGACTGGACATGCGGTTTCCCCTTACGCGGGTCGGGTGAGTCGGGTCAGGTCGCGGGCGAGTGGCGCGCACTCCTTGGGGACGTGCGCCGTGGGTGGTTCACCGAGGCGCCACTGCTCGACCCAGGGGATCTCCCACAGCCGGGGCACTGTGCCCGAGACGAGGGACAGCAGGTCCCGCAGGACACGGGGGCGACGGCCGGGGGCGTCCGCGACGACGACCAGGCCGAGCAACTCCACCCCGGTGACCAGTTGCGAGGCCCACTGCTGGGCGGCGCTCTGCACCGCCTGAAGGCCCCCCGCGTCGGAACGCGCGACGAGCACCACCGGCTGCGGCTGCTCAGCCGCGGGCCAGGCCCGGCCCGCGTCCCGGCCGCCCGGCACGGCCTGCCCCAGTGTGGTGACCCCGGCGCCCCCGTGGACGCCCAGCCACCACCAGCCGGGGCCGGTGACCGGCTGCGGCGCGGTGACGGGCAGCACACGGTCGGGCGCCGGAACTCCGGCTCCCTGGGGTGCGGTAGGCCCTGTCGGCGCTGTCAGCACGTCCTGAACCGATCGTCGCGGCTCCCCGTTGTTGCCCTCCGAGGGACGGGCCGGAGACAGCCAAGGGTTGGAAACCGGCGCTTCCCCGGCCATGGCCTCTCCCTTCGTCGGCGCAGCAAACGCCGCATTTCCGCTCATACGTTGTCAAGCAGGCCCACACACTGAATATCGGCTGCCGGTCCACATACGGACGTTTCATCGAACTGGTTCAAGAGAGGGGGGCTGATGACCACGACCGCGGTGAGGTTGGCGGGCTGTGCGCTCGCCGGGCTGCTCACCCTGCTGGTCAGCCTGTCCGTCGTCGCGGCAGCGGGCGAGGAGGAGAACGGCGCTCCTACGGGATTTGTGACGGCGCTCGACGCCGACCGCGTCCCGGCGGAGTACGTACGGTGGGTCGAGCGGGCCGGCAAGGAGTGTGAAGAGGTCAGCGCTCCGCTGATCGCCGCGCAGATCGACGCCGAGTCGGGCTGGAATCCGAAGGCGCTCAGCTCCGCCGGAGCCGAGGGGCTGAGCCAGTTCCTCCCCGGCACCTGGAAGACCTGGGGAGTGGACGCGGCGGGCCGGGACGGCAGCGCCGAACCGGACGGCACCGCGGACCCGTTCACTCCGGGCGACGCCATCATGACCCAGGCCCGCTACGACTGCTGGCTCGCGGACAAGGTCAAGAAGCTGCGGCTGGAGGGCGACCCGACGCGACTGCTCCTCGCCGCCTACAACGCGGGCCCCGGCACCATCGAGGAATTCGGCGGGCTGCCGCCCTATCCGGAGACACAGAACTACGTAGCCAAGATCATCACATCGATGACCGGCTACTCGGGAGATGTGACGGGTGAGGAGGGCGGCCCGTTCGGCGACCGGGTGGTGGCCTACGCCAAGAAGTGGCTCGGCACCCCGTACGCATGGGGCGGCGGCGGTCCGGAAGGCCCGGGGAGGGGGTTCGCACAGGGCGCGGGCACCGTCGGATTCGACTGTTCCAGTCTGGTGCAGGCCGCCGTCTACCACGCGAGCAGCGGCAGGACACTCCTGCCCCGCACCTCCCAGGTCCAGGTCACCGAGGGCCGGTCGGTGGCCCGCGACGAGATGCGGCCGGGCGACGTGATCGGTTTCGACCTGCACGGCAGCTACGACCACATCGGCATCTACATCGGAGGCGGGCAGTTCATCCACGCGCCGAAGACCGGTGACGTGGTGAAGATCAGCGAGCTCGACGACGACTACTACGCAAGCAGGCCCCAGAAGGTGAGGCGGTTCGGATGACAGCCCCCAGCGCGCGCCGTACGGCCGCAACCGTGCTCGCGCTCGCACTCGCACTCGCACTTCCGGGATGCGGTGCCGTCGGCGGCGACGACCAGGGCGGCAACGGCGGCAAGGAGCGCGCACACGCCGGCGCCACACGGCAGTCCCCCGCCCCCGGCGCCTCGGCGGGCACCGGCCCCTCTCCGGACGCGTCCCCGTCCGCGACCGGCGAGTCCTCCGAACCCGCAGCACCCCCGAAGGGGGGCGTACCCGAGCCCGAGGATGTCGACCAGAAGGACCCGGACGCGGTCGGCAAGGGAGCGCTCACAGCGATGTGGACGTACGACACCGATGTCGACCGCGGCCCGCAGGACGCCGGTGTGCGTACCGCGGACGCCGGCTGGCTGACCGAGACGTACGCACGTCGGCTCCGCGACCACCGTTCCGGCTCGGCCCCCGGCGCGCAGTGGGAGACGTGGTCACAGCACCGCGCCTACACCACGGTCGAGTTGGCGAAGACCGAGGACGCGTCGAAGCCGGGCGACACCGACACCGTGGCGTGGCGGCAGTGGACCCTCACCACCACCCCGCACGGCCGCGACGGGTGGAAGCAGCAGCCGACCACCGTGGTGGCCTTCGTGCACCTGGTCCGGGCAGCGGCCGGAAAGCCATGGCGGGTCGCAGACATCACCGTGCGGTAGCGCCCGGAACCTCAGCAGAAGGGAATCAGGGAATCTCATGCCCACCATGTACGAGCCCGCCGAGGTGCCTGCCTGGCCGACGTACGCCTTCGTCGTCCAGGACAGCGGCCGGGTGGCCGTCTTCGGCCCGCTCCTGCCCGCGTCCGAGCGCCCGAGTCGCGCCTCGGCCATCGACGCCGTCGCCGCCGCGGCGGACGGACTCGGCCGGCCTGTGCGGGCCGAGGCGACCGAACCGGACGGCACCGTATGGCACTTGGTCATCTCGCCGGACGGGGCGGTCGGTGAGCTCTCCGACGGAGCCCCGCGCGCGAAGGCGCCGAAGAAGCGGCATGCGCCGGCACCTGCCCCGCAACCGGGTGCTGCGGGCCCGGCGCGCCGTCCTGAGCCGGCTCCCGTACCGGCCCCCGCACCCACCCGGGCTCAAACTCCGGCCCAGGCAGCTCCAGTGCCAGCTCCGGCTCCGGCTCCGGCTCCGGCTCCGGGCACACCGGACGCTCTCAGCGAGGCCGTGTCCCGGCTCGAAGCACACGCCGCGGCAGGCCGCATGGACCAAGCCCTCGCACTCGCCGCACAGCTCGACGAGTACGCGGCGGACGCGCTGGGCCTCGCACACCCCGAAGCGCTGCGCGTACGCGAAACCCGGGCCCGCCTCACCGCTCTGGCCGGGGACCCGGTCAGCGGCGTGCGTATGTACCGCGACGTCGCCGAGCGCTGGCACTATCAGGGGGCTGCCGATCAGGCCGAGGCGGTGGCCGACCGCGCCCAGGAACTGTGGCTCCAGATCCCCGACCTGGCAACGGCGGCGGCGGCCGGGGTCGCCATGGTCCGCATGCGCAACCAGATCCCCGGCGACGGCGGCACCGCGTTCGCCACCGTCCTGGAACGCCAGGCCCGGCTCGAGGCAGCGCTGAACACCGGAGCGCCGCAGTAGTGCACCGGATCGAGGCAACGGGCGGAAGGGGTACGGCGGGTGGGCCACGCGAGGAGCGGTTCCGTTCCACCGCGCCCCTCTCAGCGGTCTCCGGACCTCCGCACAGCGGAGACGGTCGGCCCGAGGCCGCAACGGCCGTCCGCCGGTGAACCGTCCGCTGCGCGCATACGTCGTGCGTGCGCAGACGATACCGACCCGAGAGGCGTGTTCTGTGCGTGTGAGACGACTCGAATCCTTCAGATCATTTCGACCATTTCTGTTCGCTCTCGTGCTGGTCGTCGCCACCGTGACGGCCGTGATTTCGGCGGAGCCGAGCGGATCCGCCGACAACCGCGAGGACCGCATCGCCGGGGCGGCAGCCGCCGGTGGCTCCGAGCACACCGTCACCCTGCGGAACCAGACCGAGAACCGGATCTGGGTGGGGGCCACCGTCAACGCCGACGGCTCGGCCTCGCTCACCGACCTGCCCGTGCTGGACCCGGGAAAGTCCGCCACCATCACCATCCCCGAGCGTGGCGAGGCCGGGCACTGGCGTGGCAAGTTCTTCGCCCGGCAGGGCTGCACCGGAGAGGAGGGCAGCACGTTCCACTGTGCCGTGGGCGACTGCGGGCCGTACGCCGACCGCTGCACAACGGGCGAACAGCCCGTCAGTCTGGCCGAGTTCAACTTCGACACGGCCGACTCGATGGCACCGTGGTACAACGTCAGCTACGTCAACGCGGTCTCGGCGCCGATCACCATCACCCCGAAAGGCGTGGACCCGCCTGAGAACGGCGGGGAGTGCGCCTCGGTGGGCTGCCCCACCGATCTGCTGTCCCACTGCCCGCCCGAGAACCTGACCAAGGACAAGGGCACAGGCAAGCCGCTGGTGTGCGTCAACCCGAACCGGGATGCGAAGACCGCCTACAGCGAAGCGCTCACGAAACAGTGCCCGTCGGCGTACTCATGGTCCAAGCACGACGCCGAGCGGGGCAACCAGGTCGTGCGCCAGTGCGGCAAGTGCAACGGTCTGACCGTTACTTTCCACGGCAACGGCACGTCCGGGAAGCCCGCCACCGACCCCGGCTCCGGCCCCGGTCACGAGCCGAAGCCCGGAGGCGACGAGCCCGGCTCTCACACCGATCCCGCGTCCGCAGACCGTAGGGGCGTAGCTCTCAACCCCGTCGACGGCACGGCCCAGGCGCTGAAGGACTCCGGCGCGTCCTGGTACCACAACTGGGCCTCGTCGAGCGGGGTCGACAAGCCGAAGGGGGTCGAGTTCGTCCCGACGATCTGGGGGCCCGGCTCGGTCACCGATACCGAGCTGAGCAAAGCCGCCAGGGAAGGCAAGCGGCTGCTGACCTTCAACGAGCCCGACCTGCCCTCGCAGGCGAACATGACACCCGAGCAGGCACTGGATCTGTGGCCTCGGCTGGAGGAGACCGGGCTGCGTCTGGGTGCCCCGGCGGTCGCGACCGACGCCGACAAGCCAGGCAGTTGGCTGGACCGCTTCATGAAGGGCGCCGAGAAGCGCGGCCTGCGCGTCGACTTCATTCCGGTCCACTGGTACGGCTCCGACTTCGGCCCCGCCGCCACCGGACATCTGGCCGACTATCTGCACCGTATCCACGACCGGTACAACAAGCCGGTCTGGCTGTCCGAGTACGCCCTCATCGACTTCACCGGGGACCGACCCCGCTATCCGAACCAGAAGGAGCAGACCGCCTTCATCAAATCCTCGACGAAAATGCTGGAGAGCCTGGACTTCGTGCAGCGCTACGCGTGGTTCGCCCTCTCGACAAGGACCAGCCCGACCGGCCTCTACGACGGCCCCACCGCGAACACCGGCGGAAAGACCTACCGCAACGCCGGCTGACTGTTCCCACTGCTCGCCGCAGCGGAATCGCCGGTGAACCGAACCCCCTGGACGGACGCCGTTCAGGGGGTTCCGCACCACGGCTGCTCGAGCGGCACGTGACGGCCACCGCGGCAACGCTCTCGCGTGCACCCTTCAAACCGATGCGCGCGTAATCGGCGTCGGGGTCCGTCCGAGAGTGAGCCTGCGCTCACGCCGGGCGGAGCCCGGCGTCCTCAGTCCGGTTCCATATAGGGGCGGCGGAAGACCGGGGCTTGGCCGGTGCCCCACGGGCGTACGGCTGCCAGTGCCTGGGCGACCGCGGACTCCAACGGGCCGCTCGTATCGACCGCGACCGCTTCCGGCCACGGCGCCTCCCTGGCCGCCATGGCCTGGGCGATGCCGAGGTCGGCGTCGGACACTCCCGGTGTGCGCGCTCTCATGCGGTCCGCCGACACGTCGTCGGGCACCTGGCAATGCAGTGCCACCAGGTCGGCGTCGGCACGTTCGGCCACCCGCGTTGCCGCTTCCCGCTCCCCCGCATCCGTCCAGGTTGCGTCCAGGACGACGGACTCACCGGAGGACAGCAGGGCGGCTGCGCGCTCCAGCAGGGTGGTGTAAGTCCTGGCTGTCCACTCCGGTGTGTAGAGGCCCTCGCCGTACTCGGCGGCGGCGGACTGCTCCGCGGGGATGCCGGCCAGCTCCTTGCGGAGGCGGTCGCTGCTGAGCAACGTGACCCCCAGCCGGTCCGCCAGAGCACCGGCGAGGGTGGATTTCCCGCTTCCCGGCAGCCCGCCCACGAGGGTCAATCCCGCGGCGGAGGTGCGCAGGTGACGCAGCGCTGCCGAGACCAGCCGTCGTGCCGCCGACTCCGCGCCCGGCGCACCCTGGCGGGCCTGGATCAGGGAGACCTTGGCGCGGACGAACGCACGGTAGGCGACGTAGTGATGCCGCAGGGAAGAGGGCGCAGGGTCGCCGGAGTACTCGCTGTACTGGGCGAGGAAGTACGCCGCGGCCTCCGGGGCGCCGAGCTGTTCCAAGTCCATGGCGAGGAAAGCGGCATCGTCGAAACCGTCGACGTAGCGCAGGTGGTCATCGAATTCCAGGCAGTCCAGGATGCGGGGGCCGTCGTCCAGGCAGAAGATGTCCTCGGCGAGCAGATCACCGTGGCCGTCGACCACCCGCCCCTGCTCGATACGCGAGTCGAACAGCTCCTTGCGGCCGGCCAGATAGCGGCGTACCAGCCACTCGACCTCCTCCACGTCCTCCGGCTCGACACCGTCTGCCGCCATCGGGCGGACCTGCGCGAAGCTGGCCTCCCAGCGCGCCGACAGCGCATCCCGCGTACCCTGCTCGTCCACCTCCCGGCCGCGGGGCGCCCTCGTGTGCCAGGCGGCGAGCTGCCGTGCCACGGCCCGAAGGACGTCATCGACAGCGACCCCCTCTCGCACCAGCCGGGAGAGCCTGCGGTCGGCCGGCATACGGCGCATCACCACCAGCGGTTCGGGCTCCTCCGCTTCTGGTCTGCGGACCTCGCCGAGCCCCGGATAGACGTCGGGTGCGAAGCGGCGGTTGAGCGCTACTTCGCGCTCGCAGGCGGTGCGGCGGGCCGACACCGTTGTGTAGTCCAGGAATCCGAGGTCCACCGGCTTCTTGAGCTTGTAGGCGCGGTCACCGGCGAAGAACACGATCGCGGTATGGGTCTCGGACACCTCCGCGCGCGGCACCTGCCACGCCGGCTCCCCACGGGCGCGACGCTCAGTCATGACGAACGGACCAGCAATCTCGCATGGCGACGTCCTCTGTCGCGTAGGAAGCTGAAAGTGTCGATGAACCTCTCAATCGAGAAATACCCCAATCCGCTCCGCGGCGCATGTGGGGCGGAGGGGGACGGACGGGGGGCTCGCCCGGCAGCCGCCTCGGTCTCGGGACAACCCGTTCCCAGCCCAGGTCGCACCGTAACCAGGCACGTCAGGAGAGAGCCATGGCACACACGAAGGAATGGAACGTCCACCTCGACCTCTTCGAGGACGACAAGGGAGCGACGAAGGCACACGTAGTGCTGGACACCGGAACCACAGCGCTCACCGGCCGCGGATCCGCGCACTGCAACCCCGCGGATACGGACGTGCCGGAGATCGGCGACGAACTGGCGGCGGGCAGGGCCATGCAGGACCTCGCCCAACAGCTGCTGAAGATCGCCGAGCGCGACATCCAGGGTCCGGATACTCCCCGGCCGAAGGACCGCCAGGCCGCTGGATGACCCGCGCGAGAGGGAATTGGTAGCCGGCAGTAACATTTGCCCCACCAGGCGTGTCCGCCATCAGGCCCGGGATCGTCGGTGACTGGTTGATGCGAAACCCAGGGTGCCCGCCGTGGGTGAGGTCATGACACAGACGGTCGTCGCGGTGGGACCTCTGCCGCGTGCGCCCCTGGCTTCACGCTGTGCAGTCACAAGTGGACGACAGGTGGGGGTCACCGGGAAGCCGTCACCCGTTCGGCCTGCGCCTGGAAGCGCCGAGCAGTGAATGCGGGTCGACTGGAGCCATCTGTACCGACACATCGACCAACAGCCGCCCCAGCCCGCACACCCGTCGGGGACCGTGCTTCCGAACGGTCAGCGAGCGGCCTTCTCACCGGCGGCCTCACCATGGACGGTCTGAAGATCCTCCCCCTGGCCATCACGATGATGGCAGGGCCTCAAATCATGTCGGCGATCATCTTCGCCACGGCAGCGCGAGCGGTACGTGTCTCGCTCGGGTTCCTCATCGGGGTGGCCGTGGCGACCCTCGCCGGTGTGGCCGCCATGCTGGGAATCACCTCGCTCTTCGGCGAAGCGGTCGATCTGGGCAGTTCCCACGACAAAGGCTCGGTCGGCCGCGCCATCGAATACACCTTGGTTGCCCTGCTGGCCCTGGCGGCGCTGAGGAACTGGCGGAATCGCGAAACCGTGCAACCTCCCAAATGGTTGCGCACTTTGCTGGAAGCAGATCCTCGGCAGGCTTTCAGGACCGGACTCCTGGTCATTCTGCTCATGCCCTCGGATCTCATGGTGATGCTCACCGTCGGAGTCCATCTCGGCCAGGCGGGAGGGTCGTTCACGGAAGCGTTGCCGTTCGTTGCCGCCACCGTGCTGGTCGCGGCGCTTCCCCTCCTCATCCGCCTGGCTGCGGGGCACCGGGCGGTAGACGTCATGCCCGAAGTCCGCGACTGGGCGAACACTCACAGTTGGCTGGTGAACATCCTGGTGTGCGCGCTCTTCATCGTCCTGATTCTGGCGTGAGCCAACGGCTCTGATTCGAGGAGGCTTTTCATGACACAGTCCACGATGAGCAACCGAGGCACCAATGCGCTGGCGGGGGGTGTGGTCACTTTCGGTGGAGTCATGCTCGTCCTGGCGGGCGTGCTCGACGCGCTCCGAGGGATCATGGCCATCGCGAACGACAACATTTTCGTGAGTACGCCGAACTATGTTTTCAAGTTCGACGTGGCGGGCTGGGGCTGGATTCACCTGATCCTGGGCGTGCTCGCGATTCCGGTCGGACTGAGCCTCGTCCGGGGCAGCCTGTGGGCTCGTATCGTCGGAGTCGTCATCGCCGGACTCCTGCTGATCACCAGCTTCCTCGCCCTGCCCTACTACCCGCTCTGGTCGATCGTCCTGATAGCGCTGTACGCGTTCATCATCTGGGCGCTGTGCGTCTACCGACCCGAGTCGCAAGTCGGCAGCCGATAGGGCGTGCGGCCACATACGCGGCCGTCGAACGCCGTACGGGTCCGGCAGCGCCCACCACGGGCACTGATCGAGGCGAGCCCTTCGGGCCTGATCGGGCCTAAGGGGAGGTGCGGGGCAGGTAGGTTGCCCGTATGTGCCGCCGCACCCGGTCGGTGAGAGCCCGCAGGCGGGGGGAGGTCGAGGAGTGCAGTGGCGTCGGGTCTGTGATGCGGCGTGCTTCCCCGGGCAGCGCGGCAATGTCTGCGACGCACCGATCGCGGATGTGCTGGAGGTCGGGTGCCGGACCGATCCGGGCGCCTTCTCGGACCACTGGGCGCAGCAGTGGGCTGCTGCGCGCGGGCGCTGCCTCCTCGGCGAGTGCGACGACGTCCTCGCAGCCGTTTCGCCGGAACACCTGCTTGGGGCCGGGCGCGGTCACCTTTCCGGTGGACAGTTTCATCACCGGGCGGGTGTCGTACGCGACCAGCTTGTAGGCGGTGTCCAGGTAGGGGGCGTCGGCGGAGACGCCCACACGGGTGCCCACCGCATAGATGTCCACGGGCGCGCCGGCCCGCACCAGGGCGTCGATGGCGTACTCGTCCAGACCGCCGCTGACGACGATACGCACCTCCGGGAGTCCGTGGGCGTCCAGGATGCGACGGGCCAGCCGGGCCTCCTCCTCCAAGTTGCCGCTGTCCAGGCGTATGGCTGAGCCTGTCGCGTTGCCCAGCGAGCGCAGCAGCTGTGCAGCGGTGCGGACGCCCTGTTCCGTCTGGTAGGTGTCGACCAGGAGGGTCACCGGGCCGGGGTGCGCGTCGGCGAAAGCCCTGAAGGCGGCTTCCTCCGGCCCGAACGCCTCGATGTAGGAGTGAGCCATCGTGCCCACGGCCGGTAGCCCCAGCTCGACGGCCGCGGCCACGTTACTGGTTGCGGAGAAGCCCGCGATCGCTCCCGCACGTGCGGCATGGTCAGCTGCCTCGATGCCGTGGGTCCGCCGCAGGGAGAAGTCCACCACGGGGTGCCCCTCGGCAGCGAGGACGCACCGGGCCGCCTTGGAGGCGAGTGCGGTCTGGTGGCTGACCTGGTTGAGCACGTAGCTCTCCACCAACTGGGCCACCGGTAGAGGCGCCGTCACTTCCAGCACCGGCTCGCCACCGAGTACGACTCGCCCTTCCGGCACGGCCCTGACATCGCCGTCGAATGTGATACCGAGGAGCGGCTCCAGGTCCTCGGGAGGGCGGTGCAGCACCGAGGCGAAGTCCTGGATGTGCTCGCTGCCGAGTCGGTAGTCGGTCAGGTAGTCGACGACATGCTCGACACCGGCCGCGACCAGGAACCCCCGCTCGGGCGGAAGGTCGCGGACGAACAGATCGAAGGTTGCGGGCTGCGTCATACCTTCGCGCAGATACGACAGAGCCATCGTGACCTCGTAGAGGTCCGTCGTCGTTTCCCTGCTCATGAGTGATCCGTAATCTCCGCGCTGCGCTGACCCAGCCTCTCCGCTCCGGGTCCCGCTCACGCCGATGTGTGTCATTGATGGCCGGCGCCGACATCGCTCACTCCTCGCCCCCTCTCCAGCGTGCCCCCTCACCCGGTCGGCGGCCACCGCAGCGGACGCCCACGGCAACCGGGGCACCGGCCCACGGATGGACGACCAGCACGAACGGACCGAGATCGGACACCGGGAGCACCATCTGCTCCTCACGGCTCTCCTCCCCCGGCGCGAGCCCGTACCCCTCCAGGCGCGGCGAGAACGCGGCCGGGAGCGACCAAGCGCTTCGTGCGGCACGACGGCGCGGCGGACGCCGGATCCGAGACGCAACTGGTGTGATGGTTCGCCATCAGCTGCACGGAACAGCCTCCGCCACCTGGCTCGGCGGTCCCCGGCAATACTGGAGGGTGCCATGCCTGACCGGAACACCAGCGGACCCCTGGTGAGACGGTTCGAGGATCTCTCACACGGCGATGTGGCCGTGGTCGGCGGCAAGAACGCTTCTCTCGGGGAGATGATCCGGAACCTGTCCTCGCAGGGTGTCCGGGTCCCGGGCGGGTTCGCCACCACCGCACACGCCTACCGGGAGTTTCTGGAGGCCGGCGGCCTGTACTCCCGTATCCAGCGGGAAATCGAGGCTCTGCACCGGGGGGCCGAGCTGGCGACGGTGGGCGAGGAGATCCGGCGCGCGTTCCGCGGCACCGACATCCCACCGCGTGTGGCCGATGCCGTCCGCGACGCCTACCGCTCACTCGGCGACACGCTCCAGCGCACGGACCCGGATGTGGCGGTGCGCTCCAGCGCCACCGCCGAGGACCTTCCCGAGGCCAGCTTCGCGGGGCAGCAGGAGAGCTACCTGGGCGTATGCGGAGAGGAAGCGCTGCTGGACGCCTGCAGGCGCTGTTACGCCTCGCTGTTCACCGACCGGGCGATCAGCTACCGCGAGCAGCACGGTTTCGACCACCTGAAAGTGGCACTGTCCATCGGTGTGCAGCAGATGGTCCGTTCCGACAAAGCGGGTGCCGGGGTGATGTTCACCCTCGACACGGACAGCGGTTTCCCCCGCGTCGTGCTGATCGACGCGTCCTGGGGGCTGGGCGAGTCCGTGGTCTCGGGCGCTGTGGACCCTGACGAGTACCAGGTCTTCAAGCCCCTGCTCGACCGGGCGGACCTCAACCCGGTGATCTCCAAGACAACCGGCGGAAAGCTGAGCCGGATCGTCTACAGCGAGGCTGCGGGGAAGGCTCCCACAATCACTGTGGACACCACTGAGCAGCAGCGGGCGGCGTACGTCCTCGACGACAGCGAGATCCTGCAACTGGCCCGGTGGGCCGTCGCGATCGAGGAACACTACGGCCGGCCGATGGACATCGAATGGGCGAAGGACGGTCTCAGCGGCGAGCTGCACATCGTCCAGGCCCGGCCGGAGACCGTCCAGGCCCGCAAGCAGGCCGCCACCCTGCGCTCTTACCGACTGACCGAACGCGGCCACAGGCTGGTCGACGGCTTGGCCGTCGGCGACGCCATCGCTGCCGGAAAGGTATGCAAGCTGCGCAGTGCCGAGGAGATCGGCCGGTTCGAGGACGGCGCGGTTCTGGTCACCGGATCGACCGATCCGGACTGGGAACCGATCATGAAGCGGGCTGCCGCCATCGTCACCGATCACGGCGGCCGCACCTCGCATGCCGCCATCGTGAGCCGCGAGCTGGGCGTGGCCGCGATCGTGGGCACTGGAGACGGTACCGGTGCGCTCGGCGACGGCCAGGAGGTCACCGTCTCCTGCGCCGAGGGCGAGGAGGGCCACGTCTACGCGGGCACCCTCGGCTACGACGAGCACGACATCGACCTGGCCCGGGTCCCCGAAACCGCCACCGATGTCATGCTCAACATCGCCAATCCCTCCGCGGCCTTCCGGTGGTGGCGGCTGCCGGCGGACGGAGTCGGCCTGGCCCGGATGGAGTTCATCGTCAACAACCACATCCAGATCCATCCCATGGCCTTGGTCCACTACGACGACCTCGCCGACGAGACGGCCCGGCAGCGTATCGACGAACTCACCCGCGGCTACGACGACAAGACGGAGTTCTTCGTCGATCGCCTGGCGTACGGCGTCGCCCGCATCGCAGCGGCCTGGTGGCCCAAGCCGGTCATCGTCCGGATGAGCGACTTCAAGACCAACGAGTACGCCAAACTCATCGGTGGCTCGGCCTTCGAACCGCCGGAAGAAAACCCCATGCTCGGCTGGCGAGGAGCCAGCCGCTACTACAGCGAGGGCTACCGCGCCGGTTTCGGCCTCGAATGCCGCGCCATCCGAAGAGTGCGAGACTCCATGGGACTGACCAACACCACCGTCATGATCCCGTTCTGCCGCACCCTTCAGGAGGCCGACCGCGTCCTCGCCGCCATGGCCGACCACGGCTTGGCCCGCGGCAGCAACGGCCTGGAATGCTATGTGATGGCGGAGATCCCCTCGAACATCGTTCTCGCTGAGCAGTTCGCCGACCGCTTCGACGGCTTCTCCATCGGCAGCAACGACCTCACCCAGCTCACCCTCGGCGTCGACCGGGACTCCGAGCAGCTCTCGCAGCTGTTCAACGAACGCGATCCGGCCGTCACCCACAGCATTCAGGCGCTGATCACCGATGCGCACCGCAGATCTCGCAAAGTCGGGCTGTGCGGGCAGCGTCCCAGCGACGACCCCGACTTCGCGCGCCTCCTGGTCGGCGCCGGCATCGACTCGGTCTCGGTCGCGCCTGACAGCTTCCTTCTCGTAAAGGAGAATGTCGCCACCGCCGAGAGTGAGCTGAGACAGCAGGAGAAGGCCCCCGAAGCGGACGAAGCCGAGGAGGCCGGCCGATGAAGATCTCCGTCTTCGGGACCGAGTGCTGGCGGGTGAGCGGCCCCCTACGGCGGTAACGCTTCGCTTCGGCGTGGTTCGGCCTCTGGACGGCCGAAACCGCGCTGAGCCGCATCGCGACCGGACGGGTCCCCGGGCCCTGGGCCCGGCAGGACGACTGCCTTGGGGTTACCTGTGCCCGTGCGGAGACCGTTCGTGGCCGGCTGCGGACCGTTCGTGTTCGAGGTGACGGACATGGGCGTCGGGGCCAGGGAACACGAGCGTCACGTCGCCCGAGTCCGACCAGCGCACGTCGTACGGAGGCGTTCCGTCCTCGTGGTGGAGTCCGACGATCTCCCCGTCGCGCCTGGGGACGTCGGTCGTCGGGCTTTCGATGATGAGTTGGTCGCCGAGGTGAGCTCGCATGATCGGCTTCCTTTTCCACAGAAATGGTGCTGTGTCCAGCGTGACATATGCGGCCGGCCACCGCGGGTCGAGCCCGCTTGTCCGCAGGACGGTATCGGGCCACCGCTGTGCTGCGGTCCCCAGATATGACTTCACCGCTTGCGGTCCTGGGCAGGCTGGGGGCGCGGTGTCATCAGACGGTGCGGAGTTGTGGCTCCAAGTCGGACCCGGTGCTTGGAACCGTCTGCGGAAAGGCTCGCCGGTACTCGCTCGGTGACACCCCGATGTGGTTGAGGAAGTGGTGGCGGAGGTTGTTGGCCGTGCCCAGGCCGCTGAGTTCGCCGATCTTCTCGATGGAGAGGTTGGTCGACTCCAGGAGGTCCTGGGCTCGCCCGAGGCGTTGGGTGAGCAGCCACTGCAAGGGTGTCGACCCCGTGGCCTCCTGGAGCCGCCGGTAGAACGTGCGGGGGCTCATCGCGGCCCGCCGCGCCAGGTCTCCGACGGCGATCGGCTGGTCCAGGTGGGAGCGGGCCCAGTCCAGTACGGGGGCCAGCGCTTCATCGTCGGTTTCCGGTACCGACAGGTCGATGAACTGCGCCTGGCCTCCGGGCCGGTGGGCCGGCACCACCATGCGGCGGGCCAGCCGGTTCGCCACGTGGGCACCGTGGTCGCGGCGCACCAGATGGAGGCAGAGGTCGAGCCCGGCGGTCAGGCCCGCGCTGGTGAGCACATCGCCGTCGTCCACGTACAGCACCGAGTCGTCCACCTGCACCTTCGGGTAGCGCTCGGCAAGTTGGGCGGTGTGCAGCCAATGAGCCGTGGCACGCCGCCCGTCGAGCAGCCCGGCCTCGGCGAGCGCGAAGGCGCCGGTGCACAGGGAGACCATGCGGGCGCCTGCCTCGTAGGCCCGGCGCAGGGCCAGGACCAGTGCCTCCGGCAGCGGCCTGCCCTCCTCGACGCAGGCGTCGGGCACCGAGGGCACGATGACCGTATCGGCTCCGACCAGGTCGTCGAGGCCGTGGTCGGTCCGCAGTGCGAGCCCGGTGCCGGCGACGGCGCCCTGGGGGCGCTCCTGTGTTCCCGTGCCGCACACCATCAGGTGGTACCAGGGATCGGCCAGGTCGGACTGCGGCTGCCCGAAGACGGTGCAGGGGATGCTCAGCTCGTACAGGTCCCAGGAAGCGAGCCTGATCTCCTCGGTCACGACCACGGCCACGGTGCGAGCGCTCATGCCTCACAGGGTATGGCAGGAATTTGGTGGTGACTGTCATCGGTGTCACTGTCCCTGGCCGCCACGCGCTGCGAGCGTGGCAGGTGAGTGATCAACCGCTGTCTGCGGTACGGATGAGGAGTTGTGAGTTGTGAACGCTGACCACCAGGCCGTCACTGTCATCGGACTGGGCTCGATGGGCTCGGAGCTGGCCTCCGCGCTGCTGGACCGCGGCCACCCGACCACCGTGTGGAACCGCACGGTGGAAAAGGCCCGGCCGCTGGCCGACCGGGGAGCCCACCCGGCCACGACGCCGCGAGAGGCGATCACGGCGAGCCCTCTGGTCCTCGCCTGCGTACTGGACTACGAGGTGCTGCGCTCCGTCCTCGAACCCGTTGCCGAGGCTCTCGCCGGAAAGGTCTTGGTCAACCTCACCTCCGGCTCGCCGGAGCAGGCCCGGGAGATGGCCGGGTGGGTCCGGTCCCATGGCGCCGACTACCTCGACGGCGCGATCATGACCACCCCGCCCGGCGTCGGCAGCCCCGAGATGATGTTCCTCTACAGCGGTCCGCACGCTGTCTTCGAAGCCCACCGCCCCACCTTGGCGGCCCTGGGCGATCCGCTGCACCTGTCCGACGACCCCGGCATGGCCTCCCTCTACGACGCCGCCCTGCTCGGCCTGATGTGGTCCACCATGACCGGCTGGCTGCACGGCACCGCGCTGGTCGGCGCGGAGAAGACGCCGGCCACGGCGTTCACCCCCATAGCGGTCCGCTGGCTCACCGCCGTGGCCGGTTTCCTCACCGCCTATGCGCCGCAGGTGGATGCCGGACGCTACCCGGGCGACGACGCAACCATCGACGTGCAGATCGCGGCCATCGAGCACCTTCTCCACGCAGCGGAGGCCCGGGGCGTCGACAACGCCCTGCCCGAGCTGCTGAAGTCCACCATGGAGCGGGCCAAGGTCGCGGGTCACGGTTCGGACAGCTTCGCCGGTGTGATCGAGGTCCTGAGGAAGTCGGGGGACCAACAGTGACAACAACGCCGAAGGCCACCCCTGATCCCCTCCCCGAACCGATGGCCCCAGCCGCCACCGCGCCGTGGCCGGAGCTGTTGTCGGCCGCCGCCGGGAGCAGCCTGGCTGCCCTCCTCACCGCCACCGACCGGGACTGGTCACGCCCAGCGCACGGCCTCGACTGGACCTGCCGGGAGACACTCGACCACCTCGCCCTCGGCCTGACCGGCTACGCCGGCCTGCTCATCGCCCGGCCCCGGGACCGCTACATCACGCTCTTCGCCTCACTCGATCCCGCGGCTCCGGTGCCCGCCTGCTTGGAAGGAATTCGTATCGCCGCATCCCTTCTCACCTCCACCGTCCGCGATACACCGCCCCATGTGCGGGCCTGGCATCCCTGGGGACACTCCGACGCCGCCGGGTTCGCCGCCATGGGAATCACGGAACTGCTTCTCCACACCTACGACATCGCCCACGCTCTCGAGTGCCCCTGGGCCCCGCCCGACGGCCCGGCCGGCGCCGCACTCGCCCGGCTCTTCCCCGATGCCCCGACAGGCCACAGCCCGTTTGACACCCTGCTGTGGTGTACGGGACGAATCCCGCTGCCCGGCCGGCCACGACGCACCGAGTGGCAGTGGAACGGAACACCCGCCGGAGACCGGAACGCCGGACCTGCCTCAACGGCGCGCAGTTGACCGCCCCTTGCTCCCGCGCGATGCTCATGTATCCCAAGGCGGCAGTTGATGCGCGGCGACGCTGGGTTCCCGCGCGGCGCGCGGTAGCCAACTGCTCAGACGTGGTTGCATCTGGCGGTGATCGATGGACTGGCGCCGAGATGAGCCACAGAAGGCGAAGAGGAAGACAAGACCGAGACTGCTTGCCGGATCTGCGGGTATTACGACGGCGAACGAGTGTTCGACGAGTACGGCGTCCCGCAGTACGTCATCTATCCGTGCTGCTACCACGAGTCCGGGGATATGAGGTCACAGCGGACTACATCGCCGGGCATCGTGATCGGTCAGGCCGGCAGTCCCGGCCTCACCCGGGGCACTTGAATCACCCCGAAGCTCGCTACTGCGTATGCCGACCGGTTACAGCACCGTACGGCCCAGTACATCTCCATGCGAGCCACGGCACCGAATCGACGCGCGACTGGGGATCAAGGGGTCGTGGGTTCAAATTCCGCGTCCCGACTGCGGGGATCGCAGACAGGAAGCCGTTCCAGTACTTTCTGGGACGGCTTCTTCCGTACGTGCGTGTGCTCCCGGGCTGGGAGCCCTCTGGGAGCACACGCGCTCCCGCGTTCCCAGCCGTCAACGGTGCCCGTTTCCCCGTCCCACCGTCGGGTCGAGGCTGTGCGCAGTACGCCGCTGCTGCGCGCCGTCGTCAACGGTGCGGTATCGCCACGCCCCTGAGGGTGGACTGGTATTCCCGGACAGGCAGCACGAGAGCCCCCCGACCCCCGACTCGCCGCGGACCAGTTCATCGCGCTTACCTTCGGCGGCGCGCTGGACAGGCTCGGCTCCGCGAACGCCGCGGAGGTCAGCCGCGTCAGGCACTCATCACCGAGGGAGTGCGGACCTTCCTCCGGGCATACCGAACCATGCAGGACTACCGAGCAGTGATGTGGATCACATTGAATTCCGTGAACAACTCGCAGCCCGACGCCATCACAGTGTCCGTAACCACCAATGGCCCCTGCCGGGGGAACCTGCGGAAGCGGGCGGCGGGGCCGTATCGGATATCCATGGGGGGATCTCGTGAAGACCATTGGCCGCACCATCCGCTCCACCGGCCTTGCCGCCGTCGCTGCCGCCGCCGCGCTCTCGCTGACGGCCTGCCAGGGCGACGGCGGCAAGGACGATGACGCCAGCTCCTCGTCAGCCGCCGGGGCAGCAAAGGGCACGGGGGCGAAGGACGCAGCCTCGACCGGTTCCGACTCGGGCTCAACAGGCGACGGCGATGAGCAGAGCAACGGCGGCGGGGGTACGCAGAGCAACAAGGCGGGCAGCGGCGGTTCGGGTAAGCCTGCACAGGGTGACGCTTCGGGAGCGAACGGTTCCGTGTGCACCGTCGGCACGGTCTCCGTCGATCTCCAGGAGACCGGGGGCTCCGCGCCGGTCATCCTGCTCAAGGCCACCAACAACGGCAGCACCCGCTGCGACCTTTACGGACACCCGTTCGTGGGCTACCCGGACGCCCAGTCCCCCATCCCGATCGGCGGCGGCAAGCCGCAGTCCGTGGTCTCCCTGGAGCCGGGCACGTCCGCCTACTCCGCGCTCAGCCTGGAGAAGGGCAACGGGGGCAACATGCACCGCGAGAAGCAGCTCACCGTCCAGCTGGCCGACCGCAGCCTGCACGGTACCGGCGCCACCGCCAAGGTCGCCGCCCCCGGCGAAGCCGGCCTCGCCCTCAGCGACAACTCGACCGTCACCTACTGGAACGACACCGTCGAGCAGGTACTCCAGTAGACCCCGCACCACCCATAAGGCGGGTGCCCCCTCACAGGGCGGGTGCCTCCCGACCGACCGGTGGACACCCCTCCAGGATCCGCGGCCTGCGCCATCGCCGAGGCAGACCGTGGGACCCCGCCTCCCGAACCGTGGCCGTCGACCCGGTCGGGCGGCGGGTGCCTGCCGAAACCGCCCCCACTACTGCTGCGGCTCGTGAAAAGTGCGGCCCTCATTCCTCCGGTTGCTGGTGGACATGCGTGGGCACTGGCGTCGGGCTTGGACCGGTTCTGGAAGGGCGGGCCAGTAGTGCTCGGTGAACAGGAGGGCGACCAGCTCGCCTCGGCTGGAGACGCGGGTCTTGGCGAAGACGGCCTTGAGATGGTCTCGGACCGTGTGCGGGGAGATGAAGAGCATCGCGGCGATCTCAGCGGTTGTCATCCCGCGCGCGATGAGCTGCGTGATCTGGAGCTCCCGCGAGGTCAGGCCGTACGCCTCGGCGATGAGGACCGCCAAGTCGGCGGGTGCCGCGGGCTCGATGACGAGGGCCACCGGGCCGGGCCTGCCGCCGGGTCCTGTGAGGCAGGATGCATGGCAGACCAGCCAGCGGCCCTCAGTGGTCCGGATGCGCACCCGGGCGTTGCCGTGGTCGCGGCCGTCGGCGATGGCCCGCGCCTGAAGGGCTGTGCCGATCACCCAGACGGGCAGCTTCAGCCCCAGTGGTGAGGGGAAGGCCGGCCCCTTCGGCAGCAGCGCGAGGAGATGCCGTGCCTCCGCATTGACCGACGTGGCTTCGCCGGACTCGTCGAAGAGGACCAGCCCGGGCGCAGGCGAGTCGGTACCGGGTGCGGACTCGCACGGCTGGGTGAAGTTGCGCAGCCGCGCGGCCAGCGGACCGGACAGGTCCGCGAGCAGCTCGATCTCATCCGGACGGAACGCTTCGGTGTTGCGAAACAGGCTCACCAGCCCCCACGGCCGGTCGCCGACCCGCAGTACGGCGCGCAGCTCGTCGTGCACGCCCTGGCCGAACAGGAGGCGCCGGAAGCGGGCGCTGCGGGCAGGCAGGTCACCGGTGGCCGCACGCAGCCCGGCCGCCGGCAGGGACGCACGGGCCAGCTCACGGAACGGCAGGACGTTCTCCCCCAGGAGCTCGCTCTCCCAGTAGGTGGCACACCCCTCCCCGTCGCCGAGGTTCTCCACCAGCATCGGCGCTGTGATCAGACCGGTTTCCGGATCGGCGGCCGTCCACACGGCCGAGTGGAACGGCACCGACTTCCGCACACCGGCTGAAGCCAGGCTGAACAGCTCGAACGCGTCGGTAGCCCGTTCGGCGGCCGACAGCACCGGTCGGCATGGATCAGCCATGTGTTTCCCCTCCCCTGATCACCCTGCTGGGTTCCCCCGCTCATCCTGCTCGGTCCCGCGCCTGGCACCAACCCCTCGTTTGAGGGGGTGTCCCCAGCGGATCCCCCCTGCTCGCGGGATGGGTCCGCTGGGCGACGGTGGCGCAGGTTGGTGGCACACGGCCAACAGAGAGGCAGCACATGGACATCGCGATTGTCGGAGGGGGGTGCGGCGGCGGTCGGCCTGCTGCACGCGCTGGCCACCACGGAGGGCGAGGTCGCCATCGCGGCCGGGACCGGCACGATCACGGTCTTCGAGCCGTCGCCGCAGCTGTGGCGCGGGCGACCGTACGGCCCCGACCTGGATTCGGTCCTGGTGAACGCGCCACCCGCCATCATGTCGATCCGCCACGGCGACTTCAGCCACTACACCGCCTGGCTGGGAGAACGAGGTACCGACCACATCGACGAGCGCCTGGGGCAGCCGCTGGTCCCGCGCGCGCTGTACGGCGAATATCTGGAGCACACCGCGGAGAAGGCCGTAGCGGCACTGGCCGAACAGGGCTGGCCGGTGCGCGTCGTGTCCGCCCGCGTGAGCGAGGTCGCCCGTTCCGGAGCCGGGATCGTGGTGCGCACGGACGACGCGCAAGAGCACCGAGCCACCCACCTGGCGCTGTGTGTGGGCGGAGGCGCCCCTCCGGACCTGTACGGCCTCGCCGGTGGCCCGGGCTTCACGGCCGACCCCTACCCGCTGGCCGGCACACTCGACAACGTTCCGGCAGAGACCGATGTGGCGGTCATAGGCAGCGGCCTCACCGCCGTGGACGTCGTCGTGTCGCTCGCCGCGCGCGGACATGCCGGACGCATCTCGCTCCTCTCGCGCAGCGGCGTACTGCCGCACGTGTGGCAGCGTCAGGACGGCCGGAGCCCGCGGCATGTGACCGCCGAACGGGTGTTGGAGCTGCGCCAGACACGAGGGAACGTCACGCTCGACGATCTCATCGGGCTCTTGCGTGCGGAACTGGCGGACGCGGGCGAGGACTTCCAAGAGCTCACCACCGAGCTTCGGGCCGCCGGAACCGACAACCCGGTCCAGCGGCTCCGGCGGCAGATCGCCGCCATCGACGACCCCCGGATCGGACGCCGTGTGCTGCAGCAGACCGTGCACAGCGTCGGCCCGTACGCCTGGCGGCTGTTGCCCGAATCCGACCGCTCGTGGCTGCGACGCCACCTCCGTACGGCCGCCAGCGTGGCCTCTCCCATGATCCCGAGGAACGCGTCGATCCTGATGCGGCTGCTGGATTCCGGCCAGCTCACCGTCACTCCCGGCATACACACGATCGAGCCGGTGAACGGGCGGTACCGGGTGCGGCACGGCCCAGGCGAGCTCACCGCGGAGATCGTCGTCAACGCCGTGAACCCGCCACCGCAAGCGGTCCCGGCCTCGGCCCGGGACCTGGTCCGGTCCGTGCTGGGCAACTGCCTGGCCACGCTTCACCCGTCAGGCGGCCTGATCCCCGCCGACCCGCGCCTGCACGTGGTCGGAGACCTGACGGGCGGCGGCTCATTCATCACCTCGAGCATTCCCGGCGTCGCCGCCCAGGCGTCCCGCGTCGCCGAGGCGCTAGGGAGCCGTCACATTCCATGAAGTCCTCACCCCTGGCCGCCGTCGTCGGCAAGACCAAGGCAGCGATCCTCGCCACTCTGGAGCTCCCCATGTCCACCGCCCAGCTCACGGAACAGCTCACTCTCACCGCACCAACCCTCAACGCACACCCCAAAACGCTTCAGGCCGCCATCCTCGCTTCCCGGCGCGACGACCGGTCCGTGCTCTACCAGCGCACCCGGCCCGAGCCGAGGCTGACATCCCGGTCGATGCCTCCTGCTTGTGCCCACTGTCGGCTTCGGGGGCATCCCTGTGACAACGGATCCTGCGGTGGGCTGCACCAACTCGGACC
The DNA here is from genome assembly GCF_017676385.1 of Streptomyces spirodelae. Lineage (GTDB taxonomy): Bacteria > Actinomycetota > Actinomycetes > Streptomycetales > Streptomycetaceae > Streptomyces > Streptomyces spirodelae. Next base: position 80,847 of record NZ_JAFFZN010000028.1, read on the forward strand.
CGAACGCCGCCGCTTCACCGGCGCGGGAGGACGGCACCAACCGCACACGCCGCAGGACCCCGCCGGCTCAGCGGGCCCGGAGTCGGCGCTGCTCCGGCTTTGTAGTCCTTCGGCGTACGTGCGCGCCGCGCAAGGAATCGTCAGCGGCGGGCCGTCCCGTCATCTGAAGCACCACCGACTTGAACCAGGCTGTGGTTTCGATCAAAGCACAGCACTCCGGGGACGGGCAGGGCCTGGGCACAACGTGGATTCCTACGGCATCCGCGCCGAGCCGGCGCGCGGTACGGGGTTGCCACGGCAGGCGGCTCGGCGGCTTCCGGCCAGCAGCAGGATGCTCGCCAGCAGGAAGAGCGGCCAGGGCGTGGTGATGAGGATGGCGGCGTCCGCCACGCTCCAGACACCCAGCGTCCACGCGATGAACGGCGGTGGTGTGATGCCGTGGCGGTCCAGCCACAGGACGATCAGGCCGACCACGACGAGCGGCGGGCCGAAACTCTCCAGAGACAGCCACAGTGCGCTGCCGGCCGGACTCATATCGGAGAAGTCCTCGCCCCACAACCCCCCGCTGAACCATTCCCGGGCGTGACGTCCCGCTCCCTCCAGCGTCAGGGCGAGGAGCGTGTGCGCGGCTCCGAGGAACACAAGGAGCCAACCGGCGCATTTGATCATCTAGCGTCCCATCTGTTGAGAATGTGGAGCTCTCCCGCTCCACACCCTTGCTGTTCGGCCATGACCCGGATCAGCCGGGAGGGCGACTTCGTCTCCTCTGCCCGCGGCGTCTCCGGGTTCCTGCTTCAGGTAGCGACCCCGCCATCGACCGCGTCGATGGCGGGGTCGGCGCCCGGCATCGGGACCCGCCTTGAGCGGAGGGCGCGCGAGATCACGGACCAGTTATGGAACTAGCGGTTTCGGTACTTACAGTCTCGTATGATGCGCTCATGTCTGCTCGAAGGCAAGTTCGCAACCAAGGGGGCCGCCCCCGGGACAGCCGCGTCGACGACGCCATCGGCTCCGCCGTTCGAGAGCTGCTGACCGAGGTGGGGTACGCGCGACTCACGGTGGCCGAGGTGGCCTCGCGGGCCGGGGTGGGCAAGGCGGCGATCTACCGGCGCCACGCCACCAAACAGGAAATGATCTTCGACGTACTTGTTCCCGGCCAGTTCCTGGCAGCGGCGCCCGACTGCGGATCGCTCCGCGCCGACCTGGCCGCCGTGCTGGCCGAGATCGCGGACAGCATGGCCTCTCCGCCGCAGGGGACGGTCCCCGGCCTGCTGGCCGATATCCACGCCGACCCCGCACTGCGTGACCGGTTCGACGAGAAATACCTGGAAATCCAGCGACGGACCCTCACGGAGATCCTGGACCGTGCGACCGCACGCGGCGAACTCACCATTCGCCCCGACCCAGTCGCCCTCAACGCCCTACTTGTCGGCCCCGTTTTCGCCTGGCTGTTCCTGCTGTCCGAATCCCCCGACCGACTCCCCGCCCTGACCTCCGCGCTTCTCGACGCGACACTCGCCCTCACCGGAGCCCCCGGCCCCGGTCAAGGACAGTCCCGCCAGTGAGAGCGTGACGTGATCCGGATTCACGCCCGACGCACGTTTCCCACCACACGACCACGACCACGGCTCAAAACACCCGACGCCTCACCTCCAACCATCCACGAGCTCGCCAGCGAAGGAGGGTGGCCTTCACGGCGAGTGCCATGGCCAGTTGCTGCCACGTGAGTTCGTCCGAGGCGTGGTCCGGTCGGCCGAAGATGCGCGGCAAGCACAAGCAGCACGGCGTGAACGTGCAGGTCTCTCGCCGATCCGTTCGGCCGGCTGCTGCGGGCCTCACCCGCATAGCCAGCGCCCATCCACAACGTTCGCGCAGCCCGAGACACGGCGTCATCGACGCGCTCGACCAGGCCCGCATCCCTGCTGGGCCGGCAAGGGCTACCAGGGCGCCCGCGGCACGGTCCGGATTCCGTTTCGCGGCCGATTGGAGACGCTTTCCAGCAGGCTGCAGGCAGCAGGCCGTGAACCGTTCCCATACGGGTTTCGACTCCGGGGGGGGCGGTGCGGCGTAAGTCATGACCAGGGGCGAGACCGTGGATTCTCCTCCCTTCGTCTTGCGCTCAACCGAACAGGTGGCTTTACCTACTTCACAGGGCAGAAGGCACAACACGGGCGCGACTCCACGTCGAGGCCCCCGCTGTGACCGCGGCCGACACTTGGCCAACCGCAGTAGGAGCGACCCGGGATGCTACGGGAGCAGTTCCAGGGTGATGTGCGGGGACAACGCGCGGAGGAAGTCGGTGGCGTCGAAGATCTCGCCTGCGGCGGCGACGCCGACCGTACGAGTGCGGCCGGTGAGCACACGGTGGAGGGCCTCCACGACGAGGGGGGCCGTGACGGCGTAGATGTCCTGACCGCGGGCCACCGCGCGGCGTTCGGCGCCGCCCGACCGTACGACCGCGTCGATGAGGAACGTCTGGTCGGAGCGTCCGCTCTCGTCGGCCGCGGCGGGAGCCGGTGTGTCCGGGGCCGCGACGTCACGGACGGCCTGGACGGTCATGTAAGTGGTCACGTCCGGGATGGACAGGTGGCTGGGCACTGTCACCACGTCGGCCATCGTAAACTCCCCGATCACGGGCTGGGGGCCCATGGGCTCGGGAAAGCGCCACGTAAGGGTCGGCGGGGCGTCGGTGCGGTACTCCCACTGCCCGTTCGCGAAGCGCATGCGCTGCTCGCCGCGCCGCTCCCGCGAGACCGCGCCCGACAGCCGGGTCCCGGCGGTGGGGTGCCAGCTGCTCAGACCGTAGGCGATGTGTGCCTCGTCGGCCTGGGTCCACTCGCCCATGGCCGCGGTGGCCAGCAGGTCGCCCAGACCGCCGAAGAAGGCCATCGCCGGGACGATCACCGCGCCCGCCTCCCGTGCCCGGTCGGCGAAGTCGGCGAAGGTGTCGATATTGGCCTCGAGCTCGGCTGCCACGTCCAGGTACGGGATCGCGGCCCGCAGGGCCGCCTCGATCACCGGGGCGGTCGTCGAGGCGAACGGCCCGGCACAGTTGATCACGGCGGCGGCGCCGGCCAGTGCACGGTCGAGCGAGTCCGGGTCGTCGACCGACACCACCCGGGCCTCCAGCCCGGTCTGGTGGGCCAATGCCTTGAGCTTGTCGGCGTCGCGGCCGACCAGCGCAGGGGCGAACCCGTGCTCCACCAGCTCTGCCACGACGAACCGCCCGGTGTGTCCGTAGGCGCCGAACACCGCCACTGTCTGACCCGATCCCATGCGCCCGCTTCCTTGCACTCGTCTGTCCGTGAGGATCTGCGGTCGGTCCCTGTTGACCTGCCGCGCTGTTCCCCGAGATCCTGACCCGGAGCAGCACCCCCACACGAGTGTCCGTAGCGACATGACCCGTACACTTTCGGACATGGCTACCGTCGCGCTGGCCATCACCGATGGCATGCTGCACCTTGAGCTGTCCCTGGCCTGCGAAGTCTTCGGCGCCGACGTGACGCACATCGTGGATCCCTGGTACGACTTCTGGCTCTGCGGGCCGAGCGCCGTACGAGTCGACCGCTTCCGGGTGCAGCCCGACCACGGGCTCGACCATCTCGCACGCGCCGACACCGTGATCGTCCCGGGCTGGGCCGACACCGACTGCGACCCGCCGGCCGACCTCGTCGACGCGGTACGCACGGCCCACGAGGCCGGCGCGCGCGTGGCCTCCCTGTGCACGGGCGCCTTCATCCTTGCCGCCGCCGGACTGCTGGACGGCAAGCGCGCCACCACACACTGGGCGCACACGGCGGAGCTGGCCCGGCGCCGGCCGAAGGTCACCGTCGACCCGGACGTCCTGTACGTCGACAACGGCAGCGTGCTCACCTCCGCCGGCAAGGCCGCCGCCATGGACCTGTGCCTGCACCTGGTCCGCCTCGACCACGGCGCCTCGGTCGCCAACAAGATCGCCCGGCGGCTGGTCGTACCGCCCCACCGGGACGGCGGCCAGGCCCAGTTCATCGCCACCCCCGTCCCCGAGCCGGGTACCCATCCCCTTGCCGACCTCTTCCCCTGGATACTGGAGCGGCTGGACGAGCCGCTCACCGTCGAGGACCTGGCCGGCCAGGCACGGATGAGCTCACGCCACCTGGGCCGCCACTTCAAGCAGCTGACCGGCACCACCCCGCTCCAGTGGCTGCACACCCAGCGCATCCGCCACGCGCAGGAACTACTGGAGACCACCGACGACACCATCGATGCCATCGCAACGGCCACCGGCATGGGCACCGCCACCACCCTGCGCCGCCACTTCGCCCGCACGGTGGGCGTCCCGCCGGACTCCTACCGCCGCACCTTCCGCGTCCAGCCCCGGCCCGGCAGTGTTCAGGCCCGTGGCCTTCAACCCGACGGTCTCCTGCCTGCTCAGTAAGAGGAGCTCCTTGTCAGGAGCGCTTGGCACTCAAGGCGGCGCTCACCACGGCCCGAAACAACCGCGCGGCGCGGTCTGGTGCCCGTCGTCGACGAGGACCAGCGGCTCGTAGAGCGTGATGGCCTCACGAAGGGGCGCCACCGCGCTGCCCCGGTCCACGCGCGCGAGGACTGCTCCCTGACACGCTGGCGCGTTGGCCAGCAGGGCCTGTGAGCAACCGGGTCGGCCTCCAACACACAGTCACCTGACCCGATTCACGGCCTCCTCGGCGCCGGCGACCGCCTCCTCGTCCTCCTTGCCGACGTCGGCCAGTCGGCCCGCGTAGCTCGTCAGGGAGGTGGCGGACAGGCCGGAGCGCGTCGTCGATCGACGCCTGCCCAGTTCGGGCTCGCGGTGTGACCACTTACGGGCTCACCGCCGCACAGCACGCAGTCCGTCCAGCAGCAGCCGCAGTCCGAACTCGAAGTGCGCCGTGAAGTCCGTACTGGTGAGCACCGGCAGGGTGGCGGCGAGGTGTGGATAGTCCCCCGCCACCACCGCCTCGTGCAGATCCCCCGCATCGGCGGACCCTTCTTTCTCCGGTCGGAGGGCGGCCTGTTCCTCCAGCGTGTGGCCGACGGTGAAGTTGGCGACCGCATAGAGCGCCCGCGCCGCTTCGCTGTCGCTGAAGCCTGCCTCTCGCAGTACGCCGACGAGGCTGTCGGCGAAGCCCAGGGTGTTCGGGCCGGTCGAGTGTGTACCGGCGAAGACGCGTGCGCCGTCGCGATGGGCGAGCAGGGCCGTACGCAGCGCGCGGGCCAGGCGTGCCACTCCCTCGCTCCAGTCGCCGTCCTCCATCGGCCCGGCGGCGGCCCCGACACCTTCGACCATGCGCTCGGCCATCGCGGTGAGGAGGTCCTGCTTGGTCGCGAAGTAACGGTACAGCGCACCCGCCTGGGCGCCCACCGCGTCGGCGAGCCGGCGCATGGTCAGCGCGTCGAGACCGGACTCGTTCAGCAAGTCGAGTGCGGTCCTGATGGTGCGGGCCTTGTCCAGTCGCGCGGGACGGCCTCTGGACGGGCTTGACGGAGAGCTCATGGGTCTCAGTATAGTAATTATTGAACACTGTTCACTAAGCAGAGGAGAACCCATCCGATGGACACCGATGTGATCGTCGTGGGGGCGGGCCCAACCGGGCTGATGCTCGCCTGTGAGCTGGCACTTGGGGGCGTACGGACCCGGGTCCTGGAGCGCCGCACCGAACCGCAGCGCGATTCGCGGGCGCTGAGCCTGCACCCGCGCAGCGTGGAACTGATGGACCAGCGCGGGCTGCTCGACCGGTTCCTCCCTCTCGGCCGGACCGTGCCGGGCTGGCACTTCGCAGGACTGCGCACGCAGCTGGACTTCAGCGGTCTCGACTCGCGGCACGGCTACACACTCTTCCTGGCTCAGGCCCGCACCGAGGCGATCCTCGAGAAGCGGGCACACGAGCTGGGTGTGCGGATCATGCGGGGACACGAGACTCTGGCCGTGAGCCAGGACGGCGACGGGGTCGAGGTGGAGGTGCTCGGTCCCGGCGACGGCACCACGACCATGCGCGCCCGATACGCGGTCGGGTGCGACGGTGGGCGCAGTGTGGTGCGCCAGGACGCGGGGATCGACTTCCCTGGTACCGACGAGACCCTCACCGGGGTGCTCGGGGACTTCGCGGTCGTCGACCCGCGGCCGGGCGCCCTCGATGCGGCACGGGCCCATGGCGTGATCGTCGCGCCACTGGAAGGGGGACGCACCCGGTTCGTCTATCTGGATCCGGAGCGGATGCGGGTGCCGGCCCGCGAGCCGGTGACCCTGGAGGAGTTCCGTACGTCGCTCGCCCGCATCTGCGGGTCCGACTGCGGGGTCGCCGAGCCCCGCTGGCTGTCGCGCTTCGGCAATGCCACCCGGCTCGCGGAGAGCTACCGTTCACGGCGCGTCCTGCTGGCGGGCGACGCCGCCCACATCCACTTCCCCGCAGCGGGCCAGGGGCTCAACACCGGGCTCCAGGACGCCATGAACCTGGGCTGGAAGCTGGCCGCCGTGGTCAACGGCTGGGCCCCGCAAGGGCTGCTGGACAGCTACGACGAGGAGCGCCGGCCGGTCGGCCAGTCGGTCACCGAGAACACAGAGGTCCAGACTCTGCTGGCGGAGCTCACGATGGTCGGGCAGTACCAGCGCCCGGCCGCCGCTCTGCGTAAGCTCCTCGACGAACTGCTGGGCATGGCCGAGGTCAACCGCCGGCTCGCCGATCAGGTCTCCGCGCTCGGCACGGTCTACCCGCCGGTGACTCCCGGCGCCGATCCGCTGGTGGGGCGGCGTATGCCCGACGTCGGGCTGACCGCCACCGGCTCGGAGGCGACGCGGGTGTACGAACTGCTCCACCCGGGGCGCTTCGTTCTGCTCGGTCTGTCCGGGGACCCCGTCCTTGAGGAACCCGTGGATGCGGGCTGGGGCTCGCGGGTCAGAGGCGTCACCGTCGACAAGCACGACGAGCATCCCGATCTCGACGGGGTGACCGAGGTTCTCGTACGCCCCGACGGTCACGTCGCGTGGGCCACGCGTACCCCCGACGGCGGCGCGCGCATCGACGAACGCGTCCGGGCGCTGACCGCCTGGGCGGGTACGGCCTCCTGAAAGGCGGAATCATGCCCGTGAACCGCGTCAATCCACCGTCCGTGCACAACCCGTCCGACCAGATCACCCAGATCGTCACCGTTGGCGGAACCGGACTCGCGTATCTCTCCGGGCAGGTCGCCTGGGATGCGGAAGGACGGCCCGTGGGGGCCGGCGACCACGAGGCCCAGGCGGCACAGATCGCCCGCAACCTCGACGCCTCACTCGCCGCGGTCGGCGCCACCCGGAACGACATCATCAAGGAGACCGTCTACGTCGTCGACTACTCCCCGGAGCTGCTACCCGCGATCTTCGGACCGCTGCGGGCCGGTGTCTCGGAATCACCTGCAAGCACGCTGGTGGGCGTGGCTTCACTCTTCGCACCGGCATACCTACTCGAGGTGGAGGTGATCGCCGCACTCCCATGAGAAGCCGCCATGGCCGCACGACACCGACGGGCAACACCGCAGCGAGCGAGCGTGCCAAGGCGCACGAACCCGGCGGAGACGGTTCGGAGCCTCCCTTCTTCGCCGACGCGGCGGAGTCACCGCCGGCTCACCGGCCCACTCGCCTTGCTCCACTCCGACGCAGCACTCGAAGGTGCGCTTGACAGCCCCAGTAGTGAGTGGTTTATTACTCACATGCCGAAACCCACCTCACAGCGACAGCTTTCGACCGCCGACGAACGGCGGAGGACAGTCCTCCAGACCGCGGTCAGCGCCTTCGCGGACCGGGGCTACTTCGGCACCACGACCACGGACGTGGCGAAGCGGGCCGGCATCTCACAGGCGTACGTCTACCGGCTCTTCCCCGACAAGGAGGCGCTGTTCGTAGCGGTGGTGGAGCACTGCTTCGCACGGGTCCGCGAGAGTCTGGGCGACGGGGCCGCGGCGGCGAAGGCGGGTTCCGCGCAGGAGGTCCTGGACGCGATGGGAAACGCGTACGCCGAACTCATCTCGGACCGCGACCTGCTGCTGCTCCAGCTCCACGCGCAGTGCGCGGCAGCCGCCGAGCCGGCCGTCCGTGAGGTGGTGCGCAGCGGTTACGCGCGTCTGGTCGAGTACGTACGGGGGGTTTCCGGCGCATCCGAGGCCGACGTCCAGCAGTTCTTCGCCGTGGGCATGCTGTGCCATCTCGTGGTCGCCCTCGACACCCACGAAGTGGATGCTCCGTGGGCCCGGATGCTGTCCGACGGACTTCGGCACTACTGAGGCCGGAGCCGATCGCCACAGGGAGGGGGTGATCTCATGCACCGCACCGTCGCGGCCCGCTGGGCGGCACTCGTTCCGCTGGCCGTTCTGGACGCAGCGCTGTTCGTGCTGTGGCGCTGAGCAGCGTGCCGCGATCTCCGCGGCTCATTTTTTTGCCACGAGAGTGAGTGGTTAACCACACTATGATCGAAGACCGAAGGGAACCGATATGTCATCCACCGCCACACCCGAACCCGCGTCGGGCGCGGAACAGCTCGCCTGGAAGGCCACGTTGGCCGCGCTGCTGCTCGCGCTGGTCGTCATGGTCACGCTCTGGGACTGACCACCGGCGGGTCGTTCTCGCGAAAGGAGTGTGGCCATGACGCTCGCCACGGCACGGCCCGCCCCGGCGCGGCAGGCACCACCAACGCGTGCGGCCCGCGCCGCCGTACTGGCCTCGGCCACGCTGACCCTCATGGCCGCGGCGATCATCGCGCCCGGACTGCCCGCGATGAGCGAAGAGTTCGCCGAAGCGTCCGGCGCGGGACTCCTCGTCCGCTTCGTGGTGACCATCACCTCGCTCGCCATCGCCGTCAGCGCGCCGGTGTCCGGGCTGATCGCCGACCGTGTCGGACGACGCTCGCTGCTGGTGTCCGGTCTCGTGCTGTACGCCGTAAGCGGCACGGCGGGCTTCTTCGCCACCAACCTGTACGTACTGCTCGCCACCAGGGTGCTGCTCGGCGTCGCGGTGGGTGGGATCATGACGGCAATCAGCGCGACCATCACCGACTGGTTCGAGGGGGCGCGACGGGCCTCTTTCCTCGGGCTGCAGCAGGCGTTCGCGAGCCTGGGCGGAGTCGTATTCCTGCCGCTGGGCGGGGTGTTGGCCGGGGTCGACTGGCGTGCGCCGTTCTGGCTTTACGCCGTATCGGGTGCCGTCGCCGTCCTGGCGTTCGTCGCTCTGCGGGAGGGGCCGCGGGGCAGGGGCGGCACGGGTCCTGCGGCGGGGGAGGCCCCGCTGCGGGGACGGACCCCGCAGCGCAGCGGGACGGGTCGCATCGTCGGCGTGTACCTACTGGCGCTCGTCGCGACGCTCGCGTTCTACATGGGACCCACCCAGCTGCCGTTCCTGCTCCAGGACTTCGGCAGCGGTCCCGGCGTCGCCGGGGCGGTGATCGCCGGAAGCACGGTGTCCGGAACGTTCGGCGCACTGGCCTTCCCGTACCTGCGACGGCGGCTGGCCACCACCGCGATCACCGCCATCGGCGTCGCGCTGCTCGGCACCGGCTGGCTGCTGGTCGGGGCGGCCGGCACGGTCGTCCAAGTCCTGGCCGGGATGCTCGTCGGCGGTACGGGGGTCGGGCTCGTCGTGCCCAACCTCAACCTGCTCCTGAGCGAACTCGCCCCCGACGGGCTGCGTGGGCGAGTCCTCAGCGGGCTCGTCACGGGCATCTTCCTCGGGCAGTTCTTCTCACCCCTCGCCCTCCAGCCCCTTGTCCAAGCAACCGGCCTCGCGGCCGCGTTCACGTGGACAGGGGCGGCAATGGCGGCCGGGGCGACCCTGGCCGGCCTCACGGCCGGTCTGGTCCGCCAAGCCCCGCGTGTCCGCCGCAGGTCCCACCACACTCCGACCACGTCCCTCACAGAAATGAACTCCGGAAAGGGAGCCTCCTGATGATTCACCACTGCATCCGCTTCACCATCAAGCCGGGCACGACCCCGGCCCAGCTCGACGACGCCCTCGACAGCCTGCGCAACCAGGGCGAAGTCATCCCCTCCGTACGCTCCTTCCTCGTCGGCCGCGACCACGGCGGCGAGTACGAGTGGGGTGCCACGTTCGAGATAGCCGACCTTGACGGCTACTGGGAGTACCTCATCCACCCCGCCCACCGCCGTACCGACGAGATCGGGCTGCCGCTGGTCGACAAGTTCGTCTCCTTCGACCTCACGGACGACCCTGACCCCGAGACCGGCAGGAAGATCGCCGACCTCCACCAGCGCCGCTACGACGCCGACCCCGGCCTCACCGAACTCGTCTCCAACCTCAACCAGTACGAAGGCAGCGCCGCCCCCGGCCCCCACGCCGCCTGACACCCATCCGGGAGGCGGGGTACGGCGGCCTGGCACCGCCCGCACCCCGCCTCCCGGCGCCTCCACTACTTCGGGGTGGCGCTCTTGCGTCACGGCCTGGGGCTTCCCAGGCCGGCGTGCAGGGGCCGGTAGCCGTAGCCGACGGTTGTGCCCTGCCAGGAACAAGGCCCCCGGCCAGGCCCCCTTCCGCAGCCGCGACCAGCCCAGCCCGGAGCCGGAGGGCACACCCGAAAGGACGTCCCGGCTCGGAGGAAGAGGGCAGCCGTCACCAACCTCCTTCCAAACAGCGTGCGTTGATTGATTCCAGTCGCCCGGGGTGATCGGCCCGAGTCTGCGAAGGCGAACGATCGAAAACGTGTACACCCACCCGCACAAGGTGCTTTACTTCGCTCTCGTGACGAGCAGTTGCGCCACAACTGGCGGCGTGTTGACCGCTGTTGCGTCATACGTGTCTCTCCTGCAAACAGAAGAAGGATTCCAACGTGAAGCTTAGGATCGGCGGACTGCTCGGCGCGCTGTCCCTGGGTGCCGTGGCCGTACTGGGTTCGGGTTCCACCGCACAGGCTCAACAGTCCGACGTGGAACTCCAGCGGCTGCACTGCACGAACTGGACGTTCTGCCTGTTCCAACACGACGACTATCGCGGCAGCAGCGCCCGCATCTTCCTCGAGCACGTCCCCAATCTGGGGTCCTCGGACTACAGGTTCGACAACAAGGCGAGCTCCATGTCGAACAACACGGGCTACAAGGTGACGCTGTACCAGTACAAGAACTACGGCGGCACCCGCTACGTCGCCAGGAAGCAGAGCGAGGACAAGGACTTCACCAACAACAACTTCGACAACAAGGCCAGTTCCGTGAAGTTCCAGTTCTAGGAGCTCGCGCTCAAGGAGCGTTCATTCCTGAGCTCGTCGGAACGTGAGCACGGACGTGAGCACGGAGGAGGGCGCGGCCCGGGGTGTCACCCGCACCGCGTCCCCTTCCCGGTGGAGGTCAACTGTGCCGCTGTTTCCCAGGGCAGTCACCGCGCTGGTGCTGCTGTGTGTCCTGGTCAGCGGGTGCGCCACTGAGGCGGACCCCGCGGAGAGCTCGAAGCCCGCCGTTGCGGGCGGGCCGGCCGCCTCCGTGCCACCCCCCGGCAAGGAGGCCGTGTCGATCAGTGTGCCGTTGGACGACTACGACCCCTCACCCGCAGAGCTGGAAGTCATCGATGCCGCCGAGGATGTCCTGACCCGGGTGTGCATGCGGCGCCAGGGCCTGTCCTGGAAGCTGCTGCCGAGGGCCGCGGCGCGGGACGCCGAACCGCGCAATCGACGCCGCTACGGGGTCGTGGAGCCAGGGATCGCCCGGGTGTACGGCTATCACCTGCCCGCCGACCGGCCTACCGTCGCGCGACGGGCGGCGGCCGAGGCGAAGCGCCGGAAGGCGCTCGACGAGGCGGAGAAGAAGGCCGCCTACGGTCCGGAGGGGCGGCCGGGCAAGACCACCGGCGGCTGTCTGAAGGAGGCCGAGGAGAGGCTGCTCGAAGACGTCCCCGACGCGGATTTCGACCTGCTGGACGACACCATCGGTGCGACCTACGAGCAGTCCATGAAGGACCGGTCGGTGGTGCGCGTCTTCCGCGCCTGGAGTGTCTGCATGAAGCGGGCCGGCTACCACTACGCCGACCCGATGCAGGCTCTCACGGACGAGCGCTGGCTGAAAGGCTCCAGAGTCTCGAAGGCGGAGATCCGGCAGGCCGGTACGGACGTACGCTGCAAGAAGAGCACCGACCTCGTGCCCGTCTGGAACGCGGCGGAGAACCGCATCCAGCGCGCGGCGGTCAAGAAGCACTCCCCCGCCTTCACAAAGCTGCGGCGGGCACAGCGCGCGTGGATGGCCGCCGCACACCGAGTGCTGGCCAAGAGCTGAGACGGCCCCGGCAGGTCAGCGGCGCCTCTCGCCACCGCGTCCCACCGCGTCCCGTCCGTCACGCCATGGCGGGCAGCTCATTTGCCGCGAGACTCCGCCAGCGTGTGCGCGACGAGAGCGTTGGCGTGGCCGTGGCCGAGCCCGTGCTCGGCTTTGAGCCAGCTCACGAGCTCCATGTGCTTGGTCAGGGGCGAGGAGCGGATGAGGTCCTTCCACTCCGCTACCGGGCGGCCGTACTTCTTCTCGATGGAAGGAAAGTAGCTGGCAGGACCCTTGACGGTATCGGTCATCTCGGCAGTTTCCCGTCTGTCTGTGCTCGATGTTCCCGGAGCGTCGGCGCTCCGCCACACGCACATGGCGGCTGCGCGGCGGTGTTGTCTCTCGTATGACCGGCGGGCGCGGCCCAAGTCATCGGAGGGTGAAGGTGTGCTCCGTCACACTTCGGTGTTCGGCTGCGCTGCGCCGGGAGCGGGTTCTTCTACGCGTCGATGCGAGCGGGCAGGTCGAACAGTGGGAACAGGCGATCCGTGTCGCGGAAGACACTGATGTCCGTGATGTGGTCCCCGGAGATGTCGATGACCTGCAGCCCCCAGGGCTCGAACCCCGAGCCGTGCGCGCTGGGCCGGTACTGGCCGAACGCGGGCGAGCCGTTCGCCTGGGTGGGAATCAGCCGTGACCCCCGGCAGCCGACGGCAGGCCCGGTCAGCCACGCCCGGATGTCGGAGACTCCTCGCATCCACACGGCGTAAGGGGGCAGGGACATCGTGGCGTCCACGTGGAGCAGCATGCTCAGCTCCACCATGTCGAAACTGGCGAAAGCCGCGGCATACCGCCTGGCCAGGGCCTTCTGGACGCTGCTGGGCACCCGTACCGCCGTGTCGTCGGTGGCCGCTTCGCGCCGGGCGGCCAGGGTGGCACGGGCGCGCTGGAGGGCGCTGTTGACGGAGGCGACCGTGCATCCGTGCAGGTCCGCGACCTCGCGTGCCGAGAAGCCCATGACCTCCCGTAGCAGGAGAGTCGCGCGCTGCTTGGCCGGTAGGTGCTGCAGCGCGGCGACGAACGCCAGGCGCACCGATTCTGCGGCCTCGGCCGCTTCGGCGGGGTTGTCAGCCGTACGGGTCGGAGCAGTGGGACACGGTTCGATCCACACGTCGGCGTCCAGTGCGGCACCTGGCGAAGTGGCGCCGCTGGTCGGGCCGGAGAGGTCCATCGGACGTGCCCGGCGCTTGCCTGCGGCGAGTGCGTCGAGGCAGACGTTGGTGGCGATGCGGTAGACCCACGACCGGAGCGACGACCGTTCCTCGAACCGGTCGAGACCGCGCCAAGCTCGGACCATGGTCTCCTGAACGGCGTCTTCCGCTTCGAAGACCGATCCCAGCATCCGGTAGCAGTAGCCGGTCAGCTCGGCCCGGTGAGTCTCCAGCCGGGCTGCTCCCGCTTCGTCCCCCGGCCTGACAGCGCCCGCTTCGTCTCCGGGCTTGACAGCTCCCGGTTCAAGACCGTTCATCCCCGCCCCCTGACGCCCACGACCCGCAGGACGTGCGCTGGGCACGGACCCCTGTCCATGCACTGCACCTGTCGGTACCTCTGCCGGCTTCGCCCACAGAGCCGCACTCCTGTGCGGGAAGGATAACTTCCGCAGCCGCGCACCCCCGCTGACGCTCCAGCGCGCCACCGCCCGATGGGGCCTCGTCCCGGTGGCCCGGTGGCCCACGCCCACACACGACGACACCGCGCTCGCGGAACGGGCGGCGGCCGGCCTCGTCGGAGACGCCCCCTGTTACGCCCCCGACGACGGCCGACCCGCCTCGCCGCCGGCCCCAGCGCGGGCCACCCGGCCCTCGCCCCCCCCTTCCTCCTCGCGCTCCTGCGCCATTCCACGGCCCCGGGAGGGACCGGTCAGCCGAACTGGCCGGGCTGGTAGTCGCCCGCAGGCATCTGGAGCATGACGTTCCCGCGGTTGAAGGCGTTGATGATGGTGATGACGCCCACCAGCGCGCCCAGCTGGTCCTCGTCGTAGTGCTTGGCCGCGTTCTCCCAGACCTCGTCGGGGACGCCTCCCGCCGCGTCGGCGATCCGGGTGGCCTCCTCCGTCAGCTCCAGCGCCGCGCGCTCCGCCTCGGTGAAGACCGTGGCCTCCCGCCAGGCAGCGACCAGGTTGAGGCGCTCGGCGGACTCTCCGGCGTGCACCGCGTCCTTGAAGTGCATGTCGGTGCAGAAACCGCAGCCGTTGATCTGGCTGGCGCGAAGCTTCACCAGCTCCTGTGTCGAGGCGGGCAGGGTCGACTCCTCGAGCACCTTGCCCGCAGCGATGACGTGCTTGAAGACCTTGCCCAGGACCGGGTTGGTGAACGGGTTCAGACGGGGTTCCATGATGCGCTCCCTCGCGGTGTCCGACGCTTACACCCCTTCGACGGTCCCGGTGCCGCCCGTTGTGACATCCGCTCCCCGTGACGTACGTCACGCCGCCGCCTGCGCGCCGCACGGCTGCTTTCGGTGACGTATCCGGACACACCGCTACCGCCCCGGCGGTAGTCGATTGTTGGTCCGCCGGCAGGAGTCGCCGACGGCGGCATCCGGCTAGGGTGCGGCGCATGAGCACAGGACGGTCCGGATACCGAGCCGGCGTCAGAGACAGGCTTCGGGCCGGTGCCGGGGACTGGGTGATCGCCGTCGGTGTGGCGGGAGCGCTGGTGTTCACCGGGCTGTCCGGGCGGCACTCCGACGCGGGTCCCCTTCCGCTGGGTTACGCGCTGTTGACCGCGGGCGGCCTGGCGCTGGCCGCCCGCCGCCGGGCTCCGGTCCCGGTCCTGGCCGTCACCGGGCTGTGCGCGGTGGGCTATCAGGCGACCGGTTACGACGTGCCTGCCGTCGCGTACCTGTTCGCTGTGTACACCGCCGTACGGGCGGGACACCGCACCCTCACCGTGGTGGCGAGCGTCGTGATGCTCGCCGTCATGCCTGTCGCCGCCCTCGTTTCCGGGCTGCACGACACCGGGGAGGCGTTCGCGCAGGCCCGCGGCGCGCTGGAGGTGGCCTGGCTGATCGCGGCCGGCGCCGCGGGTGAGGCGCTCCGGCAGGCGGAGCGGCGTGCCGACGAGGCCGAGCGCACCCGGGAGGAGACCGCGCGGCGCCGCGCCGACGAGGAACGGCTGCACATCGCGCGGGAGCTGCACGACTCCCTCACCCACCAGATCTCGATCGTCAAGGTGCAGGCGGAGGTGGCCGTCCATGTGGCCCGCAGGCGTGGCGAACAGGTGCCGGAGGCACTGTTGGCGATTCAGGAGGCCGGGCGTGAGGCGACGAGGGAGCTGCGTGCGACTCTCGAGGCGCTGCGCGACGACGACACGGCTCCGCCGCGTGGCCTCGACCACGTTCCGGAGTTGGTGGAACGGGCCCGCAGTATCGGGCTGGACGCGACCTTGACCGTCGAAGGGCAGCCGGTCGACGTTCCGGTCGCAGTGGAGCGGACGGTCTACCGGATCGTCCAGGAGTCGCTCACCAACATCGCCCGGCATGCCGCCGCCGACAACGCCGCGGTCCGAATCGACTGCCGTCCTGACGCGCTGCGGATACGTATCGACGACGACGGCAAGGCCACACCCGACGCCGCTCCGGTGCCCGGAGTCGGGCTGCTCGGGATGCGGGAACGCGTCACGGCGCTGGGTGGCAGGCTGCGGGCCGAGCCGCGCGGCGATGGAGGTTTTACCGTACAGGCCGAACTCCCCGTGGAGCAGACATCATGATCCGGGTCCTGTTGGTCGACGATCAGCGGCTGCTGCGCAGCGGCTTCCGCGCGCTGCTCGACATGGAGGACGACATCGAGGTGGTGGCCGAGGCCGGCGACGGTGCCGAGGGGCTGGCGCTGGCCAGGAGGCATCTGCCGGATGTCGCGCTGGTCGACATCCGGATGCCGGTCGTCGACGGTATCGAGGTGACCCGGCGCATCGCCAAGGACCCGGCGCTGGCCGGGGTGCATGTCGTCATTCTGACCAACTACGGCTTCGACGAGTATGTCTTCGACGCCCTGCGTGCCGGTGCCGCTGGTTTCCTCGTGAAGGACATCGTTCCCGAGGACTTCCTGCACGCGGTACGCGTCGCCGCGCGTGGGGACGCCCTGCTCGCACCGTCGATCACCCGAAAGCTGATCAGCCGCTATGTCGCCCAGCCGCTCCGCGCGGACGCGGCCAAGGGCCTGGAGGAGCTGACCAACCGGGAGCGCGAGTCCGTGGTCCTGGTCGCGCAGGGCCTGTCCAACGATGAGATCGCCGACCGCATGGTGATCAGTCCGCTGACCGCGAAGACCCATGTCAACCGGGCCATGACCAAGCTCAACGCCCGCGACCGCGCCCAACTCGTCGTCCTTGCCTACGAGTCGGGCCTGGTGGAACCGCCGGCCCGCTGACCGTCCCGGGGCGGCCACCCGCTGCCTTGCCGTCTCTTCCCGCGCAGGAAAGGGAATGGTGGCGCCAACCGAGACCGCGGCCTGAGGCAGGGGCGGGCCATCGACCATCGGGAGCGAATTCGGGCTCTCCCCCATCATCACGTGTTATGGGGAAAATGCTATTACCCGAATCTGCTGGATTCCGGAAACCTGGTACTTCCCTGGACGCCACGCGCGCTGTGTCGCGCGTCTTCGGAAACGAGGAATCTTGCGAATCACCAGGTTACTCCCCACACTCATAGCCGCCTTGCTGGCGGCTCTCACGCTGAGCACCACCGCGGCGGCCGAGAGCCGCTCCTCGCAAGCGGGTTCGGGTTCCGGCACCGGTGCCGGTCCCGGCAGCACGTCCGTCGCCGTCACAGCCGTCCAGCACGCCCCGGACGGTGAGCAGCGGCCCATCATCGGCGGGGGTTACGCGCAGAGCGGCCCCTGGGCGGCCCGGCTGTTCTCCGGGGGGAGACAGACGTGCAGCTCGACCATCATCGCCCCCACCTGGATTCTCACCGCAAAGCACTGTGTGAGCGGCGGGCAGCTCTCCTTCCGGATCGGCAGCCTCGACCAGACGAGCGGTGGCACCACCGCCTACGGAACGCAGGTGTACACCCACCCGTCGGCGGATCTGGCCCTGGTGCGTCTCGACCGGTCCGTCTCGACGACCTACTCCTCCCTCGGCCGGCCGGGTTCGGTCTCGGTCGGCCAGACCGTGCAGGTGTACGGCTGGGGCGCGACATCCCGCTGCGGTCAGGAGATCAACTGCCAGTCGCGCTACCTGAAGTACGCGAACGTCACCGTGACCGGTGGCTGCCGGGACGCCTACAACGGCTCGGCGATCTGCGCACGGCGCGGTGACGGCATCACCGCCGGAGGCGACTCGGGCGGCCCCATGATGGCGAACGGCGTCCAGGTCGGCGTGGCGTCGACCAGCGACCGGCAGACCACCACGGCGTACACGAATGTCACCCAGTACCGCTCCTGGATCCAGTCGGTCGCGGGCGTATGAACCGCACGGGACCGCTCCCGGCCCCGGCCAGGACCGGACACCACCAGACGGCCGGACACCGCCGGACGGCACCGAGCGGCACCCGACCGGACGGGAAACCGCGGGGCCGGTCCCATTACCACTGCCCCCACCTGTAACTCCCGTCTCCAGTCGGTGGGTTGCGGGGCAGGCGGGGCGAATGATTCCCGCTCAAAGACCTGCACAGACAGGTGACTGCCGCATACCGTGAGAGGCAGCCGCACCGGCATCGGTTCGCCCGTGTGAACCGATGCCGGTGTGCCTGTTTACCCGGCCGTTGCCGGTCAGCGGCTGGTACGGCGGCCGGTGCGGCGGCTGCGACGGACACGGGTGGAGGAGGTGGGCCGGGTGCCGGTCGGTGCGAAAATGTCGAGAACTCCCTGATCCGCTTCGAGAACCACCCGCAGCAAGGCGGCGCCGCGTTCGGGATCGTCACTGCCGAGCAGCGCCTCGAACTGCCGGAGAGTGCCCCGCAGCGCGGTGGCGGCCTCCGCGTAGGCGGCGGCGACCCGGACGACCACCGCTGCCGCCACCAGCGCCTGGCCGCACAACAGGCCCGCCGCACCCCAGTATCCGGCCAGGACGGTGGTGAGAACGGTGCACATGGCGGCAGTCCTCCTGGACAGACAGGGAGCTGAGAGCCGGGTCGGCCCTCCCGCCCTGACGTGGTCCTCCAGCGTCCGGAGGTGGTTGGCGAGCAGGCGGCGGCACAGCGCCATGTCACGTGCCACGCCGCCACCAGCGCGTACGCCCCTCAGAAACCGGAGCGGAAGGGCACGCGCCTGGCGGCGGAACAGCATTCTCTGCGCGGTCTGCCACAGCAGCGCCGGCAGAACCACGGTGAGGGCCGCAGCCGCCACAGCTGCTGGACCGCACCGGGCCAGCAGCTCCAACAGAGTGGTGGGAGAGAGCGAGAAGGGTGCCACGGGAGCCTCCTGGACGGCCGGGATCGGCTTACGGAGGCCCGGCGCACGAAGGCCGGGGTTTTCCCGGAGTCGGGCGGAAATTCGTCGAAGATTTTTCGGCGGCCGCCCACCAGTTCGGAACCCGGGGCTGTCCGACGACCGCCCGGAGGCTCGGGGGGCCGGTGGGTGACGGACCGTGACCTTTCCTCACGGCCGCAGGCCGACGACGCGGAACTGCTGGCGCGCGTACGCCGGCCCAGCACCCCGGCGGACCGGACCGACGCCTTGGAGGCGATCGCCGACCGGCACTATCAGGACGTGCTGCTGTATCTGACGCGGCGGGTGCGGGACGCCGATGTGGCGATGGAGCTGACCCAGCAGACGTTCGCGGACGCCATCGCCGTACTGCTGTCCGAAGACGCGGAGGCGCAGCCGCGTGCCGACCGCCTCGGGGCCTGGCTCACCGGGGTCGCCGGAAATCGACTGCGCCGGCACTTCACGAACCGCAGCCGACTGGCCGAGCGGAGCAGGTCACTGGGCCAGGACGAGTCCCTGGACGACCATCCGCTCGACGACCCCGACCGGCCGCGTCCGGCAGACGATCCGGTCCGCCTCTTCCAGGCCCGCCGCGTCATCGCGGAGGTGGCGGCCACCCTGGCTCCTCAGGACCGCTCCTTGTACCAGTGGTACTTCCAGGAGCAACTCACACCCGCTGAGATCGTCACGCGGATGGCGCCGGTGTCCGGTGCCCGGACAGATGCGGCCGGGAGTCCGACCGACGGCGGCACGGGAGCCACGGAAGCGGCCCCGACCGCGGCCGAGGGCCCGCTGCGGCGCCGCGTACCGAGCCCGAAGACGATCAACAACCGCGCCACCGCGCTCAAGACAGTCCTCGCCGAGGGTTTCCACGCCTATCTGCTCGTTCAGAACGACCGTACGCTGTGTGCCCTGCTCGACGGCATCGTCGCGGCACATCCCCCCGGCTTCAGCGCGCCGCTGCGCGACCACGTCGTCAAGCACACGTACAACTGCGCTCAATGCGGGCGATGCGCCTGCTGCCAGGGATGCGGGGTCAGGAAGCCGGAGCGGATCACCAGCGGCTGCACGGCCTCCGCCGACTGCCGCGCCTGCGAGATCTGCCGACGGGAGAGCACCGCGCTGAAGGCCGGGTGGGCGCCCGCACTCGTACTCGCCCTCTACCTCAGGCCCGTCCGTGACGCCATCAGCGACGTCATCGAAGGTACGGCACCGGTGGGGCACGACGCCGGGCACCGGGACGGGCCGCCGGACCGACTGCGGCCCAGAGGGCGTCGCGGCCGCATCCTCGCGGGAGCCGCTGCGGCGGTCCTCGTCGGGGCGGCCGGGGGCGCGGTCGGCCACCTGCTCGCCGGGCCTGCGGACGATCGGGGCCCGGCCTCCGGCGGCGGCACCCGGACGGTCACGGTCGTGCCGGTCGGAGCCCAGGGTGCTCCCCGCCCCGGCTACACCGTGGAGTCGGAGCCGGGGACTTCTGTCCAAAGCTGCTCAGCCTCCGCCTTCGCCGTCGACCGCGACATCGTCTCCTGCTCGCCGAACGTCCTGAGCGCACAGGCGTGCTGGATCGAGACGGACCGCACCAAGGTGCTCTGCGGCTCCCCGAAGGGCAAGCGGCTGCGCGAGTACCGTTCGGACGCCGCCCTCCCACGGACTGCGCCCAAGCCACGCGACCAGGTCGTTCCCTGGGCCGTCGAACTGACCGACGGCAGACTGTGCACCCCTCGGTGGGGAGGGCCTGCGGCAACACTCCCCGACGGCCTCACCGGCCGGTACGGCTGCCCGGCCTCCGACGGATCACCCGCCGAGCTACTCGTCGAGGGCGGGGACGCACCCCTGCTGGACAAGACCGCACCGCGATGGAAGGTCCGCGTCGTTGAACGCGCGGACGACAGCGCCGGTTTCTCCCGGCCGCGACTGCGTCAGGTGGCTGCCGTCTACTTCGCCGGCCGGCCCTGAGGCCGGCCAGTGGACGACAGCGGGCGCGTCACGGTCACCGTCGGCCCACCGCTGCAGCAGCCGGACGGTACCTGACGTCGGATCACCTCCCGGCCTCCGATCACCGTCCGGAATCCGGCTGACGGTTGCCTCCGGCGAACACCGCACTACAGGATGATCGCTGTGCCAACCAACGCCTCCACAAACCCCCTTGGTGAAGCCTGGCCGCGCGTCCGTACGCCATGGCCCGCACGCACCGCCCCGCTCTACGGCCAGGACTTCGCCAGCGACCCGATCTCCTACTACGAAAGCCTCCGCAAGACCTTCGGGCCCGTGGCCCCTGTGGCGCTGGAGGAGACCGGAGCCTTCCGCGGATACCTCGTCCTGGACCACGCCTACCAGTTGGAGATCCTCCAGAACCGCGGGCAGGTGTGGACACGGGACTCCCGCTGGTACCGCGACTTCGCCGAAGGCGCCCTCCCCCCACACCCGTTGATCCCCCAATTGGCCTACCGGCGCAGCCGCCTCTACGCCGAAGGCATGGAGCACACACGCCTCTCCCACCCCGGCAACAAGGCGCTCGCCGAGCTCAACCTGCTCCGCACCCGCGACCTGATCGAGGACCTCGCCGAGCAACTCATCGCCTCCTTCTCCCCCGAGGGCGGACCCGCGGAGTGGAACCAGGTCGACATCCTGGACCAGTACGCGCTGCAGCTCCCGCTGCTGGTCATGATGCGGCTGATGGGCATGGACGAGGGCAGCGCGCTGGCCACCGGAAACGCCATCCACGAGATGCTCAGCGGCGGGCCGGGCGCACAGCGTGCCGCCGCGGAACTCGACTCCCGGATGCGGGCCCTGGTCGAGGAGAAGCAGCGCGCCCCGGGACCCGATCTCGTCTCCTGGATGCACCACTTCAACCGGCACTCGCAGTCGGAGCTGGACACTCACGAGCTGAGCGAGGACGTGTGGCTGCAGATCGTCGCCGGGCGCGGGGGCAGCACGACGTGGATCTGCAACACGGTGCTGGAGTTGCTGAGCAACCCGGAGCTGAACGCCGACGTCGTCGCCGGGCGCTGCCAGATGGAGGAGGCGATGAACCGCGTCATGTGGGTCAACGCCCCCATCCAGAACCTGATAGGCCGGTGGGCCACCCAGGACACGATGCTGGGCGGGTACCCCGTCAACCGCGGTGACATGGCGATCATCTGTCTCGGTGCGACCGGTGCTGACCCGACGATGCTGTCCGGGAGCTTCGACGTCTCCCGTACCAACAGGTCGCATCTGGCCTGGGGCGCCGGCGCGCACGGATGCCCCGCGCCCGACCTCGGCACCCTCATCGTCCGCACCGGACTGGAGGTCCTGTGGAACAGGCTGCCGGGCCTCCGGCTGGCTGTTCCCAAGGAGAGGCTGACCTGGGATCTGCCCTACATGGCCCGGACCCCCACCGCGCTTCCGGTGACCTTCCCCTTCCCTCCCATGCCTTTGACGAATGGACATCAGTGGACAGCACAGCAGAGTTTTATCTCGAACCCGCCCCGGCCGATCTCCACGGAACCGAAGGCAAAGCCCTCCGAGCCGCAGGGCCGGTTGCCACTGTGGCGCTCCCTGGTGGCGTGGTGGCCAAAGCGGTAACCACCAGGGATGGGGGAGCCCTGGTGATGGGCGATCCCCGCTTCTCGAAGGACATCCGGCACTGGGGCGCACACACGCGCGGGGAGATACCCGCCGACTGGCCGCTGCTGTTCATCATCGAGGGCAAGGGCCTGCTCACGACGGACGGTGAGACCCACCGGCGACTGCGGCTCCCCATCCAACGCGCCCTCTCGCCCCGCCGGGTGCAGGCGCTGCGTCCCCGTATCGAGGCCATCGCCGACCGGCTGCTGGCAGACCTCGCCTCCGTACCGGCCGGGGAGGAGACGGACCTGCACAACAGGTTCGCGCTGCCGCTGCCACTGGAAGTCATCTGTTCTCTGCTCGGCGTTCCCGAGGACGGCACGCTGCGCAAGGAGTTGCGCGAACTGTCGGCCGCGGCGATGAATTCCGGGGCCGGTGTCGAAGAGGTGCAGAACACCGTCGCGCACCGCTTCCCGGAGACGCTGATGTCGCTGATCGAGCAGAAGCGTGCCCGCGGCGACCAGGACGATCTGACGATGGAACTGGTCACAGCCATGGACGAGGGGGAACTGACCGAGGCGGAGGTGATCGGAAACCTCGTCGTCACGGTCATCGGCGGCCACGAGACCACGGCCAATCTGATCTGCCACGCCGTCAGGGGGCTGCTGACCTACCCCCGGACGCTGGAGACCGCCAGGGCCCGGCTGGCCGCGGGCGAGGACCCGTGGCCCGACATCGTGGAAGAGGCACTGCGCTGGGAGTCCCCCAGCCGCAACATCATGTTCCGCTACGCCACCGAGGACGTGGACGTGGAGGGCGAGGTGATCCGGAAGGGCGAGGCGGTGCTGGTGCCGCTGTCGGCCATCCAGCGCTGCCCGCACGCCTTCCCCGACCCCGATCCGGAGATCTTCGCACCGGACCGTCCGAACGCCTCCCGCCACATCGCCTTCGGCGTCGGACCGCACCGCTGCCCGGGCGCTTCGCTGGCCAGGCTGGAGGCCGAGATCGCCCTGCATCGGCTGTTCGAGACGTTCCCGGAGCCGGCGCTCTCCCCGGAACCGGCGCCCAGGGTTCCCTCGCTGGGCATCAACGGCTACCGCGAACTGCCGGTCGTCCTGCGCTGACGGCGCGGTCGCGATCGGCCGGAGCGGGCCGTGCCGCTGTGCTGTGCCGCTGTGCCGTGGTCAGTTGTCGGCGCGCCACACCAGCGTGTAGCGCCAGAACAGCCGACGGCGCGCCCGCACGCCCGGCAGCACGCGGCGGGCTTCCCGGACGATCTCCGGGAAGCCCATCTCCGGGGGCCGGGTCACGGCGGTCATCGACTGCGGACGCGGCGCGGTACGGCCCCTGTTCCGCCACCAGCCGACAGCGGCGTTCAACGGAACGGCGACGGCGGCGAGCAAGTGGTCGCCGGGCGTCCGCGCGCGTGCGCAGCCGACGACAACCAGCGTTCCTCCGGGCGCCAGTTGTTGGCGGAAGCGGGCGAGTGTGCGGGCGAAGGGCAGATGGTGGAGGACAGCGACGCAGGTGATGACGTCGTACGGACCGGTAGGCAACCCGGCAGGGGCCTCCGCGAGGGTGAAGGTCACCGGAGCCGCGGGCGTCGACTCCCGCGCCCGCGCGATGATCGCCGGATCGGAGTCGATCGCGTCCACGCCGCCGGTTGCGCGGGCCGCCAGCAGCCGGGCGAGATCGCCGCTGCCGCAGCCGACGTCCAGGGCACGCCCGAACTGCCGGGGCAGTTGTCGCAGGATCCAGCCGTGGTAGTGCGCGTTGTGGTCCCAGGGGTGTGCGGCGTTGAAGCGGTCGAGTGCGTCCAGGACGCGGTGGAGCAGCGGCGCCATACGGGCAGTTCACCACGCCGCCCGGCAGGAGTCGGAATCCGCGTCGGAGAACTGTCCCCGGGGTGGCTGGAAACCGGCCACGGGTGGGTATTCAAGCTGCGCGACGGTTGCACGGTTCAGGCCATCGCCACACACCGTGTGACGGCGCATTCCTACCCCACGGACGGCCAAGGCCACGGTCTGCCGGCAACGGGTCCCGAACGGCGAGGAGGGAACGAGTCGATGCCTATACCAGTGTGCTCTCTGATCAGGAACGAGAACCAGAGAATCCCCGCCGACGGGGAGTACCACGTGGTCCGTTTCCCCTTCGGCGGAGGCGAGTCGTACGACGGCGAGGGCATGCACCAGGTGCGGCAGCCGGACGGCTACGAGGTCACCAACTGGCGCAGAGACGACCGCTCCGGGCTGATCTGGCCCTCCACGGATGGCTGGGGCGTGCTCACAGCCATGATCCAGTGGGAACCCGGCAACTACAGTGAACTGCGCGACCAGGTCGTACGCGACCCCCTCGGCCTCACCGACCGACCGGTGGACACCACCGCGACGGACCACCGGCGCCCCTCCCCCGGCATGCAGTGCTTCACCAAGCACCATGAGCTGTTCGTGCACCCGGACGTACCGCTGGCCCTCCGCGTGGCCCACAACGACGCGTCCGGACGGGACTTGGTCCACGCGCAGTTCAAGCTCGCCATCCACACCTGACACCCCCCTCTCGGGTCCGGACGGCACTGCCCGCGAAAATCGAGCGAGCCGGGACCGTTGCACGACTACAGTGGGGCGGGCCATGCGGCCCAGGTGCGCAGGCAGGGGATACTTCCACTGTTAATGGGGTTGTTGCGGGTTCGAGTCCCGTCGGACGCCACGGTGTCCGTAGCTCAATCGGTAGAGCACCACGTCTCCCCCGCCGACTTCGATCTCTGGGCCCATGTGCGCGAAGTACGCACAGCGAAGGAGCGGGTGGGG
>NZ_JAFFZN010000029.1 GCF_017676385.1 Streptomyces spirodelae
CGGGCCGCCGGTGTGGCCGCCGCCCGGGGTGACCAGCCCGGTCTCGTAGGCGAGCACGACGGCCTGCGCGCGGCTGCCGATGTCCAGCTTGGCCATCGTGCGGTTGAGGTGCGTCTTGACCGTGGACTCGCTGATGACCAGGGCCTCGGCGATCTCCGGATTGGAGAGCCCGCCCGCCACCAGACGAAGCACGTCCAGCTCCCGGCCGGTGAGCACATCGAGCGTCTCGGGCGGCGGGCCTGCGGGGTCCGGCTGCGGGGCGTACGCCTCGATCAGGCGGCGGGTGACGCTCGGCGAGAAGAGGGTGTCGCCCTCGGCGACCGCGGCGATGGCCGCCAGCAGCCGCTGCGGCCCGGTGTCCTTGAGCAGGAACCCGCAGGCCCCCGCGCGCAGCGCGGCGTAGACGTACTCGTCCAGGTCGAAGGTGGTCAGCACCAGGATGCGGGGGCGGGGCTCGTCGCTCGCCTCCAGGATGCGCTCGGTGGCGGTGATACCGCTGGTGCCGGGCATCCGGATGTCCATCAGGATGACGTCGGGCCGCTGCTCGGCGGCGAGTTGGACGGCCTCGTCACCGTCGGACGCCTCGCCGACCACCTCCATGTCCGGTGCGGCACGCAGCAGAGCGGCGACGCCCGCCCTGATGAGCACCTGGTCGTCGACGACGAGCACCCTGATCGTCACCGTGTGTGTCCCCTCCTGGCCGTCAGGCGGGGAGGATCAGCCGTACCTCGAATCCACCGCTCGCCCGTGGCCCGGCATGCAGCCGGCCCCCGTAGATCCTTGCGCGCTCCCGCATCCCAATCAAGCCGTGCCCGCCCGGGGGCGGGGAGCCGGTTCCCGGCGGGACCGGAAGCCCCCGGCCCGTGCCGCCCGCGCCATGGCCCGCGCGCCCGGTACGGTCCCCTTTCGCGCCACCGCGCGTACGGCCACCGGTGGGGCTCCGGTACCGGCCGTGGTGTGCGCCGCCGTCGTCGGTGACCGTCACCGTCAACTCCCGCGACTCATAGGTGACGGTGACGGCGGCCTGCGCCGGGTAGGCGTGCTTGAGCACGTTGGTGAGCGCTTCCTGGACGACGCGGTAGGCACACTGCCCCGCGCCGGGCGCCAGGGGGCGCGGCTCGCCGACGACGGTGAACTGCACGGGGATGCCTGCGCCGCGTACCCGGTCGGCGAGTTCAGGGAGCTGGTCGAGACCGGGCGCCGGGCCGAACTCCGCCTGGTCGTCGGTGCCCTGGACGAGCCGCGGGCCGCCGTCCCCCGGGCGGTCCCCGCCCTCCACACGCAGCACGGCCAGCAGGCGGCGCAGTTCGGCCAGCGCCTCTGTCGAGGTGTCGGCGATGGTGCCCAGCGCGCCGCGCGCGGTCTGCGGGTCCGTGTCGAAGACATAGCCCGCCAGCCCCGCCTGCACGGATATCACCGACATGTGGTGTGCCACCACGTCGTGCAGTTCGCGGGCGATACGGACCCGCTCCTCGGCGACAGCACGCCGTTCGGCACCCGCCCGTTCACGGCGCAACTGGCCGGTCAGCCGGGCCAGTTCGATGTTGCGCTGCGCCGACTTGCGCGCCAGATGGCCGAAGCCGCAGATGACGCTGGTGTAGAGCACGCTCTGGCCGAGCACGGTGGCCCAGGAGCTCTCCTGGCCTGTCGTCCCCGCGAAGTTCCATACCGCCGCCAGCAGCAGCGCGCACAGCGCCGCCTCGCGCAGCGGACGCATCGAGGCGACCGTGTAGAGGGCGAGGAGCGGGCCGAGGGTGTTGACGACAGGCCAGTAGTCGAGCGCCACGTACACGGTCCAGACGGCCAGTACCACCAGGCACAGCGTGAACGGGATACGGCGGCGGGCGACCAGCGGCAGGTTCACCGCACAGGTCAGCGCCACGCCCGTGGCGTCGAGCCCCGACCAGCCCGCCGGGACCCGGTCGTTGCCCAGTAGCAGGCTGACCGTCGTGATGGCGAGCGTTATGGCGCTGTCGTACGCCACGGCCGGCACGCGCTCGGCCCACTGGCGCAGTCGGGTCCAGGCCGTCGTGCTCCGCATCGTCGCAGCGTAACGATCCACCCGCGGCGCCCTCATCCACCGGACGCGCTGTGTGGAGCACCCGCTGCCTACCGCACTGGTACGAGGGCGGTCATCGAGTACCGCAGAAGGACAGCTTCCACTTACCGCCGTACGGTGACGACCAGCCGACCCAGGGCGCGTACCTTCAAGTATCGGGAAGAGCGCCACGCCCCGAGGGGACGGGGGCGGGTCACGGAACGGGGGAACCGTGGCCGCTGAGCAGCCTCAGGGCGTGGTGCTGTTCGTCGCCGAGTGGCCGCTGAGCATCAGCACGACTGTGACGACCAACAGCAGCAGTGCGACAACCGCGATGACGATGGTCAGGGCGCGGCCGAGCCCTCGGCGCCGCCACTCCTCGCGTAGCCGCATGAACCCCATCTCCCCTGCGGGTCTCCGAGCCGCCGATCGCACACGAGTACCTCAAACCCGCGTTCTCGAAGCACTGTAGTGCGATCGGACAGCGCGGAAGGGGGAGATCACTCAGGCACGACACGGAAGTGGGTCGTCAGCCTGCCCTCGTCGTCGTATACATGGAAGGCGATCGCCGGCGGCAGCTCGTAGTCGATCGGGCCGCCCTCCTCGCCCTCCCAGGGCATCTTCAGGGTGGAGACCACGCCGGGCGCCGCGACCAGCGGCAGCCCCGCGAAGGTGGTGACGGCCGGGGTGTGGCTGTGCCCGCACAACAGACCCGCCACATTGCCGTGCCTGCCGACCACCTCTGCCAGCCGCTCCTCGCCGAACTGCCGGATCGGGTCGACGTACTGTCCGTGCAGCGCGAGCGGCGGGTGGTGGAAGCAGACGAAGGCGGGCTTGTCGTCCGGCGCTCCGGCCAGCGCCTGGTCGAGCCAGGTGAGGGTGGCGTCGTCCAGATGACCGTGCCCCTTGCCGGGCACGCTGGAGTCGCACATCAGGAGGGTGGCGCCCAGCAGCTGGTGCGCCTGGTTGACGGGTGAGACATCGGCCGCGTCCCCGTTCAGCAGTACGGAGCGGTAGGGGCCGCGTGCGTCGTGGTTGCCGGGACAGATCAGTGGCAGCACCCCGTGGTCGGCGAACAGCTTCGCCGCCAGGGTGTATTCGGCCTCCTCGCCGTGGTCGGCGATGTCCCCGGTGAGCAGGACGGCGTCGAGTTCGCCAGGCAGTCCGGCCAGGTAGGCGAGCACGCGTTCGGCGCGCTCGCGGGCACGTGCGCCACCGTCTCCCCTGTCCTGGCCGAGATGGATGTCACTGAACTGCGCAAAGGCGAACATTCGTTGGTCCTCGCTTCGTCGTGTGGCTCAGGCGTGCTCTTCGAGTTCCGCTCGGCGGGGGCTTCCGCCCTGCGGGGGTCCCGCTCAGCGGCGATCCCGCTTGGTGGGTTTCCAGGGCCCGTGGCGGATCACCCCTGGATCGCGGACCACGGTGCTCAGCTCTTCCGGTGGACGGTGCCTTCCGGTCGACGGCGTTCAGCTCTTCCAGAGGACGGCGAAAGCGCGGGCCGGGTTGTCCACGAAGATCCGCCGCGCCGCCTCATCCCCCAGCTCCCTGGTGACGCGGGGCCGCAGAACACGCGTCACGTACGGCACTCCGGTCTCCGCTCGCGCGGTCGCCGTTACCGTGTCACCGCCCAGCAGCACCCGGCCGCCGTAGCCCCGCTCCAACAGATCGGCGAGGCTGTCGAAAAGGCGCCAGTCAGTCGCGTGATGGGTGCGCGAAGGACCGTCGAAAACCAGCCACGCACCCGACTGCGCCGCCTCGCGCTGCATCCGCACATCCGGGCAGCGCCCCAGATGCCCCAGCAGCACGCTGGAGGGCGGTACTTCGTGCTCGTCGCACAGGAACGCCAGGACCTCCGCCGCGCCGGTGCCCAGCTCGAGGTGGACGGCGATCGGCGCACCTGTCGCGTGGTGTGCCTCGGCCGCCGCCGCCATGGTCCGCCGCGCGTGGGCGCCGAGCCCGTGGAAGTCGCCTGCGACCTTGATCAGACCCGCCCGGGGCGACTCACCGCAGACAGCGCCGCGTACGCCCTCGGTCAGCTCTTCGACGAAGAGCCGCGCCGGGTCGGGCGGCAGCTCCCCTGTGTAGTGCTGTGCCTGGTGCAGTCCGGTCGCGGCGACCAGGCGTACGCCGGTGCGCCGGGCCAGCTCCACCAGCGCCCCGGAGTGGCGGCCCATCCCGTGGGGCGTCCACTGCACAAGACTCTGCCCGCCGTGGCCTGCGAACGCCCGCAGCTGCTGCTCGGCGGCTTCGGAGTCGGCGAGTTCCTGGCCGGGGAGCTGAGGGCTGCGCAGGAACAGATGGTCGTGCGCGTCGCAGACGCCGAGTTCCGCACCGGGTATGTCGCCCTCCACGGTGCGGACGGCCGGGACCGCCTGCTCTTCCCCCTCTTCTCCATGCTTCACGAGGCACCGCGCCCACTGGTCACCGAGGCGTCCAGGAGCCGCAGCAGGCCGTCGGCCGCCTGGTGGAAGGGGCCGGGGTCGTCGGCCGAGCGCGCGAGTACATAGCCGCCCTGGACGACGGCGACGATGGTGGCCGCCGTGGCGGCCGGGTCGAAGCCCGGGCCGAACTCGCCTGCCGCCCGCCCCTCTTCCAGTACCTCCGTCAGTCGGCCGCGCAGCCAGTCGAAGGTCTCCCGCAGCGGGGCGCGCAGCCCGGGGTCCGCGATCACGTCCGGGTCCTGGGCGAGTCCGCCTACCCTGCAGCCACGCAGCACGGCACGTTCGCGGCTCAAATAGGCCCGTACGCGCTCCCGGGCCATCCCCTCGCGCGAGAGGTCGGCGTCGGCTGCCGCGCGCATCTCCTCGGCGCTCTTGCGCACCGCTGCCCGTGCCAGGTCGGGCTTGCCTCCGAAGTGGTGGTACATGCTGCCCTGGCCGACACCCGCGCGCTGCTGGATGGCACGGGGGCTCGTGCCCACGTAGCCGCGCTCCCACAGGAGTTCCTGGGTGGTCTCGATCAGCTTCCGTGCCGTGTCGGTACCGCTCATGGCAGCACTGTACATACTGATAGGTACACAACCCGGTACCACCGTCTCCAAAAACGACCGCGCGACTGCTGCCGCAGGGGGAGGGGGAGCGGCAGCAGTCGCGTTCCGTATCCGCCCGCCTGCCCGGCAGAAGTTTCGGCCGGACAGGCGACAGGCGGTCGGACTCGGAAGTGGCTCTTGAAACGCCGAGAACTCAGAGGACTCAGGGAACTCAGAGGGCGCAGAGGACTCAGAGGTCGAGGCCGGTCAGCACCATGACGCGCTCGTAGGTGTAGTCCTCCATCGCGAACCGCACACCCTCGCGGCCCACACCGGACTCCTTGACGCCGCCGTACGGCATCTGGTCCGCACGGTAGGACGGCACATCGCCGACGACGACACCGCCGACCTCCAGCTCCCGGTGCGCACGGAAGGCAACCTGCACATCGTGGGTGAACAGACCGGCCTGCAACCCGTACTTGGAGTCGTTGACGGCAGCGAACGCCTCCTTCTCGCCGTTCACCTTCACGAACGACATGACCGGGCCGAAGACCTCCTCGCAGCCGATCTGGGTGTCGGCGGGCACGTTCTCCAGCACCGTCGGCTCCACCGTCGCGCCGTCCCGCTTGCCACCCGTGAGCACCTTGGCGCCGGCGGCCACGGCCTCGCCGATCCAGGACTCGACACGGCGCGCGGCGTCCTCGCTCACCAGCGGACCCACATCGGTGGACTCGTCCGAGGGGTCACCGGTCTTCAGCGCCTCGACGGCCGCCACCACCTTGGGCACCAGCCGGTCGTAGACCGAGGCGTCCGCGACCACCCGCTGCACGGAGATGCAGGACTGGCCCGCCTGGTAGTTGGAGAAGGTGGCGATCCGCTGGGCCGCCCAGTCCAGGTCCGCTTCGGAGGAGTAGTCGGCCAGTACGACAGCCGCGCCGTTGCCGCCCAGCTCCAGCGTGACGCGCTTGCGCGGCGCGGAGTCGAGGATGGACCAGCCGACCGGCGCCGAGCCGGTGAAGGAGATGATCGGCAGCCGCTCGTCCTGCACCAGCCCCGGCATCTGGTCGTTCGGCACCGGCAGCACCGACCACGAACCGGCCGGCAGCTCCGTCTCGGCCAGCAGCTCGCCCAGGATCAGCCCGGACAGCGGGGTGGCGGGCGCCGGCTTGAGGATGATCGGGGTGCCGACCGCGAGCGCCGGGGCGACCTTGTGGGCGCACAGGTTCAGCGGGAAGTTGAACGGCGCGATGCCCAGCACCGGGCCGTAGGGGAAGCGCCGGGTGAAGGCGAGCCTGCCCGTGCCGCCCGCGTCCGAGTCGAGCCGCTGGGCCTCGCCCCCGTTGAAGCGGCGGGCCTCCTCGGCAGCCCAGCGGAAGACGGAGATGCAGCGGCCGACCTCACCGCGCGCCCACTTCATGGGCTTGCCGTTCTCCGCCGAGATCAGCTGCGCGATCTCGTCCGTACGCTCCACGAGGCGGCGCGTGATGTGGTCGAGCGCGGCGGCACGGACGTGCGCCGGGGTGGCGGAGAACTCGTCGGCCACCGCGGCCGCGGCGGCCACGGCCTCCTCCACCTGCTCGGAGGTGGGAATGCTGACGGTGCCGACGCGCCTGCCGTCCCAGGGCGAGGTGACATCGAGCGTGCTGTCGCCGGTGGCCTTGCGGCCGGCGAGCCAGAATGCGTGAGGAGAAGTCGCTGTCGTCACTGCGGATCGCCTTCCGGATGCGGGAGAGGGGCTCGGTTCCAGCTCCACGGTAGGGCGTCGAGGCCCACCCGCTTCTTCGCCGGGATGGAGCACTTGGACGGCGCGACACTACGGATTGTCGCTGTACGGCTTGTCCCGGTACGACCGGAGACCCGCGCGATGCCCCCTGTCGGTGCTTTCGTGAGGGCCGACGGTGGCGTCGTAGGCGCCCGCCGCAGTGGGTACGCGGGATGCCCTGAGGCGGTCGGGGCCAACCGGAGGCGAAGGAGGCTTCCGGGACGGGACAGCCGACGCTCAGCCGGTCGCCTTCAAGGCCAGCCACAGCTCCATACGCACGTCAGGGTCGTCGAGGGAGCGGCCCAGGATCTCCTCGACCCGGCGCATGCGGTACCGCAGGGTGTGACGGTGCACACCCAGCTCGGCGGCGGCGGCGTCCCACTGGCCGTGCCGGGACAGCCAGGCACGCAGCGAGGCGACCAGATCACCCCTGCCGTTCGCATCGTGCTCGCGCAGTGAGCGCAGCAGTCCGTCGGCGAAGGCCCGCACCGCGTCGTCGGCCAGCAACGGCAGCACCGAGCCCGCCGCGACATCCTCGTGCTCCACCAGGGGCACACCGCGCCGCCTGGCCACGGACAGCGCCTGGTCGGCCTGCTTGAAGGCGACGGCTGCGGCGGACAGGCCCACGGGCGCGGAGACACCGATCGCCAGCCCCTCCTCGCCGCCCCCACCGGGACGGCGGCCCGGCTGCGCGGCGTCAGCCGTCGCGGCGAACTCCGCGCAGACTGCCACGGCCGCACCGCCGTCCGAGGCGAGCACCACCAGGCGCGCCCCGTCGGGCACCACCAGCACGGCCTCACCGTTGCGCGCCGCCGCGGTCTCGACCGCGTCGGCGAGCTCTTCGAGAGGCCAGACGATCCGGCCCAGCCGCCCGGTGTCGGACGCGTCGGCCTGGGGGCCGCCACCCGCGCCGACCACCACGCCGGAGGCCGCCGGAGCGGTGCCGGAGGTGGCGGGCGACGTGGTGGCGGACACGTGAGCGGTGACGGTGGCGGGCACGGAGGGCGCCGAAGAGGTCCCCGACACTGCGGACGACGCCGAGGACGACGCCGAGCCGTCCCGACCCGCGGCAGCCTGCGACTTCGCCGACTGTGCGGCAGGCTGGGACGCGACGCCTTCGACCGCACCGGCTCTCGCCGCTGCGGGACTGGCCACGGACGACTTCCCTGTGGCGCTCTTCACCGCGCCCGGCTTCCCCGCCGGTTTCGGGACAGCGGCCCTGGCCGGATCGGCAGCGCCGGACACGGCACCGGGCGTACCCGCCGTGGCTGCCAGATCAGTCAGCCCGCACGGCTCGCCCGCACGGGCCAGATAGCCACTGGACACCGGCGAAGGACGCGCCGCTGACGGGGTCGGCACCGCCGGGGCCGACGGCGGCGTGGCGGAGGTGTGGACCGCCGCGATGGACTCCTGCGCGAAGCGCGCCGCCGCAGCCGACGCCGGCTCTGCGACGATCACCCGCATCGGGGCGTCCAGCAGCCCGCCGTAAAGCTGCCCCGCAACGGCGCGCGCGTGCTCGCCCTCGCCGACGAGCAGCATCTTGAGCACAGCCGCACCCAACCGCTGCTCGGCCTCCTGCAGTGCGCGGGACCGCTCCATGGTCAGGGTCAGCAGCGCTATGGCCGAGTTCACCGCGTACCGCTCGGCCGTACCGAGCGGCGCCGCCGTGCCCACGGCCAGCACGGCCTTGGCGCGTCGGCCGCTGCCGATCGACTGGAGCTCGACCCGGTCGTCCCCGCTGTCCGCCTCGCTGACCACCGCGCTGGCGGGCGTGGGACGGTCCCGCAGCCGCTCGGCGTCACCGACGAAACGGGCCGCCCGCCGCACCGCCCAGGCAGGGGCCGTGGCGACGACCGATCCGGAGGCGTCGTACAGCGCGGCCCACCCGTCGACCTGCGAGGCCAGCCGGGCGAGCAGCGCGGAAGGCCCCTCCCGGGAGAGCGCGGCGCGGGTCATCTCGCGCTGTGCGTCGAAACCGGCGGTCACAGCGCGGTACTGCTCGGCGGCGATGTCCGCCGAGACCGCCTTGCTGATCGCGATGAACGGGGTGCGCCTGGGCACCTCGAGCAGCGGGAGATCCGCTTCACGGCAGGCGTCCACGAGGGGCTGTGGCACGCCCTCGTAGTTGACGCCCGCGGCGAAGCCCAGCCCCACCACGCCCTTGCTCACCAGCTTCTCCACGTAGGCGCGCATCGCCTCGGGGTCGGCCGCGTCCAGCTTGAGCCCCGTGAACAGAATGAGCTCCCCGCCGTCCATGTACGGCGTCGGATCGGCGAGCTCACTGGCGTGCGCCCACCGCACGGCGGCATCCAGCCTGTCGTGCCCCGCGAGCACGGAGAGGCGGAGCGCGGAGTTCTGGACGAGCGTGGCAAGAGTCGGTGGCATAACGCACTTCACCGTACAGCCGTCTGACTGTTTTCGGCCCCTCACATATGTGGCCTCGGTTCGGGGCTCCGGCTCCCTCCTGGGCTCACTCCCCCAGTCCCAGGGCTCACTCTCCCAGTTTTGTCAGGATCGGCGGCGTACGCTCCCCCCGCACCGTGGTGACGGAGAGCACCGCGTGCTCCGGCTGCAGCTCATTGGCCAGATCGGAGGCCGACCAGCGCTCCCGCTGCTCACTGCGCACGGTCACCGACTCGGCGGTCACATGCTTGCCGGTCGCCAGCCGCCGCACCGCGTGCAGGACGCGCGTGACGGGCTCGTCCGAGACCAGCTGCCGGTTGGTGACCGTACGCGTCTGCACCCACTCGGTGCCCCACACCTCGGCGAACCGCTCGGCGTCCCACGGGGTCACCCCGGCACACACCATCCGGCACCCCACAGCGCCCAGCAGCGGGCCACGGAGCGGCTCGGGCACATCGTCCAGCGCCCGCAGCGTCAGCAGAACACCCGCGTGCACCGAGCGCAGCCGCTGAAGCCCCCGCAGGGCCTGCGGAGTGACCGTCTGCGCCGCGTCGTCCAGCACCAGACAGGCGAACAGCGACTGATCACCGCGCGCCACCGCACACTCCGTGAACTGCGCCAGAACCAGCCGCGCCAGGATGCGCGACGCCTCCGCGTGCGCCCGCTCCGGAAGGTCGATCCGGACCCGCAGCGGATGCTCCAGCGCCCGCAGCGAGAACGGACGCCGCCCCTCGGCCCTGGGGCTGCCCTCCGGCAGGAAGAAGTCGGCGAAAGCCGGCCTGTCCAGCAACGCGATCCGGTCCGCCAGCAGCGCGGCGATGTCCCCGGCCCGTCCGGACTGGCGCTCGAACGCGTCCAGCTCGCGAAGCTGCCCCTGTTGCCCGTCGGCGCGCAGCGCTTCCCGCAGCGCGTCGAGGGCGCCGGGAGCACCGTCCAGCAGCTCACGCAGCTCCGGAACGGCGGGAAACCGCCCGTGCACCGCCGCGAACGGCCCGATGAGCTGGGCCAACGTCGTGGCGGCGCGCCGACTGTCACCCCCCGGCAGCGCGGCCACCAGATCCCCGACCAGCGCCTCGGCGAGCATCCCCGCCGCCTCGTCCGGATCGGTCGTACCGCCGTAGAGATCGAGATCGTGCGTGGAGCCCGCGTGGCCCAGCCGCAGGACGAGGTCGAACGAGTCGTCGGGCACGAAATGCGACCCCGCGGGGCTCACCGCGATCACGGCCGCCTGCCCCGCCAGCGCCTGCAGACACAGCGACTCCACCACCGGGCGGGCCAGCTTGCTCGTCTTCCCCGTACCGGGCGGCCCCACCGCGAGCGCCGACGTGCCCAGCAACGACGGGTCCAGCGCGATGCCCGCGCCCCGGTAGTCGTGCGGGTTCCGGTCGGAGTCGGCCGCCCGCCCGATCCGCACCTGGCGCAGCGACAGATCGTGCCGGGCAGCCCGCACCGGAAGATCCCGGGCACCCGACGGATGCCCACACGCCCCCGCGCCCTGCTGCACGACGTTCTCCACGAAGGTGCCCAGCCGCTGCGGCCTGGCCCGCACGGTCTGCCAGGCCCGCTCGATACGCGCATGGTCGACGTCGGACATCCTCCCCGCCCGCAGGTCCTCAGCCAGCCGCTCGGCCGCCTCGCTCGCACCTCCGGCCCGCAGGTCGGGCCACTGGACGGGGTCGAGGTGCGCGGGAGGGGCCGGGGCCTGCGACGGCCCCGCGGCCGGCACCTCGTCCGGTACGAACCCGCCCGACTGCCGGCCTCCCTCGCCCTTCATCCGCGCCCAGACGCGGCGAGCGAGCTCGTCCCAGCGGCCGATGCGGCCGAAGAAGAAGGCGAGGCCAAAAAGGAGCGCGCCGCTGTACAGCCATGTCGACCAGACGAACAGAATCTGGTTACCGTCTTCCTCCCGCCACGACTCAGGGGTAAGGGCGAGGAGAGGCCATTTCCAGTAGCTGCCCAGATACCCGTTCCACAACAACGACCACAGCAGCCACCCCATCAGGAACGAGATGATCGCGCCGCTGACGAGCTGGCGGGCCGGGATGCGGTCGGGGTCTTCCGGGGGGCGCGGGGTGTAGCCGCAGCGCCAGATACCGGGGGCCGCCTCCGGGCGGGGCAGCCGCAGCCAGTCGGCCAGCGGAGGGCCTGCCTGGGGCGCGCTCGGAGGCATGGGTG
This sequence comes from Streptomyces spirodelae, assembly GCF_017676385.1. Classification (GTDB taxonomy): domain Bacteria; phylum Actinomycetota; class Actinomycetes; order Streptomycetales; family Streptomycetaceae; genus Streptomyces; species Streptomyces spirodelae. Next base: position 11,347 of record NZ_JAFFZN010000029.1, read on the forward strand.
GCGGTCCCGCCGCGCCCGCTTCGACACCGCGAGCGGCGGGAACGGTGGCGCCTCCCGTGGGTGGATCAACGGTGGGTGGGGCAACGGGGGGCGGCGGTGAGGGCGTGGGCGGCGCCGGGGGCGGCCCGGTGGGGGCGGGGGCAGTGTGGTGAGTGCTGCCTGTGCCCTGCTTCCGGTGGGGAAGCCCCATGTCCATGTGCTGCCTCAGCTCCCTGACGCCCCGACGCGTCGGCTCTCGCGGGCCGACGCCCTCCTGCACCCAATCTAGCGGCCGACCACGTCAGTTGGCCCGTGGCAGCGTCCCGCCCGTCGGGACGGTGCGGCCGCAGCCCCCGAAAGGCGCGGAAATGGACGTGATCATGCACCGGCCGTTCCGGGCTCACCAGCCCGAAGCGATCGCCCCTATGTCCGTGGTGGCCAACAAACCGCCCGTACTTCTCCGGAGCGGTGCATGTGTCGGCCGCGCGCGTGCCCCTAGCCTGCGAAGTGCCAGACCCCCGTTCCTCCCGAGGAGTGCGCTATGACCGGAAAGACGGAACTGTCCGGAGGGCCTGCCCTCCCCCAGGAGCGGCGTGTCGTCACCGCCGTCCCCGGGCCCAAGTCGCAGGAGCTGATGGCCCGCAAGCAGGCATCGGTGGCCAACGGCATCGGGACGGTGCTGCCGGTCTTCGCACGGCGGGCCGGCGGCGGCGTCCTGGAGGACGTGGACGGCAACTCGTTCATCGACTTCGGCTCCGGCATCGCCGTGACCTCAGTCGGCAACAGCGCCGAGGCAGTGGTACGCCGGGCGACGGAGCAGCTCAACGACTTCACCCACACATGTGCGATGGTCGTGCCGTACGAGCCGTACGTGCAGGTCTGCGAGGAGCTGGCCAAGGTCACGCCGGGTGACCACGAGAAGAAGAGCGCGCTGTTCAACTCGGGCGCCGAGGCGGTGGAGAACGCCGTCAAGATCGCCCGTACGCACACCGGCCGGCAGGCCGTCGTCGTCTTCGACCACGGCTACCACGGCCGCACCAACCTGACGATGGCGCTCACGTCCAAGAACATGCCGTACAAGCACGGCTTCGGCCCGTTCGCGCCCGAGGTCTACCGCGTTCCGGTCGCCTACCCCTACCGCTGGCTGACCGGCCCGGAGAACTGCGCCGAGGAGGCGGCGGCCCAGGCGATCGACCAGATCACCAAGCAGATCGGCCCGGACAACGTCGCGGCCATCATCATCGAACCGGTGCTGGGCGAGGGCGGCTTCATCGTCCCGGCCAAGGGCTTCCTGCCCCGCATCCAGCAGTTCGCGCGGGACAACGGGATCGTCTTCGTGGCGGACGAGATCCAGTCCGGCTTCTGCCGTACGGGCCAGTGGTTCGCCTGCGAGGACGAGGGTCTCGTCCCGGACCTGATCACCACGGCGAAGGGCATCGCGGGCGGTCTGCCGCTCGCCGCTGTCACCGGCCGTGCCGACATCATGGACTCCGCGCACAGCGGTGGCCTGGGCGGCACCTACGGCGGCAACCCGGTGGCCTGCGCCGCGGCGCTCGGCTCCATCGAGACGATGCGCGAGCTGGACCTGCCCGCCAAGGCCCGGCGCATCGAGGAGATCATGAAGCCGCGACTGGAGAAGCTGGCGGAGAAGTCCGACATCATCGGCGATGTCCGCGGCCGGGGCGCCATGCTCGCCATCGAACTGGTGAAGCCGGGCGGCAAGGAGCCCAACCCGGAGGCCACCGCCGCGCTGGCCAAGGCGTGCCACCAGCAGGGCCTGCTGGTGCTGACGACGGGCACCTACGGCAACGTGGTGCGTTTCCTGCCGCCGCTGGTCATCGGTGAGGACCTGCTGAACGAGGGCCTGGACGTCCTGGAGGACGCGATCACCGGCCTGTGAGGCCCTGCCCGTGCGGCCCTCGCCTCCCTGACCTCCGTTCCGGTCCGGTCCATCGGTCCGGTCCGGTCCATCGGTCCAGTCCGGTCCATCGGTCCAGTCCGATCCGGTCCAGTCCGTCCGATCCGGTCCGACCGCCACGCGGTCCGAGTGCGGTCCAAGTGCGGGCGCTCAGGCGCCCGCACTTTCGCGTTCCGCCGCCTGTGCCGCCCTGTACCGTGGGGCGGCACAGGCGGCGCTCATGTGCGCGGTGACCAGCAGGGGAGCGGTACCGGTGAAGAATGTGTGCGGGGCCGATGTCCGGTGCGTAATGCGCCTGTCGGGCCCTGCCCCGCTGCCGTACGGTTTCAGGAGTCGCCGGGAGGCACGGAGGGCCACCTCCGGCCTCTTGGCCCGAGCCGGTCTCTCCCCAAGACAGGCCCGGCCGTGCCCTCGCGCACGTTCCTCACCGATCGGATAGCCGCTTGTCCCACACCCCCCGGGACCGGCGGGAACCCGGTCGACACGGCCGCCCCGGAACTGTCCCCCCGGTTCCCGGGCGGCCGGCCACGTTCCCGGCCCGTTCCGCCGCACCCACCCCACGACGCCCTGCCCCACGCGCAAGAGCCTGGGCCGCCACTCTTTGCTCCCTATGCGCCCTGGTCCTGTTTGTGGGCACCTGGCAGGTCCTCACACACGGACCGCTGGTCCGTGGGGACGAGGATCTGGGCGCTGCCATGCGCCGTACGGCACCGTCCCGTGCCCTCGCCGAGGTGCTGGCGGACGCGGGCAACATGGAGGTGGCGCTGCCGCTGCTCGCCGTCGCGATGGCGCTGTCGCTGCTGCGCTCGCGGGGTCGCACCTGGCCGCCGGTCCTGTGCTGCGCGGTCGCGGTGGGGCTGATGGCACCGCTGGTGGCGGGTGTGAAGGCATGGACGGACCGTACGGGCCCGTTGGGCGGCGGGGGCTTCTACCCGTCAGGGCACGCCGCCACGGCGGCGGTGGCCCTCGGTGGCGCGCTGCTCCTGCTGTCCCCGGCTCTGCCCCGCGCGGCCCGAGCGCCGGCGTGGACGCTCATAGCCGCGCTCGTGGTCGGCAATGGGCTGGGGCTGGTGTGGCGCGGCTACCACTGGCCGCTGGATGTGGTGGCCGGCTGGTGTCTCAGCGTGCTGCTGCTGTACGTGGCAGCCGCGACCGCCCGCCGGGCTCGGAAGCGGACAACGGCACACCGGTGACAGGCAGCTGGCAGACGCAGGCCGGTGAGGACCGCTCAGCTGTCGAAGCCCAGGCCCACCTTGTCCATGGTCTTCAGCCACAGGTTGCGGCGTCCGGCCTGGGCGTCGGAGCGGGCCAGCGACCACTGGGTGAGGCCGATTCCGGCCCATCGCACCGGCTCCGGGGGGAACGGCAGCGGCTTCTTGCGCACCATCTCCAGCTCGGTGCGCTCCGTCCGCTCCCCCGCGAGCAGGTCGAGCATCACCTCGGCGCCGAAGCGGGTGGCGCCGACACCGAGCCCGGTGAAGCCGGCCGCGTAGCTGACGCGACCGTCCATCGCGGTGCCGAAGAAGGGGGAGAAGCGCGAGCAGGTGTCGATGGCGCCGCCCCAGCTGTGGGTGAAGCGGATGCCCTCCAGCTGTGGGAAGCAGCGGAAGAAGTGCCGGGCGAGCTTGGCGAAGGTCTCGGGGCGCTGGTGGAAGTCGCGGGAGATGCGGCTGCCGTAGTGGTAGAGGACGTCGTAGCCGCCCCACAGGATGCGGTTGTCCGTGGTGATGCGGAAGTAGTGGAAGTGGTTGGCGCTGTCGCTGAGGCCCTGGCGGTTGTGCCAGCGGATCGCCGCCCGCTGCTCCTCGCTGAGCGGCTCGGTCATCAGCGCGTAGTCGTAGACGGGGACGATGTAGGGCCGCACCCGGCGCAGCAGGGAGGGGAAGGCGTTGGTGCCGAGTGCGACCTGCCTGGCGCGTACCCGGCCGTACGGGGTCGTCACCCCGATCCCCGCGTCATGGGCGCCCAGCCGGGTGGCCGGGCTGTGCTCGTGGAAGCGGACGCCGGCCCGTTCGCAGGCGCGCTTGAGGCCCCAGGCGAGGCGGGCCGGGTTGACCATGGCCACGCCCGTACGGTCCCAGAGGCCGGCGAGGAAGGTCGGCGACTCGGCCTCGGCGCGCACCGCGTCGCGGTCCAGCAGCGTCAGCCCCTCCCCCACCCCCAGGGCGCGTGCTTCCCGCTCCCACTCCTCCAGTTCGGCCACCTGGTGGGGCTCGGTGGCGACGGCGATTTCGCCGGTGCGCTCGAAGTCGCAGTCGATGCCGTAGCGGGCGACGGTTTCCTCGATGGCGTCGAGGTTGCGCGCTCCCAGCCGCTCCAGCTCCGCGATCTCGCCCGGCCAGCGGGCGAGTCCGTTGCCGAAGCCGTGGGTGAGGGAGGCCGCGCAGAAGCCACCGTTGCGCCCTGAGGCGGCCCAGCCGACCTCCTCGCCCTCGATGAGCACCACGTCGCGGTCGGGGTCGCGCTCCTTGGCCAGCAGCGCGGTCCACAGTCCGCTGTAGCCGCCGCCTACGACCAGAAGGTCGCACTCCTCGTCACCGACGAGAGCCGGTCGGGGGGCGGGTCGGTGGTCGGGGTCGTCCAGCCAGAACGGAGTGGGCTGGGCGTCGGCGAGAGAGCGGAGGGCAGCCTGGGAAGCCACGGCATCGCTCACGGTTATCGACTCCTCGTGGTACTGCTCACGGTCATCGGCTCCTGTTTTCGTTCTTCTCTGGTCCTGCGGGCTTCACGGTTGGCGGCCTGACAGGTTTGGAGGGCTTGGCGGTATGCGGACGGATCCGCAGCGGTCAGACCCTCTTGCGACGGTTGGCCGCTATCTGGCCTCCCAGGACGATGACGAGCGCCAGCACGAACATCGCCGAGCCGATCACGTTGACCTGTACGGGAACACCGCGCTGGGCCGCGCCCCAGACGAACATCGGGAAGGTCACCGTCGAGGGCCCCGCGTTGAACTGGGTGATGATGAAGTCGTCGAACGACAGGGCGAAGCTGAGCATTGCGCCGGCGGCGATACCGGGCGCGGCGAGCGGCAGCGTGACCCGGCAGAAGGTCTGGAAGGGCCCGGCGTACAGGTCGCGTGCGGCCTCTTCGAGACGGGGGTCCATGCTCATCACCCGCGCTTTGACGGCGACGACCACAAAGCTCAGGCAGAACATGACGTGCGCGATCAGGATCGTCACAAACCCGAACTGGACGCGGGTGTTGAGGAAGAGGGTGCCCAGCGAGGCGCCCATCACGACCTCGGGCATGGCCATCGGAAGGAAGATCAGCGCGTTGGTGGTGCTTTTGCCCCGGAAGCGGTAGCGGGCCAGTGCGAAGGCCGCGAAGGTCCCGAACGCCGTGGCGATCAGCGTGGCCAGTACCGCGATTCGCAGGCTGAGCCCGAGCGAACTGCACATGTTGGCGACGCCGCAGGGGTCCGTCCAGGCGTCGGTCGAGAAGGTGCGCCACGCGTAGTTGAAGCGTCCGGCAGGCTTGTTGAAGGAGAACGCCAGTACGACCAGGTTGGGCACCAGCAGATACGCAAGCGCCGCGGATCCCACCAGCACGACGGCGTTCCTGCGCAGCCAGCGCACCGGTGCGGCCAGCACGTGGGAGCCGGCACGGGGTGAGGTTGGGGCGGTGGTGGACATCAGACCAGCTCCTCCGTTCCGGCCTTGCGCATATAGACGCTGACCATGAGCAGAATGAGCGCCATCAGGATGAAGGACATCGCCGCCGCCGTCGGGTAGTCGAGGACGTTGAGGAACTGCTTCTGAATGGCGTTGCCGACCATCTGCTCACTGGGGGAGCCCAGCAGTTGGGCGTTGATGTAGTCGCCGGAAGCCGGGATGAAGGTGAGCAGGGTGCCGGCCACCACGCCGGGCAGCGAGAGCGGGAAGGTCACCTTGCGGAACGTCGTGGACGGCTTGGCGTAGAGGTCGCGGGCCGCTTCGAGGAGCGAGGTGTCGATCCGCTCCAGCGAGCTGTAGAGCGGCAGGATCATGAACGGGAGGAAGTTGTACGTCAGCCCGCACACCACCGCGAGCGGGGTGGCCAGCACGCGGTCGTCGGCGGTCAGCCCCAGCCAGTGGGTCACATCGAGGATGTGCAGGGAGCTGAGGGCGCCCACGACCGGGCCGCCGTCGGACAGGATCGTCTTCCAGGCCAGGGTGCGGATGAGGAAGCTGGTGAAGAACGGCGCGATCACCATGACCAGGACCAGGTTGCGCCAGCGGCCGGCCCGCAGGGCGATCATGTAGGCGAGCGGATAGCCGATGAACAGGCACAGCGCCGTGGCGACGGCCGCGTAGCAGAACGAGCGGACGAAGTGCTCGCCGTAGGTGCCCAGTGCGTCGGTGTAGTTCGAGAACTGCCAGGTGACGCGGAAGCCCTCTTCCAGCGAGCCGCTCTGCACGGAGGTGGACGCCTGGTAGAAGAGGGGAGCGACGAAGAAGACGGCGAGCCAGAGCCCGGCGGGCAGCAGCAGCCAGTAGGGGGTCAGTCCACGGCGCGCCCGGCCGGCACCGGCTTCGGCGACCGCGCCGTCGGGGTCCTTCCCCGCCGGGGGCGCCGCGCCTGCGGATGCGGGACCGGAGGGCGAGGGGGGCGCTACGGCAGTCATATGGCCTCCTCGCCCGCCGCAGCGTCCTGTGCCGCGTCCAGCGCGAAGGTGTGCTCCGGGCGCCAGTGGAGTACGACGTGCGCGCCGGGCGTGAGGCGGCTGTCGCGCGCCACGTTCTGCTCGTAGACGGTGAGCTCGGAGCACGCCGGGGTCTCGATGAGGTACTGCCAGGAGACACCGAGGTAGCTGGCGTCCGTGATCCGCCCGGTGAGCCGGTTGTGGCCCTCGGGAACGCCTGCGGGAACACCTGCGGGAGCGGGAGCGCCTTCCGCGACGCTTTCGGAGGCGGTGTCCGGGCCGTCGGTGTGGGTGAGGGAAATCTTCTCCGGCCGCACGCCGACCAGCACCTTCGCGCCCTCTTCCACGCCTTCGACGGCGCAGCGGGCGGCCGGCAGCCGCAGGGCGGTGTCGTCGCCCACCGTCCGGAGGCGGAGCTCGTCCGACTCCGCGGTGGCTCCGGAGACCACCTGCGCCTCGATCAGGTTGGAGGTCCCCAGGAAGTTGGCCACGAAGGTGGAGCGGGGGTTCTCGTACAGCTCGGCGGGCGGACCCAGTTGCTCGACGCGCCCGCCGTACATCACGGCGACGCTGTCGGCCATGGTCATGGCCTCTTCCTGGTCGTGGGTGACGTGCACGAAGGTGATGCCGACCTCTGTCTGGATGCGCTTGAGCTCCAGCTGCATCTGGCGGCGCAGCTTGAGGTCGAGGGCGCCCAGCGGCTCGTCGAGGAGGAGGACCTGGGGGCGGTTGATCAGCGCGCGGGCCAGTGCGACGCGCTGCTGCTGTCCGCCGGAGAGCTGGCGTGGCTTGCGGCGGGCCATGTCGCCCAGCTGGACGAGGTCGAGCATCTCCGCGACCTGCTTGCTCACGGATTTCACCCCGCGGCGCCGCAGCCCGAAGGCGATGTTCTCCGAGACGTCCAGATGGGGGAAGAGCGCGTAGTTCTGGAAGACGGTGTTGACGGGGCGCTTGTGCGGCGGGAGGTGGGTGATGTCGTCGTCGCCGAGCAGGATGGTGCCGGACGTCGGCTCCTCCAGGCCCGCGATCATGCGCAGGGTGGTGGTCTTGCCGCAGCCCGAGGCGCCCAGCAGGGCGAAGAAGGAGCCCTCGGGGACGGTGAGGTCGAGCGGATGGACGGCGGTGAAGTCGCCGAAGGTCTTGGTTATACCGGAAAGGGTGATGGTCATGGCCGGTCCTCGGGGAGGCGGGCCGGTCCCACAGCTGGAGGGGAGCAGGCCCGGCGGGCAGGGACGCGGGCGGCTCAGGCCCCGATGAGCTTGGAGAACTTCTCCTCGTACCGTGCTTCTTCCTTGGCGCTCATCGGCCGGAAGTTCTTGCCCTTGGCGATCATCTTCTCGTCGGGGAAGATCAGCGGGGCGTCGGCCAGCTCCTTGTCGATCTTCTCCATCTCGGCCTTGGCGCCGGTGACGGGGCAGATGTAGTTGACCCACGCCGCCAGCTCGGCGGCCACCTTGGGCTGGTAGTAGTAGTCGATCAGCGCCTCGGCATTGCTGCGGTGCCGGGCCTTGGCGGGGACGAGGAGGTCGTCCGTACCGAAGAGGTAGCCGCGGTCCGGGACGGCGAACTCCACGTCCGGGTTGTCGAGCTGGAGCTGTACCACGTCACCTGCCCAGGCGAGACAGGCGGCGATGTCGCCGGAGTTGAGCTCGTCCATGTAGTCGTTGCCGCTGAAGCGGCGGAGCTGTTTGCGGTCGACGGCCTTCTGGATGCGGGCGATGGCCGCCTCGAAGTCGTCCTCGGAGAAGCGCTCGGAGTCGACCCCCATGTCGAGCATCGTCAGCCCGATGGTGTCGGTCATCTCCGTCAGCATGGATATCCGGCCCTTGAGGGACTCGTCCTCCAGCAGCTGGGTGACGCTGGTGACCTTCTTCCCCTTGGTGGCCTTCTTGTTGTACGCGACGATGCAGGCGGTACCCGCCCAGGGGTAGCTGTACTGGCGCCCGGGGTCGTGGGCCGCGGCGCGGAAGCGGTCCTCCAGATTGGTGACCGCGTGCGGCAGGTGGGCCGGGTCGAGGCGCTGCGCCCAGCCCTGGCGGATGACCCGCCCCGCCATCCAGTCGGAGAGGCACACCAGGTCACGGCCGGTGTCCTGGCCTGCGGCGAGCTGTGGCTTGATCTTGCCGTAGAACTCGTTGTTGTCGTTGATGTCCTCGACGTACTTGACCTTGATGCCGCTCTCTCGTTCGAAGCGGTCGAGGGTGGGGCGCTTTTTCTTGTTCTTCTCGTCGACGTCGATGTAGAGCGGCCAGTTGGCGAAGTTGAGGACCTTCTCCTCGCGGGAGTGGTCGGGAGTGTCCTCGGGGCCGTCGCCGCCGTTGTTGCCGGCGGCGGGCGGTATGCCACAGGCAGCGAGGGTGGAGCCGGCCGCGGCGAGGGAGGCGGCTTTCAGCAGCCGGCGCCGGGACATCGCGGCGCGGCCACTGGTCAGACCGCGTTCCCACGCCTTGGCGACGGGCTCCGGCAGTCCTTCGTACAGGTCCATGGGGACCGCCTTCCTGGAAGGAGAACGGGGAAGGGGTGTGGGATGTGGGGAGGGCGGGGTGCTGGAGGGTTCGGCGTAGCGGAGAAGGGACGGGAAGCGGCAGGGGAGGCGGCGAAGAGCAGGCGCGGCGGCGGATGCGCTCAGCGGTCCCCGAAGACGGTGCGGTGCCAGTCCTTGCGCACCATGCCCGTCGTCTCCGACATGACGTGCTTGATCTGCGTGTACTCCTCGAAGGAGTAGGCGGACATGTCCTTGCCGTAGCCGGATGCCTTGTATCCGCCGTGCGGCATCTCGCTGATGATCGGGATGTGGTCGTTGAGCCATACGCACCCGGCCTGGAGCTCCCGCGCGGCGCGGCCGGTGCGGAAGACGGAGCGGCTCCAGGCGGAGGCGGCGAGTCCGTAGGGGGTGTCGTTGGCCAGGGCGATGCCCTCGTCGTCGGTGTCGAAGGGGAGGACGACGAGCACGGGGCCGAAGATCTCCCGCTGGACCACCTCGCTGTCCTGCGGCGCTCCGGTGATCAGGGTCGGCCGGTAGTAGGCGCCCTTGGCAAGTTCGCCGCTGGGGGCCTCGCCGCCGGTGACGACGGTGGCGTAGGAGCGGGCCCGGTCCACGAAGCCGGCCACCCGGTCGCGCTGGGCGTGCGAGATCAGCGGCCCCAGGTCCGTCCGAGCGTCGAACGGGTCGCCGACGCGAACCTGGTTCATCAGGTCGGCGACGGCGGCGACGAACGCGTCGTAGAGCGGGCGCTGGACATAGGCGCGGGTCGCCGCTGTGCAGTCCTGGCCGGTGTTGATCAGTGCGCCCGCGACCGCGCCGTGTGCCGCGGCATCGAGGTCGGCGTCGTCGAACACCAGGAACGGTGCCTTGCCGCCGAGTTCGAGGTGGAGGCGCTTGGCGGCGCGGGACGCCGTGGTGGCGATCTCGGCCACCCGCCTGCCGACGGCTGTGGAGCCGGTGAACGAGGTCATGGCGACGCCTGGGTGTGCGACGAGCGCCTCGCCCGCGTCCCGGCCCGCGCCCGTCACGATGTTGACGACCCCGGCCGGGATGCCCGCCTCGTGCGCGGCCTGCGCGAACATCAGCGAGGTGAGGGGGGTGAGTTCGGAGGGCTTGAGGACGATGGTGTTGCCTGCCGCCACGGCCGGGAGGATCTTCCAGGCAGCCATCTGGAGCGGGTAGTTCCAGGGGGCGATGGAGCCGATGACGCCCAGCGGTTCGCGGCGGATCGAGGAGGTGTGCTCGCCGCTGTACTCGGCCGCAGCCGTGCCGGTGAGGTGACGGGCGGCGCCCGCGAAGTAGGAGACGTTGTCGAAGGAGCCGGGGACGTCGAACTCGGCGGACAGCTTCACCGGCTTGCCGCACTGGAGGGACTCGGCGTATACGAACTCGTCCGTCAGCTCGCCCAGGCGTGCCGCCCATCGGTGCATGGCCTCGGAGCGTTCGGCCGGGGTGGCGCCCGCCCACTCGGGGAGCGCTTCCCCGGCCGCGCGGACGGCGGCGTCGACGTCGTCGGGGCTCGCCAGTTCGAAGGTGTAGAGCTCTTCGCCGGTCGCCGGGTCCACCACCCCGTGCGAACGGCCCGACGTGCCGGAACCGAGCCTTCCCGCGACGTACTGGGCGCCCGCGGCGAACCGTTCGGACACATCGAAGCGCTGGACCATCGGGACTCCTGACCACTGTGGCGTACGGCCTCTCCGGTGGCCCGAGAGCACGGCTCATCTGACACGGCACCGTTGCCCGGACCACTGTTGACAGCCGATCCTGGCAGGGGTTCGACCATCCAACAAGGGATTCCGTAGTTATCTTTTGATTACGCCACGGAATCGATACTCCGGTGCACCTTTCACCGCGCGATGGGAAGGCCCGCTGCGGCTCCGTGACGACGCCGGGCGACAGGGCCGCGCACTTGCCCAAGGACAGCCGAAGGGCGGCCCCTCCCGCACCCGCGGGAGAAGCCGCCCTGCCACAACCCTCCTGCGCCGCGCCCGCGTTGGACTGGCGCGGACGTTCAGCGCCTGAGCACCAGTGCGGCGTGCGAGCCGCGCGCGTCGTACGAGTCGCCGCTGCCGCCGCCCGATCCGCCCTCGGAGTCGTCCGACCAGACCGTCAGGCTGAGGATCAGCAGCACGCTGACCACGACCGAGAGCACGAGCCCGACGATCCCGAGGATGAATCCCGCCGTGGCCTGCCCGCTGCCGCCCAGCTCCCCCCGCTCCACGCCGCGCCGGGCGCTGACGCCCAGCACCAGTGCGACGACCGATGAGAAGACAGCGAGGAAGCTGCCCCAGCAGGTGACGACCAGCACCACGCTGGCGATGCCGACCACCATGGCCGCGACCGATTTGCCGACCGGAGGCGGCGGACCCTGCCAGCCGTAGCCGTACCCGTACGGTGCGTACCCCCCGGCGCCGTGACCTCCATAGCCGGCCTGTCCCCCGTATCCCACCTGCCAGCCGTAGCCCGCGTACCCGCCGGCCGTTCCATGGCCGCCCGGTCCGCCGCCGTATCCGCTCTGCGCCTCCTGGGCCCCCGCTGCGGCAGCGCCGCCCTGCGGGCCGTACATGGGTGGTGCCTGTGCGCCGTAGGGCCGGCCGGGGCCGTCCGGCGCGGGCGGTATCGGAGGAGGCTTCTCGTCCCCCTGACCGCCGCCGTGTCCGCCGCTCGTCCCCCCACTCGCCTGCCCGGGCGCTCCGGCAGGCGGCAGATGCCCTGCCCCCTTGTCCATCGCGTCCCTCTCCTCTCCTCCCGTTCCCTGTCCTTCATGCTATGTCGCATCTCGGACACCGCTCCGCGCCGCGGCCGCCTACGATGATCCGGACCCGCAACTCAGCCGGAGGCCCCTCTTGTCCCATCCTTCCCATCTGGCCGCCTTCATCGCCGGGCTGCCCAAGGCCGAGCTGCACGTGCACCACGTCGGCTCCGCCTCGCCGCGGATCGTGGCCGAACTCGCGGCCCGCCACCCCGAGGCCGGTGTCCCGGCGGACGCCGACGCCCTCTCCGAGTACTTCACCTTCACCGACTTCGCGCACTTCATCCAGGTCTATCTGTCGGTCGTCGACCTGATCAGGGACGCTGAGGACGTGCGCTTGCTGACATACGAGATCGCCCGCGACATGGCGCGGCAGTCGATCCGCTACGCGGAGCTGACCGTCACCCCGTACAGCTCTGTGAGCCGGGGCATCCCGGACGGCGCCTTCCTGGATGCCATCGAGGACGCCCGCCGCGCTGCCGAGCGGGAGCTGGGTGTGGTGCTGCGCTGGACATTCGACATTCCCGGCGAGGCGGGGCTGGAGGCGGCGGAGGAGACCACGCGGATCGCCACCGAGATGGCACCCGACGGGCTGGTCTCCTTCGGGCTCGGCGGGCCGGAGATCGGCGTGCCGAGGCCGCAGTTCAAGCCCTACTTCGACCGCGCGCTGGCCACCGGGCTGCACAGCGTCCCGCACGCCGGCGAGACCACCGGTCCTGGCACCATCTGGGACGCGCTGACCTCGCTGCGCGCCGAGCGCATCGGCCACGGCACCAGCGCCGTCCAGGACCCCAGGCTGCTGGAACACCTGGCCGAGCGCGGCATTCCGCTGGAGGTCTGCCCCACCTCGAACATCGCCACCCGTGCCGTGGAGGCGTTGGAGAGCCACCCCATCGCAGAGATGGCCAAGGCCGGGGTCCTGGTGACCGTCAACAGCGACGACCCGCCGATGTTCGGCACCGACCTGAACACCGAGTACGGCATCGCCGCGCGGCTGCTGGGTCTGGACGCGCCCGGCATCGCCACGCTCGCCAGGAACGCGGTGAAGGTGTCGTTCCTGGACGACGCGGGCAAGGCCCGGCTGTGCGAGGAGATCGACAGCTACCTGGCGACCTGGCAGCGCACGAGGTGACGGAGGGCGCCGAGGGGGCCGGGCCACCGCCGGGCGGCCCCCGCGCCAGGCCGGCCGCGGTGGCACACCGGGGGGCGCCCTTCGCGGCGCGTGAGAACACCCTGCCCTCGTTCAGCGCCGCCGTCGCGGCGGGCGCCGACGTGGTCGAGGTGGATGTACGGCTGACCCGGGACGGGGTGCCCGTGGTGCTGCACGACCGGACGCTGGAGCGGCTGTGGGGGCACGACGTGCCCCTCTCGGCACTCACCCACGAGCGGCTGACGGAGCTGGCGGAAGGAGTGCCCACGCTCGCCGACGCGCTGGCCGTCACGCAGGCGGTCCGCACGCTGGTCGATCTGCCGGACCCGGCTGCCGTGCGGGCCACCGTCGCCGCGGTGCGCGCGGCGGACGCCGCCGAGCGCGTCTACTACTGCGGCGGCCCGGAGGCGATGCGCCGGGTGCGGGCCGTGGAGCCTGACGCCGAGGTGGCGCTCACCTGGGAGCGTGCGGCGCCGGTGCGCCCTACGCTGCTGGACGACCTGCGGCCCCGCTGGCTCAACTACGGTTTCGGGCTGCTCACCCCCGAACTGATCGCCCGTGCACACGCCGAAGGGCGGCTGGTCTCCGCCTGGACGGCGGAACGGGCACGCACCATGCGCAGGCTCGCCGCGATGGGCGTCGACGCGATCACCACCAACCACATCGCCCGCCTGGTGAGTGCCCTGGAGACCCCTGCCCACCGCCCGAGTCGGGGCAGTCCCGGCGGCGGGAGCGCCGGTTGGGGCAGTGCTGTTACATGAAGTGGCTTACGGCGAGCGTCTGCGGATGGTTGGCTCGTATGCGCTGTCTACGCACTCGTGAATGGAAACCGCTGTGATCATTTTTGGTACGAGCAGCAAGCTGGTGCAGCTGGCCATGCTGAACCTGCTCTGCGGCTTCTGCGGCAACCCGTCCGCGCACCCACTGCGCAAGCGCGTGACCAAGTTCTCGCTCTTCTTCATCCCGCTCTTCCCGATCGCGCCTGCGAAGCACTCGATCCAGTGCACCTTCTGCGGCGCGCAGACGGAGATCTCCAAGGAGTCGGCCGAGCAGCTGCTGGCCCAGGGCACCACCCAGGGCGCCGCTCCGGGTGGCATGCCGGGTGGGCAGCAGGGCATGGGCGGAGTCCCGCCGCAGCCCGGCGCCCAGAGCGGCAACCCGTTCGCGGGGCAGCAGCCGCAGAACCCGTAACAGTCCTGAGGCGGGCCCTGGCGCGTACGACGGGGCCCGCACCCCGGGAGGGGGCGGGCCCCGATGTGTACCCGCTCTCAGTGAGCGGGTCGGCTCACAGCGCCGTCATCACGTGCTTGACGCGCGTGTAGTCCTCCAGCCCGTACATCGACAGGTCCTTGCCGTAGCCCGACTTCTTGAAGCCGCCGTGCGGCATCTCGGCCACGAGCGGGATGTGGGTGTTGATCCACACACAGCCGAAGTCCAGCGCCTTGGACATCCGCATCGCGGTGCCGTGGTCGGTCGTCCACACCGACGACGCGAGCGCGTACTCCACATCGTTGGCCCACTGGACCGCCTGCGCCTCGTCGGTGAACTTCTGGACGGTGATCACCGGGCCGAAGACCTCGTTCTGGATGATCTCGTCGTCCTGCTTGAGCCCGGAGACGACGGTGGGCGCGTAGAAGTAGCCCTTGTCGCCGACGCGCTCGCCGCCCGTCTCCACCCTGGCGTGTGCGGGCAGACGGTCGATGAAGCCCTCGACCTTCTCCAGATGGGTGGGGTTGTTCAGCGGGCCGTAGAAGCAGTCCTCGTCGCTCAGGTCGCCGGTCTTGACCTCGGCGGCGGCCTTGGCGAGGGCCTGTACGAACTCGTCGTGGACCCCTTCCTGGACCAGTACGCGGGTGGCGGCGGTGCAGTCCTGGCCGGCGTTGAAGAAGCCGCCGTCCCTGATGCCCTCGACAGCCGCCTGGATGTCGGCGTTGTCGAAGACGACACAGGGGGCCTTGCCGCCCAGCTCCAGGTGGACGCGCTTGAGGTCCTTGGCGCCGCTGGCCGCGACCTCCATGCCCGCGCGCACCGAACCGGTGATCGAGGCCATCGCCGGGGTCTTGTGCTCGACGAGCAGTCGGCCGGTGTCCCGGTCGCCGCACACCACGTTGAAGACGCCCTTGGGCAGGATCTCGCCCATCACCTCGGCCATGAAGACCGTGGAGGCGGGGGTGGTGTCCGAGGGCTTGAGCACGACGGTGTTGCCCGCGGCGAGCGCCGGGGCGAACTTCCACACGGCCATCATCGCCGGGTAGTTCCACGGCGCGACCTGGGCGCACACCCCGATCGGCTCTCGCCGCACGAAGGAGGTGAGGCCCTCCATGTACTCGCCGGCGGACTTGCCGTCCAGCATCCGCGCCGCACCCGCGAAGAAGCGGATCTGGTCGAGCATCATCGGCAGCTCTTCCTGCCGGGTCAGCTCCAGCGGCTTGCCGCAGTTCTCGCACTCGGCGGCCAGCAGCTCGTCGGCGCGCGCCTCGAGCGCGTCCGCGATCTTCAGGATGGCCTGCTGACGGGTGCCGGGCGTGGCGTCCCGCCAGGCGGGGAAGGCGGCCTCGGCTGCCGCCATCGCGGCGTCGACGTCGGCGGCGCCGGACAGCGGCGCCGTGGCGTACGCCTCACCCGTCGCCGGGTTGACCACCTCGGTGGTCCGGCCGTCAGCGGCGTCCCTGAACTCCCCGTCGATGTAGTTGCGCAGTCGACGCAGCTCGGTGGTCACTTCGCACCCCTCCTGCTCCGTTGTCCATTGGGTGAGACTGCCACCCTAACCGGCGGGGCAACGTTTTCGATATGCCCAACGCCACTGAACAACGGAATCAGTGTTCAGTAGCCCGATTGCCTGCGGATTACATCGCTCAAGGGTTGCGGGACGGAGGATGTCTCATGCACAGTGGCAACCGTGGCTCGCGACTCGAAGAAGACAGGCGGCTCCTCATCCCTGGACGCCGTGTCCCTGGCAATCATCGAACAGCTCCAAGAGGACGGACGGCGTCCGTACGCCGCCATCGGCAAGGCCGTGGGCCTGTCGGAGGCGGCAGTGCGGCAGCGCGTCCAGAAGCTCCAGGAGCAGGGCGTCATGCAGATCGTCGCCGTGACCGATCCGCTCACCGTCGGCTTCATGCGCCAGGCAATGCTCGGCGTCACGGTCGACGGGGACGTCGAACCGGTCGCCGACGCGCTCGCCGAGATCGACGAGGTCGACTACGTCGTGATCGCGGCGGGCTCGTTCGACCTGCTGGTCGAGATCGTGTGCCACGACGACGACCATCTCCTCGAACTGATCAACAAACGCATCCGGACGCTGCCGGGCGTGCGGTCGACGGAGAGCTTCGTCTACCTCAAGCTGCGCAAGCAGACCTACACATGGGGAACGCGATAACAGTGAGCAAGGACAGTCACGCCGGTCAGGGGAGCAAGGACCTCTCCCGCACCGCGAACGACCACCTGTGGATGCACTTCACCCGCATGTCGTCGTACCAGCAGGCGCCGGTTCCGACCATCGCCCGCGGCGAGGGCGTCTACATCTACGACACCGAAGGCAAGCGCTACCTCGACGGCCTGGCAGGCTTGTTCGTCGTCCAGGCGGGGCACGGCCGCGCCGAGCTGGCCGAGGCCGCCAACAAGCAGGCCCAGGACCTCGCCTTCTTCCCCATCTGGTCCTACGCGCACCCCAAGGCCGTCGAGCTGGCCGAGCGGCTGGCACACCACGCCCCGGGCGATCTGAACAAGGTGTTCTTCACCACCGGCGGCGGCGAGGCCGTCGAGACCGCCTGGAAGCTGGCCAAGCAGTACCACAAGCTGACCGGCAACCCGCTCAAGCACAAGGTCATCTCCCGCGCCGTCGCCTACCACGGCACCCCGCAGGGCGCCCTGGCCATCACCGGGCTGCCGGCCCTCAAGGCGCCGTTCGAGCCGCTGGTGCCGGGCGCGCACAAGGTGCCCAACACCAACATCTACCGGGCCCCGATCCACGGCGACGACCCGGAGGCGTTCGGCCGCTGGGCCGCCGACCAGATCGAGCAGCAGATCCTCTTCGAGGGCCCGGAGACCGTCGCCGCGGTCTTCCTGGAGCCCGTGCAGAACGCGGGCGGCTGCTTCCCCCCGCCGCCCGGCTACTTCCAGCGGGTCCGCGAGATCTGCGACAAGTACGACGTGCTGCTCGTCTCCGACGAGGTCATCTGCGCCTTCGGCCGGCTGGGCACGGTCTTCGCCTGCGACAAGTTCGGCTACGTGCCCGACATCATCACCTGCGCCAAGGGCATGACCTCCGGCTACTCGCCGATAGGGGCCGCGGTCATCTCCGACCGTATCGCCGAACCGTTCTACAAGGGCGACAACACCTTCCTGCACGGCTACACCTTCGGCGGCCACCCCGTTTCGGCCGCCGTCGCCCTGGCCAACCTCGACATCTTCGAGCGCGAGGGCCTCAACCAGCACGTGCTCGACAACGAGGGCAACTTCTACAGCACCCTGCAGAAGCTGCACGACCTGCCGATCGTCGGCGACGTACGCGGGAACGGCTTCTTCTACGGCATCGAACTGGTCAAGGACAAGGCCACCAAGGAGACGTTCACGGACGAGGAGTCCGAGCGCGTCCTGTACGGCTTCCTGTCCAAGGCGCTGTACGAGAACGGGCTGTACTGCCGCGCAGACGACCGGGGCGACCCGGTGGTCCAGCTCGCCCCGCCGCTGATCTCCGACCAGAAGGTCTTCGACGAGGCCGAGCAGATCCTGCGCGCCGTACTCACGGAGGCGTGGACGAAGCTGTAACCGGCAGCACCTCACCAGCCGGCAGGCGCGCACGGCCGCACGAGGGGCGGGGGCATCGGTTAAGTGACCGATGCCCCCGCCCCTCGTTTCACCCTCCGGAGGGAATGACGGCTCGCGATGTTGAGTGGAGGTGTCCCATGGCCGCCCCGCCGGACGACGTGCTCTGGGCGCGAGGACTGCACTACGCCTACGACGGTTCACCCGCGCTGCAGGGCGTCTCGATCGGTGTCAGGGAGGGCGAGATCCTCGCCGTCGCGGGCCCCCGGGGCAGCGGAAAAACCACACTGCTGCGCTGTCTGTCCGGACAGTTGTTGCCCCTGAAGGGCGAGGTCTGGTTCAACAGCGCCCCGGTGCACACCCTCGGCCGGGCAGCCCGCGAGCGGCTGCGGCTGCACCGCTTCGGCTGGATCGACAGCAGCCCCCGCCTCGTCCCGGAACTCACCGTCTGGGAGAACGCCGCACTCCCCCTCCTGCTGCACGGCAGCGGCTACCGAGCCGCCCGCAGCGCGGCGCACGCCTGGCTGGAGCGGCTCGATGTCGGCGACTGCGCGAGCAGACCTCCCTCCGCACTGCTCCAGGCACAGCGCCAGCGTGTCGCCGTCGCACGCGCCCTGGTCCACTCCCCCACCGTGCTCTTCGCCGACGAGCCCACAGCACCGCTGCACCAGAACGACCGTGCCCAAGTGCTGCGGGCGCTCAGCGCGGCGGCCCGCTCGCACGGCATCACCGTGCTGCTGGCCAGCCATGACTTCACGCTCGACCAAGCGGCACGCACCGCGGACGCGACCGGCGCCGCGCTCGCCGACCGCATCGTCGGGCTCACCGACGGCCGCCGGGCGCGCACCCCGGCCACCGGCGCCGTCCCCGCGGGCTCAGAAAGCGCGGCAGCGTGCTCACTCTCCGTCTGACCCTCGCGCCACCCCTGGCACTCCTCCTCCGGCTGCTGCTGGTGTGCGCCTCGGCAGGACTGGGACTGCTCCTGCTGGCCACGCTCTCCTTCGCCCTGGACAACCCCGACCAGCGGGCCGCTGCGCTGGTACGGCTCGTGTGGTGCCTGGTACCCCTCGCCGTCACCGCGCACCTGGCCGCGGCCCTCGCGCGTACGGAGCCGGGCTCCGAGACGCGCCGCGGGCTGGACTCGGCCGGACTGGGGCCCGTGCGCCTGCCGCTGCTGGCCGCGCGTACCGCCGCCCTGCCCGCCTTCGTGGGCAGCGCGCTGGCAGTGCTGGTGGCCGCGCGGAGCGGCATCGCCAGTAGTTCCGGCGTGCTGACCGCGCCGCGGCTGCCCGACGCCCTGGCGCGGCTCCCACTGGCCGAGCAGTCGCTGCCCACACCCGCTGCCGCCACCCTGTTGAGCACCGTGCCGCTGCTGACCGCCCTCGCGGCCGCCTGGGGAGCCAGGCCCGGTGCCCCACGACCGTGGGCGGGAACGGAGGACACCGGGGCGGCGGCAGCCTCCGCGACCGGAGCCCGGTCCGGAACCCTCGCCACCGCCGGGCCACGGAAGGTCTCCTGCCAGGCCGGGCTGCTCGTCGGTGCCGTACTCACCGCCGGCGGGCTGCTGCTGGCGGCCTACGCGGCCCGTGACGCGGCCGTCGGCGGCTCCCTGGGGCTGGGTGCCTGGACGTTCCCCGCAGGGGACGTGGCGGCCTCACCGCTGGCCGGCGGGTGGCTGCTCGCCGCGTTCGGGCTGGTGCTGGCCGGTCCCGGTCTGGTGATGCTGAGCGGGCGGCTGCTGGGCGCCGTGCGACCCGGTCCGGTACGGCTGCTGGCGGGGCGCACGCTCATCCGTGAGGCGCCCTTCCTGGGGCGTGAACTGGGTGCGCTGAGCGCGGTCGCGGCGGCACTGGTTGCCCTCGTCCGGGCGCGGCTCACCGATGCCGGGGCAGCCGGCCTGCCGGGACCGCTGGTGGGCGCTTCGGTGGTGCTGTCCGGGTGCTGCGTCGCCGGGGCGGCGCTGGCCGCGCTGGTCAGGGCCCGGAGGGCTCGCGCGCCGCTGCGGGAGCTGCTGGCGCGGATCGGGGCGTCCCGGAAGCTGGCGCGTGCGGTGACGCTGGTGCGCGCCTGCGTCACCTTGGTGGTCTTCGCGGGGCCGGCCGTGCTGGCCGGGATGCTCACTGCGCTGCCTCCGCACTGAGTGCGACGACCTCACCCGGGTCGAAGAGGGCGCCCACCTCGGCGCCCTCCTCCGGCGCGTCCCGCAGGGTGCAGGCGGCCTCCAGTGCCGGTCCCTCCTCCGGGCGCAGCAGCACGGTCACCGTGGACGCGTCACCGCCGCGGAACGTCCGGGCCTCCACCGTGCAGCGCAGCCCCTCCTCGGGCGCGCGCAGCAGCACCCCACCCGGCCTGACGAGCAGCAGCGTGCTGCCCTGCGGGGTGCCCTCGGGGGCTGGGAGCTTCCCCCAGACGGTGGCGGCTGTCCCGCCGTGCACGGTGGCCTGGACGATGTTGCCGAAGCCCAGGAAGCGGGCGACGAACGGGGAGGCCGGGCGCTGCCAGATCTCCAGCGGGGTGCCGGTCTGTGCGATGCGCCCGTTCTCCATCACCACCACACGGTCGGCGAGTGCGAACGCCTCCCCGTGGTCGTGTGTGACGGCGAGAACGGTGGTGCCCAGCCGCCGGAAGAGGCGGCGCAGCTCCACGACGAGGCGTTCGCGCAGGCCACGGTCGAGCTGGCCCAGCGGTTCGTCCAGCATCAGCAGCCTCGGCTCGGGCGCGAGCGCGCGGGCCAGCGCGACGCGCTGCTGCTCGCCTCCGGACAGCGCGGTCACGGCTCGCCGGCCGGCGCCCGGCAGCCCGACCAGTTCCAGCAGTTCGGCGACGCGGCGCTCGGTCTCGGCGCGGCCCGCCCGGTGCATACGCGGACCGAAGGCGACGTTCCCCGTGACGTCGCGCTGCGGGAAGAGCTGGTGGTCCTGGAACATCAGGCCGACGCCCCGCCGGTGCGCGGACACCCCCGTCTGGTCGCGCCCCGACAGCAGCACCCGGCCCGCGTCGGCCTGCTGGAGACCGGCGACGACGCGCAGCAGGGTCGACTTGCCGCTGCCGCTGGGCCCGAGTACGCACACCGTCTCGTGCTCGGCCACCTCCAGATCGACCGCGTCCAGCGCCGTCCGCTCGCCGAAGCGCACGGTCACACCGTCAAGCCGCAGCATCTACAACTCCCCCTGACCTTCGGTCCGTACGCGCTCCAGCGCGAGCAGCACGCCCGCGCAGACGAGCATCAGAATGGTGCTCAGCGCCATGGCCTGGCCGTAGCTGGACTGCCCCGCGCGGCCCAGCAGCCGGGCCACCGCGACCGGCAGGGTGGGAGTGTCGGGGCGGGCGATGAACACTGTCGCGCCGAACTCGCCCAGCGAGACCGTGAAGGCGAACCCGGCGGCCACCAACAGCGCCCGCCGCACCAGCGGGAAGTCCACCTCGCGCCAGGCGCGCAGCGGTGAG
Organism: Streptomyces spirodelae; assembly: GCF_017676385.1. Classification (GTDB taxonomy): domain Bacteria; phylum Actinomycetota; class Actinomycetes; order Streptomycetales; family Streptomycetaceae; genus Streptomyces; species Streptomyces spirodelae. The sequence continues at coordinate 32,466 of NZ_JAFFZN010000029.1, forward strand.
GCGCCCAGCACGGCGGCGGCCTCGCGCAGTCGTACGTCCACGGCGCGCAGCACGGGCAGCATGGTGCGGATGACGAACGGGACGCCCACCAGCGCCTGCGCCAGGGGCACCAGGATCCAGCTCGACCGCAGATCGAGCGGGGGCTCGTCCAGTGCGACGAGAAAGCCGAAGCCCACGGTGACGGCCGAGGTGCCCAGCGGCAGCATCAGCAGTGCGTCGAAACCACGCACCAGCCGTTCCACCCTGGAGGTCCCCTCGTTCGAGCGGAGCCGGGAGCGCGGAACGGTGAGCGCGGCGGCGGCCAGTCCGCCCACCACAAGGGCGATGGCGGTCGCGACGGCGGCGTATGCCAGTGAGTTGCCGACGGCCGCGACAGGTGCGACGACAAAGGTCGCACTGTCCGACTGCGCCGTCAGTGCGCGGAAAGAGGCGAGCCCGAATCCGTCCGGCCCCTCGAAGGCCCGCTGGATCAGCACCAGCAGCGGTACGACGGTCAGCAGGAGCAGCACCCCGAGCACCGAACACAGCAGAGCCCACTGGCGGGCACCGGCCGGACGCCGTGCGGTGTGCTCAGCGGGGACGAGACCGAGTGCCGTCTCGCGCTTGCGCAGCGACCAGGCGTGCACCGCCAACAGGGCCGCGACGGCGGCGAACTGGACGAGCGTCAGCACAGCCGCCGTGGGCAGGTCCAGCAGGGTGGCGGTCTGCCGGTAGATCTCCACTTCGAGCGTGGCGTAGCGCGGGCCGCCCAGCACCTGGATGACGCCGAAGCTGGTGAAGGTGAACAGGAACACGATCAGCGCGGCGGCTGCCACAGACGGCGCCAGCGCCGGCAGGGTGACCCGTCGCCAGGCGGTGAACCGGCCCGCTCCCAGCACACGTGCGGCCTCCTCCTGGCGCGGGTCCAGCTGGGACCACAGGCCGCCGACCGTGCGCACGACGACCGCGTAGTTGAAGAAGACGTGCGCCAGCAGGATCGCCCACACGCTGGTGTCCAGCCGAACCCCCAGCCATTCGTCCAGCACTCCCCCGCGCCCGGCCAGCGCCAGGAAGGCGGAGCCGACCACCACCGTCGGCAGAACGAAGGGAACTGTCACCACGGCACGCAGCAGCCGCTTGCCCGGAAAGTCGAACCGTGCGAACACATACGCGCCGGGCAGCGCCAGCGCGAGCGTCAGCCCTGTCGAGGCGGCGGCCTGCCAGAGCGTGAACCAGAGCACCTGGAGGATGTCCGGGTCGCTCAGCACCTGCCAGAGCCGGCCGAGCTGCCACTGGCCGCCCTCGCGCAGTCCGCGCCCCACGATGGCGACCACCGGGTAGCCGAAGAAGACCGCGAAGAAGGCCATCGGCACGGCCATCAGCGCGAGCCGCACCCAGCCTGCGCCCCGGCGGGCCGGCACACCGGCGGCCGCTCCCGACGAGGAAGCGGCCTTCCCCGGCGAGGCGGCGGGCAGGCCCGTGAGACCTGAGGGATCCGGCGCCCCGGGCACTTCCGGGGTGCCGGAGGTGTCCGGGGAGCCGGAAGAGCCCGAGGGGCCGGAAGAGCCCGGGGCCGCTACTTCACCGCGAGCGAGGTCCACGTCTTGATCCACTGCTCACGGTGCTCAGCGATCTTCTTCGGGTCCAGGGTGGCCGGGTCGTCGACCGTTTCGCCGTACTTGGTGAACAGCTTCGGCAGCTCGGCGTCCGCGCGGGCGGGGCTGACGAACATCTTCAGCGGCAGGTCTTCCTGGAACCGCTTGCTGAGCAGGAAGTCCAGCAGCGCCTTGCCGCCCTTGGTGTTCTTCGCGCCGTTGAGCAGCCCGGCGTACTCGGTCTGCTGGAAGCACGTCCCCTTGGCGACACCCGTCGGCGCCTGCTCGGGCGGGTTCTTCACTCCCATGACCTCGGCGGGCGGGCTGGAGGCGTAGGAGACGACCAGGGGCTTGTCGCCCTTGCCCTTGCCTTCACGGGAGCCGGTGAAACGGTCGTTGTAGGCCTGCTCCCAGCTGCCGGCGACCTCGACCCCGTTGGCGCGCAGCTTCTTCCAGTAGTCCTGCCAGTCCTTCTCGCCGAACTCGGCCACGCTCGCCAGCAGGAACGCCAGGCCGGGCGAGGAGTTGGCGGCGTCCTCGGTCACCAGCAGGTTCTTGTAGCGGGGCTCGGTCAGGTCCCGCAGGGTGCGCGGCGGGTCGAGCTTCTTGTCGGCGAACCACTCGCGGTCGTAGTTGACACACACGTTGCCGGTGTCGACCGGGGTGACCCGGTGCTTGTCCGGGTCGGCCTGGAGCCGCTCGGGGACCTTGTCGAGCCCCTTGGCCTTGTAGGAGGTGAAGACGCCCCTGTCGAGGGGGCGCGAGAGGAGGGTGTTGTCGACGCCGAAGAAGACGTCGCCCTGGGGGTTGCCCTTGTTGAGCACCGCCTGGTTGACGGCGGCCCCGGCGTCCCCGCCTCGCAGCACCTTGACCTTGTAGCCGCTGCGCTTCTCGAAGTCCTTCAGCACGGACTTCGAGACGGCGAACGAGTCGTGGGTGACCAGGTGGACGGTCTTGGGGTCCCCGCTGTCATCGGAGCCACCGCACGCGGTGGCGAGGAGGGCGAGGGTGAGGACAGCAGTGGTGGCGGCAGCGCGCCGCGCGTGCTTCATCATCAGTGCATCGACTTCCTACCCGGCATGACCCGGGCGAGGTTCGAGGGTCTGCGACGCGTACGGGGCGTACGGTCGCACTCTCAGCGCAGTGAGCGCTCCCCTGTCGGCTGTTCGGTTTTGGCGGGCCGCTGGCACGGCCCGTTCGAACACTATCAGTCGGGCATTTCGGCCAGAGGCCAGAGGTCAGAGGCCAGAGGTCAGCGCTCGGTCGCCGCGAGCTGACCGCACGCACCGTCGATCTCCTGGCCCCGGGTATCCCGCACAGTCACCGGTACACCGTGCGATTCGAGCGTCCGCACGAACTCCGCCTCGTCCTCGGGCCGGGACGCCGTCCACTTGGAGCCCGGGGTCGGGTTGAGCGGGATGAGATTGACGTGCACCCGCTTGCCCTTCAGCAGCCGGCCCAGCAGGTCGGCCCGCCACGCCTGGTCGTTGATGTCCTTGATCAGCGCGTACTCGATGGAGACCCGGCGCCCGGACTTGGCCGCGTACTCCCAGGCTGCGTCCAGGACCTCGCGCACCTTCCAGCGGGTGTTGACCGGGACGAGGGTGTCGCGCAGCTCGTCGTCGGGCGCGTGCAGGGAGAGCGCGAGCCGGCACTTGAAGCCCTCGTCGGCGAAGCGCAGCATCGCGGGCACCAGGCCGACCGTGGAGACGGTGATGCCCCGCTGGGAGAGCCCGAGGCCGTCCGGCTCGGGGTCGGTCAGCCGCCGGATGGCGCCGACCACCCGCTTGTAGTTGGCCAGCGGCTCGCCCATGCCCATGAAGACGATGTTCGACAGCCGTGCCGGTCCCCCCGGCACCTCGCCGTCCCGCAGGGCGCGCATTCCGTCGACGATCTGGTGGACGATCTCGGCGGTGGACAGGTTCCGGTCCAGACCCGCCTGCCCGGTGGCGCAGAAAGGGCAGTTCATCCCGCACCCGGCCTGCGAGCTGATGCACATGGTGACCCGGTCCGGGTACCGCATCAGCACCGACTCCACGAGCGTCCCGTCGTGCAGCCGCCACAGCGTCTTGCGGGTGGTGTCGTCGTCGCAGCTGATGTGCCGCACCACGCTCATCAGGTCGGGCAGCAGCTGGTCCGCGAGCTTCTGCCGAGCGGCGGCCGGGATGTCGGTCCACTGCTCGGGGGCGTGCGCCAGCCGCGCGAAATAGTGCTGCGAGAGCTGCTTGGCGCGGAACGGCTTCTCACCGATCTCTGCAACCGCCTCTCGGCGCTCCTGGGGGGTGAGGTCGGCGAGGTGGCGGGGCGGCTTCTTCGCGCCGCGGGGGGCGACGAACGTGAGTTCTCCTGGGGCAGGCATAACTTCACCAGTGTCGCAGATCCGAGGGGGTCCCCGGCCCCTGGCCGGGGCCGGGGACCAGGCACGCTCAGCCCGCGCCGACGAAGATCACCAGCAGCAGCCACACCACCGGAGCGGTCGGCAGCAGCGAGTCGAGGCGGTCCATGATGCCGCCGTGTCCCGGTAGCAGGGTGCCCATGTCCTTGATGCCCAGGTCCCGCTTCATCATCGACTCGCCCAGGTCGCCCAGGGTGGCGCTGACCGAGACCGCGAGGCCCAGCAGCAGGCCCTGCCACCAGCTTCCGCCGTCGATCAGGAACTGGGTGCACAGCGCTCCCGCCACCATGGCGAACGTCACCGCGCCGATCAGTCCCTCCCGGGTCTTGCCGGGGCTGATACGGGGTGCCAGTTTGTGCCGTCCGAAGCGCCAGCCCACCGCGTAGGCGCCGGTGTCGCTGACCACGGTGAGGATCAGGAACGTCAGCACCCGCTTCGGCCCGTCGTCAGCGGCCAGCATCAGGGCCACGAAGGTCGCGAGGAAGGGGACATAGAAGGCGGCGAAGAGGCTCGCTGTCACATCCCGCAGATAGTCGGCCGCCGGCTGGGTCATCCGCCACGCCAGTACGGCGAGCGCCGTGAGCGCCATGGCCACCCACGCGCCCTCCGCGCCCCGTACGTATCCGGCAACCGTCATGGTCGCGCCGCCGAGCGCCAGCGGCACCAGCGGCACTCGGATGTCCTTGCGTTCCCGCAGCCGCGAGGTCAGCTCCCACAGCCCGACGACGACCGCCAGCACGATGACGCCGAGGAAGACCGGCTTGTAGAAGAAGAGCGCGGCCAGGATGACCACGCCGAGCCCCAGGCCGACCCCTATGGCCGCGCGCAGATCCCGGCCGGCGCGCTTCCTGCCCCGGCCCGTCCTGGCCTGTTCAGAGGGCGCGGGCGACGGGGCGCCCGGCTGCCCGGAGGCGCCTTCCGCCCCGTTCGGGTTGTTCGGCTGCGGGCCGCCGGGTGGACCGGCGGGGCCTGTGAAACCGGGGCCGTGGCGACGATGGCGGCCGTCGTGGCCGTCTGACGCGTCACCGGGGCCCCCGGGGTCGGACACCATGGGCATACGCTGAGTCTGCGACGCGCCACCACCCACATCGTGCACGGTGCCGGTCACGTCGTGGGCGGACAGGTGACCGTCGCCCGGGCGGGGCATCGCCGAAGGGGTGGCGTAGCCCGGCTCGGGCGGACCCCAGTACCGGGCGTTCCCCGCCTCCGGTTGCGGCGCTCCCCAGGATGAGTCGTTCACAGATTGCAGCCTTCGACCTCGGACCTTGAGACGGTGGGCTCAGACTTCGAGCAGCTCGGACTCCTTGTGCTTGAGCAGCTCGTCCACCTGTGCGACGTACTTGGCAGTGGTGTCGTCGAGTTCCTTCTCGCCCCTGCGGCCCTCGTCCTCACCGACCTCGCCGTCCTTGATGGCCTTGTCGATGGTCTCCTTGGCCTTGCGCCGGATGCTGCGGATGGAGATCTTGGCGTCCTCGCCCTTGCTCTTGGCGACCTTGATGTACTCCCGACGACGCTCCTCGGTCAGCTCGGGGAACGTCACCCGGATGATATTGCCGTCGTTCGACGGGTTGACGCCCAGGTCCGAGTCGCGGATGGCCTGTTCGATGTTGCGCAGCGAGCTCTTGTCGAACGGAGTCACCACGGCCATCCGGGGCTCGGGGACGGAGAACGACGCCAGCTGGTTGATCGGCGTCATCGTGCCGTAGTACTCCGCCAAGATCTTGTTGAACATCGCCGGGTGCGCACGGCCGGTGCGGATAGCGGCGAAGTCCTCCTTGGCGACGACGACCGCCTTCTCCATCTTTTCCTCGGCTTCGAGGAGGGTCTCTTCGATCACCACGTGCTCCTGGTTCGATGAATGAGCCTGACTGCTTCATCCGGGGCTGTGAGCTGACGGCCGCCCCGCGGGCCGCCCCGGCCCCCGCAGTGCCCTGATCCCTGCACGGTGTCCGACCGGCAGGCTGTTGTCCATCCCCGTACCGGGCCGTTCGTACGCCACGGTGTTGCCGACGGAGCCGGACGATCCCGGCGTACGCCGCTCCGCCGGACCGTGAGGCCGTCGGCGGGGCCGCTCAGCCCCGGGTGCCCTGGTTGCTCACCAGAGTGCCGATCTTCTCACCCTTGACCGCGCGGGCGATATTGCCTTCGGCGAGCAGCTCGAAAACGAGAATCGGCAGCTTGTTGTCACGGCAGAGGGTGATCGCTGTCATGTCGGCGACCTTGAGGTCGCGGGTGATGACCTCGCCGTACTCGAGCGCGTCGAACTTCACCGCCGCCGGGTTCCGCGCCGGGTCGGAGTCGTAGACGCCGTCCACGCCGTTCTTGCCCATGAGCATCACCTCGGCGTTGATCTCCAGAGCACGCTGGGCCGCGGTGGTGTCGGTGGAGAAGTACGGCATGCCCATACCGGCGCCGAAGATGACCACGCGACCCTTCTCCAGGTGCCGGATGGCGCGCAGCGGGATGTACGGCTCAGCGACCTGGCCCATGGTGATGGCGGTCTGGACGCGTGAGTCGATGCCCTCCTTCTCCAGGAAGTCCTGGAGCGCCAGGCAGTTCATGACGGTCCCGAGCATGCCCATGTAGTCGGAGCGGGCCCGGTCCATACCGCGCTGCTGGAGCTCGGCGCCGCGGAAGAAGTTGCCGCCGCCGATGACGACGGCCATCTCGGCGCCGTCACGGACGACCGAGGCGATCTCCCGGGCCATCTTGTGCACGACATCGGGGTCGACACCGAGTCCGCCGCCACCGGCGAACGCCTCGCCGGAGAGCTTCAGCAGGAAGCGTCGCCGATGGTCACTGTCTTTGCCGGTGTCATTGCTGGTCATGGAGATCTCCTCGTGCACATACGAAAGAGGCCACTGCCGTCGGATCCTCGCGGTTCCCTCTGCGGCAATGGCCTCCTCGTCACAACTGCCCTGTGCCCGACCCTATCGGGCCCGTGCCGGTTCTGTGCGCGGTGCTCGGTGTATCCACCTCCGAGCGAACAGAACCGGCCTGCGGGATGCGTCAGGAACGGGCTCTCAGGCGCCGACGCGGAAGCGGGCGAAGCGCTTCAGCGAGACACCGGCCTCCTCGAGGACCTTCTGCACGGACTTCTTGTTGTCCTTGGCGAAGGGCTGGTCGAGGAGGGTGTTCTCCTTGAAGAAGCCGTTGACCCGGCCCTCGATGATCTTCGGCAGGGCCTGCTCCGGCTTGCCCTCCTCGCGGGCGGTCTCCTCGGCGATGCGGCGCTCGTTGGCGACCGTCTCCTCCGGGATGTCCTCGCGGGTCAGGTACGCCGGGGCGAAGGCGGCGATGTGCTGCGCGACGTCCTTGGCGATCTCTTCGTTCGCCGCGTCGAGCTCGACCAGCACGCCGACCTGCGGGGGCAGGTCCGGGCTGGTGCGGTGCAGGTAGGAGCCGACGTAGGCGCCGGAGAACTGCGCGAAGCGGTCCAGCACGATCTTCTCGCCGAGGGTGGCGTTGGCCTCGTCGACGTACGCCTGGACGGTCGTGCCGGACTCGATCTCGGAGGCGAGCAGCGCGTCGATGTCGGCCGGGGAGGTGGCCTCGACGTGCTTGGCGATGGCCTCGGCCACAGCGAGGAACTTCTCGCCCTTGGCCACGAAGTCGGTCTCGCACTTCAGCTCGACCAGCACACCGGCGGTGTTGTCGTCGGCGATCCGGGCGATGACCGCGCCGTTCTCGGCCGTGCGGCTCTCGCGCTTGGCGACGCCCTTCTGGCCCTTGACGCGCAGGATCTCCACGGCCTTGTCGACGTTGCCCTCGGCCTCGTCCAGCGCCTTCTTGCAGTCCATCATGCCGGCGCCGGTGAGCTCCCGGAGCTTCTTGACGTCGGCGGCGGTGTAGTTCGCCATGGTCTGTGAATCTCTTCTCGGAAAGTCGGTGAGAAAGTCGGTGGGGTTGGATCGGAGTCACATGGGACCGGCTCAGCTCACGGCTGGACGGCGGGGGCGCCCGGCCCCCGCCGTCTCACCGTGAACCTGTGGGGTCCACGTGATCCACGTGGCCCGTGGGTCAGCCCTGCTCGGCGGGGGCAGCCGTCTGCTCGCCCTCGGCGGCGGCCGGCTGCGCCTCGGCGGCGGGCTCGGCCTCGCCCTCGGCAGGCTTCTCGGCGGCCTCGGCGGCCGGCTTCTCGGCGGCCTTCTCGCCCTCCAGGAGGTCACGCTCCCACTCGGCCAGCGGCTCACCGGCGGCCTTCTCGCCCTTGCCCTCCCCGGCGCCGCCCGACGACCGGGCGATCAGGCCCTCGGCCACGGCGTCGGCGATCACGCGGGTCAGCAGGGTGACGGAGCGGATCGCGTCGTCGTTGCCCGGGATCTTGTAGTCGACCTCGTCGGGGTCGCAGTTGGTGTCGAGGATCGCGACGACCGGGATGTTGAGCTTGCGCGCCTCGCCGACGGCGATGTGCTCCTTCTTGGTGTCCACGATCCAGACGGCGCTGGGCACCTTCTGCATCTCGCGGATACCGCCGAGGGTCTTCTCCAGCTTGGCCTTCTCGCGGGAGAGGACCAGCAGCTCCTTCTTGGTGAGGCCGGAGGCGGCCACGTCCTCGAAGTCGATCTGCTCCAGCTCCTTGAGGCGCTGCAGCCGCTTGTAGACCGTCGAGAAGTTGGTCAGCATGCCGCCGAGCCAGCGCTGGTTCACGTAGGGCATGCCCACGCGGGTGGCCTGCTCGGCGATGGCCTCCTGGGCCTGCTTCTTGGTGCCGACGAACATGATGGAGCCGCCGTGCGCGACGGTCTCCTTGACGAACTCGTAGGCGCGGTCGATGTACGACAGCGACTGGAGCAGGTCGATGATGTAGATGCCGTTGCGCTCGGTGAAGATGAAGCGCTTCATCTTCGGGTTCCAGCGGCGGGTCTGGTGCCCGAAGTGGACGCCGCTCTCCAGCAGCTCCCGCATCGTGACGACGGCCATGGCCGTTCTCCTTGGTTACTCGGTTGTCGTCAGCGGAGGCCGGACGGCCCCCGCTTGCCTGACGCCCCTGGCGCGCCGCCCGGGAGGTCCGGCTGAGCCGGGACCGTTCCTGGGACCGAGATGCGCGGCCACCGGGTGAGGGTGGCGGGGCGTGCGAAGTCAGCCCGGTCACCCGGGCCGCACCAGCAGTGTACGGGACCGGGGAGGTCGGCCGCGCCCCGGCGGGGGCCGACAGCGGTCCGGCGGGGGTCCGGCCGGTACGCGGCCATATCCGCTCGGACGGGTGACGGCGTTGTCCACAACTGGGCAGTTACCCACAGATCCTGGGCAAGATCCCCGCAGCCCGGCAAACCGCGCCACCGTTCCCGGCATGGATCAGCACAAGCTCCGGTACGGGTGGACGGGCTCCGGCCGGGACGAGAGGGCCGGAGTCGGCCCGCACGAGAGGGCGAGGGCCGGGGCCTGCCGGGGGCTTCGCCGACCGGACGGTCCGGTACGGCACCGGGTGGGACGCCGACTGGGATGCCGGGCAGTGTGGTGCGCCGCGGTGTCGGCGGTGGCTCTGCTGGTCGCCCTACTGGCCGCCGCCCTGCCTGTGGCCCGGCTGCTCGGGCAACCGACCGCCACCCTGCCCGGCACGGCCCGGGTCACGATGCCTCCCGCACCCGACGATCTCCTCACGCCCGCGGGTGCGGGAGCCATACCCGCCGACGCGGATACCGGCTCCGACCGGGCGGCCGGGCACCGTCGGGCAGGGCACCGGCGGGACGACGGCGCGGCGGCCGGGCGGGCGTGGCCGGTCGAGGGTGCGGACGGTGCGCGACGCCCTTGGGTGTCGCGCGGCTGGGATCCGCCGCCGGAGCCATGGGCGGCGGGCCACCGCGGAGTCGATCTCGCGGCCCGCCCTGGCCGACCGGTGCGGGCGGTGGCGGACGGCCGGGTCTCGTTCGCGGGAAAGGTGGCCGGGCGGGGAGTGGTGTCCATCGAGCTCAGGGGCACCGGGCGACCACCGCTGCGGACGACGTATCAGCCGGTGCGGCCGTCGGTGCGCAAGGGGGATCGGGTGCGGGCCGGTGAGCAGGTGGGGACTGTGCAGCGCGGCGGCCACTGTCCGCACACCTGTCTGCACTGGGGGCTGCTGCGCGGGGACCGCTACCTCGACCCGCTCTCCCTCTTGCCGGGCTCGCTCCTCGGCGGCCCTTCGCGGCTGCTGCCGGTCCATGGAGTGCCGGTGCCCGGTTCCGGCGGCGGGGGACCGGAGAGCGAGGCCGGCCGGCAGCTCGCCCCGGGTTCATGGGCCGCGGCCCCGGGCAGGGTTCAGGACCCGACGGGCTGGGTGGCGGCGCTGGCACTCGCGTTGGGTGCCGCCTGGGCGCACCGGCGGCTGTGCGGCACGGCGCCGGGCGCCGAGACCGGCACCGGTACCGCCCGCCGCACAGAGCGGTCGGCAGGAGGCCGCGCAGCGGGCCGCTTCCCCGGGTTCCTCGTCAGCCCCGCACGCCGTTCAGGGCCATGGAGACAGCGGCTTCGGCGATCTCTTCCGGATCTTCGGCGGCCCCGAGCTCGGTACGGCGCACCCCGGCGTCCACCACGCCCTGCAGCAGCATGGCGGCGAGTCGGGGCTGGGCATGGCCGAGCTCGCCGAGGGCCTCGACCACCATGGAGATCAGCCCGCCGTGCGCCGCGCGGATGCGCTCGCGGGCCCCCGCGTCCAGCTCGCCGGCGGAGATCGCGACGACGGCGCGGTGCCTGCGGTCGCCCACGAGGGCGAGCTGCGTGCGGACGTATGCCTCGACCTGGCCCTCCGGGGTCACGGCGGCCCGCATGGCCGACTCGACCTCGGCGGCCCACACCGGGAAGTCGACGGCGCACAGCTCTTCGACCACCGCGGCACGGGAGCGGAAGTACTCATAGACGGAGGAGCGCGCGAGGCCGGTCCGCTGGGCGAGGGCGGGGAAGGTCAGGGCTTCCGTACCGCCCTCGGACAGCAGAGACCTGGCGGCGTCCAGCAAGGCCGCGCGCTGCATGGTCCGGTGCTCGGCCACGGAGGCCGCTCGAATCCTGGGCACGCCCCTAGCTTACGAAGAGGAGGTCGAGAGTTGCACGGGTGCCGGGCGAGCGGGCCCGGTCAGCGGCCGGCGTCGGCCAGTTTGGCCCGGAGCTGCAGAACCGATTTGGTGTGGATTTGGCTGACCCTGCTCTCGGTGACGCCGAGCACCTGGCCGATCTCGGCGAGGGTGAGTCCTTCGTAGTAGTAGAGGGTCACGACGGTCTTCTCGCGTTCGGGGAGGGTGTTGATGGCACGCGCGAGCAACTGGCGCAGCTCGCGGTCCTCGGCGACCTCCACCGGGTTGTCGGCGGCGGTGTCTTCCAGGGTGTCCACCAGGCTGAGCCGGTCACCGCCGTCGCCGCCGACGTGCAGCAGCTCCTCCAGGGCCACGACGTTGGCCAGCGACAACTGGCTGAAGACGCCGTGCAGTTCCTCCATCTCGATGCCCATCTCCTCGGCCACCTCCGCTTCGGAGGGGCTGCGGCGGAGCCGGGCTTCGAGAGTGGCGTAGGCACGCTCTACGGCGCGAGCCTTCTGTCGCACCGAGCGGGGGATCCAGTCGAGGGCCCGCAGTTCGTCGATCATGGCCCCCCGGATGCGGGTGATGGCGTAGGTCTCGAACTTGATGGAGCGGGAGGGGTCGAACTTCTCGATGGCGTCGATGAGTCCGAAGACTCCGGAGGAGACGAAATCGGCCTGTTCGACATTGGGCGGCAGGCCGACACTCACCCTGCCCGCGACGTACTTGACCAGCGGCGAGTAGTGCAGGATGAGCTGTTCGCGCAGCCGGCTGTCCGCCGTGGCCTTGTAGGACCGCCAGAGTTCATCCAGCGAGCTGGGCGCAGTCCTGGGCGTGTCGTCGTCGACCACGGTGCGTTCGGCTGCGGCGGCCGCTGCGGCTGTGCGGTCGGGCCCGGAGATGTGCTGAGGCATACGTCGCCTTGAGCCGTTCTGCTGGGTAGTGGTGGTCTGTTGGTGTGCGGTTGGTGCGTCTCGTAGCGAGATGATGTGAGCGTAGCGTGACCACGGCGTCGCAGTCTGCGACGTATCGTTCTTTCTGTCTGCGCTGGCGTGCTCCTTTCCGCGGTGGCTCGGCAGTGCCGGAAGCGGACGCGGTGCGGATGACCGGGCACGGGGCCAGGGTGCGGTGCTCTGCGGGGACCGTGCCGCCCCGGCGAGCGCGCACAGCTCAGCCTTTCACCCGATAGCCCCAGGTCAAGGACCGCCTCATCACTCGATGGAGTGCCCCTTGCTGCGCGGGGCCAACTGCCAGCGGTCCCCGTCGCGTTCGACGAAGCCGAGTGCCCGCAGCTCATGAAGCCGCGCGAGGACCTCACCCGGTGGCACGCCCGCGGAGCACGCGATGCGGGCGGGGTCGTACGCCCCGCGCCCGGGGAGCGCTTCGAGGACCCGCGCCGCGTCGGGGCTCAAGGCGTCGCGCGGCACGGCCGGTCCGCGCCGCTCAGGAGCCAGCTCACCCACCATGCCCACCTGCTCGATCACTTCGGCGGCGTCGGTGACCACGGTCGCCTCGCCGCGCAGGAGTTCGTGCACGCCTTGGGAGAGCCCGGAGGTGACAGGGCCCGGCATCCCCATCAGGTGCCGTCCCAGCCCAAGGGCGCGACGGGCTGTGACCAGGGCTCCGCTGCGCAGAGCCGCCTCCACCACGACCGTTCCCCGGGTGAGCGCGGCGATCACCCGGTTCCGCAGCACGAACCGGCTACGAGTGGGATGATCCCCGGGCGGAAGCTCGGCGACCAGCAGACCGCGCTCCCCCAGCGCGCGGATCAGCTGCTGGTTGCCCGGCGGGTAGGCGACGTCCACGCCGCACGCCAGCACACCGAGGGTGGGCCCGCGCACGGCCAGGGCTCCCCGGTGCGCTGCGGCGTCCACCCCGTAGGCGGCGCCGGAGACGACCGTCCAGCCCCGTTCGGCGAGCCCCGCGCCCAGCAGGGCCGCGCAGTGCGCCCCGTACTCGGTGCAGGCCCGGGATCCGACGACAGCCACCGAGCGCAGCGCCCACACTCGCAGCGAAGCCTCGCCCCGCACCCACAGCCCGAACGGCCTTGCGTGCCCCAAGTCGTCGAGCTGCCGGGGCCATTCGGCGTCCCCGGGACAGACGAAGCGGCCTCCGCTTCCCTCGATCGCGGTCAGATCCGTGTGCGGCTGCGCATGGGCGGCCCGCAGCCGCAGACCCGCCCAGCGCCGTTCCCCGGCGCCGGTGAGCGACGGACCGCTGCCGGTCACCGCCTCCACCACCTCGCACGCCCCGTAGGTGGCGAGCCACCGCCCGACCAGCTCGTCGCCCGGCTCGGCGATCCGCGTCAGCGCCGCTCGCGCGAGACGCTCCGCCTCAACCGGCCCAGGCACCGCACCGGCACGGTCCCGCTCCGGGGCGGCCGGGCCCACCGGGTCAACCGAGCCGCCGTGGTGGTCTCGGTCGGCTCGGTGAGCCCCGTCGGCTTGCTCCACCCCGTCGGCCCGGCCCACCCGTTCCGTCCGGTCCATCGAGTCCACCCCGTCCGCTTTCGCCCGGCCGGTCCCCGGCCACGGGTTCCGGCCCGTCATGCGGGGATGTCCGGGACGAGGGCAGCGCTCCGGCGGATGCCGGTCCTCAGCTCCAGGGCGACGTCGACGTCGTCCCGGGTGGGCCGGGGGTGGCCTGCCAGATCGGCGACCGTCCAGGCGACCCGCAGCACCCGGTCGAGGCCGCGGGCGGTCAGCAGGCCCCGCTCCAGTTCGTCCTCGGCCTCGGTGAGGGCCTTGGGACAGGCGGGGTGACGGGTGCGCAGTTCGTGCCCGGGCACCTCGCTGTTGGTCTTCCACGGAGTGCCCGCGTACCGCGCCGCCGCGCGCTCCCTGGCCTCCAGCACCCGCGCCGCCACCACGGCTGTGGACTCGGCCCGGCCGTCCACTGCGGCCAGTTCGCAGCGGGCGAGCGGTTCCACATTGACGCGGAGGTCGACACGGTCCAGCAGGGGCCCGGACAGCCGCGCCCGGTAGCGGCGCACCGAGGCGGGCCGGCACTCGCACCCGCCGACAGTGCTGCCGTGCCGTCCGCAAGGACAGGGGTTGGCCGCAAGCGCGAGCAGGAACCGGGCCGGCATCCGCATCATCCCCGCAGCCCGTGCCACGACGACATACCCGGACTCCAGCGGCTGTCGCATGGCATCCAGCACCTGGGCTCCGCATTCGGCGGCCTCGTCCAGAAAGAGCACCCCGTTGTGCGCCAGAGAGACGGCACCGGGGCGCGGCTGCCCGGAGCCGCCGCCGACCAGCGCCGCCATGGTGGCCGAGTGGTGGGGCGCGCAGTAGGGCGGCCGGGCGACCAGTGGCTGGCCGGGGGGCAGGGCGCCCGCGACCGAGTGCACCGCCGTGACCTCCAGCGACTCCTTCCGGCTGAGCGGGGGCAGGAGCCCAGGCAGTCGTTCGGCGAGCATGGTTTTCCCGGCCCCGGGAGGGCCCTTGAAATAGATGTGGTGGCGTCCGGCCGCAGCGATCTCCAGGGCTCGGCGCGCATGGCTCTGTCCTGCGACGTCGGCAAGGTCCACGGGGCGCTCCTCGCCCAGCAGGCCGGTGAGGCCCGGTGCCGCCATGGGCAGACCGGCCAGACCGGCGTGAGCGCCCTCCGGGAGTCCCTCGGCGGCCGGGTCGGGCTCCTCGGGCACCGGCTCGTCGGTCAGCACCGCGATGAGCTGGCGCAGGCTACGTACGCCGAGCACCGAGACGTCCGGGACCAGCGCCGCTTCGGCTGCCGTCTGCTCGGGCACCACCACTTGCCGGTATCCGGCGTCGGCAGCCGCCAGCACGGCGGGGAGGACGCCGCGCACCGGCAGCACCCGGCCGTCCAGCCCGAGTTCGCCGATCATCACGACACCGGCGATCTCCCGTGGGTCGATCCGCTCGGCCGCCGCGAGCACCGCGCAGGCGACCGCGATGTCGAACCCGCTGCCTCCCTTGGGCACCGAGGCAGGGCTGAGGCCGACGGTGAGCTTCTTCTGTGGCCAGGGCACCCCGGAGTTGGCCACCGCGGCCCGCACCCGGTCACGGCTCTCCGTCAGGCTCTTGTCGGGCAGTCCGACCAGGGTGAAGGCGGCGACGCCCGGCTCCAGGTCGGCCTGCACCTCGACCGGCACCCCCTCGACCCCGACCAGTGCGACTGCGCACGTACGGGCGAATGCCATCAGCCGACCCCTCGCACGTGCTGCACCACGGGGGCGCCCCGGTCCGGCAGGACGACCCCGACGAGATCGATCCGCACCCCGCCGGTGGGAGGGCGGCCGTACCGGGCGACCCAGCACTCGCTGAGCCAGCGTGCCGCCAGCCGCCGCAGCCTGGCCGTCTTCATCGGTGGCAGGCTCTCCATGGGGTGCTGAAAGGGAGAGGCACGGCGGGACTTGACCTCGCAGATCACGACCGCGTCCGCGTCCCGCGCGATGATGTCGATCTCGCCTTCGGCGCAGCGCCAGTTCCGCTCCAGGATCGCCATGCCGGCTTCGCGCAGTCGCCGCGCGGCCAGGTCTTCTCCGTACCGCCCCAGGGCCCCCTTGGCGCAGGACGGGGCCGAGGCCCGGCCCGGCCGCTGCGTGCCCCGCTGCCCGGCACTCCGCCGTGCGGCACCCCCTCGACCGGCACTCCGCTCTCCGGCACTCCGGCCGGGGTTCCGCTCCCCTGCACTCGCCCGGCCGACCTTCCGCTGCCCGGCAAGGCCCCGGCTCGCGCCCGGGCGGCCGCTCTTCCGCGTTTCGCTGGTGTTCATACGGCACCACCTCCGACGCCGACTGTGGCGGCATCGGAGGCGGCTCAGGGATCTTGCTCTTCTTCTGTGGAGAACCCGGCGGTTGCGGACAACTCCGTCACCCGCCCGAGTGAGCGGGCGGGTCAGCCCTTGAAACCCGAGTCCTCCGGCAGGTCCAGCTCGCTCTTGTTGAGCTCCTCGATGTTCACATCTTTGAACGTGAGCACCCGTACCTGTTTGACGAACCGGGCCGGTCTGTACATGTCCCAGACCCAGGCATCCGCCATCGACACCTCGAAGAAGACCTCGCCCTGAACCGAGTGGACCTGCATCTCGTAGTCGTTGGTCAGATAGAAACGCCGGTCGGTCTCGATCACGTATTTGAACAGTCCGACGACGTCTCTGTACTCCCTGTAGAGCTTCAGCTCCATCTCGGTCTCGTACTTTTCGAGGTCCTCGGCGCTCATGGCATGTTCCCCTTCAGCCGTGCGTCCCCCCATTGTGCGTCACCCTGGGCGACGTCGGGCCGAAGTCGCGCGCCGCCGCGCGAGCGGTCCGTACGCGGCGCCGCCCAGCACCAGCGCGGCCCCCGCGATCACGGCGGTCAGCGCCAGCGGGAGCGGTCCGCGATCCGAGGTCCCGCCGGGCATGTCGGCGAACCCGCTGGCCTCCGGCAGCATTCCGAAGGCACCGACGGGCCAGGCTATTGCGTCGACGCGGGCCTCGACCGCGGAGCGCGGCACGGCACCGTGGTCGGCGTCCTCCAGATGCACCCGGGAGTCGAGAGATGCCTCCCGGTTGTCCCCCAGCAGGAAGAGCTTGCCCTTGGGCACACGGGTGGGTTCGAACGGACGCTGCGAGTCGCTGCCGTGGGTGCGCAGATAGGGCTCGTCGACCGGCTTGCCGTTGACGGTCAGCCGTCCCTTCCGGTCGCAGCACGCCACCTTGTCGCCGCCGACCCCTACCACGCGCTTGACCATGGGCACCGCGCCCCAGACCGAGTCCCGGAAGACGACGACATCGCCGCGCCGCACCTCGTCGCCGTCCGCCCGCTCGGCCAGCACCCGGGCGCCGGAGCGGACGGTGGGGTCCATGGAGTCGGTGGGCACCGTATAGGGCTTGTAGAAGACGGCGGCCCAGATGAAGCCGCCCAGGAAGAGCACAGACCCGAGGGCCACGGCCATCCCGGACAGTCGGCCCAGGCGGCTGCGGCCCTCTTCGGTTCGTTCCGTCCTGCTCACTTCCGTACTCCTCCGCCCCCCGGGACCCCGCCGCTCCGGAACGTCCCGAAGCCTCGTCAGTCTGCCTCGGCGCAGACCGCTGACCCTACCGGGGAGTACAGGAGACCGTCAGCCCTCGGCCGACGAGGAAGACGAGGAATGCGCGGGGGAAGCCGTCCCGGCCGGGGAAGCGGCCCCCTTCGTACCCGCCGCAGGTGCCGCCAGGTGCAGCCGTCGACGGCGCCGCCACAGCACCAGCGGGACGGCGCCCGCGAGCCCGAGCGCGCCGGGCGCGGCGCTCAGCGCGCGGGACTGGACACCCTGCTGGTCGAAGGTCTCGGGCACCGGCAGCGTGCCCCAGCGGTTGATCGGCCACGCCTTGACGATGGCCCGGCCGACGACCTGCTTCTCCGGGACGAAGCCGTCCCCTGGCTGGTTCTGGTGGTAGCGGGAGTCGAGGGAGTCCTGGCGGTGGTCACCCATCACCCACAGCTTGCCCTTGGGCACCTTCACCGGGCCGAACGGCTTGTCGTCGCAGGAGGAGTTGCCGGGGAAGACGTACGAGGACTCGTCCAGCGCGGTGCCGTTGACGCGCACCGTGCCGCCCTTCTTGCACTCGACGGTGTCCCCGCCGACCGCGATGACCCGCTTGATCAGGTCCTTCTCGTTGGCGGACGGCATCAGGCCGATGAAGCTGAGCGCTGTCTGGAGGAAGTTCTCCTCGACGTGCGCCTCGGGGAGCCAGCCGCCCGGGTCGTGGAAGACGATGACCTCGCCGCGCTCGGGCGTGGACCCGAACCAGGGGGTCAGCTTGTCGACCAGCACCCGGTCACCGCGCTGCAGCGTGTTCTGCATCGAGTCGGAGGGGATGGAGAACGCCTGGACGAGGAAGGTCTTGATGATCAGGGCCAGGATGAGCGCGATGCCGATGAGCATCGGCAGTTCCTTCCAGAACGCGCGCTGCTTCTTCACCGGCTTCTTGCCGCCCGGATCGTTCCTGCCATCCGAATCCTGCTGGTCATCCCGGCCCTTCCTGTCGCCCACGTCCTTGTGGAGGCCAGGGCCCTCGGTCGGCGAAGCCGCTCCCGCGTCCGAGCCCGGCGCCCCGTGCTCGGGGCCGGGGCGAGAGCCCCGCGGGCCGTCCCCGTCGGCACCAGAGCTCGCTGCCGTCCCGTCAGTATCGGCGGTCACACTGTCACTCTCTCTTTCCACGGCCGGTGGTCCTTCGTCGCCCGTCCTGCCGTCCGTACCAGGACGTTCGTCCTCCGGGTACCCGGAACCGGACCGCTTGCCGACCGCCAAGTCCCCCACATCCACTCCTCACACTGCGCATTCGCCTGTTCCTCCAGCGGTACAGGCCCACCATTCCCATAACGAGCGGAAGTTCCGCTGAGAACGGGAGTTGCGCCACTCGATTGTCCCGGTTCACGGAGGTGGCGGCGGCCACGCCACCGGGATCGGGCACCGAAGCATAGGTATCCGGCTCTTCGAGCCGCCTCCAATGGTCGAACGGCCAGGCGATGACAATCGCTCTGCCAACGATTCGGTCCTCCCCGATCGTTCCTCGGTCGGGCTCTTTCAAGTGGTAACGGGAGTCGGCCGAGTTGGCGCGGTGGTCCCCCATCACGAACACGCGTCCCACGGGTACGGTCACCTTGAACTTCATCCGGGACGGCTTGTTCCCGGGGTGGATGTACGGCTCGTCCAATGCTCTGCCGTTCACGGTGACGCGGCCCTGTTTGTCGCAGCAGCGCACGGTGTCCCCACCGACGCCGACGACCCGTTTGATCAGATCCTGTTCATCGTCCGAGGGCAGCAGTCCGATGAACGTCAGGAACTCCTTGCCCTGCTTGATCCCCGCCGGCGGGTCCGCGGTGTCCTTCTTCTCGTCCTTCAGCCAGCCACCCGGGTCCTGGAAGACCACCACGTCCCCGCGGTGCGGCTTGGCGCCGAACCACGGGGTGAGCTTGTCCACCGCCACCCGGTCCCCGATCCGGATGGTCTGCTCCATCGAGCCGGAGGGGATCACGAACGCCTGGACGAGGAAGGTCTTGAGCACCCACGCGATCAGCAACGCGACGCCGACGAGTATCGGGATCTCCTTGGTCGCGGAGAGCCTGCGGCGGCGCTTGATGCGCTTGGCGGCGCGACGGCGATCGGCCCGCCCCTGCCCGGCCCGGCGCAGCGGCGGCTCCAGGCCCTCGGTGCCCCCGGTCGCGGTGTCCCCGGTCCCGCTCGCGGCCTCTCCGGCCCCGGGGACTCGGGCCTCGGGAGGCACGTACGCCTCGGGAGGCACGTGCGCCTCGGGAGGCACGGGGGGTGCTGGGTCGGGGTACGGCTGGGAATAGTCGTACGGCTCCGTGTACGGGTAGGGCTCGCCCTGCGGATAGGTCCGCGCGTGCGGATACGGCTCCACACTCGGATAGGACTCAGGAGTCAGATACGGTTCCGCATTCGGATACGGCTCCGCGTTCGAGTATGGCGGCGAACCATGCGCGGACGAGTCCGAGCCGACCGCATCAGGGCCGGACGGCTGCCGAGGCTGCTGCCACCGGTCGTACGCACCGGGTGCCCCGTACGCACCGGGCCTCGCCCGGTACCCGTCGGCCCCCTCATACCCGAAGTCCCCGAAAGGGCGCTCCGGCTCAGCCATCGCCGCCGCCTGCCCCCGCAGGCACCGATCCGATGCGGCCCAGGGGCCAGCCGATCCAGTCGGCTCGTCCGATCACCCGCTCGACCGGAACGGTGCCGCCGCCGGGGTCGCCGAGGTGGTCACGGGAGTCGCTGGAACGTGAGCGGTAGTCGCCCATCACCCACAGGCGTCCCTCGGGGACCCTGATGTCGAAGGGCACCGCGGAGGGGGCGTTGCCCGGGTGCAGGTAGTCCTCCTCCACGGGACGGCCGTTCACCTCGATCCTCCCCCGTCTGTCGCAGCAGCGCACCCGGTCGCCGCCGACTCCGATCACGCGCTTCACATAGTCGGTCTCGGAGGGCGGCACCAGTCCCGTCGCGGCGCCTGCCTTGCGCAGCGCCGTGGTCACCGGGTTCGCGTCGGGGTCGGCCTCCCCCGAGAAGGAGTTGGTGCCATCGAAGACCACGACGTCCCCGCGCTGTGGACCGTCGCCGAACCGGTAGGCCAGCTTGTTCACCAGCACCCGGTCCCCGACGCGCAGGGTCGGGTCCATCGAGGAACTCGGGATCAGAAAAGGCTGCACGATGAACGCGCTCGTCAGCAAGAGCGCCACCAGCACGGACCCCACCGACAGCCCCAGACGCACAGAGCGCGACCTGTCCTTCGTTCCCGGTACGGGAAGGGAAGAACGGTCGCGCTCCGGTGTGTCGTGCTGTTCCTCGGTGTCCATCGAGCGGAAGCCTAACCGGCTCGTCGGGCGCCGAGGACGCGAGCTCAGCTCTCGCGCTTCTCCTTGATCTTGGCGGCCTTGCCGCGCAGCTCGCGCAGGTAGTACAGCTTGGCGCGACGGACGTCACCGCGGGTCACGACCTCGATCTTCTCGACGATCGGGGTGTGGACCGGGAAGGTGCGCTCGACGCCGACGCTGAAGCTGACCTTGCGGACCGTGAAGGTCTCCCGCACGCCCGAGCCCTGGCGGCGGATGCAGACGCCCTTGAACTGCTGGACACGGGAGCGGTTGCCCTCGATGACGCGGACGTGCACGTTGACCGTGTCACCGGGGCGGAAGGCCGGTACGTCCTTGCGCAGGGAGGCGGAGTCGACGCTGTCGAGAAGGTGGGACATGTCCGTCTGCTTTCCTCGCTGATGCCACAGGTCATCAACGGAATCGTGGTGGTGATCCGGGGAGCCGCCACTCTCGGCGGGCGTCGGTCCCCCTGTGGCAGGGTCGCGCGCCGGAGGTGAGGCAACAGCTCATTCTTCCATGGGCAGCGCGCGCGGCCAAAATCGGCCGCCTGTTCCGCACAGTCCCACCGGCGGCCGCCCAACCTGCCGACCCGCCGCCCCTTACTCCGCCGGGTGCCAGCGCCCGTCCGTGCCCTGCCGCCAGCCCAGCCCCTCCAGGGTGGCCCGGTCGTGCTTGTCGAGGGCTTCCGGGTCGCAGCGTTCGATCAGGTCGGGCCGGTTGGCAGCCGTCCGTGCGAACGCCTGGTCGCGGCGCCAGCGGGCGATCCTGCCGTGGTGACCGCTCAGCAGCACCTCGGGGATGCCACGGCCGCGCCACTCGGGCGGCTTGGTGTAGACGGGACCCTCCAGCAGGTTGGCCATCGTGCCCGGTGCGAACGAGTCGTCCTGGTGCGAGGCTGCGTTGCCGAGCACGCCGGGCAGCAGCCGGGCGATGGCCTCGACCATGACCAGGACGGGGGCCTCCCCGCCGGCGAGCACATAGTCGCCGATGGAGACCTCGCGCACATCGAGCCGGTCCGCGTACTCCTCGATGACACGGCGGTCGATGCCCTCGTAGCGGGCCGGGGTGAAGACCAGCCACGGCTTGTCCGCCAGCTCGACGGCCAGCTCCTGGGTGAAGGGGCGGCCGCTGGGAGTGGGGACGACGAGTACGGGCGGCTCCTGGTCCGGCCCCTCCGGCTCGCCCGTCGCCAGCACCTCGTCCAGCGCCTCGCCCCAGGGCTCCGGCTTCATGACCATGCCGGGGCCGCCGCCGTAGGGCGTGTCGTCGACGGTGTTGTGCCGGTCGTGTGTCCACGTCCGCAGGTCGTGGACACGGACATCGAGTACGCCGCGCGCCCGGGCCTTGCCGACCAGCGAGACGTTCAGCGGCTCCAGGTACTCGGGGAAGATCGTGACGACGTCGAGCCTCACCGGGTGCTCTCCCGGCCCGGCCCCGCTGCCCCGCCCCCGGCCTCACCGTTCGCATCCGCCTCACCGGGCGCACCGGTCTCCTCGGCCTCGCCGGTCCCGCCGGCCTCGTCTGCCTCGCCGGCCTCCTCGTCGGCCTCCTCGCCGAGCAGCCCGGGCGGCGGATCGACGACCGCGCGCTGCGCCTCCAGGTCGATCTCGGGGACGATCTCGCTGACGAACGGGATCAGCACCTCGCCGCCGTCCTCGCGGCGTACGACCAGCAGGTCCTGGGCCGGCAGGTGGGCGACGCTCTCGATACGGCCGACGACCGTGCCGTCCACCGTGACGACCTCCAGGTCGTCCAGCTGGTGGTCGTAGAACTCCTCGGGGTCCTCGGGGCGCTCGTCGGGGTCGACCTCGGCGACGAGCAGGGTGTTGCGCAGGGCCTCGGCCGCGGTGCGGTCGTGCACGCCCTCGAAGCGCAGCAGCAGCCGTCCGCTGTGCACCCGCCCGGAGGCGATGGTGAGCGGTCCGGCGGTGGGCGGGTCGGTGGTCAGCACGGCGCCGGGGGCGAGCCGCAGTTCGGGCTCGTCGGTCCTGACCTCGACCGTGACCTCGCCCTTGATGCCGTGGGCGCGGCCGATCCGCGCGACGACTAGCTGCACTGTGCTTCTCCGTGCTCGGTTCCGTGCTCGATGGGTGTCGGTGGTCTCAGAAGGGTGCAGGCGCGACAACGGGCCGGGGACGGCTTGGCTGCCGTCCCCGGCCCGTGCCGGTGCTGCATGCTGCGCTTCAGCGGACCTGGTCCACGTCGACGAGGTCGACGCGGATGCCCCGGCCGCCGAGCGCGCCCACGACGGTGCGCAGAGCGCGCGCGGTGCGCCCGTTACGGCCGATCACCTTGCCGAGGTCGTCGGGGTGCACCCGGACCTCCAGCACACGGCCGCGACGGAGGTTGCGGGACGCGATCTGCACCTCGTCGGGGTGGTCGACGATGCCCTTCACCAGGTGCTCGAGGGCCTCCTCGAGCATCCTCAGGCCTCGGTGGACTCGGTGGCGGCCGAAGCGTCGGTCGACTCGCCGGCGTCCGCCTTCTTGTCGGCCTTGTCAGCCTTCTTCGCCTTGGGGGTGATGGCCTCACCCTTCGGCTCGTCGGCGGACTCCTTGGCAGCGGCCTCGAAGAGGGCGCGCTTGTCGGCCTTCGGCTCGGCGACCTTCATCGGCTCCGGGGCCGGCAGACCCTTGAACTTCTGCCAGTCGCCGGTGACCTTGAGAATGGCCTCGACCGGCTCGGTCGGCTGGGCGCCGACGCCGAGCCAGTACTGGACACGCTCCGAGTCGACCTCGATGCGCGAGGGGTTCTGCACCGGGTGGTACAGGCCGATCTCCTCGATGGCCCGGCCGTCACGGCGGGTACGGGAGTCGGCGACGATGATGCGGTAGTGAGGCGAACGGATCTTGCCCAGACGCTTCAGCTTGATCTTGACTGCCACGGGTGTGGTGTCTCCTGGTCTTGACGTGGGTGGACACGGCGGACTGCCACGTGGGGTTGTAGCGCCGGGTGCCCGAATGGACGCGTCAGCCGGAGGAGAGAGGGGTCCTGTGCGGCTGCCGAGTTCAGCCGACCATGATGCCACACCGCACGGGCCCGGCAGAAACCGCCCCGGGCCCGGACGGGCGGTCGCGCGGGGTGTCAGCCGACGGCCATCGGCTCCGCAGCCGGCGCCGGGGCCGGCTCCGCGGGGATTCGGAACTGCTTTCCGCAGGCTCCGCACATGATCGGGGCCTGGGCCAGCACGGAGGGGACGACGCGGACGTTGCGCCCGCAGTCGCAGACGGCCTTGACCCGGACGCCGCCCCCGGAGGAGCCGTGCCGCGCGGCGGGGCCGCGGAAGCTGCGCCCGGTGTCGGTCTCCGTGGCGGCGCTGTACGCCTTCAGGGCCCGCTGGAGGCGTTCGACGGTGGGGCGGTACCGCCTTCTCGTCTCGGGCGTGAGCACCACGAGCGAGAAGCCGCTGCTGGGGTGCGGCTCCTCGGGGTGATCAAGGCCGAGCTCCTCGGCGATCGCCAGGAATCGGCGGTTGTGGTAGCGGCCCGCCCGTGAGGTGTCCCGGATGCCGCGGGCTGCGGCGATGCCGTGGACTGCCTCATGGAGCAGCCGTTCGAAAGAGAGCCCGGTGCCGCAGGCGGACGAGGACTCTCCGATGAGTGATTCGGGCGCGGCCAGATCCGGCAGCTCGGGGTGGTGCCGTTGAATGTCGGCCCAGGCGGCTGCCAGCTCGGCGGCGAGAACTGGTGGTGTCGTGCTCACGTCGTCTCCAACGAGCGGAGGTGCCTTCGTGTTCCGATTACGGGCCATCGCAAATATTTTGCACGTACCAGTCAGTTCTCGGTAATGCACGGGGAGATGGGTGCGGGTACGCAGATGTGGGCGCAACCCGCGCAGCTCTCCCAACTCACGCAGCCCGCCCAACCCACGCAGCCGCCCCAAGCCGGGACGTATCACCGGCCCCTCCCCCGGCTCCGTGATCTTCCCGATGGTACGGACGGCGAGGGACGAGTGCGGAGTCAGGCGGGACGAGTGCGGAGTCAGGCGGCGGAAGTAGTCGTTCTGAGCACCCGTCTGCCGCCGCGTGCCGCCCCGCGCGCGGGCGCCGAGGGGCGCACGCGGGGGGCGTGGAAGACAACCCAGCGCACCCCCTGGACTCAGGGGAGGATACGCAGTTCCCTGGCATACGGGGCACGGGCACCACTCGGGGGACCAAATCGCTGGACGGATCTTCGGATTGGGGCGTTGCGATGACACCCACGCTCGTACACCACCAGCACCCGACCCGCCTTCCCGGCGCCGACAGCGCGGCGCGGGTGCGGGACTGGGCCGAGATCCAGGAACGGATGCTGGTTCCGCTCTACGAGGCGGTGTACGAACGGATGGAGACCGGGCCGGGGAGCCGGGTGCTCGGCCTCGGCTGCGGTACGGGCCTCGCGCTGCTGCTGGCCGCCGACCGCGGCGCGGGCGTACACGGCGCGGACACCGACACCGCCCGCCTCGAACTCGCCGGGCAGCGGCTGCTCGGCCCTGCTGGAGCCGGCCAGGACGGACCCACGGGAGCCGGCCAGGACGGACCCGCAGACGACAGCCAGGACGGCCCCGGCAGCCCGGACCGGGAAGCGCGACTCACCTACGGCACGGCACTGGAGGCGGTCGCCGCCGGGGCGCGGCCGACGCTGGTGACCGCGTTCGGCACGCTCCCAGGGCAGGAGGAGCTCGTACGGCTGCGGGAGAAGCTGGGCCGGGGTGTCGCTGTCGTGCTGGCCGGGTGGGGGCCGATGGAGCGGTGCGCGGTGGCGCCCGCGCTGCGGGTCGCGGCCCGGCTGGCCGAGCCCGCCGAGGCGGGCCCCGACTGGTGCGGCCGGGACGACCTGGAGGAGCTGGCGGCGGGCGGTGGGCTGCGGCTCGAGGGGTCGGGGCGGGTCGCCTGCCCGTTCGGCTACGCGGACATGGCCGCTGCGGTGCGCGGGCTGCTGTCGACCGGGCTGTACGACAGCGCGGTGCGCGCCACCGACGAGGAGCAGGTGCTCAAGGAGCTGGTGGAGGCGCTCCACCCGCATCTGCGCGCGGACGGCACCGTGTGGATGCCGAACCTGTTCCGGTACGTCGTCGCCCGTACGTGACCCGCCGCCCCAGCCGTACGGCGCCGCCGCCCCGTCCGACACGCGTCAGTCCAGGCCCGGCCACTCCTCAACGGTCAGCGCGAAGCGCTCGTGGTCGCGCCAGGCGTCGTTGATGAACAGCATCCGGGGCGAGAAACCCTCGTGGCGGAATCCGAGCCGCTTGGCCATGGCCAGGGAACGCTCGTTCTCCGGCTGGACGTTGATCTCCAGCCGGTGCAGCCCCAGGCCGTCGGGCCCCGGCTGGAAGCAGCGGTCGACGACCAGCCGCAGCCCTTCGGTCATCCGCCCGGTTCCGGCGTAGGGCACGTAACTGTCGTACCCCAGGGCGCCGTTGCGGAAGCGGGCCCGCACGATGTTGGCCACGTTCACCCGCCCGACCAGGCCCTCGTCCGCGCGGTCGAGGATGAGGAAGGTGCGCAGCGCGGGCCCCTGGCGGCGCAGCAGATCCGGGAAGCCGTCCGGCTCGACGGGGTTCCACGGGCGGAGATGGTCTGCCGAGCGGACGACCGCCTCGCTGTAGAGCTGCTCGTCGGCGGGCCGCGGAGGGCGGATGTATACGCGCATGAACGACATCATCCGCCTCTGCCGCGGCACGCTCACTTCGGGGGCAGGATGTCCTTGAACTCCTGGGGGAGTTCGAAGTTGCCCGGGTCCTGGCCGGGGCCCGGGATGCCGAAGGCCCCGCCCTCGCCGCCCTGTTCCCGGCGCGCGGCCGCCGCCTGCTCCTCCTGCTTGCGCTTCATCGGGTTGCCCGACTGGCGCTTGCCCTTGGCCTTCTTCTGCTTGCCCTTCTTCTTGCCGCCGCCCCCGCCGGGCATACCCGGCATGCCCGGCATCCCGGGCATGCCGCCGCCCTGGGCCATCCGGGACATCATCTTGCGGGCGTCGAAGAAGCGCTCCACCAGGCTCTTGACCGCGCTGACGTCAACCCCAGAGCCGCGGGCGATACGGGCACGCCGCGAGCCGTTGATGATCGTCGGCTCCGCGCGCTCCGCGGGGGTCATCGACTTGATGATGGCGGCGGTGCGGTCGACCTCGCGCTCGTCCAGGTTGTTGATCTGGTCCTTCATCTGGCCCATGCCGGGCATCATGCCGAGCAGCTTGGAGAGCGAGCCCATCTTGCGGACCTGCTCCATCTGGGCCAGGAAGTCGTCGAGCGTGAACTCCTTGGGCCCCTTCGCCAGCTTGGCGGCCATCTTCTCGGCCTCTTGCTGGCTGAAGGTCTGCTCCGCCTTCTCGATCAGCGTGAGCATGTCGCCCATACCGAGGATGCGCGAGGCCATCCGGTCGGGGTGGAAGGCGTCGAAGTCGTCCAGCTTCTCGCCGTTGGAGGCGAACATGATCTGCTTGCCGGTGACCTGCGCGACCGAGAGCGCCGCACCGCCGCGCGCGTCGCCGTCGAGCTTGGAGAGGACGACGCCGTCGAAGCCGACGCCCTCCTGGAATGCCTCGGCGGTGGTGACGGCGTCCTGACCGATCATGGCGTCGACGACGAAGAGGACCTCGTCCGGGTTGACCGCGTCGCGGATGTCGGCGGCCTGCTGCATCAACTCCTGGTCGATACCGAGGCGTCCCGCGGTGTCGACGATGACCACGTCGTGCTGCTTGTCACGCGCGTAGGTGATCGAGTCCTTGGCGACCTGGACCGGATCTCCGACCCCGTTGCCCGGCTCCGGCGCGAAGACGGCGACGCCCGCGCGCTCGGCGACGACCTGGAGCTGGTTGACCGCGTTCGGGCGCTGGAGGTCGGCTGCGACGAGCATCGGGGTGTGCCCCTGCTGCTGCAGCCAGCGGCCCAGCTTGCCCGCCAGGGTCGTCTTGCCCGCGCCCTGGAGACCGGCGAGCATGATGACGGTCGGCGGGTTCTTGGCGAACCTCAGGCGCCGCGTCTCGCCGCCGAGGATGCCGATCAGTTCCTCGTTGACGATCTTGATGACCTGCTGGGCGGGGTTCAGCGCCTGGGAGACCTCGGCCCCCAGCGCGCGCTCCTTGACCTGCTTGATGAAGGCGCGCACCACAGGGAGCGCGACGTCCGCCTCGAGCAGGGCGATACGGATCTCGCGCGCGGTGGCGTCGATGTCCGCCTCGCTGAGGCGCCCTTTGCCCCGGAGGTTCTTGAACGTCGCACTCAGGCGGTCGGAAAGGGTATCGAACACAGCGCTCGTCGGTCCTCGGGTCGGTGGCGGAGTCAATCTCTGCCAAGGGTAGCCGCCTCACGGGCCGCGCCATCCCGCCTGTCCCGATCCGGGACGGCACCCGGCCCGGCCCTGGCCCCGCAGGGGCTCAGCGCAGCTCGGTCTCGACGTGCTGTGCGAGGCGCGCCGCCGCCAGGTCGGTCAGGGGCGCCCCGGCGGCGTCCGTCACATAGAAGGCGTCGACGGCGTTGGCTCCCAGGGTGCTCACATGGGCGCTGCTGACCCGCACACCGGCCTCCTCCAGGGCCCGGCCGATGCGGTACAGCAGTCCGGGGGCGTCCTGGGCCCGCACCTCGATGACGGTGGCCGCGGCGGAGTCGCCCGGGGCGACGGTGGCCCGTGGCGGCGGTGGCTTCACCCCGGTGCGGCGCGGCCGGTAGGCGGCCTCCCGTTCGGCCAGCCGGGAGGCGAGGCCCAGGGAGCCGTCGAGGGCCCGGACGACGTCCTCGCGCAGCCTCGCCGCCTGCGGGAGCGACCCGTACTGCGCCGCCACCCGCCAGGTGAGCAGCAGCACGCGCGGGGTCTCGCCGTCCACCTCACCGGGCAGCTGGGCCAGTCGCAGATCAGCGGCCCGGACGGTCAGCTTGTGCAGGGCCAGCACTCCGGCGACTGCCGGGAGCACGCCCGACCGCTCGGGCAGTGCCACGGACAGCTCCACTCCGACCGGCTCGGGCCCGTGCTCACCCTCCCGGCCCGTATCGGCAGGTCCCGCCTTCTGGGTGCGCAGCGCCAGTACGGGGCCGCCCGTGCGCCACGCCTCCATCGCCAGGCGTTCGCCCTCCGCCGTCAGCTCCTGACCTGCTGCCTGGTCGTTGGCGGGCTCACCGGCCAGTACCGCTGCCACCCGGGAGACCAGGTCGGATACGAGTGCGGCGCGCCAGGCGGACCAGGCTGCCGGACCGGTGGCCAGCGCGTCGGCCTCCGTGAGGGCGTGCAGCAGCTCCAGGGTGCCGGGCGAGCCCACGGCGTCGGCGACGGACCGCACGGTGGCGGGGTCGTCCAGGTTCCGCCGGGTCGCCGTCTCGACGAGCAGCAGGTGATGGCGTACGAGGGTGGCGAGCGTCCGGGTGTCGGCGGCGTCGAACCCGATGCGGGCCGCCAGGTCCCGGGTGATGGTCTCGCCGGTGACCGAGTGGTCGCCGGGCCAGCCCTTGCCGATGTCGTGCAGCAGCGCGCCGGTCAGCAGCAGGTCGGGCCGGTGCACGCGGCGGGTGAGCGCTGCGGCCCGTACGGCGGTCTCCACCAGGTGGCGGTCGACGGTGTAGCGGTGCACGGGGTTGCGCTGGGGGCGGCAGCGGACCCGCTCCCAGTCGGGCAGCAGCCGGGTGATCAGCCCGGCTGCGTCCATCGCCTCCCACACCGGGACGGTCGCCTCGCCGGCGCCGAGCAGGGTGACGAACTCCTCGCGCGCCTCGGCGGGCCAGGGCACGGGCAGATCCGGCGCGGTACGGGCCAGCTTGCGTACGGCGGGCAGCGCCAGCGGGAGCCCGGCCTGGGCCGCGGCGGCCGCGGCGCGCAGCGGCAGCACAGGGTCGCGGTCAGGGCGGGCGTGCAGGGCGAGCGCCGCCTCACCCTCGTGCTCGACCACGCCCTCCGCAAGCGGGGTCCGCTCCTGCGCCGACGCGCCCGGGCGCCCGCCGGAGCGCTTGGCGCCCAGCAGTCCGCGCAGCCGGGCGCCGCGCGGGGAGCCGGTACGGGCCCGCAGCACCCGCTCCACCTCGCGCCAGGTCACATCGCCGGCGTAGCTGACGGCCCCGGCGGCCTCGTAGACGCGGCGCAGGAGGGCGTCGGAGTCCAGCAGGCCGAGCGCCGCCGCGACCTGGTCCTGGTCCTGGAGAGCGAGCCGGTCGGTGGCGCGGCCGGTGGTCAGATGGAGCGCGTCGCGGACGTCGAGGAGGGTGTCCCGGGCCTGGGCGAGGCCCTCGCGGGGGGCGTCGGCGAGCCAGGACGCGGCCACGGCGCGCAGCGCGGTGAGGTCCCGCAGCCCGCCGCGCGCCTCTTTGAGGTCGGGCTCCAGCAGGAAGCGCAACTCGCCGTGCCGCCGAGCCCGTTCGGCGGCGTACTCGCGCAGTTCGGGCAGCCGCGAGCGGGCTTCGGCGCGCCAGCGGGCGAGCGCGGCGGTGCGCAGCTCGGCCGTGAGGTCCTCGTCCCCGGCCACGTGGCGGGCCTCCAGCAGGCCGAGCTGCACCTTGAGGTCGTCCGCAGCGGCGGTGCGTGCCTCGGCCAGGGTGCGTACGGAGTGGTCGAGCGCCAGCCCGAGGTCCCAGACCGGGTACCAGAGGCGGTCGGCGAGAGCGGAGAGGGCGGCGGCGTCGGTGCTCCCGTCGTGCAGCAGAAGCAGGTCGAGGTCGCTGCGCGGGGAGAGCTCGCCGTGCCCGTAGCCGCCGACGGCCACCAGCGCGGTGCCAGGCGGCGCGGCGGCGAAGAGCCTGGCCAGCCACCGGTCGGTCAGCCCGGCCAGGGCGCGGCGGCGGTCGGGCCCGGACAGCTCGGTGTCCCGCAGCAGACGTACCCGGGCCGCCGCGTACCCCTCGCCCGTGCGGTCCGGGCCGCGGCCCGGGCCGCCCCCCGCAGGCGCTTCCGCACCCGGGCCGTGCTCCCCCGGGGGCACCTCGTCAGGTGCCCCCGCCGTCCGTGCCGCCGCCGCGTCCCTCACAGCGCGTCCGGTCCCCGCTCACCCGTCCGTACCCGGACGGCCGTCTCGACGGGCACCATCCACACCTTCCCGTCGCCGATCTTGCCGGTGCGTGCGGCCTTGACCACGATCTCCAGGAGCTGTTCGGCGTCCTCGTCCTCGGCGAGCACCTCGATGCGCACCTTGGGGACGAGGTCGACGGTGTACTCGGCACCCCGGTAGACCTCGGTGTGACCGCGCTGCCGCCCGTAGCCGCTGGCCTCGGTGACGGTGAGGCCCTGGACTCCGAAGGCCCGCAGCGCCTCCTTCACCTCGTCGAGCTGGTACGGCTTGATCACGGCGGTGATGAGCTTCATGCGTCCACCTTGCTGTCGTGGCTGTCGTGACGGGCGGTGTTCGCGGCCACGCTCTCACCGGCCGCGGTTCCGGAACCCGGCAGCCCGCCCCGGTCGCGGACCGAGGAGCCGCCGACGGCGCTGAAGTCGTACGCGGTCTCCGCGTGGAATGCCTGGTCGACGCCGGCCGCCTCGTCGTCCGGGTCGGCGCGGAAGCCGATGGTGGCCTGTACCAGTTTGGCCAGCAGCCAGGAGACCGCGAAGGAGAACGCCATCACCGAGAAGGCGCCGAGCGCCTGCTTGCCGAACTGGGTCAGGCCGCCGGCGCCGTCCACGGCCAGGAAGCCGACCAGCAGGGTGCCGATGACGCCGCCGACCAGGTGCACACCGACCACGTCCAGCGAGTCGTCGAACCCGAGCTTGTACTTGAGGCTGACCGCCCAGGAGCAGGCGGCGCCGGCCACGACGCCGATCAGCAGCGCGCCCATGGCGTTGACCGCGGCACCGGAGGGGGTGATCGCCACCAGCCCGGCGACCGCGCCCGAGGCGGCGCCCAGCGTGGTGAACGCGCCGTGCTTGATCCGCTCGTAGATCAGCCAGCCCAGCATGGCGGCGCCGGTGGCGAGCTGGGTGTTGAGCGCCATGGTGGCGGCGGTGCCGTCGGCCGCGAGCGCGGAGCCGGCGTTGAAGCCGAACCAGCCGAACCACAGCAGCGCGGTGCCGAGCATGACCAGCGGCAGGCTGTGCGGACGCATCGGGTCCTTCTTGAAGCCGATGCGCTTGCCGACCACCAGCACCGCGGCCAGCGCCCCGATACCGGCGTTGATGTGGACGGCGGTACCGCCCGCGAAGTCGATGACCCCCAGGTCGAAGAGCCAGCCGCCCTCGGCCCACACCCAGTGCGCGACGGGGAAGTAGACGACCGACACCCAGAGGGTGAGGAAGACCGCCCAGGCGCTGAACTTGACGCGGTCGGCGAGGGCGCCGCTCATCAGCGCCGGGGTGATGATCGCGAACATCATCTGGAAGAGGACGAAGGCGAAGACGGGAATGCCGCCCTTCCCGGTGAGGGAGTCGGGCGAGATGCCTTTCAGACCGATGAAGTCCAGATTTCCGATGACACCGCCGGTGTCAGGGCCGAAGGCCAGCGAGTATCCGTAGAGCACCCACAGCACACTGACGATCGCCAGCGAGATGAAGGACATCATCAGCATGTTCAGAGCGCTCTTGACCCGGACCATGCCGCCGTAGAAGAAGGCGAGGCCAGGCGTCATCACCATCACCAGAAACGCGCTGACCAGGACGAAGGTGGTATCCGCGCCGTTCAATGTGGACGTCTCCTCGGGGTACGCGACCCTGCGGGCCGGTGCGGCACCTCCCGGCCGGGGCCGGGGAGGCAGGGGGGCGGGTTGCGTGCAAGGTTTCCGAAGCCCGGTTTCGGCCGTCGCCTCCCGGTGTTTCGAAGCCGTGAAAACCCGCCCGCCGGTGTTACGAGGAGATGAAGCGTGAGCTGCCCAGCGGCAACGCGCGTACGCTGCGCCCGCACGTGGCTGCCGAGCGCCTTGGGGGTCTCAGCCCGCCGCGGCCTCGCTGTCGGCCAGTTCGACGCGGAGCCGCTCGCTCAGCTGCACCACATCGGCCAGCTCGCCGAACTCGCGGACGGCACCCGCCGTGGTGCGGCGCAGCCGGTTGTTGACCCGCTCCGAGCGCAGCCGCTTGGCTACGCCGAGGGCCTCGCTCGCCCGGGCCACGCACCCCTGCGGCTCCCGCTGGAGCAGGTGCACGCTGGCCATGCCGATCAGGTTGAGCGCGTAGGAGCGCTGGTGGCCGCCGCCCTCCGACTCGCGGGCCTCCTGCGCGAACAGTTCGACCGCGCGTTCCATGGCCGGGCGCGCCAGCGAGGCGTAGGTGGGGCTGCGTCCGGAGGAGTAGGCGAGGTCGCGGTAGGAGTGCGCGTTCTCCGCGTACAGCTCGGCCTCGGAGAAGAACCTGATCCAGTCGGGGTCGGCGTCCGAGCGGTCGATGTCGGAGAACGTTTCTTCCGCCATCCGCACCGCGCGTTTGCACTTGCCCGGCTGCCCCATGTTGGCGTAGGCGCGGGCCTCCATGGCGTAGAGCATGGCCTGGGTGCGCGGGGTGGCGCCCTCGCGGCTGCCGTACTGCGCGAGGTGGACCAGTTCCAGCGCGTCCTCGGGGCGGCCCAGGTGGATCATCTGACGGCCCATCTTGCTGAGCACATACGACCCCAGGGGGCGGTCGCCGGCCTCCTTGGCGGCGTGCAGCGCCAGGACGAAGTACTTCTGCGCGGTGGGCTGGAGCCCGATGTCGTAGCTCATCCAGCCGGCCAGCTCGGACAGCTCGGCGGTGACGCGGAAGAGGCGGCGCCTGACGGGCTCGGAGTGCTGCTCCTGGAGCAGGTCGGTGACCTCGTGCAGCTGGCCGACGACGGCCTTGCGGCGCAGCCCTCCCCCGCACTGCGCGTCCCAGGTGCGGAACATCTGGGTGGTCTGCTCCAGCAGCTCCAGCTCCGGTGCGGACAGCCGCGGCCCGCGCCGCAGTCCGCCACCGGCAGGTGTCTCGGGCTGCTCGCCGTACGCGTGTCGCTGCCGTCCCGGGTGCGGGCCCTGCCCGCCGCGTGCCGCCTCGCCGCGCAGGCCGTCACGGGGCGCGGGGACGGTGTGCCCCGCCGGGCCCGGCTGGTCCCCCGCCGGTCCGCCCTCGGTGCCCGTGCCGGGCACCAGCCAGCGCTGCATCGGCTCGATCAGCGCGGGGCCCGCCGAGACGTTGAGCGAGGTGCCGAGAAAGCCGCGGCGGCCCAGCATCAGATCGCTGCGGGTGAAGTCGCTGATCATCGCCACGGTCTGCGGCCCGGCCCAGGGCAGGTCCACCCCTGAGGCCGCGGGGGACTGCCGCGCCGGACGCAGCCCGAGGTCCTCGACGGCGACGACGCAGCCGAAGCGCTCGGAGAACAGTTCGGAGAGGATGCGGGGGATCGGCTCGCGCGGCTGTTCACCGTCCAGCCAGCGGCGCACCCGGGAGGTGTCGGTGCTGATGTGGTGTGCGCCCAGTTGGCGTGCCCGGCGGTTGACCTGGCGGGCCAGCTCGCCCTTCGACCAGCCACTGCGCATGAACCACGAGCCCAGCCGCTCGTTCGGGCTCTTGCTCGCCTGGCCTCGCTCAGCCACTGGTAACGCCCCCATCCCGCCTCGGTGACGCGCTCAGGCGCCGGCCGGTCCGCGCTCCCCGGCCCGTCCGCCGCACCCTCGACCCCGCCATGCCTCCGGCATAATCCGCCGCTGCGCTCTCTCCACTGTGTGTACCGAAAGTAATCCTACGATCACGAGCGGGGCGAGTGTAATTGCAGAATCGCCACCATTCGCCACCCCTTCGGATGAACCCTGAACCGCTCGGACGCGCTTGACTTGACACCTGGGGGAAAACTCCACGGAGAGGCATCCGCACCCTTCCCGTCCTCACCCAGGAGTCCGACCGTCACTGTGTGCAACGTCGCCGTAACCATAAGCATTCGGGACCCGTTGGAGTGAGCATGGGCTTCACGATCGGCGCCATCAGCGGTCTCAGCGGCATCCGCGAGATCCGCGAGCTGCGGCCCGGCGCACGCAGGCGCGAACGCGCCCAGGTGTGCACCACTGTCGCGGAGTACACGAGCCTGTGGGGCTGGGACGTGATCCCCGGCGCCCGGGCCACCCGCTCGGGCGGCCGCGTCGCCTGCTCCTGCGGTGCGCGTGCCTGCCCCTCCCCCGGCGACCACCCGCTCGACGCCTCGCTCGAAGTGCCCGCGGGCGCCACCCTCGATGAGGCCACCCGCGCCTGGTCCGCGGTCCCCGGTGCCGCCATGCTGCTCCCCACGGGCCGCGCCTTCGACGTGATCGAGGTCGCCGAGCGCGCCGGACAGTGCGCGCTGGTACGGCTGGAGCGCATGGGCGTGCCGCTCGGTCCGGTCGCGGCCACGCCGCACGGCCGGGCGTGGTTCCTGGTCGCCCCGGGCGCGGCCGCCGAGCTTCCCGAACTGCTCTACCGGATGGGCTGGGACGACGCCGATCTCGACCTGCGCGGCAGGGGCGAGGGCGAGCACATCACGGCGCCGCCGTCCGACCTCGCCGGTCTGGGCCCGGTGCGCTGGCTGCGCCCGCCGACGCTGGAGGCCGCGGGCCGCCCCCCGCAGGCCCGCCTGCTGCTGGGCACGCTGGCGTACGTGTGCCAGCGGGCCGGCGCCACGGCCCGTGGATGACGCCGACGGCCAGAGCCGACGGCCCTTAGCGGGGGCCCGGCTTGCCCCGCAGCTCCAGTGCCGGTAAGAGGCTGCCCCGGCCGGGGCGTGCGGTCTGCGGGTGTGCTGTGGCTGTGGGGGCACCTCCCGGCCGAAGGCTCGGGGAGCAGTTCCCGCGCCCCTGGCGGGGCGCGGGAACTGCTGCCGTGCGCGCTCAGCCCTCGCGGACCAGCGCGTCCACGAAAGCCTCCGCCTCGAACGGCGCCAGATCATCGGCGCCCTCGCCCAGGCCCACGAGCTTGACCGGGACGCCGAGCTCGCGCTGGACGGCGACGACGATGCCGCCCTTGGCGGTGCCGTCCAGCTTGGTGAGCACGATGCCGCTGATGTCCACGACCTCGGCGAACACCCTGGCCTGCACCAGGCCGTTCTGGCCCGTTGTGGCGTCCAGCACCAGCAGCACCTCGTCCACCGGGCCCTGCTTCTCCACGACGCGCTTGACCTTGCCGAGCTCGTCCATCAGGCCGGCCTTGGTGTGCAGCCGGCCCGCCGTGTCGACCAGCACCACGTCGGCACCTGCCTCGGTACCCTGCTTGACCGCGTCGAACGCGACCGAGGCGGGGTCACCGCCCTCGGGGCCGCGCACCGTACGGGCGCCGACCCGCGTGCCCCAGGTCTCCAGCTGGTCGGCAGCGGCGGCGCGGAAGGTGTCGGCCGCGCCGAGCACCACCGACTTGCCGTCGGCCACCAGCACCCGGGCGAGCTTGCCTGTGGTGGTGGTCTTGCCGGTGCCGTTGACGCCGACGACCAGCACCACGCCGGGCCGGTCGACGGCACCCTGGGTCTCGGTGTGCACCGTGCGGTCCAGGTCGGTGCCGACCAGCTGGAGCAGCTCCTCGCGCAGCAGGCCGCGCAGCTCCTCGGGGGTGCGGGTGCCCAGCACCTTGACGCGCTCGCGCAGCCGCTCCACCAGTTCCTGGGTGGGGCCGACGCCGACGTCGGCGGTCAGCAGGGTGTCCTCGACCTCCTCCCAGGTCTCCTCGTCCAGGTGCTCTCGGGACAGCAGGGTCAGCAGGCCCTTGCCGAGGGAGTTCTGGGAGCGGGAGAGCCGGTCGCGCAGCCGCACCAGGCGGCCCGCCGTCGGTGCCGGCGTCTCGATCTCGGGCGCGGCCGTCGCCGCCTCGGCGGTGGCCGGCGCCTCCGCCTCCTCGGCCTCGGGAAGGCCGACCTCCTCGATCGTGCGGCGGGCCCCTTCGGGCGGCGCCTCCGCCTCCTCTCCGACCTTCGGTTCCGCGGTGCGGGTGGGGGTCCGGGTGGTGCTCTCGGAGGTGTCGGGCTGCTGGGCCTCGGCCGCCTTCTTCCTGCGGCCGGTGACCACGAGCCCGCTGATCGCGGCGAGCGCGATCACAGCGATGACTACTACAAGGATGACGATTTCCATAGCCGCTCCAGTATCGGCCACCGTCAACGCTTCACCGCCATTCCCTCTTCGCGCGCGCTGGGCTACGGTCCGGCACTCACCGTTGCCGTCTGCCGGATGGAGGTCCTCGTGACCGTGACGACCAATGTCCGCTTCAACCTCGTCCAGCCCGAACAGCCGCCGGGTGGCCGGGATTCGGCCGAGCGGCCGGTGGACCGCTACCGGGCGGCCCTGGAGCTGGCGGGCTACGCCGACGAGCACGGTGTGACGTCTCTCATCGTCGAGGAGCACCACGGCTCGCCGGACGGCTGGCTCCCGGCGCCGCTCGCGTTCGCGGGCGCCCTGCTGGGCCGCACCCGCAGCACACTGGTGACGGCCTGCGCGATTCTGGCGCCGCTGTACGACCCGCTGCGACTGGCCGAGGACATCGCGGTGCTGGACCTGGCCGGGGGCGGCCGGCTGGTCACGGTGGCCGGAATCGGCTACCGGCCCGAGGAGTACGAAGCGCTCGGGCTGGACTTCTCGCGACGCGGCGCCCTGCAGGACGAGGTGCTGGAGACACTGCTGGCAGCCTGGAGTGGAGAGCCGTTCAGCTACCGGGGCCGTACGGTACGCGTCACCCCGCGCCCGCACAGCCGTCCGCATCCGCCGCTGTTCGTCGGCGGCAGCTCGCGGCCCGCCGCGCGCCGCGCCGCACGGCTGGGTCTGCCCCTCTTCCTGCCCGCGCACCTGCCCGAGCTCGCCCGCTACTACGAGGAGCGCTGTGCGGCGGCGGGCGGCGCTCCGCTGTGTCTGATGCCACCGCCCGAGCTGCCCGCCGTCCATCTGACCGAGGACCCGGACCGGGCGTGGGAGGAGCTGGGTGACCGCTTTCTGTACGAGGCGCGGCAGTACGCCTCCTGGCAGACGCCGGATGTGCACTCCGTGATGCGGGCGCGCGCCACCACCGTGGCCGAGCTGCGCGCGGAGGGCGTCTACCGCTTCCTCACCCCCGGGGAGTGCCTGTCGATGGTGGAGCGGCAACCGGCCGGGGCACGGCAGATCCTGCTGCATCCGCTGTGCGGCGGGATGCCGGCCCAGGAGGGACGGCGGTCGCTGCGGCTGCTGGTGGAGCAGGTCATGCCACATCTGAAGGAGATCGAGGAGTGACCGTCTGCCCGCCCTGCCAGTGCCCGGACAGCCCGCTGCCCCGGCTCCTGGCGAAGGAGCCGGGGCAGCGCCGTACGAGGAGTGGGCGGCGGGGGCTTAGCCCATCTCCTCCAACGCCTTGCCCTTCGGCTCCGGCACCCACTTGAGGATGAACGGAATCGAGAGCAGGGCGAAGATCGTGTAGCCGACGTAGGTGGCGGACAGGTTCCACTCCGACAGGCTGGGGAAGCTGGCCGTGATGACCCAGTTGGCGACCCACTGCGCGGAGGCGGCGACACCGAGCGCGGCGGCGCGGATCTTGTTCGGGAAGATCTCGCCGAGCAGCACCCAGACGACGACACCCCAGGAGAGGGCGAAGAAGAGGGTGAAGGTGTGCGCACCGACCAGGGCGACCACGCCCTGTGCGTCCGGCAGCGAGACGTTGTCGCCGGAGCCGGTCTTGGCGGAGAACGCCCAGGCGACGGAGGCCAGCGAGAGGGTCATACCGACCGAGCCGATCAGCGCCAGCGGCTTCCGGCCGACGCGGTCGACGAAGATCATGGCGATGACGGTGCCGATGATGTTCACGATGGAGGTCGTGAAGGAGTAGAAGAACGAGCTCTCGGGGTTGATACCCACCGACTGCCACAGCGTCGAGGAGTAGTAGAAGACCACGTTGATGCCGACGAGCTGCTGGAAGACCGACAGCCCGATGCCGACCCAGACGATGGGCAGCAGGCCGAAGCGTCCACCCAGCAGGTCCCGGAAGGTGGACTTGTGCTCGCTGCGCATCGCGGTCTCGATCTCACCGATCCGCACATCGAGGCCCTCGTGCTCGCCCTCGACGCCGGCCAGCACCTCGCGGGCCCTGTCGCGACGGCCGACGGAGATCAGGAAGCGCGGCGACTCGGGGATGGAGAAGGAGAGCAGGAAGTACCCGACCGCGGGGATCACCATGATGCCGAGCATCCACTGCCAGGCCTCCAGGCCGGCGACGTCACCGCGCTGCTTGCCGTCGGCGAGGTTGAGGATCGCCCAGTTGACGAGCTGCGAGACGGCGATGCCCAGCACGATCGCGCCCTGCTGGAAGGAGGCGAGGCGGCCGCGGTAGGCGGGCGGGGAGACCTCGGCGATATAGGCCGGGCCGATGACGGAGGCCATACCGATGGCGATACCGCCCAGCACCCGCCACATCGCCAGGTCCCACAGCGCGAAGGGCAGGGCCGAGCCGACGGCGCTGACGATGAACAGGACGGCGGCCACCCGCATGACCTGGATCCGGCCTATGCGGTCGGCTATGCGTCCGGCGATGGCGGCGCCGATGGCGCTGCCGATGAGCGCGGCGGCGATGACCTGCGCCAGCATGGCTGAGCCGACGTCGAAGCGGCCGCGGATCGCCTCCACCGCTCCGTTGATGACTGAGCTGTCGTAGCCGAAGAGAAAGCCGCCCATGGCGGCTGCGGCGGTGATGAAGACGACACGGCCGAGGGGCGCGGTGTGCGCTCCCGTGCCTGGCCGCGACTGCGGCGCTTCCTGCGCTGTGCTGGTCAAGATCTACTCCTGAGGTACCCCGGCAACGGTGCCGGGCGGGGACACCACCGTCAAAGGTCGAAGACGGGCCTGCGCGGAGGTAGCGCGCTGGCCTCCTGCTTAACGGCGGCTTCTCAGACTGTAAATCTTCAATTCATGAAGTCAATAGGTCGGCTTCTGCGAATCAGAGCACACAAGAAGCGATCATCGTTCGACTTCTGAAATGAAGCGACCGCTTTCTGACGGTTCCCGACCGTTTCAGGAGAGCCGCTGGCTGATCACCTTGGAGACACCGTCGCCCTGCATGGAGACGCCGTAGAGCGCGTCGGCGACCTCCATGGTGCGCTTCTGATGGGTGATCACGATCAGCTGCGAGCTGTCCTTGAGCTCCTCCATGATCCGGATGAGCCGCTGGAGGTTGGTGTCGTCCAGCGCCGCCTCGACCTCGTCCATCACATAGAACGGGCTGGGCCGCGCCTTGAAGATCGACACCAGCAGCGCGACCGC
The DNA here is from genome assembly GCF_017676385.1 of Streptomyces spirodelae. GTDB lineage: Bacteria > Actinomycetota > Actinomycetes > Streptomycetales > Streptomycetaceae > Streptomyces > Streptomyces spirodelae. The sequence continues at coordinate 71,793 of NZ_JAFFZN010000029.1, forward strand.
CGTCAGCGACCGCTCACCGCCGGAGAGCAGCGAGAGCCGCTTGACCTTCTTGCCCGGCGGCCGGGCCTCCACGTCGACGCCCGTGGCCAGCATGTCGTCGGGGTCGGTGAGCACCAGCCGCCCCTCACCGCCCGGGAAGAGCCGCGAGAAGACGCCCTCGAACTCGCGCGCGGTGTCGTGGTACGCCTCCGTGAAGACCTGCTCGACCCGCTCGTCGACCTCCTTGACGACCTGGAGGAGGTCGGCACGCGTCTTCTTCAGGTCCTCCAGCTGCTCGCTGAGGAACTGGTGCCGCTCCTCCAGCGCCGCGAACTCCTCCAGGGCCAGCGGGTTGACCTTCCCCAGCTTCTGGTAGGCACGCTCGGCCGCCTTGAGCCGCTTCTCCTGCTCGGCGCGGACGAACGGCACCGGTTTGTTGCGCGGGTGCTCGGGGTCTTCGGGCAGCTCCTCGCCCTCGGCGGGCGGGGACGGCGGCACCAGTTGTTCTGGCCCGTAGTCCCGGACCAGTCCCTCCGGCTCGACGCCCAGTTCCTCCAGGGCCTTGGTCTCCAGCTGCTCGATGCGCATCCGCTTCTCCGCGCCGAGCACCTCGCCCCGGTGCACCGAGTCGGTGAGCTTGTCCAGTTCCTCCTTGAGGGCCCGGACCGCTGTGCGCTCCTCGGCCAGCGTCTGCTCGCGCTCGGCCTTGGCCCGCTCGATGCTCTCGCGCTCCTCCCCCGCCCGCTCCAGCGATGCCTCGACACAGGCGAGCAGCTGCCGGGCACCGTCGGCAACGGCCTGTGCGACCTCGGCCTCGTGGCGCAGCCGCGCCCAGCGTTCCTCGGCCCGTGCCCGGACCTCGCGCTCGGCACGGGCGCCCCGGTCGAGCGCGTCGGCGCGGCCCGCGATGGCCTTGACGCGCTCCTCGTGCGTACGGACCTGGAGGCGCGCCTCCATCTCGGTCTGGCGCGCGTTGGCGCCGTCGGCGGCGAGGCGGTCGCGGGCGGAGGTGTCGGGGTCGTCGCTCCCTTCCCGCTCCTGGGACTCTTCCGCGGTGGCGAGGCTCTCGGCCAGCTCTTCGGCCTCCTGGCGCGCCTTCGCGAGGGCTTCCTCCGCCTTGCCGACGGCCGCGGCCGCGCGTTCGGCCTCTCCTCGCGCCGCCCGCGCCTGGCCGGCGAGGGTGCCGACCCTCCCGGCGACCTTGGACTTCTCGCGCTCCGCGCTGCTGCGCTGCCGGGCCAGGTCCTCCACCCGGGCCGCCGCCGCCCGGCGGGCCTCCTTGGCCTCGGCCTGGGCTTCCCTCAGCCGTTCGCAGCGGGTCTCCAGCTCGGTGAGCTGTGCTGCCGCCTCGTCCACGGCCGCCTGGGCCTCCAGCAGGGAGGGCGCCCCCTCCGAACCGCCGCTGGCGCGGTGTGCTGAGAGGAGGTCGCCCTCGGCGGTGACCGCCTGGTACCCGGGGTGGCGCCTGACGAGCTCCTCGGCGGCCTCCAGGGTGCCGACCACCACCGTGTTCCCGAGCAGGTACGCGAGGGTGGCGCGGAGCTGTTCCGGCGCGGCCACCAGCGAGACGGCCGGTGTGCCGTGCGCGGACGCGGGGCCGTTGCCGTCGGCGGGTGCGGCCCCTTCCTCACCGGGCCCCGGTCCGGAAGGCGCGGCCGGGCGGAACGACGGCCCACCCGCCTCGTTCGCCACCAGCAGCGTCGCGCGGCCGCCGTCCTCCTTGCGCAGCAGGCGCAGCGCCTCGGCCGCCGTGGACACATCGGTGACCGCGACCGCGTCGGCAGCCGCCCCCAACGCGGCCGCTATCGGCAGCTCGTACCCGGAGGTCACCGTCAACAGCTCGGCCGCGGGGCCGAGCAGCCCGGTGAGGCGGTCCTTGGCGGCCAGCAGTGCCGCCGTGCCGTCCTTGCGGCGGAGGTTGAGGGCGAGGGTGTCATGGCGGGCCGCGGTCGCCGCGCGGTCGCGTTCGGCCTCGGTGAGCGCTTCGCGGGCTGAGCCGAACTCCGCCTCGGCCTCGGCCAGTTCGCGCTTGGCGTGCTCGTGGCGGTCGGCGAGCTGCTCGTCGCCCTCGTCGAGCCCTTCGACCTCGCCGCGCAGCGCCTCGTACTCCGCCGCTGCCTGCTCGGCGCGGTGAAGGGCGTCGTCACGTGCGGTGGCCAGGCGGTCGATCTCGGCCTGGGCCGAGGCGACACGGCTGCGCGCAGCCCCCGCCTTGCCGCGCAGACGTTCGAGCCCCTCGCGTCGCTCGGCGAGCGCCCGCGCCTCGTCCCGCAGGCGGCGCTCCTCCTGCTCCAGCCGGCGCTCCAGCTCGGCGCGGTGTGCGACCGTCTCGTCCAGTGCCGTGGTGGCGGCCTCCAGTGCGGCCTCCAGCTCGGCCTCCTGTTCGCGGACGCGGGCCGCCTCGCGTTCCATCTCCTCCGGGTCGCGCCCCCTGCGCTCCTCCGGCTGGGGCGCGGCGGCGTGCTGGACGCGCTGGTCGGCCAGGCCGATGGTGCCGCGCACCCGCTCGGCCAGCCGGGAGAGCTCGTACCAGGTCTGCTGGGCGCGCTCCAGCCGGGGCGTGAGGGTGCGGACCTGCTGCTCGAGGTCGGCCTCGCGGCGCAGCGCCTCCTTCAGCTCCGCCTCGGCGGCCTGTTTGCGCTGCTTGAGTTCGGCCTCGTCGGCCACCTCGGTGCGCAGCGCCTCGCGCAGCGAGACCAGGTCGTCGGCGAGCAGCCGCAGCCGGGCGTCCCGCAGGTCCGCCTGGATGACCTGGGCCTTACGGGCCACAGCCGCCTGCCGGCCGAGCGGCTTGAGCTGGCGGCGCAGCTCGTCGGTGAGGTCCTGGACGCGGGCCAGGTTCGCCTGCATGGCGTCCAGCTTCCGCAGCGCCTTCTCCTTGCGCTTGCGGTGCTTGAGGACGCCGGCCGCCTCCTCGATGAAGGCGCGGCGTCCGGTCGGGTCGGCGTGCAGCACCCCGTCGAGCTGGCCCTGGCCGACGATGACGTGCATCTCGCGGCCGATGCCGGAGTCGGAGAGCAACTCCTGGACGTCGAGGAGCCGGCAGGTGTCACCGTTGATCTGGTACTCGCTGCCCCCGTTGCGGAACATGATCCGGGTGAGGGTGACCTCCGAGTACTCGATGGGCAGCGCGCCGTCGGAGTTGTCGATGGTCAGCGAGACCTCGGCCCGGCCCAGCGGCGGGCGCCCGGTGGTCCCGGCGAAGATGACGTCCTCCATCTTGCCGCCGCGCAGCGACTTGGCGCCCTGCTCGCCCATCACCCAGGAGAGGGCGTCGACCACGTTGGACTTGCCCGAGCCGTTGGGGCCGACGACGCAGGTGATGCCGGGCTCGAAGCGCAGCGTCGTGGCGGAGGCGAAGGACTTGAACCCCCGCAGTGTCAGGCTCTTGAGGTGCACGCGTCCGGACCTTACCGAGGTTGGCCCGGGGATGTCGCGCCGACGGCCCCGGAGTCCCGCGCCGGGTTTTCCGCCCCCTTGTGACCCGTTATCGGCGCGGAGGGTTCACCCGCTGTTCGCGCAGGGGTTCCAGCGCGTGTTCGTGCAGGGGTTTCACCGGGAGGGGGCCAGGGCAGATGAGACGTAACGAGACGCACCCTGACGAGCACAGACCCCACACCGGCGGACGGCCGGTGGGCAAAAACTAAGGGACGCCGGAGCGTCCCTTGAGATTTCTGAGTACGGCTGTCCTGCTCAGCCCGTCCTGCCCGGCGGGCGTGGATCAGGTCAGCGCAGGCTCGGCCGTCTTCACGTCGATGTCTTCGAACACCGAGTCGCGGTTCCGAGCGGCGGCGGACAGAGCGTCGTTCTCGGCCTGCATCCGTACGAGTTCGGATTCCAGGTCCTGCACACGCTGCTGCAGCCGTCGCATCTCGGCGAGCACCCGGGGGTCGTAGCCGCCGACGTGACCGAGAAGCGCCTTTGCCATGATGGATGGTCCTCCACACTGAGTGACCGACCGTGGGTTTGGTGGGTCGTGAGGGATTCGCACCGTTGAGGGTCTGTTCTGGACTTTTGCTAAAGGTTCTCTGGATCAAACAGCTCAGGTGCGCGGGGTTTCAGGATCTCACCAAATGGTTTGACGGTCAACACGATCACACGTCACGCCCCCCGGGCCTGCCTCGACTCGACGGCGTCCGGCGCCGGAGAAGGCTGTCCGCGAGGGTTGATGGAAGATCCACGGTGCTCACTCGTTGCCGCAGCTTTGCACGGTACGGCGGGAATGGCAACCGTATTGGATCAACGGATCGCGAAGCCGCGGTACCCCCCACGGGGTGTGTCCCAGATCTCGGTGACGCCGTCCACGTGTCCGGGCGTGTCGTCACCGCGCAGCCACTCCAGCAGCCGCTCGCAGTCCGCCCTGGTGCCCTCGGCGACGATCTGGACGCGGCCGTCACCGAGGTTGAGCGCGAAGCCGACGAGGCGGCCGATCCGCAGTGCCGCCGCCCGGGTGAACCAGCGGAAGCCGACCCCCTGCACCTCGCCCCGTACCCAGGCGGTCAGCCGCGCGGGCTCGTCGGGCCGTGCCAGGGCAGGCCGTTCGGGCAGCTGTTCGCCGCGTTGTTCACTCAACTTCTCGCGCGGTGTGCCGTCCGTGCGCTCGGTCGGGTTGATGGCAGCCATAGGTGCACGCTATCCGGACAATTCCCGAGCGGACACATCAGGCCCCGTGGGGATGCCGTACATTGCCCGGCAACTCTCTTCACACCTCGCTCACACCCGGGGGTGAAGGGGGAAGCGACAGTGCCGCCGTACCGCCGAGCAATGTGAGGACAGCACAGATGGGCCGCCATCGACGCGCTACCCCCACTCCTGCCACCGCACCGGAGCCCGCCGAGCCGCAGCCCGCGCCCCGGCACCATGCGGGCAGACGCCGCAGACGCGCGGCGGCCCCGGTACGGACCGGCCTGCTGGGGGCCTCAGCGGCCCTCGCGATGGGCACCGTGGCCGTGGCCTCCGGGCTGATACCCGCGCCCGGCGGGCTCGGCGGCCCACGGGACGGCCGGGTACAGGCCGACGGCACCGACGAACCCGCCTCCCCGCCGCTGACCGGCACCCCCTCCGACCCGGCCGCCACCACGGCCCCCGGCCACGACGACGGGCGCGACCGCAGCCCCCGGCCGACGCCCACCCGGGACCGCGCCCGTCCCAGCGGGAAGCCGGAGGCCACTCCCTCGACGCAGCCGTCGAAGACCCCCGAGCGCCCGCGCGGCAAGGGGCGCGGCTCCCGCTCGGACGACGACACCAAGGCCGGGCCGGGCAAGGCGGCGGGCGGCAGCACCGCAGCGGCCGATCAGGAGGCCGCCGCCGAGAGCGAGGTCCTCGCACTGGTGAACCAGGAACGGGCCAAGGCGGGCTGCCGGCCGCTCAAGGCGGACCGCCGGCTCACCGGGCTGGCCGGCGAGTACAGCGAAGACATGGCTCGGCGCGGCTTCTTCTCGCACACCTCACCCGACGGCAAGAGCCCCTGGGCCCGGGCCGAGGCCGCGGGCATCAGCGACCTGGGCGGCGAGAACATAGCGCGCGGCCAGGCCAACGCCCGTTCGGTCATGGACTCGTGGATGCACAGCCCAGGCCACCGGGCCAACATACTCAACTGCGACTACCGCACCCTGGGCGTCGGTGCCCACTTCGCCGAGGGCGGCCCCTGGTGGACCCAGGACTTCGGCTTCTGAGAGTGCGGCTCAGGCCCTGGCGCGGGGGGCGCGCTGGCAGCGGGGGCAGAAGTAGCTGGAGCGGTTCATCCAGGCGCTGCGCCGCATCGCGGTGCCGCAGCGCCTGCAGGGCTCGTCCTGGCGGCCGTAGGCGTCCAGTGAGCGCTCGAAGTAGCCGGACTCGCCGTTGACGTTCACATAGAGGCTGTCGAAGCTGGTGCCCCCCTGGGCGAGTGCTGCGGTCATCACGTCCCGTACGTGCCCGATCAGCTCGGTGGTCCGCGCCCGGGTCAGGGTGGCCGTGGGGCGGTCGTAGTGCAGCCGGGAGCGCCACAGCGCCTCGTCGGCGTAGATGTTGCCGACGCCGCTGATCAGCGACTGGTCCAGCAGCGCGCGCTTGATCGTCGTACGGCGGCGGCGCAGGGCCGCGTGGAAGGCGGCCTCGTCGAAGTCGGGGTCGAGGGGGTCGCGGGCGATGTGCGCGAGCACATCGGGCAGCCCGTCCTCGGCGGCCGGGTGGAGGGAGAGGCCGCCGAAGGTGCGCTGGTCGACGAAGCGCAGCTCGCCGCCGTCCGCGTCCTCGAAGGTGAACCGTACGCGCAGATGCCGCTCATCGGGGGTGCCGGGCGGCTGTATGAGCAGCTGCCCGCTCATCCCGAGGTGGGCGAGGAGTGCGTGGGAGCCGTCGTCGACGGGCAGCCACAGATACTTGCCCCGGCGCCTGGCCGCGGCGATCCGGCGGCCCGCCAGCCGCGCGGTGAAGTCCAGCGGTCCGGCGGTGTGGCGGCGGATGGCACGGGGGTGGAGCACTTCGGCGGCGGCGATGGTGCGGCCGCCTGCCCAGCGTTCGAGGCCGCGGCGTACGACCTCGACTTCCGGCAGCTCGGGCACGGGACTCCTCGTCTGGCAGGGCCCCGCATCCGGGGCCGGGAACACCACCGGCCGCCCGGGAGGGGCGGCCGGTGCGAGCGGCGCGGTCGGCGCTCGGAACGTGTGGTGCGGGCGCGGTCAGCGGGAGGCGGTGGTGCCCTCGGTGGGTTCGGTGGGCTCCGCCGGCTCGCTCCGCTGGGTGTCCGGCACGGACGGTGCCGAGCCACCGCTCTTGGCAGCCGGCACGCCCTTGTCCGCGCCCGCCGACTCGCCCTTCTCGGCGGGAGCGCCCTTGTCGACAGCGGCGCCCTTCTCGGCGGCAGTGCCCTTGGCGTCCTGGGCGCTCTTGGCCGCGGCCTCGCTGCGGGCCGTGATCGCGCGCCAGGCGGCCTCGGCTGCCTGCTGCTCCGCCTCCTTCTTGCTGCGTCCTGTGCCGGTGCCGTACGCGACACCACCGACGCGGGCAGCAGCCGTGAAGGTCTTCTCGTGGTCCGGGCCCGTCTCGGAGACCAGATATTCCGGTACGCCGAGTCCCTCGGCGGCCGTCAGCTCCTGGAGGCTGGTCTTCCAGTCCAGGCCGGCGCCGAGGTTGGAGGAGCGCTCGATGAGCGGGTCGAAGAGGCGGTGCACCAGTTCGGACGCCGCCTCCAGGCCCTGGTCGAGATAGACGGCGCCGATGACCGCCTCCAGGGTGTCGGCGAGGATCGACGCCTTGTCCCGGCCGCCGGTGCCCTCCTCGCCCCTGCCGAGGCGGATGAAGGCGCCCAGGTCGAGACCCCGGGCCACGCCCGCGAGGGCGCGCGAATTGACCACCGCGGCCCGCAGCTTGGCGAGCTGGCCCTCCGGAAGGTCCGGATGCATACGGTAGAGGGTGTCGGTGACGACGAGTCCGAGGACGGAGTCACCGAGGAACTCCAAGCGCTCGTTGGTGGGCAGCCCGCCGTTCTCGTACGCGTAACTGCGGTGCGTCAGCGCACGCACCAGAAGGGCGGACTCCAGTTGGTAACCGAGCCGCCCTTCCAGAATCGCGTGGGACGAGGCCGCGTCCACCAGCTCCGCAGAATCTCCTCCCTTCCCGGGAGCGGGGTTCTGAGGAGTGCCGGCGTTGGACATTGAGCCTGTCACCAGCCGATCAGACCTCGAGGACCTGGCGCTTGTTGTAGGTGCCGCAGCTCGGGCACGCGATGTGCTGCTGCTTGGGCTCGCGGCAGCGCTCGCACTTCACCAGGGTGGGGACCGCAGCCTTCCACTGCGACCGGCGGTGGCGCGTGTTGCTGCGCGACATCTTCCGCTTCGGAACAGCCACGGCTACTTCTCCTGTGAGTCATCCCCGTCGGTGCGGGGCTCGTTGTCCTTCTCGCCGTCCGTCATGGTCTCGGCGAGTCCCTGCAGTGCCGCCCACCTGATGTCGACGGCGTCTTCGTGCCCGTGGTCAGGATCGTCCGCCAGCCGGGCCCCGCACTCGGGGCACAGCCCTGGACAGTCCTCGCGGCACACCGGCTGCAGCGGCAGTGCGAGCACCACCGCGTCACGCAGCACGGGTTCGAGGTCGAACAGGTCGCCCTCGAGGAAGAGGGTGTCCTCTTCCCCCTCGGCCCCCTCGCCGTCAGCGGGCTCCGCCACAGGGCGGCCCCGGTCGTCGGCCTCGGGGTAGGAGAACATCTCCTGGAAGTCCGCTTCGACCCTCTGGTCGAGCGGCTCCAGACACCTTACGCACTCCCCTGTCAGCGGCGCACGGGCGGTGCCCGTGACGAGCACCCCTTCCATGACCGACTCCAGGCGGAGGTCCAGCTCGATCGTCGCCCCGTCGGGAACCTTGATGAACTCCACACCAAGATCGCCGGGGGACTCCACCTCGCGGGTGAGCCGCTTCATCGCACCAGGACGCCGCCCCAGCTCGCGCGTGTCGAACACGAGAGGAGCACGGTGGTCGAGGGGGGATTTCAGGGCTTCCTGCTTTCTACGGGGTGGGGCCGGGGCCGCGCACGTACTCACGGCCGAAGAGACAGGATACTTGACGGCTCCCCCATGACCCAATCCGCGCCCGCGGTGCCGCCCCGCACCGGGCCCGGGGGTCAGCCGCCCTGGCCGTGCCGCTGCTCGTACGCCCTGAGCTGGTCGATGTCGATCATGCTGGTGTCGAAGAGGCTGGTCTCGTCGAGCTGCGCCTGCGGCTGATGCTGCGAGTGGTGCTGGGGCTGGTGCTGGTGCTCGGGCTGCGGCTGGTAGTGCTGCTGTTGCTGCTGCGGGTAGTACCCGTCCTGCTGCTGGCCGTAGCCGTACGGATCGTGCTGCTGGGGTGCGTAGTACGCCTCCTGCTGGGCCTGCTGGGCGTACGCGTACGGGCCGTGGTGCTGCTGACCGCCGTCGTACGGCATCTGCTGCTGCCCGTAGTAGGGGTCGGCGGCGACCGGCTGCCCTTGCGGCTGCGGCGGGATGTGCGGGGCCTGGGGCGGCTGGGCGGGCGGCTGCGGGAGCTGCTGTTCCTGCGCCGGCTGCGCCGCCGGGTCGGCGGTTGCGAGCCCGGCGAGGTAGTCGGCGTCGCTGGTGTGCCCGGTGTGGTTCTCGGCGCCGTCCTGCGCGGCCATGTGCGCCGCCAGCTCGTCCACGGGGTCATGGCCGTGCAGCTTGAGCCGGCCGCGCCCCACCGCCTCCAGCGTCTTGGCGAGCACAGCCGCGACGGAACCGAGCCGCGCCTCGACGTAGCTGTCAGCACGGCGCTGCAGCTCGCGGGGGTCGCCGGTGCGCTCGGGGGCCTCGTGCGCGTACTCCTCGTGCCACTCCTCGGCCCCGGGCCCGCTGCCCAGCAGCTTCTCCCTGCCGCGTTCGATCGAGCCGATGGTCTTGGAGAGCACCGCCTCGAAGTTGGCCAGCTTGCTGTCGACGTAGTCGTCCGCCTCGGCGCGGATCTGGCCCGCCTCCCGGCGGGCCTCGCCCAGGATGCGGTCGGCCTCCTCCTGGGCACGGCGGGCCACCTCCGTGCCGGACACCAGCGCGGCGCGCTCGGCCTGAGCCGCCTCGATGATGCGCTGCGCCTCCTGGTGCGCCCCGGCCACGACCTGCTCACGGCCGCCGATCACCTCGCGGGCCTCGGCGAGCGAGCCGGGCAGCGCCTGGCGCACTTCCTCGAGCATGCCGAGCAGCTCGGCCCGGTTGACCACGCAGGAGGCGGACATGGGCATCGAGCGCGCGCCGTCGACGGTCGCCACGATCTCGTCGAGTTTCTGCTGTACGTCCACGCAGGCGACTGTACGGCCAGTGGGCGCGGGCCCGTTACTCCTTGCCCGAAACCGGCGAATCCGGGCAGGTCACAGTCGCCGGACCGGGGTCACGGCTTGGTGAGGCGCTCGGCCAGCGCGCGGTTGACGGCGTCCGGAACCAGGTGGGAGACGTCGCCGCCCCAGGTGGCGACCTCCTTGACTAGGCTGGAGGAGAGGAAGCTGTAGGTGGGGTTGGTGGGGACGAACAGCGTTTCGACGCCGGAGAGGCCGTTGTTCATCTGGGCCATCTGCAGCTCGTAGTCGAAGTCGCTGACCGCGCGCAGCCCCTTGACGATGGCCGGGATGTCGCGCTCCTTGCAGAAGTCGACCAACAGCCCGTGGAACGCCTCCACCTGGACGTTTCCGAAGCCCTCGGTGACCTGGCGGATCAGGTCGATGCGCTCGTCGACGGAGAAGAGCCCCTGCTTCGATTTGTTGATCATCACGGCGACGTGGACCACGTCGTACAGCCGGGAGGCGCGGTCGATGATGTCGAGGTGGCCATTGGTGATGGGGTCGAAGGACCCCGGGCAGACTGCGCGGCGCACTGGCACTTCCTCGCTCTCCTCACGGCGGGCACGGGGCCCCGCCTCAGGTGATCTCAGCATGACGCGCGAGTAACTTCCCGCGCGGCGGCGCGACCGTACCAAAGCGTTCCCTCGCCGTAACGACGGGATCTGAGCGACTCGAAACCCTCCGGCCAGCGGAAATCACCGCCCCTGGTGCTGCGCTCCACGGTGGCCAAGGCACCGGGTGCCAGCCAGCCCTTCGCGCGGAGTGTGAGCAGTGTCTCCCGCAGTTCGTCGTCGGTGACGGCGTACGGAGGGTCGAGGAAGACCAGGTCGAACGGGTGCTCGGGCGGCTCTCCCGCGAGGACCTGCCCTGCCTTGCCCGACCGCACCTGAGCGCCCGGCAGCCCGACCGCTCGCACGTTCTCCTTGATGGTGCGCACCGCACGCGTGTCCGTCTCGACCAGCAGTACGTACGCGGCGCCCCTGGAGAGCGCCTCCAGACCGACGGCGCCCGAGCCGGCGTACAGATCCAGCACCCGCAGCCCCTGCCAGCCCGCGGCGCCTCCCAACTGCGACTCCCAGCTGGAGAAGAGGCCCTCGCGGGCCCGGTCGGAGGTGGGCCGGGTGCCGGTGCCCGGTGGGACGGCCAGCCGCCGCCCGCCTGCGGCTCCGGCGATGACGCGGGTCATGGGTGCGGATCGATCCTCTGTGTGGGGTGGATGCTCGGAATCAGGATCCCACGCGGGCACGCGGCCTGCGTGGGGGTGCTTCAGCCCTTGTCGAGGTACTCCTCACGCTCCTCGTCCAGCAGCGCTGCCAGCGCCGTACGCAGCTCCGGATGGCCGGCCAGCTCCGGGTCGGCAGCCACCAGGGCCATGGCCTCTTCGCGGGCCTCGGCGATGACCTCCTCGTCCTCGATGACGGTGAGCATCCGTAGCGAGGAGCGCACCCCCGACTGCGCCTGACCGAGAACATCGCCCTCGCGGCGCTGTTCGAGGTCGATGCGGGAGAGCTCGAAACCGTCGAGCGTGGCGGCGACGGCCTGCAGCCGGGCCCGCGCCGGGCTCTCCTGCGGCATGTCCGTCACCAGCAGGCACAGGCCGGGGGCCGAGCCCCGCCCGACGCGACCGCGCAACTGGTGCAGTTGGGAGACGCCGAAGCGGTCCGCGTCCATGATCACCATGCCGGTGGCGTTGGGCACGTTCACCCCGACCTCGATGACCGTGGTGGCCACCAGCACATCGACCTCGCCCGCGGCGAACCGCCGCATCACCTCGTCCTTCGCCTCGGGCTGCATCCGTCCGTGCAGGGCCGCGACCCGCAGCCCTGCGAGCGGGCCGGAGGCGAGCTGGTCGGCGATGTCGAGGACCGCCAGCGGCGGGCGCTTCTCCTCGCTGTCGGCGCCCTCGTCCCCGTCCGCCTCGCCTTCGGGGAGCTGCTCCTCGTCCGCGGTCCGCTTCGCTGCCGCGCCCTTCGCCGGCGCCGTCTCCTCGTCGTCGCCGATCCGCGGGCAGACGACATACGTCTGATGCCCCGCCTCGGCCTCCTCGCGCACCCGCTCCCAGGCCCGGGTGAGGAAGTGCGGCTTGTCCCTGACGGGCACGACGTGGGTGGCGATCGGGGAGCGCCCCGCGGGGAGTTGGTCCAGGACGGAGGTCTCCAGATCGCCGAAGACGGTCATGGCGACGGTCCTGGGGATGGGCGTCGCCGTCATCACCAGCAGGTGCGGGGGTTGCTTGCCCTTGGAGCGGAGCGCGTCGCGCTGTTCGACGCCGAAGCGGTGCTGCTCGTCCACCACGACCAGGCCCAGGTCGTGGAAGGTGACCTTGTCCTCGATCAGCGCGTGGGTGCCCACCACGATGCCCGCCTCGCCGGTGGCCAGGTCCAGCAGCGCCTTGCGGCGGGCCGCGGCGCCCATCGAGCCGGTCAGCAGCACCACTTTGGTGCCCTGCTCGGCGCCGCCCAGCATCCCGCCCTCCGCGAGTTCACCCATCATCTCCGTGATGGACCGGTGGTGCTGCTGGGCCAGCACCTCGGTCGGCGCGAGCATCGCCGCCTGGCCGCCCGCGTCCACGGTGGCGAGCATGGCCCGCAGTGCCACCAGCGTCTTGCCGGAGCCGACCTCCCCCTGGAGCAGCCGGTGCATGGGGTGCTCGGTGGCCAGATCGGCGAAGATCTCCCGGCTGACCTCGCGCTGCCCGTCGGTGAGGGTGAACGGCAGCCGCGCGTCGAACGCGTCCAGCAGGCCGCCGGGGGCCGGCTGCCGCGGCACGGCGGGCAGTTCGGTCTCCTTGGCGCGCCGCCGGGCGAGCGCCACCTGGAGGACGAACGCCTCGTCCCACTTGAGCCGGGCACGGGCCTCACCGATGTCCGCCTTGCTGCGCGGCCGGTGGACCTTCTCGAACGCCTCGGGGAGCGCGATCAGTCCGCGCTGCTCGCGCAGCGCCCCGGGCAGCGGGTCGCTCAGCCCGCGCCAGCCGGTGGCCTCCAGCGCGCCGAGGACGGTGGCGACCGACTGCTCGATGTTCCAGGACGAGAGCTGCTTGCACGCCGGGTAGAGCGGCAGCAGCGCGCCGGCGAACCGCTGCACCGTCTCCTCGTCGCTGTCCTCGTCCAGGAGTTTGTAGTCCGGGTGCGACAGCTGGAGCCTGCGGTTGAAGACCCCGACCTTGCCGGCGAACATGCCGCGCTTGCCCGGCAGCAGCGTCCGCTGGTGGTAGTGGACCGAGCGGCCGAAGAAGACGAGCTGGAGCCGTCCGCTGCCGTCCGTCAGCGTGACCTCCAGGCGCTGCCCCGTGCCCCGGTTGAACTTGTGCACTCGCGCGTCATGAATCCGCGCGACGACGGTGACGTGCTCGTCCAGCGGCAGCTCGGACAGCCGGGTCAGCTCGCCGCGCTCGGCGTACCGGCGCGGGTAGTGGTGCAGCAGGTCGCCGACCGTGCGCAGCCCGAGATGCTCGGACATCACCTTCGCGGTGTTGCCGCCGAGCAGCGCCTTCAGCGGCTCCTGGAGGGGTTCGCTTCGCGTCGTATCAGTCGAGGGCACGGTTCCATCCTGCCGGACGGGGGTGACAGCGCCGCTGTCCCTCGCCAGGAGATCCTTCCACTCCCCAGGAGAGATCGGCTGCTCGCCGACAGGGGCTACTCGACGCCGATCAGCAGCTGTGTCTCCTGTTGCTGCCCCTCGTAGACGACCGTGTCCACGGCGAGGTGGTTGGTGCGCACATAGTGCTCCAGAGCCGTGGCGAGCCCCTCGGGTGCTCGCGCGCCGACCACGAGGGTGACCAGCTCTCCCCCGGCCGCCAGCATCCGGGCCAGCACTTCGGTGGCGACTCGCACGGTGTCGCCGCCGATCAGCGCCACGTCCCCCTCGACGAGCCCGAGCACGTCCCCGGCCTGGCAGACACCCGCCGTCGTCCACGACTGACGCTCGGCGACGGTCACCTCGCCGTACCGGGTGGCTCCGGCCGCCGAAGTCATGGTGACGACGTCCTCGTCGAAGCGGCGGTCGGGCTGGTGCACGGCGAGCGCCGCGAGTCCCTGGACGGCGGCCCGGGTGGGGATGACGGCGCACCTGACGCCGGCGGCGCGTGCCGCGTCGGCCGCTCGCGCCGCCACCGGGTGCAGCTCGGTCTCGTTGGGCAGCAGCGCCACCTCGGCGGCCCCCGTCGCCCGCACCGCGGCGACCAGCGCGTCCTGCCGCACGGCATCGGCCGCGGGCAGCACAGCGGCACCCGCCCGCCGGCACAGCGCGGCCAGCCCGTCCCCCGGCACGACGGAGAGGACGGCACGCGCCGGAGTGCCCGGCTCGGGCGTCTCCTCCGCCACGGCACAGGGCGCTCCGCCCCGCACGGCCCCCGCGGCGCCGTCCCGGGCAGCCGCGCTGCCGCTCTCGGCGGTCGGCAGGTGGGTGATGCGGATGCGGTACGGGCGTCCCGCCGCCAGGCCCGCCTCCACGGCTGCCCCGGCGTCGCCGACGTGGACGTGCACGCTCCACAGCCCTTCGCCGCCGCCGACGACCAGGCTGTCCCCGAGCGGGTCGAGCCGGTCGCGCAGCGCGTCGACGGCCTCGGGGTCGCCGGACTCCAGCAGGTACATCACCTCGAACTCGGGGCGGAAGGGTGCCTGCGGCGATCCGTCGGCGACCGACACCGCCGGCTCGTGGTCCGGTCCGGCACACGCCGCCGGACCGGTACCTGCCGCCGCTCCGGGCGCCGTCGCGGACGCCGGCTGCTGGGGGACGCGCTCGCCCAGCGCCGCCCACAGCGAGGTCAGCAGCGCCGTCAGGCCCAGCCCGCCCGCGTCCACCACGCCCGCGCGTGCCAGGGCCGCCAGCCGCCCGGGGGTGGCGGCCAGGGCCTCGTACGCCGCCACCGCTGGATCGCCCCCGGCCTCGGCGGCGTCGGCGGCGGCCGCCGCCACCGTCAGCATCGTGCCCTCGACGGGGTGCGCGACAGCGGCGTACGCGGCGCGCGCCCCGTACCGCAGGGCGCGCGGCAAGGCCCCGGACGGCTCGCCGCCCTCCGCCGCGAGGCCGTGTGCCATACCGCGCAGATACTCGGCCAGGATGGTGCCCGAATTGCCCCTGGCGTCCAGCAGCGCGGCCCTCGCCATCGCACGCAGCGCCTCGGCGGCCGTCGCCTGCGCTGCCGTCGCCTGCGCTGCCGTCGGCTCCCCTGCCGTGGTCTCTCCTGCCGTCGGCTCCGGGGCCGGGAGCGCCGCGACCGCCGCCTCGAAGGTGAGGCACAGATTGGTGCCGGTGTCCCCGTCGGCGACCGGGAAGACGTTGATGGCGTCCATGCGCGCGCAGTGAGCGCGCAGCGACTCGCGGCCGAGGGCGCTCCAGCGGCGTACCGCGGCGGCGTCGAGCGGTAGCGGCACGTGCGGGACCTCCTTCGGGGCAGCGGCCGGGCCGGCGGCCGGGGCGGCTGTGTTGCGGGAAGGCTAGTGGGGAGCCGGGCGGAAGCCCAGGTCGGGACCGGGACGAAGGCCGTGGTTTCGCTGTTCGAGACCGTCCGTTGTATGCTGCTCCGGTTGCCTGATCCGGATGTTTCGTTCCGGTCGGTAACGATCTCCCTGGCACAGCCGGTCATCTGGTCCTGCGTCGCCGGGATTCACCGTACGTGCATCTGAAGTCTTTGGAGTGACCCGTGGCTGCGAACTGCGACGTCTGCGGCAAGGGGCCGGAGTTCGGCAACAACATCTCCCACTCGCACCGCCGCACCCGCCGTCGCTGGAACCCGAACATCCAGCGCGTGCGTGCCGTGGTCGGCGGGACGCCGAAGCGCCTCAACGCCTGCACCTCGTGCATCAAGGCCGGCAAGGTGTCGCGCTGACGTCCTCGACGTAACGCAGCGCGGCTCACGCCGAGCCGAACGCAGAACCGGCCCGCACAGGCGGGCCGGTTTTTGTGTGTCCGGAGGCTTTCGCATGTCCGGGCGCTCTCACCTGTCCTGGTCGTTTCCATGGAGCCGGACGCGTTCGCGGCGGGCGGCTCAGCCGCGCTCGCCCAGCCGCCACCCGTGGTCCACGGGCCCCAGTCCGGCACCCAGCGGGAAGCCCGCCGCGATGGCGCCCGTCGTGTACTCCTTGGCAGCCCTCGCGGCCTCGGGCACCGGCAGCCCCTTGGCCAGATACGAGGCGAGCGCACTGGCCAGGGTGCAGCCCGTGCCGTGGGTGTGCCGGTTGTCGTGACGCGGCGCGCGCAGCCAGTGCTCCTCGGTGCCGTCGGTGAGCAGGTCCACGGCCTCGCCCCGCAGATGCCCGCCCTTGATCAGCGCCCAGCGCGATCCGTGGGCCAGCACGGCGACCGCGGCCTCACGCAGCCCGGTCTCGTCGGTGACCCGGACGCCCGTCAGCTGGGCCACCTCGTCGAGGTTGGGGGTGACGACGGTGGCGACGGGCAGCAGCTTGCCGCGCAGCGAGTCCACCGCCTCCCCTGCCAGCAGCGGGTCCCCGTGCTTGGAGACCCCCACCGGGTCGACGACCACCGGCGCCTCGGTCCCGGCCAGCAGTTCGGCGACGGTCTCCACGAGCTCCGCCGAGGCCAGCATGCCCGTCTTGACGGCCTGTACCCCGATGTCGTCCACGACGCTGCGGTACTGGGCGCGGACCGCCTCCGCCGGAAGCTCCCAAGAGCCCTGCACGCCGAGGGAGTTCTGCGCGGTGACGGCCGCGACCACACTCATGCCGTGGGTGCCGAGCGCCAGCATGGTCTTCAGGTCGGCCTGGATGCCGGCGCCGCCGCCGGAGTCGGACCCGGCGACGGTCAGCACACGGGGCGGCGCGCCGGGAGTCACCGGGCGCTGTACCCGCGCACCGTCCGCACCGCCCGCACGGGGGTTCACATCGTCCATGGGACGACCGTACTCAGTGCTCCTCGTCGTCGGAGAAGTGGTCCCAGCCGCCCGCCTTGGCCCAGGGTGCGCCATCCACGGTGACGCGCGGCCGCGCCGAGGCGCCCTGCACCTCACCGATGACGCGCCAGCGCGCCGGAAGCTTCTGGTCGCGGGGGAAGGTGGCGACGATGGCGTGGTCCTCTCCCCCGGTGAGCACCCACTGGAGCGGGTCGACGCCGACGGCCTGTCCGATGTCGGCCATCTGCGCGGGGATGTCCAGGTCGGCGGAGCGCAGGTCGATGCGCACCTTGCTGGCCTCGGCGATGTGTCCGAGGTCGGCCACAAGTCCGTCGCTGACGTCGGTCATCGCTGTCGCGCCCAGCCCGGCGGCTGCGGGCCCGGCGTGGTACGGGGGCTCGGGGCGGCGGTGCGCCTCCACGAAGGCCCGGGGCGAGCGGAAACCGCGGGAGAGCACCGCGTGCCCGGCCGCCGACCAGCCCAGCCACCCGGTGACGGCCACTACGTCGCCGGCGCACGCCCCGGAGCGGGTGACCGGCTCCCGGTTGCGCAGATCGCCCAGGGCCGTGATGGAGACGGCGATGGTGTCGCCGCGTACCACGTCGCCGCCGACCACGGCCGAGGCGGCGACCTGCGCCTCGTCCCGGATGCCGTCCATCAGCTCGGTGGGCCAGTTCGCGGGGAGGTCGGCGGGGACCATCAGACCGAGCAGCAGCGCGGTGGGGACCGCTCCCATGGCGGCGATGTCGGCCATGTTCTGCGCCGCGGCCTTGCGCCCCACGTCGTAGGCGGTCGACCAGTCGCGCCGGAAGTGCCGTCCCTCGACGAGGATGTCGGTGCTGGCCACCACGCGCCGGTCGGGTGCGGCCACCACAGCGGCGTCGTCCCCGGGGCCGATCCGCACCGCGGAGGTGGTGGTCAGCCGGGAGGTCAGTTCCCGGATGAGGCCGAACTCCCCCAGTTCGCCCACGGTGCCCTTGGTCCGCCCCGGAACGGGCCCGTGGGGGGCCGCGGGGTGCGCAGGCTCCGACGCGGTACCGCCGTTCACATCCCGCATTGCTCTGCCCCTTCGCTCGTTTCGCTCATCGTGCTCTCCCGTGCGTCGTCCACCCGCCGGTGGTACGTGTCCGTACGTGTCCGTCCGGCGCCCGCCCCACCCACCGTGGTGCCCCCGGTCCGTCCGCGCTTTGCCGCTGCCCCCTGCTGCCCGTGCGCCCGGCCGCCACGAGGGCGGCGCTGTGGTCTCCCCGTGGCAGGGGCGACGCGGTACGGTGGCGTTTCTCTCTCGCCCCGCATGATCCTCGCAGCCCCCGTGGAGGTTCCGTGGTCCAGGCGTACGTCTTGATTCAGACCGAAGTTGGCAAGGCTTCGACCGTCGCGGAGATCGTCTCCAAGATCCCCGGCGTGATCCAGGCCGAGGATGTAACGGGTCCGTACGATGTGATCGTGCGTGCCCGCGCGGAGACGATGGACGACCTCGGCCGCATGGTGGTCGCCAAGGTGCAGCAGGTGGAGGGCATCACCCGCACGCTGACCTGCCCGATCGTCCATCTCTAGGCCCCCCGTATGCTCGCCCGGTGAGCATTCGACGCCCGGCTGCCTCCCCTCGTTCCCGCCGGACCGTGCCCGCTGCCGCCGTGGGCGCGCTCCTGGTTCCGTCGGCCCTGCTCACGGCGGGCTGTTCGGTCACAGGCCAGACGGGGCCCACCCCGCCCAGCCCCTCCGGCAGGGCGGCGAAGGTCTGCCGTGCGCTGCACGACGCACTGCCCGGGCGGGTGGACGGGCAGCGGCGTGGCGAGGCCGACCCCGCATCCGACTACACCGCAGTGTGGGGCGACCCGGCCATCGAGCTGCGCTGCGGCGTGCCCAGGCCCGCCAAGCTCACCCCAGGTGACGAAGAGTACAACCCCACAGCCGACGCGGCGGAGGTGAACGGGGTCCCCTGGCTGATCGAGAAGCAGAACGGCGGGTACCGCTTCACCACGACCGACCGGGTCGCCAACGTCGAGTTGACCGTGCCCGACGACTACGCGCCCGAGGCCGAGGCGCTCGCCGATCTGAGCGACGCGGTCCGGCACACGGTGCCGAAGCGGCAGCTCTGACCGGAGTCACGGAGCATCCCCGGCGGCGTCAGCGCCCACCCGACGCCCCCAGCGCCTACCGCAGGCCGGTGGGGCGGTTGAGGGCCGACTGGATGAGGCGGTCGACCAATTCGGGGTAGCCGACTCCGGTCTCCTGCCACATGCGCGGATACATCGAGATGGGGGTGAAGCCCGGCATCGTGTTGATCTCGTTGATGACGAACTCGCCGTCCTCGCCCAGGAAGAAGTCGGCCCGCACCAGCCCCTCGCAGGAGGCGGCCTCGAAGGCGCGTACCGCCAGCTCCCGCACCCGCGCCGTCTGCTCCTCGGTCAGCGGCGCCGGCACGATGCCGGAGGCGGAGTCGATGTACTTGGCCTCGAAGTCGTAGAAGTCGTGGTTGCTGACCGGCGGGATCTCGGCGGGGACGCTGGCACGCGGGCCGTCCTCGAACTCCAGGACGCCGCACTCGATCTCCCGGCCGCGCAGCAGGGACTCCACGATGATCTTCGGGTCGTGGCGCCGCGCCGTCTCCACGGCCTCGTCCAGCCCGGCCAGCCCTTCGACCTTGGTGATGCCCATGGAGGAGCCGGCCCGCGCCGGCTTCACGAACACCGGCCAGCCCTGCTCGGAGGCGAAGTCGACGATCTTCTTGCGCGCCGCGGCGGGATCGGTCTCCCACTCCCGGGGCCGGACGGTGACATAGGGGCCGACCGGCAGCCCGAAGGAGGTGAAGATCCGCTTCATGTACTCCTTGTCCATGCCGACGGCCGAGGAGAGTACGCCCGAGCCGACATACGGCACCTCGGCCAGCTCCAGCATCCCCTGCAGGGTGCCGTCCTCGCCGTACGGCCCGTGCAGCACCGGGAAGACGACGTCGATCTCGCCCAGCGCCTTGGGCACCTGCCCCGGCTCGGTGTGCACGACCTCGCGGCTGCCGGGTGAGACGGGCAGCAGCACGCCGCCGGTGTCCGACTCGGAAAGCTGCTCGACGGTGGGCAGCTCGCGGTCCTCGATGGCCATCCGGGCCGGGTCGTCGGCCGCCAGCGCCCAGCGGCCGTCCGCGGTGATACCGATGGGCAGCACCTCGTACTTGTCGCGGTCGATGGCGCTGAGCACCGCGCCGGCCGTGAGGACGGAGATCTGGTGCTCTGAGTTGCGTCCGCCGAAGACGACGGCGACTCGGGGCTTGGGGGCGGGGCTCTGGCTGCTCATATCGCTGGGACTTTACCGCCTCCCGCCACCCCGGCACTCCGCCGACACCTTGTGCCGCGCCCCGAAGGGGCGCGGGTAACCGCTCCCCTGGGGCACCTCCCGGCCGGAGGCCGGGGGACTCCGGCCGGGTGGGGGCACCTCCCGGCCGGAGGCTGGGGGTACCCCCGCAGGCCACAGCGGACGGACGGCCCGCGTAGGCCAGGAAGGAGCACCCCCGCATCGGACCGGAACAGGCGGCTACCCGTTCTCCGGCTTGGCGCTGCGAGCCATCAGTTCCTTCAACGCCACCAGCGGCGGCTTGCCCTTGTGGACGATCTCCACCACCGTCTCGGTGATCGGCATCTCCACCCCGTGCCGGCGCGCCAGGTCCAGCACGGACTGGCAGGACTTGACGCCCTCCGCGGTCTGCTCGGTGACCGCGATCGTCTCCTCCAGGGTCATGCCCCGGCCCAGGTTGGTGCCGAAGGTGTGGTTACGCGACAGCGGCGAGGAGCAGGTGGCAACCAGGTCGCCCATCCCGGCGAGACCGGCGAAGGTGTGGGCCTCGGCGCCCATGGCGAGGCCGAGCCGGGTGGTCTCGGCCAGGCCCCGGGTGATCAGCGACGCCTTGGAGTTGTCGCCCAGGCCCATCCCGTCGGCGATGCCCACGGCCAGCGCGATGACGTTCTTGACGGCACCGCCCAGCTCGCAGCCGACCACGTCGGTGCTGGTGTAGGGCCGGAAGTACGGGGTGTGGCAGGCGCTCTGCAGCGCGCGTGCCGCCTCCTCGTCCGCGCAGGCGGCAACGGCGGCGGCCGGCTGGCGGGCGGCGATCTCGCGGGCGAGGTTCGGCCCTGTCAGTACGGCGACCCGCTCGGCGGGGACACCGGCCACCTCCTCGATGACCTCGCTCATCCGCTTGGCGGTGCCCAGTTCGATCCCCTTCATCAGGGAGACGAGCACCGTGCCGGGGTGCAGCAGCCCGCGCCAGGACTCCAGGTTGGCGCGGAGGGTCTGGGAGGGCACGGAGAGCACCGTGAACTCCGCGTCCCGGGCGGCCTCGGCCGGGTCGGTGGTGGCCCGCACCCGGGCGGGGAGCTCGGTGTCGGGGTGGTATCCGGGGTTCCGGCGCGTGGTGTTGATCTGCTCGACGACCTCGGCCCTGCGGCCCCACAGGGTCACCTCGACCCCGGCGTCGGCGAGCACCATCGCGAAGGCGGTGCCCCAGGAACCGGTGCCGAACACGGCGGCCTTCCTGCGCTGTTCCCCTTGCCGCCGGTCCTGCTGCCCGTCCTGCCGGCTCACGCGTTCTTCTCTCCCTCTGCCGCCTCGGCCGTGGCCGGCGCCTGACCGGCCGTCTCCTGCTGTCCGTCAGCCCCGCGCGGCTGGGCCGGGCGCTCCCGGGCGGCCCGCTGCTCGTGCCTTTGGACCGCCGCCTTGCGCATGTCGTACCGCTCGGCGGGCGCCGGCTCGCCGCGGACGGCGGCGAGCTGCTCGGTGACGGCGTCCATCATGACGTCGGTGACCTCGCGAAGCACCTCGGCGGTGGGCTCACGGTCGTAGTACGCGGACAGGTCCAGCGGCGGTCCCGCCTGCACGATCAGGGTCTTGCGGGGGAAGAGCCTGAGCTTCTTCTCCTTGGCGTAGGGCGGCATCGCCAGATTGGCGCCCCACTGGGCGACGGGGATGACGGGCGCCCTGGTCAGCAGCGCGACCCGGGCGGCGCCGGTCTTGCCGGTCATCGGCCACATCTCCGGGTCGCGGGTGAGGGTGCCCTCCGGGTAGAAGGCGACGCACTCGCCCTTCTCGATGGCCTCCACAGCGGCCCGGAAGGCGCCCACCGCGTCAGCTGACTCGCGATAGACGGGAATCTGCCCGGTGCCGCGCATCGCAGCGCCCACGAAACCGCCCTTGAACAGACCCACCTTGGCCAGGAACCGCGGGACCCGGCCGGTGTTGTACTGGAAGTGGGCGTAGGAGAGCGGGTCGAGATACGAGTTGTGGTTGACGACGGTGATGAAGCCGCCGTCCTGCGGAATGTGCTCCACTCCGCGCCAGTCCCGCTTGAAGAGCAGGATCAGCGGGGGTTTCAGCAGGAACGCCGCCAAGCGGTACCAGAAGCCGATCTTCCTGCGTTTACCGTCACTCCCCGGCATTGCACTCCCCCTTCGGCTCGGCTTTTCCTGCCGAGGGTCCTGGGGTTGCTCCCGGGGCGGACACGGTTTGGCGGGACACCCGGACACCATCTCCTTAGGGGGCTCCTTGTGGGGCCCTTCCACTGAGGGCAAATCGACAACCGCACAAGTGTCGCCGCGGACTGCCTCACTGTCGAGCACACTGTCCGTGCCCGACCGTGTGGCACACGGTAACCCCACCCCCGGTCCGCCGCTCGGGGGCAGGCGAGAATGAGGCCGATGCAGCCATACGTGACGCCCGTGACCTGGACTCTCGTGGTGCCGCTGAAGCCTCTCTTCCGGGCCAAGAGTCGGCTGACGGGCGCCCCGACGGGCCTCCCTGTGCCCGAGCTCGCGCTGGCGTTCGCGCAGGACACCGTGCGCGCGGCCCTGGAGTGTGCGGCGGTGCGGGGTGTGGTGGTTGTCACTGACGATTCGCTGGCGGCAGGCGAACTGCGGGCCCTGGGGGCACGCGCGGTGCCCGATCTACCGGGCGACGGGCTCAACGCCGCGCTCGCGCACGGAGCGGCCGCGGCACGCGCCGCGGAGCCCGATACGCCCGTCGCGGCGCTCAACGCCGATCTGCCGGCCCTGCGGCCTGCGGAATTGGAACGGGTACTGAATGCGGCTTCCGGATTTTCCCGTGCTTTTCTTCCGGACGCCGCGGAAATCGGCACAACTGTGCTGACGGCCCTGCCTCGGACTGGGCTTTCCCCTGCTTTCGGGGGCCCTTCCCGGACCCGGCACCGGGCGTCCGGCGCCGTGGAACTCCCGCTGACGGGGGTGGCGAGTGTGCGCCAGGACGTGGACACGCCCGAGGATCTGCGCGCCGCGCTGGAGCTGGGAGTCGGCGGTTTCACCTCGGCGCTCCTGGCCGGGCCCGTCCCGGGGCCGGGCCGCTAGGCTGCCGGTATGCAGGCCACCGCGTACACCTACGACCCTCAGTCGCGGTCCGGCAGCGTGCTGCTGGACGACGGCACCCCGCTGCCCTTCGAGGCCCCCGCCTTCGACGCGGGCGGGCTCCGCCTGCTCCGTCCAGGCCAGCGGGTCCGCATCGAGGTCGAGGGCGAGCGGGACGACCGCCGGATCACCCTGGTGACGCTCCAGACCCTGTGAGACACGCGGCCGCGCGGTGAGACCCCGGCAGCCCGCTTCAGGCGCCCCGGTGAGTCTCGTACGGCCGGGCTCAGCAGCGCGAACGCCGCGGGCCGGGCTCCCCCGAGGGAGCCCGGCCCGGCGCTGGCGTGACGGCCCGCGAGGGCCGCGTTCTTCTTTCCCGGCCCGTGGGACCGGGTTCCCCGGTCCGTGGAACCGGGAGGTTTCCCTTGCCCCTCGACGGCGGTGCCGCAGGCGGGAGGGATCGATTCCGCAGCTGACCCGCGAGGCGGGTTAGCGCCGCCGCGACGTGGTCTTCTTGGCGGTGGTCTTGCGGGCGGCCGTCTTGCGCGCGGGCGCCTTGGTGGCGGTGCTCTTGCGCGCCGGAGCCTTCTTGGCCGTGGTCTTGGCCGGAGCCTTCTTGGCGGTGGTCTTCTTGGCGCCGGTGGTCTTCGCCGGAGCCTTCTTGGCCGTGGCCTTCTTCGCCGGGGCGGTCTTCTTCGCCGTGGCCTTCTTCGCCGGCGTGGCCTTCTTCGCGGTCGTCTTCTTGGCGCCCGCCTTCTTGGCCGTGGCCTTCTTGGTGGCGGTGCCACCGGAGAGGCTGCCCTTGGGGGCCTTCTTGACCGCGACATCGTTCTTGGGGAGCTTCTTCGCCCCGCTCACCAGGTCCTTGAAGCCCGCACCCGCGCGGAAGCGCGGCACGGAGGTCTTCTTCACCCGCACCCGCTCGCCGGTCTGCGGGTTGCGGGCGTAACGGGCCGGGCGGTCGACCTTCTCGAAAGAGCCGAAGCCGGTGACCGAAACACGCTCACCGGCGACGACCGCACGAACGATCGCGTCCAGGACTACATCGACCGCATCCGCGGCCTGCTGGCGTCCACCGAGGTCATCTTGGATAGCTTCAACGAGCTGCGCCTTGTTCACGTCTTCCCCTTCGGAGACATTGCCGGAACGAATGTGTTCAGCTTTTTCGCACGTTAGGCAGATATATACCGCAAATCAAACACGAAACGGGCGAATCACCCTTGTGCCGCAACGAACTCGCCCGTCACGGAGTTCCGTCCGCGCACACGTCCCCTTGGCCGGAGCTGAATCGCCCCTCGTCGACGTCGGCCATCAGGCGCTCCAGACGCCGTTCGGCGTCGGCGAGATCGTGTTTGGAAGCCGCGGTGATGACGAGCAGCTTCCGGGTCAGCGGCACCCGTGCGCTCTGCGGAATTTGCGGGGAGCGCACTCGGGAGTGCGCTTCCTTGAGTCGGGCGGCGAGTCGGTCGTAGAGCTCCAGTTGACCGTCGCGTTCCATGCGGTGATTGTGCCATCTGGGATGAGTTGTCGCTTCCAGCGGGTCAGCCTAGGCGGGAATGTGCCAGGTGTGAGCGCCAACTCCACTGGGCAGAGCCTTTGTTGACACCTCCCGGCGAGTCGTGCGGGCGAGTCGCGAACAGCACAGTGCCTTAGTGCGACAGGAGCCGACGTCAAGACTAATTCACGTCAATCGTCAGCGCACGCGTGCGCGCACACGTGCCGCACAACAACACCGCGCCCCCGCCGGGTGCGGCGGGGGCGCGGTGGCGCTGCGGGATGCTTGCCGGAAGAGCTCAGGCGGCCAGCGTGCGCGGTTTGAAGGAGGCCCGCGACTTCTCGAATTCCGCGATGGCGTCCTCGTTCTTCAGGGTGAGACTGATGTCGTCCAGCCCCTCCAGCAGCCTCCAACGGGCGTTCTCGTCCAGTTCGAAGTCCGCCTCGACGCCGGGCGCCACCACCTTGCGGCGCACCAGGTCCACGGTCACCTCGGCGGCCGGGTCCGCCTCGGTCAGCTCCCACAGCGCGTCCACCGTCTCCTGCGGCAGCACCACTGTGAGCAGGCCGTTCTTGAGCGAGTTGCCCCGGAAGATGTCGGCGAACCGCGAGGAGATGACGGCCTTGAAGCCGTAGTTCTGCAGCGCCCAGACGGCGTGCTCACGCGAGGAGCCGGTACCGAAGTCGGGCCCGGCGACCAGCACCGTGGCGCCCTGGTGGGCCGGCTGGTTGAGTACGAACTCCGGGTCCTTGCGCCATGCCTCGAACAGGCCGTCCTCGAAACCGTCGCGGGTGACCTTCTTGAGCCAGTGGGCCGGGATGATCTGGTCGGTGTCGACGTTGCTGCGGCGCAGCGGGACGGCCCGGCCGGTGTGTGTGGTGAAGGCTTCCATGTCTTCCGTATCCCTTCGGGTTCCTCGGTCCGTCGGCCCGTCAGGCGACAGCCGGCTCGCGGACGTCGGCCAGGTCGGCGGGCGAGGCCAGGTGGCCCAGTACCGCTGTCGCCGCCGCGACCTGCGGCGAGACCAGATGGGTGCGCCCGCCCTTGCCCTGGCGGCCCTCGAAGTTGCGGTTCGAGGTGGAGGCGGCGCGCTCACCCGGCTGGAGCTGGTCGGGGTTCATGCCCAGACACATCGAGCAGCCGGCGTGCCGCCACTCGGCGCCCGCCGCGGTGAACACCTTGTCCAGCCCTTCCTCGACGGCCTGGAGCGCGACCCGCACCGAGCCGGGTACGACCAGCATCCGCACGCTGTCTGCCACCTTGCGGCCCTCCAGCACGGCGGCGGCCGAACGCAGGTCCTCGATACGGCCGTTGGTGCACGAGCCGACGAAGACGGTGTCGACGGCGACCTCGCGCAGCGGCTGACCCGCGCTCAGGCCCATGTAGTCCAGTGCCTTCTCCGCCGCGTACCGCTCGCTGGCGTCCTGGAAGGAGGCCGGGTCGGGCACCGAGTGCGACAGCGGGGCGCCCTGTCCCGGGTTGGTGCCCCAGGTGACGAACGGTGCCAGCTCGGAAGCGTCGATGACGACCTCGTGGTCGAAGACGGCGTCCTCGTCGGTGCGCAGCGTCTTCCAGTAGGCGACGGCCTCGTCCCAGTCCGCGCCCTGGGGGGCGTGCTCGCGGCCCTGGACGTAGGCGAAGGTGGTCTCGTCCGGGGCGATCATCCCGGCGCGCGCCCCCGCCTCGATGGACATGTTGCAGATCGTCATCCGCGCCTCCATCGACAGCTTCTCGATGGCCTCGCCGCGGTACTCGATCACATAGCCCTGTCCACCGCCGGTGCCGATCTTGGCGATGATGGCGAGAATCAGATCCTTGGCTGTGACGTCCTCGGGCAGCTCGCCGTTCACGGTGACCGCCATGGTCTTGAACGGCGCCATGGGCAGCGTCTGGGTGGCGAGCACGTGCTCGACCTGGGAGGTGCCGATGCCGAAGGCGAGCGCGCCGAACGCGCCGTGGGTGGAGGTGTGGCTGTCGCCGCAGACCACCGTCATCCCGGGCTGGGTCAGCCCGAGCTGCGGTCCGACGACGTGTACGACACCCTGTTCGACGTCACCGAGCGGGTGCAGGCGGACCCCGAAGTCCGCGCAGTTCTTGCGCAGGGTCTCCAACTGGGTGCGCGAGACCGGGTCGGCGATCGGCTTGTCGATGTCGAGGGTCGGGGTGTTGTGGTCCTCGGTCGCGATGGTCAGGTCCGTGCGCCGTACGGCACGGCCCGCCTTGCGGAGTCCGTCGAAAGCCTGGGGACTGGTCACCTCGTGGAGCAAGTGCAGATCGATGAAGAGAAGGTCCGGCTCGCCTTCCACACGCCTGACGACATGGTCGTCCCAGACTTTTTCCGCGAGTGTGCGTCCCATCGCATTCCCTCCGGCCGGCAGCGCCGCCGACCACATGTCGAGACCAGTTCCTCCCCCGACCCTCAGCCGGGGGGACCCCCGAGAAGCGGCGGCCGTTCTTCAAGGTTGGCGGGTCGCCGGGAAAATTGAACTTGCGTTTCATACTCTGAGACATGAGTATCGACGCATGGACAACTCTAGCGGCGTCGGCGTTCTCGACAAGGCAGCTCTGGTACTGAGCGCTCTGGAGTCCGGTCCGGCCACCCTCGCCGGGCTGGTCTCAGCGACCGGTCTCGCGCGCCCCACGGCGCACCGGCTCGCGGTGGCTCTTGAGCACCACCGCATGGTGGCCCGCGACATGCAGGGCCGTTTCATCCTCGGGCCGCGGCTGGGCGAGCTGGCCGCGGCGGCGGGCGAGGACCGGCTGCTCGCGGCGGCGGGCCCGGTACTCACCCACCTACGCGATGTGACCGGCGAGAGCGCCCAGCTCTACCGGCGCCAGGGCGATATGCGCATCTGCGTGGCCGCCGCCGAGCGCCTCTCAGGGCTGCGCGACACGGTGCCGGTCGGCTCCACCCTCCCCATGAAGGCGGGCTCCGCCGCGCAGATCCTGATGGCCTGGGAGGAGCCGGAGCGGCTGCACCGCGGCCTGCAGGGCGCCCGGTTCACCGCCACCGCGCTCTCGGGCGTACGGAGACGGGGCTGGGCGCAGTCGATCGGCGAGCGCGAACCGGGCGTCGCCTCCGTCTCGGCGCCCGTACGCGGCCCCTCCAACCGCGTGGTGGCCGCCGTCTCGGTATCCGGACCCATCGAGCGACTGACCCGGCACCCGGGCCGGATGCACGCCCAGGCCATCGTTGACGCCGCTGCCCGCCTCAGCGAATCGCTGCGCCGGCCGGGCTGAAGACAGCAGTCCATGCGGACCGAGCGGGCCGCGCGAGCCGCCGTCGACGACCGGACCGAGGCGACCCGAGACACCCGACGCCGTAGTGAGCGGCCCGCCCGGCGGGCCCGTCAGGGCCTTCCGGACGCGGCCGTCAGCCGCTGTCCCGCACGGTCCGTCCGCCGCCCCACCGGAGCGCTGCCGTGCGCTGCCGCCAGGCCGTAGGGCGGCATGTCGACGTAGATGCTCTCGTGTGCCCCGGTCGGCACGACGTAGGTCTCGTGCCAGATGCCCACCGCGCCCTTGGCGTCGCGGGCCCGGCGGTTGAAGGCCGCCCACGCGGGCCGGTGCTCACGGTCCGTGTCGGCCGCGTACGCCAGCAGCTTCTCCGCCGACTCCCAGTGCTGGATCACCCCGAACTCGCGCGGCCCGCTGGTGACCAGCCTGCTGTCGAGCAGCCCCGCCCCGGGGTCGGCGCGCAGCTCGCGCAGCATCCTCGGCATCGCCGCGAACACCGGAAGCCAACGCCGCACCGCGCGGAACCGGTTGACGCGCATCCCGATCAGGAAAACCGTCACTTCGCCTGCCGTGTCCGCCGTCCTGCGACCGTCCAGTATCCGAGGTGTCATCCGTCCCCCTGGTGCATTCCGGCGCGGGCGGTCCGCGCTGTCGGCATGATTGGATAGTGCCACTTTCCAACACTCGGCGCCAGACGATTCCAGGAGCGGTCCCATGCGCATGGCCCAGGTGAGCGAGCACAGCGGCGTCCCGATCGCGACGATCAAGTTCTACTTGCGCGAAGGGCTGCTCCCGCGCGGCCGCAGGATCAGCACCACACAGGCCGAGTACGGCGAGGAGCACCTGCGCCGGCTGCGGCTGATCCGGGCGCTGATCCAGGTGGGCCGAATGCCGGTGGCGACGGCTCGCGAGGTGCTGGCCGCCGTGGACGACGAGTCGCTCTCCCAGCACCAACGGCTGGGGGCGGCGGCCTGGGCGCTGCCCGGACCCGTGCCGCCGGAGCAGGACGGGAGCGGACCGGACGAGACGGAGCAAGCGCGGCGCGAGGTGAGCGCCCTCCTCGCCCGGCTCGGCTGGCAGGCCGCAGGTCCCGACTCCCCTCCCGGCCAGGCGCTGACCGCGGCGGTCGCGACGCTGGCGCGCCTCGGCTACCCCTGTGACGCGGACCATCTGGCACTGTGCGCCCGGGCTGCCGAGCGCACAGCGGAGGCCGAACTGGACCTGCTGGAGAGCTTTCCCGACCGGGCGGCACAGGTGGAGGCGAGCGTGGCGCTGACCGTGCTGTACGAGCCGGTACTGCTCAGCCTGCGGCGGCTGGCGCACGTGGAGGAGTCCGCGCGGCGGTTCGAGGACTGAAACCGGACAGAACACGCCGAAGGCCCCGCACCTTCGGGTGCGGGGCCTTGGTGATCGAGTACCCCCGACCGGATTCGAACCGGCGCTACCGCCTTGAGAGGGCGGCGTGCTAGGCCGCTACACAACGGGGGCCCTACTTGCGATTCCGCCTTGACCTTGCAGCCCTGGACGGAATCCGTACCCCCGACCGGATTCGAACCGGCGCTACCGCCTTGAGAGGGCGGCGTGCTAGGCCGCTACACAACGGGGGCTCGATCTCGCAGAATGTGAACACTGCTGAACACAATGCGGATCTTGCTGGGCTACCAGGACTCGAACCTAGACTAACTGAACCAGAATCAGTCGTGCTGCCAATTACACCATAGCCCACCGAAACGCAACCCCCTGCGGGGATTTTGTCTGGGTGACCGCCTCCCGGCTCCGGCCTTTGCGGCCTGCCCCGTTCGGCGACAGGAAGAACATTACCTGATCGAGGACGGTGCTCCAAAACGAGTTCCGGGCGCCCGCCGAGGGGCACCGTCCCCACCTCGGCAGCTACGAACCGAGCTTGGCCAGGGCCGCGTCGACGCGGGCGAGGGAGCGGTCCTTGCCCAGGACCTGGAGGGACTCGAACAGGGGCAGACCCACCGTGCGGCCTGTGACGGCCACCCGGACCGGGGCCTGGGCCTTGCCCAGCTTGAGGCCGTGCTCCTCGCCGGCTGCCAGGACGGCGTCCTTGAGGGCCTCCGGAGAGTTCCAGTCGGCGCTCTCCAGCTTGGCGCGGGCCGTGCGCAGGAGGTCGGCCGAGCCCTCCTTCATCGCCTTCTGCCAGGACTTCTCGTCCCACACGGGCTCGTCCAGGAAGAGGAAGTCGACGTTGTCGGTGATGTCCGCCAGGACGGTGAGGCGGGTCTGGGCCAGCGGGGCCAGCTCCTCGAACGCCTGCTGGGAGAAGTTCTCCTCGGGCCACGGCGCGTAGGGGGCCCTCAGCCACGGCTCGCAGGCGGCGACGAAGTCCTTCAGCGGCATCTCGCGCAGGTGGGTGGCGTTGATGGCCTCGCACTTCTTCAGGTCGAAGCGCGCCGGGTTGGCGTTCACCTCGTGGATGTCGAAGGCGGCGACCATCTCGTCCCTCGAGAAGATGTCCCGGTCCTCGGCGATCGACCAGCCCAGCAGGGAGAGGTAGTTGAGCAGGCCCTCGGGGAGGAAGCCCCGCTCCCGGTAGAGGTTGAGGGAGGACTGCGGATCGCGCTTGGAGAGCTTCTTGTTGCCCTCGCCCATGACATAGGGCAGGTGTCCGAACTCCGGGACACGCTTGGCGATGCCCAGCTCCATCAGCGCCCTGTAGAGCGCGATCTGGCGGGGAGTGGAGGAGAGCAGGTCCTCACCGCGCAGCACGTGCGTGATGTCCATCAGCGCGTCGTCGACCGGGTTGACCAGCGTGTACAGCGGGGCGCCGTTGGTACGCAGGATGCCGTAGTCGGTGACGTTCTCCGGCTGGAAGGTGATCTCGCCGCGTACCAGGTCGGTGAAGGTGATCGGCTCGTCCGGCATCCGGAAGCGGACGACATGGCTGCGGCCCTCGGCCTCGTAGGCGGCGATCTGCTCGCCGGTCAGCTCGCGGCAGCGGCCGTCGTAGCCGGAGGGGCGGCCCTGTTTGCGGGCCTGCTCACGGCGCTGCTCCAGCTCCTCGGCCGTGCAGTAGCAGGGGTAGGCGTAGCCGCCGTCCAGCAGCTTGCGTGCGACGTCCGCGTAGATGTCCGTCCGCTGGGACTGCCGGTAGGGGCCGTGCGGGCCGCCACCCGCGACGAAGTCGCCATCAGACACAGCAGGGCCCTCGTCCCAGTCGAGGCCCAGCCAGCGCATCGCGTCCAGCAGCTGCTCGTAGGACTCCTCCGAGTCCCGGGCCGCGTCGGTGTCCTCGATGCGGAAGACCAGGGTGCCGCCGGTGTGCCGGGCGTACGCCCAGTTGAACAGGGCGGTACGGACCAGACCCACATGGGGGTTACCGGTCGGGGAGGGACAGAAACGTACGCGGACGTCCGTGTCCGCGGTCCCTTTCCCTCCGGAGAACTCAGTAGTCACGCTTGATCACCTTATTGGTGAGAGTGCCGATTCCTTCGATGGTGACGGCGACCTCGTCGCCGACGTTCAGGGGGCCGACGCCCGCGGGGGTGCCGGTGAGGATGACGTCACCCGGCAGCAGGGTCATGGCCTGGGTGATGTGGACGATCAGGTCCTCGATGGGCCGGATCATCTCGCTGGTACGGCCCAGCTGGCGCTGTTCCCCGTTGACGGTGCACATGATGCCGATGTCCGACGGGTCCAGCTCGGTCTCCGTCCAGGGGCCCAGCGGACAGGAGCCGTCGAAGCCCTTGGCGCGGGCCCACTGGTTCTCCGCGCGCTGCACATCGCGCGCGGTGATGTCGTTGGCGCAGGTGTAGCCCAGGATGACGTCCTTGGCGCGCTCCCGGGGCACGTCCTTGCACAGCCGGCCGATGACCACGGCCAGCTCCGCCTCGTGGTGCAGCTCCTGGGAGAAGGAGGGGTAGCCGATCGGGTCGTTGGGGCCGATCACCGCGGTGGACGGCTTGAGGAAGGTGACCGGGGTCCCGAGGACCTCGTTGCCCAGTTCCTTGGCGTGTTCGGCGTAGTTCCTGCCGATCGCCACCACCTTGTTGGGCAGGGTGGGCGGCAGGATACGGACCTTCTCGTCCCGCATGGGGAGCTTCTGTCCGGTGCGCTCGAACTCCGCGAAGGGGTGGCCCTTGATGATGTCGAGGA
The DNA here is from genome assembly GCF_017676385.1 of Streptomyces spirodelae. GTDB lineage: Bacteria > Actinomycetota > Actinomycetes > Streptomycetales > Streptomycetaceae > Streptomyces > Streptomyces spirodelae. Next base: position 103,622 of record NZ_JAFFZN010000029.1, read on the forward strand.
CGGGGCCCTCAGGGGATGAGGGCTCGCCCTCGACGACGCCGAACCCTACGGTTCCGTCCAGAGAGAATCTTGCGATGCGCACGGGGGTCCTTCGATGCGGGGGTCACTGGGCTGGAGCCCAGCGTATTCCACCCACCGCAACCACAGGGGCGCGGGGAAACTGCGCGACAAGCCACTGGGGGCACCTCCCGGCCGAAGGCTGGGGGTGCACCCGCAGACTGCGACGTACCGCAAGAGGCACCCCGGAAGCAGGAGCCCCTATCGCAGGCGGGCCATCAGCGCGTGCTCCACCAGCGTGATCAGCGCGCTCTTGGCGTCCGCGCGGTGGCGTGCGTCCGTGGTGATGATGGGCGCATCCGGGCCGATCTGGAGGGCCTCGCGGACTTCCTCC
>NZ_JAFFZN010000003.1 GCF_017676385.1 Streptomyces spirodelae
GGATTGGCGGGCTGTGGCGCGCCAGTCGATGGAACGGGTGTCGTCGCCCGGCACATAGTCGCGGACGCTGTCGAACTCGGTTCCTTCCCCGCGGGTCAGGATGCTGGTGCGGCCATCGAGTTCTCGAAGACGTACCAGCTTTGCGGGCAGGTGCTTGCGGCTGGGAAAGGCGGGGAGGACGCGGACCGTCCAGGGAACGTGGTGGTGGCCTTGGCGGGCGGCGAGTCCGAGCGGCCCGAACGAGCGGACGGTGACGCGTTGGGCCTTGTGGTCGCCGCGCCGGGTGGGCTGGAGCGTGGTGGTGACACGGCGCCGCTCGCCGGGAGGGATGTGGAGCTCGTGCCGACCGGGGTGGGGTGCGGCATCGGACGGCCAGCTGCTCGGAGGCCAGGAATCTCTGAGATAGGCGCGCAAGGGGCGACGGGTGGGATTGCTGATCACAAGAGAGGCGAGCATACGTTCGCCAAGTCGAACTGAGGTATCACCGCTTCGAGTGAACAGAAGCCGATTCACTGGCGCCGCCAGCAGCAGGTCCACGACGATGGCAAGCAGCAACGGAAGTTCGACAGCGAGGAGACCGGTCCAACTGGGCAGCACGAGGCCCACGATGAGCGTTCCCAGTGCCGCTATGAGCGGTGTTCTGCCGGTGAAAGCCATGGAAGGGGTCCGGATCTCTCAGCGGGGAACCTGGGTGTGGGCCAGGATCGAGTTGAGGACGCTGTCGGCGGTGACGCCTTCCATCTCGGCTTCGGGCCGCAGTTGGATCCGGTGTCGCAGCGTGGGCAGGGCGAAGGCTTTGACGTCGTCGGGAATGACGTAGTCGCGGCCGGTGAGCCAGGCCCAGGCACGGGCTGTGGAAAGCAGAGCGGTAGCGCCTCGGGGGGAGACACCGAGGGAGAGTGAGGGGGATTCGCGAGTGGCACGGCAGATATCCACTATGTAGCCGGTGACCTCGGAAGACACCGACGTCTGCGTGACGGCTGCGCGCGCGGCTGCGATCTCGGCGGGGCCCGCGACAGGACGCACGCCCATCCCCGGAAGGTCTCGGGGGTCGAAACCTTCGGCATGGCGGGTGAGGACGTCGATCTCGGTCTCGCGTGAGGGCAGTGAGATGTTCAGCTTCAGCAGGAAGCGGTCGAGTTGTGCTTCTGGAAGCGGATAGGTGCCCTCGTACTCGACCGGGTTCTGGGTGGCGGCAACGAGAAAGGGCTCCGGAAGTGAGCGTGGCGCGCCGTCGACGGAGACCTGGTGTTCCTCCATGGCCTCCAGGAGCGCGGCCTGTGTCTTGGGTGGAGTGCGGTTGATCTCGTCGGCGAGAAGGAGGTTGGTGAATACCGGGCCGGGCTGGAAGGAGAACTCGGCGGTTCGGGAGTCGTAGACCAGCGATCCGGTGACGTCGCTGGGCATCAGGTCCGGGGTGAACTGCACACGTTTTGTGTCGAGTTCCAGAGCTGTGGCCAGTGTCCGCACGAGGAGGGTCTTGGCCACGCCGGGTACGCCCTCGAGCAGGACATGGCCCCGGCACAGCAGCGCGACGACGAGCCCGGTGACCGCTGCGTCCTGTCCTACGACGGCCTTGGAGATTTCCTGGCGCAGGGCTTCGAGGGCGCTGCGGGCGCTGTCAGAGGAGGGGGCGCTCACGAGGAGATGTCCTTGTCTCTCGGTGGTCGTGGCAAGTCTGAGGGGGAGGTGAAGTGCTGTTCGAGCTGGTCGAGGCGATTCGCGAGCTCCAGTAGCGTGGCGTCGTCCTGAGGAGGTGGCCCGAAGAGAAGCTCTCGCAGGATGGGCTCGTCGAGTGGAGGCCCGTCACCGAGGGGGGAGCGGCCTGATGCCTGGCCGACCAGGGCGGGGATCAGTACCTCGATGAGGTGGGCCTTGGTAAGGGGCACTCCGAGCAACGGCGCGAGGTGGGCGCGGGTGGCGGCGCGCAGGGCGTCGGCTGCGTGGCCGCGGTCGTTGGCCTTGCGGTAGAGGCGGGACCGGCCTTCGGTGGCCTCGGCTGCCGGAATGGTGACCGGCAGAGGTTCGGTGACGAGGGGGCCGAGGCGTCGGGCCCTCCATACGGCGGCGAGGACGGCCGCGAGGGCGAGCTGAATGGCGGCCCACGACCAGCCGCGGGGCAGGAGATCGAAGAAGCCGCGTTCCTGGCCGTCGGCGGGAGCGGCGTCGGTGGGCAGGTACCAGAGGAGGTGTGGGCGGGAGCCCAGGAGTTGGAGGCTGAGAGAAGCATTGCCGTGGTCGGCGAGGTGTTTGTTGCGGAGAGGGTCGGCGGCGCCCAGGAGAACGGTGTCGCGGCCGGCTGACGAGGGGAGGCGCAGCAGGTTGGCGCGGCCGTCGCTCAGATAACAGCTCTCGGCCCGGCCGGCGTTGGTGGTGTAGCCGTATCCGCCGAGGTCGGTGTCGCCCGCACGGCGGGCGGCGGGGAAGTCGCAGTCCGGCGGTGTCGGCCGGACGGGGGCCCGGCCGGTGGTGCGTATGCCGTGGGTGAGGGCGGCGGTTGCTGCGGGGCCGGGGGCGAGGAGGACGGTGCGGCCGGAGCGCCTGGTGGCTGCACGGATGTCGCTGAGCTGGCGCTCGGAGAGGGAGTTGGGGAAGGGAACGAGGAGAGTGGTGTCGGGTCCGGTCTGTCGGCGGGCGGCTGCGGAGGTGTTGAGGACTGTGGTGTGTACGCCACGGTCGGTGAGGAGCCTTGAGAGGGCCTTGCTGCCGTAGGGGGTGGCCGAGCGGGGGTCGAGTGAGCCGGTGTGTTCACTGGAGCGGAGGGCGGCGAGGGTTACTCCGGCCAGCGCGAGGACGGTTGCGGCCAGGAGCAGGCCGCGGGCCCGGCGCCACAGGTGGCGTGCTGTCGGTGACGTCCATGTAGGGGCGGTTGCCGAAGGGGAGTCAGGGGCTCGCGGGGTCGTGGTGGTGGGAGCCGTGGTCATCAAGCAGGCCCTCCGCGGTCGGCGGGGCCTGGGGAGGCGAGGGCCGTGGGCTGAGCGGGGATGGTGTGAAGGAGGGTGTGGTCGAGGTCGCGGAGGAGGGTGTAGGCGGTCTGGTCGGCGGCTCGGCCGGCGTAGGTGACCTCGTCGAAGGAGCGTGCTGCGGCGCGGGGTTGGTCGGTGTAGCCGGTGAGGACGGTGCCTGCCTCGGCGGCGGCTTCGTCGGCGGTGCGGCCCGGCCGTGGGTCGAGCAGCGCGCGTTCTTCCAGGGAGCGGACGAGGGCCCGCATCCGTTCCTGGACGGCCGCGCTCCAGTGGCCGGCGGCTGCGTGCGCCTCGGCAGCGGCCCGGTGGCCGGCTGCGTTGGCGGGGCGGTTGGTGAAGAGGGGAGTGGTGCCTGTGGTGGGTGCGGGGCGGAGCTTGCCCAGGCGTACGCGGAGGGCGATGAGAAGGAGGACGAGGAGGAGTGCGAGGGCGGTGAGTCCCACCCAGCCGCCCGGGGCGACTCCCGTCGCGGTGCTGAGCAGGTCGGTGAGGCGGTCCCACAGCCAGTCGAGGGCGCGCTGGAGGAAGCTGGGGTCGTGCTCGTGGTATTCGGGCCGGGACAGCTCACGTTCGGCGTCGTGGAGCGCCGGAAGCCGGGGGGTGGTGACGGGGGCGCCGTTCCCTTCACCGGTCGCCGCCCGGTGTAGGGCTGCGGTGTGGCGGGCGAGGGCGCCGACATGTCCCCCCGGCATGCCGTCAGCTTCCCGGGGCCGTGGGGCCGGGGTCCTGGTGGTCGAAGCCGGGGACGCCCGCCGCCCGGGCCAGTTCGAGGTCGAGAGCCTCGCGGCGGATGCGCTGGTCGAGGTAGAGGAGGGCGGTGATGCCCGCGCTCAGGGGGAGGGAGACGGCCGAGGCGAGGACGGAGCCGATGCCGCTGATGATCAGGGAGGTCCAGCCAGTGGCGGCGGCCGGGTCGGTGAGCGTGTCTCCACCGCTGACGAGGGCGGAGATGGCGGTGGCCGGCACCGAGACCACAAGGGAGATGGCGATGACGAGAAGGAGGGCGAGGAGCTGAATCCCCAGGATGCGCCACCAACTGCCGCGTACGAGCTTGACTGAGCGGCGCATGGAGGCGAAGAGGCCCTGCTTCTCCAGCATCAGGGCCGGGGGCGCGAGGCAGAGCCGGACCCAGACCCAGGCGGTGAGGGCGATGCCGGCCAGCAGCCCGAAGAAGAGAAGCAGCACCGCAGGACCGACCGGGCCGGCGGCGGCCACGAGGATGCCCGGAAGCAGGCAGCCCAGGAGGACGAGGCAGACCAGGAGGGGAATGAGAATCAGCAGGCCGAACAGGCGCAGGAGCTGAGGGCGGGCGTCACGCCAGGCTTCACCGAGAGTGACCTGGCGGCCCAGGACCGCGCGGCTGACGACCACGGTGAGCAGGGCAGTGGCGATCACGCTGCCGAGCATTCCGACGACCCCGGTCACGCCGACGGTGCCGAGCGTGCCGGAGAGGGCGTTGTTCAGGTCCTCGCTGGTCGGGTTGTCGTTGTTGGCGAGGGCTTCGAGTTCACTGGTGTCGCCGAACCAGAAGCGCAAGGTGATGACCGAGACCAGTTCGGTGAGGACGGCGACGGCCAGGGAGATGCCCAGGGCGGTGCGCCAGTGGGCGCGCATGGCGCTGACGGAGCCGTCGAGGATCTCACCGACGCCCAGCGGGCGGAGCGGTATGACGCCGGGTTTCGCGGCGGGCGGGGGCGGGGCCCAGCCGGAGTTCCAGCGGTGGGCAGGGCCGGGACCGGGGGGTGGGGCGGCTCCCCAGCCGCCGGTCGGGCCGCTCGCTCGGCCGGGGTGCTGCCTGGGGACCGGGCCGCGGCCCTTTCGCAGGCCCCTGCCTTCCTCCTGGGCGCCCAGCGGCCAGCCCTGGGGCGCGGCGGGGGGCTGGTCGGCGGCCCAGTTGCGGGGGCGGTCGTCCTCGGTGGGGCGGGGTGTCTCCTCGGATGTGGTGCGCTCCGTGCCGTCGCCCTGGGTTCCCTCGTCATCCTTTCCGGGCGTGCCGGAGGGTTGGGGGTCGGGCGAGGGGGATCCGGGCGAAGCCCAGCCCGGGGAGTCGTTCACGTGAGGTCACCTCGTATGGGTAGTCCCGTGCCTGGTGGGTTGCCATCGTGCCACGGGGCGGGGCCGGCGAGGCCAGCCGGGAGCGGGCGACGCTCTTCAAGCGACCTGCGCTGAGCAGGCAGACTGGACGGATGGCTGAAGAGTGTGTGCCCGTCATCCGTTATGAGGAGTTGCCGGAGGGGCCGGTTGTCGTGCTCCTTGACCAGACGCGGCTGCCCGCGGAAGAGGCCGAGCTGGTGTGCACGGACGTGCCTGCCCTGGTGGACGCGATCTGCTCGTTGGCGGTGCGGGGCGCACCGGTGCTGGGCATCGCAGGCGGGTACGGCGTCGCGCTGGCGGCGGCGCGCGGCTTCGACGTGGCGGACGCGGCGGAGCAGCTGGCACACGCTCGGCCGACGGCGGTGAATCTCGCGTACGGGGCACGGCGGGTGGAGGCCGCCTACCGGGAGGCGCTCGGTGCGGGCCGCGGGGAGGCGCACGCGGCCGCGCAGGCGCTGGCGGAGGCCAGGGCGCTGCACCGGGAGGACGCGGAGGCGAGCGACCGGATGGCGGAGCACGGGAGTGCGCTGCTGGCAGAGCTTGTGCCCGGCGGTGGGATGCGGGTGCTGACGCACTGCAACACCGGGCGGCTGGTCTCGGGCGGGAGCGGCACGGCGCTGGCCGTGCTCAAGGCGGTGCACCGGGCCGGTGAGCTGCGGCGGCTGTGGGTGGGGGAGACGCGGCCGCTGTTGCAGGGTGCGCGGCTGACGGCGTACGAGGCGGCCGAGGAGGGGATGGCGTACAGCGTGCTCGCGGACGGCGCGGCAGGGTCGCTGTTCGCGGCCGGTGAGGTGGACGCGGTGGTGGTGGGGGCCGACCGGATCGCGGCGGACGGTTCCGTGGCGAACAAGGTCGGGACGTATTCGCTGGCGGTGCTCGCAGGGCACCATGGGGTGCCGTTCGTGGTGGTGGCTCCGGTGACGACGATCGACCTGGACACGGCGTCGGGCAGCGAGATCGAGGTCGAGCAGCGGGCGGTGTATGAGGTGACCGAGGGGCCCTGGGCGAGACCGCTGGGTCCCGGGGCGGGCCCTGGCGGGGGGCCGGGGGGAGGTCCGGGCCTGGGCCCGGCGCTGGCTCCGGTGGGGGCGCACGCCTACAATCCTGCGTTCGATGTGACGCCGTCCGCGCTGGTCACTGCCGTGGTGACGGACGAGGGAGTGGCCTCCCCGGTGACGCCCGAAGGGATCGCGGAACTGTGTTCCACATCACGCATGAGGGCGTCGCGGTCGGCTGATGGGATGATGAAGTCATGAAGGGACGCGTCCTTGTCGTCGATGACGACACCGCACTGGCAGAGATGCTCGGCATTGTGCTGCGCGGAGAAGGCTTTGAACCGTCGTTCGTCGCGGACGGCGACAAGGCGCTTGCCGCCTTTCGGGAGACCAAGCCGGACCTGGTGCTGCTCGACCTGATGCTGCCGGGGAGGGACGGCATCGAGGTGTGCCGCCTGATCCGCGCGGAGTCCGGGGTGCCGGTGGTCATGCTCACGGCCAAGAGCGACACGGTTGATGTGGTGGTCGGGCTGGAGTCGGGGGCTGACGACTACATCGTCAAGCCGTTCAAGCCGAAGGAGCTGGTGGCACGTATCAGGGCTCGGCTGCGCCGGTCCGAGGAGCCGGCGCCCGAGCAGCTGGCCATCGGCGATCTGGTGATCGATGTGGCCGGGCACTCGGTCAAGCGGGACGGGCAGTCCATAGCACTGACCCCGCTCGAATTCGATCTTCTGGTGGCGCTGGCGCGCAAGCCGTGGCAGGTCTTCACCCGTGAGGTCCTGCTCGAGCAGGTGTGGGGCTATCGGCATGCCGCGGACACCCGCCTGGTGAACGTCCATGTGCAGCGGCTGCGCTCCAAGGTGGAGAAGGACCCGGAGCGGCCGGAGATCGTGGTGACCGTGCGCGGCGTGGGCTACAAGGCCGGGCCCAGCTGAGATGACCCGTAACACCGCACCGCATCGTGCCGGTGGGGGTCGGAGCACAGGCCGCGAGTCCGATATATCCAAATTCGGGCGTCTGTGGCGAAGTGGTGTTCTTTTCTCCGACGGCCTCCTCCCAGAGGGCGCGACCGGTCCTGGTGCGCGCCCCATGGTGCGTTTCTTTGTGCGGTGGGTACGCAGGCCGCTGCTGCCGGTGATGCGGCTGTGGCGGCGCAACATCCAGCTCCGGGTGGTGGTGGCCACCCTGCTGCTCTCCCTCGCGGTCGTGCTGCTGCTGGGGCTCGTGGTCATCGGGCAGGTCCGCAACGGCCTGCTGGAGGCCAAGGAGCAGACTGCGCAGAGCCAGGCATCGGGAGGGTTCGCCGCCGCCGAGCGGATGGCCGACAGCGCGGAAAGCGGGCCCAGCGGCGAGGACAGCATCCGCGGCAGCAGGAGCGCCCAGAACTCGGGCACCTGGCTGAACAACCTGGTCGAGCAGCTCGCCAGCAGCGGCCAGGGCGTCTATTCGGTGGTGGCGCTCGGCTCCGAGAACAGCGAGTCGCCGTTCCTGGGCAACAGCAGCCTGACCACGCGCGGGCCGCGGTTCTCCGGTGACATCCGCCCGGAGGAGAGCGTCCCAGCGGACCTGCGCAAGGCCCTGGACGACGAGCCAGGGCCGCACCGCCGCTACGCGCGGGTCTACCGGCAGGACCACAGCAGTGACCCGGCGCTGATCGTCGGAAAGCGGCTCAACGACGCGCGCGGCAATCCCTACCAGCTCTACTACGTCTTCCCCTTCACCCAGGAGGAGGAGTCGCTGAACCTGGTCAAGGGCACGCTGGCGACGGCCGGAGTGTTCGTCGTGGTGCTGCTGGGTGCGATCGCGTGGCTGGTGGTGCGGCAGGTGGTGACGCCCGTACGGATGGCGGCCGGGATCTCCGAGCGGCTGGCGGCCGGGCGGCTCCAGGAGCGGATGAAGGTCACCGGTGAGGACGACATCGCCCGTTTGGGGGAGTCCTTCAACAAGATGGCCCAGAACCTCCAGGGCAAGATCCAGCAGCTGGAGGAGCTGTCCCGGATGCAGCGCCGCTTCGTCTCGGACGTCTCGCACGAGCTGCGGACGCCGCTGACGACGGTGCGCATGGCCGCCGATGTGATCCACGAGGCGCGTGAGGACTTCGATCCGGCGACCGCGCGCTCGGCCGAGCTGCTGCTCGGACAGCTCGACAGGTTCGAATCGCTGCTGGCCGATCTGCTGGAGATCAGCAGGTTCGACGCGGGCGCCGCCAACCTGGAGGCCGCCCCGGTGGATCTGCGCGATGTGGTCCACCGCGTGGTCGAGGGCTGTGAGCCGCTCGCCGAGCGCAAGGGCGGCAGGATTCTGGTGCGGGGCGACGAGCAGCCCGTGATCGCGGAGGTGGACGGCCGCAGGATCGAGCGGGTGCTGCGCAACCTGGTCGACAACGCCGTCGAGCACGGTGAGGGCCGTGACGTCGTCGTGCGGCTGGCGACCGGGGGCGGCGCGGTGGCGGTGGCGGTACGGGACTACGGTGTCGGCCTCAAGGAGGGCGAGGCGGAGCGCGTCTTCAACCGCTTCTGGCGCGCCGACCCGGCGCGGGCCCGTACCACCGGGGGCACGGGGCTCGGGCTGTCGATCGCGCTGGAGGACGCGCGGCTGCACGGCGGCTGGCTGCGGGCCTGGGGCGCGCCGGGGGACGGTTCGCAGTTCCTGCTCGTCCTGCCCTGCACGGCCGGAGAGCCGCTGCGCGGGTCGCCGCTGCGGCTGGAGCCGGAGGACTCGCGCAGAAAGCGGCAGCAAGCACGCGAGCGGCAGCGGCCGGCCGCCGCGTCGGTGGGCGCCGCGTCGGTGTCGGCCGGACGGACCGGCGAGGGCGTACGGAACGACGAGCGAGTGAGACGGTCCGGAGAGGAGCGCGGATGACGGCCGCCGACGGGCGCACGAAGCGCGGGGGTGGCGCACGGCGGCGCCGCGCGCTGTTGGTGCTCGCCACGTGCGGAGCGCTGCTGGCCGGCTGCGCCTCGATGCCGGACGGGGGCAACGTCAAGCACGTCAGCTCCTCGCACGGCAACCAGGGCGACTCACAGGTGCGCGTCAACGGCGTCAGTCCGCAGAAGGGGCAGGTGCCGACCCAGATCGTGCGGGGCTTTCTGGAGGCGATCACCAGCGACGAGGCCAACTTTCCGACCGCCCGCGAATATCTGACGCGTCACCTGGCGCGCCGGTGGGACCCCTTCGCGTCGACGACGGTGCTCTCGGACGGGCCGAGCGCCGCCAAGGCACCGCGGCACAGCAGACGCGCCGAGGACGGCTACTCCGTCGAGGTCTCCGGCTCCCGGATGGCCGAGGTGGACGACAAGCACGCGTACTCGCCCTCCAAGGGCGACTACAGCGAGGTTTTCCACCTGGTCAAGGTGGACGGGGAATGGCGTATCGACGAGATGCCGGACGGCCTGGTCCTCGGTGAGTCCGACTTCCAGCGCATCTACCGCCCCATCAATACGTACTACTACGCGGAGCTCGGTCCGGACGCGGAATCGATCACGGACGGACAGAACGTGCTCGTAGCCGATCCGGTCTATCTGCGTCGGCGCATCGACCCGGTCACCAAAACTGTCTCCGCGCTGCTCCAGGGGCCCTCCGGCTGGCTCGACCCCGTGGTCGCCTCCGCGTTCCCGCGCGGCACCCGGCTGGCGCCCAAACAGCACCTGTCGGTGGACGACTCGGGGGTGCTGCGGGTACGGCTGAACGCCCGGGGAGCCAAAGCCGGGGGCAAGCGCTGCGTGCGCATGGCGGCGCAGTTGCTGTACTCGGTCCAGGACCAGGCATCGGCGAAGGTCAGCAAGGTCGAGCTGGCCGGCCCCGAGAACAACGACATGTGCGCACAGACGCGCGAACAGCTCACCGCCTTCCAGCCCGGTCGGCTCAACGGCAGCGCCAAGAGGGCGTACTTCATCGACGAGAACCACCGGGTCGCCGCCTTCCAGCGCAAGAACGAGTCACCGCGCCCGGTCCTGGGACCGCTGGGCAGCGGACAGGTGGAGATGGGCGCCGTCGCCGTCAACCGCATCGAGAGCGAGGGCGCCGCGGTGACGCGCGGCCGGCGCGGACTGTATGTCGCCTCCCTGGACGGAGGCAGCGCGAACACCGCGCTGGGCGCCCCGATCCTCATCAGCAAGGCCAAACGTGAGAACGACAGGCTGACGGCGCCCAGCTGGGACGGGCTCGGAGACCTGTGGGTCGCCGACCGCGACCCGGACAACCCACGGTTGCTGCGGCTGCGCACCGGCAAGGAGCACCCCGACGAGGTACAGGTACCGGACCTGGGCAAGGACGAGCGCATCGAGTCGTTGCGGATCTCCTCAGACGGGGTGCGGATCGCGCTGCGCGTGCGGGAGCGGGACGGGCACACCTCGCTCCAGCTCGGCCGCGTGGTACGCGGTGGCACGGTGAAGAAGCCCGTGGTGACGGTGGAACGGCTCCGGCCGGTGGCACCCCAGTTGGTGGATGTCTCGGCGGCATCCTGGGCGGGCGGCAGCCGGCTCGTGGTGGTGGGCCGGGAGTCCGGAAGCGTGCAGCAGCTGCTGTACATGGAGACCGACGGCTCCGTCTCGGACCAGCCGACGCTGCCCGGCATCACCGATGTGACCGGGGTCGCCGCCTCGGAGGACGAGAGCAAGCCGCTGCTCGCCGACTCCGAGGACGGGATCGTGCGGCTGCCGCCCGACGCGACCTGGAAGATGCTGACGGACAAGGGCTCGGCCCCCGCCTACCCGGGCTGATCCGGCAGGCTCTGCGTCGGGGTGGCTGCCAGACGCCGCTGAGCTGCGGCAATTCCGGCCCCGGGCTCGGGGATTCGAGCCGGGGCGGCGGCTGCTCGGGAAGTTGTCCACAGGGCTGGTGGCAGTCCGCGCCGGATGCCAGAGTGGGGTCATGCCGAAGTCCTGGCAGGGACTTCGGCGGGAAATCGCAGGTCTGGTGCTGCCCATGGGGTGCGCCGGTTGCGGTCGTCCGCTTGAGCGGGACCGCTTGTGCGACGAGTGCAGCAGCGTGCTGAATGGCGCGGTGCCGCGGCGGGTGTGGCCCTCGCGCGTACCGTCCGGACTGCCTCGGGTGTACGGAGCGCTCACGTACACCGACGAGGCCCGAGCCGCGCTGCTCGCTCACAAGGAGCGCGGTGCCCTCGGGCTGGCCGCGCCGCTGGGAGCGGTGCTCGCGGGCGCCGTTCTGCTGGCCTCGCACGCGCCGGAGACCCCCGTGCCTGCCTCCGTGCCCACCGCCCCCGCTCGGCGCGGGCCGCCCTCCCGGGACGGCGGCTCGTCCCCACGGCGCCAGGCGCCGGTCACCCTTGTGCCGGTGCCCTCCATGCGCCGGGCTGTCGCGGGGCGGGGGCACGACCCGGTGCGGCGCATGGCGCGGGAGGCCGCGCGGGTGCTCAGAGGGGAGGGTATGGCGGTGCGGGTGCTGCCCGTGCTGCGCCAACGACGCAGGGTCGTCGACCAGTCGGGGCTGACGGCGGCCCAGCGGACCGCGAATCTTGCCGGAGCCCTGGAGATGGTGCCAGGCGGCGCGCGGCTGCTGGACGCGGCCCGGGTCGTGCTGGTGGACGATGTGATGACAACAGGTGCGTCGCTCGCTGAGGCGGCGCGGGCGTTGGGAGGAGTGACCTCGGCCGCGGTGCTCGCGGTCCGCTCGGACGGGTGAACCCGGTATGCGGAAAGTTGCCCCGGGTGACCGGGCGGAACTATCGGATCGCCGGCATCGTTGCAGGTGGTACCAGGGATGTCTCCTCTGATCGGAGGTACGTGCCGGTAGGGGGTGCCGCGCCTCCCCCACTGGAGGTACGTTCGGATTGGGTGGCGATCTCTCCTCAGGGGGAGAAGGAGGTGAAACTCGCAAGCCGACCTCGAGCCGGAGAGCCAACGGCGTGAGGGCCGAGCCTCCGGCGTCAGTGCACCAAGGACGGTCAGCACTGGATGTGGGACCGTCCGGGAACGGAGTTCTGCGTGGACATCGTCGTCAAGGGCCGAAAGACAGAGGTGCCCGACCGGTTCCGCAAGCACGTGGCCGAGAAGCTGGAGAAGGTTCATAAACTCGACGGCAAGGTGATCAACCTCGAGGTCGAGGTGGCCAAGGAGCACAATCCCCGGCAGGCCGACCGTTCCGACAGGGTGGAGATCACCTTGCGTACGCGCGGACCGGTCATTCGTGCGGAGGCAGCGGCCTCCGACCCGTATGCGGCGCTCGACCTGGCCACCAGCAAGCTGGAGGCCCGGCTGCGGAAACAGGCCGACAAGCGCCGCGTCCACCGCGGTGGAGCCCGCACACCGATGAGTGTGGCGGCCGCAACCGCCCACCTCGCGTCGGAACTCAACGGAGAACTCGACGCGGCCGCCGGATCGGTGGCCGCTCCCCCCGAGGCCGACGGCCAGCCCGTGGTCACCCGGATGGGGCCGCTGGAGGTGCGTGGCGAAGGGCCGCTGGTGGTCCGGGAGAAGACGCACGCGGCCGCACCCATGACGCTGGACCAGGCGCTTTACGAGATGGAGTTGATCGGCCACGACTTCTATCTGTTCGTCGACTCCGAGACCAAGCAGCCCAGTGTCGTCTATCGGCGGCACGGCTACGACTACGGCGTGATTCATCTGGAGCCGGACCCGTTCGTCCAGGAGCCGCCACACGGAGCGGGCGGAGCGCTGGGCGGCTGACGCGGAACGGGCAGCAGCCCAGCACGGGCCCGGCGCACCCCCTGTGCGCCACAGGCTTGATGTTCACGCCCCCGGCCGGTATCGAAACCCGGCCGGGGGCGTCGGCATGAGTAACATCAAGACCCACGCCAATCGCCTTTGGTCGTAGCGGGGTTGGTGGCAGACCAGGGTGCAGGGGGAGGAACGATGGTGGACAGCTTCGGGCCCGTGATGCCCATGCCCGACGCACACCCGGGCCCGGGCGCTGATCAGGAGCCGCGCGAGCGGGAGCGGCGGCAGGAGCCGATCAGGGTGCTGGTCGTCGACGACCACGCGCTCTTCCGGCGCGGGCTGGAGATCGTCCTGGCCCAGGAGGAGGACATCCAGGTCGTCGGGGAGGCCGGGGACGGGGCCGAGGCGGTGGACAAGGCGGCGGACCTGCTGCCGGACATCGTGCTGATGGATGTCCGGATGCCGAAGCGGGGCGGGATCGAGGCGTGCACCTCCATCAAGGAGGTGGCCCCCAGTGCGAAGATCATCATGCTGACGATCAGCGACGAGGAGGCCGACCTCTACGACGCCATCAAGGCAGGCGCCACCGGATATCTGCTCAAGGAGATCTCCACGGACGAGGTCTCCACGGCGATCCGCGCGGTGGCCGACGGGCAGTCGCAGATCAGCCCGTCCATGGCGGCGAAGCTCCTCACCGAGTTCAAGTCCATGATCCAGCGCACCGACGAGAGCAAGCTGGTGCCCGCACCCAAGCTCACCGACCGGGAGCTGGAAGTGCTCAAGCTGGTGGCCACGGGCATGAACAACCGCGACATCGCCAAAGAGCTGTTCATCAGTGAGAACACCGTGAAGAACCATGTGCGCAACATCCTGGAGAAGCTCCAGCTCCACTCCAGGATGGAGGCGGTGGTCTACGCGATGCGGGAGAAGATCCTCGAAATCCGCTGAGGCGGACCGGTCAGCAGCCCAGGGCGTCCAGAGCGGCCCGCAGCCGGGGGCGCAGCTCCTCCGGGGCGCAGCGCTCCACCCGCACCGCGTCGCAGCCCACCCACTCCGCGGCCTCGCACAGCGCACGTGCCATCGGCTCCACGGCCTTGGCGCTGTCCAGTGAGAGCTGTCGGGCCACCAGCGTGGTCCCCTCCCTGGCCGGGTCGACACGGCCGATCAGCTTGCCGCCCGCCAGCAGGGGCATCGCGAAGTAGCCGTGCACCCGCTTCGGCTTGGGGACGTACGCCTCCAGGCGGTGGGTGAAGCCGAAGAGTCGCTCGGTGCGGGGCCGGTCCCAGATGAGGGAGTCGAAGGGGGAGAGCAGCGTGGTGCGGTGCCGCCCGCGCGGGGTGCTCTCCAGCGCCGCCGGGTCGGCCCAGGCGGTCCTGGGCCAGCCCCGCACCTCGACCGGGACCAGTCCGGTGTCCGGCAGCACCGCTTCGACCTGCTCGCCCTTGAGCCGGTGGTAGTCGGCCAGGTCGGCGCGGGTGGCGACGCCCAGCGCCGAACCCGCCTGCGCCACCAGGCGGCGGAGGCATTCGTGATCGTCCAGGGTGTCGTGCAGCAGCGCCTCGGGGACGGCGCGCTCCGCGAGGTCGTAGACGCGCTTCCAGCCGCGCCGCTCGGTGACCACCACCTCGCCGATGTCCAGCAGCCACTCCACCGCGATCTTGCTCTCGGACCAGTCCCACCACTCGCCGCCGTTGCGCCCGCCGCCGAGCTCCGCGGTGGTCAGCGGCCCCTCGGCGGCGAGCCGGTCGCGGACGGCGGCGCAGGAGCCCTCGCGGTCCTTCATCTGGTGCCAGCGGTGGCCCCGGGCGCGGAAGGCGCGGCGGCGGAAGGCGAAGTGCGGCCACTCCTCGACGGGGAGTACGCACGCGGCGTGCGACCAGTATTCGAAGCTGTGCGCGTCCGTCCAGTACGCCGACTCCACAGCCTGCCGTCCCACCGCGCCCAGGCGGGCGTAGGGCACCAGTTCGTGCGACCGGGCCAGCACCGAGATGGTGTCCAGCTGTACGGCGCCCAGCCGACGCAGCATTCCGCGCACTCCGGACCGCCGCTCCGGGGCGCCCAGCAGTCCCTGGGCCCGCAGGGCGATCCGCCGGGCCTCGTCGGCGGAGAGGGAGATCCGTGGCGTGGGGGAGGGGCCGGCGGTCGGAACGGTGGTGGTCGGCAGGCCAGTCGTCATGCGGCCCACCATAAGTGCGGCCACTGACAGTGGACTTCCCCGGCGTCAGGCCCTCGACGGCAGATAGGGCGTCTCCAGCCCGTACCCCCGGTCCGAGGGGAGCAGCGCGGCGATACGGGCGTCGCGCCGTGTCCCCCTGTGCACGATGCGTGCCCGCTGGATGCCCTCGTCCACGAATCCGAGCCGCAGCGCCACGGCGTGCGACCCCGCGTTCTCGACCTGGGCCACCCACTCCAGGCGCTCCACCCCCAGCGCGGTGAAGGCCCACTCGACGACCGCGTGCCCGGCCTCGGCCGTGTAGCCCTTGCGGCGGTGGTCGCGGGCTGTCCAGAAGCCCAGTTCGGCCTGGCGTTCGGCGGTGCGCAGCAGCTCGAGCCGGACCAGGCCCATGGAGCCGACCAGCTCGCCGCCGTGGGTGAAGAGGCCGAAGTTGTACATGGTGTCGTCCCGCCAGCCTGCCGGGCACGTGGTCCGGACGAACTCCTCGGCGTCCTTGCGCGTGTAGGGCTCGGGCACGGGGACGTAGCGCTGGATGTCCGGATCGTCACATGCTGCGGCGAGTGCTGCCTCGTCCCGCTCCTCGAAGGGGCGCAGCACGAGCCGCTCGGTGTGGAGTGTGAGGGGTTCCATAGCCTGATTGTGCCGTCGGGCTTCCCGGCACCTTCGGGCGCTCCGGCACGTTGGGGGTACAGGGGCAGTCGTCCCTCGCATACGATGGCCGGTGCGGTATTGGCCCTCGGCAAGGAGAGGACCTCGGTGATCACTCGCCGGATCCGGTGATCTTCGCCGAATCCGCAGCCACCATCCGCACTGACCGTGCAGACCGTGCCAGGCCCGACCGGCAAGGAGCCACCCTAAGTGTCCGTCTTCGGCAAGCTCATGCGTGCAGGTGAAGGGAAGATCCTGCGCAAGCTGGACCGCATCGCGCGGCAGGTGAATTCCATCGAAGAGGACTTCGTCGACCTGTCGGACGCCGAGCTGCGGGCACTCACGGACGAGTACAAGGAGCGGTACGCCGACGGCGAGAGCCTGGACGACCTGATGCCGGAGGCATTCGCGACCGTCCGCGAGGCCGCCAAGCGGGTGCTGGGCGAGCGGCACTACGACGTGCAGCTGATGGGTGGCGCGGCGCTGCACCTCGGGTACGTCGCCGAGATGAAGACCGGTGAGGGCAAGACGCTGGTCGGCACCCTGCCGGCGTATCTGAACGGGCTGTCCGGCGACGGCGTGCACATCGTCACGGTCAACGACTACCTGGCACAGCGCGACTCCGAGTGGATGGGCCGTGTGCACCGCTTCCTCGGACTGTCGGTCGGCTGCATCGTCGCCAACATGACCCCGGCCGAGCGCCGCGAGCAGTACGCGTGCGACATCACCTACGGCACCAACAACGAGTTC
Source organism: Streptomyces spirodelae (assembly GCF_017676385.1). Lineage (GTDB taxonomy): Bacteria > Actinomycetota > Actinomycetes > Streptomycetales > Streptomycetaceae > Streptomyces > Streptomyces spirodelae. Next base: position 16,268 of record NZ_JAFFZN010000003.1, read on the forward strand.
GGATTCGACTATCTGCGCGACAACATGGCGTGGTCGAAGGACGAACTGGTCCAGCGGGGACACAACTTCGCCATCGTCGACGAGGTGGACTCCATCCTCGTCGACGAGGCCCGTACTCCGCTGATCATCTCCGGCCCCGCCGACCAGGCCACGAAGTGGTACAGCGACTTCGCGAAGCTGGTCAAGCGCCTGGAGAAGGGCGAGCCCGGGGACCCGCGCACCCAGAAGCCGGAGACGGGTGACTACGAGGTCGACGAGAAGAAGCGCACGGTCGCCATCCACGAGTCCGGCGTCGCCAAGGTCGAGGACTGGCTGGGGATCGACAACCTCTACGAGTCGGTCAACACCCCGCTGGTCGGCTACCTCAACAACGCGATCAAGGCCAAGGAGCTCTACAAGAACGACAAGGACTACGTCGTTCTCGACGGCGAGGTCATGATCGTCGACGAGCACACCGGCCGTATCCTCGCCGGCCGCCGCTACAACGAGGGCATGCACCAGGCGATCGAGGCCAAGGAGGGGGTGGAGATCAAGGACGAGAACCAGACGCTCGCCACGATCACCCTCCAGAACTTCTTCCGCCTCTACAACACCCTCTCCGGCATGACCGGTACGGCGATGACCGAGGCCGCCGAGTTCCACCAGATCTACAAGCTCGGCGTGGTCCCCATCCCGACCAACCGGCCGCTGGCCCGCAAGGACCAGGCCGACCTGATCTACCGCACCGAGGTCGCCAAGTTCGACGCCGTCGTCGACGACATCGTGGAGAAGCACGAGCAGGGGCAGCCCATCCTGGTCGGCACCACCTCGGTGGAGAAGTCGGAGTACCTCTCCAAGCAGCTCACCAAGCGCGGCGTACCGCACCAGGTGCTCAACGCGAAGAACCACGAGCGCGAGGCGCTGATCGTCGCCGAGGCGGGCCGCAAGGGCGCCGTCACGGTCGCCACGAACATGGCGGGCCGCGGTACGGACATCAAGCTCGGTGGCAACGCCGAGGGCATGGCCGAGAACGAGCTGCGCGAGCGCGGACTGGACCCGAACGAGCACCCGGAGGAGTGGGCGGCCGCACTGCCCGCCGCGCTGGAGAAGGCCGAGAAGTCGGTGAAGTCCGCCGTGGACGAGGTCAAGGAGCTGGGCGGCCTCTACGTGCTGGGCACCGAGCGCCACGAGTCCCGCCGGATCGACAACCAGCTGCGCGGCCGCTCCGGCCGTCAGGGCGACCCGGGCGAGTCCCGCTTCTACCTGTCGCTGGGCGACGACCTGATGCGGCTGTTCAAGGCGCAGATGGTCGAGCGCGTGATGTCGATGGCGAACGTGCCCGACGACGTCCCGATCGAGAACAAGATGGTGACCCGCGCCATCGCCTCCGCGCAGTCCCAGGTCGAGCAGCAGAACTTCGAGATCCGCAAGAACGTCCTCAAGTACGACGAGGTGCTCAACCGGCAGCGCGAGGTCATCTACGGCGAGCGCCGCCGCGTCCTGGAGGGCGAGGACCTGCACGAGCAGGTGCGGCACTTCATGGACGACACGATCGAGGCATACGTCCAGGCCGAGACCGTCGAGGGCTTCGCCGAGGAGTGGGACCTGGAGCGGCTGTGGGGCGCCTTCAAGCAGCTCTACCCGGTGCAGGTGACCATCGAGGAGCTGGAGGACGCCGCGGGTGACCGCGAGGGGCTGACGGCCGACTTCATCGTCGACGCCATCAAGGACGACATCCACGAGCAGTACGACAAGCGCGAGAAGGAGCTCGGCTCCGAGATCATGCGTGAGCTGGAGCGGCGCGTGGTGCTGTCGGTGCTGGACCGCAAGTGGCGCGAGCACCTCTACGAGATGGACTACCTCCAGGAGGGCATCGGTCTGCGCGCGATGGCCCAGAAGGACCCGCTGGTCGAGTACCAGCGGGAGGGCTACGACATGTTCCAGGCCATGATGGACGGCATCAAGGAGGAGTCCGTCGGCTATCTGTTCAACCTGGAGGTCCAGGTCGAGCAGCAGGTCGAGGAGGTGCCGGTGGAGGAGGCGGCCCCGGCGCCGTCCCTGGAGAAGGAGGGCCCGAGCGACGCCGTGCCGGCCGGCGCGGGCGCCGGCCCGGCCCCCGCGATCCACGCCAAGGGACTGGACCAGCCGCAGCGCCCCGACCGGCTGCACTTCTCCGCTCCCACCGCCGAGGGCGGTGTGGTCGAGCGCGACCTCGACACCACGGACACCGGTGCCCCGGCCGACGGTGCGGGTGGCGGTCCTGTGCGGTCGCCTGCGGACGGGCTTACGCGGGCCGAGCGGCGGAAGGCGCAGAAGGGGCGCAAGAAGCGCAAGTAGCACGTAGCGCTGTTGGCGTTGATTGATGCGAGGGGCTGGGCACGTGGTGCCTGGCCCCTTGTCGCGTTTGTGGGTGCCCCTTGCTGCGGAGTGCGGGCTGCGGGGGCTTTGTGGGTGGGCGCGCCCACGCGGGGGAGCCGCACATGGACACAGCCCCGCGCCCCTGACGGGGCGCGTGTGGTCATGGCCTGGTGTCCAGTTCGATGGCTGTGCAGCGCCAGCGGTTGTCGGGGCACCATTCCAGGCGGAAGGCCATGGCGCGCTGATGGGCGCCGGTGGAGATGCGGGCGAATGCCTCGATGACACCGGCCCTGGGCTGGGTGCCGCGGGCCTCCAGTACGGCGGGGGCCGTGCGGTCCGCGCCCCGGGGCCGGAGCGGGGCCTGCGGCGCGAGCGCTGTCAGGCGGTCGTAGGCCGGGCCACGGGCGTAAGCGAGGAGCGTGTGGACGGGGCTCTGGCCGCTGAGCACCAGCAGCAGGCGGTGTGCGAACCAGAACGGGGGCCGGCGCTCCCGGGCGCGTTGCGCCGCGGCGCGCAGTGCCGCGTCCGCGGGGCGGCGGCTGTCGCGCCGGGTCGGGGGCCGGGACGGCGCGGTGCGCGGGGTGCGCCTGCGCGGCTGGCGTCCGGATGCCGACTCGGAGACGGGCGTCGTCATGGGTCCCCCGTGGAGGTGTGCCGGGCCCGGGCAGATCGATACCGGGCGGTAACTGGCTGGACGGCAACGGTTGTAGCGGTGCGGCGCTGCGTGCCGCAATGTGCGGGGGTGGGCGGGTCGGGGGGCCGGGAAAGTTCCCCTATCTGGGGGAGACGGGCGCTGTGTGTTGCCTTTGCGCGATCTCTACCTGCGGGTTTGTACGGCCGCTGGGGAGGGCGGCGGGGACGGTGGGCCCGTATGCTGACGGGGCATACGGTCCCCGGCGATACACGAAAGCGGCAGCCCATGCGTGTCTATGTCCCCCTGACCCTGCCCGCACTGAGCGAGGCACACGGCGCGGGCGAGCTGGGGCCGGCGCCCGTCGAGGCGTACGCGGTCACCCCCGGGCTGCGCGAGTGGTGGGGTGCGGAGGACGAGGAAGAGCTGGAGTACGCGGCGCTGCGGCAGGCGGCGGCCGCCTCCCTGCGGCTGCTGGCCGAGCAGTACGAGGCCGCGCGGCGCCGGGTGGTCGTGGTTGCCGAGGCCGCCGACGCGACCGTCTCCGTTGCCGAGGGGGAGACCGGCGCCGGGGAGGAGACCGGGCCCTGGAGCGGAGACGACGAGAGCGCTGTCGGCCGGGTGCGGCTGAGCGCCGCCGTCCCGCTGACCAAGGCGGCCGCGGTCCACCTCGACGCAGAGGACGCGGTCGAGGATGTGACGGCGGCCCTCGGCGCGCTGTCCCCGGCCCTGAGCGGGGATGAGAAGGCACAGCGGGTCCTGGAGCGTGCCGACGACCACGAACTGCTGTGGTTCGCGACTCAGGAGATCCCCGCTCTGGTCGGCTGACCAGCGGTTTCGCTCCGTTTCGCGGTCCGGGGCCGGTAAAAGCGGCTGTCGCGTTGTCAGTGCCTGCCCCTACGGTCTTGTGCATGGTCCTCGGGCGAAAACAGGAGTCCGCACACATCGTGTGGGACTGGAACGGCACACTTCTCCACGACATCCACACAGTCCTCGAAGCCACCAACGCGGCGTTCGACGAGCTCGGTCTTCCGGCCATCACGCTGGAGAGATACCGGGAGATGTACTGCGTCCCGGTGCCCCGTTTCTACGAGCGGCTGATCGGCCGGGCTCCCACCCGGAACGAGTGGCTGGTCATGGACGAGACCTTCCACCGGCACTACTGGGCCCGGATCGGCGACGCGGGCCTGGCCGAGGGCGCCGCCGAGCTGCTGGCGGCGCGGCAGGCGGCGGGCCACACCCAGTCGCTGTGCTCGCTGGCGCCGCATGAGCGGCTGCTGCCGCTGCTGCGTACATATGGCATCGACGGGCACTTCGTACGCGTCGACGGCTCGGTGGGTCCTTCCGGTGGCGGCAAGGCGGCCCAGATGGTGCGGCACCTTTCGGAGCTCGCCGGTGTCGAGCCCGGCCGGACGGTGGTGATCGGTGACGCCGTGGACGATGCCCTGGCGGCCGCGCACGCGGGCGCCAGAGCGGTGCTGTTCACCGGCGGCTCCCACAGCAGGACCAGCCTGGAGGAGGCCGGGGTCCCCGTGGTCGACACCCTGCACGAGGCCGTGGAGACGGCGGAGCGACTGGCGGCACGAGCGGATGAGGAGGCTGCCGGGGCTGAGGCGGCCGGGACCGAGGCGGCCGGCGCCGAGGCGTAGCGGACGGTACGGGGGCGGGTGCCGGGAAACGCAATGGGTCGGGCGCCGGGCTGCTCGGGGGGAGTGTGTCAGAGGTCTCCATGGCCGGCGGCCCCGGGCTGGAACCACAGACGATGCCGGTACCGTCTGTGTCGACGTGCCCCCTGATCGCCGCTTTGCCGAGAGTTTCCCCGGCCCTTCCCCCACTGGCCGGATCGGCGAAGATGATCTCGGTGCGCTCGCTTTCTGTACAAATGAGGCCCATGACGCGCCGGTGCCCATGGGCGATAGCCTTACCTACGTGATCAGCGCGATATCCACCGGAGGATCCGCCCTCGGGCGCCCCTCCGTACAGCGCCCCCCGCAGGACAGCGGGCGGGGCGCCGCTGGTCGTCTCTCCCGGCACAGCGGCGGACCCGAGCGGACACCCCGCGCCATTCCGGTGCCGTGCCTTCATTTTCCCGACGTCACGCAACGGCGCGCGACAGGAGCCAGAGGACATGCAGAGCAAGCTGGATGAAGCAAAAGCCGAGCGGCTGGCGGAAGCCGCTCGGGTGGCCGATCAAAGCCCGGCCCAGGGACGTCACCCGGTCCAGGGGCCCCGCGACGACGCCCTTGGCGCGTATCTCCAGCGGTACTACCTGCACACGGCGCCGGAGGACCTCGCCGACCGCGACCCGGTCGACATCCTCGGAGGCGCACTCGCCCACTACCGTCTCGCCGAGGAGCGGCCGCAGGGCACGGCCAATGTGCGCGTCTACTCGCCGTCGATCGACGAGAACGGCTGGTCGTGCACGCACTCGGTGGTCGAGATCGTCACCGACGACATGCCGTTCCTGGTCGACTCGGTCACCAACGAGCTCTCCCGGCAGGGCCGCGGTATCCATGTGGTGATCCACCCGCAGATGGTGGTCCGCCGGGATCTGGCCGGGAAGCTGCTGGAGGTGCTCTCCGTCGGCCGGGACGACATCGCGCAGATGCCGGACACCCAGCTGCCGGACACCCGGGCCACCGGGACCGAGAAGCCCATGGGCAGGAAGAAGGGCAAGGTCCGGAAGGCCGCGGAGGGTGAGCTGCCGCACGACGCGGTGGTCGAGTCCTGGATCCATGTGGAGATCGACCGCGAGACCGACCGCGAGGACCTCAAGCAGATCGCCGCCGACCTGCGCCGCATTCTCTCCGATGTGCGGGAGGCCGTCGAGGACTGGCAGAAGATGCGTGGCGCGGCCCTCCGGATCGCCGATGAGCTGCCCGGCGAGCCCACCGACGAGCTCCCCCAGGAGGAGATCGAGGAGGCCAGGGAGCTGCTGCGCTGGCTGGCCGACGACCACTTCACCTTCCTCGGCTACCGCGAGTACGAGCTGGACGTCGCGGGCGGGCGCGAGGGCGGCGACGGGAGTGAGGGAGGCGAGGAGCTGAGCCTCGCCCCGCTGCCCGGCACGGGTCTGGGCATCCTGCGCGCCGACCCGCAGCGCACCACGGAGGAGAGCCACCCGGTCTCGCCGTCCTTCAACCGGCTGCCCGCCGACGCGCGGGCCAAGGCGCGCGAGCACCGGCTGCTGGTGCTCACCAAGGCGAACAGCCGCGCGACTGTGCACCGCTCCTCGTACCTGGACTATGTGGGCGTCAAGAAGTTCGACGAGGCGGGGAACGTCATCGGGGAGCGCCGCTTCCTGGGCCTGTTCTCGTCGGCCGCCTACACCGAGTCGGTGCGCCGGGTCCCAGTCGTGCGGCGCAAGGTCGCCGACGTGCTGGAGAGCGCGGGCTTCACACCCGACAGCCACGCCGGGCGTGACCTGCTGCAGATCCTGGAGACCTACCCGCGCGACGAGCTGTTCCAGACCTCGGTCGAGGAGCTGCGGGCGATCGTCACCTCCGTGCTCTACCTCCAGGAGCGCCGCAAGCTGCGGCTCTTCCTGCGCAAGGAGGAGTACGGGCGGTACTACTCGGCGCTGGTCTACCTGCCCCGCGACCGCTACACGACCGCGGTGCGGCTGCGGCTGACCGAGATCCTCACCGAGGAGCTGGGCGGCACCAGCGTCGACTTCACCGCGTGGAACACCGAGTCGGTGCTCTCCCGGCTGCACTTCGTCATCCGGGTGCACCCCGGCGCCGAGCTCGCTGAGCTGACGGACGCCGAGGTCGAGCGGATCGAGTCCCGGCTGGCCGAGGCGGCCCGCTCGTGGGCGGACGGCTTCAACGAGGCGCTGATCGCCGAGTGCGGCGAGGAGAAGGCCGCGGAGCTCTCGCAGAAGTACGCGCGCGCCTTCCCCGAGGGCTACAAGGCCGACTTCCCGCCGCGCGCCGCGGTCGCCGACCTCCAGCGCCTGGAACAGCTCGTGCGCGGTGGCGAGGAGAACGACTTCGCGCTGAGCCTGTACGAGCCGGTCGGCGCGGGCCCCGGCGAGCGCCGGTTCAAGATGTACCGGACCGGCAGCCCGGTCTCGCTCTCGGCCGTGCTGCCGGGGCTGCAGGCGATGGGCGTCGAGGTGGTGGACGAGCGGCCGTACGAGCTGCGCTGCACCGACCGTTCGCACGCCTGGATCTACGACTTCGGGCTGCGGATGCCGGACGGGCAGCGCGGTCTGGAGGAGGAGACGCGGGAGCGCTTCCAGGAGGCGTTCGCCGCGGTGTGGACAGGGCGCGCGGAGAACGACGGGCTGAACGCGCTGGTGCTCTCCGCCGGGCTGACCTGGCGGCAGGCGATGGTGCTGCGCGCCTACGCGAAGTACCTGCGGCAGGCGGGCGCTCCCTTCAGCCAGTCCTACATCGAGGAGACGCTGCGCGGGAACGTGCACACCACGCGGCTGCTGGTCAACCTGTTCGAGGCCCGGCTGGACCCGGCGCGCAGGTGGGCAGGGCACGAGCTGACGGACGGCATCCTGGAGGAGCTGAACGGGGCGCTGGACCAGGTGGCGAGCCTGGACGAGGACCGCATCCTGCGCTCCTTCCTCACCGTCATCAACGCCACCCTGCGCACCAACTACTTCCAGCGTGACCCGGACGGCGAACCGCACACCTATGTCTCGATGAAGCTGGACCCGCAGGCCATCCCGGACCTGCCGGCGCCGCGCCCCAAGTACGAGATCTGGGTGTACTCGCCGCGGGTGGAGGGCGTCCACCTGCGGTTCGGCAAGGTGGCGCGCGGCGGTCTGCGCTGGTCCGACCGGCGCGAGGACTTCCGCACCGAGATCCTGGGGCTGGTCAAGGCGCAGGAGGTCAAGAACACCGTCATCGTCCCGGTGGGCGCCAAGGGCGGGTTCGTCGGCAAGCAGCTGCCCGACCCGGCCGGCAACCGCGACGCCTGGCTGGCCGAGGGCATCGCCTGCTACAAGACGTTCATCTCGGGCCTGCTGGACGTCACCGACAACCTCGTCTCCGGCGAGGTCGAGCACCCCAAGGACGTGGTGCGGCACGACGAGGACGACACCTACCTCGTCGTCGCAGCCGACAAGGGAACCGCCACCTTCTCCGACATCGCCAACGAGGTCGCCGTCTCCTACGGCTACTGGCTGGGCGACGCCTTCGCCTCCGGCGGTTCGGCGGGCTACGACCACAAGGGCATGGGCATCACCGCGCGCGGTGCCTGGGAGTCCGTCAAGCGGCACTTCCGGGAGCTGGGCCACGACACCCAGACCGAGGACTTCACCGTGGTCGGCGTCGGTGACATGTCCGGTGACGTGTTCGGCAACGGCATGCTGCTGTCCGAGCACATCCGGCTGGTGGCCGCCTTCGACCACCGGCACATCTTCCTGGACCCCGACCCGGACGCGGCCACCTCCTACGCGGAGCGCCGCCGGCTGTTCGAGCTGCCCCGCTCCTCCTGGGCGGACTACGACGCCAAGCTGATCTCGGCCGGCGGCGGCATCCACCCGCGCAGCGCCAAGTCGGTGCCGATCACCCCGCAGGTGCGCGAGGCGCTGGGTATCGAGTCGGGCATCACCAAGATGACCCCCGCCGAGCTGATGCGGGCCATCCTGAGCGCCCCGGTCGACCTGCTGTGGAACGGCGGCATCGGCACCTACGTCAAGGCGTCGACGGAGAGCGACGCGGACGTCGGCGACAAGGCCAACGACGCGATCCGGGTGGACGGCCAGGACCTGCGGGTCAAGGTCGTCGGCGAGGGCGGCAACCTCGGCTGCACCCAGCTCGGCCGGATCGAGTTCGCTTCCAACGGCGGACGGATCAACACCGACGCGATCGACAACAGCGCCGGCGTGGACACCTCCGACCACGAGGTGAACATCAAGATCCTGCTGAACTCCGTGGTGGCCGACGGCGACATGACCGTCAAGCAGCGCAACGCCCTGCTGGCCGAGATGACCGACGAGGTCGGCGAGCTGGTGCTGCGCAACAACTACGCGCAGAACGCGGCGCTGGCCAACTCGCTCGCCCAGGCCCCCAGCCTGCTGCTGGCCAGCCAGCGGCAGATGCGCAGGCTGTCCAAGGAGGGCAAGCTCGACCGGGCGCTGGAGTTCCTGCCCTCGGACCGGCAGATCCGGGAACGGCGCGGCAACGGCCAGGGGCTGACCCAGCCGGAGATCGCCGTGATGCTGGCCTACACGAAGATCAACATCACCGGCGAGCTGATCACCACCTCGCTGCCGGACGACCCGTACCTCGAACGGCTGCTGTACGCCTACTTCCCCAAGGCGCTGCGCGACCGGTTCGGGCAGCAGATCGCGGGCCACGCGCTGCGCCGCGAGATCATCACGACGCTGCTGGTCAACGACACGGTCAACACCTCCGGTTCGACCTTCGTGCACCGGATGAAGGAGGAGTCGGGCGCTTCCACGGAGGAGATCGTGCGGGCCCACACCGCCGCACGCGCCATCTTCCGGCTCGGCGACATCTGGGACGAGGCCGAGTCGCTGGACAACAAGGTCGCGGAAGGGGTCCTCACCGACATCCGGCTGCGCTCCCGGCAGCTCGTCGAGCGCGGCACGCGCTGGCTGCTCAACAACCGCCCGCAGCCGCTCGCGCTGGCCGACACCATCGAGCTGTTCTCCGACCGGGTCGAGGAGGTCTGGGCCCAGCTGCCCAAGCTGCTCAAGGGCGACGACCTCAAGTGGCACCAGCGGGTCTACGACAAGCTGTCGGGCGCCGGTGTCCCGGCGGACCTGGCGCTGCGTATCGCGGGCTCGGCGGCGGCGTTCTCCGCGCTGGACGTGGTGGCCGTCGCAGGCCGTACCGACAAGGACCTGATGGATGTGGCCGAGGTCTACTTCGATCTGTCCGACCGGCTGGGCATCACCCAGCTGCAGGGGCGCGTCAGCGAGCTGCCGCGCGCCGACCGGTGGCAGTCCATGGCCCGCTCGTCCATCCGTGAGGACCTGTACGCGGCGCACCAGCTGCTGACGGCCGATGTGCTGGCGGCGGCCGACGGCGGGGCAACTGCGGAGCAGCGGTACCAGGCGTGGGAGGAGAAGAACCACGCGATCCTCGTCCGCGCCCGGGCCACCCTGGACGAGATCCAGGCGTCGGAAACGTTCGACCTGGCGAACCTGTCGGTGGCAATGCGGACGATGCGCACTCTGCTGCGCAGCAACCGCTGAGGCAAGCTTCGCGGGGCAGCCATTCGGGGGCGCGGGGAACTGCGCGACCAGCCACGACGTAGCCGCACTCGGCTGACTGCACCGGCCCCAGCGGTGCTGGTCGCACGTTCGGCCGCGTACCCCGCGTGGGGGCTGCGCTTGCCCACCCTGCGCCCCTGGCGCAGACTGCCCAAGCTTCGCGACAAGCCACAGCGCGCCCGCAGAGGGGCGACGGGATCAGCCCCAGCGGCGGTGACACGTTCGGCCCTCGGCGGCGTGACGTGCCGCCGAGGTGCTGCCTACCGTCAAAGGGTGGGTGCGCTGGTGGACGACGTGTTGGGGCGTCAACGCCGTGCCGCACTGGTCCGCTCCCGGACCAGTGCGGCTGGTGCGCTGCTGCTGCTCGCGGTCGGCTACCTGCTCCAGGTGCTGGGCATCGCGGACCGGCACGTGCTCCTGGTCGTCGCAGGCGCAGCGCTGGGTCTGCTGACCGAGACGCTGCTGGCCTTCCGCGCGGGGCGGATGGCGTGGGAGCTGCGCAGGGCCCAGTTCACCCCGCCCGCACGGCAGCTGCTGCGGGACGGGCTGCTGCTCGGCGGACTGGCCAGGCTGGAGGTGCTGCCCCCGGGCGGGACGGGAGCGCTGTTGCTGGGCGGCGTGCTGCTGTGCTGGACGGCGCACTTCCTGTGCCAGTCGGTCGTCGGCGCGGTGTACACCAGGCGGCTGCTGCCGGTCGTCACCCGGAACATCGACGCCTCGGCCCTGCACCTGTCCCCCTCGCCGCCCGCCCTGTTCGCCCAGCGCGCTGCGCTGCGGCCGATGGCCGTCTCCACGCTGACGACCGCTGCCATGTGCGTCTCGGCCCTCACGGGCGACCTGGGGTGGGCGCCGGCCGTCGCCTGGTGCTGCGGCGTCGGGGTGCTGGCCGGTACCGGGTGGCTGGCCACCTGGCTGCTGCCCGGCAAGCGGGTCGCGGGGGAGGAGGAGGTGCTTGCCTGGCTGGACGGCTGGCTGGCCGAGTACCGGCCGACCGTCGGGATGTATTTCTCGGGTGGCGCGTCCTCCGCGTATCAGGCGAACATGTGGCTGAGCACGCTGGCCCAGCTGGACGGGCGGCCGGTGATCGTGCTGCGTGAGCGGTTCATGGTGCAGAAGATCGACGCCACCGACATCCCCATCGTCTGCATCCCCAAGGTCGCCCACCTGTTGCGGCTGGAGCACTCCACGCTCAAGGTGCTGCTGCACCCGGCCAACTCCGGCAAGACCGCGCAGGTGCTGCGCATCCCGACCCTCAAGCACGCCTTCATCAACCACGGCGAGTCCGACAAGTTCTCCTCCTGCAACCCCTACGCCAAGGCATACGACCAGGTCTGGGTCGCCGGAGAGGCCGCCCGCGAGCGCTACCGGCTCGCCGAGGTCGGGGTGGACGACAAGGACGTGGTCGAGGTCGGCCGCCCCCAGCTCGCCCCCATCGAACCGGCCGGTGCCCGCCCGGTGGGCAACCGCGCCGGATATCTGACCGTTCTCTACGCGCCCACCTGGGAAGGCTTCACCGACGACCCGGGGAACACCTCCGTGGTGGTGGCGGGCGAGAACATCGTCAAGGCGCTGCTCGCCGACCCGAAGGTGCGGCTGCTGTACAAGCCGCACCCGATGACCGGCACCATCGACCCGCGCGCCGGGGCCGCCGACCGGCGTATCCGTGCGCTGGTCGAGGAGGCCGACGAGCGGCGGGGCGGCGCGGCACCGGACCCGGAGGCCGTTGCGGCGCTGGAGGAGGCGGCCCGCGAGGTTCGGGCGCTCACCCGCGCCGACTTCGGGCCGCGCGCCGACGAGGTGGAGCGGATGCTGCGCCAGTCGGCGCCAGAGCCGGGCCGTGCCCGGGCGGCGGACGAGGCGATCCGGGCGTGGGAGGCGGCATACTGGGCGGCGCAGCACGGCGGGCGCCACCAGATCGTGGTGGGTCCGCGCCCGGGGCTGTTCAGCTGCTTCAACGAGGCGGACGTCCTGGTCTCGGACGTCTCGTCCGTCGTCTCCGACTACCTCAGCAGTGAGAAGCCCTACGCCGTCGCCAACACCAGCGGCATGGACGACGACAGCTTCCGCGCCGCCTGCCCCACCGTCCGCGCCGCCATCATCCTCGGCCCCGACGGCTCGGGGATTCCCCGACTGCTGCGCTCCGTGCGCCATCCGGAGGAGGACACGCTGGCCCCGGCGCGCGCCGCACTGAAGGTCCGGCTGCTCGGTCCGGCCGAGCCGCCCTCGATCGTCCGCTTCAATCGCGCGGTGCGTGAGCTGGAGCTGGCGGCCGAGGCGAGGGAACAGCGCTTGCGGTCGGCCGACTCCCGGGCGGAGCGGCGCGAGCGGGAGCCGGAGCCCGTGGGGGAGCCGGACGCGATGCAGGGGCCGGACCCGATCCAGGGGCCGGGCCCGATGCCGGAATCGGCTCTGACGCCAGGGCCGGAGGCGAGGCCGGACCCGGGCCCGATGCCGGAGCCGGCTCTGGCGCCGGGTCCGGGGACGACGCCGGGTCCGGGGACGACGCCGGAGCCGGATCAGGCGGTGACGCCGACGTCGACGCCGGATCAGGCTTCGGCCGAGGCGCTGGGGGAGGACGAGCGGCGCTGAGGGTGCTGCGCGTCGGCGGCGACGGGGCCTTCAGCGGCCCGCTCCCGCCCGTCCGCCACAAGCTGCGTCGCCGGAGCCGGAGCCGGAGCCGGAGCTGACGCTGACGCCGACGCCGACGCCGACGCAGTTTCCGGCTCCCGCTGTGGTGCTGCGGGCGGGGCGAGGGTCTTCAGCGCCAGGACGAGGTTGTTGTTGAGCGAGAAGTACAGCTGGACGGCCAGGTCGGTCCCCTCCAGCCGGACACGCGGGACGACATCCGTCTTCTTGCGGTCCGCGAGATCGCCCAGCAGCCTGCCCAGCCGTACTCGTTCGGGGCCCAGGCCCGGGCGCAGCCACAGGTCCCACACGCCCTCGGGGGAGCCGTCGGCGAACGCGGCAGGCAGCTCGAAGGGCAGCTCCAGGCGCACCATGCCGCTCTCGTCCCCGGTGCCCCGGCGGCCGGGGAACTCGAATGCCTGGCCCGGGTTGTCGCGCGGCACCGCCATCAGCACCGGCCCCCCGGAGAGCTCCACGGTACGCCGCGACAGCGCCGGGCCCTGGGTCTGTCCGTAGAGCCTCGCCGAGAGCATATAGCCGTGTTCGCCCAGCTCGATCGAGGTGACCTCCGCGTGCCGGGCGCGGCACCAGCTGCGCAGCGCGAGCCAGCCGTCGCCGGTGGCGTACGGAATCCACGGCTGGAGGGCGCCGTCCTGGGCGAGCGGCGGGGGGAGGGACAGCAGCCGTGCCGTCTCCACCATGAGCGCTTTGACCCGCTTGCTCCGGCCGTCCGAGACCCGCTCGACGAAGACGTCCCACCGCGCCTCGAACAGGTGCACCTCCTCGCGGGTCAGCCGGAGTGCGACCCAGCCGTCCCCGTCCGCGTGGCTGAGGGGCGGCAGCGGAACGCGTACCGGTGTTTCGCCGTCGTGGTGCCGGGGCCGCAACAGCAGTACCGCCGCCGACCGGGGGAGGGAGTCGGCGCGCAGCCGTACCAGCAGCGCCCCGTCCCCCTCGGCCCGTACGTGGGCCACCGGGCGCCGCAGCCCCTTGGCGGCGCTCTTCTGCCGGGTGGCCCCGTTTCCCCGCACGGCCCGCACGAGGGGGCGCAGGGCGGGCCGCAGCGCGCTCGGCACCAGACGGCGCGCCGCCCGTTCAAGCCGCGTACGCCGGGCGGTCGGCTTGGGCCGGGAGAGCTGGACGCTCGGCTCGTCCGGTGTGTTCGACTCGGCGCGCGTGTTTCGCCCGGCGTGCGTGCTCCGTGTGTCCGGGGCGCTCGGCGCGTCTTGTGCGCCGCCCCCACCCGGCACGCGCCCACCCCCGCGCGGGTCCGGACTCGTTCCCGTGCCGGACGGGGCAGCGGCCGCTCCGGCGCCCGGGCGGCCCGTCAGCAGGCGGGTCATCAGCTCCTCGTACTCGCCCGCGATGCGCTCCGGGCTGTAGCGGGCCGCCTTGCGCAGCGCTGCCTCGCCCATCCGGGAGCGGAGTGCCGGGTCCTCGACCAGGTGCAGGAGGGCGTCGGCGTAGGCGCGTACGGTCCTCTCCTCGCTCTCGCCCAGCGGGGCGAGCAGCCCGTCCACGCCGTTGGCGATGATCTCACCCGGACCGTACGGGCAGTCCGTGCTGACCACCGGGACCCCGCAGTGCATGGCTTCCACCAGGGTCATACCGAACGACTCCGCGTCCGAGGAGACGGCCGCGACGGCGCCCTTGGCCCACTCGGTCTCGATGGGCGAGTGGGCGCCCATCAGGAGCGCGCGGTCGTGGAGGCCGAGTTCGTCGAGGACGGTGCGCAGCGCTTCCTGTTGCGGACCCCGCCCGTACAACCGCAGCGACCAGTCCGGGTGCTTGTCCGCGACGAGCGCGAAGGCACGCAGCAGCCGGTCGTACCGCTTGACCTTGATGAGCCGGCCCGCGGCGACGACGAGCTTCGACTGCCCGTCGGAGGGTTCCACCTGCGGCACCGGTACCGCGTTGGGCACACAGACGATCTCGGCCCGCACGCCGGGAAGTGCCGCGCGGTAGTCGGCGGCATCCGCGTACGAGACGGTGACGAACGCGTCCAGGTGTGCGAGAGCGGCGTCCTGGTGGGTGCGGATGTGGTCGCTGTGCATCGCGTGGGTGAGATGTTCCTGCCCGATGCGCACATAGCGGTCGGTGCCGTACGCGGCGAGGTAGTCGTTGATCTTCGGCCGGGTGCCGATGACGACGTCCGCCTCCAGATTCTCCAGCAGCTCCTTGACCCGCAGGTCGCCCAGGCGTGTGGAGATGCCGCGCTCGAAGTGGTCGCCGCCCTCGGTGAACCGCTCGCTGTGCAGGCGGTAGGCCGGGTCGTCCCCGTCGTAGCGGGGAGAGGAGGGGCGCAGATCGATGAGCGAGGTGAGGGTGACGCGGGGGTCGAAGGTGAGTGCGGGCTCATGGCGTGACCGGCGGAGGCTTACCACCTCCACCTGGTGCCGCTCGGCAAGCGCTCCTGAGAGGTTCACCGTCGACCTGATCGTCCCGCCGATTCCATAGGCGTTGTCCAGCAGGAACACGATCTTCATCCGCGGCTTCCCCTTCTCTTTCCTGCTCGCTTCCGCGCTGCGCTGCTGCGCCGCGTGCGCGGAGTCAGCGTTTCCTCCGACTATTTGAGGGGTGGAAAGGGAGGGGATGCGTTCTTAACACTCGTATGTCCCTCGTTCGGCCCCCGCAGCGGCATGCCGCGATCGAATGAGGGCAGGCCGCGCCTACTGTCAGATCAATGGCCCCGAAGATCATCGACCCAGCCGACCCGGATGACACCGGGGCCTGCGGCGCGCCCGATGGGACCAGGGCTTCCGATGGGGCCAGGGCTCCCGATGGGGCCAGGGCTTCCGATGGGGCCAGGGCTCCCGATGGGGCCAGGGCTTGGGCGTCGGAGCCTGCGTACGGGGACACGTGCCAGGTCCGGCCTTACCGCAGCGATCGGGACCCGTTTCTCGACAACGCCAAATTCCTGCTGATCGTGCTCGTGGTCGTCGGCCACATCTGGCCGATGGGCCTCGTCGAGGGTTCCCGTACGGTCAAGGCCGCCTACCTGTGGATCTCCTCCTTCCACATGCCTGCCTTCATCCTGCTGAGCGGTTACTTCTCGCGCGGTTTCACCGGGCGGCCCGAGCAGATCCGCGGACTGCTCACCAAGGTGCTGGCGCCCTACCTGGTCTTCGAGGTGCTCTACACGGCGGTGGAGGCCGTCGCCTGGGGCAAGCCGTTCCAGCTGACGCTGACCGAACCGACGTTCGTGTGCTGGTTCCTTGCGGCGCTCTTCGTCTGGCGGCTGACCGCCCCCCTGTGGCGCGTGATCCCCTGGCCGCTGCCGGTCGCCGTGCTCGTCTCGCTGGTGGCGGGCACCTCCACCCTCGGGGACGACCTCGCACTGCCCCGGGTGCTGATGTTCTGGCCGTGGTTCGTCCTCGGACTGGCCCTGCGGCCCGCGCACTTCGCACGGCTGCGCGAGAGCCGCGTACTGCGGTACTGCGCCCCGCCGGTGCTGGTGGCGGGCGGCGTGGCGGCGTACGCGCTGGCGCCGGGCACCGATGTGCACTGGCTGTGGATGAGCTACGGGCAGGCGGACCTGGGCGTGAGCACCGCGGCCTATCTGCTGGTACGGCTCGGGCTGTTCGCGGTGACGGCGCTGATGACCGGCGCTTTCCTCGCCCTGGTGCCCCGGCGCGCCCTGTGGCTGACCGCGCTCGGGGCCGTGACGCTGTACCCGTATCTGCTGCACGGACTGCTGACCACTGCCGCGCACGCCTACGGCTGGGATGCGCCGCTGCGCCCGCTGGGCCCCTTCGGCGCGGCCCTGCTGACGGCCTGCGGAGCCGCCGTTGCCGTACTGCTGTCGACCGCGCCCGTACGGCGGCTGGCGCGGCCTCTCATCGAGCCACCGGTGCCGGGTCTGACCCGGCCGCGGCGCCGGGGGAACTCGCCCGGAACGAGTGAGCCAAGGACGGCGTGATGGCCTGGGACCCTTTCACCGACCCCTATGTGACGGACCCCTTCGCGGCGGCCCCCTCCACGGCCGACTCCGCCGCGCCCGACACCCCCACAGCGGCCACCTTCTCGGCGCCGACCGCCTCGACCGTGGGGCACCTGGCCCAGCCTGGGCACCGCACCGCGGCGACCGGCGCGGTGCCCAGGGCCGGGACGGACGTGGGCGCACCGGCGGCGGGCAGCGGCTTCGCTGAAGCGGGCGGTTTTGCCGAGCCGGGCGGTTTTGCCGAGCGGAGCGGCATGGCCGACCGGAGCGGTGTTGCCGAAGCGCCCCCGGGCGCGCTCCCGCCCCGCGCCGGGCTTCCCGCGCCCGCTGCCGCGCCGCCTTCCTCGGGCACCCGGCATCCGGCAGACCGTCGGGGAGCGCCCGACCTGCCGGAGGCGGCAGGCTCGCGGAGCAGGCGCAAGGCCGCGCGAACCGGCCCGGAGGCTCCGACGGAGGCGCGCACAGAGGCGCGCACCGAAGCGCGAACAGGGGCGGTCACCGGCGCGCGTGCGGGCGTCCGGGCGCGGCTGCGGCGGCCCCAGGGGGCCTCGGCGATGGGCCGGGCGGGCGCGCGCGACCCGTTCCTCGACAACGCGCGGTTCCTGCTCGTCGTCCTCGTCGTCCTCGGACACAACTGGGCGCCCGTCGCCGACGCGATGCGCGGCGTGGAGGCCGCCTCCCTGCTGCTGTACTCCTTCCACCTCCCCGCGCTCGCCCTGCTGTGCGGCCACCTCTCGCGGAGCTTCACCGGGCGGCCCGAACAGCTCCGCAGACTGCTCAGCCACGTGCTGGTGCCCTATCTCGTCTTCGAGGCGGCCTACGCGGGGATGGACACCCTCTTGTGGGACCGGCCGTTCACCGTCTCGCCGACCCGGCCGGCGTTCGTGTGCTGGTTCCTTGTGGCACTGTTCGTCTGGCGGCTGACCGCGCCCCTGTGGCGTGCCGTGCGCTGGCCGGTGTTCTTCGCGGCCGTGGTATCCGTCGGTGCCGGGTTCACGGACCTGGGGGAGGAGCTGGCGCTGCCCCGACTGCTGATGTATTGGCCGTGGTTCGTTCTCGGACTGCGGTTGAGCTCCGAGCAGCTGCGCCCGTTGCGGAGCCGCTCCGCGCGCAGATGGGCGCTGCCCGTGATGGCCGCCGCCGCGGCCGGTGCCTGGTGGGCCGCGCCCCTGGTGAGCCGCGAGTGGCTGCTGATGGAGGCGGGAGCGCAGGAGCTGGGTTTGCCGCCGATGCTGTATGTGGGCGTACGGCTGGGGCTGTTCGCTGTCGGTGCCGTGCTCGTCGCCGCGTTCCTCGCGCTCGTCCCCGCACGCCGCACCGGGTACACCGTGCTCGGCGCGTGCGCGCTCTACCCGTTCCTGCTGCACGGGCTCGTCGTCGAGGCCGTCGAGAAGGCAGGCGGGTACGAGGCGGTGCTCACCGGCGGACTGCTGGCGGTGGTGGGCACCACGGTGCTGGCCGGCGGGCTCGCCGTGCTGCTGGGGCTTCCGCATGTGCGGCAGGTGCTGTGGCCGCTGGTGGAGCCGCCCTTCCCCGGCTGGCTGCGCGGACGCCGGAGCGCGTCCGACGCGGCGGCGTCCGGCGCGGCGCCGGAGAGGGCGGAGCCGGACGCGACGGCGCGCGGGCGGCGGGCGCCGCAGGTGGGGGACGAGGGGCCCGCCTCCGACTGGCCGGTCTCCGATTGGCCCACGTCCGAACGGCCGGCCTCCGACTGGCTGACGGCGGACTGGCCGGTCTCCGACCGCCCCGGCTCCGACCGCTCCCGTGCCGACTGGCCGGCGGCGGACTGGTTCGGCGAGGACTGGCGCACGGACGACCGGCACCCGGCGGGCCCGCCCCCGGCAGGCCCGCCTCTGGCCGACCGTCCCGGAGCCGGGTGGGCCGCGGTCGGCGGCCGCCCCGCGGCGGCCCGGGCAGGCGGGGCTCCGAACGGGGGCTGAACGCCGGATGGCTGCCGAACGGCAGGGTGCCGAAGCTCTGCCGATCGGCGCCGCCGGGGCGTGCGACGGGTCGCCCCGGCGCTTTATACAGGGCCCAGGCCCCCCACGTACGTACCGTCCCAAGGAGATCCCCTCCCCATGACGACCACAGCCACGTCCGGTCAGGCTCCCCCCACCGAGACCGACGGTCTGCCCCGGCCCGGGACCTTCGACGAGGTGCCCGGCTGGTTCTACCGGACGGACCTCATCCTCTTCGACTGGTTCCTCAGCCGGCAGCGGGACCTGCGGCACCACGGCGACCTGCTGGAAATGGGCGCTTACATGGGCAAGAGCGCCGTGCTCATGGGGGCGTACCTGCAGGCGGGGGAGCGCTTCACCGTCTGCGACCTGTTCGACGACCCCGAGGCCGCGCCCGACGAGGCCAATGAGCGCGAGATGCAGCGCTCCTACTCGACCCTCACCCGGCGCGCCTTCGAGGCCAACTACCTCTCCTTCCACGACGAGTTGCCGCGGATCGTGCAGGCGCCGACAGCCGTGGTGCCCGGCGAGGTGGCCGACGGAAGCTGCCGCTTCGTCCATGTGGACGCCTCGCATCTGTACGCGCACGTGCACGGGGACATCGCGGCGGCGCGGGACGTCCTCGACCCCGAGGGAATCGTCGTCCTCGACGACTACCGCTCCGACCACACCCCCGGCGTCGCCTGCGCCACCTGGCAGGCCGTGCTGGAGGGCGGACTGCGGCCGGTGTGCGTCTCCAGCCACAAGTTCTACGGCACCTGGGGCGACCCGCGGCCCTGGCAGGACGCGCTCCACGCCGAGCTGAAGGAGCGCGGCAAATGCTGGCTGCAGTGGCAGCAGGTCGCCGGGCAGCGGCTGCTGCTGGTGGGAGCGCGCAAGGCCGCAGCGCCGAGCCTTCCCGTCTCACGGCACGCCCCCGCCCCGAGCCTCGTGCCCGGGAGGACCGCACCCCGTGCCGCCGCGGCCCGCCGCCTGGCCGCCGACCTTCTCCCACCACTCATGACCCGCGCCCTACGCCGCGCCCGCCGCTGAACCGGACCACCACTCCGTCTCCCTCTCTCCCCGGGCCGTCGGCAGCGAGCCGGCTCAACAGAGGTGGCGTTCCGCCTCCATCGGGTTCGGGGGGAGGCGCAGGTGGGTGCGGGACCAGGCGCCGGTGAGGTTGGTCCAGAAGCGGCCGGGGGTGAGCGGGGCGCGGACGGAGGCGAGCAGTTCGGGGACGGGGCCGCAGGTGAGGGCGTGCCGGGCGGCCGCGACATGGCGGGGGTCGACCCCGTCGGGGACCGGTGTGCCCGGTGCTGTCAGATCGGCGAGGACCCAGGCGCGGTCGAGCGGTTTCTCGTGCCCGGCCTTGGTGTGGGTGACCGGCTCGGTGTGGGCGCCCAGCGGGTTGCCGAGGCCGAGGAGGTCGACGACGTGACCGTCCAGGGGGAGGGCTGCCCCGGCCAGGCCGAGCCGTGCCTCCGCCGCCGCCACCGGTGCCTCGACCCGTGGCGCCAGCCGCACCCGTGGGAACCCGGCGTCGCGGGGCAGCCGCAGCACCAGTGCGTGCGTGCCCCGCCTCACGGTGCGCCGGGTCACCTGGGTGAAGTCGCGGGGTGCCGCGAGGTGGTCGTGCTGGCTCACGGGGTGCTGTGCGCCCAGGGCCTGCTGGTAGACGGTGTGGGAGTCGAAGATGATCCGCCCGTCGTCGGGGCTCTCCAGCGGTGGGCGGAGCGCGAGCAGGCAGACCAGGCCCCAGATGCCCACCCCTGAGGCCAGGGCCGCCGCGGTGCGTCCATACGGCAGCAGGAAGACCGGCAGCAGCACCAGGAAGAGCGCGGGCAGCACCATCCTGCCGTGCATGAAGTCGCCGCCGACCTTGACGACGAAGAGGGCCGACAGCAGCCCGGCCACCACGGGAGCCGCCACCAGGGCCGCGTCGGCGGTGCGCACCGGCCGCACGGGCCGGCCGGCGGTGCGCCGTACCACTTCGCGCAGTCCGAAGGCGGCGAGGAGGCCGAGCGGCACCCACAGCGCGTACGGGACGAGGGTGTTGACCAGGTAGGTCCAGCCGTATCCCCATTGGGTGCCGGAGGCTTCCTTGGCGATGGCCGGGAGCGGTACGAGCACGCCGTAGTACCCGGCGCGGAAGATCTCGTAGCCGAGGGGGAGTGCGGCGGCCGCGCCCGCCCAGCCGAGCGTGGTGCGCAGCGGGGGCCGCCACATCAGCCAGAGGGCGGCCAGGAAGACGACGCCGACGAGGGCGAGGTCCGGCCTGACGAGCGGGCCGAGGCCGAGGGCGAACGCGGTGGCGGTGAGCGCCGGTCCGGGTGCGGGGGCCGTGAGCGCCTGGGCGGGCGTGGCGGCGCTGGAAGCGCGCGGCGGCGCGGCGGCCCGGTCGAGAGCCGCGCGGGCGCGGACCAGCAGCCACCAGCAGCCGCCCAGGTAGCCGAGGGAGAGCCCGGTCTCCAGCCCTGAGGTCGCGTAGTCCCAGGTCGCGCACAGCGGCAGCAGCACCAGCACGCCGACGGGCAGCAGGGCGCCGGCGGGACGGCGGAGGCGGATCATCCGGCGGGTGCCGTCCAGGGCGAGCAGAAAGCCCGCCACGGTGAACAGCAGTCCGAGGACGACGGCGAGCCGGAGCGGGTCGTCCACTCCGGGGAGGGTGCTGCCGGCGGCGAGCAGCCACTGCCACAGCGTTCCGGTGGAGGTCTCGGCGCGCTCGCCGACGTTGTAGACGGGGCCGTTCCCGGCCAGGATCTGCCGAACGGTGCGGGTGTAGATCAGTGCGTCGTCGTTGGTCCAGCGGTGCCGGTACCCCATGACGAGGACCGTCGCGCCGCAGGCGGCGACAGCGAGCGCGTTCCAGCGCTGGGCCAGCGTGCCGGGCAGGCCGAAGGCCCGCGGCCCCTCGGCAGGCCGGGGGACGGGGATCTCATCGGAGCTGGACATGGGCCAACCATCCCTCCGGCTCCGCCGGGCCCCTCGGGTGCGGCGCGCCGCCGGGTGGCCGCTCACCCGGCTGGAGGAGCGCCGGAGACGGGAGAGGGGCGTGGCGGGGCACTGATGACCGGAGCAGAACCGGAGCAGAACCGGAGCAGAACCGGAGTGCACCGGACCGGAACCGGAGTAGAAAGCGAGCCCTTATGCCTGCCCCCGATGCCACCCCGCCCCCGTCCCCGACCCCGGCCACCCCCACCCCGCCGACCCCGACTCCGGCCACCCCGACCCCCACCCCGGCTTCCTCCTTCCGTCCCCCGCATCACACACGTGGCGGCTTCCGGGCGATGCCCGGGTCGCAGGTCTCCGAGGAGGCGGTCGTCGGTGACGGGAGCACCGTGTGGGAGCTGGCGCAGGTGCGCGAGGGCGCCCGGCTCGGTGCGGAGTGTGTGGTGGGCCGTGGTGCCTACATCGGCGCGGGCGTCCGGATCGGGGCGCGCTGCAAGCTGCAGAACCACGCCCTCGTCTATGAGCCCGCGGTGCTGGGTGACGGTGTCTTCGTGGGGCCGGCCGTCGTACTGACCAACGACCGGGCGCCGCGCGCGGTGGAGCCGGACGGTGCGCTCAAGCGGGCGGGGGACTGGGAGCCGGTGGGGGTCACGGTCGCCGACGGGGCGTCGCTCGGCGCGCGGTCGGTGTGTGTGGCGCCGGTGCGGATCGGCCGGTGGGCGATGGTGGCGGCCGGGGCCGTGGTGACGGCCGATGTGCCCGACTTCGGGCTGGTCGTGGGGGTGCCGGCGCGCCGTGTCGGCTGGGTGGGGCGGTCGGGGGTGCGGCTGCGTCCGGTGCCGGGGCGTGCCGGCGAGTGGGAGTGCCCGCGGACGGGCGAGCGGTACCGGGAGGAGGGCGCTCCCGAGGCTGCCGCGTCCCGCGCCGCGTCCTCCGATGCCGTCACGCTCCGCGAGATGACGCCTGTGGAGTGACGCTGCGTAGAGAATCGTGGGCCTTGCCCCAGGGAGTTGATAGGCAATACGGGTGATTTGTACGTAAATCATGCAATAAGGTGGCCGAATCCGGGACCACATAGGGGTGAATCTGCCGGGGGAACCGGAGGGCACATCCCGATGCAAGCGCTGCGAAAAGACATGATTCCGGCTGCCAAACCCGTGATCGGGGACGACGAGGTGGCCGCCGCCGTGCGGGTACTGCGTGACGGCCGCGTGGTGCAAGGCCCCGAAGTGGCCGCGTTCGAGGAGGAGTTCGCCGAACTGGTCGAGGGACGACCATGCGTCGCCGTGAACTCGGGCACCTCCGCGCTGCATCTGGCGCTGCTCGCGCTCGGCATCGGCCCTGGCGACGAGGTGGTGGTCCCCTCCTTCTCGTTCGCCGCGACGGCCAACGCGGTGCGGCTGGCCGGGGCCGAGCCGGTCTTCGCCGAGATCGACCCGGAGACCTACTGCCTGGATCCGGACGCGGCGGCCGAGGCCGTCGGGCCGCGCACGGCAGCGCTGATGCCGGTGCACCTGTACGGCCATCCGGCGCCGATGGGCCGGCTGACCCAGCTCGCGCAGCGGCACGGGCTGGCCGTCGTCGAGGACGCCTGTCAGGCGCACTCGGCCGCGCTGCACTCACACCCGGTGGGCGCCTTCGGGGACGCGGCGTGCTTCAGCTTCTACCCGACCAAGAACATGCACACCCTGGAGGGCGGCATGGTCGTCGTGCCCGACGGGGCACGCGCCCGCACCCTGCGCCTGCTGCGCAACCAGGGCATGGAGCAGCGGTACGAGAACGAGCTCGTCGGCGCCAACATGCGGATGACGGATGTGGCGGCTGCCATCGGCCGGGTGCAGCTCGAACGGCTGCCGGAGTGGACCCAGCAGCGCCGCACCAACGCCAAGGCCCTCGACGCGGGCCTGACCGGCGGCCTGATCACCCCGCAGGTGGCCGACGGCGCCCGGCACGTCTACCACCAGTACACCGTGCGGGTGCCGGGCGGCGCCGCCGTACGGGACGCGGTGCAGCGCGAGCTGCAGGCCGCCGGTGTGGGCTGCGCGGTCTACTACCCGACGCCGATCCACCGGCTGAAGCCGTACGCGCACCTGGGCGCCGAGCTACCGGTCACCGACCAGGCCGCGGCCGAGGTGCTCTCCCTCCCCGTACACCCCTCGCTCACCCCGGGCGACCTGGATCAGATCGTGGCGGCCGCCAACAGCGCGGCGAGCAAGGTGGGAGTGACCAGATGACACCGACGCGAGAGACGACCGCGGCCAACGCGGCCACCGCACCGATAGCCCCCACGGCCAACGCGGCCACCGCACCGATAGCCCCCACGGCCAACGCGCCCAAGACCGCCGACCCCGTGTCGGCGGCGACGGCGTACGGCCCCGAGCCGGGCGCGGCCGCGCCCGCACCGGGCGGACAGCCCGCCGAGCACCACGGCCGGCACCGGCGGTTGCGCGCCGGTCTGATCGGCCTCGGCGCGATGGGCCGCAACCACGCACGCATCCTCGCCTCGCTCGACGGCGTGGAGTTCGTCGGCGCGGTCGACCCGGCTGGCGACCCGCACGGCTGTGTGCCCGCCGTGCTCGGCGTGCCTGTGCTGTCCGAGGTCGCCGACCTGCTGGCGCTGGGCGTCGACTACGCGGTCCTGGCCTGTCCGACGGCGCTGCACGAGGAAATCGGACTGCAGCTCGCGGCACACGGGGTGTGCGCGCTGATCGAGAAGCCGCTGGCGCACACCCCGCAGGCGGCGCGGCGGCTGGTGCGGGCCTTCGAGGAGCGCGGGCTGGTCGCGGGGGTCGGTCATGTGGAGCGGTTCAACCCGGCGCTCCAGCAGCTGCGCACCCGGCTGGAGGCCGGCGAACTGGGGGAGGTCTTCCAGGTGGTCACCCGCCGCCAGGGGCCGTTCCCGCACCGCATAGCCGACGTCGGCGTGGTCAAGGACCTGGCCACCCACGACATAGACCTCACCAGCTGGATCACCGGGCGGGCCTACGCCTCGCTGTCGGCGCGCACCGTCTCCAAGAGCGGCCGGGAGCACGAGGACATGGTCGCCGTCGTCGGCTCGCTCACCGACGGCACGATGGTCAGCCACCTGGTCAACTGGCTCAGCCCGCTCAAGGAGCGCTTCACCGCCGTCACCGGGGAGCGCGGCTGCTTCGTCGCCGACACCCTCACCGCGGATCTGACCTTCCACGCCAACGGCGCGGTGGCCACCGAGTGGGAGGCCCTGCGCGCCTTCCGTGGCGTGGCCGAGGGCGACACGGTGCGGTACGCCTTCCCCAAGCGCGAGCCGCTGGTCGTCGAGCACGAGCGGTTCCGCGACGCGGTACGGGAGGGCACGGGTGAGGGCAGCGGCATCGTCACGGCCCGCGAGGGGCTGCGGACGGTGGAGGTCTCGGCCGCGGTGCTGGAGGCGGCCCGCGTGGCGGCCCCGCCGCGGGTTCCCGCGGAAGCCATGGCGCGCGTGGGACCTCTGGAACCCGCCGAACGCCTGGAACCCGCCGAACGCCTGGAACCGGCGGAACCCATGGAACCGGCAGCCGTGGAGCCCGTGCCGCCACTGGAGGTCTCCTCCTCCCTGCCCTCCACCCCGGCGTCGGGCGGCGTCACGACGGCACCCGGACGCGACTCGTCGGCACCCACCATCGCGGAGCACACGGTATGAAGCAGACGCACCGCATCATCCGGCGCGGGACGGCGCGCGGCAGCGTGGCGCGCGCCGGCAACACCGTCGAGGCCCCCGGCGCGGCCGAGGGACGTATGGGCGTAAGCAGCGCCCGCAAGGGTGACGAGCGCCCCCGGGGAAGGCCGCGGCTGGCGGTCGTCGTCGGCAACACCATCGCGGGCGACTCCCGGGTGCAGAAGACCGCGATCGCCGCGGCCAGGGCGGGCTGGGACGTGACGCTGGTGGGCCGCAGCCCCTCCAAGCGGCGCGAGGAGTCGGTGCTCGGCCCGGTCCGCGTCATCAAGGTGCCCGTCGGTGCCGATATGCGGGCCGTCGTCGCCGCCGCGCGCCGCCGCCCCCAGCTGCGCAGCCGCCTCACCCAGTTCGGGCTGCCCGACGACTCCGCGTGGGTACGGGCGCGTGCCGCGCACGCCGCCTGGGTGCGCGAGCAGACGGCGCGTGTGGGCTGGCTCAGCGTCCCCTCGGGAGGGCGGCCCGCACCCTGGGGGCTGCGCACCCCGGAGGTGCTGCCCGCCGCACTGGCCCGGCAGCTCGCCAGGGAGGCGCTCAAAGGATGGGTCCGGGTGCGCAGGTACGCGCACAAGGGCCGGGGGCGCGCCTACCGGTGGGAGCGGCGCCGGACCGCTGGACAGCCGCAGCCGACGGGTGACTGGCGCGTCGACTGGCCCGAACTGCTCGACATCGACCTGGCGTTCGGGCCGGTCATCGAGGAGATCGAGCCGGATGTCATCCACGCCAACGACCATCTGATGATCGCCGTCGGTGCGCGCAGCGCCGCCCGGCTGCGCGCCCGCGGCCGTCCCACCCGCTGGCTCTACGACGCGCACGAGTACATCCGCGGGGTCGAGTGGCCGGACGCCGTACGGGCGAGCGCCTTCCCCGGCGTGGAGGAGGAGTTCATCGGCAAGGCCGACGCCGTGGTCACCGTCTCCCAGGAACTGGCGGGCATCCTGCGCGAGGCGTACGCGCTGCCGGCTGATCCGCTGGTCGTCGCCAACGCGCCGGTGCGCGAGACGGTCAGCGCGGGTACCGACGAGTGCGTCTCCGTACGCGACGCCTGCGGGCTGAGCCCCGATGTGCCGCTGCTCGTCTACGCCGGGTGGATCGGCCCGGAACGCGGCCTGGACACCGCTGTCGAGGGCCTGGCCGAGCTGCCGCACGCGCACCTGGCACTGGTCGCCGGGAAGCAGAACGCCACCCTCCAGGGGCTGCTCGCCCGTGCCGAGGAGCTCGGTGTGCGCCAGCGGGTGCACGTGGTGCCCTACGTACGGCAGGAACAGGTACCCGACTACCTCTCGTCGGCCGACCTGGGCCTGATCTGCTTCCGGCACGTGCCCAACTGCGAGATCTCGCTGCCCACCAAGGCGGCCGAGTACCTGCACGCCGGGCTGCCGATGATCACCAGCGGAGTGCGCACACTGCGCAACTTCGTCGAACGCACCGGGATCGGCGAGGTCTTCGTCACCGAGGACGTCCCCTCCTTCGTCGCCGCCGTGCAGCGCGGCCTCGCGAAGCGCGGCACCCTCGCGGCACGGATCACCGAGCCACTGCTGCAGGAGCTGTCCTGGGAGCAGCAGTCGGCCGGACTGCTGAACCTCTACGAGCAGCTCGCGGGACCCGCGGCAGCCGCCCGGCTCGCACCCCGCAGCGTGCCCTGGTCGGCGTCCGAACAGCCCGGCCTCGGCGCCGCGCGGGCGCACGCCCAGGAGTCGGCGGCGCCCGGCGGGACGCCGGCCGGCTGGCGGACGCTCGGCAGCACCCCGGTGCGGCTGGGCATGGGCTGCGCCAACTCGGCAGGACAGCTCGCCGGATTCGCCCGGGCCCTGTGCGAGCGGCGCCAGGACCTGTCGGCCGAGGTCGTGATGCACACCCACGACCAGAGCGTGATCTACCCGGCCGACATCTACGCCATCGGGGAGCGCACCGGCGACCTGGGCTTCCAGCTCGACCGCGCCCGCCGCGTACTGGGCTCCTACACCCACTACCTCGCCGACTCCTTCACCCCGGCGCTGGGCAGGCTCAACGGCGGCCACATCCAGGACGACCTGCCCTCCCTCTCGGCGGCCGGGATCAAGGTGGCGCTGCTCGCACACGGCAGCGACGTGCGCGACCCGCAGCGGCACATGAGCCGCTACGAGCACTCCCTCTTCCACGCCGCCGACGAGCAGATCCTCAGGGCGCTGGCCAAGAAGAGCGCCCGCAACCGGCGGATGGCGGCGCAGAGCGGGCTGCCCCAGTTCGTGACCACCCCCGACCTGCTGGAGGAGTTGCCAGGGGCCCGCTGGGCGCCGCTGGTGGTGGACGTCGAAGGGTGGGCGAGTCAGCGGCCCGCGATGGAGCGGGCCCGCCCGGTGGTGGTGCACGCGCCCTCCAAGCGCTGGACGAAGGGCACCGAGCGGGTGGTGCCGGTGCTGGAGGAGATGGACCGGCGCGGACTGATCGAGTTCCGCATGGTGACGGGGGTGCCCTGGACCGAGGTGCGGGAGCTGGTCAAGGAGGCGGACATCGTCGTCGACCAGTTCGCGGTCGGCACCTACGGCACCTTCGCCTGCGAGGGGATGGCGGCCGGCCGGCCCGTCATCGCCTTCCTGGACGAGCGGCTGCACCGGTCGGTGGGCATCCGCCCGCCCATCGTCAACGCCACTCCGGGCACGCTGCGCGGCGCCCTGGAATCGCTGCTGGAGGACCGGGACTTCGCGATGCGGACGGCGCAGGAGTCCGCGGAATACGTCCGCACCTACCACGACGGCAGCTACACGGCCGATGTGCTGGACGGGTTCCTCCGCTAGCGCCTGGGACATCGGTGGCCGGACAACAGAGAGGGATGCCCGTGGAGTTCGACAGGGACCAGCCGATGCGGGGCCGGCAGACGCGGGGTCGGATCGTGATGCTGGTGTGCAACGGGGTGGTCGGGGACTCCCGGGTGCAGAAGACGGCCCGGTCGGCCGCCGAGGCCGGGTGGGAGGTGACGCTGCTGGGCCGTTCACCGGACGGGCGGCCCGCCTCCTGGCGGGTCGGTGAGGCCCAGGTGCGGCTGCTGCCCGTGCCCATGCCGCTCGCCCAGCCGCCGCGCGCCCTCCGCCGTCCGCTGCTGACCAGGCCGCTGGCGTACCGGCCGGGCACCGCCGCCTACCGCGTACAGCGCGTCAAGGCGTGGCGGGACGAATTGCGCACCCGCCGTGCCGCGTGCGCCCTCCAGACGGCCACGGCGCCGCGCACCGGCGCCGTACGGCTCGCCCTGCCGAGGGCCGCGGCGCGGCTCACCCAGCGCTGGGTCGCCTTCCGCAAGCGGCAGCTCGACCGGGGGCAGGCGCTGCGCGGCACCGGCACCCCGGTCAACCGGGCGGCCGTGGCCTTCTGGCAGCGCGCGCTCAAGGAGCGCTGCTGGCGCAGGCTGTGGCCGAGCCTGTACGACTTCGAGCTGGCCTACGGCCGCGTGGTGGACGAGCTGCGGCCCGACATCATCCACGCGCACGACTTCCGGATGCTCGGCGTCGGGGCGCGCGCCAAGATCCGCGCGATGGCCCAGGGGCGGCCGGTGAAGCTGGTGTGGGACGCACACGAGTACCTGCCCGGCGTCCGGCCCTGGCAGAACGATGTCCGCTGGCTGCCGGCGCATCTGGCGCACGAGCGCGAGTACGTGCCGTACGCGGACGCCGCCGTGACGGTCTCGTCCACGCTGGCGGCGCTGCTGCGCCGCACCCACGGGCTGGCCGAGGAGCCGGCCGTCGTACTCAACGCGCCGGAGGCCCACACCACGCGCGGCGGCGCCGACAGGAACGTACCGAGCCTGCGTGCCCTGTGCGGTATCGGCACCGGCACCCCACTGGTCGTCTACAGCGGCGCCGCCGCACCTCAGCGCGGTCTGGCCACGATGGTGGAGGCCCTGCCGGAGCTGCCCGGTGTGCACACCGCGCTTATCGTGCCCAGGCCCGCAGCGGGCTACCTGGGCGAGCTGCGCGCACGGGCGGCGGAACTGGGGGTCGCCGACCGGCTGCATGTGCTGCCGTATGTGCCCTACGACCAGGTGGTCCCCTTCCTCGCGGAGGCGGACGCGGGCGCCATCCCGCTGCACCACTGGACGAACCACGAGATCGCGCTGATCACCAAGTTCTTCGAGTACGCGCACGCGCGGCTGCCACTGGTGGTCAGCGATGTCGAGACGATGGCGGCGACCGTCCTGGAGACCGGTCAGGGCCAGGTCTTCCGGGCCGAGGACACCGCCGACTACGTACGCGCCCTACGGGCGGTGCTGGACGACCCTGAGCGCTACCGCGCGGCCTACGAACGCCCCGGCCTGCTGGAGCGCTGGACCTGGGAGACACAGGCGGCCGCGCTCGACCGGATCTACCGGGAGCTGTCACAGGCGGCGGCGCAGGAGCGAACGGACCATCACGACAAGCCAGGAGCAGCAGCAGAAGGAGACGGGAATGCGGATCTGTGTGGTGGCGCTCGGGAAGATCGGCCTGCCGCTGGCCGTCCAGTTCGCGGCCAAGGGACACCTCGTGACGGGCGCGGACACCGACGCGCGCGTGGTCGCGAGCGTCAACGCCGGGCAGGTGCCGTTCCCCGGTGAGGCGGGGCTGGAGGAACGGCTGGCCGAGTCGGTGGAGGCCGGGCGGCTGTCGGCGACGACGGACACCACCGAGGCCGTCTCCGGCGCGGAGGCCGTCGTGGTGGTCGTACCGCTGTTCGTCGACGAGCGCGGCACCCCGGACTTCCGTGCGATGGACGCCGCGACCCGCGCCGTGGCCGCCGGGCTGCGCGGTGGCGCCCTCGTCAGCTACGAGACGACCCTGCCGGTCGGCACCACCCGCGACCGCTTCGCACCGATGCTGGCCGAGGGCTCGGGGCTGCTGCCCGAACGCGACTTCTCCCTGGTCTTCTCGCCCGAGCGGGTCTTCACCGGGCGGGTCTTCACCGATCTGCGCCGCTACCCCAAGCTGGTCGGCGGCATCGGCCCGCACTCGGCCAAGGACGGGGTGCGCTTCTACGAGTCCGTACTCGACTTCGACGTACGCGAGGAGCTGCCGAAGCCCAACGGGGTGTGGGACCTCGGCTCGGCTGAGGCCGCCGAGCTGGCGAAGCTGGCCGAGACCACCTACCGGGACGTCAACATCGCGCTCGCCAACCAGTTCGCCCGGTTCGCCGACCGGTCGGGCGTCGACATCGAGGCCGTCATCGACGCCTGCAACACCCAGCCCTACAGCCATATCCACCGCCCCGGCATCGCGGTGGGCGGCCACTGCATCCCGGTCTACCCGCGGATGTACCTGTGGAACGACCCGGAAGCCGATGTCGTACGCGCAGCGCGGCAGACCAACGAGGCCATGCCCGAGCACGCCGTCGACCTCCTCGCCGACGCCTACGGCGACCTGAAGGGCGCCGAAGTCCTGGTGCTGGGCGCCGCCTACCGGGGCGGGGTGAAGGAGACCGCGTTCTCCGGTGTCTTCCCCACGGTCCGGGCGCTGCGCGAGCGCGGGGCGCGGCCGTACGTCTCCGACCCGCTGTTCGAGCCGCACGAGCTGGCCGACATGGGGCTGCGCCCGCACACGGGCCAGCCGGTCACCGCCGCCGTCGTGCACACCGACCACGCCGCCTACCGCGAGCTGTCCGCCGACCAGCTGCCCGGCGTACGGGTACTGGTCGACGGCCGCCGCATCACCGACCCGGCACTGTGGGCCGGGGTACGGCGGGTGGTCATCGGGGACGGCGCGGGACGAGGAGTGGTGCGCGCATGAGCACCGCGCCGGGTGCCCCTTCCGGGCGCCCTCCCACTCCTGACGTCAGCGTCGTCGTCGCCGTCCACAACACCATGCCCTACCTCACCCGCTGTCTGTCCTCCCTGGTCGAGCAGACCATCGGGCAGCGGCGGATGGAGGTGATCGTCGTCGATGACGGCTCCACGGACGGCAGCGCCGAGGAGATCGAACGCTTCGCCGCGCTCCACCCCGGCCTGTTCACCACCCTGCAGCAGGCCAACTCGGGCGGGCCCGCGGCCCCCAGCAACCGGGGTCTGGAGCGGGCCCGCGGACGCTATGTCTTCTTCCTCGGCGCCGACGACCATCTGTCCCCCGAGGCACTGGAGCGCATGGTGACCATGGCCGACAACTGCCGCTCCGACGTGCTGCTGTGCAAAATGGTGCCGATCGGCGAGCGTACGGTCCCTACCGGAGTGTTCAGCCGCACCGCGCCCGTCATCCGGCTGGTCGGCGACGGGCTGCCGTGGGCGCTGTCCAACACCAAGCTGTTCCGCCGCTCCCTGATCGAGGAGCACGGCATCCGCTACGACGAGTCGATGCCCGCCTTCAGCGACCAGCCGTTCGTCCTGGAGGCGTGCGTACGCGCTTCGCGGATCTCCGTACTGGCCGACAAACCGCACTACTTCGCCGTCCGCCGCGCCGACTCCGGCAACATCACCTTCCGGACCGACCCCCGGGTACGGCTCCGCTGCGCTGAGCGCCTCTTCGAGGCGACCTGCCGCCACTTCGCGCCGGGCCCGCTGCGGGACGCCTTCCACAAGCGGCACTTCCACGTCGAGCTGTTCCAGCTCTTCGGCGCGGACTTCCCCGCCCTCCCCGAGGCCGCCCGGGAGTCCGTCTGCACCGGCGCAGCGCGGCTGATCGGCGCCCACGGCGACGGCGTCCTCGAACGCCTCGACCCCCGCCGCCGCCGCACCCTGGAACTCGCCTGGCGCGGCGATGTCCCCGCCCTGCTCGCGGACATCGCCCACGATCCGCTGCGCACCCCGCCACCCCCGCGGGTCGGCCGCTTCCCCGCGGTACGCCGCCTGATGACGACCGTGCTGGGCTGAGGCCGGGCCCCCGGGGCGACATCCGCGGTGACGACGGCAGCGGCGAGGTTCACCGTGTTCCGAGGTCGTAGGCCGTGCGGTCGGCGACGGCTCGGAGCTTGTCCGGGTTGGCCACATTGTGGACGGCGGTGATACGGCCGTCGGCGTCGAAGTCGAAGGTGACGGTGGCGATCACGCGTCCCGGCGTGCTGAACAGGATGCCAGGGCCACCGTTGATCTCCACCAGCTCGGCCTTCATATCGGCAGGCTCGACGCCCTGGTAGGTGACGGTCCCGATGGCCGCGAACCAGGCAGCCACCGTCTCCGCGCCCACCACCGGGCGCAGGGCCTGGCGGACCTTGCCGCCGCCGTCGGTCCACAGGGTGACGTCCGGGGAGAGCAGTTCCATCAGCGCGTTGACGTCCCCGCCGGTCGCGGCGGAGAAGAACCGCTCGGTGGCCTCGCGCTGCCTCGACCGGTCGGTGGCGAAGCGCGGCCGTCGGGCCCGCACGTGCTCGCGGGCCCGGTGCGCGGCCTGCCGCACGGCGGCCTCGGAACGCTCCACCGCCTCGGCGATCTCGGCGTGGCTGAAGTCGAAGACCTCCTTCAGCACGAAGACGGCGCGCTCCAGCGGGCTGAGCGTCTCCAGCACCACCAGCATGGCCATCGACACCGACTCGGCGTCCATGACGACCTCGGAGGCGTCCCCGCCGGTGAGGACGGGCTCCGGCAGCCACGGCCCCACATAGGTCTCCCGCTTGTGACGGGTGGAGCGCAGACGTTCGAGCGCCAGGTTCGAGACGATCCGCGTCAGGTACGCCTTGGGGTCGGCCACCTGCGAACGGTCCGCGGCGGACCACTTGAGCCACGCGTCCTGCACCGCGTCCTCGGCATCGGCCGCACTGCCGAGGAGCCGGTAGGCCACGGAGAACAGCAGCCGCCGGTGCTCGTGGAAGACCTGCTGGTCGGGGGCGGACAGGCCGGTCACTTGGCCCTCCGGACGCGGGTGAAGCGGCCCCCGCGGGGCCAGAACGCGCCCGAGGCGGGCATCTTCTTCATACGGCCGTACGTCGGCCAGGGCGAGGCGGTCACCGTCTCCTTGTACCGCACGGCCGTACGACCGGTGAGGCAGAACCGGCGCGGACTGTCGTCGGGCCGCGTGAACTGCACCACGGCATCACCGCGGCCCAGGCTCACCGGCGTGTGGTAGTAACCGAAGCGGAACGGCTTGGGCCGCCTGCCCTTGAGTACGCGGTCGATCGAGAGCGCGGCATGCACCCCGGTCGGCATGCCGCCCTGGCAGGTACCGTGCATGACGCCGTAGCCCTGGCGAATCGCGGCCGCATCGCCGATCGCGTACACCTCTGGGTGGGACACCGAGCGCAGCGCGGCGTCGGTGACGATGCGTCCGCGCTCGTCGACGGTGAGCCCGGCGCGGGCCGCCAGTGGCGAGATCTGCGTGCCGCTGGTCCACAGGACCGCGTCGGCGGCGATGCTCTGACCGCCCGCCAGTTCCACCCCGTCGGGCAGCACCTTCACCACGTCGGCGCCGACGCGCACCCGGACGCCCAACCGGTCCAGCGCGGCGCGCACATGGGCCTTGGCCTTCGGGCTCATGGCCGCACCGGGCTCCTGCCGGCCCAGCAGTACGACGTTCAGCTCCGGGTGCCGCTCGGCAATCTCCGCGGCCGACTCGACGCCGGTCAGCCCGCTGCCGGCGACCACCACCGTGGGTTTGCTGCCGTTGCCGTTGCTGAGGCGTGCCAGCCGGTCGGCGAGCAGCTCGGCGTCCTGGGCGCTGCTCAAGGTGTACGCGTGGTCCTCGACCCCCGGCACCGCCGAGGTGCCGGCGACACCGCCCAGCCCGTACACCAGCGTGTCGTAGTGCAGCACCCGTTCGTCGTCGATCCGCACGGTTCTCGCGTCCGGGTCCACGGCCGTCACCCAGCCGCGCACGAACCGCGCGCCGGTGCCCTCCAGCAGCTCCGGGACGCTCAGCTCCGCGAGCTGTTGGCCGGTCGCCGTCATGTGCAGCCGCATGCGCTCGGTGAACCGCTCCTGCGCGTTCACCACGGTCACCCGCACCCCTTCGCGCCGCTTCACCCGGCCGGCGAGCTGGACGGCTGCCGCCATGCCTGCGTATCCCGCTCCCAGGATCACCACGCGGTGCGCGGCCTCTGTGCTGGTCTTGTGCCGTGCGTTCATCGTTACGTCCTCCTCGGCTCGCCTGCTGATGCCCACCAGATGGGAGCAGGCGGCCGGGACGTGACACGGGGCGTATGTGATGCAGGACACAGCCTGAATCGGCAGGCATCTGTGCTGCCCCCTGCTCCTTCGGCTGAGGCCCTTCAGGGCATGAGGAGCCGCTGGTAGGCGCCATGGATGTGGCCCGGCCCGCGTAGGCGACGCTCCCTGTACGGCTTGGAGATCAGGAGCAGCGAGTCGACCTCGACGGCGGCTTCACGGAGCACCTCGGGAACAGACCGGCGCGGTACAGGTCGGCTGAGGCGGCCGATGCCCCAGCTGGTGGTAGTCCCACAGCAGCCTGGTCACATACGCCGCGACCAGGTGTCCGCGAGGTGAGAGGGCGTCCCCTTTGTCGGAGCGGGACAAGCGTGATGCCCCGCTGCTCCTTCGTGGGGCTATGGGGCACCGCGTTGGTGTTCTGGGTCACGCGCGGCCGAGTGCGTCTCGCTGGACGGCCGTGACAAATGACGACCATGCGGAGGCCGTGAAGGTGAGCGCCGGGCCGTGGGGAGCCTTGCTGTCGCGGACGGGGACGGTGCCGGAGCTGATGTAAGCCGGCGCCCACTCGACGCAGTTGTAGCCCCCGTCACCGCTGTAGCTCGACTTCACCCACTCCGTGTGGGAGGGGTCAGGAGTTGTGTTCATGGTGCAGCTCCCCGCGCTTGACCGCAGATACGAAGTCGGCCCAGCCGTCGGCCGTGAAGGTGAGGGCAGGGCCGTGGGGTTCCTTGCTGTCCCGGACGGGGACTGTCCCGGAATTGATGTAAGCCGGTGCCCACTCGACGCAGCCTCCACCGTTGCCGTTGCTGTAGCTCGACTTGACCCACTCCGTTTCGGAGGGGTCAGGAGTTCTGCTCACGGTGCAGCTCCCCGTGCTTGACCGCAGTCACGAACTCGGCCCAGCCGTCGGGCGTGAAGGCGAGTGCCGGGCCGTGGGGGCTTTTGCTGTCGCGGACGGGGACGGTGCCGGAGCTGATGTAAGTCGGTGCCCACTCAACGCAGTTGGCGCCTCCGTTGCCGCTGTAGCTCGACTTGACCCACTCCGCGCTGGAGAGGTCAGGAGTGGTGCTCATGTCGGTAGTGCCTCCATCACGGACCGGACGAACGCCGCCGAATCCTCCGGCGACAAGGCGCGTGCCCTTACCCGATTGTAGGCGCGCTGGCGTTCGATGACGCTGTCCAAGTTCTCCATGAGCGTGCCCGTCGAGATGCCCTCCTCGTAAGCCACGCGTTCGCCGTTGTCCAAGGTCATCAGCGCCAGCGTGCCACCTACCAGGGCATGTCCCCCCTGTTCGAATGGGAGAACCTGCACCACGGTTGTCCGCGTAAGTGTCAGCTCTGCAACGCGCGCCAACTGCGCACGCATGATGGCCGGGTCGCCGAAGCTGCGTCGGATCGCCGCCTCATCGATCACGGCTGAGTAATCCAGCAGCGTGTCGGAACGCAGCAGCCTTTGACGGCTCAGCCGAGCAGCGACGAGCTCCTCGATCCTGTCCTGCGACTGCCAGGGATTGGCCTCCTTGAACTGGGCGCGTGCATAGTCCGCTGTCTGGATGAGCCCCGGCACAATCTGACCGCTGTATTCGTCCAGCACCTGCGCACGTGCTTCAAGCTCCATCCGACGCTGGAACTGATCCGGATGGATCTCCTTGCTCGCGAGCAGGAACAGCTCCTCGAAGATCCCGTCCGTGCCGAAGGCGGCGTCCAGCATCGGTGGCAGTGAAGGCGGTGGCATCACCTCGGCTGTCTCGATGCGGGACAGGTGGCTGCGGCTGATGTTCACCACGTCCGACAGGCCCTCAAGGCTCATGCCGGCCCGCTCGCGATGGGTGCGCATCTTGGCGCCGAAGAGGTGCCGGGCGCCTCGGTCGGGGGTCAGTTCTCGTGGTCGGGCTGGCATCGGGCGGCCTCCGTTCTCCCCGGGTGGGGCTGGGGAGATGAATTCCTCGCTCTCACCTGCAACCCAGGGCAACATTTGGATTACGCAAGGTAATTGATCCAGGTAAGGGAGCGCAGGTGAACGACTGGAGTGGTGTGGCCGAGGCGACGCCCGAGGAGGCGTGCGACGAGTTGAAGGACGCTCTTACGGCGGCGGGGGTGAAGTTGCCGTCGCTGTCGGTCGAGGTCGCTTCATATGCCGGGTGGTCCAAGCCCGCGCTGATCGAGTTGGGGCGCTGCAACGTGGCGACGGCCCGTGCGCTCGCCGCCGCGCTGCGGTCCGGGGCGGCGGGGGAGGGAGAGGGGTGAGCGGGGAGCTGGAGCGGCAGGAACGACGTCGCACCACGGCCGAGTTGAGCGAGCAGGCGGAGCGACTGGGCCGCCAGATCGATGAGCACCTGGAGGGTCTGGGCCGCCGCCCCCCTCCCCCGACCACCCCCGCAAAACGTCACCAGTCTGGCCGGTGACGAAACCAAACACCCCCCCGCAGCACCACAGTCGAGAGGAACACAGCCATGGGCAGGCACAGTGACGGCAAGGGCGGCCAGGAAGGGGATCAGCAGCAGTCCCCTCGTGAGTCGGACGGGCAGTGGGAACGGCCCGTTCCCCCGGCCGATGACGACGAGAAGTGACCCGGCCGTGAACGACTCGGAGTACGAGGAACTCGTCGCGTCCCTGGGTGAGTCCGGTGCTCTCGGAGCGGGCTGGCGGGGTGCCTTTCTGCGCACCCCGCGCAGTCTCTTCGTCCCGGAGCGGATCTGGCTCGCGGCAGGCCCCAGCGGGTACCGGCAGATCACCGAGCGGGACGACCCCGAAGCGTGGCGGGCGACCGTGAACGCGGACGCACCAGTGGTGACGCAGCTCGATGACGGGGAAGAGTCCGGTCCGGGCGTCGCGACAAGTTCGGTCAGCATGCCTTCGCTGGTCGGCCGGATGCTCGCGCACCTCGATGTGCGCGACGGGACCCGGTTGTCCGTGCTGGAGATCGGCTCGGGCTGGACGACAGGGCTCCTGTGCTCGCGCGTGGGCGCGCGACGCGTCGTGTCCGTGGAGATCGACCCGCAGGTGGCGGGACGTGCCCGTAAGGCGCTGGCGCTGGCCGGACACGCGCCCGTGCTCGTCGTCGGCGACGGAACGCGGGGGTTTCCCGAGCAGGCGCCGTACGACCGTGTGAGTTCCACAGCGGCGGTTCACCGCGTGCCCCCTGCCTGGGTGGCGCAGACGAAACCAGGCGGAGTGATCGTCACACCTTGGGGGACGCCCTTCTGCAACGCCGGTCTGTTGAAGCTGCACGTGCGTGAAGGGGAGGAAGCCGAGGGGCGGTTCGTGGACAGCGTGAGTTTCATGTGGGTACGGGGGCAGCGGCCAGGCGCCCCGGCGGATGCGCCGCCCAGCGGCGAGGCCCGTTACGGCCCCTCCGCGATCAATCCGGAATCAGTGCTCGAATCCGTGCACTCCGCGTTCGCCGTCGGGCTCCACCTCCCCACGGTGCGGTATCGCGTGGTGTGGGACGAGAGCGATCCGCGAACGACACGTCGGCTGGTGCTGTGGGACGGCGACGGCTCACGGGCCACCGTGTTCCTCCACGACTGGAAGGCCACCGACACGGTGCGGCAGACCGGCCCCCGGAATGTGTGGGACGAGGCCACCGCCGCTCGCGGTTGGTGGGAGAGCGAGGGAGAGCCGGAGCTGACGCGCTTCGGGGTCACGGCCACGGCTGACACCCAGCACGTATGGCTGGATCGGCCCAGCCGGGTCGTCAGCACGTGGCGGGTCAGCTGAGGGGTTCCGGGGCGGGGCCCGGCTCGACGGGGGCGGGCGGGGCTTCCCCTGCGGCTTCGGCTTCCTCCGGGGTGGGGACCCGGCGGCGTTCGGCCAGGGGGACGACGGGAGGGAGCGCGTCCAGGGGCTCCCCCAACAGCGCGTGGCGGACGACGCGTTCGGCGGCGCGGCCGTCGTCCCAGGGGCAGAAGCGGGCGCGGAAGGCGCTCCGCAGGGCGCGGGCTTCGGGTCCGCGCCAGGTACCGCTGCGGAAGACGGCCGTCAGCTCGTCCTCGGTGCGGGTGACGGGTCCAGGGGTCTCGCCGGGGCGGCCGGAGAGCAGGTCGAAGTAGACGCCCCGGGTGTCGCGGTAGCTCTCCCAGTCGGGTGCGTGGACGACCAGGGGCCGGTCGAGGTTGGCGTAGTCGAACATCAGGGACGAGTAGTCCGTGATCAGCGCGTCGGCGGCCAGGCACAGGTCTTCCACCGAGGGGTGGCGGGAGACGTCCCGCACCAGTCCACGTGCGTGAAGGTCGCGCAGTGCGCTGTCGCGTCCGTAGTAGTAGTGCGTACGCACCAGCAGCACGTACTCCTCGCCGAGCCCGGCGCTGAGCCGTTCCAGGTCGAGGCGGGGGACGAAGCCCTTGCGGTAGTCGCGGGCCGTGGGCGCGTACAGCAGGGCGGTCCGGCCGCGCGGGATGCCCAGCCGGGCGCGCACGGCGGCGATCTCCTCGGCGGTGGCGGTCGCGAACCGGTCGTTGCGCGGGTAGCCGGCCGGCAGGTCCGTGTAGCCGCAGGGGAAGACGCGGTCCCACACCTCGGCCGAGTGCGGGTTGGCGGTGACACTCACATCCCACCGGGCCACCCGGCGCAGCAGCTTGCCGAAGTCCATCTGGGCTGCGGCCGGGTAGGGCTGCTGGTCCAGGCCCATCGTCTTGAGCGGGGTGCCGTGGTGGGTCATCACATGCACCTGGCCCGGCCGATTGACCAGGTGGTCGGGGAAGTTGACGTTGTTGACGAAGTACCGGGCGCGGGCGAGCATCCGCCAGTAGCGCCGGGAGCCGGGCACAACGTGGTCGGTGCCCGGCGGCAGCGCGGGGACGGCGTCCTTGCGTACCACCCATACGCTGCGCACGTGCGGCGCCAGCTCGCGCGCCTTGGCCTCGATCGCCTGCGGATTGCAGGCCACCCCCCGGTGCCAGTACGCGGAGTAGAGGGCCACGTCCGGGTGGAGCGGCAGCAGCCGCTGGAGTGCGTAGTAGAGACCGTGGAAGGCGCGGGCCACATGGGGGCGGGCGGCGCGGGCGGAGCGCCGGGCGAGTCCGGCGGCGCGGCGTACCGTCTCCCGCGCGGCGAACAGCGTGTAGCTGTTGTGGGCGAGCAGCCGGCAGTCGCGGGCCCGGCGGCGCGGCGGGGTGAAGCCGGGGGGTATGTGGTCGCGGTAGAGGCGGGCCGCCTGCCGGAAGAAGGCGCGCCGGTCGGCGGGGCGCACCCGGTCCCGGCGCCGTATGCAGAAGATCAGGTGTGTCACCGCGCGTTCGAACAGCAGCGGGCGGTGTGCCGCCAGTTCGGGGCGGCGCTCCAGGAAGGCGAACAGGGAGGCGTACTGCGGGAAGATGTCGAAGTGCCGGCGCCCGGGGGAGCGGGTTATGGCGCCCTGGTGCCGCTGTCGGTAGTCGACGCAGACGCGCGGCAGGCAGCCGATGGACTCCGCGCACACCAGTGCCTCGTTCGACAGCGGTGCGTCCTCGTAGAGCCCGGGCTCGAAGCGCAGCCCCTCGCGCAGGTAGAACTCGCGGCGGTACGCCTTGTTCCAGGCGACGTGGAAGAGGGTGAGCAGTTCGGGGTTCTCCGCCACGGTGAAGGTCTGGGTGCCTACGGCGGCCAGTTGTCCGCCGTAGGAGCTGACCTCGGTGTGCCCGTCCCAGTAGGAGCGCTGGTGGTCGAAGATCAGTACGTCCGGGTGGCCGCAGGCGGTCAGTTGCCGGTCGATCGCGTCCAGCGCGCCGGGCAGATAACTGTCGTCGCTGTCGAGGAAGAGCAGGTAGTCGCCGTGCGCGTGCTCGACGCCGGTGTTGCGGGCCCGGCCCAGTCCCACGTTCTCGGGCAGATGCAGCACCCGTACGCGCGGGTCACGCGCCCCGTATTCGTCGAGTATCGCGCCGCTGTGGTCGGGTGAGCGGTCGTCGACGGCTATGAGCTCGAAGTCGGTGAAGGACTGGCCGAGCACCGAGTCGAGGCACTCGCGCAGGTAGCCCTGGACCTTGAACACCGGTACGACGACGCTGAAGCGGGGCATGACCACCAGTCCTTCACTGCGAGGGGGGCGGGAGTCGGGAGGGGCTCGGGGGTGCCGGACGGGCGGCCGGGCGCGGGCGCGGGCCGCCGCTCGGCGAGCGGGACGACAGGAGGGGACGCGGCCGCGACGACGGGACCGCCGCCGGTGGCAGGCGCCTCGCCGAGGAAGACGTGCCGCACCACGCGCTCGGCCGCGTGGCCGTCGTCCCAGGGGCAGAACCGCTGCCGGAAAGCGGCTCGCAGGGCGCGGGCGTGCTCGGTGGCGTAGGCGCCGGTTGCGAGGATGTCGATCAGTTCGTCGTCGCCGCGTGCCACGGGCCCCGGCGCCATGGTCGTCACATCGAAGTAGGTGCCGCGCGCCTCGCGGTAGGTCTCCCAGTCGGGTGCGTGGACGACCAGCGGACGGTCGAGGTTGGCGTAGTCGAACATCAGGGACGAGTAGTCGGTGACCAGCACGTCCGAGGCCAGGCACAGTTCCTCGACCGAGGGATGGGCGGTCACATCGATCAGCCCGCCGGGCGGCTCGCACGGCAACCCCTCGCCGGCGAGGAAGTAGTGCGAGCGGACGAGGACGACGAAGGACGGTCCCAGCGCCGCCACCAGCCGTGCCAGGTCGAGGCGGGGCTGCCTGCCGGGCTGGTGATCGCGGTGGGTGGGCGCGTACAGCACGGCCGTCACCCGGTCGGGGATGGCGAGTTCCGCGCGGACACGGGCGACGTCGGCGGCGGTGGCGGTGTGGAAGACGTCGTTGCGCGGGTGACCGAACTCCAGTGTGGTGTACGGGGAGGGGTAGGCGCGCTCCCACACCAGGGTGGAGTGCGGGTTGCCGGAGAGGCTGTAGTCCCAGCGGTCGGTGTGCTCCAGCAGCCGTGCGAAGTCCATGCCGTCCGCGGCGGCCGGGTAGGCCAGCAGATCGAGCCCCATGTGCTTGAGCGGGGTGCCGTGGTGGGTCTGCAGGAGCGTCTGGCCGTGCCGTTTGCGGTAGCGGTGCGGGAGGTTGACGTTGCTGACCAGGAACCGGGCGCGGGCCAGCGCGGTCCAGTACGCCGCCGAGTCCGGCCGCAGGTGCCGTACGCCGGGCGGCAGGGTGGGCGCGTACGCGGGGTCGCATATCCACGCCGTGCGGATGCCGGGGACCAACTCGCGCGCCTTCGCCTCGACGGCCGCCGGGTTGCAGGAGTAGCCGCGGCCCCAGTACGCGGAGAAGACGGCGAGGTCCGGGTCGAGGGGGCGGCACCGCTGAAGGCGGTAGTACGCGTGCAGCGCCGCCTTGCGCAGCAGGGAGCGCACCGGGCGCAGCCGGGCGCTCATCGCGCGGTGCGCCCGCCCGGCGTGCGAGAGCAGCCGGAAGACGCGGTGCGTGCCGCACCGCACCAGCAGCCGGCGCAGCCGCCGGGCGGACGTGTCGGGCGGCCCGGCCACGCCGGGTGCGGGCCGGTGGCGGCGGCAGGAGTCCCGTGCGCGGCGCATGAACTCCGCGCGGGCCGAGCGGGGCAGCCGTGCGGGGCTGCTGTGGATGGTCGCGAAGTGGTCGGTCATCCGCTGGTGCAGATGGGGGCGCCAGCGCTCCAGCTCGGGCCGGGCTGCCAGGAAGGCGAACAGCCTGTCGTACTGTTCGAAGACCTCGAAGTGGCCGTGCCCCGTCGTCGTCAGGATGCTGCCGCCGCGCCGCTGCCGGTAGTGCACGCACACCCGCGGCAGCGTGGCGAGGGTGCGCGCGGTGAGCAGCACGGGGAAGGACCAGGGGGTGTCCTCGTATCTGCCGGGCGGGAACGTCAGGTTCTCGCGGAGCAGGAAGTCGCGGCGGTAAGCCTTGGCCCACGCGAAGGCGGGCAGCCGCAGCAGCTCGGGGCGGTCGGCGATGGTGCCGACGGCGGGCCCGGTGCCGTCGGCCAGCAGGTCGGGGTGGGCCGCCGGGCCGAGGGAGCCGTCCCAGTAGGCGGGCGCGAAGTCGAACACCAGTACATCCGGATCGCTGGTCGCCGACAGTCGCTCGGCCAGCGCGCGCAGGGTGCCCGGGGCCATGGTGTCGTCGCTGTCGAGGTAGAGGACGTAGTCGCCGCGGGCGCGTGCGGTGCCGGTGTTGCGGGCCGGACCCAGTCCGCCGTTCTGCGCCAGATGGATGACGGTCACCCGTGGGTCGGCGGCGGCGTATGCGTCCAGGATCTCTCCGCAGGAGTCGGGGGAGTGGTCGTCGACGCCGATCAGCTCGAAGTCCCCGAAGCACTGGCCCAGTACGGAGTCGAGGCACTCGTGCAGGTACGCCTGCACCCGGTGGACGGGCACGATCACGCTGAAACGGGGCATTTGCGAGTCCCGGGTTCGACGGTTGGCTCCGCCTCGATTTATCCCATATGGGGCGCATCGCCACATCTTGGCGCCGCGTCCTCAGGGGCGCGGGGAACTGCGCGCGTAGCCACGCCGAACCCGCAGCCTGCGACGGAGAGAAAGGGGCAGCCCCTACCCAGCACGAACCGCCGGGCGAGCCCTCAACCCGGCAGGCGGCGGAAGAGGGCGCGCGGGAGATGGCGCAGCACGCTCATCACGGGCCCCAACGCCGCCGGCACCCACACCACCGGCGCCCGACGCCGCACCCCGTGCTCGATCGCCTCCGCGACAGCGCTCGGCGTCGTGGCCAGCGGGGCCGGCGCGCGCCCCGCCGTCATCCGGGTGTGCACGAAACCGGGCCGCACCACCAGCACCTGCACCCCGGTACCGCGCAGGGCCTCCCCCAGGCCCTGCGCAAAGGCGTCCAGCCCCGCCTTGCTGGAACCGTAGATGAAGTTCGCCCGCCGGGCCCGCTCGCC
The DNA here is from genome assembly GCF_017676385.1 of Streptomyces spirodelae. GTDB lineage: Bacteria > Actinomycetota > Actinomycetes > Streptomycetales > Streptomycetaceae > Streptomyces > Streptomyces spirodelae. The sequence continues at coordinate 59,414 of NZ_JAFFZN010000003.1, forward strand.
CGCGACCGACGAGAGCACCACCAGCGAGCCGTGCCCCTGGGCGCGCAGCCCCTTGGCGCACACCAGCCCGGAGGAGACGGCGCCGGTGTAGTTCGTCCGGGTGACGCGCACGGCGGCCATCGGGTCCTGTTCGTCGGCGTGCTGATCGCCCAGGACGCCGAAGGCGAGCAGGACGAGATCGATGTCGCCCTCGGCGAAGACCTTCTCCAGCACCTCCTCGTGCGTCTCGGGCGCGAGCGCGTCGAACGGGACCGTACGGACGGCGACCTCCGCGCCGTGTGCCGCCGCCTCGTCGCGCAGCCCGGCCGCGGCCGAGTCCAGCCGGGAGCCGGGACGCCCCGCGAGCCAGACGGTGCGGGCGCGACGGGCCATGAAACGGCGCACGGTCGCCAGCGCGATCTCGGAGGTGCCGCCCAGCACGAGCAGCGACTGCGGGGAACCGAAGGCGTCCTTCATGGGTGCTCCTGAAAGAGAAGGGTCACAGCGCCAGCCGCCGTGCCAGGTCCGAGGTGAAGACACCGCGCGGGTCCAGCCGCGCGCGCAGCGCCCGGAAGTCGTCCAGTCGCGGGTACATCGCGGGCACCAGTTCCGGCCGCATCCGCGCGTCCTTGGCCAGATACAGCCGCCCGCCCGCGACGGCGACCTCCTCGTCCAGCAGGTCGAGGAAGTCCCCGAGCCCCGGCAGCCCTGCCGGGATGTCCAGCGCCAGCGTCCAGCCCTCCGCGGGGAAGGAGAGCCAGCCCGGGTCCCCGGGGCCGAAGCGCTTGAGCACGGCGAGGAAGGAGGGGCAGGAGCGACGCGAGATCAGCCGCACGATGCGGCGCAGCGCGTCGTCGTGCTCGTGTCCCACCACGCACTGCCACTGCACGAAGCCCGCGCTGCCGTAGACCCGGTTCCAGTGCGGCACCCCGTCCAGCGGGTGGAAGAACGAGGCGAGCCGCTGGAGTTCGCCCCTGCGGCGGCGCGGGGCCTTGTGGTACCAGAGCTTGTTGAACGCCGTGACGGTACTGCCGCGCAGCAGCCCGCCCGGGACGGTACGGGGCGGGGGCGGCAGCCGTCCCGGACGGAAGGCCAGCGGGTCCCGCCGGGCCGCGCGCACCAGCCTGCCCCGGGCCGCCCGCCCCTCCAGTGCTTCCAGGGGCGCGTGGTCGCCGCGCGTGAGCACCGCGCGCCCGGCTGCCATACCGCGCGCCAGCAGGTCGATCCAGGCGACCGAGTAGCGGTAGCGGTCGTCGGTGGCGGCCAGCGTGGCCAGCAGCGAGTCCAGATCGGGCAGCCGCTCGGTGTCCACCGTCATCAGCGACGTCTCCACCGGCAGCAGCCGGATCGTGGCGCTCAGCACCAGTCCGGTCAGCCCCATACCGCCGGCCGTGGCGTCGAACAGTTCGCTGCCGGGCACCACCTCGCGCACCTGCCCGTCCGCCGTCAGCAGCTCCAGGGAGCGCACATGGCGGGTGAAGGAGCCGGAGACGTGGTGGTTCTTGCCGTGGATGTCGGCGCCGATCGCGCCGCCGACCGTCACATAGCGGGTCCCCGGCGTGACGGGGACGAACCAGCCCAGCGGCAGCAGCCCCGTCATCAGCCGGTGCAGGCTGACCCCGGCCTCACAGGTGACCGTCCCCTCCACCGCGTCGATCGACAGCACCCGGTCAAGACCGGTGGTCTCCACGACGGTGCCGCCCGCGTTCTGCGCCGCGTCCCCGTAGGCCCGTCCCAGCCCGCGCGCGATGCTGCCGCGCGCCCCGCACGCCAGTACGGCCTCGACCGCCTGCTGCCGGGTGCGCGGCCGCAGCACCCGGGCGCCGGTCGGTGCCGTCCTGCCCCAGCCGGTCAGCAGCCGGGCGGTCCGGTCGGGGGGCGCGGCCTGCGGTGCGGGCGCGTCGCGCCGGGTGTGCTGAGCGGGCATGAACGTGACGGTAAGGGCCGTGAGATGCAACGGAGGGGAAGCCGTGCCCGCGTGGTTCGTCCGTGTCGCTGAAAGGGTGAAAGGGCGGGTGTCGGATCGTATGTGGACCGGTGGCGGCAGGGGGCGCGGCAGAGTCGGACCGTGGCAGCGAGAACGGCCCGACGATGGGGGCAGTGGGAACGGCGGCTGTTGTGCGCCTTGGGCGACTGCGCGGCGGACGCCCGGGTGGCCGGTGCGGCACGCGCCCTGTCGTGGAGCGGAGAGCACGCCGCCGTCTGGCTCCTGGTCGGGCTCGCCGGCGCCGCCACCGACCGTACGCAGCGGGAGCGCTGGCTCAAGGGCACCGCGCTCGTAGGCGCCGCGCACCTGGCCAGCATGGGGCTCAAGCGGGTCGTGCGCCGCCCGCGCCCCAGCCTGGCCGGCCGCGCCCCGCTGGTACGGACGGCGGGTGCGCACTCCTTCCCCAGCTCGCACGCCGCCTCGGCGAGCGCGGCGGCACTGGTACTGGGCGGCCTGCGGCCGGGCTCGTCGGCCGGGCTGCGGCCGGGTTCTCCGGGTGGGCTGCGGCCGGGTTCTCCCGGCGGGCTGCCGCTGGGGACGCCGCTGGCCGCGCTGGCCGGGCTGATGTGCGTCTCCCGGCTGGTCGTCGGTGTCCACTACCCCTCGGACGTGCTCGCGGGTGCGGCGCTGGGCGCGCTGACCGCCCGGCTGGGCACCCGCGAGACGGGGAAGAGGGGGCGGCCGGATGGCTGACCGCTCCACGCTGACCGGCTCGCCCGGGCGGGAGTCGGCCGGGACGGCGGAGGGCGCCGCCGAGCAGCACCTTCTCGACCCCGCACCCTCTCAGGCCCCGGCACGCCCGGCCGGGTTCGCCGGGACCCTCGCCGGCGGGCTGCTGCTGACCGTACGGCCCCGGCAGTGGGTCAAGAACCTGCTCGTCGTCGCGGCCCCCGCGGCGGCCGGACAGCTCGCCACCGTGCACACAGTGCTCGAACTCGCACTCGTCTTCGTCCTGTTCACCGCCGCGGCGTCGGCCGTCTACCTGCTGAACGACGCACGCGACGCGGAGGCCGACCGGGCGCACCCCGACAAGTGCCGGCGCCCGGTCGCAGCCGGGACCGTCCCCGTGCCACTCGCCTACGCCCTCGGCGCGCTGCTCGCCCCGGCCTCCGCGGTGGCGGCCGCACTGCTGTGCAACGCCGCGACCGCGGCCCTGCTGACGGGGTATGTGGTGATGCAGATCGCCTACTGTCTGCGGCTCAAGCGCGTGCTGGTGGTCGACCTGGCCGTGGTGACCGCCGGGTTCGTGATGCGGGCGATGTCCGGAGGGCTGGCACTGGACATCCCGCTCTCCCGCTGGTTCCTGATCACGGCCGGGTTCGGCGCGCTGTTCATGGTGGCGGGCAAGCGCTATTCGGAGGCGCTGCTGATGGGCGAGGGCGAGGGCGGCACCCGGGCGCTGCTGCGCGAGTACACCGTCGGCTACCTGCGCTTCGTCTGGCAGCTCGCGGCGGGGGTGGCAGTGCTCGCGTACTGCCTTTGGGCGCTGGGGACCGACGCCGGCGCGGGGGTCTCACTCTGCCGGCAGCTGTCGATGGTCCCGCTGATCTGCGCGGTGCTGCGGTACGGGGTATTTGTCGACCGTGGCAGTGCTGGGTCCCCCGAAGATGTTCTGCTGCGGGACCGCCCTTTGGCCGTCACAGCTGTGTGCTGGGGCCTGCTGTACGGCCTGTCCGTCGCGGGGCTGTAGGGCATGTCCGATGAGGGGCTGCCCCTGCCTGCCCGCTGCGGTCTGCGGGCGCTCCCCCAGCCTTCGGCCGGGAGGTGCCCCCAGTGGCTGGTCGCGCAGTTCCCCGCGCCCCTGAATGCTCACCCTCTTGCGCTTGGGAGTCTGCTCCCCCGGACTCCGTCCGGGGGTACCCCCAGGGCGCAGGGTGGGCAAGCGCAGCCCCAATGCGGGGTGCGCAATGAGTAAGCCGCGCGCATTGGGCGCCGAATTCGCCGGGTTCGCCGCCGTCGGCGTCTTCGCTTTCCTCGCGGATGTCGGCAGCTTTCTGTGGCTGCGCGGTCCGATGGGGATGGACCCGATGTACGCCAAAGCCCTCTCGTTCATCGCGGGGGTGGCCGTCGCGTACACCGGCAACGCTCTGGGCCCCTACCGCGTGCGGGCCCGCAGAGTGACCACCGGATGGCGCCGCTTCGGCGTCTTCGCGCTGGTCAACGCCGCGGGCGGCGCCGTACAACTGGGCTGCCTGGGCGTGTCCCGTCACGTACTGGGGCTGACCTCCACCCTCGCCGACGTCATCTCCGGCGCCGGTATCGGCCTCGTCCTGGGCACCGCTGTCCGCTTCTGGGGTACGCGCACACTGGTGTTCGCCCAAGAGACCGCCCCCGCCCCAGTGGGACGGGGGCAGCCGCAGGCCCAGGCTCAGGCGGACGGCGAGGTCACTTGACCGAGCCCGCCATCACTCCGGAGACGAACTGCTTCTGGAAGGCGAAGAAGACCGCCAGCGGCACCAGCATCGAGATGAAGGCGCCGGGCGCCAGCACGTCGATGTTGTTGCCGAACTGCCGCATCTGCTGCTGGAGCGCCACCGTGATCGGCGGGTTCGTGGAGTCGGCGAAGATCAGCGCGACCAGCATGTCGTTCCACACCCACAGGAACTGGAAGATGCCCAGCGAGGCGATGGCGGGCCCGCCCAGCGGCAGCACCACCCGGGTGAACAGCCGGATCTCACCGGCGCCGTCCAGCCGTGCGGCCTCCAGCAGTTCGCGGGGGATCTCAGCGAAGAAGTTGCGCAGCAGGAAGATGGCGAACGGCAGGCCGAAGGCTGTGTGGAAGAGGACCACGCCTGCTGTCGTCTCGAAGATGCCCAGGGTGTTGAACAGCTTGGCGACGGGCACCAGCGCCACTTGCACCGGCACCACCAGCAGCCCCACGACCACCAGGAACCACCAGTCGCGGCCGGGGAACTCCATCCAGGCGAACGCGTAGCCGGCCAGCGCGCCGATCACCACCACCAGCACCGTGGCCGGAACGGTGATCAGCACGGTGGTCCACAGCGAGCTCATCACCTGGTCGTTGGCGAACAGCGCGTCGTAGTTCGCCGTGGTCAGCTGGTCCTTGTTGAGAATCCAGGGGAAACTGCCGTTCAGGTCGAAGATGTTCCACCAGCCGGATATGGAGACATCCGCCGGGTCGCGCAGCGACGAACTGAGCAGACCGGCCGTCGGCATCAGCCAGAACAGCCCGATGACGACGAGGGCGAAGCGCACTGCCCAGTGGCCGGTGAAGGCGGCCACCCGCGCGGCGGCCGAGGTCTTGGGGGCGGCGGTTTCCGGTGCCGGAGCCGCCGGCTGAGAGGACGCGCCCGTGGCGGTCAGCGTGGTCATCGGCGGGACTCCCTGCGCAGACGGCGGATGTTGAGGATCATGACCGGCACGACGAGCAGCAGCAGGACCACCGCGATCGCGCTGCCCGCGCCCTGGTCGGGGCTGCCACCGAAGGACTTGAGATACAGCTGGAGCGCGAGGACGTTGGCCTCCCGCTGGCTGGCCCCTGGCGCGATGACGTAGACCAGGTCGAAGATCTTGAGGACGTTGATCATCAGGGTGACGGTGACGACGCCGAGCACCGGGGCCAGCAGCGGCACCGTGACCTTGCGGAAGACCTTCCACTCGTTGCAGCCGTCCACCCGGGCCTGCTCCAGCAGCTCACGGGGGACTCCGGCCAGGCCGGCCGCGATCAGCACCATCGCGAAGCCCGCCCACATCCACACGTACGAGCCGATGATGGCCGGGGTGACGAGGGTGGGGCCGAGCCAGTCGACGCCGTTGTAGGGCGCCGCGAAGTTGGAGGCGGGCATCCGCAGCTTGGCGCCGTCGGCGGCGGCCGGGAGGGTGAAGGTGCCGTCCTCGCCCGTGGTGGCCTCGGCCACCTTGCGGCCGTCCTTCACTGCCTCCACCTTGATCCCGGCGAGTGCCTTCTCCTGCTGGTCGATGACGCCGTGCTCGCTGCGCCCGCCCTTGACGAAGTCCAGCCATACGGTGCCGGTGACCTTGCCGCCCTCCGCCCCGGCGGGCTTCTTGGCGGGTGCCGCCTCGCTCGCCTCCTTGGGCGGGATGCCCACCAGCGGGAGATGGGCCGGGCTGGAGGCGTCCACGGTCTGCTCGGTGGTGTAGGCGCCGTGGGAGATGGACAGCGGCGCGTCGGTGCGCGGCCGCGCACCCGGCCAGGGCGAGGTCTCGGCGAACGTGTCGTGGACGGTGGTCCACATCGCGTTGGCCACGCCGCGCTCCGGGTCCTGCTCGTAGACGAGCCGGAAGATGATGCCCGAGGCCAGCATGGAGATGGCCATCGGCATGAAGACCAGCAGCTTGAACGCCGTTCCCCAGCGCACCTTCTCGGTCAGTACGGCGAAGATGAGGCCGAGCGCCGTGCAGACGGCGGGCGCCACGATGACCCAGACGAGGTTGTTGCGGAAGGCGATCAGCGTGTTGTCGTCGGTGAACAGCTCCGTGAAGTTGTCCAGCCCGACGAAGCTGGAGCCGTCGGCGTTCATGAAGCTGCGGAAGAGCGAGAACGCGATCGGGTAGACGACCAGCGCGCCCAGCACCACCAGGGCGGGAAGCAGGAACAGCGCGGCGATCCAGGGGCGGCGGCGCAACGCCGTAGCTCCCTTGCCGAGCGCCGTCCCGGCGCCGGTGCGTTCGGCCGAGGTCTGCTCGGCGGGTGTCCCGGACGGCGTCGCTTCGGCGGCGGCCGTGGCTGTGCTCGCGGTCGTCGGCGCGGTCGCGGTCGCGCCCTCTGTCGTGCTGGAACTGGTGCTGGCAGCGGCTCCGGTGACCGGCGCGTCGGGTGCGCCGGCGTCGTCCGGTATGCCTCCGGTAGCGCCGCTTCCTGGCTGGCTCGGGGTCGGCATGACGGTGGTCTCCCCTGTCTGGTCCGTCAGTGAGGCGTGGAGGTGGCGAGAGCCGTACGAGGCGGGCGCGTCGTCCGGGACGTACGCGTCGTCCGGGACGTACGCGTCGTCTGGGACGTACGCGTCGTACGGGTCGCGGCGGATGTGGTCACGGCGCGGTTCACTTCTCGTACGCCTTGGCGGCGGCCTTCTCCAGTGCCCGCTGAGTGCCCTCGATGTCCTCGGGGTTCTTCAGGAAGTCCTGGAGGGCCTTCCACTCGCCCTCGCCCTTGGTGCCGCCGAACGCGGCGGGTGCCTGGTCGGACATGTCGAAGCGGAAGTCGTTCCCGGCGCCGACCAGCGCCTTGGCGATCTCGCGCTGCGGCTGGTTCGGGTAGGCGGACAGGTCGAGTTCCTTGTTGGGGGAGACATAGCCGCCCTCGGCCGCCCAGATCCCCGCGGCGTCCTCGGAGGCGAGGAAGGTCGCCAGCGCCTGCGCGCCCTTGCTGTTCTTCAGTACGGCCGCCGCGTCGCCCGCGGTGACCACCGGGGGCTTGGCGCCCACCTTCGGGAACGGGTAGACCTGCGCGTCCTTGCCGATCCGGGCCTTGGTGTCGCCCTCGATGTTGACGCCGACGAAGTCGGCCTCGAAGACGAGCGCCGCCTGCGGCGAGGCGAGGTTGCCGAAGGTCTGGGTCACCGACTTGGGGAAGTCCGTCTGCAGCGCGCCCTGGTTTCCCCCGGCCAGCAGGTGGCCCTTGCCCCAGAGCTCCTGGAGGGTCTTCAGCGCCCTGGTGACCGAAGGGTCCGTCCACTTGATCTTGTGCTCGGCGAGTTGGTCGTACTTCTCGGGACCGGCCTGGGAGAGATAGACGTTCTCGAACCAGTCGGTGAGCGTCCAGCCGTCGGCCCCGCCGACCGAAACCGGGTCGACCCCCGAGTCGGAGAGCGTCTCCGCGTCCTTGACGAAGGACTTCCAGTCCTTGGCCTCCTTGACGCCCGCGTCCTCGAACGCCTGGGTGTTGTACCAGATCAGGGACTTGTTGGCGGCCTTGTAGTAGATGCCGTACTGCTTGCCCTCGTAACTGCCCAGATCGCGCCAGCCCTTGGCGAAGTTCTTCCTGGACTCGGCCAGCGCCTGCTTGCCCAGCGGCTTGAGCCAGCCCTTCTTGGCGAACTCCCGCAACACACCGACCTGCGGCAGCATGGCCACGTCCGGCGGTGAGCCGCCCTCGATCTTGGAGCCTATGTAGGTGGCCACGTTGTCGCCGGTGGGCACGAACTCGACCTTGGCGCCGGTTCGTTTCTCGAACTCGTCGAGGACCTTGCGGAAGTTCTTCTGCTCGTCGCCCGTCCACACCGCGGCGACCTGGAGCTTCTCCCCCTTGAGCTGGGGGAGTTCCACGGTCGGCCGGTGTGCGGCCGCCCACTCGCTCCCCTCGTCCTCGGCGGCGCATCCCGCGGCGGTGAGCGTCAGGGCGGCTGCGGAGGCGAGCGCGAGAGCCGTGCGCGGAGCACGCGAGTTTCGCATGGTTGAGTGCCGTCCCTTTCCCCGTGTGCTCCCGTTTCATTGGATGAACGGGAGATGAGCAGACGCGGCTGCCCAGGGGCGGCACCGCGTCGTACCTGCTTGTGCGGAAGTTTGTACGCCTGGACGAGGCACTCTGGCAACAGTGTCCGGCCCGCCGTCGGCATCTTGATCACTCTGTGATCCGATGCGCAGCGCATATGTGCCCTCAACTGCGAACTCGTGGGTATAGAGGGGGAGTTGGGGCTGTCGGTGCGAGTCTCCCGAAGTACGGCTCACGAGGCGTACGGGGTGGCGTCGGATAGGTTCGCGAGCCCTTTTCGAGGGGCGCGCGAGCCGCCCATGAGGGTGCGCGGAACCTTCACGGGACGGTCACTCACGCCCCTCACGGATCGGACATTTCGCCACTCTTAGGGGTCGCCTCGCCCGACGGCATGCGTACAACTTATGAAGACAGCGCGCCCCGCCAGGGGCGCGGGGAACTGCGCGAGCAACCACAACGGTGCCGCGGACCGCAGGCATCGAGCCGGGGCACCCCCCTCCCGGACTCCTGGGGCCGGAGGAGGGCCGGGGGCCTACGACGACGCAGGTCTCACCTGCTGCGCCGCGCGCTCCATCGCGCTGGCCAACAGCGCGAGATCAGTGGGCCCGTTCCCCAACTCCCGCACCTGGCGCCGCGCGGGCGGGTCCCCCGCCCGCGCCCAGTCCAACGGCACCACCGTGGGCCGCAGCGTCGCCGTACGCGGAATACGGCCGGTGACCCGCCCAGCCTGGAAGGCGACCGGCACCCCGCCGACGACGGCGCCCTCCGGCCCCCGGCGCTGCCGCAGGGTGAGGGTCCCCCGGCCCCGTGGCGTACCGTCGGCGCCGCGCTCGCCGCCGGTCAGCTCCACATGCAGCGCCGCCGTCCTGGCCAGCTCCGTACGCACGGTCCGGTCCGCGCGGCCCGTCGCCGCGATCACATGCACACCCAGCCGCGTCCCGGTCCTGGCCACCGCCTCCAGCGCCCGGACGACCGAACCCGCAGCGGGGCGGCCGGGGTTGCCCAGCGCCGGGTCGACCAGCGTGTCGAAGTCGTCCACCAGCAGCACCAGCCTGGGCGGCACACCCGCGGACCCGAGGGAGGCGGCCGAGACCGCTCCCGACTCGCCGACGTCGCCTTCCCGCCCCCCGGAGCCGGCCGGCTCCTCGGTACGGCGCAGCCGCAAGGTGCGCTGGGTACGGTCCGGCTCGGCAGCGGCGCCGGTGGCGGGGGGCTCCCCGCCACTTCTGCCGCCGGCCAGGCCGCCCGTCCGGGGCGCGGACTGCGAAGGCAGCGTGTGCAGCCCGCCCCCGGAACCGCTCTCCCCTGCCGACCGGTTCTCGGCCGGACCGCCGCCGCGCCGCCCGGACGGCTGGGCCGCCACCGCAGCGCGCTCGTCCGGCGCCGGAGCGGGTGCCGGAAGCTGTACGCCCTCCCCGGTCCGCTCACTCGGCGCCTGCTCCCGCACCGGGGCGCGCTCGGGTGCGGGACGGGGCGCCACCACCCGGCCGCCGGGGCGGGCCGCCAGCCGTACGTACTCCTCGTAGCTGCTCTCGTCCCCGATCAACTCGGCGCGCCGCTTCAGCTCGGCGCTCAGCGCCTGTGCGAACTGCCGCATCCGTACCGGGTCGTCCGCCGTCAGCCGCGCCGTGACGTGCGGCAGCTCCGCGCACACCCGCAGCCCTTCCCCGGCCCCGGCGCCCGCGCCGTCCACCAGCACCAGCGCCAGCCGGTCGGGCCGCTCACCGGCGGCGAGGGAGGCAGCGAGCGAGCGGAGCAGTTCGGTCTTGCCGGAGCCGGGGCCGCCGCTGACGAAGGTGTGCCCCGGCAGGGCGCGGCCCGGCTCGTCGGCGTCGCCCTCGGCGGCAGCCGGTGCCATCCGGGCCGCCAGCTCCGACAGGTCGCCCAGATCGGCCTCCAGCGGCCCGTGCGGACCGGCTCCGAAGACGAGCGGCACCCGGCCGGAGCCGGCCGTCGCCCGCTCCGACCAGCGGGCGAGCAGCGCGGCCGGAGTCGCCCGCGCCAGCCCCAGCTCCTCCAGCAGCCGGCACTGCTCCGGCAGCGTCACGGTCGGCGCTGCGGAGGTGTCGGCCCCCGCGCCCTCCGGCTCGCGCAGCGGCGCGAGGGCGCGCGCGAACCGCTCCGCCCAGGCAGCCGACACCGCGTCGACCGTCGCCACCGGACCGCTCGCCACGCCGGACGCCGCAGCGGGGCCGCTCGCCACACCGGATGCCGCCATCGGGCCGCTCTGCACCCCGGACGTGCTGCTCCCCGCCGGGTCCCCCGCCGCTTGCCGGGGGTGCTGCGCCGGGTGCAGGACTCTGACCGCCGTGGCCACATCGCCGCTCAGCAGGGCGACCGTCCCGCACTCCGGGAAGGCGGCACAGGCGGCGTTCGCGGCCTCCAGGGTCGCGGCGACCGGTGAGGAGGGACTGGCGGGCGAGGTCTCGGCGAGGGCGAGCAGATGGATACCGGCCGCCGCGCCGTCCCGCGCCAGCCGCGCCACGCTCGCGCGCAGGTCGGCCGAGCCCGGGTCGCCGTCCACCACCACGACCACGGCGGGGCCGGGCGGCCCGCCGCGCCGGGGAGCCGTGCCCTGCGCCTCCAGCCGCCGTACGAGTTCCGCCGTCCGCGCGGTGGCCTGCTCGGGGTCGTAGGCGGTCAGCAGGGAGCAGTCCTGGCCGTGTGCGGGGCGCAGATGCGGCAGCCAGCCGAGCCAGGACCACTCCTGGTGGCGGGCCCGACTGCCGCGCGCCTTGTCCGCCGACAGCAGGACGACCTCCAGCGCACTCGGCCCGTGCAGCGCGGCGAGTTGCGCGAGCACAGCCCGCGCCAGCCCGGTCAGCCGGGAGCGCGGCCCGGCCAGCCCGAGGGAGCCTGCCCGCCGCAGGTCGACGGTGACCGGATCGCCGTGCCCGCCGCTGCGGTGTGCCACGCCGAGCCGTACGGTCAGCGCGTCGGGGTGGCCCGGATCGCGTTCCCACAGCCGGGGACCCGGGCCCAGGGCGCTCAGCAGCACGGCGGCCGGGTCCGGCCACCGCTGCCCGTGGCCGTGCGGCGCGTACGGCGGGCTCGCGGAGGCCGCCTCGGGGGGACTCGCCGCTCCCGGTCCTGCTCCCGCCGCCTCGCCTGCTGCGAAGCCCGCCGGGGGAGCCGCCGGGCTTCCGAAGCCCTCGGCGGGGTGTGCGGCGTAGCCCTCCGCCGTGCCGGCGCCGAACCGCGTCGGCCCGTGCGGGCCCTGCGGCCGGCCGTGCGGCCCCTGCGCCGGGCCGCCCGCAGGCTCGGCGCGGCCGCCCGTGAAGCGGCGCGCCCAGGCGCTCAGTCCCCGCCCTCTGCGGTGCGCCGCGTCCTCGCTGTCCGCGTCCTCTCCGCTCTCCCCGCCGGCTGTGGGCGGCAGCAGGCCGGCGCTGTGGGTGACATCACTGCCGGGGAACGGCCCGGAGGCCGACGCGTAGTCGTGGGCATGGTGGCCGGGGCCGTCTCCGGTGCCCCAGTGCTCGGCCGGGGAGCCGTCCTCGGGATGCCCCGGGCGCCCGGCGGGCGCCAGGGAGCGCTGACCGGTCTCCTGGCCGGAACCCGCGCCCGCCCTGCCCGCAGCGCCGGGGGAAGCGCCCGTCCCACCGGCGCCGCCCGCTCCGCCCGTCCCGGCGTCGCTCGGGCCCGCACCGCCCTGTTCCTCGCCCGCCTGCGCCGCGCGGACCAGGCGCAGGCGTCCCTCGCCGTCCGGCACGGTGGGCAGTGCCAGCCCGGGTGCCGGCGCTGTGGCGGGGGTGTGACCGCTCCCGGCCGCCGTTTCCGGGGCCGCGTGGGGCGTGGCGGCCTCCAGCCGGATGGTCGTCTCACCGATCCGCAGCGTCGCGCCGGGGCGGAAGAGCACGGGCCGCCCGCCGACCGGGGTGCCGTCGAGGGTGGTGCCGTTGGTGGAGCCGAGATCGGTGACGGTGACCGTGCCCCCGTCGGTGACGGTGACCGCGCAGTGCAGCCGGGAGACGTCCGGGTCGTCCAACGGGACGTCGGCCTCGGCCGAGCGCCCCAGGTGGACCTTGCCGCCCTGGAGGAGGTGGATGCCGCCCGCGTCGGGCCCCCCGGTGACATGCAGCCTGGCCTTGGCCGAGCCGTATGCCGTCAGCGCCGTCACGGCCGCTCCGTGTGCAGGCAGCGCGGCCGGGGCGACCGGGGCGTACAGCGAGATGAGCGCGCCGTCCAGCAGCGGGGGCTCGCCGATGATCTGGCGGTGCGGATCGAGCCGCCGCGTTCCCGCGTAGACGACCACCGGCTCCTGCGGGGCTTCCTCCTGGCCTCCCGCCTCACGTCCTGGCCCGGACGAGCCCCGCCCGGACCCCGAGCCGGGTCCGGACACCGATCCGGGCCCGGACCCCGAGCCCGGCGCCGGGCCGGAGGCCGCTTCCGGCTCCGCGGGCGCTGTCGCCAGCGCGGCCGCCGCCGAGGCCGCCAGGGCGTTCGTCACAGCGGAGAGCACGGTGCCTGCGGGGGCTGTGACCAGCACGTTCGCCTGTCCGACCGGCTGGGGCGAGGGGGAGCGGGTGGGAGAGCGCGCTGCCGATCCCGCGCCGCCGGCCTCGCCCGCGCCCGCGTCCGCCGCGCCGCGGGCGCCGCGCGGCGCCAGAGCGACAGTCAGCCGGATCTGCATCTGCGCCTCCAGGTCCCGTCCGCTCCGTGTGCCGGGCGGGCTGGCCACCCACCGCGCTCGCGCGCCGACACATCGTCCGTACCACTGCATGCATACTCGCACCCGCGACCGACAACGGGGCCCGTCCTGGCCATCCGCACGATCTTGCCGCGCGAATGATCTTGTCCGGGCAGCGGCGCCACCGCAACCATCGCCACCCGGTGTGCGTCTTCCCGGGGAACCCGTCAGCCGCGCCGCTGGAGGCGGGCGTGCCCAGGAGCACCCTCGCGGGACCGGCAACCCCTTGCGCGGCGGCACTATTGTGGGCGGGATTGCAGTACGAGACCAGGGAGCGCATGACGTGCGGCCGGTAGGCAGCAAGTATCTGCTCGAGGAGCCGCTGGGACGCGGCGCCACGGGCACCGTCTGGCGTGCCCGCCAGCGTGAGACCGCGGGCTCCGAGGCGGCGGTGGCCGGGCAGCCCGGCGAGACCGTCGCGATCAAGGTCCTCAAGGAGGAGCTGGCGAACGACCCCGACGTGGTGATGCGCTTCCTGCGGGAGCGCTCCGTGCTGCTGCGGCTGACGCACCACAACATCGTCAGAACGCGCGACCTCGTGGTCGAAGGCGATCTGCTGGCCCTTGTGATGGATCTCGTCGAGGGCCCGGACCTGCATCGCTATCTGCGCGAGAACGGCCCGTTCTCGCCCATCGCGGCGTGTCTGGTCACCGCACAGGTGGCCGACGCGCTGGCGGCCAGCCACGCCGACGGTGTGGTGCACCGGGACCTGAAGCCGGCGAACGTGCTGCTGACCGAGGACGAGAACGGCATGCGGCCGATGCTCACCGACTTCGGTATCGCGCGCCTCGCCGACTCGCCGGGGCTGACCCGTACCCAGGAGTTCGTCGGTACCCCGGCCTATGTCGCACCCGAGTCGGCCGAGGGACGCCCGCAGACCTCGGCTGTGGACATCTACGGGGCGGGCATTCTGCTGTACGAGCTGGTCAGCGGCTATCCGCCGTTCAGCGGTGACAGCGCGCTCGCCGTACTGCACCAGCACCTTGCGCAGGAGCCCGAGCGCCCGGCCGGTGTTCCCGACCCGCTGTGGACGGTCATCGAGCACTGTCTGCGCAAGAACCCCGACGAGCGCCCCAGCGCCGTCAACCTCGCGCGCGGGCTGCGTACGGTCGCCGACGGCATCGGCGCGCAGGCCACACCGCAGGCCGCCGGTGCGGCGCTCGGGGTGGCCGCGCTGCTGGCGCCGGACCCGGCGCCGGCCCCCGTCCCGAGCTCCGGCGCACCCGGCGGCACGGCCCCGGGCGCGAGCGCGGGTGACTCGGACCCGACGCAGGTGCTGCCGCACAGCGGTGCGGCGGGCGCGGGCGGCCAGTACGACCCGTCGGCCGAGACAAACGTTCTTCCGCAGACCGGCGGCCCCCAGGGCGGTTACGGCGGCCAGGGAGGCCAGGGCGGCAACGCCGACCCCACCCAGGTGATGCCGCCCGTCCCCGGTGGCCCTCCGGACGGCGGCCAGGGCGGCCCTCCGCAGCAGGACGGGCCCCACCCGTGGCAGAGCCAGCTGCGCGCGGCCCGGGACCGCAACGAGCAGACCCAGTTCCAGCCGCTGGACCCCAGCATGGACCCGCTGCGCCGGCGCCCTCAGCGGCGCGCGGCCCCACCGCCGCCGCAGCAGTCCCCGCAGGGTCAGCCCTACGGTCAGCAGCAGTACGGTCAACAGCAGTACGGGGAGCAGTACGGCCAGCAGCAGCGGCCCGCGCAGCCGCCGCCGCAGCGCTACGAGCCGCAGCCGCCCCGGGGCCGGGAGCCGAGGCCGCAGCGGGAGCCCAGGCAGCGGGAGCCCAGACAGCAGCGTGAGCCCAGGCCGCGCCGTGAGCCGAGGCAGCGCAGCGCCAACCCGATGCGCATCCCGGGGCTGGGCTGTCTCAAGGGCTGCCTGTTCATGGTCGTCATCCTCGTGGTGGCGGGCGTGCTGGTGTGGAACCTCACGGACGCGCCGCAGTGGTGGGCCGAGGGCAAGAGCTTCTGGCAGTCGACGAAGGACGTCTTCAACGAGATAGGGGATTTCTTCGGCCAGTTCAACAACTGACGGGCCGACGGTGACCGATGACGGGCCATCGGTGGCCTGGGTGACGGGCCGTCGGTCACCGGTCGCCGCGCGCCGAGTCACCTGCCACTACGGTGATTTGTCGACTTGTGAGAGGGGATTTCCCCCACAGAAGTGACAGTTACCGGCATCCGGGGCTCCCAAGCCGGGTCCCGCCGCGTAGTTTTGTCGCCATGGCACGGAAGATCGGCAGTCGCTACACGGCACACCGGATCCTCGGGCGAGGCAGTGCCGGAACGGTGTGGCTCGGTGACGGACCCGAGGGTCCCGTCGCCATCAAGCTGCTGCGTGAGGACCTGGCCTCCGATCAGGATCTGGTCGAGCGGTTCGTGCAGGAGCGCAGCGCCCTGCTCTGCCTCGACCACCCGCGCGTCGTCGGCGTCCGGGACCTGGTGGTGGACGGCAACGAGCTGGCCCTCGTGATGGACCTGGTGCGCGGCACCGATCTGCGCACCCGGCTGGAGCGGGACCGCCGCCTGGCGCCCGCGGCGGCTGTCGCCATCGCCGCCGACGTCGCCGACGCACTGGCCGCCGCGCACGCCGCCGGACTGGTGCACCGCGATGTGAAGCCGGAGAACGTCCTGCTCGACGCCCTCTCGATGGAGGGCCCCGGCGGGGCGCCGCCCGCGCTGCTGACCGACTTCGGGGTGGCCAAGCTCATCGACTCGCCCAGCCGCACCCGCGCCACCTCGATCATCGGCACCCCGGACTATCTGGCGCCCGAGATCGTCGAAGGGCTGCCGCCGCGCGCAGCCGTCGACATCTACGCGCTGGCCACCGTGGTCTACGAGCTGCTGGCGGGTTTCACCCCGTTCGGCGGCGGCCACCCCGGCGCGGTGCTGCGCCGGCACGTGACCGAGACGGTGGCGCCGCTGCCGGGCATCCCTGACGAGCTGTGGCAGCTCATCCACCAGTGCCTCGCCAAGGCGCCCGCCTCCAGGCTGCGCGCCGCGGAGCTGGCGGCCCGGCTGCGCGAGCTGCTGCCCGCGCTGGAGGGACTGCCGTCGCTCGACATCGACGAGCAGGGCGAGGAGGGCTACGCCGAGTACGAGCACCCGGACGCGGGCAGCCCGGACGGCGGCGAGGGCACGGAGGCCGAGCACTCCCTCTCCGGCACCGGTGCGGTACCGGCCGCGGGCGGCGCCGTGCCGCTCGTCCACTCGCGGGTCGGCCCGGACGCCAACCGGGACACCCATACGAGCATGCGGGTGCCAGGGGAGGACGAGCTCGCGGGGGGAGCGCACGGCACGGCACGCGCGCCGCGTCCGGTGGGTGAGGCGCGGGCCGGGTCCGCACGGCACCGGACAGCCGTTCGCCGTCGACGGCTGAAAATAGGCGTCGCGGCCGCACTGGTGGCAGCGGCGCTCGCGGTGGGCGGCTGGCTGGCCACCGCGGACGAGGACACCGGTTCGTTGCCCGCGCCCGCTCATGGGTACTCGGTCGACGACTGACCGCCGTGGCCGTCGGCGGCGGGCGCGTGCCAGGCCCGCCCGCCGGGAGCCGACCGCGTGAGCCGATCGCGTGAGCCGACCGAACGGGAGCACACCGTATGACGGCGATCCCGGACCTCGTCCGCCCCACCAGCCCCACCCTGCCCACCGCGCGCGGCCCGCTCTCGGCGGCCGTGCTCACCGCGCTGACCGCCGGGAACTCCGAGGCGACCGCCGCGCTCGTCCGTGAGGCCGGGACGGAGGCCGCAGGCGCCGATCCGTACGGCGAGGACCTGCAACTGGCTCTCTACGCCCTCTACGAGCTGCACTACCGGGGTTTCGCCGGGGTGCCGGAGCGCTGCGAATGGGACCCCGACCTGCTGCGGCTGCGTGGCGTGCTCGAGGACCGCTTCCTTTCGGCGCTGCGCAGTCACGTCCCGGCGGACCGCACGGTGCGCGACGCCATCGGGGGGCTCCTGGCCGAACCCGTCGCGCAGCGCGGCGCCGACCAGCCGCAGAGCGTGACCGCACACCTCCAGTACCGGGGGGAACTGTGGCAGTTCCGCGAGTACGCGGCCCTGCGCTCGCTCTATCACCTGAAAGAGGCCGACCCGCACGCCTGGGCGATCCCGCGGCTCACGGGGCGGGCCAAGGCCGCGATGGCCGCCGTCGAGTACGACGAGTTCGGCGCCGGGCGGGCCGAGGACGTACACGCCCGGCTCTTCGCCGAGCTGATGCGCGACCTGGACCTGGAGACCACCTACGGGCACTACCTGGACGCGGCGCCGGGACCCGCGCTCCCGCCCGTCAACCTGATGTCGCTCTTCGGGCTGCACCGGTCGCTGCGCGGCGCCCTGGTCGGCCACTTCGCCTGTGTGGAGATCACCTCCTCGCCCGGCTCCCGCCGGCTGGCCGCAGCACTGCGCCGCCTGGGTGCCGGGCCCGCAGCGCAGCGCTTCTACGACGAGCACGTGGAGGCCGACGCCGTGCACGAGCAGGTGGTGCGCCACGAGGTGATCGGCGGACTTCTGGAGGACGAGCCCGCGCTGGAGTCCGACGTGGCCTTCGGCGCGGACGCCACGGTCTTCCTGGAGGACCGGCTGGGCGCGGCACTGCTGGAGTGCTGGCGGGTCGGTGCGTCGGCGCTGCGGGAGCCTCTCCAGCCGCCCGTGCCACCCGAGCCTTCCGGCGCCTGGTCCCAGCCCCCGGATGCGGACCCGGACGGCGCGTAGGAGCCTGGGGAGGGACGCCTGGGGAGGGCGCGCGGAGAGGCTGAGCGAGCCGACGAGCGGTAGGGAGGAATTGCCGCATGGAGGACATGGCGGGCGGCTCGACGCTGCGGAGCGCGGGTGAGATCGCCGAGGCCCGGCAGGCGCTGCTCTCCCGGCACGCCCATCTGATGGATCCTGACGCCGTCTCCCGGTGCGTCGGCGTGGAGCCGGCCGACTGGCGCCGGTTCGCCATCCACTGGGAGGACCTGGCCCCTGACTACTACGCGGCACGCGAGGGCACTTACCGACTGCGCCGGTACGGGCACTTCTCGCTGGACCGCACCGGGGCGCTGCGCCCCATGCCGCACCTGGCCTTCGCGCAGCCCGAGGACACCAATCCGCTCTACGTCGGCGAGGAACGCCACTTCGAGCCGCTGACCGACGTCTTCGTCGCCGACCCGCTGTTCAAGTCGCTGATGCGGATGCTGGGCGGGATCGCGAGCTGTCTGCAGGACGCCGACAGCTGGAGTGTGAAGGTCCATCCGTTCCGGGTCGTCGCCTCGGCCGACGGTGTCGGGCTGCCCACCCCCGAGGGCCGGCACCGCGACGGAGTCACCCTGGTGACCTCCCTGATGATCGGCCGGGAGAACGCCGTCGGCGGGCAGAGCACCGTCTACCTGCCCGACGGCACCCGTGTGCTGACCGCCACCCTGCACGAGCCGGGCGCCCTGCTGCTCGGCGACGACCGCGCCACCCTGCACGAGGTGGCCCCCATCAGCCCGGCCGACGCCACCAGGCCGGCCCGCCGCGATGTCCTGGTGACCACGCTGACCGCACGGCACAGCGCGGAGCGTGACGCCCAACTGGGCTAGGGCTGGGGGTGGCGGCTTGCGGTTAGGGTGGGGAGCGTGGCAGTCGTCGATGTATCCGAAGAGCTGAAGTCCCTCTCCTCCACCATGGAGTCGATCGAGGCCGTCCTTGACCTGGGCAAGCTGCGGTCAGACATCGCCGCGCTCGAGGAGCAGGCGGCGGCCCCGGATCTGTGGGACGACGTGGAGAACGCACAGAAGGTGACCAGCCGGCTCTCCTACCTCCAGGGGCAGCTGCGGAAGGTCGAGGAGCTGCGCGGGCGTATCGACGACGTCGGGGTGCTCTTCGAGCTGGCCGAGAGCGAGGACGACGCGGACGCGCGCGCCGAGGCCGAGAACGAGCTGGCGGCCGTCCGCAAGACGGTGGACGAGCTGGAGGTCCGCACGCTGCTGTCCGGTGAGTACGACCCGCGTGAGGCGGTCGTCAGCGTCCGGGCCGAGGCCGGCGGTGTGGACGCCGCCGACTTCGCCGAGCAGCTGATGCGGATGTATCTGCGCTGGGCCGAGCGCCGCGGCTACCCCACGGAGGTGTTCGACATCTCCTACGCGGAGGAGGCGGGCATCAAATCCGCGACCTTCACCGTGAAGGCGCCGTACGCCTACGGCACGCTCTCCGTCGAGCAGGGCACGCACCGGATGGTGCGCATCTCCCCGTTCGACAACCAGGGCCGCCGCCAGACCTCGTTCGCCGGGGTCGAGGTGCTGCCCGTCGTGGAGCAGGTCGACCACATCGACATCCCGGAGAACGAACTGCGGATCGATGTCTTCCGCTCCTCCGGGCCCGGTGGCCAGTCGGTCAACACCACCGACTCGGCGGTCCGGATGACGCACCTGCCGACCGGCATCGTCGTCTCCTGTCAGAACGAGAAGTCGCAGATCCAGAACCGCGCCGCCGCGATGCGCGTCATGCAGGCGCGCCTGCTGGCCCACCGCCGCCAGGAGGAGCAGGCCAAGATGGACGCCCTCAAGGGCGACGGCGGCAACTCCTGGGGCAGCCAGATGCGTTCGTATGTGCTGCACCCCTACCAGATGGTCAAGGACCTGCGCACCGAGTACGAGGTGGGCAACCCGCAGGGCGTGCTCGACGGCGACATCGACAGCTTCCTGGAAGCCGGTATTCGCTGGCGCAAGCAGCAGGAGCAGATCGAGAGCTGACGCTGCATCAGCTCCATCGGGCCGTGTTCAACGGGTCCTCGCTTGACGGGCGTGTGAGAGCTGGGGAAAGCTGTTCGCTCGGCATGCCTGTGTCAGGGGCGCACGGACGGGGTGGAGAGAGTGCCCCGGTGAGCAAACGGCGGCAGTCCGGGGTGGGGGCAGACATCGCCTCGACGGGAAGCCCGGTGCGGATCGCGCTCCATACGCAGCTGCCCCATCCACGAGTACAGCTACTGGGGGTAGTTGGAACATGAGCAAATCGAAGACGCGGCTGCGGGTCGCGCGGATTGCCGCTGCGGCAGTGTTCGCCGCCGGCGCCTCGCTGACCGCCGCGGGCGCGGCGCAGGCCGCGGATGCGCCCGGCGACAGCGGCTCCGGGGGCATCCTCGGCGGCCTGTTCGGCGGCGGGGACAACGGTGGCAGCAACGGCAACAGCGGTGGCAGCGACGGCGGTGCCGACGGCGGCGGTGACGACGGCGGCATCAGCGGCACCGTCACCATCGGCGGCGGTGACGGCGACGGTGGCAACGACGGCGGTGCGGCCGACAACGGTGGCAACGGCAACGGTGGCAACGACGGTGGCGCGGCCGACAACGGCGGCAACGGCGACGGTGGCAACGATGGCGGTGCGGCCGACAACGGCGGCAACGGCAACGGTGGCAACGATGGCGGTGCGGCCGACAACGGCGGCAACGGCAACGGCGGGAACGGCAACGGCGGGAACGGCGGCAACGGCGGTAACGGCGGTAACGGTGGTGGCGGCGAAGAGCCGGCCACCACGGGCGGTACCGGCGGTGGCGACGACGACACCTGCGAGCTCGACGGCGACAAGGTGAACTGCGAGGGCGGCGGCACCAACCCCGACAGCGCGGGCAGCCAGCCGGTCCAGGACAGCAAGCCGGCTGCTCCGGGCAAGAAGCAGGACGAACTGGCCGAGACCGGTTCCACCGAGACCACGTTCCTGCTCGTGGGCGCGGCGACGATGATCGCCGGTGGCATCGGCTTCCGCCTGATGCCCCGCCTGGCCACGCGGCGTACCGCGGCCTAGTCCGCTTCGCGGAGTGCCGCGACGTAAGGGCTAGGCCGACGTAGAGCCAGGCTCAGCAGCGCGCCGGGTTCCGGTGGTCACATGACCGCCGGACCCGGCGCGTTGTGGTTGCGTAGCCGCTGCGGCGGGGAAGGCGGGCGCCCTCAGGGCAGCCTCGTCAGGCCGTGGCCACCCGCTGCGCCACCAGCGCGACAGCTATCAGCGTCACCAGCAGGGCGATCAGCGCCGTGGGCGACAGATGTGCGAGCGGCGCTTCCCGGTGCAGCCGCTCCCGGTGGGCACGGCACACCGCGCAGCGCCCCTCGCTCACGGGTGCCGCGCAGTTGGCACACACCAGTCGGTCGCATGTCATGCGAACTCCTCCTCAGTAGCGCCAACGCCACCCGTGAGTGATTCGTTCCCCAGGGGTGCTCTTCACCACTCTGCCAGGTGAGGCGGCCATCCGCAGAAAGCAGCAGTTCGCGGCAGCGGACCTGCAAAAACCCCGCGGCGACAGGCAGGAAGGGATCAGAAGCGGAGAGTACACACCGGTGCCGCGTGCGCAGCACACCACGCTTCGCGTATGGTCGCCCACACCGCTCCCCAGCACTCGCTGGGAGGTGCCCAGGGGGCCGCACCGCGGCTTCCGTTGTCCCTACCCAGGTCGACGTGGTGTATCCGTGATCCGATTCGACAGCGTCTCCAAGTCCTATCCCAAGCAGAACCGCCCGGCGCTCCGCGACGTCTCGCTGGACATCGAGCGCGGCGAGTTCGTGTTCCTGGTGGGCTCCTCCGGTTCCGGCAAATCCACCTTCCTGCGGCTGATCCTGCGCGAGGAGCGCGCCAGCTCAGGGCAGGTCCATGTGCTCGGCAAGGATCTGGCCCGGCTGTCGAACTGGAAGGTGCCGCACATGCGCCGCCAGCTCGGCACCGTCTTCCAGGACTTCAGGCTGCTCGGCAACAAGACCGTCGGCGAGAACGTCGCCTTCGCGCTGGAGGTCATCGGCAAGTCCCGGGGCCAGATCCGCAAGACGGTGCCCGAGGTGCTCGATCTCGTCGGCCTGGGCGGCAAGGAGGACCGGATGCCAGGCGAGCTGTCCGGCGGTGAGCAGCAGCGCGTCGCCATCGCCCGGGCCTTCGCCAACCGGCCCATGCTGCTGATCGCCGACGAGCCGACCGGCAACCTCGACCCGCAGACCTCGGTCGGCATCATGAAGCTGCTCGACCGCATCAACCGCACAGGCACCACCGTGGTGATGGCCACCCACGACCAGCAGATCGTCGACCAGATGCGCAAGCGCGTCATCGAACTCGAGATGGGCCGCCTCGTGCGCGACCAGTCGCGCGGCGTCTACGGATACCAGCACTGAGGCAGCACTAGCACTGAAGAAGGGACGCCATGCGCGCCCAGTTCGTCCTGTCGGAGATCGGCGTCGGTCTCCGTCGCAATCTCACGATGACCTTCGCGGTGATCGTCTCCGTCGCACTGTCGCTCGCCCTGGCGGGCGGTTCGCTGCTCGCGCGCGAGCAGGTGAGCACGATGAAGGGGTACTGGTACGACAAGGTCCAGGTCTCCATCTACCTGTGCAACAAGAACGACGCCTCCACGGACCCGAACTGCGCCAAGGGTGCGGTGACCGGGCAGCAGAAGAGGGCGATCAAGTCCGACCTCGGGAAGCTCGACGTGGTCGAGAAGATCTACCACGAGTCGGCCGACGACGCGTACAAGCACTACAAGGAGCAGTTCAAGGACTCGCCGCTGGCCGACTCGCTGACGCCGGACCAGATGCAGGAGTCCTACCGGGTCAAACTCAAGGACCCGACCAAGTACAAGGTGCTGCAGACGGCGTTCTCCGGCAGACAGGGAGTGCAGGAGGTGCAGGACCAGCGCGGCACGCTGGAGCCCCTCTTCAACCTCCTCAACGGCATGAACATCGCTGCCCTGTGTGTGATGGCGATGATGCTGATCGTCGCGCTGCTGCTGATCGTCAACACCGTGCGGGTCTCGGCGTTCAGCAGGCGCCGGGAGACCGGGATCATGCGGCTGGTGGGCGCTTCCAGCTTCTACATCCAGATGCCGTTCATCCTGGAGGCCGCCATCGCGGGGCTGATCGGCGCCGGGTTCGCCTGCGTGCTGCTCGTCCTGGGCAAGTACTTCCTGATCAACAACTGGCTCCAGCAGAAGATCGTCCTGATCAACTTCATCGGCTGGGACGCGGTCATCAAGGTGCTGCCGCTTATCCTCGCCGTGGGAGTGCTGATGCCCGCTGTGGCAGCGTTCTTCACATTGCGCAAGTACCTGAAGGTGTGACACAGGACGCGGGGCGCCATGGGGCCAACGCCCCGTGCGGCGCCCCGCACTGGCCTACACTCCGGACCATGCCAGGCTCGTGGTTCCTCGACACGCGTCCGCGCCGGCCCCGGCGCGGGACCCTGACACTGGTCTTCGCCGGCGTGCTGGCCACCGGCGCGGCCACCGGAGCCTTCGGCGGGGAGCTGGCCGCGTTCGGCTCCGCCGGGCCCGGCGGAGCGGCACACGGCACGAGCCGCGCCGCGCTCGGCGGCCCGCAGGGCACGGCCGACGGCAAGGGCACCCCGGCCGACACCCGCGAAGCCCGCGAGCGTGCCGGGAGCGCGGACGCCGACGCCGTCGTCAGCCGCAGCGGCGACCGTTGGTCGGCCGCGTACTCGGCCCGCGAGTACGAGGGACTGCGGCAGGCACTGGACGGCTCGTACGTGGGCGTCGGCATCTCCGTACGCCAGACCCGCGCCGGGGGGACGGACCCGGGCGGTGACACGGCCGCCGCGGCGGGCTCGGACCGGGAGAGCGCCACCGACCGCGGGGGCGCCACCGGGCACCGGCCCGCGCGCGCGACCGCCGTCGTGGTGGACCGGGTGCAGCCCGGCAGCCCCGCGGACCGCGCCGGCATCCGGACCGGGGACCGGCTGCGCTCGGTGGCCGGCCACCGGGTGACCGGCAAGCCGGTGACCGCCGTCGTGGCGCTGCTGCGCGGCTCCGACCCCGAGGCCCCCGCCGAGGCCGCCGAGCCCGGCTCCCGGGTCCGGCTCCACCTCACCCGCGGCAGTGGTACGGACCTGACCCGCACCCTGCGCCGGGAGCGGCTGACGACCGACTCGGTGCGGGTGGACCGGGTCGGCGGGGGCGTCACCCGTGTCAAGATCAGCTCGTTCACCAAGGGCTCCGGCGAGCAGGTGCGCGAAGCGCTCACCGAGCGGGTGCCCGAGGACGGGCCGGTCCTGCTCGACCTGCGGGGCAACTCGGGCGGCCTGGTCGACGAGGCGGTCACCGCGGCGGGCGCCTTCCTCGACGGCGGCCTGGTCGCCACCTACGACGACAACGGCACCCGGCGCGCGCTGTACGCCGAGGACCGCTCCCGCGCCGTCGAGCGGCGGCCGCTGGTCGTCCTGGTGGACGGTGGGACGATGAGCGCGGCCGAGATGCTGACCGGGGCGCTCCAGGACCGGGGGCGCGCCGTCGTGGTCGGCTCCCGCACCTTCGGCAAGGCGTCGGTGCAGATGCCCCGGCCCCAGTCGGACGGCTCGGTCGCCGAGCTGACGGTCGGTCATTACACGACTCCGTCGGGTCGCGATGTGGAGGGGCACGGCATCGCGCCGGACCTCCCGGTACCCAGCAGGAGCGAGGCGGTGGACCGGGCCAGAACAGTATTGAGTGGCCTGGAAGCCCGGTCGTAGTGGGAGAATGGCCTGGCTATGGCGAAGATGAAGACGACACGCAAGAAGGCTGCCAAGGCCAAGGACGACAAGGACGCCCGGAAGCTCGTCGCGCAGAACAAGAAGGCGCGCCACGACTATCTCGTGCTGGACACGTACGAGTGCGGCATCGCGCTGACGGGCACCGAGGTGAAGTCCCTGCGCCAGGGCCGCGCCTCGCTCGTCGACGGCTTCGCCCAGATCGACGGCGGCGAGGTGTGGCTGCACAACGTGCACATCCCCGAGTACGCGCAGGGCACCTGGACCAACCACGCGGCCCGGCGCAAGCGGAAGCTGCTGCTCCATCGGGCCGAGATCGACAAGCTGACCGGCAAGCTCCAGGAGACGGGCCTCACCCTCGTCCCTCTCCAGCTCTACTTCTACCGGGGCCGGGCGAAGGTCGAGATCGCGCTGGCCAAGGGCAAGAAGGAGTACGACAAGCGGCAGACCCTCCGCGAGAAGCAGGACCGCCGGGAGGCGGAGCGCGCCGTGTCGGCGGCTCGGCGCCGCCAGCGCGCCCACGCGTGACCCTGCCGGGGGCGGGCGCCGCTGTGCTGCGGGAGCCCTGCCGCTGGGGGTGCTGCTGCCCCGGGAACAGCCCGGCGTGGTAAATGGTTGGCACAGGTGCGACCTGGTCCCGTATCATGGTCGGCAGCATGACAGCACCGCCCGCAAGGGTGCCTGTGCAGATTGTCAACTCAACATGGGGATGATCGGTTTCGACAGCGAACGTCGAAGCAGGGGAAGCGAGCCGAGGAACGCGGCAATGATCTCGTTAACCATGTGCCGCAAAAAAATAATCGCCAACACCAAGCGCGATTCCTTCGCCCTCGCTGCCTGAGCAGCGACCTGCGAAGTGTCAGCCCGGGGTAGTTCCCGCCCCGGTTCCTGGCATCAGCTAAGGGAACTCACCGCGTAGGTCCGGTCACGGGACCTACCGGGACATCACACAGTGACTGGGCCCGTCGGAGACTTGTCCGCGTGATCTCCGGGGCCGAGAAAATCGCAGCGGACTGCGCTCGGAGAAGCCCTGTTTCCACTTCGTTGGACGCGGGTTCGATTCCCGCCATCTCCACGAAGGCGAAAGGCGAGGTGTGCCCACGGAAAGCGTGGGCCGCCTCGCCTTCGTCGTTTCTGCGCGACGAAGGGCTGGGGCCTTGGCAAGGGAGGGATTAACCTGCCCGCATGGGCGACGGCGACACCGAGTCGGGGCCTGTACCACTGGGCCCGGCCTCATTGACCTGGAGGTACTTCGGGGACTGGCGCGGGGTGCTGCTGGCTCCATGGGCGGGGGCCATGCAGAACATGCACCCGCACCTGGGCGCGGGTGTCGCCGAGCACTCCCGGTTCTTCGAGGAGCGCTGGCAGCGCCTCTTCCGTTCGCTCTACCCCATCGGGGGCGTCGTCTACGACGGCCCCCGCGCCGCCGAGACGGCACGCCAGGTGCGCGGCTACCACCGCACCATCAAGGGCACCGACCGGGAGGGCCGCCCGTACCACGCGCTCGACCCGGACACGTTCTACTGGGCGCACGCCACCTTCTTCGTCCTCACCCTGCTGGTCGCCGACCGGCTGGGGCCGGGGCTGACGGAGGCGGAGAAGCGGCGGCTGTTCGACGAGCACGTGCAGTGGTGGCGGCTGTACGGCATGAGCATGCGTCCCGTACCGGCCGACTGGGAGGCGTTCCAGCGCTACTGGACGTATATGGCCGAGAACGTG
Source organism: Streptomyces spirodelae (assembly GCF_017676385.1). GTDB lineage: Bacteria > Actinomycetota > Actinomycetes > Streptomycetales > Streptomycetaceae > Streptomyces > Streptomyces spirodelae. The sequence goes on from NZ_JAFFZN010000003.1 coordinate 85,669, forward strand.
CTGGAGGACAACCGGCCCACCCGGGATGTCCTGGATCTGACGCTGATCGCGAAGCCGCCCGCGCTGCGGCTGCTGCCGGAGGCGGTGTGGCGACTGGTGCGGGGCCCTCAGGCGCGGGCTTCGGTGTGGTTCACCGTCGGCTTCTTCCCGCCCGCCGTCCGGCGCCGTCTCGGCTACGAGTGGACCGCACGGGACGAGCGGCGGCTGCGCAGGGTCGGGTGGCTCATCCACTGGGGCTGGAAGCTGGTCCCGCCGTCGCGCCGCTACCACCCCAGGGCGCGGGCGGGCTGGGAGCGCGAGCGAGGCGTGCGTGACCAGGACGCGCCACCGGTGGAGACCCCGGCGCGCAACCTGCCGCTGCCGGAAGAGCGCGACTGGCCGCAGCACTACTCGCCCAAGCTGTGAAGCGCCGCGCGCGGGGGGAGGAGGAGAGAGGGGGCCTCTCGTGTCACCCGTGTGCGACGGGCCGTGCGGCCGGCAGGGTGGCGAGGGCGGCCGCCGATGCCGCCGCCAGTAGGGGGACGGTGTAGGCCCACCCGGCCGATCCCAGCGCCTCCACGGCCCAGCCACCGCTCGCCGATCCGGCGGCTATGCCGCCGAGCAGCGCGGTGACGGCGAGCGTCATGCCCTCGTTGAGGCGCCCGGCCGGGGTGAGCCGCTGGACGAGTGCCATGCCGGTGACCATCGTCGGCGCGGTCGCCATCCCGGCCACCAGGAGCGCCCCCGCCAGCAGTGGCAGCGGTGCCGTCAGTGAGACGAGCAGGGGCAGGGTCATCAGCGCGGCCATGGCGCCCACGCAGCCGGCCAGTCGTCGCCGGTCCGAGCGGGCGGGCGGCAGGGCGCCGAAGGCGAGCCCGGCGAGGGCCGAGCCGGCCGCCTGGCAGGCGAGGACGGCACCGGCCGCAGCTCGGTGCCCCTCCCCGTCGGCATGGGCCAGGGTGACGACCTCCAGTGCGCCGAACACCGCGCCCGTGGCGAGGAAGACCAGCAGCAGCGCGGGCATTCCGGGCCGTCGCAGTGGTGCGGGACCGGCCTGGGCACGGCCCGGCGCGCGTGGCGGCTCCGTCGAGCGCTGTGCGAGGAACAGCAGCATACCGACCAGCAGCAGCCCGCACCCGGCGAGCGTTCCGGCCTGGGGGAAGAGCGCGGTGCACAGCAGGGTGGCGAGAACGGGACCGATCATGAAGCACAGTTCGTCGACGGCCTGTTCGAAGGAGTTGGCCGTGTGCCGTGCGGCCGCGTCGTCGCGCAGCAGGTGTGCCCAGCGGGCGCGTGCCATGCCTCCCGTGTTGGGCGTGGTCGCGGTTGCGGCGTAGGCGGCGAACAGCGTCCAGTCGGGCGCGTGTGTGCGTACGCACACCGCCAGCGCGAGCGAGCCGAGCAGCGCGAGCACGGTGGCGGGCAGGGCAGCGCGTGCCTGTCCGTATCGGTCGACGAGCCGTGCGACCAGCGGCCCGGCCAGCGCGGTTGCCGCCAGACCGGTCGCTGTGACGCTTCCGGCGAGCGCGTAACTGCCGCGCTCGGCCGCGATCATCAGTACGGCGCTGACGGTGAACATGCCCATCGGCAGCCGGGCGAGCAGCCCGCCGAGGGTGAAGGCGACGGTGCCGGGACGGGCGAACAGCCGCGCGTAGGGGTTGCGCGGCGGACGCTCGCGAGGCGGCCTGGGCGATGTGTGCCCGGCGGGGGCGTGCCCGGCTGTGGCGGGGCGCGCTGTGGCAGACCGTGCCGTGGCGGGCCGGGCCAGGACGAGGGTGCTGCCGTGGACGGCGTACGACGGGTGGCCGGGGCCGGGGCCGGGGCCGGGGTGGGACGGGCGGCGGTAGACAGGCATGCCGTACAGCGTTGCCGCAGGTGGGGAGCGGGGTCCAACACTTGTTGCCGACCCACTGACACAACTGTGTTGTGAATCGCGCGGCCCGCGCTTACCGTCTCCGGGTGTCCTGGGATCTGTCCCCGCGCCTGCTGCGGGCGTTCGTGGCCGTCGCGGAGGAGTTGCACTTCACCCGCGCCGCCGCCCGGCTGTATGTGGCGCAGCAGGCGCTCAGCCGCGACATCCGCTCGCTGGAGCGGGAGTTGGAGGTCGTGCTGTTCGTACGGAGCACCCGGCAGGTGGCGCTCACGGCGGAGGGCGAGCGGCTGCTGCCGTACGCACGGCGGGTGTTGGCGGCGCACGAGGAGCTGGCCGCCGCCTTCGGCCGGGGCGCCGCGCCCCAGGAGCGGCCGCTGGCTGTCGATGTGGCCGCGCCCGTCTCCACGGGTGAGCGGGTGCTGGAGGCCGCGCGGGATGCGGCACCCGGCATCGAGTTCGTCGCCCGCTACTACAGCGGTCTGACAGCGTCGGCGGCCGACATCCTCGCGGGCCGTATCGATGTCTCCTTCGGCCGTGCGGCCGGGCTGCCGCGCGAGACGCTGGCCGGGCTCGAGCACGAGCTGGTGCGCTACGAGCACGTCGCCGTACTGCTGCCCGAGCAGCACGGCGCAGCGGGCCCGCGCGAGGTGCCGCTGGCGGCGCTGGAGGGGGAGACCCTGTACGCCGGTGCCGGGAACCCCGACACCGCCGAGTGGACCTCCTACGCACGTGCCCTGTTCGCGGGGCGCGGCATCCAACTGGCCGCGCCGTTCCCCAAGATCGAGGGAGAGCGCGAGTTCCGCCGGGTGGTACGGGCCAAGGGCTGGTCGGTGCTGGCGACCGAGGTCTTCATCGGCATGGAGGGCATGGTGCTCAGCCCGCTGACCGATCCGGTGCCGCTCTCCCCGGTCTCGATGGTGTGGCGGCGGGGGCTGCGGCATCCGGGCCTTGCCGCGCTGCGGGAGGCCGCACGCGAGTTGGGCGACGCCGGCGGGTGGCTGCGCCGCCCTCCGGGAAGCTGGCTCCCCTCCCCGGACGAGGCGCTGCACCGCTGAGGGCTCTGGGGGCTCTGGGAGCTCTGGGGGCTGAGGGCTGAGGGCCGATCGCGGAGCCCTACGATGCCCCGATGCGCCGGTCCGACCTCCAGCCGTACTGGAACACCAACGTCGCCCGCCACCCGGGCATCCTGCGTGCGGCTCCCGAAGGGTGCGGTGACGCGCTGGACGTCGGGTGCGGGGACGGGCTGCTGGCCCGGAAGCTGACCTCACGGGCGGAGCGGGTCACCGGGATCGACAGCTCGACCCGGATGATCTCCCGCGCCCGTGACCTCGCCGGGGATCATCCGGGCCTCACCTTCGTCCAAGGGGACTTCCTCGCCGCCGGCCTCCCGGCCGAGGGCTTCGACTTCGTCTGCTCCGTCTCCACCGTCCACCACATGCATTTCGAGGCGGCACTGACCCGTATGCGCGAGCTGCTCCGGCCCGGCGGGACGCTGGTGGTGGTCGGTCTCGCCAGGGACGCGACGTGGGCCGACTGGGCGGCGAGGATCGCGGCCCTGCCTCTCGTACGGATCACCAAGGTGGTGCGCCGGGCCCGGTCCGGTCCGGAAGGGATGCCGACCGCCGACCCGTGCATGAGCTACGGGCAGGTGCGGGGCGCTGCACGGCAGTTGCTGCCCGGGGTGCGGTATCGCCGGCACGTGCTCCGCCGGTACTCGTTGGTCTGGCGGAAGCCCGTCGTTTGAGCTTCCCCGCGCCCCTTCGGGGCCCCTGTCCGCCGCCGATCAGGCGTTGGTGCCCGCGTCCACGGTGAAGGTGGAGCCCGTGGTGCCCGAGCCGTCGGGGCCGACCAGGTGGGCGACCATGGCGGCGATGCCCTCGGGCGTGCCGTAGCGGCCGAGGGCGGTCAGCGCACGCTGCGCGTCGGCGGGTGCACCGCTGTCGGCGGGGTTCATCTCCGTGTCCGTGGAGCCGGGCTGGACGAGGTTGGCGGTGATGCCCTGGGCGCCCAGGTCACGGGCGAGTCCCCGGGTGAGGCCGCTGAGCGCGGACTTGGAGGCGGCGTAGAGCGTGATGCCGGGGCCGGGGACGCGGTCGGCCAGGTTGCTGCCGATCGTGACGATGCGTCCGCCCTCCCGCATGTGTCCGACCGCCGCCTGAGCGCCGAGCAGCGCGGCGCGCACATGGATGGCCAGAGTGCGGTCGATCTCCTCCAGGGTGAGGTCCGCCAGCGGGCCGTTGGGGAAGATGCCCGCGTTGTTGACCAGGATGTCGAGGCGGCCGAACTCGCGCGCCGTACGGTGCACGGCCTCCACCGGGTCGGTGGCCGACGCGCTGTCCGCCTGGACGACCAGCGCCCGCCGTCCGGTGGCGCGGACGTCCTCGGCGACCTCCTTGGCCCGGCCCTCGGCGCTGACGTATGTCAGCGCGACATCGGCGCCCTCGGCGGCGAGCCGCCTGGCGATGGCCGCGCCTATCCCCCTGCTTCCGCCGGTGACCAGCGCCGCCTTGCCGCTGAGCGGGAGTGTCGATGTCGATGTCATGGGTGTCCTCGTTCCTGTCGCATGGGGACGTGGGTTGTGCAGGCCATTTTCTGTAGCGAGCGCTCAATAATTAAGCCAGCGAGTATCCTCGGGCGTCAAGGGCTTTCAGTAGCGATCGCTCAAGAAACGCCGACAGGAGTGGCAGCGGCAGAAGGGAGCCGGGGATGGCGGCACGCGGACGGCCACGCGCCTTCGACCGGGACGCCGCACTCGAACGGGCGATGCACATCTTCTGGGAACGCGGCTACGAGGCGACCACACTGACCGACCTCACCGAGGCCATGGGCATCCGGCCGCCCAGCCTCTACGCCGCGTTCGGCTCCAAGGAGGGACTCTTCCGTGAGGCGGTCGAGCTGTACGGCCGGACCGACGGCACGGTCAGCCGCGAGGCGCTGGCCGAGGCGCCCACCGCCCGCGAGGGCGTGCACGGGGCGCTGCGCTGCAACGTCATCGGCTACACCGACCCGGCCAAGCCGCGCGGCTGCATGATCGTCCTCGCGGCCACCAACTGCACCCCGGAGAACGAGGGCGTCCGCACCCTGCTCGCCGAGAGTCGCCGGGCCACGGAGCGGATGTTCCGCGAGCGCCTGGAGCGGGGCATCGCGGAGGGCGACGTACCGGCCGGCACCGACAGCGGCACGCTGGCCGCCTTCTACGCGACCGTCCTCTTCGGCCTTTCGGTCCAGGCCAAGGACGGTGTCTCCCGCGACGAACTGCTCGGCGTCGTGGAGGCGGCGCTGGCCGCCTGGGACACCCTCACGGCGTCACCGGGCCGGTGACACGGCGTCTTCGGGCCGGTGACACGGCGTCTTCGGGCCGGTGGGGAAGGGCCGCGGGAGTGGGTGGTCAGCGCTGGTAGAGGCCGACGATGTTGCCGCTCGCCAGGGCCTCCTCGTCCACCGCGCGGTGGACGTCCTCGGCGGAGGGCCTGTCCGGCAGCCGCACCGCGTCGGGCAGCGCGTACAGCCGGAAGAAGTACCGGTGCGCGTTGTCACCCGCGGGGGGCTGCGGGCCGCCCCAGCCGGTGCCGCCGAAGCCGTTGGTGAGCGGGGTGCCGCCCTGAGGCGTCGCCCCCGTCTCCACCGACCGGGAACCCGGGTCGATCCCGGCGACCAGCCAGTGCACGAAGGTGCCCGAGGGTGCGTCCGGGTCCTCGCACAGCAGCAGCAGTTCGGCGGTGTCCGCCGGCACTCCGGACCACTCCAGGGGCGGGGAGACGTCCTCGCCGTCACGCGTGTACCGGCGGGGGATCAGGGCGTGGTCGCTGAATGCCGAGGTGCTGAGTTCGATACCGGCCATACGCGCACGGGTAACCCGCTCCCGGCCCCGCGTACCGTGCGGTGGGCCAAGTGGCCGACCAACACCAACTGGCGGGGTGCCACCTCCCCCCCGCCCGTCATGCGGTGACCGCCTCCCTCGTGCGCCCCGCCCACCACCCCGTGGCCGGCACCACGAGCAGGGCCGCCGCACCGCCGACCGCCAGTACCGCGGACGGCGCCGAGCGGTCCAGGAGCGCGCCGCCCGCCAGCGCACCGGCCGAAATGGTGGCTTGGAAGGAGGCGGTGAACAGCGTGGACGAGGTCTCCTCGGCCCCGGGGGCGGCGGCCCGCGCGAACAAGGTCTGGGAGCAGACCGGCACCGCTCCGTACCCCAGCCCCCACACCAGCAGCAGCGCGAACGCACCGGCCTCGGACGACCGGCCGAGGACCGGCAGCAGCAGCGTCGCACCGGCGATCGCCGCCGCAGCCGCAGCGAATGTTCCGTACGGCCGACGGGCGGCGGCCGGGCCGCCCGCGAAGTTGCCGAGCATCCCGGCGGCGCCGTACGCCAGCAGCGCGACGGTGATCAGTCCGAGGCCCGCCTCGGTGACCTGCTCCAGGAACGGGGTCACGTACGTATAGGTGCCGAAGTGCGCCAGCACGATCAGGAACGTGACCAGCAGCGCGAACCGCGTGCCGGGCCGGCCCAGCTGCTGTCCGAGCGTACGCAGCCGGGTGACCTGCTCCGGCGGGAGCGGCGGCAGCACCGACCAGAGCGCGGCGACGACCGCCAGCGACACCGCCCCCAGCACGGCGAACGCCGTGCGCCACCCGGCCACGTGCCCCACGAACGTGCCCAACGGCACCCCCAGCACCGAACCGAGCGGCACCGCCGCGAAGATCACCGCTTTCGCCCGTCCCACGGCGGCCGCCGGCACCAGCCGGGGCGCCAGCCCGGCCGCGATCGACCAGAACCCGCCGATCGTGACCCCGACCGCAGCGCGCGAGGCCAGAATCCATCCGTAGTCCTGCGCCCAGGCCGCGACCAAGTTGGCCAGCGCCAGCAGCAGCATGAAAGCGCCCAGCATCCGCCGCCGGTCCGCCCGCGCGGTCGCCGCCGTCACCAGCGGCGCCGAGAGCGCCGCCAGAAAACCGGGCATCGTCATCATCAGTCCGGCCATCCCGTCGGAGACGGTGAAGTCGCCGCCTATCGAGGTGAGCAGCCCGATGGGCAGGATCTCCGTGGTGACGAGGGCGAACAGTCCCGCCGTCACCGAAACCACGGCAAGCCATGGCCGTCGTGTCGTTTCCATGCACCCGAGTCCAGCAATGCCGCTGCCCCGGTGCTGGCGGGATCACGTCCTCAACAGGACGGCGGGCGACGGCTTCGAGACACCACCTTGCAAACGTCACCTGCCAAGGAGGTGACGCGCAGATGGATGTGCCGGTGCGAGGATGATGGCGACAGCAGCCGAGAGGGACGGGGGCGACCGATGAGTTCTGCCGTCGCCCCCGGTCAGTACATATGACTGATTCGAACCGCCCCCGAGATACCGAGGAACCCCAGATGCGTACTCTGATCAGCAGTGCCTTCGTCTCGCTCGACGGTGTTGTGGAAGCCCCCGGCGGCGAGCCCGGCTACCGGAACTCCGGGTGGACCTTCAAGGACATCGAGTTCCTTCCCGAGGCGTACGAGATCAAGGGCCGGGAGCAGAAGGAAGCCACCGCCATGCTGCTGGGCCGGACCAGCTATGAGTCGTTCAGCGCGGTGTGGCCCGACATGGAGGACTTCGCGGACTACAAGGTGATGCCGAAGTACGTCGTCTCCACCACCCTCACCGAGGACAAGCTGGTCTCGAACTGGGGTGAGACGACGATCCTGCGCTCCCTCGACGACGTCGCCGCGCTGAAGGAGACGGAGGGCGGCCCGATCATCGTCCACGGCAGCGCCTCCCTGAACCGGTCCCTCTCGGACGCCGGCCTGATCGACCGCTACCACCTGCTCGTCTTCCCGCTGCTGCTCGGCGCGGGCAAGCGGCTGTTCAGCGCCGCCGACAAGGACACCCAGAAGCTGAAGCTCGTCGAGCACGAGGCCTACGCCAACGGCCTCCAGCTGAACGTCTTCGACGTGGTCCGCTGACGAGGTGCGCTGCGAAGCCGGGACAGACCGCTTCCGTTGCTGAGATGCGCTCCTAGCCGACCTGCTGCAATGCCCAGTAGTGCGGCTCGATGGGGGCCTGCTTCACCACGAGTCGACCGATGACGTCGGGACTGTCCACCAGCTTCCCCCACGACTGGGACCGGTCGCCGGGGGTGTGCTCGATGTCGGCCCACACCACGCTGCCGGGCCCGGCGGAGCCGTAGGAGACGGTCCACTCGGCGTACTTGTCAGCACAGTTGTCGCTGACCATCACCTTGTGGTCCGTCGTCAGCCTCAGGCAGGTGCGCGGGTTCGAGCCAGGCAAGGAGACGTCCATCGTTCCGTTGGGGCGTTGTTGTACCTGCCAGTTCGCCGAGGTTGACGCGGTGTCCGTGCAGGCACCCAGCGACACCGCGCCGGTGTGTCCGCTCAGTTTGGGCCAGACCAGGCACTTGCCGTCCTTGAGAGCCGAGAACCGGTAGACCCCGTCGAGGAGCGGGGCGGCGTGGGCGGGCTGCGCGAGTGCCGCAGCGGCCGCAACCGTGGCGGCCATGACGGCGATGACACGTGAACGCATGGGACGGAACTCCTCGAACAGCCGTGGCCGAGCCGATCGCACGGCACAGACCTGGTCGACGCGCGTTCCGCCGGGACGGCGGCGCCAATGAATCCTGGACCACCTGTCCACCCGGTAGCAGCTGGTGGCACCGCCGTCACCCGCCGGGGTTAACCCCATCACCCAATAGCGTGGCGGCTCGGAGCCGGCCTCGCCCGATGAGCGGTCCTCCTCCTAGCGGCGTTCGGCGGCGTATGCCGTGAAGGCTGCCCAGGTGGTGGGGGAGAGGGTAAGGGTGGGTCCGGTGGGGTTCTTGGAGTCGCGGACGTGGACCTGGGCGTCGGGGCAGGTGGCGACCTCCACGCAGTTGCCACCTTCCTCGCCGCTGTAGCTGGACTTGTGCCAGTCGTATGCGACTTCGAGGCAGGCGCCGCCCTCTTCGCCGCTGTAGCTGGACTTGAACCACGCCAGGGCTGCGGGCCTGGTGTTCTTCGTGATCATGACTCTCCTAGCAGGCTGTCCAGCAGGTCCCATGTCTCTTCAGGCGTGAGGGCCTGCGTTCGCAGCATCGCATACTTCTGCCGCAGGATGCTGACCTGATCAGGGTCGGAAACCAGCTGACTTCCGAGGGGTGTTTCCACATACGCCAAGTGCTCGTAGTCGGGGGTCTCCAGCAGGACGAACGGGCCGGTGAGGCTCCCGTGGGTGGGTCGGTCGAAAGGCATGATCTGGACGGCGATCCCCGGCATAGCAGCGCACTGGCGCACATGGCGTAGTTGTTCGCGCCAGATGCCGTGGTTCCCGAGCTGGGTGCGTACCAGTCCCTCGGACAGGATGAAGCTGCTGGTGGGCGGGACCTTCCGTTGGAGGAGGATGTCCTGTCGCTCCATTCGGCCAGCGACCTTCTGCGCGATCTCGTCTTCATGGAACCGCGGCACCCTAGACGTGAAGACCGCCCTGGCATAGCGCTCGGTCTGCAAGAGGCCGGGGATCACCTGGTTCTCGTACGAAGAGATCACGATGGCCTCCTTCTCCCGGTCGATGAACTCCTCCGCCCACAGTGGGTACTTGTCCATCTCCGGCATATGCGCGACGGCGACAGCCAGCGCCCCCTTCGTATCGAGGAGCTCGTCCAACTGTTCGGCGAGGTCGCTCTTCAGGACGCGGCGGCCCTGTTCGATGGAGGCGATGGTCTCCTCATCCGCGCACACCTGGGCGGCAAGGGATCGCTGCGTGTAGCCCGCCGCACGGCGATAGTTGGCCAGGACCTGCCCCACCATCCGCATTGCCGACGCATTCTTCGTACGCTTCTTGGGTTGTGGCATAACCGTGTCTCTCCCCCAACCGGCCCGGGGTCGACCGGAATTGAACCCGTACAACGGATCTGTACGAGTGGAACCGGTGTTGAGCGTAGTCAGGGGACGCGACCGTTTTCCCATGGACCGTGAAACTCATCTGCCTCAATTCCGGGAGCACTTCTACCGGCGGGAGCGGCGCTCGGTTCCGCATGCGCGGGCCTTCGTGAGGGCGGCGCTCAGTGCTTGGGGCGTCAGCGAGCGCAGCGACGACGTACTGCTGTGCGTCAGCGAGCTGGCGACGAACGCGCTGCTGCACGGGGTGCCGCCGGGGCGCGGATTCCGCATCATGCTTTGGCTGGAGCATGACGGACTGTTGCGAATTGAGGTGCACGACAGCGGGGAGGGAACTCCCCGCCTGTCCTGTGCCGACAATGCGTCGGAAACGGGGCGCGGGCTGCTGCTCGTCGAAACGCTGGCGGACAAATGGGGAGTGGGGGAGCGGAACCCCGGCAAGGTGGTGTGGGCCGAATTCGCGGGGTGCTACTTTCGCGATTCCGCGAAAGGTGAGCAGAACCGTTCGGCGGCGTTCCAGAGTTCCCGTTCGCGCTGCGGGTCATAGGACTCCGGCGACGACCGGGCCACGCGGTCGCGGTCGACGTAGGACCCGGTCGGTGCCTCGATGGTGCCGAGGGCGAGATCGGCGAGGTACCGCCCTGCGGCGGCGCGACTGGTCGCGAAGGGAGTGCGGGCCAGCACCGGCAGCAGCCGGCGCATCGCGAACCGGGAGACCGGGTCCGCGTTGCGGGCGAGGTCGGTGCCGGGCACGAACCCCGGGTTGTAGGCGACGGCGTCGATCCCGGTCGGCAGGCGGCGCGCGTACTCGTGCACGAGGTAGAGGGCGGCGAGCTTGCTCGTGGAGTACGCGGTGCGGCCGCCGGCCGTGGTGTCCGGCCGGGGGAAGGCAGCGGGGCGGGCGAGGACTTCCGGGGAGCGCCAGACGGGGCCTGGCACCATGCCCATGTTGTGCCTGAAGTCGCCGAAGTGCGTGTCGCTGACGGTGATCACGATGCGGGCCGGTGTGGTGAAGCGGCCCTTGAGTGCGAACCGGTCTTCGAGCAGGCGGACGAAGAGGTGGTTGGCGAGCACGTTGACGGCGAACGTCGCCTCGAAGCCTTCGGGCCCCTCGGTGAGCGCGTTGGTGTACTGGACACCCGCGTTGCCCACGAAGCCGCGCAGGGGCGGCAGGTCACCGCTGTCGAGCCGGTCGCGGATCTCGACGGCGGCCGCCCGTACGCTCGCCGGCGAGCCGAGGTCGGCCGCCACATGCGAGACCGCCTGGCCGGGCCCGGCGGATTCGCGGAGCTCGGCGGTCGCCCGTACGCCGGAGGACGCACGGGCGACGACGACGAGGTGCGCGTCCTGCGAAGCGCGCAGGACGCGTTCCGCGGCCACGCGGCCGATGCCGCGGCTCGCGCCTGTCATCACGACGGTGGACGGCATGGAAGGTGTGGGCTGCATGGTGGGCTCCGGAAGTCGTCAGGGGTTCACCACGCTCGCCGCCGTCGCCACAGCCGACCAGTGCCGTACCCGTCACCAGGACCAGCAGTACCCAGGCTCATGGGCGGTGAGGCGGCCAGAATGTGCTCATGGCTGTCTCCGGCTCCGGCTTCGGCGCACTCCTGCACACCTGGCGCGACCGCCTCTCCCCGGCAGACGCGGGCTTCACCGCATCGGCCCGCCGCCGCGCCCCGGGGCTGCGCCGCGAGGAACTCGCGCAACTGGCCGGGCTGTCGGTCGACTACGTGCTGCGCCTGGAGCAGGGGCGCGCGAAGAACCCGTCTTCCCAGGTCGTCGCCGCCCTCGCGCGGGCCCTCCAGCTCTCCCGGGCCGAGCGCGACCAGCTGTACCGCAGCGCCGGGCTGCTGCCGCCGCAGGACGGGACGGTCAGCGGCCATGTGCCGCCCGGCATCCAACGGCTCACCGCGCGGCTCGGCGACGTCCCGATCGGGGTGTTCGCCGCCGACTGGAGCCTGGTGTGGTGGAACGTCCTCTGGTGTGCCCTGCACGGCGACCCTTCCCTGGCCCCGCCCGCCGAACGGAACCTCGCGCGCGCGCTCTTCGGCAACGGCCTCGCGCACGCCTCGATGCGCCCCACCCGCTCCGAGCAGGGGGAAGAGGCTTTCGCGGCGTCGATCGTCGCCGACCTCCGGGACGCCGCGTCCCGCTATACGGCGGACGCCCGGCTCGCCCGTCTCGTACACGACCTCCGGGAGACCTCCGAGGCCTTCGCCCGCTTCTGGTCGACAGGGGCAGCGGCTCAGCACACCACCGACCGGAAGACGATCCGGCACCCGGAGGTCGGCGACATCGCGCTCGACTGCGACGTCCTCCTCGTCCCCGGCGCCGACCTGCGCCTGGTGACCTACACGGCAGCGGCCGGAAGCGAGGACGCGGCAAAGCTCGACCTCCTGCGCACCACCGGAGGCCGCACCGCCACCGCGGCCCTGTAGCGCCCACCCGCCCCCTCCGCGTACCCGCCACGGCTACCACCTCGGCGTCCGATACCCGCCGGTACCGCTCCGCCGCCAGGCGCACCCTGGGACACATGGGCAACGCTTTTGACGGCATCGTCGACCGCTTCCTCCTCTCCAGTTCGGAGTTCGAGCGCAGGCTGCGAGCAGTTCGGGCCGAACAGTGGTGCTGGCCGACTCCCTGCACCGAGTGGAACGTGCGGCAACTGGTGAACCACGTGACGCGGGGCAACCTCAACTACGTCGCGCTGGTGCACGGTGGCAGCGCCGCCGACTTCCTGCGGCTACGGGATGCCGACGCACTGGGTTCGGACCCGGTGGCCGCGTACGCCGACTCGGTGCGGCAGTGCGCGGAGGCGTTCAGCCGTCCCGGTGCCCTCCTGGAGCTGCTGGACTACCCCCTGGGCCGGGTGACCGGCGAACAGGCCCTGGCCGTACGCACCACGGACAACACCGTGCACGCCTGGGACCTCGCACGGGCCGTCGACGGGGACGAGACGCTCGACAGCGACCTGGTGACGTGGGTCAACGCGAGCCTGACCGATATCTACGCGGACCTGTCGGAGACCCCCACGGCCCCCGACACCACCCACCGCTTCTTCGCCGCACCGGACACCTCCGCCCTCGCCCGAGCAGCGTCCGCCCAGACACAACTGCTGCACCGCATGGGAAGGTCACCCGCAGCCGCGACGTAATCGTCGCGACAGCCCGCTGGGCAGCGGACCGCTCCTGGGTGCTGTGCACCGACTTCGACCTGTGGGCGACGAAGGTGGTCGGGCCGGAGGTGCTGGTGGAGGCACTGCTGAGTGACGGGGAGATTCGAGGCAGTAAGGCCGCCGTGGGCTTCCTGAGCCGGCTCCGCACGTTCCGTGTCCCCTCCCATGGGGCGACCACTGCGCGCCGTACCGTCCAGCGCGCTCCGGCAAGTGGAATCGCGTACGGTTGACGGCTGCCCTAGGGAACGCAGAAGGGGGCCGCCGCGTTGAACGCGCAGCACAGAGCGGAGCCAGAGACCGTCCGTGACCGTGAGGTCGACGCGGAGCAACAGCATCTCGACCGGGTGTACCGGAGGCTGGAGGAGAAGATCCATGAGGCGGAGTTCCTCATGGACGACGCCTCCAAGCGCGCCCAGGTGGGTACGCCCGGTGCGCTGGCCGAGCGTGACGCGCAGGTGTTCCGGGCCGGGGTCCACCTCAATCGGCTCAACAGCGAGTTCGAGGACTTTCTGTTCGGGCGGATCGATCTGCTGGAGGGGAAGACGGGCGAGAGGGGTCCCGATGGGGCCTACACCTCCGTCGAGCCGGCCGAGGGCGCCATCCGGCACGAGGGCGGTCAGCAGCTCGCCGACATCGCCGAGACGCTGCACATCGGGCGGCTCGGAGTGCTGGACGCCGACTACGCGCCGCTGGTCATCGACTGGCGGGCCCCCGCCGCCGCACCGTTCTACCGCTCCACTCCCGTGGCCCCCGGCCGGGTCGTACGGCGACGTGTCATCCGCAGCAAGGGGCGGCGGGTGCTCAGCGTCGAGGACGATCTGCTGCGCCCCGAGCTGAAGGCGCGGCTGGACGGGGAAGAGCTGGCGGTGGTCGGGGACGGGGCGCTGATGGCCGCGCTCGGGCAGGCCCGCAGCCACACCATGCGGGACATCGTGGCCTCCATCCAGGCCGAGCAGGACGAGGTGATCCGCGCCCCCGCCGCCTCCGTCACCGAGGTGGAGGGCGGCCCGGGGACCGGCAAGACGGCCGTGGCGCTGCACCGTGCGGCCTATCTGCTCTACCAGGACCGGCGCCGGTACGCGGGCGGGATTCTCATCGTCTCGCCGACCCCGCTGCTCGTCTCGTACACCGAAGGCGTGCTGCCGTCCCTGGGTGAGGAGGGGCAGGTGGCCATCCGGGCGCTCGGCTCGCTGGCCGAGGAGACGACGGGCGCCGAGGCGACGACGTACGACGAACAGAGCGTCGCCCGTATCAAGGGCTCGGCACGGATGGTGAAGGTACTGCGCAAGGCGGCGCGCGGGGCGCTCGACCTGGGGCTGCGTACGCCGGTGCCGGAGCGGCTGCGGGTCGTCGCCTTCGGGGCGCGGGTGGAGCTGGACGCCGGCGAACTCGCCGCCGTACGGCAGCAGGTGCTCGCCGGAACCACGCCGGTCAACCTGATGCGGCCCCGGGCGCGGAAGCTGCTGCTGGACGCGCTGTGGGAGAAGTCCGGCGCGCGCCGCCGGTACGAGGACCCGGAGCTGGCCGCCGAGGCGCGGCAGGGCTTCGACGAGGACATCGCGGGTGAGGAGGAGTTCCTCGCCTTTCTCGACGCGTGGTGGCCGGAGCTCACCCCGCGCCAGGCGCTGGGCGCCATGGCGGACGAGGGGCTGCTGGCCCGCTGGTCGCGGCGGGTCCTGCGGCCGGGTGAGGTGCGGACGCTGGCGCGCGCCTTGGCCGCGCGCCTCACTCCGCAGGGCGAAGGCCCGCTGTCGGTGCACGACATCGCGCTCCTGGACGAGCTGCGCACCCTGCTGGGCGCCCCCGCGCGCCCCAAGAAGCGCGAGGTGGACCCGCTGGACCAGCTCACCGGGCTGGAGGAGCTGACAACGGCCGCCGACCGGAACGGCGGCGGGCGCCGCGAGCGCACCGCCGAACGGCAGGCGGCGCAGGAGCGTACCGAGTACGCGCACGTCATCGTCGACGAGGCGCAGGACCTCACGCCGATGCAGTGGCGGATGGTCGGCCGCCGCGGCCGGCACGCCACCTGGACCATCGTCGGCGACCCGGCCCAGTCCTCGTGGACCGACCCGGACGAGGCGGCAGCGGCGCGGGACGAGGCGCTGGGCAAGCGGCCCAGGCGCCGGTTCGAGCTGACGGTCAACTACCGCAACCCTGCCGAACTGGCCGTCCTCGCCGACCGGGTGCTGGCGCTGGCCATGCCGGGGGTCGAACCGCCCCGCGCGGTCCGCTCCACCGGCGTCGAGCCGTCCTTCGCCGTCGCGGCCGGGGGCGCGCACGAGGGCGAGCGCGCGGGCGAAGGCGCGGGGCTGGGGGTCTCGGTACGGGAGAGCGCGGCCCGGCTGCTGACGGAGGTCGAGGGGACGGTCGGCGTCGTGGTGGCCATGCGGCGGCGTGAGGAAGCCCGCGCGTGGCTCTCCGGACTGGGGGAGCGGGTCGTCACGCTCGGCAGCCTGGAGGCCAAGGGCCTGGAGTACGACGCGGCGCTCGTCGTCTCGCCTGCGGAGATCGCGGACGAGTCCCCCGCGGGGCTGCGGGTGCTCTACGTGGCGCTGACGCGGGCGACACAGCGCCTGGAGGTGCTGAGTGCCGCACCGGATCTGCCGGACGAGGACGGGGTGCCCGACCTGTTGCGGGACTGAGTGCTCGGCAGGGCGCACCGCAGGCCGGAAGAGCCGGTGTTCCGCAGGGGGTGGCCCAGGCCGGAAGAGCCGGTGTTCCGCAGGGGAATCGTGGGCGAGGGCGGTTTGTTAGCCTGGGTGTGGCACCGGCCCGATCCATGCCCCCGGGCCCAACCATAGGCGCTTCGAGCGCCCACTTGCCGCGAGGCGAGCTGGCGGGTCGGTGTCACCAAAGGCGCAAACGAGAGGGCTCCTGCCGGCGTCGGCGGGAGCCCTCTCGATGTTCGTCCGGAGGGTCAGCCGACCACCCGGACGCCGTCGGCCTGCGGGCCCTTGCGGCCCTGGGTGATCTCGAACTCGACGCGCTGTGCGTCCTCCAGGCTGCGGTATCCCTCACTGTCGATCGAGCTGTAGTGCACGAAGACGTCCGGCCCGCCGCCTTCCTGTGCGATGAAGCCGTAGCCCTTCTCGGCGTTGAACCACTTGACCGTGCCCTGAGCCATGTTGCGGGTCTCCTGTGATGCAGAGGCAGTGTGCGGGGTGATCTTAAGTCGTATTCATGCAGTTTCAGGGGAATTGAGGCTGGTTTCTTCCGGGTGACAGTCTCTCGGAATGTGGAATACGCTTTCCATAAACGCGGACGCGTTACCACGTACCGGGGGGTAGGTGGGACGATCTGTTGACGTGACACGTTGTGGGCCGTAAGAACTGCGGCCACGCGTGCGCACGTGCACAACGTGACAAGGGAAAGCAGAGGGAAGTCGGCAATGGCGCCAAGCGTCTCCTACTCGATGACGGTCCGCCTGGAGGTCCCGGCAGGCGGGACGGCGGTCAGTCAGCTCACCACGGTCGTGGAGTCGTCCGGCGGCTCTGTCACGGGCCTCGACGTGACGGCGTCGGGCCACGAACGGCTGCGGATCGACGTGACGATCGCGGCCAGCTCCACCGCGCACGCCGACGAGATCGTGGACCAGCTCCGCACCATCGAGGGCGTCACCATCGGCAAGGTCTCCGACCGGACCTTCCTGATGCACCTGGGCGGCAAGATCGAGATGTCCGCCAAACACCCCATTCGCAACCGCGACGACCTGTCGATGATCTACACGCCCGGTGTGGCGCGCGTCTGCACGCAGATCGCCGAACACCCCGAGGACGCGCGCCGCCTGACGATCAAGCGCAACAGCGTCGCCGTCGTCACCGACGGCTCCGCCGTCCTGGGCCTGGGCAACATCGGCCCGCAGGCCGCACTGCCCGTCATGGAGGGCAAGGCGGCCCTCTTCAAGCGCTTCGCCGGGATCGACGCCTGGCCGATCTGCCTGGACACCCAGGACACCGACACCATCGTCGAGGTCGTCAAGGCGCTGGCGCCCGGCTTCGCCGGCATCAATCTGGAGGACATCTCCGCACCCCGCTGCTTCGAGATCGAGGCCCGGCTGCGGGAGGCCGTCGACATCCCCGTCTTCCACGACGACCAGCACGGAACCGCCATCGTCGTGCTCTCGGCGCTCTACAACGCGCTGCGCGTGGTGGACAAGCGGATCGAGGACGTCCGCGTGGTGATGTCCGGGGCCGGCGCCGCCGGTACGGCCATCCTCAAGCTGCTGCTGGAAGCCGGTGTCAAGCACGCCGTCGTCGCCGACATCCATGGCGTCGTCCACGCGGGCCGAAAGGACCTCGCCGACGCCGACGAGGACTCCCCGATGCGGTGGGTCGCCGACAACACCAACCCCGAAGGCCACACCGGCACCCTCAAGGAGGTCGTGGTCGGCGCCGACGTGTTCATCGGCGTCTCCGCGCCCAACGTGCTGGACGGCAGCGACATCGCGAAGATGGCCGAGGGCGCCATCGTGTTCGCGCTCGCCAACCCCGACCCCGAGGTCGACCCCGCCGCGGCCCGCGAATCGGCGTCGGTGGTGGCCACCGGACGGTCCGACTTCCCGAACCAGATCAACAACGTGTTGGTCTTCCCCGGCGTCTTCCGGGGGCTCCTGGACGCGCAGTCGCGGACGGTGGACGACGCGATGATGCTGGCCGCTGCGCGGGCGCTGGCCGATGTGGTGGGGGAGGACGAGTTGAACCCGAACTACATCATCCCGTCGGTCTTCAACGAGAAGGTCTCCGGCGCTGTTGCTGGTGCGGTCCGCAATGCGGCGCTCGCCGAAGGCGAGGGCAAAGCCGCCACCAAGGAGCCGGCCGCCCAAGCGTGAGGGGCCGCGCCCCCTGGCCCGTGCTTGGGGCTGCGTCCCCTGTTGCGCTTGGGCAGTCTGCTCCCCCGGCCTCCGGCCGGGAGGTACCCCCACGCCTGCGGAACGATTGCCCACGAGCGGCGCAAGCAGGCGCGGGCCGTACGCGCGGCAGGGGTGCCGGGGCTCCGCCCCGGCGAGTCGGGTGGGGGTTCACTCGGGCGGGCCCTCTAGTGTTGCGGGCAGCACCGCGCGAGGACGCCGGATGACGCCGGATTGGCTTTCCCGCCGCAGGTAGGGGCAGGATGCATCCCCAAGGACTTTGTCCGAGGGGGCGACCCCGATCCGGACCTTGTCCAGGGGATATCCCCACGGGGCGCGCGGGCCCGAAGGCGGACCCGGGTCCGGGGACTGTCGGAGGGCCCTGGCAGCATCGGCTTCGCTGTGTCTGATATGCGGCTCTGCCGCGTGGCACGCCTCATCGGCAAGAAGAACACGGGAGTACGAATTATGAACCGCAGTGAGCTGGTGGCCGCTCTGTCCGAGCGTGCCGAGGTGACCCGCAAGGACGCCGACGCGATCCTGTCGGCGTTCGCCGAGACCGTCGGCGAGGTCGTCGCCAAGGGCGACGAGAAGGTCACCATCCCCGGCTTCCTCACCTTCGAGCGCACCCACCGGGCGGCGCGCACCGCGCGCAACCCGCAGACCGGTGACCCGATCCAGATCCCGGCCGGGTACAGCGTCAAGGTTTCGGCGGGCTCCAAGCTCAAGGAAGCGGCGAAGGGCAAGTAAGCAAGCCCTGGAGACCTGAAGCTCTGAAGCAGCAGAAGCTCTGAAGCAGCAGAAGAGGGGCGGCCCCACAAGCAGGGGCCGCCCCTCTTCGTCTGCGTGCCCGCACGCGGGCGCCGCGGGCGGTGGGATGAGAATGGCTGCCCATGAGCATCGAACCCCAGCACCCGCAGCACTCCCCGCCCAGCGCCACGGTCCTGCGTCTCGGCCGCAGCAAGCTGTGGACGGCAGTGTGGGGGGCGACCGTCCTGCTCTCCGTCTTCGCCCTTCTCCTGTTCGGCACAGTCTTTCTCCTGGCCAGGACAGGAGGGCAGGGTGCCGAGCCCGGCCACTTCGTCCTCCTCGCCCTGGAGCTGCTCATCGGGCCGTTCGGGGTGTACGTGTTCGTGAACGGGTGGCGGGCCCGTCATCAGGTGCTGGTGGTGGACGCGGCGGGTGTGTGGTGGCGCGACGAACCGGGTTCGGTCCTCATACCGTGGCAGTCACTGGCCGCGGCCGGGATCTGGCACAGCAAGAGCGGCCGGGCGCACGCCTACACCCTGGAGCTCCTCCCCCGGGACGCCATCGACCGCGACCACCCGCTGCTGTGGCCCCTCGTCCGCGAGGAAGCCCCCGTCGTGCACGCCGCGATGCACCTTCCGCCCGGGCTGCCCCCGATGCGCTACCGGATACCCCTCACCTGGCGGCACAGTGAGGTGAGCAGCGCCGTGAGGACGTACGCGCCGCACCTGTGGTTCGGCGAGGTCAGGCGCCCCCCGGGCCATTTGGACAACCCGGACCGCCGAGGTCACCGGCGCCGCACCCGCAGCCGAGGCCCAGCGGACTAGGTCGCGCCCTCGAAGGACAGCGGGAGTGCCCGCAGATCGACGTCCCTCAGGGAGCGCAGCAGGAGGGTGCCCGGGGCCTCCTGGATGCCGTCCACGGTGGGTACGGCGACCACCCGGCAGCCCGCGGCACGTGCCGAGGCGGCGCCGGTGGGGGTGTCCTCCAGGGCCAGGCACGCCGTCGCGGGGACGCCCAGGAGGCGTGCAGCGGCCAGGTACGGGTCCGGGTGCGGTTTGCCGCGCGGGGTCTCGCCGTGGGCGACCGAGCAGGTGAAGCGGTGCGGCCCCAGGGTGGCCAGTACCAGGTCGGCGATGGGCCGCTCGGAGGCCGTGACAAGTGCCACAGGGACGCCCAGCCGCCGCGCGCTGTCGAGCAGCGCGAGCGCCCCGGGCTGCACCGTCACCCCGGCGCGGACCCGCGCCGTGAAGGAGGCGTCCAGCCGGTCCCTGGCCGCGTGGGCGGCCAGCCCGGACCTGCGGGCTACCAGCTCGGCCGCGCCGTCCAGCGGCAGCCCGGCGAAGGGCGCGAGCGCGGTCTCGTCGGCGGCCGCGCCGTGCTCGGCCAGCAGCTCGGCCAGCGTCGCCAGCCAGTCGCGTTCGGTGTCGACCAGGGTGCCGTCCATGTCGCAGAGCAGCGCGGCGGGCAGCGAGGACGCGCCCTCGGGCCGGATGCCGGGCGTCGGCGAGGGGGTCGGGGCCGACGAGGGCGACGGCGACGGTGAGGGGGACGAGGGCGAGGGCAGGGGGGTGGGCAATGCGGGCTCGTACTTTCGTCGGTGGGTGGGTGCAGCGCGGGCGGCGGCCGCTCACGCGCGGGTGCGCGCCAGCGGGTTGGTCTGGGTGGAGTTGCGGACGGTGAAGACGACGGAGCCGGGCCGGTAGCGGTCGTCGGAGGTCTCCACGGGGCGGCCGTCGGCCGTGGTGGTCGTACGCCGTACGCGCAGCAGCGGGCTGCCCCGGCGTACCCGCAGGTGCTCGGCGTCGGCCGTACCGGCGGCCACGGCGTCGATGTGGTGCTCGCCGTGTGCGAAGACGAGCCCGGTGTCGTCGTAGAGCCGCTGGGTGACGGACTCGCAGTCGGCCGGCAGCGCCTCGACGGCGGTCCCGATCCACTCGGCGTAGACGGTGCGCTCCAGCAGCACCGGCTCCTCGTCGAGGGTGCGCACCCGCAGCACCCGCAGCACCGGGGAGCCGTGCCGCACCTGCAGCAGTCCGGCCTCCTCGGCGCGCGCCGGGTCCCAGGATGCCGAGACCACCAGTCCGCCCGCCGTACGGCCGCCCGCGCGGGCCCACTGGGCGAAGCTGCGCAGCTCGGTGAAGCTCTGGCTGGGCGTGGTCGACAGGACGACGCGGCGTGCGCCCTGCCGGGAGCCGATGAGGCCCTCGGCCAGCAGCGCGGAGACGGCCTGTCGCACGGTGCCGCGTGAGGCGCCGTGCGCGGTGGCGAGTTCGGCCTCGGAGGGGAGGGTGGCCCCGACCGGATAGTGCCCCTCGGCGATGGCGCGGCGCAGCTCGTCGGCGATCCGCTCGTGGCGGGCGGGCTCGGGCATGGGGCGGCTCCTCGAAGTGCTGCGCTACGGCTGCGCGGGCTCCGCCCGATCATGCCATCTGTGCGCAGCGGTGCGCACACTCGGCAGCCCGGTCGGTTACTTGTATCCACGGTGAACATCGCTAAACCTGTTCGCAAATAACGCTTTGAGCTGGGCATTTGAGCGGTCTCCCGGCTTTGCGGCACCGGCTGGGTGCTGTTAGCTTGCCCTGGCTCAATGAATCGAGCTTGTCCATACAGGTGACGGGCGCGAACCCCAGGAGTAGACACGTGAAGGCAGACCATCACAGCCGTCGGAGCCGCCGGAGTCACCGGAGTCACCGGAGCCGCCTGCTGGCCGCGGCAGCAGCGGCCGTCACCCTCTCCGCCGTGGCCACCGGCTGCGGTTCCGCCCCCGCACAGGGCTCCGACAGCAAGGCCGGCAAGGCCCGCTCGGCCGCGGACCTCGGCGGTATGGACAAGCTGGTGGCGGCGGCGAAGAAGGAGGGCGAGCTCAACGTCTACGCCCTCGCGCCGACCTGGGCCAACTACGGCCAGATGATCAAAACCTTCGAGAAGAAGTACGGCATCGAGGTCCACAACGAGGACCCCGGCGGCAGCAGCCAGGGCGCGCTGAACGCCGCCGCCAAGCGCAAGGGCCAGGACCGCGCCGTCGACGCCCTCGACCTGGGCACCGCGTTCATGCAGCAGGCCAAGGCCAAGAAGCTGCTCGCGCCCTACAAGGTCAAGGGCTGGGACGCGATCCCCGACACGCAGAAGCAGCCCGACGGCTCCTTCATGAACAACTACGGCGGCTACATCTCCATCGGCTGCGACGCCAAGGCCGTCAAGGTGTGTCCCAAGTCCTTCAAGGACCTGCTCGATCCGCGGTACAAGAACAAGGTCGCCCTCAACGGCAACCCCACCGAGTCCTCCTCGGCCTTCTCCTCCGTCATCGCCGCCTCGCTCGCCAACGGCGGCGGCTTCGACGACGTCAAGCCGGGCCTCGACTTCTTCAAGAAGCTGAAGAAGGCCGGCAACTACGTGCCCGTCGAGTCCACCAAGGCCACGATCCAGAAGGGCGAGACGCCCATCTCGATCGACTGGGACTACCTCAACCTCGGCTATGGCGAGGAACTGAAGTCCAAGGGCGTCGACTGGAAGGTCAACGTGCCCGAGGACGGCCAGTACTCGCAGTACTACAACCAGGGCGTCAACAAGTACGCCCCCCACCCGGCCGCGGCCCGGCTGTGGCTGGAGTTCCTCTACAGCCCCGAAGGCCAGAACATCTGGCTCAAGGGCTACTCGCGACCCGCGCTGCTGGAGAAGATGACCAAGGACGGCACCGCCGACAAGAAGGCGGCGGCCAAGCTCCCCGAGGTCGACGGCACCCCGAAGTTCCCCACCCCGGCGCAGGAGGCCAAGGCACAGAAGGTCATCAGCGAGGGCTGGGGCGCGGCGGTCAGCTGATGGCTGTGACGTCCCAAGCGCCGGCCCGGGACGGCGCCACCGCAACGGAAGAACAGCCGCAGCCCGCGCCGTCGGTGACCCGGCGCCGCGCGGGCCGCGGCGCGCCGCGCCGGCACTGGCCCGCCGTCGTACCGTTCTTCGCCTTCATGGCCGTCTGCTTCGGCCTGCCCGCCTGCACGCTGGCCTACAACGCGTTCACCGTCATCGACCCCGCGACCGGCGCGAGCCACTACAGCATCGACAACGTGCGGCACTCGCTCACCGGCGCATACGCCACAGGGCTGGCGGGCAGCGTGAAACTCTCGCTGCTCAGCGCCGTACTGGCCACCGTCCTGGGCACCGTCATCGCGCAGGCGCTGCTGGGAGCGCGGAGCGGCGCGCTGCGCAAGGCCGTCGTCTCCGCCTCCGGCGTCTTCGCCAACTTCAGCGGCG
Source organism: Streptomyces spirodelae (assembly GCF_017676385.1). GTDB lineage: Bacteria > Actinomycetota > Actinomycetes > Streptomycetales > Streptomycetaceae > Streptomyces > Streptomyces spirodelae. Next base: position 108,410 of record NZ_JAFFZN010000003.1, read on the forward strand.
CACCGCTCGCCTTCGCCTTCATCGCCACCCTCGGCACGACGGGAACGGTGACGCGGCTGCTGCACCTCAAGAGCACCGGCTTCAGCCTCTACACCTTCACCGGACTGGTGCTGGCCTACCTCTACTTCATGGTGCCGCTGATGGTCGTCACCATCCTGCCCGCGCTGGACGGCATCCGGGCACAGTGGCGGGAGGCCGCCGCCTCCTGCGGTGCGACCAAGGCGCAGTTCTGGCGCCATGTGGGACTGCCCGTGCTGATGCCCTCGCTGCTGGGCGGCGCTGTGCTGATGTTCGGCACCGCCTTCGCCTCGCACGCCACCGCCGCTGTGATGACCGGCAGTTCGGTGCCGCTGATCACCATCCAGATCGCCAACGCGCTGTCCGGCAACGTCCTGGTCGGCCAGGAGAACCTGGCCCTGGCCATGAGCCTCAACATGGTGGTGATCGCGCTGCTCGTGATGGCCGTACAGATCCCGCTGCAACGACGGAGCAACCGATGGCTGGGCTGACCGCTGTTTCGCGTACCGCTGTGCCGCGTACCGCGCGCAAGCGGCCGTACGGCAGCATCCTCGTGCTGCTGCTGGCCGCGCTCTACTTCCTCGTCCCCGTCGCCGCCTCGCTCTGGTTCACCGTCGACGACCCCGCCAAGGGCCTCACCTTCGGCGCCTACGCCAAGGGGCTGCGCGACGACGGCATGGCCACCAGCCTCGGCCTGTCCGTACGGCTCGGCCTGGCCACCGTCGCACTCGGCCTGGCACTGATGGTGCCGACCATGGTCGTGGTCACCCTGCGGCTGCCCAGGCTGCGCCGGGTGGTCGAAGTGCTGTGCATGGTGCCGCTCATCGTGCCGCCGATCGCCCTCGTCGCGGGCGTCAGCACGGTGCTCTCCTGGGAGGACGACCTGCGCACCACCCCGCTGTGGGGCACCTTCCAGGCGCTGCACGACAAGAGCTTCCCGCTCGTGCTCGTCCTCGTCTACACCGTCATGTCGCTGCCGTTCCTCTACCGCTCGCTGGACGGCGGACTGCGCGCCGTCGACCTGAAGACCCTGGTGGAAGCCTCCCGCAGCCTCGGCGCCACCCGGCGGACCACGCTGTGCCGCGTGGTGGTGCCCAACCTGCGGCCCGCCATCGTCAGCGGCTCCGTACTGAGCCTGGCGATGGTGCTGGGGGAGTTCACCGTGGCGAACGTGCTCGGCTTCGAACCGTTCTCCGTGTGGATGGTGCACGTGGGCGAGTACGAGGCCCAACTGTCCGTCGCCGCAGCCATGCTCAGCCTGCTCATCACCTGGGGGCTGCTGCTCCTGCTCACCAACCTCGCCGGCGGGCGGACGCGCGCCCGCGCCGACAGGAGGAAGCCGACCGTATGACCACCACCGCTACGACCGCGAAGCAGGCGGGGACCACCTCCGTGGAACCGGCGTCAGCAGGCCCCGGCGCGGAAGGCGGCGTCGGGCTGCGGCTGCGCGGACTGCGGCGCTCCTTCGGCGCCACCACCGCGCTCGACGGGCTCGACCTGGACATCGCCCCCGGCGAACTGGTCGCCTTGCTCGGCCCGTCCGGGTGCGGCAAGACGACGGCGCTGCGCATCATCGCCGGATTCGAGACGGCCGATACGGGAGAACTCCTCATCGGCGGCGAGGACCTGACCGCCGTACCCGCCAACCGGCGCGACATCGGCATGGTCTTCCAGTCCTACAGCCTCTTCCCCACCATGACAGCGGCCGAGAACGTCGCCTACGGGCTGCGCGTGCGCAAGGTGCCCAAGGCGGAACGGGCGGCACGCGCCACCGAACTGCTGGAGCTGGTGGGGCTGCCCGGGCGCGAGAAGCACTACCCGCACCAGCTCTCCGGCGGCCAGCAGCAGCGCGTGGCGCTCGCCCGCGCGCTGGCCATCCGCCCCCGCATCCTGCTGCTGGACGAGCCGCTCTCAGCGCTCGACGCCAAGGTGCGGCTGCAACTCCGTGAGGAGATCCGCCGCCTCCAGCTGGAGCTGGGCATCACCACCGTCTTCGTCACCCACGACCAGGAAGAGGCCCTCTCGATGGCCGACCGCGTCGCGGTGATGAAGGAGGGCCGCCTGGAGCAGTGCGCCTCTCCCAGCGAGCTCTACGAGCGGCCCGCGACGCCGTTCGTCGCGGAGTTCGTCGGCACGATGAACCGGCTGCCGGGTGTCGTGTGTGAGGGCGGGACCGTCGAGGTGCTGGGGCGGCGGGTGCCGGTGCACGGGGAGTGCCCTGGTGTCGGTTGCGAGGTCGATGTGCTGGTGCGGCCGGAGGGCCTGAGGGTGCGTACCGGTACGGACGGGGAGGGCGAGGCGGCGACCGTCCGCGTGGCCACCTTCCTGGGTGGCACCACCCGCCTCCTGGTGACCACCGACTCGGGCGCCGAGGCCAAGGTCGACCTGCCGAGTTGGGAGGCGGAGGCTCTGACGCCGGGAGCGCGCTGCACGCTCACCCCGCAAGAGCAGCCCGTACTGGTGGAGGACTGATCCCACGGGCCCGGGGAGGGGGCCGGCAAGCGCAGCCCCCTCCCCGGCCCTACGGACGGTCCCTCCCCGGCCCTACGGGCGGTCCACCTTCGCGCCGAGGTCGACCAGCTTCTGCTGGAAGTTCTCATAGCCCCGGTTGATCAGATCGATGCCGTGCACCCGGGACGTGCCCTGCGCGGCCAGCGCGGCGATCAGATACGAGAAGCCGCCGCGCAGGTCCGGAATGACCAGGTCGCTGCCCTGGAGCCTGGTCGGCCCGGAAACCACCGCCGAGTGCAGGAAGTTGCGCTGCCCGAAGCGGCACGGCATGCCGCCCAGGCACTCGCGGTAGAGCTGGATGTGCGCACCCATCTGGTTGAGCGCCGAGGTGAAACCGAGGCGCGACTCGTACACCGTCTCGTGCACGATCGACAGCCCCGACGCCTGCGTCAGCGCCACCACCAGCGGCTGCTGCCAGTCCGTCTGGAAGCCGGGGTGGACGTCCGTCTCCAGCGCGATGGCGTTCAGCGGGCCGCCCGGGTGCCAGAAGCGGATGCCCTCGTCGCCGATCTCGAACGCGCCCCCCACCTTCCGGAAGGTGTTCAGGAACGCGATCATCGACTTCTGCTCGGCGCCGCGTACGAAAACGCTGCCCTCGGTGGCCAGCGCCGCGCTCGCCCAGGACGCGGCCTCCAGCCGGTCGGGCAGCGCACGGTGGGTGTAGCCGCCAAGCTTGTCGACGCCGGTGATGCGGATCGTACGGTCGGTGTCCATCGAGATGATCGCGCCCATTTTCTGCAGGACGCAGATCAGGTCCTCGATCTCCGGTTCGACCGCGGCGTTCGACAGCTCGGTCACGCCCTCGGCCAGCACCGCCGTCAGCAGCACCTGCTCCGTCGAGCCGACCGACGGGTACGGCAGCCGTATCTTGGTGCCACGCAGCCGCTGCGGGGCCTCCAGGTACTGCCCGTCGGCGCGCTTCTCGATCGTCGCGCCGAACTTCCGCAGCACGTCGAAGTGGAAGTCCACCGGACGGCCGCCGATGTCACAGCCGCCCAGACCCGGGATGAAGGCGTGCCCGAGCCGGTGCAGCAGCGGCCCGCAGAACAGGATCGGGATACGCGAAGAACCCGCGTGCGCGTCGATGTCCGCGACGTTGGCGCTCTCCACGTGGGAGGGATCGAGCACCAGCTCGCCGGACTCGTCCCCGGTACGCACCGTGACGCCGTGCAGTTGGAGCAGCCCGCGGACGACGCGGACATCGCGGATGTCCGGCACGTTGCGCAGTCGGCTCGGTTCACTGCCCAGCAGCGCGGCGACCATGGCCTTGGGGACGAGGTTCTTCGCACCCCGGACACGGATCTCGCCCTCGAGCGGGGCGCCACCGTGGACGAGGAGTACGTCGGCTGGGCTGTCGGTCATGGATCTCCGCGATTCCGCGAGACGGGATGGGACAACAGGCAAGCGTAATGGCCCCGTCCGGTGCCTACCCAAGCCCGAGGGGGGTCGGTGACTGTCACAGGTCAGCAATAACACAGAGGGTGACTCGGATATCACCAGTCGTGGGGTGATAAGGGCCGGTTTCGCCCTGGGCGCCGTGCGATGGGTCACCGGTGGGAGGGCGCCGGGAGGTCGGTGGGCTGCTGATGGGCTGCCGGTGGCCTGCCGATGGGGCACCAGGGGGCCCGCGACCCGGTCAGCGGTGCCCTCGATCCGGCCATTGGGTCCCGTAAACGGCGCAGGTGCGGGATCATTGGCGTATGACCGAGGTGTCCTCGCTCACCGGACGACTGCTCGTCGCCACACCGGTGCTGGCCGATCCGAACTTCGACCGCGCTGTGGTGCTCCTCCTCGACCATGACGAGGAGGGCTCACTGGGCGTGGTCCTCAACCGTCCCACCCCGGTGGACGTCAGCGACATCCTGGAGCCGTGGGCCGCGCTCACCGGCGAGCCCGGCGTCGTCTTCCAGGGTGGCCCCGTCTCGCTGGACGCCGCACTGGGCGTCGCCGTGGTCCCCTCCGGCAGAGGTGACCGCACCGACGGTGACACCAGCCGTACCCCAGGCCGCGGATCCGGACATACGCCCGGCCAACCATCCGGGCCTGCGTCCGGCCGGAAGAGAACTCCCCCGGCCGATGGCCCGACGGAGCCGACGGGGCGGGGTGAGGAGCGCGCCGAGGATGAGGAGCGCGCCGGGCGTGAGGGGCGCGCGGAACGCGCCGGCCGGGGCGAGCCCGGGGATGCTTCGCGGGGCGCCCGATCGGAAGCCCGGACGAGCGGCGACGAGGGAGCCGGTGCCCCGGCCGCCGAGCCGGGAGTCGGGGGCGCCACGGGAGCCGCTGGCACCACCGGCGCCACTGGCACCGCCGGAACGACGGGAACGACCGGAACGACGGGAACGACCGGGGCTCCGGGACAGGGCGGTGCGGAGGCGGCCGGGCCGGACGCCGCCCGGCGCGGGAGCGCCCCGGGCCGGAAGGACGGCCCGGGGGAGGGCGCGGCCGTCGGTGACGCCGAGGCGGCCGCCGACAGCGGCGACGCGGACGCCGGTGCCGAGTCCGACGCCGACCTGGGAACCGACACCGTCCTCGACACGGACGGCCCACTGGGCTGGCGCCGGGTGCACGGGGCCATCGGCCTTGTCGACCTGGAGGCCCCGCCCGAACTGCTCGCCGCCGAGCTGGGTTCGCTCCGGATCTTCGCCGGGTACTCGGGCTGGGGTCCGGGGCAGCTGGAGAAAGAGCTGTCGGAGGGCGCGTGGTACGTCGTCGACTCGGAGCCCGGCGACGTCTCCTCCCCGGCACCGGAGCGTCTGTGGCGGTCCGTACTGCGTCGGCAGCGCAGTGAGTTGGCGCTGGTCGCGACGTACCCGGACGACCCCTCGCTGAACTGAGGGCCGTACGGCCCCGCACTGCGGGGCGTCGGCGGGTCCGAACACGGTTGCGCACGGGGCCGCCGACGGGTGACGCGGGCCACGGCCCATGCCTGACGTGTTCCGGTCGCATGAGTACCCTTGGACTGCATGAGCACTCTTGAGCCCGAGCGCGGGGCGGGCACCGGCACACTCGTCGAACCGACCCCGCAGACGTCGCACGGTGATGGCGATCACGAGCGGTTCGCCCACTATGTCCAGAAGGACAAGATCATGGCGAGCGCGATGGACGGCACGCCCGTCGTCGCGCTCTGCGGGAAGGTCTGGGTCCCGGGTCGCGACCCGAAGAAGTACCCGGTCTGCCCGATGTGCAAGGAGATCTACGAGACGATGGGTCCCGGCGGGGACAAGAACGGCAAGGACGGCAAGGGCGGCGACAAGAAGTAGCCCCCACGCGTTCGAGCTCAGCGCCCCCGCGCACGCGCGACCGGCGCGTATGACGTGCACCACGCGCCGCGCCTGTCACCACACCGCCGCCTCACCCGTACTCCGTACGGGTGAGGCGGCGGTGTGCTGTGTGTTGCCCTCTCGTCTCGCACCTCTCCCTTCTCTACTGAACTTGCTCGATGGGGTGTTGGGGGCGCTGCTACCGTCAGGTGCACGACAGTCACCTGACGCTACTGGGAGCTCGCCGTGCACCTCACCCGCCGCCCCGCCGTCTCGTTGGCCGCCGCCACGGTTGCCGCTGCGCTGCTTCTCGCCGGGTGCGGTGGTGGTGATGACGGTGATGGGAAGAGCGGCAAGATCGAGGGCGCGGACGATGCGGGCAAGAAGTCGTCCTCTGGCCCGGAGAAGAGTGGGTCGGGCTCCGAGAAGAAGGAGCCCGACTTCCGCACGTCGGACATCAAGCTGCCGGATGACGTGAAGCTCGTCTTCGACTGGGACCAGCCGTCGGACCCCGAGAAGGCAGCAGCGCTGGATGGTGCTGCGGACTACATGCGGGCCCTTGTGCACGGCACGGTGAAGCAAGACTCGAAGGATCCGGTGCTGGCTAAGCATGTGGTGCCGCTGCAATCCGCGCAGGAATTCGCAACCACGGTTGTCAAGATGGACGTCAAGGACGGCGTTACGGCGACCGGAAAGCAACGCTACTACCGAGAAGACATTGGGCAGGTAGTAGATGGGAAGCTCGTCGAAGTGGCCTTCTGTGTGGATCAGTCCGAGTTCTTCGACCGGAAAGTCAAGAGCGGGAAGGTCCTGCGCACCGAAGAGAGCGCTTCGAGCTACATGCGCTACACCCTGGTCATGCAGAAACCTGATCAGGGAGACCGTCCCTGGAAGGCGCGCACCTTCGAGTTCGAGGGCAAGGCGGTGAAGCAGTGCAAAGGCTGACGACGAGGACGGCGCTGATCTCAGGGCTATGCCTGCTGGCCCTCCTAGGGGACGCTACATCGGCATGGGCTGACCGGGGAAACCCCAATGAGGCGGGAGCGAAGTTCCAAAAGGGAGCGTGGAAGGACAACGAAGCGATTGCTGGGGCCGGAGGTAGCCGCAAAATCAGCTACTCCGGCAGCGGTTCTGGTGGGAGCAATGGCGGGGGTGGGAATCTGGCGGTGCCCAGGGGGGATTGGGCGCCGCCTCCGTGTTGGTATGCGCCGACGTATTCGCCGGAGGAGCTCAAGGAGAAGGTGGATGCGTCGCCGTACTCCTTGACGGGGCGTGATCCGAACAATCGGTATCTCAAGGAGGAGGTGGACCGGGACATTCGGCACTTGTACTCGGAGGGGGAGTACGACAACTACAACCTCGACAAGCAGGGCGAGGGCAAGTTCTGGGCTGCGGTGCCGAATCCGGATGAGGAGGACGCGGCGAAGCGTGAGTCGTGTACGAGGTTGCCGTTCTGGGTGAAGAACGGTGAGCGGCCGGATGTGGAGAACGCGATCAGTCCGGAGATCCTTTCCAAGCTGGCGTATGCGCGGATCACGGTGCCCGAGACGCGGGTGAAGCTGAATCCGGATGGCAAGCAGACGGTGAATCTGCCGACGTGGGTGTGGTTGGACAAGGGCCGGTACAAGCCGCTGTCGGTGAAGGCGTCGGTGGATCTTGGCGGGGGTGAGGAGATCTGGGCCAGGACGACGGTCGAGCCGGATTCACTCAGGTTGAGTCCGGGGACGGAGAACGCCACTTTGCACCCGTCCTCCGGCGAGTGCGGGATCAAGGACGACGGCAGTATCGGCAGCCCGTACAAGAAGGGCAGCGGGAAGAAGGCTCCGCCGTGTGGGGTGACGTATCGGAAGGCGACGCAGGGCGGGGGTAGCTACACGCTGAGGTCCACCCTCACCTGGAAGGCCGCGTGGGAGAGCAGCGAGGGCGGTGGCGGCAACGACCTGCCGAACGGTGAGTTCGGGGGCGAGCAGGACGTCACCGTCCAGGAGATCCAAGCCGTCAACTAGCCATCGCGCCATGGGGTGGGTTCTTCAGCGTGGTCACTCCATCTGGCCCTGGAGTCCTAGCGCAGACACCAGCCGCGAATGTACAGCGGACCTGGCCGAACCGGCGTGGGCGAAGAAGCTGACCGACGAGGACCGACGAGGACCGGCGCGCTGTTCTGGTCCAACATCAGTCCGTACGGCACCTTCCGCCGAGCGCAGAGCACCGATGAGTGGCTGCCCGTGCCGCACCGTCCCCGGACGAGCGGGGCGCGCTGCGGATCACGGATTTCGTGTCCCGCGCGAATTGAGGCGAGACGGTTCGTCTTGCTATGGTGAGGCCATGGCCTTCCTCTTCTTCGTCTGAGTCCGGGCACGGTACGCCGCCCGCCCGGATCGGCTACCTCGCCCAGGAACTGCCCCCGCACGCCGCGCGGCTGCAGCTGCTCGCCGCGTTCGCTGCCGGGCGGCCCGGGCTGCCGGACGAGTACGCCGAACAGCTCCTGTCCCTGGGCTTGTTCCGCGAACAGGACCTGCACGTCCCAGTCGCCGCCCTGTCCGTGGGACAGCAACGGCGGCTGCAGGTCGCGACCCTGGTGACCCAGCCCGCGGACCTCCTCGTCCTCGACAAGCCAGCCAACCACCTCGCACTCGACCTGGTCGAGGACCTTCAGGCAGCCCTCGCGGCGTACCCAGGGGCGGAGGTCGCGGTCTCGCACGATCGCGACTTCCGTGCGCGCTTCGAAGCCGAGCAGCTGGAACTGCACGCCGGCCGCAGGCGCTGACCCGGACCGGCTCCCCCTGCCCCGAACCGTTTCACATCCATCAACCCACTGAACAAGGGATGATCCATGACCACCTTCCTGACACCACAACAGCGTGCCGACCGCACCTCCGCCGCCGCTGAGGCAGCCGTCACGGCTGGGCGTGGGCTCGGCCTGACCGTCACCGAGCCCACAGTGCTCCACGACCTCTTCTCGGTCGTCGTCCACCTCGCCCCCTCGCCGGTCGTGGCCCGGATTCCCACCGTCCTGCCCCGCACGGACGACCTGGCCGCCCTCGCGCGCCGCCAGCAGGACGAGCTGGATGTCACACGGTGGCTCGCAGACCAGGGAGTCCCCGTGATCGCGCCCAGCCCGCTCGTGCCGCGCGAACCCGTGCAGCGCGGCGGGTTCTCGATGACGTTCTGGCCGTTCGTCGAGGAGGCCCGGGGCAAGGAACCCGACTACGTCGCGAACGCCGAGAGCGTCGCCGACCTGCACGCGGCACTGCGCGCCTACCCGGGCCGCCTGGAATTCCTGTCCGCTGCCGACCCGGAGTTCGTCGCGGACAGCCTCGCCCGGCTCGACCAGCATCCCGACCTGATCGGAGCGGCCGAGCTCGACCGTGCCCGCCGCGAATGGCAGCTCCTCGAACCCCTCGTACGCTCACGCAGCGCCTTCGAGGCCCGGTTCCCCGGCATCGACCTCCAGCCCATCCACGGCGACTCCCCGCCCGCGAACATCTTCAACGCGGTGGACGGCGACCTCTACGCCGACTTCGAACTGGTCACGCTGGGGCCCGTCGAGTGGGACCTGGCCGCTCTCGGACCCGAGTACGAAGCCGCCTACAACCGCGGCGCACAGCGCAACGGCACGAGACCGCTCGACGAGGAGCTGCTCGCCTTCGTCAACGCCCTGGGCATGCTGCGGGTCATCGCCACCCTCACCCTGGTCCCGCAGCTTCCCGAACTGGCGGAGTACCTCAATCCCGCTGTCGACCACTGGCAGACGACGCCCTTCGCGGGTGGCTTGGGCAGCTGATGCCAACCGACTGCTGGTCTGCGGCTGGTGTCTGAGCCGGGACTCCTGGGCCCGGCTGGCGTGCGGCGTCGGCCAGGACGGCGCGCCAGCCGTGGCCTTGGCGGATGCGGTGCGCGGGGCCGCCCGGACGGTCCGAACGGTCGCCGGCTGCGGGGTGGGCTCGGCCGGGGGAGGAGCGGACCACCGCCGTGGGCGTCGGGCAGTCCGGCACGGGCGGCAGGTAGCGCAGCAGGCGGTGGCGGGCGAACTCCCGGGGACACCGAACACCCTCAGGTGGCAGACCGTGAGTGAGGACGGTGCGCAGGGTTTCCGCTTCTTCGCCGCGCAGCAGATAGTGCCCTGCGACCTGCGCCAGTTCACGGGCCTCGGAGTGGGTGAGAACCAGCTCGGGTGCCGTACGGCGCAGTTGCAGGAGCAGCCGTTCCGCGCGCTGGGCGTAACTGGCCAGTGGGCCGGTCAGCGCTCCCAGGCCCAGGTCTTCCTCCCGTGCCGCTGTGGCCTCTGCTTCTCGGATCTTGGGGGACGGGTGGGGGGTGTGGTGTTCGTTCGATGTCTTGTCCCCTTGGGGGCGTCGCCGGGTGGGGCGGGGAGCGGGTGAACCGGCGGCCGGTTCCGGGGCCCGCGTATGTGGCTCGGGCCGTGGAAGCCACTCCGCAGAGTTGACGATGCGTACGCCCAGCCTGCGTGATTCGGCCGTGTCCTTGCCGAGCCGTGCCGCTTCCTCGGCCGCTGCCCATCCCGTCTCGATCTCCGTACGGGTACGGAGCGGGGCGAGGGAGGCGAGGCGCTGGTCGCGGATCTCCCCGCGCGGGTTCTGGCGCTTGCGGGCGTGCCAGTGGCCCTGTTCGCGGAGGACTTTGCGCGCGGCGTTCGTACGGTCCTTGCCCATACGGAGGGACTTGGCGACTGTGTCGCTGTTGCGGGCGTTGCGCGGCGGGAGCTTTGCCAGAGCCTGGAGGAGGCGGAGCGCTGTGGGGGTGATCCCTACGTTGTCGATGAGGGATTCCGGGGTTTGGAGGAAGGGCGCGCGCGTGGGCGCGTTAACATCGTTGGGCATCGTGAGTGGGCCTCATCCACTTGGCGGTGTAGGCCCTCGATGCGGTGTTGCTGCACCGCTCGGGGGCCGTCTTGTTGCCCAACTTAGACGCACATAGCGGACTTACGGTGCCGCTGATCGGCAACTTCCGTAAGTGATCGAAAATTTACGCGCTTCCGCCCTCACGGCCGACCGAGTCCAGGCGTGCCAGGTCGGCCGTATCGGTCGTGTGGAGGTGAGAGCCGTAGGGGCGTGCGGTGCGTGCGGGTGGTTGCTCGCCGCTCCTGGTCAGCGCGCGCGCACACGCTGCACGAAGGACGCCCAGGTGGTGTTCTTGAAGACCAGCACCGGGCCGTCCGGGACCTTCGAGTCCCGGACGGGTACGGCGCCGGGGATGTTGTCGGCGATCTCGACGCAGTTGTCGGCGTCCGCACCGCTGTAGCTGGATTTACGCCACGCGGCGGCAGTCAGGTCGATCATGCGAATCCCTCGATGGCCTTTTCGATCAGTTCCATGGAAGCGCACGCGCTCAACGCGTCGGCGTGCAACCGATCATAGACCCGCTGGAAGCGCTCGACCCTGCTCGGTTCTTCGGTGTAGGCGCCTGTTACGAAGCCCTCTGTGTACGCCCCTCGATCGCCGTTCGGCAGGGTGAGGAGGGCGACGGAGCCCGGGATCATGGTGGTGTTCTCGGGGAGGATCTGCACATTGATGTTGGGGCGCTCGCACATCTCCCGGAGCTTCGTCAGCTGACTGTGCATCGTCGCCCGGCCGCCGGTGGCGCGGCGCAGCACTGCCGCGTCGAGGACGGCCCACATCCACGGCGGCCGCTCGCGGGTCCAGACTTCCTGGCGGGCGACCCGGCGCTCCGCATGGCGGTCGGCCTCGGCGGGGTCTCCGGCCTGCCCTGCGAGCAGCAGCGCGCGGGCGTACTCCTCCGTCTGGAGAAGCCCAGGAACGACGATCGAGAAGTCATGCATGGCGGAGGCTTCGAGCTGGCGGGCGAGAAACGCCTTGGCATAGTCGCGAACCTGGGCGTTCAGCAGCGCCCTCGCGAGGTTCGCCAAGTCGTCCTCGAAGCCCAGCACCTTGTCGAAGCGGGAGGCCAGACTCGGGTTCGGGGGGTCGGTGCCCAGCTCGATCTTGGCGACACGGACGCGGGAGATGAAGACCTTCGCGGCGAGGGCCTGCTGCGTCCAGTCGCGCTGTTCGCGTTCGCGGCGGATCTTGTGGCCCAGGTAGGCGGCTACGGAGTAGGTGGGGTCGAGTTCTCGGGGTGCGGGCATGGGTCTTGTTCCTTCGTTCGCTCGCACATCGCTACTCCTGGTGAGCGTATCCGTACTGCGTGATGCTCGTCCCCGATACGGAAAATTCGCGAGCGACCAGAGGCCCCTATGCGCACGGCAGTTGAGCACGGCTCCTACGACGACCTTCCTGAGTTCCCCGTTCTCCGGCCGCCTCGCCCGGTGCCGGGGTGCGGGGACTGCGAGCGGTACGCACGGCAGCACGAGGTGGCGGAGCGGGATCGGGACGCGAGTCGGGCCGTGGACGTGCGGGTTCTGTGGCGCGGGCACCTCGCGCGGACGCACGGTACGGACATCGAGGGCGTGCGGTGAGGCGCGGGGAGCCGGTGTACGACATCACGCGGCAGCAGCCCGCGATCGTGATGAGCATGCATGGTGCGTGGCTGACGTTGACGCGCCCGGGGAGGCGGGCATGGCGTACTCATGTGTCAGCCGTACGGGTGGCGACCGTGAAGGAGCGGCGTGCGCTGCGAGCTGTGGGAAAGCTCGCTCAGTCCCAGCGGGCAAGGGAGTTGAGCGCGCGGCTGCGCGAGGTGAACGAGCGTAGCCGCAGCGGTGGGCGTTGAGGGGTGGGTGGGCAGCTCTACTGAACTTGCTCGATGGGGTGTTGGGGGCGCTGCTACCGTCAGGTGCACGACAGTCACCTGACGCTACTGGGAGCTCGCCGTGCACCTCACCCGCCGCCCCGCCGTCTCGTTGGCCGCCGCCACGGTTGCCGCTGCGCTGCTTCTCGCCGGGTGCGGTGGGGGTGACGGGGATGGGAAGAGCCGCAAGATCGAGGGCGCCGATGATGCGGGTAAGAAGTCGTCGCAGCCCGGCCCTGGTGAGAGCGAGGACGACTCGAAGTCGAAAGAGCCCGACTTCCGTACGTCCGATATCAAGCTGCCGGATGACCTCAAAATGGTCTTCGACTGGGAGCAGCCCTCGGACCCTGACAAGGCCGCTGCACTCGACGGGGCGGCCGACTATATGCGGGCAATGAATCACGGCTCGGTGAAGCAGGATCCCAAGGACCCCGTGTTGGCGCAGCACGTGGTCCCTTTGCAGACAGCCGAAGAGGCTGCGACCAAGAAGATCAAGCTCGATACCAAGGCCGGCTACACGGTGACCGGAACGGAGCGCTTCTCCCACGCCAAGATCGGTGACGTCGTCGACTCGAAGCTGGTCGAGGTCTCCTTCTGCATGAACCAGAGGGAGTTTTTCAGTAAGGAGATCAAGACCGGAAAGGTGCGGCGGACCAAAGAGAGCGACGAGGATTATCTACGTATCGCACTGGTAATGCAGAAGCCGGAGAAGCCCCGGCAGGTCTGGAAGGCCCGGTCTTTGGAATTCAAGGGGGAGGGGAAGCGGCTGTGCGAAAGCTGACCGCGCGCGGTTTGCTGGTGTCTGCGGTCTGTGGGGCGAGCGTCCTGGGGGCCGCTCATTCCGCGTACGCGAAAGATGACTTCTCGAAGACTGCTTTCGGTAGCGTGCAGGACCGGAAGGCCACCGCCGGAGCTGGAGGTAGCCGCAAAATCAGCTACTCCGGCAATGGTTCCGGTGGGAGTGGTGGCGGGGGTGGGAACCTGGCGGTGCCCGGTGGGGATTGGGCGCCGCCTCCGTGTTGGTATGCGCCGACGTATTCGCCGGAGGAGCTCAAGGAGAAGGTGGATGCGTCGCCGTACTCGTTGACGGGGAAGGCTCCCAACAACGGTGGACGCAAGCAGGAGGTGGACACTGATATCCGGCACAAGTATTCAAAGGGCGACTACAAGAACTTCAACCTCGACAAGCAGGGTGAGGGGAAGTTCTGGGCGGCGGTGCCGAATCCGGCGGAGAAGGATGCGGCGCGGCGAGAGTCGTGTACGAGGTTGCCGTTCTGGGTGAAGAACGGTGAGCGGCCGGATGTGGAGAATGCGATCAGTCCGGAGATTCTCTCGAAGCTGGCGTATGCGCAGGTAACGGTGCCGGGGACGCGGGTGAAGCTGAATCCGGACGGCGAGCAGACGGTGAATTTGCCGACGTGGGTGTGGCTGGACAAGGGGAAGTACAGGCCGTTGTCGGTGAGGGCGTCTGTGGATCTGGGTGGGGGTGAGGAGATCTGGGCTCGGACGACGGTGGAGCCGGATGCGCTGAAGCTGAGTCCGGGGACCGAGAACGCCACGCTGCACCCGTCGTCCGGCGAGTGCGGGATCAAGGGCGACGGCAGCATCGGCAGCCCGTACAAGAAGGGGAGCGGGAAGAAGGCGCCGCCGTGCGGGGTGACGTATCTGCGCGCTACGCAGGGCGGGAGTGGTTACACCTTGCGGTCCACTCTTACGTGGAAGGCTTCGTGGGAGGGGAGCGAGGGGGCGGGTGGCGATCTGCCGACCGGCGAGTTCGGGGGCGAGCAGGACGTCACCGTTCAGGAGATCCAGGCCATCAACTAGCCGAGTGTGAGCGGGCGACCGCGCACGCCGCCGTACCGCCCGGGAGGCGGTGGCGGTTGGCGGCGATCACGCGGTAGCCCACGTGCGCGGCCCAGCGAAAGGGCGGCAGGGTCAGTACGGCGCCCAGCACCGGCCAGGCGCCGCCCGCCGCGCTGAGCAGCGCTTTGGCGACGGCCTGCGCGCCGCCGTACACCGCCCCGGCAGGCGTCACCCACAGCACCTCGTGCTCGGCGCGCTCCCGTGTGACGCCGAGGGCTGCGAGGTCGGCGGGGTCGGCGAACTGCCAGGGCTCGTACGTGCACCGGGGCCGTACGCGCCGTTCGGCGAAGTGGACCGCCGACGTGCAGAAGCCGCAGTCGCCGTCGTAGAGAAGCACCGGTAGGGACTGATTCCGCATGGGGAAAGGGTCCCATGCCGTTCCGTGGTTGTGGTCGGCCCAGCCGGCCGGGAGGTCACCGTGGGTTCCCAGCTGCCGGGGGCGCCATCCGGGCAACGTCGCGCAACGTTTCCCCGTTCGAGTGCTCAAGTGCGCAACGATCTTCCGGTGATGCGCAACAGGCATGCATTCCTGTCGTGAGCTGCGGACTCGTAGGCTCATGCCCCGTGCCAGGAGTGGCGGTGACCGCCAGCTCGGCAACCCCCACCGGTGCACGGGTCCACCCCGCACGGGATGACGCTGCATGTGCTTTGTCAGGTAAGCGGACGGGGAGTCGCCGTCCTGGGCCCCGCCCACCCACCGCCGTGACAAGGAGCCCGACATGCCGCCGATGCCGCCGGAACACAGCACAGCGCCGCCCTCGGCCGAGCCCCCGTCCCCGCCGAGCTCTCCACACAGCTCCGGCGCTGACCCGGCCATTAGCCACCCGGGTGCCGGGGCAGCGCGCGGCGGCAGTCGGCTGATGCGGCGCAAGCCCGTCGAACGGCTGGTCGCCGAGGGCGGGCAGGGCGCGGGCGGTGCGCTGCGCCGCTCCCTGTCCATGTGGCAGCTGACAATGATCAGCATCGGCGCCACGCTGGGCACCGGAATCTTCGTCGTACTCGGCGAAGCCACCCCGCTCGCCGGTCCCGCCGTCTCGATCTCCTTCGTCCTCGCCGGTCTGACCGCTCTCTTCTCCGCCCTGTCCTACGCCGAGCTGGCCGGCTCCATCCCGGTCTCCGGTTCCTCGTACTCGTACGCCTACGCGACCATGGGCGAACTCGTCGCCTGGATCTGCGGCTGGTGTCTCGTATTGGAGTACGGCATCTCCGTGGCGGCCGTCGCCGTCGGCTGGGGTGAGTACCTCGACGAACTCCTGCACGGCACCCTCGGCGTGACCATCCCCGAAGCGGTCTCCGCGCCGCTGGGCGAGGGCGGCTTCGTCAATCTGCCCGCGCTCGCGGTGATCCTGCTGGCGATGGTCTTCCTGATGGGCGGCGCCAAGGAGAGCGCCCGGATCAACACCGCCATGGTCGTCATCAAGATCGTGACCCTGCTGCTCTTCTGCGGCATCGGCTTCTTCGGCATCAAGGCCGGCAACTACGCGCCGCTCGCCCCGCTGGGGGTCACCGGCGTCAGCGCCGCGGCCGCCACCCTCTTCTTCTCCTACATCGGCTTCGACGCCGCATCCACCGCGGGCGAGGAGGCGAAGAACCCGAAGCGGGACCTGCCCCGGGCCATCATGCTGTCGCTGCTGATCGTCACCGTGCTCTACTGCGTGGTCGCGCTCGTCGCCGTCGGCGCCATGCCCTGGCAGGACTTCGAGGGCACCGACGCCGCGCTGGCCCGGATCATGAAGGACGTCACCGGCATGGGCCTGTGGAGCGTCGTACTGGCCGCGGGAGCCGTCGTCGCCATCGCCAGCGTCGTCTTCGCCGTCCTCTACGGCCAGACCCGCATCCTGTTCGCCATGTCCCGGGACGGCCTCGTACCGAAGGTGTTCGCCAAGGTGAACGAGCGGACCGGGACGCCGCGCGCCAACACGCTGCTCGTCTCCGCCTTCTGCGGCATCCTCGCCGCCACCATCCCGCTCGGCGAACTCGCCAACGCCACCAGCATCGGCACGCTCTTCGCCTTCGCCCTGGTCAACATCGCCGTCATCATCCTGCGCCGGACCCGGCCCACCATGAACCGGTCCTTCCGGGTGGCACTCTTCCCCCTCACGCCGCTGCTCGGCTTCGGGTTCTGCGTCTGGATGATGGTCAGCCTTCCGGCCGTCACCTGGGTCTGCTTCGCCGCCTGGATGGCCGCGGGCCTCGCCGTCTACTTCGGCTACGGCATCCGGCACTCGCGCCTCCGCTGAGGCGCGAGTGGCCGGCCCCCAGGTCTCTCAGCCGCTGTCCCCGGCGCGGAAGGGAAGCGTGAGCCAGGGGCTCTCGGGGTCGGTCGTCAGCACGCGGTGCGCGGTCAGCATCTCCTCGTACCAGGAGCCGAACTCCTCCTCGTCGAAGTGGAGGCAGCGGCCGAGGATGTACGCGGCGGAGAAGTCCTCCCACGAGCGGTAGCTGACCGTGCTGACCCGCCCGGCGCGAAGGACGGCCGCCTCCGCCTCCTCCAAGGAGCAGAAGCGGGCGCCCAGTCCGAAGCGGGCCATGTTGGAGGCGCGGCCGTAGTCCCAGGCCGCGACCGAGCGGACGAACCGCCCCTCGGGCAGCAGTCCGTCCGCGCGGAACCGGGCCTCGTACCGGGTGATGCGGCCGATCAGCCGCTTCACGCCGTCGATCTGCCACTCCACCTCCTCCTCGGAGGGGCCCTCGGTACGCGTCACACCGTCCGGCGTCAGCTCGATCGTGGCCGTCGCGACCCGCTTGCGCAGCACCCGCTCCGCGGCCTGCCGCCAGTGGGCCGTCTCCACTTGGCCGCCGAAATCCTGCGCCAGGCTGTGCCGCAGGCCGAGGGCGAACTCCCACACCGGGCTGCTCATCTCGTTGGTCAGCAGCTCCTCCTGGTACTGCTGCCACTTCTCGCGTGTGGTCACGCCCCACCAGCGGTCGAGCGCTCGCCGCTCGTCGTTGTAACCGTGTCCATGGCCGAGGGAGTTCCAGTAGTGGCCGTTGTTCACACACAGCAGCGCCCCACAGGCGAGCCCCCGTGCGACCGGGCCGGTGCGCGGGCCGCCGACCCAGAGGGTGCGCAGCGTGCCGTGCTGGCAGACGTGGTCGACGCGGTCGGCGTGCTGCTGCCACAGCGCGCACAGCGACTGGCTGGCCGGGAAGTACGCCTCACACGGCGAGCCCGGGTTCACCGCCAGCCACGGCGGATCCTGCGGCGACCAGCTGCGGGCGTACGCGTCCAGGCTCTCCGAGATGAAGACCGGGTCGTCGATCGGCGCGGGCAGCATGGCCTCCGTGTACACGGCGGCGCACCAGCCCTGCACCTCCGGGCGCCAGACCGGCTGCAGCCGGGCCGGGATACGGCCAGGATTGGCGTCCAGCCAGGGGCGGGAGGCGAGGCGGTACAGATATTCGCCGGCCAGCACGTCCAGGTACGCGGCCCAGTCGTGCCGTGTCTTCGCCTCGTAGAGCTGCTGCTCCACCACGCTGGGCGCCTGCCACGGCTCCGCCACCCGCGTCGGTCCTGCTTCCCCCGCGGCCCCTTCGGCCGCCCCCCGCTTCCACATCTGTTGTCCTCGCACTCGCCGTCGCGCCGTTCGCCTGCCCTGTCCGACGGCTCAACGGAGCGACTGAACGGCCGGTATCACCACGTACACGACCAGCAGCAGGGCCGCCACACACACCCCGGTCACCCGCCCTGCGGTGACCTCCCTCTTCCGCCCCCCACCAGGCGGCGCCCACCCAGCGCCCGGATGCGCCCCGTACGGATTGGGCGGCGGAACAGGCAGTCGCGGGGGCCGCTGGGCCATGACGCGGTGACCTCCGGTGGCTCGCTGAGCGAGGACATCCTCGCTGCTGCGTATTGACGCGGACCGAGAATGACCGACAGTGACCCTCAGGCCAACACACGGTCGGAGAGCCAGGATACCCTCGCTGGTGCTCACATGAGCAGCCGGGCAACGGGTCGGCGGAGGCACGTGGCGACAGCATCCACGCTGATGATTGGCCGTCGTTCCGGAGGTCAGACCCCGCGATTCTCCTTGCCGAACTCAACGCGCGAGTTCAGCAATTCCACCCATGGATTGTCCGTATTTTGCGAGTAGTTGGCATTATGGGCGCTTGGTGCAGTTTCAATCAGATGCAGAAGGGTCCAGGAGAGTCCATAGCAGTCGTCGGAGCCGAAGGCTGCAGTAAGTGCCTGTGCTTCTTCGCCGGATACAGGTTTGGCGATCTGCTCGAGGAGGTGCTGCGCGGAAGCGATTTCTTCCTCGCTTGCCTCCTCGGAGGGTAGGGGGCCTGCGTCCAGCAACTCCTGAACTGCGCGTCGGATCGTCACTTGTCACTCCTTTCAAAGGGCTGGTCCCCTGCGGGAAGCGGCCGCCGCTGCGAAGAGGCTGGACGGCGCGGGGCTCGGGTATGGCTGTGGCAGAAGGATGTACCAGGGGTGACGACCCGTGAGGAGGAAGCGCCATGCCGGCGGTCGGATGGGGGACGGGCCTCGTGCCGTGTGCCAGGGAGGTGCGCGAGGAGGCGGGACCGCCCTTCGTATGGGGGAGCCGCACCGCTCTCCTCGCCAGGCCCGGGACGACGGGGGTCGCCCGGTGGCTGCGGGGCCGGGCCGTGCTGCCGTTCCAGGAGGGGGAGCAAGGCAACAGCAACACCCTCGAACTCCGGCTGGATGCCGGCCTCGGCGCCGAGTCGTACCGGCTGGACGTCACCGCCGAACGTGCCCTGATCGAGGGTGGGGACGCGGCGGGCGTGTTCTGGGGCGTACAGACTCTGCGGCAGGCGCTGCCGCCCGCGGCGTTCCGGCGGGCCGGGGCCCTCACCTCCCTCGAGGTGCCTCCCGTCCGCGTCCAGGACGCGCCGCGGTTCGGCTGGCGCGGCCTGCTGCTGGATGTGGCACGGCACTTCATGCCCAAGGACGGGGTGCTCCGTATCCTCGATCTGCTCGCGGCGCACAAGCTGAACGTCCTGCATCTGCACCTGACCGACGACCAGGGCTGGCGGATGGAGGTCCAGCGCTACCCGCGGCTCACCGAGGTCGGCGGTCGGCGGTCCCGTACCCGGGTGGGCCACCGCGCCTCCCCGCTGTGGGACGAGCGTCCGCACGGCGGCTGGTACACCAAGGACGACCTTCGCGAAATCGTGGCGTACGCCGCAGACCGGCACATCACCGTCGTACCCGAGATCGAACTGCCCGGGCACTCGCAGGCCGCGATCGCCGCCTACCCCGAACTCGGCAGCACGGGGACCGAAGTCGAGGTCTGGACCGACTGGGGCGTCAGCCCGCATCTGCTGGCACCCACCGACCAGGTGCTGCGCTTCTACGAGCACGTACTGGAGGAGGTGCTCGACGTCTTCCCGTCCCCCTTCATCCACATCGGCGGGGACGAGACGCCGAAGGACCAGTGGCGGGCCTCCGCCGCCGCGCAGGCCCGGATGGCGCGGGAGGGGCTGGAGGACGAGGAAGCGCTCCAGGCGTGGCTGGTGCGGCACTTCGACCGGTGGCTGGCCGAGCGCGGGCGGCGGATGGTCGGCTGGGACGAAATCCTCCAGGGCGGCACCCTCGCGGGCGACGGACTGACGCCGGGCGCCGTCGTCTCCTCCTGGCGGGGGTACGAGGGTGGCATCGCGGCCGCCGAGGCGGGCCACGATGTGGTGATGTGTCCCGAGCACGAGCTGTACCTCGACCGGCGGCAGGCGCCCGGCGACGAGGAGCCCGTGCCACTGGGGTACGTGGCGTCGCTGCGGGACGTGTACGAGGTGCGGCCGGTGCCCGAGCGGCTGGCGGCGGCCGGGCTCGCGGGGCGGGTGCTGGGGGTGCAGGCCAATATGTGGACCGAGTGCGCGGAGAGTTCGCAACGCGTCGACTATCAGATGTTCCCCCGGCTCGCCGCCGTCGCGGAGGTCGCCTGGGCCGGGCCCGGCCACCCGTACGAGGACTTCGCGGAGCGCCTGGAGAGGGCACACCTGCCCCGCCTGGACGCCCTCGGCGTTGAATACCGTCCTGCGACGGGGCCGCGTCCCTGGCAGCGGCGGCCGGGAATTCCGGGGCGACCGCTGGGGTGAGGGCGGCCACCGCCGGAGTGAGGGCCGATCACCCGCCCGGGCAAGGGACGGCCACCCGCCGGAGTGACGGTCGGCCGCCCGCAGTCAAACGGTACGAAAGAGCCCATCCCTGGCCCTCGTGCCAGGCGCGGGCCGAGATATGCCAGAGTTGCCTCGTCCGGGCTGTGAGCACGTACCGTACGGCAGTGCAGCCGGGAGCCCGGTATGTCGGGGAAGGGGCAGCAGGTTGAGCACGCACGTACGGCATGCACCAGACGGCGAACGAGCCGCGCAGGCTGTGCCCCCTGCTGTCATGCTGCCGACCACCCTGGACGAGGCCGTCTCCGCGCTCTCCGCCGTACCGGCGGCCGTGCCGGTCGCCGGCGGCACCGATCTGATGGCCGACGTCAACTCAGGGCAGCTCCGCCCCGCCGCGCTGGTCGGCCTCGGCCGGATCAGCGAGATCCGCGGCTGGTCCTACCAGGACGGGTACGCCGTGCTCGGCGCCGGCCTCACCCACGCGCGCATGGGCAGCGCCGACTTCGCCGCGCTCATCCCCGCGCTCGCCGCCGCTGCGCGCGCCGCGGGCCCCCCGCAGATCCGCAACGCGGGCACCCTCGGCGGCAACATCGTCGGCGCCTCGCCCACCGGGGACGCGCTGCCCGTACTCGCCGCGCTGGAGGCCACGCTCTCCATCGCGGGCCCGGAAGGCGCGCGCCGCGAGCTGCCGGTCAGCCATCTGCTCGCCGGAATGGAGATGCTCCGGCCCAGCGAGGTCGTCGGCTATGTGAAGGTGCCGCTGCTGCACGCCCCGCAGACCTTTCTGAAGGCCACCAGCCGTACCGGACCGAGCCGCGCGCTGGCCTCCGTCGCCGTCGTGCTCGACCCGATGCGGCGCGGGGTGCGGTGCGCGGTGGGCGCCGTCGCGCCGATGCCGCTGCGCCCACTGGAGGCCGAGCAGTGGATCGCCTCGCTCATCGACTGGGACGGGGAGCGGAGCCTGGCCCCTGAGGCGCTGTCCGCTTTCGGGGAGTACGTCGCGATGGCGTGCATCCCCGACCCGCCGCCAGAGGAGGGCGCCGACGGCACGTCCGGCGCCGTTCCCCAGCTTCCGCCCGCCGCACTGCACTTGCGGCGTACGGTGGCGACACTGGCCCGCCGAGGACTCGGGAGGGCTCTCGCATGAGCGGCACACCACAGGCACCACACGACAACGGGAACGGAAACCGGAACGGGGGCGCGGGTCCGCACGCGGGTGCGGACCCGCACGGACACGTGAACGCGCACACGGACACGGGCGAGTACGGAAACGGCGCGGGCGGCGCCGAGCAGTACGGTGCCGACCAGTACGGCGAGCAGTACGGCGGCGACCAGCACGGCCGCGATCAGCACGGCGGCGGACAGTACGGCGGTGACCCGTACGCGCAGGAGGCCCCGTACGGGCAGCACGTGCCCAGGAGCTGGGGCGGCGGCGAGTACGACGCCGACGCCACAGCCTTCGTCCAGCTCCCCAGCGGTGGCTTCGGGGAGTTCGCCGAGGACGTGCCGCTGGCCGCACCCGGAACGGGCCAGGGCGGCTACACGCCACCGCCGATCGACCCGTCGTCCCACACCGCGGCGGACGGCGGCACCGGCTCGCCGCTCCCCGCCGCCGATCCGGCCACCGGCGGCCACTGGGTGCTGCCGTTCGCACCCGAGCACGGCGAACAGGGAGCGGGGGCCGGCACCGACGGAGCCGGTCAGCCTGGACCGTACGGGCAGTCGGGACCTTACGGGCAACCCGGGGCGTACGCACAGCCCGAGCAGTACGGCCCCGACTCCGGGCAGGGCCACGCGCACGGGGCGGGCGTCCCGGAGCAGGGGCAGCCGGTCAACGGCCCCAACCCGCACGGCACTCCGAACGACACCCTGGGCGGCCAGGGGAGCAGCCAGGGCCTTCCCGGCACCCCTCAGGACACCCAGGGCGACTCCGCCGCGTCTGCGCCCGCCGCGCCCGGCGGGTTCGGCCAGGGCGCCGCTGCCGCGCTCGCGGGCTCCCACGAGGCCCGCACCGGACGCCGCCCCCTGGGCACGGGGGTGGCCCGCGCGGCCACCACGGACGAGCAACCCACACCGCCTGGGCCGGGTTCGCCCGCACCGGGTTCGCCGGTGCCGGGTACGCCCGCTTCGGGTACGCCGGTGCCGGGTACGCCTGCTGCGGGTACGCCGGTGCCGGGTACGCCCGCTTCGGGTACGCCGGTGCCGGGTACGCCCGCTTCGGGTACGCCGATGCCCGGCAGTCGCACCCCCGTACACCGCGATCCCGAGGCCGGTGCGCCCGTGTCCGGCGGTCCCCGGGCCGACGCGCCCGGGGCCGGGGCCGGGGCCCAGGAGGGTGAGCCCGCGCACGCGTGGACGCCCTCGTCCCCGGCGTCCGCGCCGCACTGGGACAGCCCGGCTCCCGTGCCCGGGAGCGCACCGGACGCGGCAGGTCCCGGACCGCTGCCCCCGCAGGAGCCGGGCACGCAGACGTGGCCGGCCGACGGTGTGCCCGGTTCCACCACCGCGTACCGCTTCCCGAGTGTGCCCACTGCCGACCACGCGGACGCCTCGCCCGTACCCGAGCCCCAGCAGCCCGGGATCGTCGCCGGAGAGCCGCCCGCCCCGCCCGCCGGGCCGGAGAGCCACTCGGACTCCGAGGTGACCTCCCTGGCCCAGGCCGCTCCGGCACCCGTGCCGCCGCCCGCTCCCCAACCGCAGGCGGCCGAGCCCGAGTCGGACGCCGCCGCGCGAACAGAGGCCGGGGAAGCGCCCGGGCCCGGACCCGAGGCCGTATCCCAACCCCGCCCCGAGCACCCCGAGTCCGAGCATCCCGAGTCCGAGCAGGCCGCGACCGGAACCGAGGCCGGCCCCGGGCACGCGACCGGCGCCCCGCCCACGCCCGGGACCGAACCCGCAGCGGAGGCCGGGTCCGAGGCCGCCCCCGAGCCGGAGCCCGGGTCCGAGTCCGACCCCGCGTCCGACTCCGAGGGGGGTCCTGCGGGTGCCGCCGAGGCCGACGGTGAGGCGGACCCGGCGGACGAGGAGGACGCGGCGCCGCTCCCCGAGGCCGTCGAGACGGAGGACGAGCATCCGCACGTCTCGTACGTCCTGCGGGTCAACGGCGTGGACCGGCCCGTCGCCAGCGCCTGGATCGGCGAGTCGCTGCTGTACGTACTGCGGGAGCGGCTGGGCCTGGCCGGTGCCAAGGACGGCTGCTCGCAGGGGGAGTGCGGGGCCTGCTCGGTACAGGTGGACGGGCGGCTGGTGGCCGCGTGCCTGGTGCCGGCGGCCACCGCGGCCGGGAGCGAAGTGCGCACCGTCGAGGGGCTGTCGGCCGACGGCACGCCGTCCGACGTGCAGTGCGCGCTCGCCGAGAGCGGATCGGTGCAGTGCGGGTTCTGCGTGCCGGGCCTCGCGATGACCGTGCACGACCTGCTGGAGGGCAACCACGCCCCCACCGAACTCGAGACCCGCAAGGCCATCAGCGGCAACCTGTGCCGGTGCTCGGGCTATCGCGGGGTGCTCGACGCGGTCCGTACGGTCGTCGAGCAGCGCGCCGCGCGGGCCGAGCGGGAGGCCGCCGAGGCGGAGGCCCAGGAACAGGCCCAGGCCCACGCCCAGTCCCAGGCAGCCATCGACCAGCAGCACCCTGGCCACGGCCAGTACCCCGGCCACGCCGACCACGGCCAGGGCGGCTTCGACCCGCAGAGCGGTTACGCGCACGGCGGGTACGAGCAGCAGCCGGTCCCGTACGAGCAACAGCAGGGCGGCTACGAGCAGCAGCCGGGTGGCGGCTACGGGCCCGGAGCGTACGACGAAGGCGCGACCTACGGCGGGGTGCCCTACGAACAGGGCGGCCACGGGCAGAGCGGCCACGAGCAGAGCGGCTACGAACAGAACAGCCACGAACAGGGCGGCTACGGACCCGACGGCTACGGTTACGAGGCCGCGTACCCCGACGGCACCTACCCCGACGGCACCTACCCCGACGGCACCTACGGCGCGCACATCCCGCACCAGACCCGGCACCCCGAGAACGGCGGCGAGTCGTGATGCGTACCCGGCATGGTGGCAAGCTTCGCAGCGCAGGAGTGACCGCGCCCCGAAGGGGCGCGGGGAACGGCGCGACCAGCCCGCGTGGAGCCGCAGTCCGCAACCGTCGGACAGGGGCACTCTCTCACCGGCTCACCGGAACGCACCCACGCACAGAAAGGCGACGGCATGACGGAAACGGCTGACGGTCACACCGGCGTCGGCCCCGGCGCGGGCGCCCCCGGCGCCGGTGCGCTGGGCACGCACGGTGAGCCCGAGCCGCACGGCCTGGGCGCCTCCGTCCTGCCCACCGACTCCTACGCCAAGGCGCAGGGCACCTTCCCCTACGCCGCCGACCTGTGGGCCGAGGGGCTGCTGTGGGCCGCGGTGCACCGGTCGCCGCACCCGCACGCACGCATCCTGTCGATCGACACCGAAGAGGCCGCCAAGATGCCCGGCGTCCGGGCGGTCATCACCCACGAGGACGTACCCGGCGACTCCGCGCACGGGCGCAAGATCGCCGACCAGCCGGCGTTCGCACGGGACATGGTGCGCTACCACGGCGAACCGATCGCCGCCGTCGCGGCCGACCACCCCGACACGGCGCGGCTGGCAGCGGCCGCCATCGCCGTCGAGTACGAGGTGCTGGAGCCGGTCACCGACCCGGAGAAGTCGTTCGAGGCCGAGCCGCTGCACCCGGACGGCAACCTGCTGCGCCACATCCCGCTGCGCTACGGCGACCCCGAAGCGACCGGAGAGGTCGTCGTGGAAGGGCTCTACCGGATCGGGCGGCAGGACCCGGCACCCATCGGCGCCGAGGCGGCGCTGGCCGTCCCCCGGCCGGACGGCGGGGTCGAGCTCTACACCGCCTCCACCGACCCGCACACCGACCGCGACCTGGCAGCCGCCTGCTTCGGGCTCCCCCCCGAGCAGGTCAAAATCGTCGTCACCGGAGTCCCCGGAGCCATGGGCGACCGCGAGGACGCCGCCCTCCAAGTACCGCTGGGGCTGTTGGCCATGCGCACCGGCTGCCCCGTGAAGATCGCCCTCAACCGCGAGGAGTCCTTCCTCGGCCACGCACACCGCCACCCCACCCTGCTGCGCTACCGCCACCACGCGGACAGCGACGGCACGCTGGTCAAGGTGGAGGCGCAGATCCTGCTGGACGGCGGCGCCTACGCGGACACCTCCTCCGACGCCTTGGCCGCCGCCGTCTCGTTCGCCTGCGGCCCGTACGTGGTGCCGCACGCGGTGATCGACGGTTGGGTCGTACGCACCAACAACCCGCCGTCCGGCCACCTGCGCGGCGAGGGCGCCATGCAGGTGTGCGCCGCGTACGAAGGGCAGATGGACAAGCTCGCCGAGCGGCTGGGGCTCGACCCGGTCCAGGTGCGGGCCCGCAACGTGATGGCGACGGGTGATCTGCTGCCCATCGGCCAGACCGTCACCTGCCCGGCACCCGTGGCCGAACTGCTCGACGCCGTCCACGAGGCGCCGCTGCCCCCGCTGCCCAAGGACGCGCCCGAGGAGGAGTGGCTGCTGCCCGGCGGGCCGGAGGGCGCCGGCGACCCCACGGCGGTGCGCCGTGGGGTCGGTTACGCGCTCGGCATGGTGCACATGCTCGGTGCCGAGGGCACCGACGAGGTGTCCACGGCGACGGTGAAGGTCAACGGGCCCGTGGCCACCGTGATGTGCGCAGCCGTCGAGTCCGGGCAGGGCTTCGACACGCTGGCCCGGCAGATCGTCCAGGAGGTCCTCGGCGTCGAGGAGGTGCACGTCGCCTCCGTGGACACGGACCAGCCCCCCTCCGGGGCGAGTGGCCGCGGGCGGCACACCTGGGTGTCGGGCGGCGCGGTGGAGCGCGCCGCCAAGATGGTGCGTACGCAGCTGCTGCAGCCCCTCGCGGCCAAGTTCGGCATGTCCACGGAGCTGCTGACCATCGCCGACGGCAAGATCACCTCCTATGACGGGGTGCTCTCGACGACGGTGGCCGAGGCGCTGGAGGGCAAGGAGCTGTGGGCGACAGCGCAGTGCCGCCCCCATCCGACGGAACCGCTGGACGAATGGGGCCAGGGCGACGCCTTCGTCGGCCTCGCGTTCGCGGCGGTGCGCGCTGTTGTCGACGTCGACATCGAGTTGGGGTCGGTGCGGGTGGTCGAGGTCGCCCTCGCCCAGGACGTCGGCGCTGTGCTGAACCCCCGCCAGTTGCGGGCCCGCCTGGAGGCGGGGGTCACCCAGGGCATCGGCACCGCTCTGACGGAGCACCTGCGGGTGGCCAAGGGCGTGGTGCGGCACGCCGACTTCACGGCCTACGCGTTGCCCACGGCGTTGGACACGCCCGATATCCGGGTGGTCAAGCTCGTGGAGGAGCGGGATGTGGTGGCGCCGTTCGGGGCGAAGGCCGCTTCGTCGGTGCCGGTTGTCGTGACGCCGGCGGCGGTGGCCGGTGCTGTGCGGGCGGCGACGGGGCGCCCTGTGAATCGGCTCCCCATCCGGCCCCAGGCGGCCGTCACGCCGGTGTAGGGGCTGCGCTCTTGGGACCCGGCTGCGCCCTTGGGGCCCGTAGGCCCCCTTCCGCCTGGTGCCTCGCCCTTGACGCAAGTGGGGCCAGGTCCCTCAGTGGTGCGGGTCCTTGGCCCGGTCGGTGACGACCCTGCGGGTAGTGGCACTCCAGTGGCACCAGGGTGGTGCCATCGATGTTTCTGCAGGTCGGGATGGCATTGAGCCGGTGAGGCTTCATTGGGGGTTGCCTGTGGTGCCATATTGGTGCCATGATGGCGTCATGGATCTCACCCCGTATGTCGATTCCCTCCGTCGTGAGCTCGCGGTGGCCGCCGAGGCCGGTGGGGAGGAAGCGCGCGAGCTGGCCGAACGGCTCACCGCTCCGTTGGAGTCGGCGACTCGGCTGACCATTCTCAACGTGCTCTCGGCCGCGATGGACGAGATCACCCGGGAGCTCGCACCCGGCTCGGTCGACGTACGGCTGCGCGGGCTCGACCCCGACTTCGTGGTGACGCCGCCGCCCGCGGACGGCGGCCCTGCGGAAGTGGCCGCCGCGTCTGCCGAACCCCTCAAGGCCGAGGGGGACGAGGGCGGTACCGCGCGCGTCAATCTGCGGCTGCCGGCCAATCTCAAGGCGCGCGCCGAGGAGGCGGCGAGCCGGGAGGGCCTGTCGGTCAACGCGTGGCTGGTGCGGGCCGTGTCGGCCGCGGTCGACGGCGGTGCGCGGCCGACGGAGCGGACCCGCACCGTCGGCCAGAGCTTCACGGGCTGGGTGCGCTAGCCGCCCGCCCCTTCTGCTTCACCTCCATCACGTCCCACCAGCGGGGACGCCCCAAGGACTCACGAGGACGGTACAGCCATGCCTTCTTTCGACACTCCGGCGCCGATCGCGGTCACCGCCCACGTGGGCGCCGGTTCCATCCAGTTCGCCGCGGGGGACCGCCCCGACACGGTCGTCGAGGTGCGGCCCCGCGACCCGAAGCGGGACAAGGATGTGCGGGCTGCCGAGCAGACCGAGGTCTCGTACGCGAGCGGTCTTCTGACGGTCAGGACCAAGGAGCGCGTCTTCATCGGGCCCGGCGGCCTCGTCGACGTGACGGTCGAGGTGCCCGCGGGTTCGAGCGTCGAGGTGACCGGTTCCTGGACCCAGGTGCTCGGCGAGGGCCGACTCGGCGAGGTCCGTGTGAAGACCTCGGGCGGTGACACCCGCCTCGACACGACGGGACCGCTCCGGCTCGCCGCCTCCTACGGGTCGGTCACCGTCGAGCAGATCGAGGGCGCCGCCGAGATCACCACCAACTTCGGGAGCCTGCGCGTCGGCCTGATCGACGGCCCCGCCGTCCTGAAGAACTCCCACGGCACCACGATCGTCGGCGCCGCGACCGGTGAGCTGCAGGTGAAAGGCGCCAACGGCGACATCGACATCGCGCGCGCCGAGGACTCCGTCACCGCCGCCACCGCCCACGGCACCCTGCGCGTCGCCGATGTCGCCCGCGGCACCGTCCAGTTGGACACCTCCGGCGGCGCCATCGAGGTCGGCATCCGCGAGGGCACCGCCGCCTGGCTGGACGTCAGCTCCGACCGAGGGCAGGTACGCAACACGCTCACCGCCTCCGAGGCCCCGGAGGAGAGCGAGGACACCGTCAAGGTCCGTGCCCGGACCCGCTACGGCAACATCGACATCCGCCGCGCCCGCGCCTGAGCACCGGCCCCTCACCTCAGTCACTTCAACCTCCGAACGGGAGGGCTCCATGCCTTCATCTGTCATGCCCACGTCCATCCCATCCGCCATCACGGCGAACGGCCTGCGCAAGTCCTACGGCGACAAGGTGGTACTGGACAGCATCGATCTGCACATCCCGGCCGGCTCGGTCTTCGCTCTCCTCGGCCCGAACGGCGCGGGTAAGACCACGGCGGTGAAGATCCTCTCCACGCTGATCGCCGCTGATGGCGGGCAGGCGCAGGTCGCGGGTCACGACATAGCCGGTGAGGCGCAGGGGGTGCGTGGCGCGATAGGCGTCACCGGTCAGTTCTCCGCTGTGGACGGTCTGATCACGGGTGAGGAGAACATGCTTCTGATGGCGGACCTGCACCACCTTCCGCGCCGTGAGGGCCGGCGTGTCACCGCCGAGCTCCTGGAGCGCTTCGATCTCGTCGACGCGGCGAGGAAGCCCGCCTCCACCTACTCCGGCGGCATGAGACGCCGCCTGGACATCGCGATGACGCTGGTGGGCAGCCCGCGGATCATCTTCCTGGACGAGCCGACCACCGGCCTGGACCCGCGCTCGCGCCACAACATGTGGCAGATCATCCGCGAGCTGGTCTCCGGCGGCGTCACCGTCTTCCTCACCACCCAGTACCTGGAGGAGGCCGACGAACTCGCCGACCGCATCGCGGTCCTGAGCGACGGAAAGATCGCTGCGGAGGGGAGCGCGGAGGAGCTCAAGCGCCTCATCCCCGGCGGCCACATCCGGCTGCGCTTCACCGACCCGGCCACCTACCAGGCGGCCGCATCCTCCCTGCGGGAGACCACCCGCGACGACGACGCCCTCACCCTCCAGATCCCCAGCGACGGCAGCCAACGCGAGTTGCGCTCCCTCCTGGACTGGCTGGACTCGGCCGGTATCGAAGCGGACGAGCTGACCGTGCACACCCCCGACCTGGACGACGTCTTCTTCGCCCTCACCACCCGCCAGCCCAAGGAGACCACCCGATGAGCACCCTGTCCCTCGCCGTCCGCGACTCGACCACCATGCTGCGCCGCAACCTCCTGCACGCGCGCCGCTATCCCTCCCTCACACTGAACCTGCTTTTGACCCCGATCATGCTGTTGCTGCTGTTCGTGTACGTCTTCGGCGACACGATGAGCGCGGGCATCGACGGCGGCGGCCCCGACCGCTCCGCCTACATCGCCTACATCGTCCCTGGCATCCTTCTGATGACCATCGGCGCCACCCCAGCCGGGACCGCCGTCTCCGTGTCCATGGACATGGCCGAGGGCATCATGGCCCGCTTCCGCACCATGGCCATCCACCGCCCCTCCGTCCTGATCGGACATGTGGTCGGCAGCGTGCTGCAGTCGGTCCTCAGCGTCATCGTCGTCGGCGCGGTCGCGGTGGCCATCGGCTTCCGCTCCACCGACGCCACAGCATTGGAGTGGCTGGCGGCGTTCGGCCTGATCGCACTGGTCGCTCTCGCGCTGACCTGGATCGCGGTGGGTATGGGCCTGTCCAGCCCCAATGCCGAGGCGGCCAGCAACAATGCCACCCCCTTGATCGTCCTCCCCCTGATCTCCAGTGCCTTCGTCCCGCTGGAGGCGATGCCGGGCTGGTTCCAGCCGATCGCGGAGTACCAGCCCTTCACCCCCGCCATCGAAACCCTGCGCGGCCTCCTGCTGGGCACCGACATCGGCAACAACGCCTGGCTGGCGATCGCCTGGGCCCTCGCCCTGGCCAGCCTCGGCTACCTCTGGTCCACCGCACAGTTCAACCGCGACCCGAAATAGCCCACCTCCCGCAGGGTCGTCACCGACCGGACCAGGGCCCCGCACCAATGAGGAGGGACTTGTAAGGCAATGGGGACCCACCCGACACACCACTCGGCGGCAGCAGGGGGGCACCACGCGGCGTGCGTCCACAACCCGGTGGGCCACTCCGCAAGAGGTGCGCTCACATCGTCAGCAGTACGCCCCCGTACGAGGCACCGGCGACGACCACCCAAGCCGCCAGCCCCAGGGCGGCGACCCGCAACCCGGTGCGCGTCAACGACGGCAGATGCACCGCGCTGCCCAGCCCGAAAAGAGCCGCAGCCAGCAGGATTTCCTGGGCCCGTGCCGCACCGTCCAGCACCGCGGCCGGCAGCAGCCCCGTCGTACGGAGAACGACCATGACGAGGAACCCCACCACGAACAGGGGGACCAATGGCGGGCGCTTCCCCACGACAGCGGCGCCCGCGGAACCCGCGCGGCGGCGAACCGCCAGCACCATGCAGGCCACCAACGGCGCCAGCATCATCACGCGCAGGAGCTTCACCAGCACCGCCTGGCCCAGCGCCGCAGGCCCCGCGGTCTGGGCCGTGGCGACCACCTGCCCCACGTCGTGCACCCCGGCACCGACCCAGCGGCCGAACTCCCCGGCGTCCAGCCCCAACGGCGCCCGCAGCAGCGGCAGTACGGCGATGGCCAACGTTCCGCACAGCGTCACCAGGGCGACGGACGTGGCGACGTCCTCCTCCTCGCTGCCCCGCACCTCACTGACGGCGCCGATGGCGGACGCGCCGCAGATGGAGTAGCCGGTCGCGACGAGCAGCGGCTGGTCACCGCGCAGCCCCAGCTTGCGGCCGAGCCATACGGTGCCGAAGAAGGTGGCGACGACGACGCACGCCACCATGGCCACCGTCGCCCATCCGAGCCCCAGCACATCGCTCAGCGCGAGCTTCAGACCGAGCAGCACGATGCCGAGCCGCATCAGCCGCTTGCCCGCCAGAGTCAGCCCCGGGCGTGCGGCCCCGCGCACCAGTCCGCGCAGCCCTGGCAGGTGCGCTGCGGTGATACCCAGCACCACCGCCACCGTCAGCATGGGAACGGCGGGCACCAGCAGATGCACAGCCGAGGCGGCGGCCACGCCCAGCGCGGCCAGCGCCAGTCCGGGCAGCCGGCTCGGCTTCCGCGCGGAAGAAGCTGTCCCTCCGGATCTCCGCGTATCCGAGGAGGCCGACACCGCAGCCGCGCCCGCGCCCGCGTCAGGAGCCGCACCCGCGCCCGTGCCAGAAGCCGCACCTGAGGCGGCCCCTCCCGGAGCGTCCCCTCCCCGAGCGGGCGAGACGTGCCCCCGAGCCCCCAGCAACGCCATCAGGCGTCGGCCGGGTCGGCCGCATCGACCGGAAGGTCGTAGACGCGGCGCACGCTGCTCCCGAGCCGCGAGATGTCGGCGCCGTAGATGTGCAGGGAGACGGCGACCGAGTCGCACCCGTTCCAGACGCGGTGGATGTCACCGGGAGGCGCGAACCCGCACACCGCGCCGGCCGGGTTGACGACGTCCTCCGTGGCGACGAGCCGCGCACTGCCGCCGGTGGCGGCATCGGCGGGCAGCAGCCGGTAGCGGCGCTCGTGCTCTTCGCCCTGGTGGACGCCGGTGACGCACCAGGAGACGTGGTCGTGAACGGACGTGCCCTGGCCGGGCAGCCACACCAGCGCGACGACGGAGAAACTGCCGTCGCTCTCGGCGTGCAGCACGTGCTGGCGGTAGCGCTCCGGGTCGGGCTCGCACTGCGCGCCGGTCAGCAGATCGTCGGCGCCCAGGTGCGGAGCCAGCTTCTCCCCGACCAGATACGCGGTCACATCCGGCGGCAGCCCCCTGCCGACGGCCTCGCGCATATCCTCGATGAGGGCGCGCATGCGCCCCGTCGTCCTCGCCGCGGAGGCAGCGGTCGTCGTGGTCGTCGTCGCTGTCATACGGGCAGCGTCGCGGCGGCCATCCATCACGTCCAACGACGGTTCGTTGGGGACTCCCTCAACTCTGCTTATGGGTGCCCGGCGGTCTGCCGGGCACCCTCAGCAGCCCACCCGCCGTTCCGCCACCGCGCGCAGCGCCTCCAGTACCCGCGCGGTCGCCGGTATCTCCAGGTGCTCGCGCAGTACGTACGCCGAGACCTGGCGGCGCGAGGCAGGGTCCAGGGCGCGGCCCGTCACCTTCTTGTGGACGAGGAAGGACAGTACGAGGCCCGGCACCATGGCGACGCCCAGGCCCTCGGCGACCAGGCTCTGGACGACCAGGTTGTCGTCCGTTGTGAAGGCGATCTCGGGCGCGAAGCCCAACTCGGCGCACTCGTGGAGGAAGTTGGCCCGGCAGCGCAGGCAGCCGGCGATCCAGCGTTCGTCCGCCAGCTCGCGGAGCCGTACCGCGCGGCGCCGGGCCATCGGGTGCCCGGTCGGCAGCAGCACGGTGAGCTGGTCCTCCAGGAGCGGTATCTCCACCAGTTCCCCGGGCACCTGTTCGCGCAGGCCGGGGTAGGTGAAGGCGAGGGTGATATCGCACTCGCCGCGTACCACCCGGCGCAGCGACTCGGGCGGTTCGTCCTCCTGGAGCTCGACCCGGATGCCGGGATGCTCGGCGGCCAGTTCGGCGAGGGCTTCGGGGACCAGGGTGGCGCCCGCACTGGGGAAGGCGCAGACGGTCACCTTCCCGGCCTGGAGTCTGGTGAGGGACTCCATCTGCTGCCGCGCCGTGCGGATGCTCTCCAGGATCGTCTCGGAGTGGCGTGCCAGCGCCTGTCCGGCCTCGGTGAGCCGCATCCGGCGGCCGACGCGGATGAACAGCGGGGTGCCGACGGACCGTTCGAGCGCTTTCATCTGCTGCGTGATCGCGGGCTGGGTGTAGCCCAGTGCGCGGGCCGCGGCGGAGTAGGAGCCCGCTCGCACCACTTCGTGGAAGGTCTGGATGTGCCGCGAGTCGAACATGCCCCGAACCCTATGCAGGGACAGAACCATAAGCAGATTTTGGGGTCGGGTGGCGGTCGGGCGGCTCCGCTTCTGGATCACTCAGCTGAATCACTCAGCTTTCGCTGTGTCCCGGCGGTCTCCTCCGCCCCGGTCGCCCGGGCTGCCCCGGTCGCCCCGGTCG
The DNA here is from genome assembly GCF_017676385.1 of Streptomyces spirodelae. Classification (GTDB taxonomy): domain Bacteria; phylum Actinomycetota; class Actinomycetes; order Streptomycetales; family Streptomycetaceae; genus Streptomyces; species Streptomyces spirodelae. The sequence continues at coordinate 141,987 of NZ_JAFFZN010000003.1, forward strand.
CCCCGGCTGCCCCGGTCACCTCGGCCGTCCCGGCCACCACAGCGGTGGCCGTACGAGGCCGGGCGTCGTCCGCCTCGGGACGCAGCCGTCCCGCCACCCATACACCGATGAGCGCGACGACGGCGGAGACTGCGTACACGGCCGTGAACGCCGCCGGCCGTGCCCCCTCGGCACCACCGGCTCCCGCGTCCGGGGCGGCTTCGGTCACCGTGACCGCGCCGCCGCCGAGCGCCGCGAAGAGGGCGCCGGTCAGGGCGAGCAGCAGGACGTTGGACAGTCCGTCGCTCAGCTGCAGGGCAGCGGAGTTGCGCCCGGCCTCCCGAGGCGCCGAGAGGCCCAGCAGGAGCACGCTCAGCGAGGAGATGGTCAGGCCCATGCCGAAGCAGCCGATGCCCATGGCCAGTGCGAGCGTCCACACCGGTACCGACTCCACCAGCACCAGCGGCGTGTAGCCGATGGCGAGGGTGACCAGCGTCATGCCGGTCTGGACGAGGCGCTGCCGGTGCGGTTCCAGCCGGGGCCGCGACTGGGTGAAGGAGCCCAGCGCCCACAGCGCGCCTCCGGCGGCCAGGGTGAGTCCGGCGAGGGTGACCGACAGTCCGCGCTGGGTCACCAGCATCAGCGGCACGAAGCTCTCGGCGACGACGTAGGAACCGGCCGCGATGCCGCGCAGCAGGACCACGGCGGGCAGGCCGCGTGCCGCCCGTGCTGTTCCGCGGGGGAGCAGCACCCGCAGCGCGAAGACCAGCAGGGCGACGCCCGCGGCGGCGGGCAGCAGCGCGAGGGGGCGGAGGTCCTGGCCGGCGTACTGGAGCAGTCCGGCGCCCAGCGCGACGACGACCGCGAGCCTGATGCGCCGTCCGCCCGTCGCGGACTCGGCCGAGCCGCCCGGGGCGGCTTCGTCCTCCGTCTCGCGGGAGGCGTCCTCGGGCGGGCCCGAGGCCCGGCGCCTGAGGGGCGGCAGCATCACCAGCAGCGGCAGCACCACGAGCACCGGTATACCGAGGAAGACCCAGCGCCAGCCCAGCTGTTCGGCGACGGTGCCGGCGATCAGCGGGCCGACGACGGAGGGCACCACCCAGGAGGCGGCGAACGCGGCCATCACGGTGGGCCGCAGCCGCTCGGGGTAGGCGCGGCTGACGGTGACGTAGAGGGCGACGATCACCAGCCCGCCGCCGACGCCCTGCACGGCGCGGCCGAGCACGAACACCCACATGGCCACGGCGGTGCCGGACAGCACGAGGCCACCGGCGAAGAGTGCGATGCCGGTGGCCAGTGGGGGCAGCGGTCCTCCCCGGTCGCACCACTGCCCCGAGGCGACCATGCCGACGACGGAGGTGGTGAAGAACGCGGAGAACGCGTACGCGTAGAGGGAGATGCCGTTCAGTTCGTCGGCGGCCAGCGGCATGGCCGTGCCGACCGCCGTCGCCTCGAAGGCGATGAGGAGGACGACGGAGACGATGCCGAATGTCAGCGGCCGGTGGGCGGCGCTGAGCACGGACTCCGCGCGGAGCGCCACCGGGTCGGGGGGCGGGGGCAGGGCGTCGCTGTCGGTCTCGGTCGCTGGCATGCTCACCACGGTAAGTGCCACCTGTGACAGGCGACACCTACCGTGGTTGCCCAGTCCCTCGTCCGTTGGTCCTACGCCAGGCGGAGTTCAGCGCCGGATCAGGGCGGCGGTCAGCCCTCTGCCGGCCTCGTCCTCTGGCCGGCCTCCCGGCCTCAGCCCTTGACCAGCTTCAGGTACGTGTCCCAGTTCCAGTGCTTGCCGGGGTCGGTGTGGTCGTTCCCGGGCAGCTCGTTGTGGCCGACTATGTGTTTGCGGTCGAGCGGGACGCCGTGCTTGTCCGCCAGATGGCGGGTCAGCTTGGCGGAGGAGCGGTACATCGAGTCGGTGAACCAGGAGGGGTCGTCGACGTACCCCTCGTGCTCGATGCCCAGTGCGGAGGCGTTGGCGCTCCTGGCGTGGTACGCGGTGTCCGCGTCCCGCACCATCTGGGTGACCGCGCCGTCCTTGGAGCGCACCACGTAGTGGGAGCTGACCTTCGCCTCGGGGTTCTGGAACCAGCTGATGGTGCCCGCGTACGAGCCCTGCGTCACATGGACGACGATCTTGTCGATCTTGGCGTTGCGGCCCTTGGCGAAGTTGTTGCCGTTGGCCGGGACCCATGCGGCGTCGGGGTAGTCCGGGCTCTGCTTCTGCGGCCCCGCGGCGGCCAACTTGCCCTTCTCGGGGTGGACGGCCTGCCCCTGGACGGTGACCCGCTCGCCGTCGGGTGTGCTGCCGCGGACGCCCTTTTCGAGGATCTTGTAGACCTCGTCGGCGTACATCCGCGCCACGGCGCCCTTGCCGCCGCCGTAGCGGGCGACGGCCTGGTACCAGGCGTCCACGTCGTCGCGCTCGGCTGCGCTCAGGCCGAGCTTGTCGGCGTGGGCGCGCAGCAGAGCGGCACCGCCGTGGATGTTGGCGTCGGTGTTCTCGCGCAGCTCGGCGACGGACTCCCCTGTGATCTCGGCCGCCTGTTCGAGCGCGTGCCGTGAGGGGTTGCTGACCAGGTGCATCACACCGAAACCGTGTGCCTGGCTGGGCTTGCCGTCGTGGCCGTCGAAGTGCGTCTCGCTGTAGCCGACGGCCGCCAGTACGTCCCGTGGCACGTCGTACTTCTCGGCGGCGGCCTCGAAGGACTCGTTCATCGAGGGGTCCTCGCTCGGTCCCGCCGTCGCCGACTGGACGCCGACGAACAGCGCGCCGGAGGCGAGGACGGTGCCGAGGGATGCGGCGACGGCGGCCCGGGCGCGCTTTCGCGCTCTGCGGGCATGCGTGGGTGAAGCCATGTCTGCTCCTGTGGTGGGGGGATGGAGCTCAGGCGCCTGGGGCGTCACAGTACAGATGTGGCTAGTGCATGACAACGGCCGTATGACAACCGGGAGTTGGGGCACGAGCAGTCGGCAATCCACCCGCACCGGGAGACCTCCGAAGCCCCAACGGCGAAAAGCCGGCGCCGCCATGGTGGAGCTCCACCACGGCGGCGCCGGCCTCCCGAGGCGCCGCAGGGATCAGTGTGAGAAACCGCTCCCCAGCTGAGAGCCCTTCTCCGGAGCCCCCAACGTCTTCGGCCCGTAAGAAACGACCCCCTCAGCGGTCAAACCGCCGGAGGCACCCCGCAGTACCCACACCGCACCCGCGTCGGTCGCGGTGCTGCCGCCGTCCTCCCCCGGGGCGCCGATGGCCAGGTCGTCCCGGCCGTCCTTGTCGGTGTCGCCGAACGCCAGCGCCCCGCCGAAGCCGTCCCCGGCCTCGACAGCGCCGGGCACACCCGAGCTGCCCTGGTCCCAGTTCTTCGCACCGGTGCCGGTCAGCCCGTTCTTGCCGCCGAGGAGCTGGACGACAGCGCCGGTGTCCTTGCCACCGGCGCCGCTGCCGATGTCCTCGCCGGGCACGCCGACGGCGATGTCGGCGTAGCCGTCACCGTTGACGTCACCGGCGGCGAGCGCCTTGCCGAACTCGTCACCGTCCTCGTTGACACCGGGTACGCCCGTGCTGTTCTGGTCGAGGGTCGACGTCCGCTTGGCGCCCGGGCCCTCGGCCGAGCCGTGGAGGACCTTGAGCGTGCCGTGGTCGTACGGCAGGTTCTCCACGACGCCGCCGGGGACGGTACGGATCACCAGGTCGCCGAAGCCGTCCTTGTCCACGTCGGCGATCACGCCGCTCTCCGCGGCCGTGGTGTTGGACGATCCGGTGGCGAGCCCGTCCTTGCCGCCACGGAAGAACTCGCTGCTCTCGGCCATCTCCTCGAACGCGTGCGTGGTGACGAGATCGTCGATCCCGTCACCGGTGACATCGCCCGCCGTCAGGGACGTCGGCCCGAACTCGTGCCCGGTCTCGCGCTGGTCCTCCTTGGCGGCCTTGCCGTCCCGGGTGAAGCCCCCGTACAGCACCTTCAGGCCCGTGTCGAAGTCCCCGGTGCCCACGGCGAGGTCGGGCTTCTTGTCACCGTTGAAGTCCCCCGCGGCCAGCCGGGTGACGTTCGTGACGCCGGACAACTGCGAGGCGCTGGTGAGGCCCTTGCCCTTCTCGCCCCACAGCATGACGATACCCTTGTTGGCACTGACGGCCAGGTCGGTGACGCCGTCACCGTCGAAGTCGCGCGCGGCCGAGTTGCGGCCGAAGTTCCCGTAGGTCTCCGCGTCCCCGGGCACGCCCGCCGAGTTGGCGCTGAACAACTGGCGGTGCGTGACGCTCGTACCCTTCGCCGAGCCGTACGTCACGGTGAGGAAGCCCGCGTACTGCTGACCGGAGACGGTCGCCTTCCACGCGCTCGCGACGGTGTCCGCGTACCCGTCGCCGTTGAAGTCGCCCTTGGGTGCCGCGGCGCTGCCGGATATCGCGGCGGCGCCGGAGGCCGTGGCCGGATGGGACGGTGTCGCGTTCGCCGGTCCCATGGCGCAGGCGGTACCGGCCAGCAGCGCGGCCGTCACCCCGATGACGCGGGCTGCTGTGACGGTGGCCCGCGCCGTCGCGGTGGGGTCCGGGGTCGGTCGGGGGGTGGCTTTGGTCTGGTGCACTCGTCCTCCTGTGTCGGTGCTCCGGTCCTCAGCAGCAGTGCGGTGAGCGGGAGTTGAGCCTGCGGGGACGGACCGGGACCGGGGCGCTTGTCTCGTCGGTGAGACACGCGAGGCGGGCCGAGGGTTGTGTCGAGAAGGCGGACAGGTTGCGCCGCGGTTGCGGCAGAGAGGCGGGAGGGCGCCGAGACCGAGCTGCCCGGGCGGTCACGGGGTTTCCCTTCGCATTTCCGTCCCCCCATTCGGTCGAAATGAGGCGGGAAAACATTCAGCGCGTGACGGTTTTGTCCCGGCTGCCGTTGCCTGCTGTGGCAAACTCCCGGAAAAATTCCCTCTCGGCCGCGCTGCCGCCTTTCTCGGATGTGGCCCTCAGACAGGACAGGAATTCTCGTGCGGGGAAAAACCTCACTCGTCGCAGGTGCCGTCATGGCCTTGGCCCTCACCCTGTCCGGCTGCGCGGACGGCGAGACGGGCAACGGCGGCGAGCACGGCAAGGACGTCAAGGACGGCAAGAACCGCGAAGCCGCCGAGCGGCCCCAGCGGGACCACGGCGCGAGCGCGAGCCCCGGCAAGGAGAGCGCCTCCTCCCGACCGGACTCCTCGGCTGCTCCCTCGACACGGTCCGCGCACCCCTCGGGCGCCTCGGGCTCCTCGCGCTCCTCGGCCGCGCCGGAGTCCGGCCCGGCCCGCGCGGACGCGAAGGGCTCGGACGGCCCCGCGTCCGGTGCGAGCGCGAGCACCGCCGACGGCGAGCGGGCGAGCGGGAACGCCACCGCCTCGCGGGCGTCCGGCGGCAAGCGCGGGATCGACGCGGTGCAGGGGACCTGGTACTTCCCCTACCTCGTCAAGGGCAAGCCCATCACCTTCACCGTCACAGGCGGCTCCTACACGTTCGCGGGCCAGGGCGCCAGCTGCTCCGGGCCCATCAGCCGCAGCCTGCGCATCTCCGTGACCTGCCGGGGGCTGAACCTGACCGGCCAGGCCAGGGTCAGCGAGGACGGCCGGACCCTCACGCTCGACTGGGAGAACGGCAAGCCCGACCGGTTCACCCGCGCACAACCCAGGTGAGCCGCAGGGAGGTTGGTCACAGCGCCGGGTGAGCTCCCCGGCGCTGCTCCGTACGCGCGAGGCCACCGGTAGGGTTGCCGAGGTTGTTTCCGGCCGGCCGCCGAGCGGTCGGCCGACGCCGTACCCGACCCCGTCGTACCGGAGACCGTGACTACCACTCCCACCACCCCCAGCAACAACCACCAGCTGTCTCCCGCCTTTCCCGGCCGTGCCCCCTGGGGTACGGCCAGCAAACTGCGGGCCTGGCAGCAGGCGGCGATGGACGCGTACCTGGAGCGGCAGCCGCGTGACTTCCTCGCCGTGGCCACGCCCGGTGCCGGTAAGACGACGTTCGCCCTCACCCTGGCCTCGTGGCTGCTGCACCACCACGTCGTCCAGCAGGTGACCGTGGTGGCGCCGACCGAGCATCTGAAGAAGCAGTGGGCCGAGGCGGCGGCCCGGATGGGGATCAAGCTGGACCCGGACTACAGCGCGGGCCCGCTGAGCCGGGAGTACCACGGCATCGCCATCACCTACGCCGGGGTGGGCGTACGGCCGATGCTGCACCGCAACCGCGTCGAGCAGCGCAAGACCCTCGTCATCCTCGACGAGATCCACCACGCCGGCGACAGCCGCTCCTGGGGCGAGGCGTGCCAGGAGGCATTCGAGCCCGCCACCCGGCGCCTGGCCCTGACCGGTACGCCGTTCCGCTCGGACACCAACCCGATCCCCTTCGTGGAGTACGCCGAGGACGGCGAAGGCATCCGGCGGTCCGTCGCCGACTACACCTACGGCTACGGCGACGCGCTGGGCGACGGCGTGGTGCGCCCCGTCATCTTCCTCTCCTACAGCGGCAACATGCGCTGGCGCACCAAGGCAGGGGACGAGATCGAGGCCAGGCTCGGCGAGCCGCTGACCAAGGACGCCATCTCCCAGGCGTGGCGCACCGCGCTCGATCCGCGCGGCGAGTGGATGCCCGCCGTACTGCGCGCCGCGGACCACCGGCTGACCGAGGTCCGCAAATCGGTGCACGACGCGGGCGGTCTGGTGATCGCCTCCGACCAGGACTCGGCCCGTGCCTACGCCAAGCTGCTCCGCGAGATCACCGGCACCGGGCCGACCGTCGTCCTCTCCGACGACACCGGGGCCTCGCAGCGCATCGAGGACTTCCGTACCTCGCAGAACCCCGACGACCGCTGGATGGTCGCCGTCCGGATGGTTTCCGAGGGCGTGGACGTGCCCAGGCTGGCGGTCGGGGTGTACGCCACCACCGTCTCCACCCCGCTGTTCTTCGCCCAGGCCGTCGGCCGCTTCGTCCGCTCCCGGCGGCGCGGCGAGACGGCGTCCGTCTTCGTGCCGACCATCCCCACGCTGCTGACCTTCGCCAACGAGATGGAGGTCGAGCGCGACCACGTCCTCGACAGGCCGAAGAAGGGCGACGAGGACGACCCGTACGCGGAAGAGGCGGACCTGCTCAAGGAAGCCGAGCAGGAGAAGGATGAGGACACCGGGGAACAGGACCAGCTCCCCTTCGAGGCCCTGGAGTCGGACGCGGTCTTCGACCGGGTGATGTACGACGGCGCCGAATTCGGGATGCAGGCGCACCCCGGCAGCGAGGAGGAACAGGACTACCTCGGCATTCCCGGGCTGCTGGAGCCCGACCAGGTGCAGCTGCTGCTCCAGAAGCGGCAGGCCCGGCAGATCGCGCACAGCAGGAAGAAGCCGGACAGCGAGGCCGACCTGCTGGAAATGCCCGCCGAAAAGCGTCCCGTGGTCACACACAAGGAACTGCTGGAGAAACGCAAGCAGCTCAACAACCTGGTCGGCGCGTATGTGCACCAAAGCGGCAAGCCGCACGGAGTCGTGCACAACGAACTGCGCCGGGTGTGCGGAGGCCCGCCCAGCGCCGAGGCGACAGTCGGCCAGATCGAGGCGCGCATCGCCAAGGTCCGGGAATGGGCGACCCGTATGAAGTAGCCCTCGGAAACAATTCCGAGTCCGTACCTTTGGGATGTTTGCGGTGAATACGGTCGTCCCGAGACCGGATTCTGGACAGACTCTTCCGGTCAGCGGTGCTGCTCGCTAAGTTTCCCGGACACACGGCCCGTGGCGACGTCGCCACGGGCGGCCGGTTACCTCGATGACACTCAGCTTGCATCGCAACAGCTCTTGCCAGTGCCACCGCGACCGGCGGCCTCCAGCGCTGCGCTTGGGGTACCGACCCAGGCCAGGGGCCCGGGGCAGGTGACGCCAAACGCTCCCGCACCCACGGCTGCCGTCACTCACCCGAGGGAGGGGGGCGTCGTGACTGCGGAGACTTCTCAGACGCTCGACCGAGGGCTGCGAGTCCTCAAATTACTGGCCGACACCGATCACGGCCTCACCGTCACCGAGCTGTCCAACAAGCTCGGTGTCAACCGCACCGTGGTCTACCGGCTGCTGGCCACCCTGGAGCAGCACGCCCTCGTCCGCCGTGACCTGGGCGGCCGCGCCCGGGTCGGGCTCGGCGTGCTGCGCCTGGGCCGGCAGGTCCACCCCCTGGTGCGGGAGGCCGCACTGCCCGGGCTGCGCTCCCTGGCCGAGGACGTGGGCGCCACCGCGCACCTCACCCTCGTCGACGGCACCGAGGCGCTGGCCGTCGCGGTGGTCGAGCCGAGCTGGACCGACTACCACGTCGCCTACCGTACGGGCTTCCGGCACCCCCTCGACCGGGGGGCCGCGGGCCGGGCGATACTCGCCGGGCGCGAGCCCGACAGCGAGCGCGGCGCCGGTTTCGTCCTCACCCACGGCGAACTGGAGGCGGGCGCCAGCGGTGCCGCGGCACCGGTGCTCGGGGTGAGCGGGATCGAGGGCAGCGTGGGCGTGGTGATGCTCTCCGAGACGGTGCCCGAACAGGTCGGCCACCGGGTGGTGCGCGCGGCCAACGAAGTGGCCGACGCGCTGCGCTGACCGGCCGGCACACCCCGCCCCCGGCGACCGGGGGCGGGGTGTGCGCACGGCCCGGCCCGCCGGTCGATAGATTGCGGGGGTGACCGACGACCCGCGCCGCACCCGCCGCCGTACGCTCGCGCTCTGCGCGCTTCCCGTCGTCGCGCTGTTCGCGGTGGCACTGCTCGTCCCGCTGCCGTTCTCGCTCGCCCAGCCGGGCGAGACGGCGAACGTCCTCGGCCGCAGCGACGGCAAGCCCGTGATCGAGGTGAAGGGCGCCCGGACGCAGGACGAGGACAAGGGACGGCTGCTGTCCGTCACCATCGCGGCGACCCGGCCCGAGGCCGACGTAAGGCTGGCCGACGTGGCGCGCGCCTGGTTCCGCGAGGACCGGGCCGTGATGCCCCGCGAGGCCGTCTACCCCGGCGACGGCGACGCCGAGGAGCGCATCTCCGAGGAGATGGAGGAGTCCCAGCACAAGGCCGTCACAGCCGCCCTGCGCCAGTTGCACCTGTCGCCGAAGGACGTCCACGTCAAGCTGCGGCTGGGCGACGTCGGCGGTCCCAGCGCCGGCCTGTTCTTCGCGCTCGGCATCATCGACAAGCTGGACGGGGACGGTGCAGGCCACGGCCTCACCGGCGGCCACACCGTCGCGGGAACCGGCACGATCACCCCGGGCGGCAAGGTGGGCGCGGTCGGCGGCGTACCGCTCAAGACGCAGGCGGCCCGCCGCGACGGCGCCACCTACTTCCTCGTCCCGAAGACCCAGTGCGCCGAGGCCGAGGCCCAGCGCCCCTCGGGACTCCGGCTGGTCCCGGTCGGCTCCCTGAAGGGCGCGCTGGACGCGCTGGAGGAGATCCGCACGGACGGCAAGGTGCCCAACTGCTGAGTGCGCCCCGAAGGGGCGCGGGGAACTGCGCGCGCAACCACAGCATTCCTGCACCCTGCGTCCCTCGGACAGGGGCACCCTCCTGATCAGACCCAGGAGAGGGCTCTCATGACCGGTCGCCCCCACCATCGGCCGCGGCTTGCCGCACCAGCGGAACGATGCGCAGCGGCACCGGGTTCTCCATGACGATCGCCGTGGAGGCGCGGACGATCCCCTCGATGCCGACGACCCGGTCGATCACCCGCTGGAGATCCGCGTTCGAGCGGGCGACCAGCCGGCCGAGCATGTCGCCGCTGCCTGTCGTCGTGTGCAGCTCCAGCACCTCGGGCACCGTCGCCAGATGCGCCCGCACCTCGGCGCCCTGGCCCTGTCTGATCTCCAGCATCGCGAACGCGGTCACCGGATAGCCCAGCGCCGCCGGATCGACCTGCGGCCCGAAGCCGCGGATCACGCCACCGGAGGTGAGCCGGTCCAGCCGCGCCTGTGCCGTCCCCCGGGCGACACCGAGCCGCCGCGACAGCTCCAGCACCCCGATCCGGGGCTCTTCGGCGAGCAGCTCCAGCAGCCGCCCGTCCAGCCGGTCAATGCCCATGACATGCCTCTCGACGAGTGCCGGGGCGAGTCCGGCGGACACTGAACAGATTGTGCAAATCGTCCGCCGTAGGCCCGCTATCACTGAACAATCTGCCCAGCAAAAACGCAAACTATTGCGCACCTTGTGGTCCGAGGAGACCCTGCGAACATGACAGAGACCACACAAGCGGCAACCCCGCAGACCGCACGGCAGGCAGACCCCTTCCCGGTCAAGGGGATGGACGCGGTCGTCTTCGCCGTCGGCAACGCGAAGCAGGCAGCCCACTACTACTCCACGGCCTTCGGCATGCGCGCCGTGGCCTACGCCGGCCCGGAGAACGGCAGCCGGGAGACGGCCAGCTATGTGCTGGAATCCGGCTCGGCCCGGTTCGTGTTCACCTCCGTCATACGCGCCACCACCGACTGGGGCCGCTTCCTGGCCGAGCATGTCGCCGCACACGGCGACGGCGTCGTCGACCTGGCCATCGAGGTCCCCGACGCCCGCGCCGCCTACGCGTACGCCGTCGAACACGGCGCCCGCGGCATCGAGGAGCCCTACGAGACCAAGGACGAGCACGGCACCGTCGTCCGGGCCGCCATCGCCACTTATGGAAAGACCCGCCACACCCTGGTCGAGCGCTCCGGCTACGACGGCCCCTACCTGCCCGGCTACGTCTCCATGGACCCCATCGTCCAACCCCCCGAGCGACGCTTCTTCCAGGCCATCGACCACTGCGTCGGCAACGTCGAACTCGGCCGCATGAACGAATGGGTGGAGTTCTACAACAAGGTCATGGGCTTCACCAATATGAAGGAGTTCGTCGGCGACGACATCGCCACCGAGTACTCCGCGCTGATGTCCAAGGTCGTGGCCGACGGCACGCTCAAGGTCAAGTTCCCCATCAACGAGCCCGCCGTCGCCAAGAAGAAATCCCAGATCGACGAGTACCTGGAGTTCTACGGCGGCGCTGGTGTCCAGCACATCGCGCTGGCCACCAACGACATCGTCTCCACGGTGCGTGGTATGCGGGCCGCGGGGGTCAAGTTCCTGGACACGCCCGACACTTATTACGACACGTTGGGGGAGTGGGCCGGCGAGACCCGTGTGCCGCTGGAGACCCTGCGCGAGCTGAAGATTCTCGTCGACCGGGACGAGGACGGGTATCTGTTGCAGATCTTCACGAAGCCGGTGCAGGATCGGCCGACCGTGTTTTTCGAGATCATCGAGCGGCATGGGTCCATGGGGTTCGGGAAGGGCAACTTCAAGGCGCTCTTCGAAGCCATCGAGCGGGAACAGGATTTGCGCGGCAACCTCTGAGAGGGCGCCGCCCTTGGCTGATGCCGCTTCCCTTGGCCGATGCCGCCGCCATTGGCCGAGAGCTCAGCCCTCTGGCCCCCTCCCGAGGGAGGGGGCACCAAGGGAGGGGGCCGAGGAGGGTTCCCCGGGAGGGGTGGGGGTGTCAGGGTGAGGGGATGCACGAGCTCATCAGGCGGCTGCAAAAGGGGTTGCCCTCCGACGCAGTGGTGACCGACCCCGACATCCTCCGCTCGTACACCAACGACATGGCCGGCTTCTGTCCCGCAGGGACCCCCGCCGCCGTCGTCCTGCCCCACGCGGTCGAGCAGGTGCAACACACCATGCGCACGGCACACGCCCTCCGCGTCCCGGTCGTCCCGCAGGGCGCCCGCACGGGCCTGTCCGGCGCGGCCAACGCGACGGACGGCTGCATCCTGCTCTCCCTCACCCGCATGGACCGCATTCTGGAGATCAACCCGGTCGACCGGATCGCGGTCGTGGAGCCGGGCGTCATCAACGCCCGGCTCTCCCACGCGGTGGCCGAGCACGGGCTGAGCTATCCGCCGGACCCCTCCAGCTGGGAGATGTGCACGATCGGCGGCAACATCGGCACCGGCTCGGGCGGTCTGTGCTGTGTGAAGTACGGCGTCACCGCCGAGTACGTGCTCGGCCTCGACGTCGTACTGGCCGACGGACGGCTGCTGTCCACCGGCCGCCGTACGGCGAAGGGCGTCGCTGGCTACGACCTCACCCGGCTGATCGTCGGCTCGGAGGGCAGCCTGGGCATCGTCGTCCGGGCCACCCTCGCGCTGCGGGCGCAGCCGCCGCAACAGCTCGCGCTGGCCGCCGAGTTCCCCTCGGCGGCCGCGGCCTGCGACGCGGTGTGCCGGATCATGGAGGCGGGCCATACGCCCGCGCTGCTGGAGCTGATGGACCGCACCACGCTCCGCGCCGTCAACGAGCTGACGAAGATGGGCCTGCCCGAGACCACGGAGGCGCTGCTGCTCGCGGCCTTCGACACCCCGGACCCCGCGCCGCAGCTGCGAGCGGTGGGGGACCTGTGCGCGGCCGCGGGGGCGAGCGAGGTGGTGCCCGCCGAGGACGCCGCCGAGTCCGAACTGCTGCTGCAGGGGCGGCGGGCTGCGCTGACCGCGCTCGACGCGGTCAAGGGCACCTCGATGATCGACGACGTGTGCGTACCGCGCAGTCGGCTGGCCGACATGCTGGAGGGCACGGCCGGGATCGCCGCGCGGTACGGGCTGACGATCGGCGTCTGCGCCCACGCCGGTGACGGCAACACGCACCCGACCGTCTGCTTCGACGCCGCCGACGAGGACGAGACCCGCCGCGCCCGTGAGTCGTTCGACGCCATCATGGAGCTGGGCCTTCAGCTGGGCGGGACGATCACCGGCGAGCACGGTGTCGGTCTGCTGAAGAAGGACTGGCTCGCGCGGGAACTGGGCGACGTCGGCCTCGAACTCCACCGCGCCGTCAAGGCGGCCTTCGACCCGAGGGGCATCCTCAACCCCGGAAAGCTCTTCTGAGGGCCGGCCGGCGGCGGGCCGGCCCTCGGTGCGGGTGGCCGGAGCGCGAGCAGGACGCCCGCGACCACCCCGCGGCTCACCTCATCAGGTCGAGGTACCACTGACCGTTCTCGTCGCTCCAGCACGCGTAGCCCGCGTACTGGTGCAGGCCGTCGGTGAACACCTTGCCCCAGTCGTGGCAGTGCTGGAGGCTGTTGACCTTGTAGGTCATGTCCGGCACACCGTCCCCCGGCGTTCCCGGTCCGTCGGCCAGGGCTGAGCCCGCGGTCATCCCGGAGAAGGCGGCGACACCGGCGACGACCAGGGCGAGCTTCGTGAACTTCTTGCGCATCTCTCTCCTCTTGCGTGTTGCTGAGGGCCATACGTCACGTTCGATGGCGGGCCCGGCGGAAAAGTTCACGGCGCGGGGAAATCCAGCAGTTCGCTCAACTGCTCGTCCATGCCCAGCGCCTCCGGCTCGCTGCCCTCCGGTACTCGCTCCAGCGTCCGCTCCAGCCAGGCCGCCACCACGTGCGAGGGCGTCTCCAGCAGCGCGTCGCCGTTGGGCGAGCTGAGCGCCAGGCACACCACGTTGCGCCCCGCCACGCACGTCGGCCACACCCGCACATCGCCGTCCCCGCACGGCTGCGAGACCCCCTCCACCAGCAGTTCGCGCGCGAACGTCCAGTGCACGGGGGTCTCGGAGTAGATGTGGAAGGTCATGTGGACTGCGTACGGATCGTCGGTGCGGTAGCTCAGCCGTGCCGGTACGGCCACGCTGCGCTCCGGTGCGAGGACGAGCCTCATCTCCACTTCGCGTTCGATGACGGTGTCCATAGGTGCGCCCTTCCTGTTCCCCTGTTCCCCGGTGCGGACCGCCGGAAGAGGCCCGCACAGGGGAAGAGGCCGCCGGGCGCGGTTTCTTACACGGGTTCGCGGAGTTTTTCGCCGGGCGTTCCCGGAACGTCCCCTCCGGGACGCCGCTTCCGGGACGCCGCCCGCCGCCGGCGCGGGTTGCGAGGACGGCGAGAGCGGCTCATGGGCACGGGTTTTCCGCCTGGTCGGGTGACGGGCCGCGGGGCGGCCCGGGGTCGCTCGAAGGCGGCTTACCCGCCGTCTGCTTCCTCCCCACGCGGTCTTCTTCGTTACTGTCCTCCTTACCGTCCTCCTCGGCCAGACGGAGGACAGGTGGTCGATCCCGCCGCACCACGAGCGGCGGGCCGCGTGGCCGCGCAGCCGTGGCCTGGTCAAGAGCGTCGTGTGTGAGGGGAGTTGGGGGTTGTGGGACCCTCCGGTACTCATGGTGAGGTGCCCCGTGCTGGGTACTATCCGGATCCGTCCATCCCCGGATACATCCGCTACTGGAACGGTTCGTCCTGGGTACCGGGCACCAGCCGCCCGGAGCCACGGGAGGGTGAACCGATGCCGGCGCCGCCGCCCGTGGCGTCCTCGCCCGCCACTGCTCCGGCGCCTCCCGCCACCGCCGACCAGGAGGGCCCCGCGGGGCCGCCCAGCCCCCGGCGCTCGTCCTCGGACGAGACCGGTCCGGTCTTCCTCGACGAGGACGGCGAAGGGGACGGGGAGACACCGCGTGCACCGGGCCCGAGGCAGCCGTCGCCGGGACCGGAGCCCGCCGCGCCCCAGGGCGCATTCGGACCACCGGCGGCCGACCCGCGCGGCAGTTGGGGCAACGAGGGCCGCGCCACGGGCCGTACGGGGCGGGAAGCAGGACCGCCCGCCGCGGCGAGCGCCCCCGAGGCCGCACCCGAGTCCCCGGGCCGGGGCGGGCGCGAACAGACGGTGGGACTGCGCCGTTCCGAGGTGCTCCGCAGCGGCGACCGGGCCCCGACGGCAGGCGTCCCCGCGCAGTCCTCTGCCGGCCCGGACAGCGCCTCCGAGCGGTCGGGCGGCACGCCGGAGCGCCCCGGCGCCGCCGCGGAACCGGGCAGACCAGCCGCACCCTCCGCCTCGGCTCCCGCTGCCCGGGTGCCGGGCCAGGCGCCCGCGGCCCGCCAGGCCCCGGCCCCGGCCCCGGCCCCTGCCGCCGGAGGGGCGGGCGAGCGGCCCCAGCAGGGCGGCGCGGGCACCGTTCCGGCCCAGGGGCAGCCCTCCGAGGCCGGCGGCTCCTCCCCGGGCGCTCCCTCGGCGTCCCCGGGGCCGGGCCGGACCCAGTCGGCTCAGTCAGCGCAGCCCGCACAGGCGGCCCAGCCCGCCCAGGCAGCCGCTCCCGGCGCCCTGGAGGGAACCCCGGGGGCTGGTCAGCCGGTGCCCGGCGGCCAGGAGCCGTCCGCCCCCGCGAGGCCCAGCGGCCCGGCCCGGACAGCGGTCGACGCAGGCCCGTCGCCCGCCGGGCAGGACCAGCCCACCGCCGTGCCGGGGCAGCAGGCCCTGCCGGGTCGGCAGAGCCGGCCCGGTCAGCAGGGGCCGCCCGCGGCAGCGGGACCGGCTGCCGGGACCGTGCCCGGACAGAGCCCGGCAGCGTCAGGGCAGCAGGGCACCCCGCAACCTGGGGCTCCCCAGGGGTCGGCCGTCCCCTCCTGGTCTCAGCCTGCCGGGCTCCCGGCGCAGCCGCCGTCCGGCGGCCCTGACGCGGTCACCCCGTGGCGGCCGCCGGCTGACGACCCGTTCGCTCGGGCAGCGCGCCAGGAGGCCCGGCCGGGTGCGCTGGGCAAGCGGCTGGGCGCCCGGCTCGTCGACCTCGTCCTCACCCTGGGAGTGGGCGCGGCGGTCGCGTTCCCGTTCGTCGGCCGGACGGTGGACCACATCAACGCCAAGATCGACGCGGTCGAGCAGGCGGGCGTGACCCAGCGGGTGTGGCTGATCGACGGCACCACCGGCCTCTATCTGGCCGTGGTCGTGGGCGCTCTGCTGGTGTTCGGGCTGCTCTACGAGGTGCTGCCGACGGCCCGTTGGGGCCGCACGCTCGGCAAGAAGCTGTTCGGGCTCTCGGTGGTGAACATCGAGGGGTACGGGAAGCCCGCCTTCGGAAAGTCCCTGCTGCGCTGGCTGGTGCACGGCGTGCTGGGGCTGGTGGTGGTCGGGCTGGTCAACGTCGCGTGGTGTCTGTTCGACCGCCCCTGGCGGCAGTGCTGGCACGACAAGGTGGCCGGTACGTTCGTCGCCAAGGGCAGCGCGGGGGACGGCGAACTCAGGCTGTGAGGCCCTCCCCCGAACGGCCCCGCCCCGGATGCGGCCGGGGCGCGGGGCCTGTGCACTCGGGCCATGAGCACGGAGCAGCCGGAGAACGACCCGTTCCGCAAGCCGGGGGAGCAGCGGGAGCCCGGTCCTGAGCAGCCCGGTCAACAGCCCGGGGCGGAGTCCCCGCCTCCGGGCGGGCCGGGAATGCCGTACGGCAATCCGCCGCCTCCCTCCGGCGGCGGCTCTGCAGGCGGCCCTGCAGGCGGTCCGGGCGAGGGATACGGCGGCGGCTACGGGAGTCCGTACGACAACCCCTACGGCGGTCCCACGGGCGCTGCCGACCCCCTGGCGGGGATGGCGCCGCTGGCCTCGCGTGGCAAGCGGCTGCTGGCGCGGATCATCGACGCGCTGCTGATCGCGATTCCGATCGGCATCATCGCGGGGGTGGTCGAGGGGGGCTATTCGACCGACACCGGGATCAGCTACTGGCCTCAGCTCAGCTACACGCTCGTCTACTTCCTCTACGAGGGCCTGATGCTGACGAACTCGGGGCAGACGGTCGGCAAGAAGCTGATGCGGATCAGGGTGGCCATGCTGCAGAACGGCGCGGTGCCTGCGGGCGCGCCCGGCTGGCTGCGGGTCGCCGTCTACCAGTTCCCGCCGCTGGTGCCGTGTGTGGGCTCGCTGTTCTGGCTGGTGAACGTGCTCTTCTGTACCTGGGACAAGCCGTATCAGCAGTGTTTGCACGACAAGGCGGCCCGCACGGTGGTGGTCGCGGCGGAGTGAGCCCCTGCCCTCGGTGTGCGGACAGGGGAATTCTTCCGCCCGCTGCCGGAACGCAGCCGTGGACGGGTGTGCCGTTCGGGCCGTTGTGCGGCCGGTCGCGCCGCTCCGGTCAGCGCCGGGCTCCCAGGCCCGCTGTCGCCGCGGGAGCCGAGGCCGTCGAGGCCGGGTGCTGGGTCCGGTGCCGGGCCGGTACGGGTTCGGGCCGGGCGGGCGCGGCCGGAGCGCCGACGGCGGCGTCCACGGGGTCAACGGCTCTGCGCCGCACGGCGGTCGGCCTGGCGGAGGGTGCGGTCAGTGCCACCAGCAGGCCAAGCGCGAGGGCCACGAACGCGATCACGGCGATCCAGACGCCTGAACGTGTCTCGGAGAGCAGCAGCATGGCGAGCGTGGAGCACATGACGGTGGCCGAGCCGTAGGCGAGTTGGGCGGGGTTCGGACGCGGCATGGCGGATCCGTCCTCGGGGGTATGGGCACGGTCTGAACGTGTGAACGAGTCGTTCTGCGCTACGCGTTGCCTCGGTACAAACGGGGCGCCATCGAACGACTCTACGGTCCGGCATGCCCTGGCGGAAAGTGCGGCAAGCGTGAGGTGACCCACGCCTTAGTTGCACGGGGGGCGCACTGACGCACAGGGCCCGGGCCGTCCCAACTGGCGGACAGGAGCGGGGTCTTGCGCGAGTCGCGTGGGACTCGTGTCCGGCGCCGGGGGCAACGGTGGCTCACCGCCGCGGCGCGCGCTCCGTACCGATGTTCGCACCCGCTATCTGATGGGGAGTTGGGGATTCCGCTTCCGTGGCCGGGCGTGCTGACTCCGCTTGTTGTCAGCGGTTGGCCCAATGACGGCAGAGAAAGTAGTGGCCGCTTCAACGACCGCAGATAAATCACCCAAAACCGGAGAAACCCGGCGATAGAACGGCGCCATTACGGACGGTGAAGGCGGTGTGAAGATCCACAAATGAGTGGTCGGGCACAGGTGGTCGACGGCCATGCAACCTAGGTATGAATTTGTTTGCATCGTTGCAGGTCAAAACATGATCATCCGTTACCCCCTGGCGATCGGCGCTCGATCGCGTTTAGATGCACGGTGGGGCTGCCTCGAGGTGGCCCCGTATCGACCGACCCGAACGAGTCTCACGGGGGAGATGGTGATCATGTCAGGAGGCGGATTCGTCAGGCTTCCGGACGGCAGCGTGATCGTCGCGCTGACGCTTCCGGTGCCGCGCGAGCCGCACGGCGCCTCGGCCGGTGCCGCCGACGCCGCTGCCCCGGGCACGCGGAGTGCGGGCGTGCCCACAGCGCGCCGCTCAGGGCTGCTGCCGGCCTCGCGGCGCTGGTCGGCGTTCGCGGACGAACCGCACACGGTGCGTGAGGCGACGGTCCGCAGACCCGGCGAGGAACAGAGAGTCCGGGTGCTGGTGCACGCGGGCAACCGGGCCCGGGCCCTGACCAGGCTCCGGAACCTGGGGCTGCGCGCGATCTATCTGCGGGGCAACGCGGAGCCTCCCACGGCCGACGAGGTCACGGCGGTGCTGCACCACCCCGAGGGCCTGGTCTGGCGTGCGGTCCCCGACGACGACCGCGACTCCTGGCGCCCCATCGCCGCCCTCCTCCGGGTGACCCCGGCATAGGGCCGGGGCGCCCCGAGGGGCGCGGGGAACGCCACGCCCTACGCCGGGGCGACCACCGGCTTACCGGTCAGCTCCACCCCGGCCGCGCGAAGCTCGTCCAGCGCCCGCTGAACGCTGTCCTCGGCGACCCCCGCTGTCAGATCGAGCAGCACCTGCGTACGGAAGCCCTCCCGTGCCGCGTCCAGCGCGGTCTCGCGTACGCAGTGGTCGGTGGCGATGCCGACGATGTCGACCTCGGTCACGTCCCGCTCGCGCAGCCAGTCGGCGAGCGGGACGCCGTTCTCGTCGGCGCCCTCGAAGCCGCTGTAGGCGGCGGTGTAGGCCCCCTTGTCGAAGACCGCCTCGATGGAGCCCGAGGCGACCGCAGGGGTGAAGTTGGGGTGGAAGCCCACGCCCTCGGTGCCCGCCACGCAGTGCGGCGGCCAGGAGCGCTGGAAGTCCGGGTCGGCTGAGAAGTGGTCGCCGGGGTCGATGTGCGTGTCCCGGGTGGCCACGACGTGGCGGTAGCCGGCGGCGGCGTCCCCCACCAGGTCGGTGATGGCGGCCGCGACGTCGGCGCCGCCCGCGACGGCGAGGCTGCCGCCTTCGCAGAAGTCGTTCTGCACGTCCACGACGATCAGTGCCCGGTGCATGGTGCACACCTTTCGGCTGGTGGGTGTCGCTTACGAGCCTAGACACTCGAGGGGCCCGGCGGCAGTGGGAGAACGCCGCCAGGAGGGCCCCTCCCGTATCCAGGAGTTACACGGGTATCCGGGGGTTACACGTGCTCTACGGGGAGTACCGGCTCGCCACGGGAGAGCTGGGTCGCGGACATCGGGAGCCGGGCGCGGGCCGCGCGGTGGCGTTCGCGTGCCGTATCCAGGGGCTCGCGGCCGACGACGGTCCCGCGGTCGACCAGCTGCACCTGAAGGAGGTGACCGGCCAGCTCGGGCGGTACCTCGCCGGTGCCCACCACCTCGGCCTCGGCCACGCCGCCCGCGTCCAGCGGCCGGGCCGCCCACTTGGCGCCGCCGAGGGAGGTCTTGCCGCCCGTCGAACGCTTGGCCACCGCGCGTAGCGGGGCGCCGGGTGTTTCGGAGTCGGCGCGGGCCACCAGCTTGTAGACCATCGAGCAGGTCGGGTGGCCGCTGCCGGTGACCAGCTGGGTGCCGACGCCGTACGCGTCCACCGGCGCCGCGGCCAGTGAGGCGATGGCGTACTCGTCCAGGTCGCTGGTGACCACGATCCGGGTCCGGTCGGCGCCCAGCTCGTCGAGCTGTCGGCGCACCCGGTGCGCCACCAGCAGCAGGTCCCCCGAGTCGATACGGACGGCGCCGAGGTCCGGGCCGGCCACCTCGACCGCCGTACGGACCGCCTCGGCCACGTCGTAGGTGTCCACCAGGAGGGTGGTGCCCTGGCCCAGCGACTCGACCTGGGCGGTGAACGCGTCCCGCTCGGTGTCGTGCAGCAGGGTGAAGGCGTGGGCGCTGGTGCCCACCGTGGGGATGCCGTAGCGGAACCCGGCGGCCAGGTCGGAGGTGGTGTCGAAGCCGCCCACATAGGCGGCGCGGGCTGCGGCGACGGCGCCGAGCTCATGGGTGCGGCGGGCGCCCATCTCGATCAGCGGGCGGTCCGCGGCGGCGACGGCCATCCGGGAGGCGGCGGCCGCCACGGCCGAGTCGTGGTTGAGGATGGAGAGGATCACCGTCTCCAGCAGCACGCACTCGGCGAAGGTGCCCTCCACCCGGAGGATGGGCGAGCCGGGGAAGTACACCTCGCCCTCCGGGTAGCCGACGATGTCGCCGGTGAAGCGGTAGTCGGCGAGCCACCGCAGGGTGGGCTCGTCCACCACCCTCGTCTCGCGCAGGAAGTCGAGGAGCTGGTCGTCGAAGCGGAAGTTCTCCACCGCGTCCAGCACCCGCCCGGTGCCGGCGACGACGCCGTAGCGGCGGCCTTCGGGGAGCCGTCGGGTGAAGACCTCGAAGGCGGAGCGGCGCTCGGCCGTCCCGGCGCGCAGTGCGGCCTGGAGCATGGTCAGCTCGTACTGGTCGGTGAAGAGCGCCGTGGAGGGCACGGCCACCGGCAGCCCCGTCTCCATCCGCCGGGCGTGTTCCTGCCGGGAGTCCTCCCGGGCCTCCTTGGGCTGCCGGGAGTCTTTCGGGGGCTGCCCCCCTGGGGAATCCAGCACTGCTGCCTCACCTCGTGTGTTCGAGTCGGTCACGGCGAGCCTACCCCGGATCTCGTCAGCTTGACGATATGCGGCGACCGGGGGCACTGCTTGGGCGGCTCCGGGGACCGGGTGGCAGCATGGGACCTGTGAGTGTCGCCACCCCGACGGAGATCGAGCGCCCGGAGACCACCGAGGAACCCGTGGAGGTTCCCGAGCCGGATGTGCCCTGGGTGACCGTGGTGCACAACGACCCGGTCAACCTCATGAGCTATGTCACGTACGTGTTCCAGGCGTACTTCGGCTATTCGAAGGAGAAGGCGAAAAAGCTGATGCTCGACGTCCACCACAAGGGACGCGCCATCGTCTCCAGCGGTACCCGCGAGGAGATGGAGCGCGACGTACAGGCCATGCACAGCTACGGCCTGTGGGCCACGCTCACCCAGGACCGCTGATGGCAGGGCACTTCGAGCCCACCGAGGACGGTGGCGCCACCATCGCGCTGGACGAGGTCGAGATCTCGATCCTGCGCAGCCTGGCGGTGCAATTGCTGGAGCTGATCGGCCCCGGCAGCGAGCCCGCCGACCAGCCGCGCCCACCCCGGGACGCCGAGTCCCCGGCTCCGGGCGGCGCCCGAGGGGGTGCCGAGGGCGGCGGTGAGAGCGGCGGAAGCGGCTCCGAGAGCATGGAGGACGAGCTCGCGGGCATCGAGGCGGTCTCCTGGCCGCCGTTCGCCGACGGTCCCAGCGAGCCGCCCGCCGATCCGGCCCTGGCCCGGCTCTTTCCCGACGCCTACGGCCCAGGTCCTCAGGCGGCGCCCCCCGAGGATCTGACCCCTGGCAGCGAGGAGGCCGCGCGGGCCAAGCGGGACCGCGCCGCCTCCGCCGAGTTCCGCCGCTACACGGAGAACGACCTGCGGGCCCGCAAGCGGGAGGACGGGCTGGCCGTGGTGCGTGCGCTGGACGCCCTCACGCCGGGAGAGAGCGGCGCCGTGCTCACCCTGACCCCGGCCCAGTCCCAGCAGTGGCTGGGCGCGCTCAACGATCTGCGGCTGGCCATCGGCACCCGGCTGGAGGTCAGCGACGACACCGACGACGAGCTGTACCAGCTGCCCGACTCCGACGAGCGCAAGCCCATGGTGATGGCCTACCTGTGGCTGGGCGGCCTCCAGGAGACGCTGGTCGAGACGCTGATGCCGTGACCCTGCGGGGCCCGGCCCCGCCCTGGCCCCGGCCCCGCCCCGGCCCCGGCTCTCTGCTCCACGCCGTTGTTCGCCGGACCGAGTTCGTTAATCGGACGGCAAAAACCGATTAACGAACCAGTCATATTCTCCCGCCTTTCCTGGCGCGCTGCCCGCGTCCGCCCCGTATGTCCCGGTTCTCGCTCCTGCGTCGCGACGGCCGCTGCGTGGTACACCTGCACGGATCCGCTGTTGAGGGCCGGATCGGTAGGGAGAAAGGCGCACCACATGACCTCCGAGGTCGAAGACCCCGGTCCGGCACCGGACCCGATGCACGGGACCGGGGTGGCGAGCAGCCCGGTGGACGCTCGGGGCGCGGTCGGCGACAGTGGCCCGTCCGAGGGATACCAGCGGGGGCTCGGCGGCCGGCAGATCCAGATGATCGCCATCGGCGGCGCCATCGGGACGGGACTCTTCCTCGGCGCGGGCAAGTCCATCCACAAGGCCGGCCCCAGCATCATCCTGGCGTACCTCGTCGCCGGCGCCGTCATCTACCTGATCATGCGCGCGCTGGGTGAACTGCTGATGTACCGCCCGGTCTCCGGCTCGTTCTCCGAGTACGCGCGCGAGCTGCTCGGTCCCTACTGGGGCTTTGTGACGGGCTGGACGTACTGGCTCTTCTGGGTCGTCACCGGCATCACCGAGGTCACGGCAGCGGCGACGTACGTGAACTACTGGTGGGACATCGCGCCATGGATCTCCGCGCTGGTGTTCACCGTCGCCCTCTACGGCATCAACCTGATCTCCGTGAAGCTCTTCGGTGAGCTGGAGTTCTGGTTCTCGATGGTCAAGGTCACCGCGATCATCGGCATGATCCTGATCGGCCTGGGCGTGATCACGCTCGGCTTCTCGCAGGCCGGCGACACGGCGTCGTTCGCCAACCTCTACCAGCACGACGGGATCTTCCCCAAGGGCGTCGGCGGCACCCTGATGACCCTGCAGATCGTGATGTTCTCCTTCCTCGCCGTCGAGCTGGTCGGCGTCACGGCGGGCGAGGCGACCGACCCGGCCAAGGCGCTGCCCAGGGCGATCAAGACGGTGCCGTGGCGCATCGCGCTGTTCTACATCGGCTCGCTGATCGTCATCCTCTCCGTCGTCTCCTGGACCGCTTTCGAGCCGGGCACCAGCCCCTTTGTCGCGGCGTTCCAGAAGATCGGGCTGCCGGCGGGCGCGGGCATCGTCAACTTCGTGGTGCTGACCGCGGCGCTCTCCTCCTGCAACTCCGGCATGTACTCCACCGGCCGGATGCTGCGCGACCTGGCACTCAACGGGCAGGGGCCGAGGGTCTTCACCAGGCTGTCCAGGACCGGTCTGCCGTTCCTGGGCACCACCGTGTCGGCCGCGCTGATGATGGTCGGGGTGTGGATCAACTACGAGTGGCCGTCGAAGGCGTTCGACTACGTCGTCTCCTTCGCCACGATCTCCGGCATGTGGGCCTGGATCATGATCCTCTCCTCCCAGCTGCGGTATCGGACCAAGGCGGACCGGGGCGAGCTCCCCCGCTCGGACTTCCGGATGCCGGGTGCGCCCTGGACCGGCATCGGGGCGCTGACCTTCATCTTTCTGGTGATCGGGCTGATGGCCTTCGACAAGGACGCCCGCGTCTCGCTGTACGCAGCACCTATTTGGGCCGTCATTTTGACCGGTGCCTATTACGTGATCAGGGCACGTACCCCGCACGTTTTCGAGAAGCGGTAGCCCTGATCTCACCGGAGCCGAGGCACTCATATCCTTGCCGACATGCTGACCATCACCCAGGAGCTGCACGACCGGATCGTCGCCCACGCCCGTGCGGACCACCCGGACGAGGCGTGCGGCGTGATCGCGGGGCCGGTCGGTAAGGGCCGGCCCGAACGGTTCATCCCGATGCTGAACGCCGCGCGCTCGCCGACCTTCTACGAGTTCGACTCGACCGACCTGCTCAAGCTCTACCGCGAGATGGACGACCGGGACGAGGAGCCCGTCGTGATCTACCACTCGCACACCGCAACCGAGGCGTATCCGTCCCGGACGGACATCTCCTACGCCAACGAACCCGGAGCGCATTACGTCCTGGTCTCCACCGCCGAGTGCGGCAACGACGAGGGACCGTTCTCCTTCCGCTCGTTCCGCATCGTGGACGGCGAGGTGACCGAGGAAGAGGTCGAGGTCGTCCAGAGCTACTGAGATCCGGGCCGTATCCGGGCCACCGTGAGACAGAACGGTCCGCATCATGAAACTCACATCCGATTCCGCCGCCGGGAATCGTTACGATGAGCCCATGGTTGTCCACGACGTGAGCGCATTCGAGAAGACCCCGGGCATGCTGCTCGTGGCGCGCCTGCACGTCGACCTGTGCCGCCTCGCCAGCGCGATCTGTCCGCCGGCCTGACGCGCGTCCCCGCACGGCGTCCGCC
Source organism: Streptomyces spirodelae (assembly GCF_017676385.1). Taxonomy (GTDB): domain Bacteria; phylum Actinomycetota; class Actinomycetes; order Streptomycetales; family Streptomycetaceae; genus Streptomyces; species Streptomyces spirodelae. Next base: position 166,141 of record NZ_JAFFZN010000003.1, read on the forward strand.
GCCCCACCCCTTCCCGGCCGTGGCGCGGGGCACCCGCGCGCCCGCCTTGCTCACAGCACAGCCGCTCGCACAGCCGCACTCTTCCTCTCCGACAGGAGCACTCTCATGGCTATCGAGGTCCGCATTCCGACCATCCTCCGCACCTACACCGACGGCCAGAAGGCGGTCGAGGGCGCGGGCACCACCATCGGTGAGCTCTTCGCCGACCTGGAGAGCCGCCATGCCGGAATCCAGGACCGCCTGGTGGACGGCGGTGAGCTGCGCCGCTTCGTGAACGTCTACCTCAACGACGAGGACGTGCGGTTCCTGGACGGCATCTCCACCACGCTCAGCGACGGCGACAGCGTGACGATCCTGCCCGCAGTAGCAGGGGGATCCACGCACGCGGGCCGGATGCGCTGATGCGCTACGACTCCCCGCTCGACGCCGTCGGCAACACCCCGCTCGTACGGCTTCCGAGGCTCTCGCCCTCCGAGGACGTGCGGATCTGGGCGAAGCTGGAGGACCGCAACCCGACCGGCTCCGTGAAGGACCGTCCGGCCCTGTACATGGTCGAACAGGCCGAGAAGGACGGCAGGTTGCGGCCCGGCTGCACCATCCTGGAGCCCACCTCGGGCAACACCGGCATCTCGCTGGCGATGGCGGCCAGGCTCAAGGGCTACCGCATCGTCTGCGTCATGCCGGAGAACACCAGCGAGGAGCGCCGCCAGCTGCTGGCCATGTGGGGAGCGGAGATCATCTCGTCCCCGGCGGCGGGCGGCTCCAACACGGCCGTGCGGGTGGCCAAGGAGCTGGCGGCCGAGCACCCGGACTGGGTGATGCTCTACCAGTACGGTAATCCGGACAACGCGGGCGCGCACTACGCCACCACGGGCCCCGAGATCCTCGCCGACCTGCCGTCGGTCACCCACTTCGTGGCCGGTCTCGGCACGACGGGGACGCTGATGGGCGCCGGCCGCTATCTGCGTGAGCACCGGCCGGACATCCGGATCGTCGCCGCCGAGCCGCGCTACGACGACCTGGTGTACGGGCTGCGCAACCTGGACGAGGGCTTCGTGCCCGAGCTGTACGACGAGTCCGTGCTCACCACCCGCTTCTCGGTCGGCTCGGCGGACGCGGTCACCCGTACCCGGGAACTCCTCGCCCAGGAGGGCATCTTCGCGGGCGTCTCCACGGGCGCAGCGCTGCACGCCGCGATCGGGGTGGGCCGCAAGGCGCTGCGCGCGGGTGAGAGCGCCGACATCGTCTTCCTCGTCGCCGACGGCGGCTGGAAGTACCTGTCGACCGGCCTGTACACCGCGGAGTCCGACGAGGCCGCCATCGAAACCGTCCAGGGCCAGCTCTGGGCCTAGCCTTCTGCGGGGCGAAGCGGATCACCGCAAGCCCAGCGTGCGGCAGACGCCCTCCCAGGTGGCGGGGTCCACTTCGCCGCAGCGGGCGCGGAGGCGGGCGAGACCGGCCTCGGCGAGGGAGTCGGGCTCCAGATAGGCGGGCCCGGCCGGGGCGTCGGCGGCCAGTACGGGCAGCGCGGAGGGCTCGCGCGTCAGCCGGGCGAGCCGGACGCCGTCCGTCCACACCGCGAGCACCAGGAAGAGCGCTTCGCCGCCGTCCGGCAGCGTCGCCAGCCAGATCTCTCCTGGCCGGGGCGGCGGCGTCCCCTCGTCCGCCGCTGAGGCGGCCCGCAGGGCGCGCCGCGGGGGCCCCAGCCGGCCGCGGCCGTCGACCAGCGCCGCCACGAAGGCGAGCAGGACGACGCCGCCGAGGGCCAGCCACCACGAGGTGTCCATCTTCGTTCCGCCTCCGAGGCCGTCTGCCGTCGCACTGTGCGGCGTTTGCGCCGGGACCTGCCGGGGAACGACGCTACCCCGGGCTGGTGATTCCGCCCACACCGCCGCCCCATCGAGGAGTCACCCCGACCCGCGCGGCTTACGCTCGGAAGTCCCCTCGTCAACGACGCGGGGGCTTCTTCCGCAGGCCGTCAACGGAGGTTCCTACTCCATGAAGCTCACCGTCGTCGGCTGTTCCGGGTCGTTTCCGTCCACGGAATCGGCCTGTTCGAGCTATCTCGTCGAGGCCGACGGTTTCCGGTTGCTGCTGGACATGGGCAACGGCGCACTCGGTGAGCTCCAGCGTCACTGCGGCCTCTACGACCTCGATGTGATCGCGCTCAGCCATCTGCACGCCGACCACTGCATCGACATGTGCGGCTACTTCGTCGCGCGCTACTACCGCCACGAGGGCGGCCGTTGCAGCCCCATCCCGGTCTACGGGCCGCCCGGCACCGAGCAGCGGCTCACCACCGCCTACGCCGACACGCCGTCCGAGTCGTCGATGAGCGAGGTCTTCGCCTTCCGTACGCTCTCGGCGGGCGGCAGCTTCGAGGCGGGCCCCTTCCGGGTGCGTACGGAGCGGGTCGACCATCCTGTGGAGGCTTACGCCTTCCGGGTCGAGCACAAGGAGAGCGGCCGGGTGGTGACGTATTCGGGTGACACCGGCCCGTGCGCGGAGCTGGAACTGGCCGCGCGGGACGCCGATCTGTTCCTGTGTGAGGCGTCTTTCACGGACGGCAAGGAGCAGATCCCCGGCCTCCACCTGAACGGTCGGGAGGCCGGGGAGGTCGCGGCGCGGGCCGGCGCAGCGCGGCTGGTGCTCACCCATGTGCCGCCGTGGACGGACCCGCAGATCAACCTGCGTGACGCCAAGGCGGTCTTCGCCGGCCCGGTCGAGGTGGCCCGGCCGGGCGCGGTCTACGAGGTCTGATCCGCAGCCGCGCCGCCGTGCCGGGTCGCTGGGCCGTGCCGGGCCAGGCCGTGCCGCCGGGTGCCGGGCCGCCGGGCTATTTGGTGAGGTCCTCGACTTCCTCGTCCGGCTCGCGGCCCGGGGTCTTGATGTCCAGCCTGACGATCAGGAAGCGGAAGATTCCGTAGTAGACCGCAGCGAAGCACAGCCCGATGGGGACGATCATCCAGGGTTTCTCGGCCAGGCTCCAGTTGATGGCGTAGTCGATGAACCCGGCGGAGAAGCTGAAGCCGTCGTGCACCCCGAGCGACCAGGTCACCGCCATCGAGACGGCGGTGAGCACGGCGTGCACCACGTACAGCACCGGCGCGATGAACATGAAGGTGAACTCGATCGGTTCGGTGATGCCGGTCACGAACGAGGTCAGCGCCAGCGAGACCATCATGCCGGTCACGGCCTTGCGGCGGTGCGGCTTGGCGCAGTGGGCGATGGCGAGCGCGGCGGCTGGCAGCCCGAACATCATGATCGGGAAGAAGCCGGACATGAACTGCCCGGCGCTCGGGTCGCCTGCGAAGAAGCGGGCGATGTCGCCGTGCACCACATCCCCGGAGGCGTCCTTGAAGTCCCCGAGCTGGAACCAGGCCACGGTATTGAGGAACTGGTGCATGCCGACGGGGATCAGCGCCCGGTTGATCAGGCCGAAGATACCGGCGCCGGTGGCGCCCAGCCCCGTCATCCACTCGCCGAACGAGGTGATCGCGTCCCCGACCGGGCCCCAGATCAGGGTGAAGGCCACGCCGACGACGAGTCCGACGAACGCCATGATGATCGGCACCAGCCGGCGGCCGTTGAAGAAGCCGAGCCAGTCCACCAGCTTGGTGCGGTGGAAGCGCTGCCAGACGACGGCGGAGATCAACCCCATCAGGACGCCGCCGAGGACACCGGGGTCGTGGTAGACGGCGGGGGTGTCCTCGCCCGCCTTGACCACGGCCTCGTGCACCGGGAACGCCTCCAGGACGTTCTTGTAGACGAGGAAGCCGACGAGCGCGGCCAGCGCCGTCGAGCCGTCGGACTTCTTGGCGAAGCCGATGGCCACACCGATGCAGAACAGCAGCGGCAGGTTGTCGAAGATGGCACCGCCCGCGCCGGCGAAAGCGGCCGCGATGTCGTGCCACTTCAGCCCCTCGTCACCGAAGACATCGGGCTGGCCGAGCCGGTTGAGGATGCCGGCCGCGGGCAGGACGGCGATGGGAAGCTGCAGGCTGCGGCCGACTTTCTGCAGCCCCTGGAACAGTCCGGAGCCCCGCTTCTTCGCGGGAGCAGCGGTGTCCGTGCTCATGGGTCTTCCTCCGGGTGGAGCGGGCGCTGCACAGGGAGGAGGCAGCCCCGGGTGGTCTAGTCCACATGTGGTTTAGACCATTAGTAGCACGGCTGCGGCGGACCGCGGAACGGTCGCTTCCGGGTGATCTGGGTAACGCGCGTACCGGCTAGCGCGTCACCTCGTCCTCGATCTCCTCGGCGACCTCCTCGGGCTCCCGGCCCGGGGTCTTCAGGTCGAACTTGGAGATCACGACGCGGAAGAGCACGTAGTAGACGGCGGCGAAGCACAGCCCGATCGGCACGATCAGCCACGGCTTGGTGGCCAGGCTCCAGTTGATGACGTAGTCGATCAGCCCCGCCGAGAAGCTGAAGCCGTCGTGCACCCCCAGCGCCCAGGTGACGGCCATCGAGACGCCGGTCAGCAGGACGTGGATGACGTACAGCACCGGGGCGACGAACAGGAACGAGAACTCGATCGGCTCGGTCACCCCCGTCACGAACGAGGTCAGCGCCGTCGACAGCATCAGACCGCCGACCACCTTGCGTCGCTCGGGACGGGCCGCGTGCGTGATCGCCAGCGCGGCGGCGGGCAGCGCGAACATCATGATCGGGAAGAACCCGGAGAGGAACTGTCCGGCGCTCGGATCACCGGCCAGGAAGCGATTGATGTCGCCGTGCACGACCTCGCCGTCGGGCTTCTTGTAGCTCCCGAACTGGAACCACATGAAGGTGTTCAGGAACTGGTGCATGCCGATCGGGATCAGCGCCCGGTTGGCGACGCCGAAGATGCCCGCGCCCCAGGCGCCCAGGTCCGTCATCCACTTCGAGAAGCTGGTCAGGCCGTCCCCGATCGGCGGCCACACCCACTGGCACAGCACCGCGAAGAACAGCGCGACGAACGCCATGATGATCGGCACCAGGCGGCGCCCGTTGAAGAAGCCCAGCCAGTCCACCAGCTTGACCCGGTGGAACCGCTGCCAGAACCAGGCCGTCAGCAGTCCGACGATGATGCCGCCGAAGACGCCCGGGTTCTGGAAGGACGCGGCGCCGGCGGCGGTGCTGTCCTTGGCCAGACAGGTGCCCAGCTCGGCGTCGAACGTGGTGCCTGACGGGCAGTCGGGGAACTGCTGCAGGATGTTGTAGTAGACGAGGAACCCCGCGACGGCGGCCAGCGCGGTGGAGCCGTCCGCCTTCTTGGCCATGCCGATGGCCACGCCCACGCAGAACAGCAGCGGCAGGCCGAGCGCCGAGTCCAGCAGCGCGCCGCCGGCGCCCTGGAAGACCTTTGCGACGTCCGTCCAGCCCAGCCCGTCGTCGCCGAAGATGTCGGGCTGGCCGAGCCGGTTGAGGATGCCGGCGGCCGGGAGCACCGCGATGGGCAGCTGGAGGCTGCGGCCCATCTTCTGCAGGCCCTGGAAGAAGACGGAGCCCCACTTCCGCCCCGGCCCGGCTGCGGCGTTGGCGCTCACGAGCCTCCTCCTGACTGCGGCTGACGCATAATGGTGTAGACCACTAGTGGCGGCGTCCGCTGACGTCGTCACCGTCATCATTCGGCAGACGGCGCACCGGCGCTCGCAGAGCTGGGCTGATCGTGGGCTAACGTGACAAACCCGTCCGTCAATACAGGAGAAGGACATGGCCAGCAAGGCTGAGAAGATCGTCGCCGGGCTCGGCGGGCTCGACAACATCGAAGAGGTCGAGGGCTGCATCACCCGCCTGCGCACCGAGGTCAACGACGCCTCCCTCGTCGACGAGGCGGCGCTCAAGGCCGCCGGAGCGCACGGCGTCGTCAAGATGGGCTCCGCGATCCAGGTCGTCATCGGCACCGACGCCGACCCCATCGCCGCGGAGATCGAAGACATGATGTAGCAAGAGGCACCCCCTCGTCAGCACAGCAGAGCAGGGAGAGGAAGCCCTCTATTCGGCTGAGCCACCCGGCCGGGGATACGCTCGCACGCATGTCACGTATCGACGGCCGAACGGCCGAGGAGCTGCGACCCGTCACCATCGAGCGTGGATGGAGCAAGCACGCGGAGGGCTCCGTCCTCGTCTCCTTCGGCGACACCCGGGTGCTGTGCACCGCCAGCCTGACCGAGGGCGTGCCCCGCTGGCGCAAGGGCAGCGGGGAGGGCTGGGTCACCGCTGAGTACGCCATGCTGCCCCGCGCCACCAACACCCGCGGGGACCGGGAGTCCGTGCGCGGCCGGATCGGCGGCCGCACCCACGAGATCTCCCGGCTCGTGGGGCGCTCGCTGCGCGCCGTTGTCGACCACAAGGCGCTCGGCGAGAACACCATCGTGATCGACTGCGATGTGCTCCAAGCCGACGGCGGCACCCGCACGGCGGCGATCACCGGCGCCTACGTCGCGCTCGCCGACGCCGTCGCCTGGGCGCAGGACCACAAGCTCGTCAAGGCCAAGTCCCAGCCGCTGACCGGCACCGTCTCGGCGGTCAGCGTGGGCATCATCGACGGCGTGCCGATGCTGGACCTGCGGTACGAGGAGGACGTGCGCGCCGAGACCGACATGAATGTGGTCTGCACCGGTGACGGGCGCTTCGTCGAGGTGCAGGGCACGGCCGAGGGCGCGCCCTTCGCGCGCGAGGAGCTCGACGGGCTGCTCGACCTCGCCGTCGCGGGCTGCGCGCAGCTCGACGGCCACCAGCGCACGGCGCTGGGGCGCTGAGCCGGCAGCGGTTGGCCGGAAAATCGGGCACCCCGGGGAACTTTGCCCTCGCTTTACGCGTCTGACGGGGTGCGGGCCGCACGTGTCGAACCGTGCGGCCCGACCAGTCTTGTGGAGGGGGACGTGCAGGTGTCACTCAGCCAGGTGTCACGGAGAAGGGCCGGCACCGCGGCGGCGGCCGCGGCGGCCGCCGCACTGGCGGTGCCCGTGCTGGCGGGCTGCTCGGCCGTGGACCGGGCGCTGGACTGCGCCGGCACGGCCTCGGCCGTCGCCCGGTCCGTCGACGACCTCCAGCAGGCGGTCTCCGACGCGGGTGAGGACCCGACCCGCGCTGACCAGGCGCTGGACCGGATAGACAAGAACCTCTCCAAGATCGACAAGGAGACGGACGACGGGGATGTCGGCAAGTCCGTCTCCCGGCTCCGCGAGGCGGTCGACAGCGTACGCACCGATGTGGAGGCGGGCCGCACGCCGAGCACCAAGCCGGTGGTGGAGGCCGCGGACGAGCTGACGAAGGTCTGCACCCCGGGCTGAGGGTCCGGCGCACGCCGCCCGCCGCCGGGCGTGATACTGGGGAGCCATGAGTACCCAGCGGCTGATCCTGGCCACCCGCAACGCCCACAAGGTCACCGAGCTGAAGGCGATCCTCGCCGACGCGGGCCTCGAGTTGGACCTGGTGGGCGCCGACGCCTACCCCGAGGTGCCGGACGTCAAGGAGACGGGAGTGACGTTCGCCGAGAACGCCCTCCTCAAGGCACACGCCCTCGCGCGGGCCACCTCGCTGCCCGCCGTCGCCGACGACTCCGGGCTGTGCGTGGACGTGCTCGGCGGCGCGCCCGGCATCTTCTCGGCCCGCTGGGCGGGCCGGCACGGGGACGACAGCGCCAATCTGAAGCTGCTGCTCGCCCAGCTGGCCGACATCGACTCCGCGCACCGGGGCGCGCACTTCGAATGCGCCGCCGCGCTGGCACTGCCCGACGGCACCGAACGGGTCGTCAGCGGGCAGCTGCGCGGCACCCTGCGATACGCCCCCGTCGGTGACGGGGGCTTCGGATACGACCCGATCCTCCAGCCCGAGGGCGAGACCAGGACGTGCGCCGAGCTCGGTCCTGCGGAGAAGAACGCGATCAGCCACCGGGGGAAGGCGTTCCGCGCGCTGGTGCCCGCCGTGCGGGAGTTGGTCCGCTGAGGGTGCCCCTCGCTGTGCGTTGCGACCTGCGGGTTCGTGGTGGTAGCTCGCGCCCACGCGGCGGAGCCGCACATGAACACAGTCCCGCGCCCCTTCGGGGCTCCCACCGTGCGCGAGGGGGGACTCGAACCCCCACGTCCGAAGACACCGGCACCTAAAGCCGTCCCGTCTACCAATTCCGGCACTCGCGCGCGGACGTATCGTACTGCGCCCGCCTGTCCGGGCGCCGGGCCGGGGCGGGCGTCCGGGGCCGCGGGCTGCGCCCGCCGCCCCGGCCAGGCGCGGGTCAGAAGGTCGGCTCGTTCGTCTCGGCGCGGGCCATGGCGCGCGCCTCCTCGTGGGTGCTGACCGAGGGCGGGGAGCCGGCCAGCGGCTGCCGGGCCGTCTCCTTCATGAAGGCCACCGCGACGATGCCGAGCACGGCCGCACCCGAGGCGTAGTAGGCGGGGGCCAGATTGTCGCCCGTGACGTCGACCAGGTAGGTCATCACGCCGGGCGCGGTGCCGCCGAAGGCCGCCGTCGCCACGTTGTAGCCGATGGACAGGGAGCCGTAGCGCACATCGGTGGGGAAGAGTGCGGGCAGCGTCGCCGACATCGTCCCCAGCAGGCACACCAGACAGGCGCCGAGCGCCAGCAGCCCGATCAGCACCGCGACGAAGCTGCCCCGCTGGAAGAGCGCGAAGGCGGGGACCGTCAGCAGGAGGAAGCCGACCATGCCGGTCATCAGCACGGGCTTGCGGCCGAAGCGGTCGTTGAGGCGACCGACCCGCTGGATCACCGCGGCCATCGCCACCATCGCGATGATGGCCGCGACCAGCTCCATCGAGTTCTCGTACCCGAGGGCGTCGGTCAGATAGGCGGGCATGTACGACAGGAGCATGTAGTCGGTGACGTTGTAGGCGGCCACCAGGCCGACGCACAGCAGCAGCGTGCGCCACTGCTGGGCGAAGATCGACCTGAGCTCCTTCTGCGGCACGTTCTCCGACAGCTTCGGCTCGTTCGCCTCGGCGGGGCCCGTCTCGGGGGAGGGGGACAACTGCGCCGCCCGCTTCTGGAAGGCCGGGGTCTCGTCCAGCCGCATCCGCAGATACAGACCGACGACCCCGATCGGCCCGCCGACCAGGAAGGGGATGCGCCAGCCCCAGCTCAGCATCGTGTCGTCGCCCAGCACGGTGTTCAGCACCAGCACCAGTGCGGCGGCGCCGGTGTACCCGGTGAGGGTGCCAAGCTCCAGGAAGCTGCCGAAGTAGCCGCGCCGCTTGTCGGGCGCGTACTCCGCGATGAAGGTGGCAGCCCCGCCGTACTCGCCGCCGGTGGAGAAGCCCTGCACCAGTCGGCACAGCAGCAGCAGGATCGGTGAGACCAGGCCGATGGAGCTGTAGGAGGGGATCAGGCCGATGCAGAAGGTGCCGGCCGCCATCAGCACCATCGTCAGCGCCAGCACCTTCTTGCGCCCGATGCGGTCGCCGAGCGGGCCGAAGAACAGCCCGCCCAGCGGCCGCACCAGAAAGGAAGCGGCGAAGGCGGTGAAGGAGGCCAGCAGTTGGGTGCTGCCGCCGGGGAAGAAGACCTTGCCGATGGTGACCGCGAGATAGGCGTAGATCCCGAAGTCGAACCACTCCATGGCGTTGCCGACGGCGGCGGCCTTGGTGGCGCGCTTGACCGTCGCCTCGTCCGTCACCGTGATGTCGCTACGGCGAACCCTCGGCTCCCGCCGGCGTCTGACGGCACGGAAGAGATGCCGGTGCCGCTTGAGGGCAGCCGGGTCCTGGGGCTGATCCTCATGGTCCATCCCTCATGGGTACCACCACTCCCACCTCGCCATACGCACCCCCACCGGACGCCGCCCCCGGGAGCCGGACGATCACTCCTGAGCCAGCCCCAGGTCCTTGATCAGCTTGGCGACGTGCCCGGTGGCCTTCACGTTGTACAGCGCACGCTCCACCTTGCCGTCCTCGTCCACGACGACCGTGGAGCGGATGACACCGGTGACGGTCTTGCCGTACAGCTTCTTCTCGCCGAAGGCGCCGTACGCCTCCATCGTCTCCTTGCCCGGGTCGCCCACCAGCGTGACCTTCAGCGACTCCTTCTCGCGGAACTTCGCCAGCTTCTCCGGCTTGTCCGGGGAGACGCCGATGACGTCATAGCCCTGGCCTGCCAGCAGCTGGAGGTTGTCCGTGAAGTCGCAGGCTTGCTTGGTGCACCCGGGGGTGAGCGCCGCCGGGTAGAAGTAGACGATCACCTTCCGGCCCCGGTGGGCGGAGAGCGAGACCTCCTTGCCGTCCGCGTCGGGCAGCGTGAAGTCCGGCGCTGTGTCGCCGGGCTCAAGGCGTGGGCTCATCGGGGCTCCTTCGAATCCTGTGCGTTTTCTGCGCCGGCAGCCGCGGTACCCACCGGTAGTGCTGTACTGGTGCCCAGTGGACTCGTGTGGCGGACTCGTCCGCGACGGCGGCGGGCCGACCCTGCCCGAGCGTAGCCAAAGGCCGCCGATCCGGGGTGCCATGGGGCGGCGGCACCGGTGAGCTGACAGGATGGCCGCTGACACACGGTAGGACGCAGGACTGACAGCGACGGAGGCAGCTCGGTGCCGGAAGCCAGGACCCCCGCGGACATCGAGGCGGACATCATCCGCAGGCGGCAGGATCTCGCCGCCGCGCTGGACGAGATCGCCGTACGCGTTCATCCGAAGACCATCGTCGGGGACGCCAAGGCGAGGGCGGCCGCCGCTGTGGACCGCACCGCCGGGCGCGCCTACATCGTCGCCAACCGCGCGGTCTCCGATGTGCGGGCCCAGTTCGTCAGCGAGGACGGCGCCCCCCGCCTGGAGCGGCTGGTGCCCGCGGCGGTGGTGGCCGTCGCGCTGGTGGGCGGCGTCCTGGCCCTCTCCTCCCGGCGCAAGCCGGCCGGCCGTGGCCGGGCTCGCCGCCGCCGGCACTGAGGCGCTGAGATACGGTCTTCCGGTGAGCCCAAAGACCCCTGCTTCCGCACACGATGACAAACTGCCGATCCGCATGCTGCACGATCGCGTGCTCGTGAGGACCGACAACAGCGAGGGCGAGCGCCGCTCCTCCGGCGGCATCGTGATCCCCGCCACGGCGGCCGTAGGACGCAAGCTGGACTGGGCGGAGGTCGTCGCCGTCGGCCAGAACGTACGTACGGTCGAGCCCGGGGACCGCGTGCTGTACGACCCGGAGGACCGTGCCGAGGTCGAGGTGCGCGGTATCGCCTACGTCCTGATGCGCGAGCGCGATCTGCACGCGGTCGCGGCCGAACGCCTCCAGGGCACCGACGACTCCACCGGCCTGTATCTGTAGCCCGTACCCGTAGCGCACCCGCGCCCGTAGCGCGAAACGCCCCCTCTTCCCGCCTCGCGGTGGGAAGAGGGGGCGCCGTCATTCAGGGGGACCCCCAGGGGAGAGGCCGCGTCAGGTACCGGGGCCGCCGCCGGGAGTACCTCCGGGATCGCCGCCGGTGCTGCTGTCGCCGCCGCCGGGGTCGCCGCCCGGGTCACCCCCTGGGTCGCCGCCGTCGACGCCGCCGATCTCGGGGATGCTCGGCCCGGTGCTGGTCGGCGGTGCGCTGGTCGGCGGTGCGGGGGACGAGGGCTGGTCGCTGGGCTCCTGGGACTGCGACGGCTCGTCGCTCGGCTCGTCGGACGGCGGCTCGGAGGTCGGGCCCGAGCTGGACGGCGGCTGGCTGCCGGGGATGTTGCCGGCGCCCGCCGTGTCCAGGTCGAAGTCCTTGACCGGGCGGCCCTCCAGCGCCTTCTTGGTGTAGGCGGCCCAGATCTGTGTCGGATAGCCGCCGCCGTTGACGCGCGGCTGGCCGCCGGCGCCGTACAGCGGCTCCTGCACGGCCGTCTTCGGGTGCTGGCCCATCACCGCGATGACGGTGGACAGGTCCGGGGTGTAGCCGGCGAACCAGGCGGCCTTGTCCTCCTCGGCGGTGCCGGTCTTGCCGGCCGCCGGGCGGCCTGCCGCCTGCGCCGCCGTGCCGGTGCCGCCCTGGACGACGCCGCGCATCGTGGCCGTCGTGGCGTCGGCCGCGGCCCGCGGTACGGCCTGCTTGGGATCGTGGTCGGGCAGGTTGACGACCTCGCTGCCGCGGGTGGCCTTCTGCACCATGCTGTAGTGGCCGTGCTTGCCGTGGTTGGCGAGCGTGGCGTACGCCTCGGCCATGTCCAGCGGCGAGGCCGTGGTCACACCGAGCGCGATGGAGCCGTTCTCGGCGAAGTTGGGCACCTCCCGGGGGATGCCCAGATCGATCGCGGTCTCCTTGACCTTCTTGGGGCCCACATCGATGCCCATCTGGGCGAAGACGCTGTTGACCGACTTGTCCATGGCCTCGGAGACGGGGATCTTCCCGTAGGAGTGGTGGTCCTCGTTGGCCGGCGCGTAGCCGGTGCCCTGGCCGTTGCTGACCACCTCGCGCTTGTTGGTGCCGTCGTAGACGGTGTTCGCGCGGATGGGCCGGCCGTCCTGGGTGGTGGACTTGTGCTGGATGGCAGCGGTGAACAGGAACGGCTTGAACGTGGAGCCGACCTGGTAGTCGCGGCGGGTCGCGTTGTTCGTGTACTGCTTGGTGAAGCCGATGCCGCCGTACATCGCGACGACCTTGCCGGTCTTCGGGTCCACCGAGGCACCGCCCGCGCGCACGTACCTGTCCACCTTGCGGTTCTTCTTGTCCAGCTTCGACATCAGCTTGTCGTTGACCGCGTCGCGCATGGCCTTCTGCTTCTTCGGCTGGAACGTGGTGGTGATCCGGAAGCCGCCGGCCGCGAGCCGCTGCTCGTCGATGATCTTGTTGTTGATCAGGTAGTTCCTGACCGCCCAGACCAGATAGCCGCGCTCACCCGACATGTTCCGCGGCGGCTTGACCCGGCCCGGCTCGGGGAACTTCATGTCCGCGCGCTTGCTCTTGCTCAGCCAGCCCTTCTCGACCATGCCGTCCAGCACGTAGTTCCAGCGGGCGACGGCGCGCTCCTTGTTCTCCGGGTGGGCGCGGGTGTCGTAGGCGTTGGGCGAATTGACCAGCGCCGCCAGATAGGCGCCCTCGGCCGGGGTCAGCTCGCTGACGTCCTTGTTGTAGTAGGCGTGCGCCGCCGACTGGATGCCGTAGGCGTTGCGGCCGAAGTAGCTGGTGTTGAGGTAGCCCTGGAGGATGTCGTCCTTGCTGACCTCGTTGTCCAGCTTCAGCGCGATGAAGAACTCCTTCGCCTTACGAGTGATCGTCTGGTCCTGGCTCAGGTAGTAGTTCTTCACGTACTGCTGGGTGATCGTGGAGCCGGACTGCCGCTCGCCGCCGGTGAGCATGTTCCAGCCGGCGCGTGCCATCGCCTGCGGATCGACGGCGGACTCGTTGTAGAAGTCGCGGTCCTCGGCGGCCAGCACCGCGTGCTGCGTGGCCTTCGGCACCTGGTCGAGGGTGATGTTCTCCCGGTTGATGTCGCCGTCCCTGGCGATCTGGCTGCCGTCCGCGTACAGGTAGACATTGGTCTGCGCGGCGGCGGCCTTGTTCGGAGGCGGGATGCTCACCAGCAGATAGCCGGTGACCAGCGCGCCGGAGACCAGCAGCACGATCAGCAGGACGCCGCCCAGCACCATCCGCCAGGTGGGCAGCAGTCTGCGCCAGCCGGTCCGGCGGCGCTGCTGCTTCTTCATCGCCTTCTTGGCCTTCTTGGCGGCCTTCGGGTCCTGGGGGCCCTGGGCGTCGTGCGCGGCGGAAGTGTTCTCCATGAGGCTGCCGCTCTCCTCGGGTGGGGGGCTGCCCTGCGCCGGGCCCTGCCCCACCGGCATGGCGGCCGTCGCGGCCGGTCCCTCGGGTGGTGGCGGAGCGGGCTGCGGGGGCGGGGTGGGCTCCGTCGGCGGGGCGGTCCGCCCGGGCGCGGATATCGGACCCCCGCCCGACGTGGGGGAGCCGCCGCCCGAGGCGCCGGGGCCGTTGTCGGGGGTGCCGGGGCCCTCGTCCGGGTTGCCGGTGCCGCCTGCCGGCCGCTGGGCGTCATGTCTCGCGGCGGCCTCGTCGGCGTCCCCGGGGTGCTGCCCGGCGTTCTTCGCCGTCTCCGCGGATTCCTGGGAAGCCGCTGCCCCCTCGGGAGCCCCGGCGCTCTCCTCGGGAGCCCCGGCGCTCTCCTCGGGAGCCCCGGCGCTCTCGTCGGCGGCACCGCTGCTCTGCTCAGGGGCCCCCGCGCCCTTCCCCGCGCCTTCGGCGGGCTGCCGTGCGGGGGTCTCTTCTGGCGGGCCGTCCGACTCCGGCTCCCGGCCTTCGGCGTCGCTGTTCGGCTCGTCACTCATGTCTGCAGGGACTCCTCGTCCAATGGCGGGCGATGCTGGTACGCCCCGTAGAACACTGTCGCACCCTCCGCACCGGAGACCGCCCTCGGGGCCGTAGCCCGGCCCGGTGGATATTCGATGGTCGCCCACCCGGCCCGTGAGCTAGGCTCCCTGGCTTCGCTCGCGCACGGTGCTCGTACGGAAGTGCTATTGGGAAGACGGTAGAGGGGCTCGAAAGGATGCATCTGCTCCGTCTCAATTTCGCCGTAGCCCTCAGCGGTTTCCGGCGCTACGCCACCTACCGCGTCGCCACGGCAGCCGGCGTGTTCACCAACACCGTCTTCGGCTTCATTCTCGCCTATACCTTCATCGCCCTCTGGCACACCCATCCCCACCTGGGCGGATACGACCAGAGCCAGGCGCTGACCTTCGTCTGGACCGGTCAGGCGCTGCTGGCTGCGGCCGCGCTGATGGGCGGTGGCTTCCAGGACGAATTCCACGAACGGATCAGAAACGGCGATGTCGCCATAGACCTCTACCGGCCGATCGACCTCCAGCTGTGGTGGCTCGCCTCCGACCTGGGGCGGGCCGCGTTCCAGCTGCTGGGCCGCGGTGTGGTGCCGCTGGCCGTCGGTGCCCTCGCCTTCGACCTGGCACTGCCCGCCTCTCCGCGGCGGTGGCTGCTGTTCCTGCCGTCCGTGCTGCTGGCCGTCGTCGTCAGCTTCGCACTGCGCTACCTCTTCGCGCTGTGCGGTTTCTGGCTGCTGGACGCGACAGGGCTCAACGCCCTCTCCGCCCTGCTGAGCCTCTTCTTCTCCGGGATGCTGCTGCCGCTGACCGTCTTCCCCGGCGCCCTCGGCGAGGTGGCGCGCCTGCTGCCGTGGTCGGCGACGCTCCAGGTGCCCGCCGACGTGCTGATGGGCACCCAGCCCGGCTCGGCCGGGGCGGGGCTCGCCTTCCAGGCGGGGTGGGCGCTGGTGCTGCTGACCGCCGGGCGGCTGCTGCAGACCGTCGCGACCCGCAAGGTGGTGGTCCAGGGTGGCTGACGGAAAGCCGCGCTCGCTGAGCCCAGGTCCGGGCGGTCGCCTCGGCACGCTGCTGGACGACGCGGTCTGGGGGCTGCGGGCCTACGGCTTCATCGTGGCGATGTGGGTGCGCTCGACGATGGCCTACCGCGCCTCCTTTCTGATCATGCTGGCGGCCAACTTCGCGACGGCGGGCCTCGACTTCGCCGCCATCATGATCATGTTCGCGCAGGTGGATGCGCTGGGCGGCTTCACGCTGCCCGAGGTCGCCTTCCTCTACGGCACCTCCTGCGTCGCCTTCGGCCTGTCCGACCTGCTGCTGGGCACGGCCGAGCGGGTCGGGCGCCGGGTGCGCGACGGCACCATGGACGTACTGCTGACCCGTCCCGTGCCCGTGCTCAGCCAGCTGGCTGCCGACCGCTTCGCGCTGCGCAGGCTGGGCCGGGTCATCCAGGGCTCGCTGGTGCTGGGCTGGTCCCTGACCCGGCTGGAGGTGGACTGGACGCCGGGCCGCGTCGCGCTGCTCGCCTCCATGGTGCTGTGCGGCGCCGCCATCTTCGGCTGTCTGTTCGTCGTCGGCGGTGCCTTCCAGTTCTGGGCGCAGGACGCCTCCGAGGTGCAGAACGCCTTCACCTACGGCGGAACGACGCTGCTGCAGTACCCGCCCACCGTCTTCGGCAAGGACCTGGTGCGCGGAGTGACGTTCGTGGTGCCGCTGGCCTTCGTCAACTGGCTGCCGGCCCTGCGTCTGCTGGGCCGGGACGATCCACTGGGCCTGCCGGACTGGCTCGACCTCGCCGCCCCCGCCGTGGCACTGCTGTGCTGCGCGGTGACGGGTCTGGTGTGGCGGGCGGGGCTGCGCGCGTACCGGAGCACGGGAAGCTGAACGGAAGAGAGGACAGACGAGCCGTGGACGACGCGGACGGCGCCTTCATCGACGTACGGGACCTGACCAAGACCTTCACGGTGCGCCGCCGGAGCGGCCTGCTGCGCCGGACCGCCACCCGGGTGCACGCCGTCGACGGCATCTCCTTCGTGCTCCGGCGCGGCGAGATGACCGGCTTCATCGGGCCCAACGGCGCCGGCAAGTCGACCACCGTCAAGATGCTCACCGGCATCCTCACCCCCACCTCGGGCCGGCTGCGGGTCGCGGGAGTCGACCCCTGGCGCGAACGCACCCGGCTGGTGCGGCGCATCGGTGTCGTCTTCGGCCAGCGCACCACCCTGTGGTGGGACCTGCCGCTGCGCGACTCCTACGGGCTGGTCCGCCGGATGTACCGCATCCCGCGGGCCCGGTTCGAGGAGAACCTGGCGCGCTGCGTGGAACTGCTGGAGCTGGGCGACCTGCTGGACGTGCCGGTGCGGCAGCTCTCGCTGGGGCAGCGGATGCGCGGGGACATCACCGCGGCGCTGCTGCACGACCCCGATGTGCTCTACCTGGACGAGCCGACGATCGGCCTGGACATCGTCAGCAAGGCCAGGGTCCGGCAGTTCCTGCTCACCCTCAACGCCGAGCGGGGCACCACCGTGCTGCTGACCACCCACGACCTGAGCGATATCGAGCAGTTGTGCGAGCGGGTGGTGGTCATCGACCACGGCCGGCTGATGTACGACGGGCCGCTGGCGGGCCTGCACGAGGTGGGCCGCGGGGAGCGCACCCTGGTGGTGGACCTGGAACGCGAGCTGCCGCCCATAGAGGGCATCCCCGGCGCCCGCACGGTCCGCACCGAGGGCCCCCGCCAGTGGCTGGCCTTCCCGGCCTCCGCGAGTGCCGCTCCGCTGGTCTCCCGGCTGGCGGCGGAGTACCCGCTGGTGGATCTGTCCATCCGGGAGCCGGACATCGAGGACGTCATCGCCCGGATGTACGCGGGTTGAAGCGGCCGCCCTGTCAGGGGCGCGGGCAACTGCGGACCTCAGAGCTTCGCCGGGCGGGAGCCCTTCAGCGTCTTGAGGTCCAGCGCCTGGGCCATCGCCCGGTACCCGTTGTCGCTCGGGTGCAGATGGTCCCCCGAGTCGTACGCCGCGCGCAGCCGCTGCGGATGCGCAGGATCGCGCAGGGCCGCGTCGAAGTCGACCACGTCGTCGTACACCTTCCCCTTGCGGATCTCGGCGTTGACGGCCTGTCGGACGGCCTCCATCCGGGGGGTGTACCCACGGTGCCCGCCGAACGGGGTGAGCGTGCCGCCGACGACGCGCAGTCCCCGGCTGTGCGCCTGGCGCACGAGGTCCCGCAGTCCGTTGACGATCTTCTGCGGATCGCGCTGCCGGGGCGGCTTGATGATGTCGTTGAGGCCCATCTCGACGACGACCACCTTGACGCCCGTACGCGAGAGCACGTCCCGGCTCATCCGCGTCAGCGCGCTCGGCCCGTTGTTGGGCGAGAACTTGCTGCCATCGACCAGGACCCGGTTGCCGCTGATACCGGAGTTGAGGACGCTCAGCCGGGGTGCGTCGCGTTCGGTGCGCAGCCGCTCGGCCAGGAAGTCGGTCCAGCGCCGGTTGGCGCCGGGGCTGGAGGTGATGCCGTCGGTGATCGAGTCGCCCAGCACCGCGACGGCACCCTGCGTCTCGGAGCTCCACACGTCGACGCCGGTGAGGTAGCGCCAGTACGGGCTCTGCTGGTTGAACGCGGTACCCGAGGTGTCCTCGGCGCGGTCACCCGCGGCCACATAGCTGGTCTGCCGCGCGTAGGGGTGGTAGGTCACAGGCCCTGACGGAGTGGGCGAGTAGGTGGTGACCAGCAGGTCGGCGGCGTGCGGCACGTTCAGCCGGACCGCGTCGCTGGTGACCTCTCCGCCGGCCGGGATGGTGACCGAGGTCTTGTTGCCGAAGGTGAGCCGGCGCATGCTGCCGGCCGCGGCCGTGGGGTTGCTGGGGGCCGCGGCGAGGGCGACGCTCGCGTGGGTGATGGTCAGCGGGCGGTTGCCGAACAGGTTGGAGAGCTGCACCCGGGCCTGGGTGCCGCCCACCGAGGTGTGCACGACGTTCCGTATCGACATGTTCGCGAAGCCGTCCCGGGAGTGCGGTTCGGCCGCCGCGGGGGCAGCCGCCCAGGTGCCCACCCAGTTGCCCGAGGAGGCGGGCGCCGCCGAGTTGCGTGCCTGCGGTGAGTCCTCGCCCAGCCCGCTGCCCTTGCTGCCCGCTCCGATGAATATCGCGGTCGAGACGAGGACCACGATCGCCGCCAGTCCGGCGAGCAGGGCATAGCCCATGTTCCTGGTCACGCGCGATGGTTCTCCTCGGGCTGCACGGAGCCCGCGGCTCCGGGTGGTCTGCGGTGCCATGATCCCACGATCGGGGCACGGCGCCCGCTGGGGGGCCGTACGCCGACCGGGCAGTCGACGGATCGTTCCCCCGGCACCTGGTCCTTGCTGATGGCGTTTCACTGCTGCCGCTCACACAGACGCGGAAGAGCCTCGGTCCGTTCCCCTTGATGCCTTGGGAGGGAGAATGTCCCTCCCCGCGCCGTGCGCGCACCGCGCGGAGCGGGTACCCGCCGGCTCCGGAACATCCGCCGGTGTCGAGGGCGTGGCCAGGGGCGATGCAGGGGGAGGGTGGAGCGGATGGAACCGACGACGGAGGGCCGGCGGCCCGATGGTGAGGAGGCCCACGTGAGAGCGATCACACGCGGACGGGCCGCGCCCCGGCACCTGCCCGGCGCCGGGGAGGCAACGCTGCGCCGAACGGGTGTGAAGGCGCCGGGCACCGACGCACCCGGCGGCGGAGGGCTGCGAGGGCCGGGTGGCATCGGCGGTTTCACCCCGGCCGACGAGGAGCGGCGGCGCGGCGTACGGCGGATGAAGACGATCGCGACGGGCGCCCTGCTGCTGATGGCCACGGTCTTCGTGCTGGCCAAGTGGGCGCAGCACGCGGGCGCCGGGCCCTGGACCGGCTATGTCGCGGCCGCAGCCGAGGCCGGAATGGTGGGTGCGCTCGCCGACTGGTTCGCCGTCACGGCGCTCTTCCGGCACCCGATGGGGCTGCCGATCCCGCACACGGCGATCATTCCGACCAAGAAGGACCAACTCGGCCAGAGCCTCGGAGACTTCGTCGGGGAGAACTTCCTGGCCGGTGACGTCGTACGGGACCGGCTGCGCGCCGTCGGCATCAGCAGTCGGCTCGGCGCCTGGCTCGCCCGGCCCGAGCACGCGGACCGGGTGACGGCCGAACTGGCCACGGCGCTGCGCGGGGCGCTCACCGTACTGCGCGACTCGGATGTCCAGGCGGTCGTCAGCGAGGCGATCACCCGCCGCGCCACCGCCAAGGAGGTGGCGCCCGGGCTCGGCGCGATGCTGGAGAGGATCGTCGCGGACGGCGGCCACCGCCGGGTGGTCGATCTGGTGTGCACCCGGGCCGCCGAGTGGCTGCGCGAGCACGGCGACTCGGTCATGGGCGCGGTCGCGGGGGGTGCGCCCGGCTGGACACCGAAGTTCGTGGACCGGAAGGTCGGTGAGCGCGTCTACCGCGAACTCCTGCGGTTCGTCACCGAGATGCGGGACATGCCCGACCATCCGGCGCGCGGCGCCGTCGACCGCTTCCTGACCGACTTCGCCGCCGACCTCCGGTCCGACCCGGACACCCGTGCCCGGGTGGAGCGGCTGAAGAACGACACCCTGGCCCGCGACGAGGTGCAGGACCTGATCGCCTCGGTGTGGGGCGCGGTACGGGCCATGCTGGTGGCCGCGGCCGAGGACGAGCGCAGCGAACTGCGGATTCGGGCCCGGGCCGCGCTGCTGTCGCTGGGAGGGCGGCTCGCCGCCGACGGGCGGCTGCGCTCGAAGGTGGACGGCTGGATCGAGGGCGCCGCGGTGCATCTGGTGACCACTTACCGGGACGAGATCACCTCGCTGATCTCGGAGACGGTCGCCGGCTGGGACGCCGAGCACACCTCCAGGAAGATCGAGGCCCATATCGGCCGGGACCTCCAGTTCATCCGGATCAACGGCACGGTCGTCGGCTCGCTGGCCGGTCTCACGATCTACACGGCGGCCCGGCTGTTCGGGGTCTAGGTCCGCACTGTTCCCGCCACTGATTCCGTGGCGGTCCGCAACCGATTCCGGAATCGATTCCGTGCCGCGGAAGTTACGGTCCAGTACGTGAACAGTCTCTTGTGGTTCTGAACACCCTCTTGGAGGATCAGCTGATTCGCCTGGGAGGGAGAGTCACGTGAAACTGCTCCGCGTCGGACCCGCGGGAGCCGAGCGCCCCGCGCTGCTGGACGAGGACGGAACCCTGCGCGACCTGTCGGGGATCGTCCCCGACATCGACCCCGACCTGCTCTCGGACGGCGCCGCGCTCGCACGGGTACGGGAGGCGGCCGACGCCGGGTGGCTGCCCCAGGTGGCCGCGGTCTCCGCATCCGAGGGGCCGCGCATCGGCCCCCCGCTGGGCCGGATCGGCAAGATCGTGTGCATCGGGCTGAACTTCCACGACCACGCGCGGGAGACCGGCGCCCCGGTTCCCGAGGAACCCATCGTCTTCATGAAGGCGCCCGACACCGTCGTCGGCCCCGACGACACCGTGCTGATCCCGCGTGGCAGTGAGAAGACCGACTGGGAGGTCGAACTCGCCGTCGTCATCGGCCGCACCGCGCGCTACCTGGACTCGGGCGCGGAGGCGCTCGCCCATGTCGCCGGCTACGCCGTCGCCAACGACGTCTCCGAACGCGCCTTCCAGATCGAGCGCGGCGGCCAATGGGACAAGGGTAAGAACTGCGAGACCTTCAACCCGCTGGGGCCCTGGCTGGTGACGGCCGACGAGGTACCGGACCCACAGGCGCTTCAGCTGCGCCTGTGGGTGAACGGGGTACTGCGGCAGGACGGCAGCACCGCGGATCAGATCTTCTCCGTCGCCGAAGTGGTGCGCTACCTCAGCCACTTCATGACGCTGTATCCGGGTGACGTCATCTCCACGGGTACCCCTGCCGGGGTCGCCATGGGGATGCCCGAACCGAAGCCCTATTTGCGGGACGGCGACGTGGTGGAGCTGGAGATCGCGGGGCTCGGCCGCCAACGCCAGGTCCTGAAGTCGGCGACAGCGGCCTGACCGGCCCGGCCCGGCCCCGAGCAGCGCCCCGAACAGCGACCCGAACTCATCGGCGCACAACGGAAGTTGCGTGAGACGATGTCGTCATCGGGGACTTACGGGGACGGGGGCGGGGACGTGACAGATCCGTTCGGGATGGGTGTGTTCGCTCTCAGCGGTGAGCTGCGCCGACTCGGCCCGTACCGACTGCTCGGCCAGTTGGCCACCGGCGGTATGGGGGTGATCTACCTCGGGCGGCACCCTGACACGGGCCGGATCGTCGCCGTCAAGACGCTGCTGGCGCCTGGTGGGGTGACCGAAGAGGCCCGTAAGCGCTTCGGGCGTGAGACCAGGCTCGCCCGCCGCGTCAGGAGCACGTACACCGCCCGGGTCATCGACTCCGACGTCGAAGCCGAGCGGCCCTGGATGGCCATGGAGTACGTACCGGCGCCCTCGCTGGAAGCACTCGTGGTGCAGAAGGGGCCGCTGGGGGACGAGGAGGCGGTGCGCTGGATCGCCCCCGGCATCCTGCGGGCGCTCGCGGAGCTGCACGGCAAGGGCATCGTGCACCGGGACGTGAAGCCGCTCAACATCCTGCTGACCGCACAAGGGCCGAAGGTCATCGACTTCGGTATCTCGCACGCCAGCGACCTCACCAGTACGAGGCTCACCCTCGGGACCATCGCCTTCGCCTCGCCGGAACAGGCCGAGGGGCAGGCCAGTACCTTCGCCTCCGACATCTACGCGCTCGGCGTCACCCTCTACTACGTGGCCTGCGGACGGCTGCCGTACCCGGCGACCCAGGAGCCGCTGCAGCAGCTCAACTACGTGCGGCGGGCCGCGATCGATCTGGACGGCCTGCCCGCGGGCCTCACCGGAGTGGTCGGCGACTGCCTAGCGGTGCGGCCCGACGACCGGCCGACCGCCGAGCAGCTCATCCGGCGCTTCGCCGGGGGAAGCTCCCGGGTACTGCCGAGCGGCTGGACATCGCTGATCGATCAGTACGCCGAAGAAGGCAGCCGCCTCCAGCGGGCCGCCGACCAGGCGGAGGCGGAGACGGTCACCCGCAGCTGGACCTCGGACGCTCCGGGGCACACCCGGCGCGTCACCCAGGACGGGCCGTCCGGGGCGCGGCGGCGGGCAGCGGGCGCGGGGGCGAACGACCAGCAGGGGAGCAACCGGCCGGGGAACAACCGGCAGGGGAGCAACCGATCGGGGAACAACCGGTCGGGGAGCGACCGGCCGGGGAACAACCGGCCGCCGGGCCCTGGGCGCAGCCAGGGCTCGGGCACCACCCCGCCGAGGGGCACGGGTCCGGGATCGAACGGGTCGTCGCCGGGCCGGGTCGCGGCGGGTGTCGCCACCGCGGTGGGGGCGGTGGTCCTCGCGGCACTGCTGTTGTCCGACAGGGACGATTCCCCCAGCTCGGAGACGAACTCCCAGGCGCGGCCCACCTACTCCGCCAGCCGATCCCTGCCCGACTACACCCCGAGGCCGGATTACCCCACCGCCGTCAGATCCGACGACACGGACTCGACCGACACCGGACCCGCCGAGAACGACGACGGGCCGGAGGCCGACGAGTCCTCCCGCCCGACGGCCCGCGTTCCCGACCGGACCTCTGCTCCGCCGCCCGCCCCGCCATCGAACTTCTACGGGGCCATCGCGGTGGGCCGGGACGGCAGCAACGGCAGGTCCTGGGACTACAGATCCCGGAGCGCCGCCGAGCAGGGAGCGATGTCCAGGTGCACCGGTCCCTCCTGCAAGGTCCTGGTCTCGTTCGCCAACGGCTGCGGTGCCGTCGCCTACAACCCGAACAGCAACCACTACTGGGGCGGCCATGGCAGTACGCGGGCCGCAGCCGAGCGGGCGGCGCTGGGACGCGCGGGCGGCGGGCGCACGGTCGCCTGGGCGTGCACCCGGCGCTGACGTGTCGGGCAGCGGGACGAGAAGCGCTGGTCAGGCGCCCCGCGCAAAGGAGCGGGCCGTCTCCAGTACCTGGAGCGCTGCGGCGGCCTCGTGCGCTGTGGCCGGCGGTGGCGTACCGTCGCGCAGCGCGTCGGCGACCCCGGCGTAGAACGCGGGGTAGTCGCCGTGCAGCGTGGGCACCGCCCGCAGCTCGCCGGAGGCGTCCCCGGCACCGAGGACGCCCCAGGCGTCCTCCGGCTCGACGCCCCAGGGCACGCCCTCGGCGGGACGGGCGCCCGCGCGCAGCGCGTTCTCCTGCGGGTCGAGCCCGTACTTCACATACGCGGCCGCACTGCCCAGCACCCGGAAGCGCGGCCCGAGCTGTGCCGCGGTGGCGCTCATCCACAGGTGGGAGCGGACGCCGTTCTCGTGGGTGATGGCGATGAAGGTGTCGTCGTCCGCCTCGGCGCCCGCGCGCCGTACGTCCGACTCGGCGTAGACGGAGGCGGCCGGGCCGAAGAGGGTGAGCGCCTGGTCGACCAGGTGGCTGCCCAGGTCGTAGAGGAGGCCGCCCACCTCTTCGGGGTCGCCGGACTCCCGCCAGCCGCCCTTGAGCCGGGGCCGCCAGCGTTCGAACCGGGACTCGAAGCGGAAGACCTCGCCCAGCGCGTCCTGGCCGAGCAGGGAGCGCAGGGTGAGGAAGTCGTTGTCCCAGCGGCGGTTCTGGAACGGAGCCAGCAGCAGCCCGCGTGCCTCGGCTTTCGCCGCCAGCTCGCGGGCCTCGGCGGCGGTGGGCGCGAGTGGTTTGTCCACCACGACGGGCAGTCCGGCGTCCAGGGCGCGGTGGGCCAGCGGCACGTGGGTCCGGTTGGGGGTGGCGATGACCACCAGATCGAGCCGGTCGGCGTCCGCGAACAGCTCGTCCGCCGACGCGACCGTCCGCACCGCGCCGTGCGGGCCGCCGGCTTCCCGGGCGTGCTTCTGCCGTTCCGGGTCGGAGGTGACGACGGTGTCCAGTGCGAGCCCCGGTGTGGTGCTGATCAGCGGGGCGTGGAAGGCCGATCCGGCCAGGCCGTAGCCGAGCAGCCCGACGCGGAGCGGCGTGGCGGTGGTGTCCATGCGGTTCATGCCCCCACCCTCGCAAAGCCCGTCGGCGGGGGCACGCACCCGCCCGGCGTAACCGGCCCCGCGGTATGCGGAACGGCGGGGCCGGCTACCCCGGCCGCGTACCTGACGGCTGACCTGCACCGGCCGCTGCCGTTACGCTGAGCGCGGCGGCCGGTCCGTGCCTGGTTCCAGGCGCACGTCCCCGCCGGCCGGACCACCACGACCTGGCAGGAGTCCATCCGTGGCAGAGCGCAAGCCCATCGAGTCCTGGCTCACCGACATGGACGGTGTGCTGATGCACGAGGGAATTCCCGTTCCCGGCGCCGACTCGTTCATCAAGCGGCTCAAGGAGTCGGGGCGGCCGTTCCTCGTGCTCACGAACAACTCGATGTACACCCCTCGGGATCTGCATGCCCGGCTGTCCCGTATCGGACTGAACGTGCCGACGGAGAACATCTGGACCTCCGCGCTGGCCACCGCGCAGTTCCTGGACGATCAGCGCCCGGGCGGCACCGCGTACGTCATAGGGGAGGCCGGGCTGACGACGGCCCTGCACGACATCGGGTACGTCCTCTCCGACGCCGACCCCGACTACGTCGTCCTGGGCGAGACCCGCACCTACAGCTTCGAGGCACTGACCCGGGCGATCCGCCTGATCAACGACGGCGCCCGCTTCATCGCCACCAACCCCGACGAGACCGGGCCCTCGGCCGAGGGCGCGCTGCCGGCCACCGGCTCGGTCGCTGCGCTGATCACCAAGGCGACCGGCCAGCACCCCTATTTCGTGGGCAAGCCCAATCCGCTGATGATGCGCGCCGGGCTGAACGCGATCGGGGCGCACTCCGAGACCAGCGCCATGATCGGTGACCGGATGGACACCGACGTCCGCGCGGGCATGGAGGCAGGACTGGAGACCTTCCTGGTGCTGACGGGGCTGACCCGGCCCGATGAGGTGGAGCGGTACCCCTACCGTCCCTCCAGCGTCGTCGACTCGATCGCGGACCTCGTCGACCGGGTCTGAGCGCGGACCGTCTCCGTACGGGCCGTGCCGAGCCGCCGTACGGAGTAAGCGGCTTGTCGTGCGGATGCGCGGCCGGGTCGGCTGACGGACTGTCGGAGCATCGGACCGATGCCCGGAGGCCGCCGCATGCCGCACGCCCTCGATCGCACTCCGCGGCTCAGCAGCCGCAGCCACAGCCGCAGAAGCGTATGGCAGCCGGCTGTCGCAGTGGTGTGGGTGCTGCTGATGGTTGCGCTGTGGCTGTGGGGCCATGGCCCCTCAGGCTCCGGCAGCGCGGGGCAGGGGCCGGTCCTGGGCGATGTCTCACGGGCGGGCAGTCTCGCGAGGGAGCGGCTCACTCCCCAGGCGGGGCCCCCAGCGCCGGACGCCAAGCCCACGGGCCGGAGCGCCCACCCGGCGGCCGGGCCGGCGGACGGTGAGCCGGTGCGGGTGGCCGGCGTCCGGGTCCGGCTGCGTACCGTCCAGGCGCGGGACGGCTCGGTGCTGGTGGCCACGGCCCGGACCCGCCCGGCCGTCCGGGCCCTGAGCGCGCTGGAGGAGGGCGCGCGGGTCACGGTACGGCGGACGGACGGGACGGCAGCGCGGTACCGCGTGCTCGGCACCCGCCGCAACGGCTCGGGCGCCACCGCTACCGCACGGGTCACGATGGCGCCCTGAGCCGGAGAGCCGGTGAGGCGGCGGGACGGGCGGCGCGGCGGGCGGGGGAGCGCCCGCGCCTCAGGCCGCGGTCTGCCGCGCGACGGGCTTCTCGCCGTCGGCCGGTCGCTGCTGCCCGCGCAGGGCCGGAGCCGCGAACGCGGCGCCCAGCACGGCCCACAGGACCAGATGGCCGCCCAGCGAGAGCACCCGGAAGTCCCACAGCAACGTGGCGGACACCGGTACCGCGTCCGGGTTGTCCGGGAGCAGGAAGAGCGCCGCCAGGGTGGCGACGACGGCCGCCGCGGCGCCCGACTGGCGTACCGGCAGCCCGTGCCCGGCTTGCCCGAGCCGCTGGTGCACCTGGTGCGCCAGCACCATTCCCAGTACGCCGATGACCAGTGCGGCCACCCACAGTCCCTGGCGCTCGGTGACGGTGCCGCCGTCGCCGACGCCCGGCGGGTTGGCCGGGTAGCGCAGTGCGGGGAGCAGGGACAGCGCGAGGAAGCCCGCGCCGGCCAGACCCATGGCGCGCTGCCATCCGCGGCCGTCGTCCCGGGGTGCCGAGCGGTGCACCAGGGCGTGGGCGAGGGTGAAGAACACCCCGATGGCGAGACCGGCCACCACGGCGGTGACCACCAGCCCGAGGTGCTGGGTGCTCCGGCTGAAGAGCTCCTCGGCCTCGGCGGCGTGGCTGTGCCCCGAGTGCCCGGAGTGGGTGTGCGCGGCGGTCTCGGCGGCCGCGCGTTTCTCCTCCAGCCGGATGGCCCGGTCCATCAGCGGCTCGGCGAGCAGCAGGGCGAACAGGCCCGAGGCCAGCCCCGCGATCCCGCCGGCCGCGAGACCGCGGCCGAGCATGGGCAGCAGGGGGTAGGGAGTTGGCTGTGCGGAGACGGACATGACGGGCGACCCCCGATCGGTCAGTGGCAGGGGGCGCCGAACAGGTGACGGCCGTCGTGCGAGAACTCGTGCAGATAGGAGCCGGTGGCGGAGACGAGGTTGCCGTTGTCGACGAAGACTGCGTACAGCGCGATCAGTGCGACGATCGCGGCGGCGGCGACGATGAGCCAGTCACGGGTCCTGACGGTCGCCGGGTGTGCGGCGGCGGTCTCGGGTGCGACGGTCGTGCCGGCGGTGTGCGGGGACATCCGCATGCCTCCTCCTGGGGTTTCCACGCCCCATCGGTGGAGAAGCGACAGGTCAGTTCCTGACTCCCGCGGCCGTTGGGGGCCGCGGACACAGTGGCGGGACCGTCCCGGAGTCGCACCGGGTTCCTGAGCTCTGTCGCCTCAATATGGAAGTGTGCCGTCCCGGAGGCTCCCAGCCTGACATGCGCACTGTCAATAAGGGCTCCGTCACAACGGGTGTGGTCATGGGCCGAACAAAGCCGTGCGTCAGGGGAGTTGTGACACGATAAGACCCGGTCGGAGTGGCCGGGAACACAGCTGAGTACAGCCGAAGGGGAGTGGATGTACGGCAGCGCCAACGACGGCGCGCGGGCGGCACGCGCAGCGCGCACGGCGCGCGGGGTGCGTTCGGCGCGTACGGCGTGCGCCCGCACCCGGGCCCTCGCGGGGAGCGCGCTGGCAGGAGTCCTGCTGCTGGCCGGCTGCTCGTCGTCGAGCGGTGGCCCGGACGACGGTGACACACAGCCGGGTCCCACGGTGCGGCAGCGCCCCAAGTCCGTGACCCCTTACTGGGTGGACCCGAAGAGCAACGCCGCCCGGCAGGCCAGGACCTACGCGGACGACGGCAAGTCCGCACAGGCCGCGCAGCTGAAGAAGATCGCAGCGCAGCCGGTGGCCGAGTGGATCGACGCGAAGGACCCGCGCGGCCACACGGCCCGTGTCACCGAGGCCGCGGCCGATGCGGGGCGCGAGGCGCTGCTCGTCCTCTACAACGTGCCGCACCGCGACTGCGGGCAGTACAGCAAGGGCGGCGCACAGGACGCGGCGGCGTACCGCGACTGGCTGGACGGCGTCGCCAAG
The DNA here is from genome assembly GCF_017676385.1 of Streptomyces spirodelae. Classification (GTDB taxonomy): domain Bacteria; phylum Actinomycetota; class Actinomycetes; order Streptomycetales; family Streptomycetaceae; genus Streptomyces; species Streptomyces spirodelae. Next base: position 194,054 of record NZ_JAFFZN010000003.1, read on the forward strand.
GGCATCGGAGAGCGGAGCGCCACGGTGATCGTGGAGCCGGACGCGCTCGCCCACACGGTGTCCGGCGACTGCGCCTCGCCACGGCTGCGGAAGGAGCGCCTCCAGCTCCTCGACGCCGCTGTCACCAAGCTGAAGGAGCTGCCGCGGACAAAGGTCTATCTGGACGCCGGGAACCCGGACTGGGTCCGCGACCCCGGCGCGCTGGTCGAGCCGCTCAACCGCTCCGGGATCGCCGAGGCCGACGGGTTCGCGCTGAACGTCTCCAACTTCCAGACCACCGCCTCGAACATCGCCTACGGCAAACGGCTGTCCTCAATGGTCGGCGGCAAGCACTTCGTCGTCGACACCAGCCGCAACGGCAACGGGCCGCTGGAGAGCGACGCCGAGGAGAGCTGGTGCAACCCGCCTGGTCGGGCGCTGGGCGAGGCGCCCACCACCCGGACGGGGCACGAGGTGGTGGACGCCTTTCTGTGGGTCAAACGGCCCGGTGAGTCGGACGGCGAGTGCCGGGGTGGCCCCAAGGCCGGTGCCTGGTGGCCGTCCTACGCCCTGGAACTGACCCGAAACACTGAGACCTGATCCCGCGGCAGCCCCTACCAGGAACGGCTACTTCGGGTCGCCCCTGGTGACGGGGGCGTGGGCCGCGTCGGGGTCGACGCCGACGTGAACCCACTGGGCCTTCGAGGGCACACCGTCCCCGTCCACGCCGAAGACCATCCACCAGCCCGGTGTCACCAGGGAGGGATCGTCCGGAATGGTGGTGGTCACCGTTCCATCCGCCGACCGCTTCATCTTCAGAGCCACGGATGACTGCTCCACGTTCGTCACGTGTGTGAAGGAGCCGGGCCGCACCAGCCGCAGCCGCTTCAGGGAGGCGGCGTCCTTGCTCTTGAGGGAGAGCCGGGAGCCCGGCATCAGCTTCTCCGGGTTGCCGTCGGCAAGCCGCAACTGCGGCTGGGGCTTCCCCTTGTGCAGGTACGGCGGGGTGTAGATCTCGATCCGCTGGTCGAACGTGCCCGGCTTGGTGTTCGCCTTGTCGGCGTAGAGCGAGTCCGAGCCGAAGGTCATCACGCGGCCGTCGGGCAGCAGCAGCCCACCGGAGTGGTAGTTGCGGCCGACCAGCGGCGCGGCGGCCTCGGTGAACTTGTTGCTCTTCGGGTGGTAGATGGCCGCCTTGAGTACGTTGCTGTCGCTCTTGCCCCGGTACCGGCCGGAGCCGTTGGTCGTCAGCACGGTGTCGTCCGGCAGGATGACGCTGCTGGGGTAGCGGACCTTGTCGTACAGCTTGGGACCGTCGTGGAAGCGGGGGGTGTCGGAGGACAGGTCCACGATGCGGGTCTTGTCCGTGGTCTTGTCGGACTCACCGACTCCGCCGCCGCCCTGCACGATGAACTTACGGGACTGGGTGGGCGGCAGCGGCACGGACATCGCCGTCTCCAGGACGTCCGGGTCGCTCATGCCGGGGATCTTGGTGAACTTGTTCGTCTCCAGGTTCCAGATGCCGGGGGTGCGGCCCTTGTCGGCGGGGCCGTAGCCGGCGGTGGTGCCGCTGTAGAAGACTCGGTTCTCACCGATCAGGTGCAGCCCCGGGTAGGTGGGGAAGAAGCGGGTCTCGGGCATGTAGTGCCACTTCTTCGTCTTCGGGTTGAAGATCTCGTTCTTCCCGGGCACGACCTGGCCGATGTCGTCCAGTCCCGAGACGGTCATCACCCTGCCGTCCTGGAGGGTGAGCTGAGTGGGGTACCAGCGTGCCTCGTGCATCGGGTCCACGGTGATGTAGCGCTCGGCCACGGGATCGAACTCGTAGGCGTCCTTGATGCCCTGGAAGTCCTTCTTGTCGAAGGACATCTTCTGGGCGATGCCGTAGACGTTCTTCTTCCACGCGCCGGTCAGACCGGCGACCGTGTACTTGTCCTCGGTGCCCGTCTGGTACTTCCGGCCTTCCTCCGCCGCCTCGGCGTAGACCCGGGTGACGCTGTGGACGGTGTCGACCTTGCCGGTCTCCGGGTCCTTCACCTTCTTCGCGCGCGGCAGCAGGACGGTGTGCTGGGCGACGAACGTCTTGCCGCTCTTCCGCCCGGTGAAGCGGGTGCCCTTTTTGATCGTCTTCGGCCGGTCGGGGTTCTCGTTGTAGAGGAACATCAGCCCGCCGGCCTTCTTCACGTCACCCTTGAGCGTCTCGTAGCGCTGGGTGCCGCCCGCGACCAGCAGTTTCCCGTCGGGGAGCTGGTTGTGCCCCGAGCAGAACAGGTCGTTGGGGGTGGGGATGTTCTTGAAGGTGTTCTTCACCGGGTCCCACAGCACCGTGCGGAAGCTCTTGGCCTTGAAGTTCTTGGCGTCGTTGCCCGAGCCCGCCACCAGCAGCACCTTGCCGGTGTGCAGCAGCGCCGCGTGGATCGTGTTGATCCGGTACTTCTCGGGAATCTCGACGATCTGCCAGTGACCCTTCGCCGCCTTGTACTCGGGCTGGTTGATCTCGTACTCGTGGTACTTCGCCGAGGCGAAGCCGTACAGCGCCGGGCCGTTGAACCCGGCGATGAGCAGGACGACTGCCGTGGCGATGGCTATGCGCCGGGCCCGCCGCTTCCTGGCGCTCGCGGCGCGGCGGCGGCTCCGTCGGGATGTCATCTCTCGTGCCCCCCAAGCGCGGTGTGCAGGTGCTGGTCGTACAGAAGTGCGGACGGGGGCGGGGACGGGGATGCGGACTGGGACGGGGGCGCGGGTTCCGGCGCGGCGGCGGAGGGAGCGGAGGCGGACGCGGCCCTCCTCCGGCGCGCCCTGCGCGCCTTGCGGCGCCGCTGCTCGGCGCGCACGGTGGTCCGCCAGCCGACGATCGGCGCAGCCGTGATCAGCAGGGCGAGCGCGGCCCAGGTGAGCATCGCCGGATGGTCGTGGCCCAGAAAGAGGGAGCCGACGAGCGAGCCGCCGAAGACCGCGATGAAGAACAGGTGCACCCGGAAGGTGCCGAAGAGCGTGTCGGGGCTGGCCGAGTCGCCCTTGGGGGTGACGACGAACTTGCTCTTGCGGCGCAGCACCGTGTCGAAGAGGGAGCGCGCGTAGATCGGCGCCGACAGGGCGGACATCAGCATCCCCGCCAGCCCGCCGGAGCCCTCCGGCTCGTGCGGGGATACGTTGTGCCGCCGGTTCCAGATGTACAGCCCGATCTGGAGCGCGGTGGCGTTGCCGTACAGCGCCATCCAGATGGTGGGGTCGATCTGCACACCGGAGGCGCCCATGCCGAGGAAGAGGGCGCAGGAGAGCGCGGCGAGGATCCAGTTGAGCGCCGAAGCCGGGTAGAAGAGCATCAGCAGCGTGTAGTTGAACAGCTTGCCCGCCGGCATGGAGCCCAGGCCGCGCCAGTACTGCTTCAGGATCGTCTCGTAGGTGCCCCGGGACCAGCGCAGCTGCTGGGTGAAGAAGTCCGTCCAGGCATTGGGGCCCTCGCCGACGGCGAGCACGTCGGGCGTGTAGACGGAGCGCCACTTGTTGCCGGTGGCCGGGTTGCGGTGGCGGTGCATCTCGAAGCCGGTGGCCATGTCCTCCGTGATGGAGTCGTACAGGCCGCCGATGGACTTCAGCGCCGTGACGCGCACGGCGTTGCTGGTGCCGACGAACATCGGTGCGTCGTAGGCGTTGCCGGCGCGCTGGATGAGGGCGTGGAAGAGGAACTGCTGGCTCTCGGCGGCCTTGGTGACGAAGTTGTCGTAGTTGCCGTAGACCTGCGGGCCGATGACGAAGCCCACGTCCGGGTCGCGGAAGTAACCGAGCATCCGCTCCAGGTAGTTGGGCAGCGGTACGTGGTCGGTGTCGACCCCGGCGAAGAAGTCGTAGTCGTCGCCGTGCGCGTCCAGCCAGGCGTTGTAGTTGCCGTGCTTGGTCTTCGCCCGGAAGGCGCCCTTGGCGGTGTTCCAGCCGGCGACTCCCTTACGGGAGAAGTGGTGCACCCCCAGGCGCCGGCAGACCTCCTTGACCTCGGGGTCGTCGCCCTCGTCGAGCAGCCATACGTGCATGGTGCCGCGGTGCCGCACCCGTACGGCTGCCTCCAGGGTCCTGGTGACCATCTCGATCGGCTCCTTGCCGGGCACGAACGAGGTGAGGAAGGCGACGCGGGTGCCGGCCTCGGGCACCACGGGCACCGGGTCACGGGCCACCAGCGTGGCGTGCGCGTTGGACAGGACGTTGAGGGTGCGGAAGAGTTCGATCAGGCCGATCGACACGAGCATGACGACGTCCAGCTTGAGTACGAGGTCGGAGACCTCGCCTGCGTCGCGGCGCGTCCAGTGGTCGGGCTGCATCAGCCAGATCAGCAGTCCGGCGGAGAGCAGCGGGGCCAGACAGAGCAGGAAACCGGCGCGGAACCGGTGCGGCTCGTCGGCCAGCAGGCTGCGGTACCGCACCCGGTAGGGCTTGCCGGGTTCCGGCCGGGTGAGCGGGCCGGCCAGTCGGCTGTAGTGCTCGTAGTCGTAGCGGGGTGCCGCACGTTCCCAGGGGTGCTGGGAGGGTCTGCGGGAGCGGGTGCGGTGCGGGGCGAGTAAACGCTGCGAGGGTCGGCCGCCGTCGGATATCGGCGGCCTGGGTATGCGCAGCTGTGCTGTCCGCGTCGGGTCGTCCTGGTCGTCGGGCCCCTGCGGCTGCGGGCCGCTCATGCGCGGCGTGGTCATGCTTCTGTCCCCCCGCACGCTCGTATCCGGCGTGCTCTCGTGCCGAACCCGCGCCTTGTCTGCCCCCGCTCAGGGCGCGGTGTATCCGGTCTCCGTGTCCCGTGTCCCCGCAGCACGGTACGGACCGATCGGTAACCGCACGTCAGGTTCTACAACTTGACACATGAACGCAAGTGCGGAAGGGGCGGTTTAACGCCGTTGGGGCGTTATGGAAGCGGCAGATGTGATGGAGGAGTCATCAAACTGTGGCTGCCGCGTGGCGGCGTCCGAGGTGCTCGAACGGAGCCGTTCCCGGATGTTGCCGAAGTGGGCGCGGACGGCCTCTTCCGCGCGCGGCATGTCACCGTCCCGGACGGCGTCCAGGATCGCGGCGTGCTGCTGCCAGGTCATCCTCGGGTCGGGGCGCAGTTCGGCCAGATCCGTGCGCACCCGGTGGAAGGCGTCCCAGAAGGCGTCCAGCACCTCGCTCAGCAGCGAGTTGCCCAGCCCGGCGTAGAGCGCCGAGTGGAAGGCCCGGTCGGTCTCGGCCCGAACCTGCCCGTCCTCGGCCTCCTGCCGCATGCGGTCGACCAGCCGCTCCAGCTGAGCCAACTGCTCGGCTCCGGCGCCCCGTCCGCCGCGTTCGGCGGCCAGCCGCGCCATCAGCCCCGTCTCCACCGCCTCGCGCAGCTCCAGCAGTTGCAGCAGGCTGTCCTCTCCCCGGTAGTGCCCGGCGACCGTACGGAAGGACAGGCCCTCGGTCATGGGAGCCATGGACATCGCGCCCACATAGGTGCCGAAGCCGTGTCTGATCTCCACGATCCCCATGGCCTGGAGCGCCTTGAGCGCCTCGCGGACGGAGTTGCGGCTGACCTCGAGCCGCTCCATCAGCTCCGTCTCGGTGGGCATCGGGGCGCCGGGCGGCAGCCGCTCCTCGATGATCAGCCTCTTGATCCGCTCCTGGATCTCCCCGAGCCTTCCCCGGCTGCGCACCCTGTGCCTCCTTCACCCGGGCCTGCCCCCGGGCCCCGTCCCCGGGCCCGCACCGCCCTTCGGCGCCAGCCTACGCGGGCCCCTCCGGGTGGGGTGCGGCGAAGGTGACCGGGTGCGGTCCAGGGCGGCCGTCGGTGGCGAAGGCCAGCAGCCGCTCGCCCTCCTCCGCCAGCGCCTGTTCCGTCTCGTCGTCGAGCCGCCCGAAGGGGGTGAGCGTGAGGGTCGCGGCCCGGCGGCTGGTGTCCGCCTTCCAGGTGCCGCGGACCCGGCCGTCCACCAGGAAGGTGCCGGGCACCTGGCCGTTCTTGGTCGCCAGGGCGCGGCGTACCGGCTCGTCCAGGAGGCGGGTGCGGTCGGCGTGGGAGAGGATGATGTTGTCGTACTCGGCCAGGAAGCGCACCGGCAGCGGGAGTTCGGGTCCGGGCCGGGGCGCGTCGGGCAGGTCGAACAGCTCGCGGCCCGTCTCGTCGGCGAAGATCCGCAACTGGGGGCGCAGCCGCTCCAGCACCTCGCCGAGCCGGGTCAGCCCCGACCAGACCTGCGCGTCCCGTACGGAGGCGGGGCCGAAGGCGCCGAGATAGCGCAGCACCATCGTCTCCACACCCGGTTCGGCCGCCAGTGGCCGGCCCAGCCACCGTTCGACGGTGTCCACCACCGGCTGCCCCGAGCGCCCCCACAGCCCGCGCGGCGGCAGTTGCACCAGTGGCAGCAGATAGCGAGCCGTCATCGCCAGCGCGCGGGCCTCCACCCCCGGCCACCGCTCCTGGAGGCGGACGCCGAGTTCGCTGCCGGTCAACGGCTGCTCGGCGAGCAGTTCGCGGGCTGCCTCGGCCACCTGCCCGGGGTCCTCGCCGCCCAATTGTTTGACGAGGTTGGTACGTACCGCGGCATCGTGCAGCGGCTGGGTGAGGGCGCGCAACTGGAGCGCGTCGCGGTCGCTGACCAGGTGGACGGTGCCGCGCATCACGCTGAGCCGCACCAGTTCGCGGCTCTCCAGCAGCAGCGAGAGCTCCTGCGGGTCGAAGCCGTCCAGCCTGCTCCACAGCGCGAAGTAGGGCGGCTTGGGCGCCTGTGCCTGGATGCCGACCAGGTGCTCGACCGCCTCCCGCACCGGCATCTTGGCGCGTTCGGCGAGAAGTTGGCGTGCGAGCAGGGCGCGGCCCAGGGCCGGACGGGTCAGGAGTTCGGGCATGGCCATGAGTCTGGCCGATGGCGCCCTTCCGCGCCATGCGACGCCGCGGTACGGCGCGCCCGGAACCCCAACGGCGGGGGATGAAGCGGCTGATGCGGTATGGATGGAGGCTCTTGCTCCCAAAGGGATCGATAAGGGAATGCATTCCATGTCGTCCATGCACCACGCAACCCCCGGCGCCGGCGGCCGCGGCGCGCTCACGCCCGGCACTCTCGCGCTCGTCGTGGGGGTGCTCGCCGTCCAGCTGGGCTTTCTGCTCTCCTACATCGGCTCCTTCCACCACCCCCGGCCACAGGGCATCCCGGTCGCCGTCGTCGCGCCCCAGAAGGCCGCCGACCGGCTCGACCGGCTGCCCGGGGACCCGCTGTCGGTCACCGTCGTCGACGACGAGCGGGCGGCCCGCGAACGCGTCCGGAAGCGCGAGGCGGAGGGCGCCTATCTGATGGACCCGAGCGGCGCCCGTGACACCCTGCTGGTCGCCTCCGGCGCGGGCGGCCCGCAGGCCCAAGCGCTGCGCAGGGTCGGCGAGCGGGTGGCCGCCGAGCAGGACAGGCGGCTGAAGATGGTCGACATCGCGCCGGCGGGCGAGCAGGACTACGAGAGTCTGACCCCCTTCTACCTCATCGTCGGCTGGCTCGTGGGCGGCTATCTGCTGGCGTCGCTGATGGGGGTGCTGGCCGGGACCCGCCCGGCCCGTCCGGAGCTGGGCGCGCTGCGGCTGGCGGGCGCGGCGGCGTACGCCGTCCTCTCGGGGCTCGGCGGAGCGATCATCGTGGACCCGGTGCTGCACGCGCTGCCCGGGCACTTCGTGGCGCTGTGGTGGGTCGGCGCGCTGCTGGTCTTCGGCACCGCGGCGTGCACGCTGGCGCTGGAGGCGTTCCTGGGGATCGTGGGTATCGGGGTGGCGGTGCTGATCTTCGTGGTGCTGGGCAACCCCAGCGCGGGCGGCGCCTTCCAGGAGCACCTGATCCCCTCGTTCTGGCGGGCCATCGGCGACTGGATTCCCACGGGCGCCGGGACCACTGCCGTACGCAACATCGTCTATTTCTCCGGCAACGCGCTCGGCACTCCGCTGCTGGTGCTCGGCGGCTGGGCGCTGGCGGGCGCCGTACTGCTGCTGGCGGGCTCGCTGCGGCGCAGGGAACCCGGCCTGACGCTCCCGCTGTGAGACGGGCGCTGTGAGACGGGCGCTGTGAGACGGGCGCTGTGAGACGGACGTTGTGAGACAGGTCACAGCGGGGCACGCCGTGCGCGGGGCCGCCGGCGGTGGTCACCAGCACCCTCTCGGAGGGGGTAGTATTTCTTCTCGTCAGCCGGAAACGGCGACGGGCGCCGCTAGCTCAGTTGGTTAGAGCAGCTGACTCTTAATCAGCGGGTCCGGGGTTCGAGTCCCTGGCGGCGTACAGATGACAGTGGCCTCCTTGGTTCCCAAGGGGGCCACTGTCGTATGCGCCCGCCGCGAGCACGCGAGGGCCTCAGATCGCCAGCGACAGCATCACCGGTGCCGCCCGCCGGCTCAGCTCCTCCGCGGCTCTGCGCAGCCGGTGCGCCTGGGCGACGGGGAGGGAGAGCGCCAGACAGCTCACCGCGGAGCCAGCGGTGACCGGAACCGCCGCACAGACCGTGCCCACGGCGTACTCCTGGAGGTCGAGCACCGGAACGGTCGGTGGCTGCCGGTCCAGCGCCGTCAGCAGCAGCCGCTCGTCGGTGATCGTCCGCGAGGTGAGGCGCGGGGTCTTGTGCCGGGAGAGGTGGTCGAGTCTGCGGTCGTGGTCGAGCTGGCTGAGCAGGCACTTTCCGATCGCGGTCGCATGCGCGGCCGAGCGGAAGTCCACCCACTGGTTGACCGCCGGGGTCGTGGGGCCGTCGGCGACCTGGGTGCTCTCCAGCTCGCCGTCCTGATAGCGGCCGAAATAGACGGCAGCACCCACGGTGTCGCGCAGCTCGTCCAGGGTGGCCTGGAGCCGTTCGCGCAGCGCACGGGCCCGGCCCACACCCGAGCCCAGCAGCACCAGAGCCTCCCCGACGACATAGGAGCCGTCCTCGAGCCGGGCCAGATAGCCCTCGCGGCACAGCATCCGCAGCAGCTGGTCCAACTGGCCGGCCGGCAGTTGGGTCCGGCGCGCTATCGCGTCCTCGTCGATGCCGTCCCGGTACCGGGAGACCGTCTCCAGCACCCGCAGGGCGTGCCGCACCGAGCCGAAGGCTGTGACCGGCTCCCGACCGGGCTCCTCGGACGGGCCTGAGGGTGGTTGGAGTGGCGTCACGGTGTCCCCCTGGAGGTTGTGACTGTTGGTACCGTTACCGCTTCGTGCGGTCACGGCTTCATATCTCACGATAGCGGTCAACCCGATCCCGGAACGGGGCTGTTACCGCTATCGGCATATGCCAGACGGCTGGATGCGCCCCCTGGCGCGCCCCCGGATGCGCCCCCCGCCGGGCTTTCCGGGCGTTTCCGGCACCGAGCCCGCACCGCGAGTGCGGTGCGGGCTCGGAGTACGGCCGTGGGGGGCGGTGGGGGGTGGGGGGCGACCGGGAACACCGGCTCACCGGTCACAGGACGGCGCTGAGGAACTCCCTGGTCCGCTCGTGCTCCGGGTCGGTGAAGATCTTCTCCGGGGCGCCGGACTCGATGACCCGGCCCGCGTCGAACATCAGCACGTCGTCGGAGATGTCCCGCGCGAAGTTCATCTCGTGCGTGACGCAGAGCATGGTGATGTCCGTGGAGTGGGCGATGTCCCGCAGCACGTCCAGCACCCCGGCCACCAGCTCCGGGTCGAGCGCGGAGGTGACCTCGTCCAGCAGCAGCACCTGCGGACGCATCGCGAGCGCGCGGGCGATGGCCACCCGCTGCTGCTGACCGCCGGAGAGCTGGCTGGGGTACTTGTCGATGTGGTCGGTCAGACCCACCATCTCCAGCAGCTCACGGGCGCGCTGCTCGGCCTCGTCCTTGCCCAGCCCCAGCACATGCACCGGCGCCTCGGTGATGTTGCGCAGCACCTTCATGTTGGGGAAGAGGTTGAACTGCTGGAAGACCATGCCGATGTTCTTGCGCACCTCGCGCTGGTGCCGCTCGCCCGCCGGCACGAGCTTGCCGTTCTTCTCCTCGTGGGAGAGGTAGTCGCCCGCCACCTTGATGGTGCCCTCGTCGGGCTTCACCAGGGTCATCAGCAGCCGCAGGATCGTGGTCTTGCCGGAGCCGGAGGGGCCGATGAGGGTGACGTGCTTGCCGGACGACACGTCGAAACACAGGTTGTCCAGCACCACGTTGCTGCCGTAGCGCTTGGTCACGTTGTCGAACTTGATCAGTTCGCTGCCGTCGACGGCGGGGTTGGTACCGCCGTTCGCGGTCGTGCTCGGGTTCTTCTCAGCGGACAAGACGACGCTCCAGGGCTCGCATCAGCAGGGAAGCCGGGTAGGCGATGAGGATGAAGGCGATACCGACCACGGTGATGGGTTCGGTCGGCTGGAAGGTGGACGCGGTGAACTGCCGGGCCTGGCCGAGCATTTCGAGCGCGCCGATCACCGCGATCATCGGCGAGTCCTTCAGCATCGCGATCACGTAGTTGCCCAGCGCGGGGACCACGCGCCGGATCGCCTGCGGCAGGATGACGGCGCCCCAGGTGCGGCTGCGCGGCAGGCTCAGTGCCGTGCACGCCTCCCACTGGCCCACCGGGACCCCGTCGATACCGGCGCGGTAGACCTCGGCGGTGTACGTCGAGTAGTGCAGACCGAGGCCGACGACACCGGTGGTGAGCGCGGACAGCGTCACGCCCCACTCCGGCAGTACGTAGAACAGGAAGAAGAGCTGCACCAGCAGCGGTGTGTTGCGGATGAACTCGGTGACGGCCACGACGGGCCAGCGCACCACCTTCAGCGGCGAGCGCTGGGCCATCGCCCATATCAGGCCGAGGGCGAAGGCTATGAGGGAGCCGAGTACCAGCGCCTGGAGCGTGACGAGCACGCCGTCCCAGAAGCGCGGCATGAAGTCACCGACAGCGGACCAGTCCCACGTCATCAGGCACCTCCCGCACTGGAGAAGTCGCCGGACGTCTCCGTCTGCTGCCGGATGTTGAGCTTGCGCAGCACACCTACGCCCTTCTCCGGGGCCTGGCCGATGCCCGCCTTGGCCTTCCGCTCCACGGCGCGCATCACACGCGTCAGCAGGAACGCCAGGATGAAGTACATGACCAGGATGATCGTGTAGACCGGGGCGCTCTCACCCAGCGCGTTGCGCACCAGAGCGGCCCCGAAGGTGATGTCGCCGACGCCCAGCACGGACACCAGGGCGGTGCCCTTGAGCAGTTCGATCAGCAGGTTGTTGGCGGGCGGGATCATCTCCGGCCACGCCTGCGGAAGCAGGATCTTCGTCAGCCGCTGCCAGGGCGAGAAGCTGAGCGCGATCCCCGCCTCCTGCTGAGCGGGCGCCACGGCAGCCAGCGCGCCGCGCACGATCTCCGAGCCGTAGGCGCCGTACGACAGGCCGAGCGCGAGCACCGCGGCCCACATCGGCACCAACTGCCAGCCGAAGGCCATCGGCAGCACGAAGAAGATCCAGAACATCAGTACCAGGGCCGAGGTGCCCCGGAATATCTCCATGTAGAGGCCGGAGAGGAACCGGACGATCCACAGCCGGTGCGTCCTGGCGACGCCCACCACGAAGGCGACGAACGCGCCCAGCGCCGCGCTGAAGACGGTGAGCTGGACGGTGACCCAGACGCCCTCAAGGAGCAGTCCCCACAAGCCCGCGGTGAGGTCCGTCATGCGCAACGCTCCTTCGCGGTCTTTTCGGTCATCTCGTCCTCCAGGAAGCCGAAGGGCTTCATGAGGCGGAGGAGTTCACCGCTCTTCTTCATCTTGCGCAGCTCACGGTTGAACGCGTCCCGGAGTTCTGTTTCCGTCTTACGGAACGCGAACGCGCCCGTGCCGAGGTCGGGCTTTCCGTCCAGTTTCGGTGTGAAAGCGTCGGTGAACTCGGCCTTCCGGCTCTTGGTCTGCCTGACGACGTTGCGAACAGTGACAGCCGTACCGGCGAATACATCGGCGCGGCCCTGTTCCACGGCAAGGAGTCCGGCGAGCTGGTCGGGCAGCAGAAGAATTTCCGACTCCTTGATGCCCACCTCGGCCGCGTACGCGATTTCCGCGTACCCGGTGCCGGTGGCCATCTTGGCGCCGCTCTTCTTGATGTCCTCGTAGTTGTGCAGGTCCTTCGGATTCCCCTTGCGCACGATAAACGCGTCGCGCATCTCGTACTCGGGGTCGGCGAACAGGACCTGCTTGCACCGATCGGGCGTAATGTACATACCCGCCGCGACCACGTCGAACTGCTGCGAGTTGAGACCCGGGATCAGCGAGTTGAACTCGGTCGGGAAGGGTTGGACGTGCTCGACACCCAGCCTCTTGAAGATGGTGCGCGCGATCGCCGGCGATGACCCCGTCAGCTCGCCGTCCTTGTCGATGTAGCTGTACGGCTGTTCACCGGCGAGGCCCAGTTTCACCGTTCCCTGGGCCCTCAGCCGCTCCAGAAGATCTCCCCCGTTCTCGGTGTCCGCGCTGGACACCCGGCTGCATGCGGTCGTTGCGCCGAGCGCACTCACCGCACTCAAGGACGCCGCTCCAGCGAGCAGCGACCGACGGCTCAAACGTCTCCCGGCACCTGCCGTGTTGTTCCTCAGTGGTGGAGCCATGGGCGCGCGCATACCCAGCCGTGCTGAAGATATGCGGATATTTTCAAGCCGTTATGGGGTCGCGCTCGGGGTGACATCTGCGTCACCATTAGCGGGTAAATGACCACCCTGGTGCGGAGGCACGATGGCTGAGCGCTTCATTGAAGTGTCGTTGGACAAGCGGGGAGTGAGCTGCACGGCAAAGCTGCTCGACGACCGCGCACCGATCACTTGCGCGGCGGTGTGGGACGCACTGCCGCTGGGCGGCGATGTCTACCACGCGAAGTACGCGCGTAACGAGATCTATGCCCTCATTCCCCCCTTCGCCCCCCAGGAGCCGCCGCTGGAGAATCCGACCATTACCCCCATCCCAGGTGACCTCTGCTATTTCACCTTCACCAGCACCCAGCTGGCGACTCCGGGATACGGGTACGAGGCCGCGGCGGAACAGCAAGGGGCGCAGGCGGCACATGTCGAGCACTCCACCGTCGTCGACCTGGCGCTCTTCTACGAGCGCAACAACCTGCTGATCAACGGCGACGCCGGATGGGTCCCCGGCATCGTCTGGGGCCAGATCGTCGAGGGACTCGACGACATGGCCGAGGCGTGCCAGGACCTGTGGCGCTCCGGCGCCGTCGGCGAGACGCTCAACTTCCGACGCGCCTGAATGCGTTGACCGGCCGGCCGAGCTGATCGGCCGACCGGCGCAGCCCGTTGGGGGGCAGCCCCCCAACGGGCCCGGAATCCACCGACGGGCCCGGAAGCCCGAGGCCGGTGGCTCAGCCCAGCGCCGAGGGCACCCGCGCCGTGACCCCCGCCTCGTACAGCGCGTGCGAAGCGCTCAGCACCAAGGCGTCCGCGTGCCGGGGCCCCACCAGCTGGACCCCGATCGGCAGACCCGCCTCGTCCACGCCGCACGGTACGGAGGCGGCCGGCTGCTGCGTCATGTTGAACGGGTAGGAGAACGGCGTCCAGCCGGTCCACCGCTGCAGCCCGGAGCCCTCCGGCACCTCGACCCCCGCCTCGAAGGCGGTGATCGGCATCGTCGGCGTCACCAGCAGGTCGTACCGCTCGTGGAAGGCGCCCATCAGCCGGCCCAGGTCCATCCGCTCGTCCACGGCGGCCAGGTAGTCGAGCGCGCTGCGGGACGCGCCGTCCGCGCAGATCTCCTGCAGACCCGGGTCCAGAGACTTGCGCTGATCTTGGCTGAAAGCTTGTGTGACCCGCGCCGCACCGCTGAACCACAGTGTGTGGAAGGACTCCACGGGATCGGCGAAGCCGGGATCGGCCTCCTCCACGACAGCGCCCAGCTCCTCCAGCTTCGCCACCGCCGTCCGTACCGCCGCCGCGACCTGCGGCTCGACCCGCACCCGGCCGCCGAAGTCGGGCGAGAAGGCCACCCGCAGCCCGCGCACCCCCTCGGCTCCGGCGGCCAGCGCGCCGCGGAAGCTGTGCGGCACAGGGCCCAGGTGCGACCAGTCGCGCGGGTCCGGCGCGCTGATCACGTCCATCAGCAGCGCCGCGTCCTCCGCGTCCCGCGTCATCGGGCCGACGTGGGCCAGGGTGCCGAAAGCGCTGGCCGGGTAGATGGGCACCCGCCCGTAGGTGGGCTTCAGCGCGAAGATCCCGCAGAACGAGGCGGGGATGCGGACCGACCCGCCGCCGTCGGTGCCCAGCGACAGCGGCCCGGCCCCGGTGGCGACGGCTGCCGCGCTGCCCCCGCTGGAGCCGCCGGCTGTGCGGTCCGGCGCGTACGGGTTGCCGGTGACGCCGTGCCGGGGGCTGTCGGTGACGCCCTTCCAGCCGAACTCGGGCGTCGTCGTCTTGCCCAGGAAGACGGCGCCGCTCTCCCGCAGCCTGGCCACCGAGGGCGCGTCCTCCTCCCAGGGCCCGGCCTCGTCCACCGCCCAGGAACCCTTGAAGGTGGGTCCGCCGCGCTGGAGCAGGATGTCCTTCACGGTCACCGGCACCCCGTCCACCGGACCCGCCGGCTCGCCGCGCCGCCAGCGCCCCGCGGACTCCTCGGCCTGCCGCAGCGCGTCCTCGTCGTCGATACGGACGAAGGCGTTGACCCGCTCCTGGGTCTGCGCCGCGCGCTCCAGCGCCGCCCGGGTGACCTCCACGGGGGTGAAGTCCCCCGTTTCGTACCCCGCCACGAGTTGGGTCGCGGTCAGGGCGTTGAGATCGGACATGACGAAACCTCCCGAGAGACCAGGGCACCCGCGAGGCGGACTGCCACAGGACGACGAGCCCCGGGCCCGCACCGCACCCAAGGCGTGAAGAACGACCCGGTGCCACGCGACCCGGCCGGAGCCGGTGCCAGGTGGCCCGGAGGAGAGCCCGGTGCGAACCGGGGAAGAACCGAACGGATGAGGACCGCGGGCGGGGGGCCGGTGACCCGTGACCCCGCATGGGTGAGACCGGCGCACCCCCGTACGAGGAGCGCGCCCCGGACCCAGGTCCGGGCACCGGGAACCGGACCCGGCCCCCGGTGCCCGGAGCGCGCCCCGGTGCCGGAGGCACGTCCTCGTTGCCCGGTGCCGGGCGCGTTCCCGCGCCCGCCGCCGGGACGTGGCCCGGTGGGCTGCCGGTGGGGCCGGACGGGACACCGGGGTGCCCCCGTCCGGCCCGCCGGCGCCCTGGGCCGGGTCAGTTCGGCGGTGCCGCCGGGGACGTCGGCACGTAGCCGAGGTGCTTGTCGACGACGTTGAGCAGTGGCTCGCCCGCCTCCCAGCGGTCGAAGTTGTCGAGGAACTGCTCCGCGAGGTCGTCGCGCCAGCCGACCGTGTCGCCGCTCATGTGCGGCGAGATGAGCAGCCCGGGAACGTCCCACAGCTTGCTGTCGGCAGGCAGCGGCTCCTCGGCGAAGACATCCAGCGCCGCGCCCTTGATCCGGTGCTCGAGCAGCGCGTCCACCAGGTCCTCCTCGACCACGTGCGCCCCTCTGCCGACGTTCACGAAGTGCGCTTCGGGCTTCATCCGAGCAAACATCCCGGCGTTGAACATGCCCGTCGACTCCTGGGTCAGCGGGGCCACGCACACGACCCAGTCGGCCTCGCCGAGCAGCCCGGGCAGCGCGGCGGTGGCGTGGACCTGCCCGAATTCCGGGTCGGTGTCGCGGGCCGTCCGGCCGACGAGGTCGACTTTGACACCGAGTGCCAGCAGCGCGCGCCCGATTTCCCGGCCGATCGGCCCGGACCCGACGACCGTGGCGCGACTTCCGCCGACCCGGAATGTCTCCCGGTGCCGCCAGCGCCGCTGTCGTTGCAATTCCCATGTGCCACGGAAGTCCTTGGCCATGGCCAGTACGAGCCCGAGGACGTATTCGGCAATGGGCCGGTCGAAGACCCCTCGTGCATTCGTGATGACGGTGTCCCGGCCGTCGGCGAGCTCCGGGAGCAGCCGGTCGACTCCGGCGCTGGGCGTATGCACCCAGCGCGGCCTCGGGCCGTCTCCCGGCCATGCCTCGCGCACCGCGTCGGAGAGGAAGTCCCAGACCAACAGGACGTCGGCCTCGGGTAGTTGGTCGGCGAGAGTCTTCTCGTCGGCATGGACGACGCGCGCGCGTCCCGCGAGTCGGTCGAGCCGGGGAAGCGGCTCGGCGTCGAGGACAAGAACGCAGGTTTCGGACATAGGCAGGAAACCGTTTCGAAACGCAGGGACGGTTGGCTGAACGAGTGAGCCGGGGGAGGGACGGGAACCAGCCTCATTGGCGGGATTGACCACGGTAGGGAGCAGAAACTACCTTCGTCAACAAAGACATCTGTCCCGGCGTCCCGGCTTCTGACCGGCTTTGCTTTTCCTCTGACTTCCCTTGACTCAGGGGCCTTCTGGCCATGAGCCTTCCCCTCCGTTCTTTTGGGGCCCGAAATGGACGTCTCCTTCCTCGGCGGACCGTTGCCGCAGCGCGGCGTGGGAATCGTCGCTCCCTTCGACTTCGCACTGGACCGTGAGCTCTGGCGCTGGGTGCCGGACGACGTGTCCTTGCATCTGACTCGAACTCCCTTCGTTCCCGTGGAGGTCAGCCTGGACCTCGCCCGCCTGGTCAGCGAGCACGAGACGCTGCGCGAGGCGGTACGGGCACTGACGGCGGTGGCTCCCGAGGTGGTGGCCTACGCCTGCACGTCGGGCAGTTTCGTGGGCGGTACGGCCGGCGAGCGGGCCATGGCGGCGGCCATGGCCGAGGCCGGTGATGTACCGGCGCTCACCACCTCGGGTGCGCTCCTGGACGCGCTGCGTGAGATCGACGCGCGGCGCATCGCCATCGTCACCCCGTACACCAAGTCGGTCACCGACTCCCTCGAGGAGTACCTGGACGAGGCCGGCATCGGCATCACCGGGCGCTGCTACATGGGACTCACCCGGGAGATCTGGCGGGTCGCCTACCGGGACGTGGTCGACATGGCGCGGGAGGCGGTGGTGGACGCGCCGGACGCGCTGTTCATCTCCTGTACCAACCTGCCGACCTACGACGTGATCCCGCAGCTGGAGGCCGAGTTGCGGATGCCGGTGCTCTCGGCCAACCAGGTCACCATGTGGGCGGCGCTGCGGTCGGTCGGCAAACAGGCGGTCGGCCCCTACCAGGCGCTCCTCGACCCGGTCGCCCGACGCGGCCCGGCCGCCATGACGTCCACCACCGGCAGCCAGCCGGTGGCTCATGAGACGGACGGCCTGGTCGAGCCGGAGGAGCAGCAGAAGCACGAGCCGGAGGCCGCGCTGGCGGGCGCCGGCACCGAGTCGGCCGAGCCGCTGGAAGGCACCTCGGAGCTCGGCTACGGGCAGCCCGGTCATCCGGAGGAGTGGGGCGGCCCCCAGCCCCCGGCCTGAGCCGCACCCCGCTCCCGTCCTTCCGGTCTTCCGTCCTTTCCGAACGACCCGACCGCACGACTCAACCGCCGTACCGCCACCGGCAGTTCGGCGGTCCAGGTACGCGCGTACGCCAGGTGCGCGCGTGCCCGGTCCTCCCTCACACACCCGGCACACACACCCCCACCACCCAGCTCTGAGCACGCACAGGAGGCGTAGATGGCACAGGCGGCATCGGCACCGGCGGTCGGATTCCTCTACCCCGGCTACTCGGCCGAGGACGACTACCCGAGGCTGGAGCGCATCCTCGCCGAGGCGGGCGCCGAGGTACGGCTGCCGCTCGTGCACACCGACATCGGCGAGGACGCCCACCGGGTGGACGCGCTGCTGGAGATGGGCTCGGCCGCGCGGCTCGCCGCCAAGGTGGAGGAGGTCAAGGGCCACGACATCCAGGCCGTGGTCTGGGCCTGCACCAGCGCCAGCTTCGTCTTCGGCTGGGAGGGCGCGCACGAGCAGGTGCGCGAGCTGGGGGAGACGGCCGGGCTGCCCGCCTCCAGCACATCCTTCGCCTTCGCCCACGCCGTACGCGACCTCGGCGTCGAACGCGTCAGCATCGCCGCGACCTACCCGGAGGACGTCGCCGAGCTGTTCACCGGCTTCCTCAAGGCGGCGGGCGCCGAGGTGGTCGCCATGCGTGGCAGCGGCATCATCACCGCGGCCGAGGTGGGCACCTGGGGCGAGGAGGAGGTGCTGGCCCTGGCCCGCGGCGGTGACCACCCCGACGCGCAGGCGGTGCTGCTGCCGGACACCGCGCTGCACACCGCCGCGTACATCCCGGCCCTGGAGGCCGAGCTGGGCAAGCCCGTGCTGACCGCCAACCAGGTCACCGCCAAGGAGGGGCTGCGGCTGCTGGACCTGAAGGTCCACTGCCCAGCACTGGGAGCCCTCTTCTCTTGAGGCAGTTCCCCGCGCCCCGCAAGGGGCGCGGGGAACTGCTCCCCCAGCCTCCGGCCGGGAAGACAGCGGGCCCCTGACGCGTTGAACCGGCTCGTGGCCCTGCCCCGCACTCCGGGGGTCGGGGCCGCGTACCGGAACGCGGGAGAAGGGCGAAGCCATCGTGAGCCAGCCGGACGAGGACGCACAGGGCGCCGAGACACAGGCCGCGGGCGCGCGGCCCAGCGGGGAGCCGACGACCGGGACCATCCGGGGCACGGCGCGGGGCACGGCCCCCGTGCCGCTCTCCGTCCTCGATCTGGTGAACGTGGGCGAGGGATACACGGCAGGGGACGCGCTGGCGGCCTCGACCCGGATGGCCGCGCTGGCCGACAGCCGCGGCTTCACCCGCTACTGGGTGGCCGAGCACCACTCCATGCCGGGCGTCGCCAGCTCCTCGCCCGCGGTGATCCTCGCCCACCTCGCCGCGCACACCGGCCGTATCCGGCTGGGCTCCGGCGGGGTCATGCTGCCCAACCACGCGCCGCTGGTGATCGCCGAGCAGTTCGGCACGCTGGAGGCGCTGGCGCCGGGCCGGATCGACCTGGGTCTGGGCCGCGCTCCGGGCACCGACGGGGCGACGGCGGCCGCCCTGCGCCGCACCGAGAGACTGCGCGAGGGCGCCGAGGACTTTCCGCAGCAGCTCGCCGAGCTGGTCAGGTTCCTGGACGACGACTTCCCCGACGGCCACCGCTACGCCCGTATCCACGCCGTTCCCGGGCCTGTTCAGGCACGCGGTACAGCGGCGAAGGCGGCCGCGCACCGGCCGCCGGTGTGGCTGCTGGGCTCCTCCGGGTTCAGCGCCCAGCTCGCCGGGCAGCTGGGCCTCCCGTTCGCCTTCGCGCACCACTTCTCGGCCGCCAACACGCTGCCGGCCCTCGACCTCTACCGCGAGACGTTCCGGCCTTCAGCGGTGCTGGACGAGCCGTACGCGCTCATCGGCGCCGCAGCGCTGGCCGCCGAGGACGAGAAGGAGGCCCACCGCCAGGTGCTGACGGGGGCCCTGTCCATGGTGCGACTGCGCACCGGTCGGCCGGGGCTGATCCCCACCCCTGAGGAGGCCGAGGCGTACCCCTTCAGCCCCGTGGAGCGCGACTTCGTCGACAGCTGGCTCGGCAACGTCACCTACGGCACCCCCGACGCCGTACGCGAGGGCCTGGACGCGCTGGTCAAGCGCACCGGCGCCGACGAGCTGATGCTCACAGCCAACGCCCATACGCCCGAGGTCCGGGTGCGCTCCCTGGAGCTGATAGCCGACGCCTACGGCCTGTGAGGGCCGCTGCCGGGCCGTTGCGAACGGCCCGGCAGGTCAGGCGCTCCCCGCCGCCGGCGGGGACCACACCAGCAGCTCCGAGATGCGGTCGGCCTCCATGGGTTTGGCGTAGTGCCAGCCCTGGCCGGTGTCGCAGCCGATCCTGCGCAACCGTTCGGCCTGGGCCGGGCCCTCCACGCACTCGGCTGTGACGGTCAGGCCCAGCTTGTGGGCGAGCTGGACCAGGGCCGTCACGATCGTCTCGTCCGCGGGATTGTGGTGCCGGGCCGTACGGAAGCCGCGGACGAAGGTGCCGTCGAGCTTGAGCGCGCGTACCGGGAGGCGGCTGAGGTAGGCGAGGTTGGAGTAGCCGGTGCCGAAGTCGTCGATGGCGATCCGCACACCCATCTCCGACAGCGCCTGGAGCGCCTGGAGGGGCCGCCCGGCCGAGCCCATCACCGCCGACTCGGTCAGCTCCAGCTGGAGCAGCCCGGCGGGCAGACCGGTCTTCTCCAGGATGTCGGCCACGTCCCGCACCAGGTCGGAGTCCCACACCTGGCGTACCGCGACATTGACGCTCACATACAGCG
Source organism: Streptomyces spirodelae (assembly GCF_017676385.1). Lineage (GTDB taxonomy): Bacteria > Actinomycetota > Actinomycetes > Streptomycetales > Streptomycetaceae > Streptomyces > Streptomyces spirodelae. The sequence goes on from NZ_JAFFZN010000003.1 coordinate 214,186, forward strand.
GCGGCCCCGGATGCTGCCGCATCCAGCGCCGGGCCTGGCGGCAGGACTCCTCCAGCACCCAGCGGCCCAGCGGCACGATGGCGCCGTTCTCCTCGGCGAGGCCGATGAACCGGTCAGGTCCCAGCGTGCCGAACTGCGGGTGCCGCCAGCGCACCAGCGCCTCGACTCCGCGCAGCATGTCGTCGGCGAAGCCCACGATCGGCTGGTACTCCAGCACGAACTCGCCGCGCTCCACGGCCCGGCGCAGGGTGGAGGAGAGGGCCTGCCGGGTCATCCGGTGCGCGTTGCGCTCGGGGTCGAAGAGGGTCCAGCGTGCCTTGCCGTCGGCCTTGGCCCAGTAGAGCGTGGTGTCGGCCGCCTGCATCAGCTCGGTGGGTGTGGTGCCCGCCGTCTCGCGCTCGACGACGCCGATGCTGGCGGAGACCGCCAGCCGCTGTCCGGCCAGGTCGAACGGGCGCTGGAGCGCGGCGAGCACGGACTGGGCGAGCTGGGTGAGCTGCTCGGTCCCGGTGGAGGACTCGACCAGCAGCGCGAACTCGTCGCCGCCGAGCCGGGCGACCAGATGGCCGCCGCACTCCTCGCCGCCGGCCTCGGCGCACTGGGTCAGCCGCTGCGCCACCGCGTCCAGCAGGCTGTCGCCGATGCGGTGTCCGAGGGTGTCGTTGACGGCCTTGAAGCCGTCCAGGTCGATGTAGCACAGCCCGGTCCTGCCGGTCGCCGATTCGGCCAGCGCTCCGGCCAGCCGTTCGAAGAAGAGGGTCCGGTTGGGCAGCCTGGTGACCGGGTCGTGCATCTGGAGGTGGCGCAGCCGCTCCTGGAGGTCGCGGCGCTCGCTGATGTCCGCGATGGACAGCAGGGCCTCGCCGCCGCGCGAGGTGGGGGTCACGGTGATCTCGGCCCACAGGGTGTGGCCGTCCGCGTGTTTGAGCCTGCGGGTACAGGACATCCGGTCGGTGCGGCCCTGCAGCGCCTCGTGGTAGGCGCTGCGTACCCGCCCGTCCAGGCCGAGCCCTGCCAGTTCGGCGATGGGCCGGCCGGTCAGCCGGTGCGCCTCGGCGCCGAGCAGGGCGCCCAGGGCGCGGTTGGCCGTCAGTACCCGGCCGTTGGGGTCGACGATGGCCATCGGTAGCTGTGCCGCGTGGAAGGCGGCCCGGAAGTCGCTCTCGCTGTGCCCGTTGTGTGCGCGCCGTCGCCAGCGCTTGTGGTTACTTTCCGTGATGGTTTGGGGTTGGGTTACGAGGGCTTCGCCGGAGTCTTTGCCCGGTCCTTCGAGGGGTCCGTTCACCGATCGCTCCGCGGGGGGCTCGTCTCGTGCGGATCGGTCGGCCGGCTGCCGTGGGCCGCCCAGAGGAGGATCCGCGCTGGAAATGTGCCGATCATAGAGGTTGGCGCAAGAGCGGAGCCAGTGTCTCCGCTGGGGCTTCCGGTCGGCCGGGCGGCCGGTGGGCCGGCTCGCGCGCGAGGGTGACCGTTTCTGCTCCAGGGCTGAGAGCGCCATGACCGCTAACGACCGACTGTTACTGGGAGTAGTCATATTGCGGTTGACTCATCCGGTCTACTGAAACAGGGCAAAGCCGGACATACGGGGTGAGCCTGGGGAGGGTCCGCCCCTCCTCTTCCGGTGAGGTCTTCGCGTGGTGCGTGTGTCGGAACACGGGGGAGTTGAAAACCTTCCCCCGCGTCGCCCCGGGCGCGGCGCGAACTGCCTCGGGCCCGGTGTCCGGCACCGGGTGGGGGCCGTCGTGATGGCGCTGACCGCCTTCATGGGCTTCGGGCTCGTGGCCGGCCCCGTACATTCCGTTGCGGCGGACATGTCGTGCGCTCTGCCTCGCACCGACGCGCACCACTCGCTGGGTTTGGACACCTGGAACGCCTCCTATCCGCGCCCCGAGGGGACGCTCGATGCCGCCCTTCTCTTTCTCTCTTTCCCCGATGCGACCCCCATGGCCACCCCTCGCGAGCTTGTGAACGACCATTTCCCTGCCACATCCGACTTTTTCGAGCGGGCGAGTTACGGAAAGTTCCGGTTGCGGCCACGCCCTGTGGGCCGCTGGATCGAACTGCCCCGGCCCGCCACGGCGTACGGCATGGAGCGGGACTGGGACTCCGACCTGCGCGACTCCTACCTGAGGGACGCCGTGGCGGCCGCCGACCCGCAGGTGGACTTCAGCCGCTACGACGTCGTCTACCTCATCGCGGACCCGGACGCGCCCGGGGTGGACCCGGACGCCACAAAAGTCGTCAACCTCGACGAGCCGCTCACCGCGGACGGGACGGAACTCCGCCGTCTGGTCACCGTGTTCGAACAGAGTCCACCGGACCGCAACGTCCTCGCCCACGAGACCGGACACCTCTTCGACCTGCCCGACCTCTACCAGCGCCCCTCGGACGGCAAGGCCGACTGGGACACCAGGGTCGGCGACTGGGATCTGATGGGCAGCCAGTTCGGTCTGTCGCCCGAGCCCTTCGGCTGGCACAAGTGGAAGCTGGGCTGGCTGGCGCGGTCCAACGTGGCCTGCCTCCCGCTGACCGGGGACGCGGCGGGCCCCGAGGCCCGTGCGGCCGGGGGCGGGCCGCCACGCTCCGAGTACACCCTGCGGCCGCTGACGGCGCCCGCGCGCCGGGCGCCGCTCCACCGGGTGGTGCGGCGCCCCGCGGCGGCACCCGCCGCCGCGGAGCCCGACGGTGTCCGGCTCCTGGTCCTGCGCACCGGCGCGCAGCACGCGCTGGCCATGGAGGTCCGCGAGCGCACCGGCAACGACCGGGGTTCGTGCGCCCAGGGCCTGCTGATCTACCGCGTCCACAGCGACACCCCCTCCACCCACGGCCCGGTGGAGGTGATCGACGGGCACCCGGGAACCTCCCGCTGCCGGGAGACCTCCGTGCACAGCCGGCTCGCCGACGCGCCGCTCGGTGTCGGCGAGAGCTGGTCCGACCGTCGCGACGCGCTCCGCATCCAGGTCACCGGCCGCACGGCGGAGGGCGACTGGGAGGTACGGCTCACGAGGGAGTGAGGTCCTACTCGAAGAGCCGTCCTGAGCGGTGGACCTGGGCCAGCCGGCGCAGTGCGGCGAGCAGGGCGTCGCCCAGGATGTTGCCGAGAATCACCGCCTCGGCCATGGAGTCGGCGTCCGGCCGCTTGCGGACGATCTCCAGATCGGTGGCGGCCACGGCGTCCGCCGCGCGGGCGTAGGCGTCGAGCCGGTCGGCGAAGTCGTCCTGGCCCAGTCGCCGCAGGGCACCCAGCACCTCGGCCGCGGCAGTCAGCGCAGGGCTGTGTTCGGAGACCGTCCAGCCCTGCCGCTCGACCAGCGCCCGGATCTCGGCGACCGCTTCCTGGTGGCACGGCTCGTCGTGGTGGCCGGCGACCCCGGTGGCGGTGACGGTCTGCTGGGCCGCGCCGAGCACCTTGTGGGTGCCGGTCTCCGGGCTGTCCAGTGCGGCGATGACATCGCGTACGGCGGCGACCGAGAGGCCGCCCACCTCCAGCAGGGCACGGATGAGCCGGAGCCTGGTCACGTGCCGCTCGTCGTACTGCGCCTGGTTGCGGCTGGTGCGCTCGCCGGGCGCCAGCAGTGACTCCCGTACGTAGTACTTGATCGTCGGCGCGGGCACCCCGCTGAGTCGGCTCAGCTCCGCGATGCGCATCCGTTTCCCTTCTCCACTCTGCAGGACGGCACTTGCACCCTCCCTCAATCATGATAGATAGTCCAACTATCAGTAGTGACGCTATCCACTATCTACTTTCTCGGGAGGACGTATGTCCACGCCGCGGCCGCCCGCACCACTCACCCCCTCAGCCTCATACGCCCCGGCAGTCGGCAGTTTGCGTCTGGCCGCGCTGGGTACGGAGCCTCGCCGATGACACGCGACACCCTCGTCTTCGTCCGCGCATTCCTCACCGCCGCCCGCACCACGGGTGCCATAGCCCCCAGCGGCAACGCCCTCTCCCGTGCCCTGACCCACCACGTTCGCCCCGGTGGCCCCGACCAGCCCCGTACGGTCCTGGAGGTCGGGCCGGGGACCGGGGCCGTCACCCGGCACCTGGTCCGCCGCCTGGGGCCGCGCGACGCCCTCGATCTGGTCGAGTCCAGCCCCGGTTTCGTCACCCGGCTCGGCAGAGCCCTGCGCACCGACCCGGCGCTGGCCCCGGTCGCCGACCGCACCCGGCTGTGGCACGGAAAGATCGAGGAGCGGGAGCTGGGGGAGTACGACACGATCGTGTGCGGCCTCCCGTTCGCGAACTTCCCTCCGGAGGCGGTGACAGCCGTCTTCTCGCGGATGCTGGCCGCGCTGCGGCCCGGCGGCACCCTCTCCTTCTTCAGCTACGCGGGCGGACGGGCCCTCAAGGGCGCCGACCCGCGCAGAACCGCCGCGCGCCGCGCCGTGCGCGCCGCCATCGAGCCCTGGCTGCTGGAGGAGCGGCTGATCCTGTCCAACCTGCCGCCGGCCCGCGTCCACCACCTCGGCGCCCCCGCCACGGTGGGCGCCCTCGAGGCCACGGTGCCGCTCACCCCCTAGCGCGTCCGGACACACCGGAGGCCCCCCGCTTTCGCGAGGGGCCTCCGATTGTCTGTGCGCCGCCAGGGACTCGAACCCCGGACCCGCTGATTAAGAGTCAGCTGCTCTAACCAACTGAGCTAGCGGCGCCTGCTGACGTCCTAGACCTTAACACCACGATCCGGTGAAGCGAAAATCGATATTCCGGACGCCACCCCTGCGACCTGCACTCTCAGTGCTGAGGCGGTGGCTGGGTGCCCGGCACCCGGTCCTTGAGCAGATCCCGGCCGAACTCGATCATCTTGCGCGCGTACTCCTCGCTCCAGCCGCCGCGGTCGGCGATCGCGGCGTCCGGCAGCTTGTCGAAGCTCTTGGGGTCGGCGAGCTGCGCGGCGGCAGCCGCCTGATACTCCTGCGCCCGGTCGGCTGCCCCCCGGAAGGCGTGCACCAGCTCCGTCGCGCGGTCCAGCAACTCCTTGGGGTCGGTGAGGGACTCCAGCCCGAAGAAGTGCTCGTCGTCGGGGGCCGCCTCGGTCGGCTCGAACAGCAGCGGCGCGGGGCGGCGGTAGTGCGGGCCACCGGCACCGCTCTCCTGGGCTGAGGAGCGCGAAGGGTCCGGAGCCGAGTGCGGCTCAGCCATGTGTCCATACCTCCAAGGTCGTGGGCCGCCCCCCATTGTGCGCTCCGTACCCCCACGCCCGCACGGGCTGCGAGGCGCCGACGGACCGGCCGTCCGACGGCCCGGCAGTCCGGCGGCTCACTCCAGCCGCACCCGGTGCCGCGCCAGCCGGGCCAGCACCGCCTGGTGGGCCTCCCAGCCGTCCGGCGCGAGTGAGACCGCACCGAGCCGCACCGGCTCGGTCGCCGGATGGTCGTCCAGCAGTTCGGCGACCCCCTCCCGGCACACCACGAGACATGCGTGCCGGTGCCGGGACGCCAGCACACACAGCCGGCCGGTCTCCAGATGGAACTCGGTCGCGTCCGGCCGCCCGGACAGCGGGTGCAGCACCACCGTCACATCGAACTCCCGGCCCTGGAGCCGGTTCGCGGTGTCGACGGTGACCTGCGCCGCGGGGCCCTCCGGTCCGCCCACCTCGGCCAGCGCCTGCCGCACCGCCGCCGCCTGGTCGCGGTGCGCCGTGCCCACGGCGATCCGGTCGGCGGACAGCGGCGCCCCCCGGCCGTCGTCGCCGCTGTCCCGTTCGCTGTGCGTGCGGCCCTGCCGCTCCAGCATCCGGTGCACCAGCCGCGCGATTGCCGCCACGGCCTCCGGGTCCGTACGGGGCGTACGGGCCGCCGGCAGCTCCAGCAGTCCCCAGCCCGCCCCGGCGGCCTCGTCCAGCACCGCGTCGAGGGGCGAACCGTCGGCCGGGGCCGAGAAGGCCAGCCGCCGCTCGCCGGGGCCGGTGCCGCTGCGGAACGGCGTGTACGGATAGAACGCGTCCGAGACCAGCTCGGCCGCCGAGGCGGGCAGCCGCCAGGAGACCGGCAGCCGGTGCTGCGGCAGCCCCGGGTTGTGCGCCAGCAGCGTGCCGACCGCGCTGGCCGAGGGATCGTGCGGCTGGCCCGCCCACTGCTCCACGCCGACCTGGCTGAACGGGTCGAGCTGGCCGGGGTCGCCCACGAACAGCGCCCGCTCGAACAGCCCCGCCACGGCCAGCAGCGCGTCCGAGCGCATCTGGTACGCCTCGTCCACGATCGCGTGCCGCCACGGCTCGTCCGGGCTCACCCACGCCCACTTGGCCGCCGTGGAGACCACGATGTCCAGCCCGGCCAGCTCGGCGGGCTTGGCGGACGTCCGCACCGAGGGGTGCCGGTCCAGCACCGGGTCGTACGGATGGGGCTCGCTGCTGTGCAGCCGCCCGACCGGCAGCTCGGGGTCGGCCGTCGCCAGCCGGTCCACCAGGTCGTCCACCTGCGCGTTCGTCTGCGCGATGACCATCAGCTGATGCCCGGCGGCAGCCAGCTCGCGCGCCGCGCGTACCACGAGCGTCGACTTTCCGGCGCCGGGCGGCGAGTCCACCACAACGCCCCGGTGCGCGCCGCCCAGCGTGTCGGCCAGGATCGCCTCGGTGGCCGCGGCAGCCGCCGACGCGGGGGTCGGGCCGCTGCCCGGCGGCCGCTCCGGTGACTCCACACCCGCCGTCACAGCACGTCCTCCGCGGTCACCGGGTCGGGCAGCTCGGCGCTCGGCTCACCCGGCGGACCGCCGTGTGTCCAGGGCGTCTCCTCCGGCTCCGGCAGCCCGGGGCCACCGCGCGGCGCGTGTTCGAACAGCGTCCAGCACACCAGGTCGCCCTTCTGCGGCACCGTCCCCTCCGCCGGCTCCTTGGCCCGGCCCATCCCGCTGACCAGCCGCAGCACGTACTCCCCGGGGCCTGCCAGCTCCGCCAGCTCGGCCCGCTGCTGGGTGCCGGTGGGCAGCTGCCGGTGCAGCTTGTCACCGTCGGAGAGCAGCGGGGTGTCCTGGGTGTGCACCGTCACCAGCGGGCGGGGCGAGGGCCGCTTGCCCTCCGAGTACGCCATCTCCACCTCCAGCACCTCCGCCAGGAACGCCTCGCCCGCCAGCCGCCGTACGGCCATCACCAGCGGGTCGTCCAGCGCCTCCTGCGCGTCCAGCTCCGCCTGCCGCTGCTCGCGCATGGCCAGCTTGCGCGCGGCGGTCACCGCGTCGTCCCGGCGCGGCTGCGGCGGCTCGCCGGCCCGCAGCCGGTCCCGGTGGTGGGTGTAGGACTGGCGGTCGCGCCGCCATCTGTCGGGCGCGTGCGCCGCCTCGGGCAGGGCCCGCAGCAGCTCGACGCCCTGCCACATCGCCTCCCAGGTGGGGCGCAGCTGCGCGGCCACCAGTTCGTGCACCTCCCGCGCCGCGCCCGGCACCCCTTTGTCGTACCGCGCGATGGCCGGGGCCAGTAGATCGTTGTCGAACGCCGGGTCGGTCGCCGGGCCCGCCGGAGGCACCAGCAGTTGTCCGCGCGCGTCCCGGCCCAGCTCGGCCCGGAGCGCCGCCTGGGCCCCGTCGAGTCCGTCCGGCGGCGCGAGCCACGCCAGCAGCGCTCCCAGATGCTGGTCCTCCAGCCGACTCTGGCCCGTGGCCCAGTGCCGCGACAGCAGCCCCGTCATCGACAGCAGCAGCGAGGAGCCCGGCACCCGGGCGCGCTCGCCGTAGTGGGTCAGCCAGCGGCCCAGCAGCGGCACCCGGGGCGGCACCGGGTGCTCGGCGCCCGGGTCCTCCTCGGCGGTGCGCCGGAACCGCATCGAGCGCCCCAGCAGCCGTACGAAATCCACGCCGGGTCCGGTAGGCACCAGGACCTGCGGCGCGTCGGCGCACAGCTCCGCCTCGACGGTGACGCGCTTGCCGGTCTCCGGGTCGGTCTCCTTGCGCTCGACCAGTTCCACCTCGTCCTGGCAGGACTCCAGATGCGGCAGCATCGCCTCGGCCAGCCGTCCCAGGAACGCGAACCGCAGGTCGCGGTCCCTGGGCTGCGGCACGGTGAAGATCTCGGGGGCCGACCGGTCGGTGCCCAGCATCGCCCCCAGGGGCGCTCCGTTCTCACCGGCCGTCGTCAACGGGACCAGCACCAGCGGGCGTTCGGCCAGATGCCGGTGGCGCACGGTCGCCACCGGCCGCGCGCGCCCGCAGGCGGCGGCCTCCATCCGCGCCAGCGCGCTCAGCAGCGACATCAGCGCGCCTCCGTCCCCGCCGGGCGCGCCGACGGAGCGGCAGACGTGGCTGCCGCGGCCTGTGCTGCCGGGGTGGCGTGGTCTGCCGGGGTGGCCTGTTCCGGCGCCGCGACGTGCGCTGCCGCGACGTGCGCTGCCGCGACGTGCGCTGCCGCGGCGTGCGCTGCCGCGGCGTGCGCTGCCGCGGCGGCCTCTGCGTCCTGTCGGGCCTGTGCGTCGTGTGCGGCCTCCAGGGCCTCGGCGCGCAGTGCGGCGGCCCTGCGCAGTGCCGTGGCGGCCGGGTCGTGCGCGGCCGGGCTCTCCGGGTCGCCGGAGGCCGCCGCGAGCACATCCGAGACCGTCGTCAGCCCGCCCAGCTCGCCGCGCACCGAGCGGCCCAGCGCCACCACGTCGCCCGACTCCCGGGCCCGGTCGCGGCAGTGGAAGGCCAGCTCGCAGGTGGACAGGCACTCCGGCGCGTAGCTGGCGGGCACCGACTCGACGGCCGCCGTCAGCGCGGCGGGCTCCTGGTCCGGCGCGAAGTGGACGCCTTCGGGCAGCCCGGCGGCGATCTCCTCCAGCCGGGTCAGCCGTCTCAGCTGGCGCCGGGTCGCGGCGATCTGTTTGCGCAGCGGCAGCAGCCCAGCGGTGGGCAGGTTGGAGAAGTCCTTGGGGCACACCAGCAGCGCACTCTCGCGCACCGTACGCACATCCTCCAGCGCGAGCGCGTAGACAGCCGCCTGCCGCGCTGCGGCGCCGACCTTCACCGGGTCGGCGGAACCGTCCAGGATCGCGAAGGACTTGATCTCGATGATGGTCACGGTGCCGTCCGGATGGACGGCCAGCGCGTCCGGCTCCAGATACGCCGTCGAGCCGGCCACCTGGAGCGACAGCAGCGGATGGTCCAGCAGGGTCCATCCGCCCTCCGCCGCCTCTGCCAGCGCCTGCCGGGTGCGGAAGGCGCGCCCGGCCGGGCCGTCGGCGGTCAGCTGGGGGACGGCGACCTCGGCCGGGTCAGGCGGGGTCGTGCCGGTGTGCTCGCACAGCAGCGCGAGCAGCACCTCGCCGCCGTCCGCCTTCACCCGCGCCTCGAACGCGTTGCCCCGCACCAGCGCGAACTGCGACTGCCCGAACGGCGCCGGAGAGCCCAGGGCATCGGCCACCGCTCCCTTGTCGACACCCGCGCCGTCCAGCAGCGCACGGCGCCGGCAGCCGGGGTTGGCGGCCAGCGCGGCAAGCGCCCGCGCGTCGAGGGGGCGCTGCTGCACATCGGGCCCGCCGCGCAGCTCGGCGAGCCGCTGCGCCGTGGCCTGCCGGCCGTCCGGCCCGGCGGCCGGTGCGGTGCCCTGCGGCGGGGTCTGCTTCGGTAGCGAGGAGCTAGTCATCGGCTGTGGCCTCGGGGGAGGGTGCGGTACCCGCCGAAGTCTCGCATCCTCCGCTGACAACGCGCCTCCCGTTGCCGAAACGTGCCCCCGCCCGGTCGCGCCGGCGCGGCCTGCGCGAAGATGGATCGGTGGGTTCCGGACACACCGGAGCACCCTCGAGCACGTCCGAGAGGTCCCTATGGCAGCGCGCATCCTTCTCGTCCGGCACGGTCAGACCGAGTGGTCGGTGACCGGACAGCACACCGGCCGGACCGATGTACCGCTGCTGGAAGAGGGCCGGCGGATGGCGAAGCTGCTCGGCGAGCGGCTGCACCGCGCGCCGTGGAACGGGCTGCCAGGCGCCGAGGTGCGCACCAGTCCGCTCGTCCGCGCCGCCGAGACCTGCGAACTGGCGGGCTTCGAGGGCGCCCAGCAGTGGGACGCGCTGATGGAGTGGGACTACGGCGACTACGAGGGCCTCACCACCCAGGCGATCCGGGAGCGCGCCGGGGACGACTGGTTCATCTGGCGGGACGGGGTGACAGGCGGCGAGGGCCTGGCCGAGGTCGCCGCCCGCGCCGACGAGGTGGTGCGGTGGGCGCGGTCGGCCGACCGCGACGTCCTCGTTTTCGCCCACGGCCACATCCTGCGGGTGCTGGGCGCCCGCTGGCTGGGCTACGACCCCTCCTTCGCGGCCCGCCTCCGCCTGGACCCCGCCTCGCTGTCCGTTCTCGGCTGGGCGTACGGGGACCCGGCCGTCGAGCGCTGGAACGACACAGGCCACTTGGACTGACCGCTTGCTGTGAACTGCGCTTGGGCAGTCTGCGCCTGGGGGTACCGCCCGGACGGAGTCCGGGGGAGCAGGGTGGGCAGGCGCAGCCCCCTTGCGGGTACGCGATATCCGGCCTCAGGGCGTTGCCGCGTGCCGGGAGAGGAAGGCTGCGACCCCCGGGGCCCTGCGGAAACCCCGCAACCGCTTCGCCGCCGCGTCCAACATGGTGCTGATCCGCGTCGACTGGACCGGTCCCAGGAAGTCGAGCGCTCGCGACCCCGCGGAGGCCGCCTCCTCCGGCTTGCCCTGCGCTGCGAGGTCACCCGCGAGTTCCGCGGTGAACAGGGCGCGGTTCCGGGTGAAGTGCGGGTTCTGCAGCCGTACGGCCCGCTCCGCGTGCTCGGCGGCGCGGTCCCACAGGCCCAGCGCCGACCAGCACTGGGCCTCCAGCCCTTCCAACTCGGCCTCGCCGAAGAAGCTCATCCATTCCGGATCGCTGTCGCACGGCCCTTTGGCGAACAGTTGGTGCGCCCGCGCCAGCGCCTGCCGGCAGCCCGCGCGGTCACCGAGCCCCGCCCAGCCGCCCGCCTCGCGCAGCGCGAGCAGCGACAGCAGGTGCGGGGAGCCCAGGTGTTTGGCGGCGTGCCGGCCCGCCTGCGCGGCGCGTACGGCCTCGCGGGGGCGGCCCGCATCCCGGGCGAGGAAGGCGGTGTTGCAGAAGGCGTGCGCCTCCAGGGCCGGGTCCTGCGCCACCCGTGCGGTGGCCAGCGCTTCGGCGTAGTGGGAGCGTGCGTCGCTGTAGCGGCCCGAGTCGTGGGCCAGCCAGCCCACGGAGATGGCGAGTTCACCCGCGCCCGAGTGCAGTCTGTCCGTCACCGACTGGCGGTGGGCGCCGGTGTCCAGCAGGCCGTAGGCGGCGCGCAGGGAGCCGGTGGCCTGCCCGTAGAGCCCGGCCCCGCCGTGCCGGTCGTCGAGCAGCCGGATTCGGCGTACGGCGTTCTCGACGGCACTGGCCTCGGTGTCTCCCACGTGTGCGTGGGCGGGGGCGGCCGGGGGTGCCGGGTGGGCGGCCCAGGCGCTGGGCGCGGCGCCGCCCAGCGAGGCGGTGGCAAGGGCGGCCGGGCCGCCCGTCATGAAAGCGCGACGTAGCACGTCGCTCTCCTCGTCGTACTCGGGACAGTTGGGGAATGCGGTGAGACCGGGGCTGTCGGGATGGTCGGTGAACGGGGGCAGTTGGGGTAGTGCGGGGCCGTCACAGCGCGCGGTGGACTGCTGAGGCGCTTGTCCATCGCTGCGCGCCCCGCGAGCGCGCGCCGCACGACCGCGTACGGACTCCCGGGGTGCGAAGCCCATGTCCGTGAGCGAGTAGCCCGGAAACATGTGCAGAAACACCCGCTCGTAGGCGTAGTTGGGGCACCTGATCTCACCGGACTCGACGCGGCCGATGTAGCGCGCGTCGCACGAGACCTGTTCGCCGATCTCGCGAGCCGAACGGCGCACGTTCGCCGCGAACTCCCCCGGGGAGAGATGCCCCCTCAGTGCCCGGAAAGCCGTGTTGGGGCGGTGCTGCGGTGCTGGTGACGTTGAGGGTGACGACGCCATGGCTGAAACGTACCGGCTGTGACGGGTCCGACACCCAGTGTTTGGCTACAAACGGGATATCTCACCCTGCTTCTGCCATGAAACGCCATCCAATGCGCTGGTTCGCCACCGTAGCCGTTGACAAGGACAGCCGTTGAACGATGCACAGCGACCGCGAGGAGGGGTCTGAGTTGTTGGACACTGGCGTAGGCAACAGCACTCCGGCCGGGCGCGTTCCCGGCCCCTGCGACCTGGTGACCGTGCCCGCCCGGCACGGGCTCGAGGCCGTGGACATCCTCCGGCTCCGCGACGGCGTCGGCCCGGTGCTGCACGACCGCGCGGGTGACACCCTCGGCTTCCTCGTCCCGCCCGGCACGGCCGACTGCTGGGATCTGCCCGGCAGCGCCTGCACGCAGACGTGCGAGACGGTCGCGGGCTCCAACGGGCAAGGGGCACGCAGCGCTTCGGGCGAGCCGCCGGTGGCGGGCACCGGGTGGCTGGTGCCGCCGGAGGGTGCCTACGCGCGCGCCACCGAGCCCGCCGAACTTCGCGCGGCCCTCGGTGAGGCGGCCCGCACCATCGCCGCGGCCGGCCGGGTGCAGCCGGCGCCGTAGCGGGGGCCGGTGCGGCACACCGAAGGGCTGCCCAGCGCCCTGTGCGGGAGAACGCTCGGCAGCCCCGGTCCCACGGGTCGGCTCAGCGGCCGAACGCGCCGCCGCGCAGCGCCCTGGTGCCCGACGGGCACACGAGGGTCACGCGCTTGCTGCCGGACAGCACGGGTGTGACGTAGCGGACGCGGTTGGAGCAGTCCACGAAGACCCGGAAAGCCGATCCCGAGCAGGAGACCGCGAAGACCCGTCCCCTCAGGTAGGGGCTCCAGCAGCGCAGCGAGGCGCGCGCCGGGGGTCGTGCCTGCCCGGCCTTGCCCGCAGGTGTTGCTTTTCCGGTCTTCGTACGGCCGTTCTTCAGATCCTTGCTCTTGTAGTCGGCGTTCGCCGCCACGTCGGTCACCGGGGTGCCGGGGGTGGCCGCTTGGGCGGCGGGAGCCACAGCGCCGCCGACGCCGAGCGCGAGCACCGCGCTCATACCCAGCGCGGCCAGGGAATTCCGAACCTTCATTCCTTCTCTCTTTCCTCTGTCGCACGGCCGACAGGGGCCGGTCGCCCACTTCGGGAGCGACAGAAAAGAGAATCAATGGCAGGAAATGCCGAAAGCAAGTATTCCGCATTTCACATATTTTATGCGCGGAACCCGGGGCAGAAGCCCCGGACCCTACCGGACGTGGGGCAATTGCCCCGAGGGGCGCGCGGCGCGGGAGGGAAAACCGTCCGTGTGGGTGACCTGCGTCGGGTGCCGGACAATGGGCATATGGCACGGGGCGACAGACGGCGTGACAAGCCGCGCGACAAGGGGCGCGACGGTGAGCGCGCCAGGGACCGCGGCGCCGAGCGCGACAGGGACCGCACCAGGAACCGTGCCGCAGGCCCGGTCACAGCCGGGGTCGGTGGCGGGACCGCCTCGCTGGTGCCGGACCCCGACCGGCCGTACTCCTGGTCGCTGCTGCTGGACGGAGCCCCGCAGTCGCACGTGGACCTCGCCGACCCCACCCGCCTCGGCTTCGAGTACCAGCGCCGCCTCGGCCACCTGGTGGACCTCCTCGCGCCGCCCGGCCACCCGGTGCGCGTCCTGCACCTGGGCGGCGGGGCGCTGACACTGGCGCGGTACGTCGCCGCCACCCGGCCGCGCTCCACCCAGCAGGTGGTCGAGGTGGACGAGGAGCTGACCCGGCTGGTGCGCGAGCACCTCCCGCTGGAGCGCGGCTGGCGCATCCGGGTGCGCGGCGGTGACGCACGCGCGGGCCTCGAGCGGCTGCCGCAGGGCTGGGCCGACCTCGTCATCGCCGACGTCTTCAGCGGTGCCCGCACTCCGGCTCACCTCACCAGCGTGGAGTTCCTGCACGAGGTGCGGCGGGTGCTGCGGCCCGCCGGGTGGTACGCGGCCAACATCGCCGACGGCGCGCCACTGCGCCATCTGCGCGCCCAGATCGCCACGGCGGGGGCCGTCTTCCCGCAGCGCTGCCTGCTCGCCGACCCCGCGGTGCTGCGTGGCCGCCGGTTCGGCAACGGCGTGCTGCTGGCCGCCGAGGGGGAGCTGCCCGTCGCCGAGCTGACCCGGCGCACGGCGGGCGACCCGCACCCGGGCCGGGTCGAGGCGGGGCGCGGCCTGGACGCCTTCACGGCCGGCGCCGCCCCCGTGACGGACGCCACGGCAACGGCTTCACCGGCCCCGCCCGAGGGCACGTTCGGCTAGCACCCCCTACCCGTCGTACGTCTCGATCCGCGGCGGGCCGTTGTCCCAACGGCAGAAGACCGACGAGGAGACGGCGCCGTTGGTGAACGTCACCCGGACCAGCCCCGGAGCCTCCCAGATCCGCATCTCCCATCCCGGATCGGGGGTCGCGGACACCAGGGCTCCCTCCCGGCCGCTCAGGTCGAAGACGGCCCGGCCGCCGCGTACGGTCGCGCCCCTGACGTTTCCGGTGTGGTGGCCGTCCGGGCTCGGCTCCTCGGCGCCGGGGTGCGAGCCCGGGGAGCCGGTGTGCCGCGGCGTCCGCGTGGCCGTCTTCGAGGGACTCGGGGTGGGAGAGGGGCTCGGCCTGGGCCGGTGGGTGGAGGAGGCCCGGGGCGTGACCCGGTCGGCGCTCCCGCCGGAGACGGGCAGGGCCCGGGGCGGCGCTTCGGCGGTCTCGTTCAGCACCGTGTGGACCCCGAACCAGGAGAGCGTGGTCGCGGCGCCGGTGGCCAGGAGCCACGCGCCGACGTGCAGCCAGCGAGGTCCGGGGAGGCTACTTGGGCGCTGCATCCCCGTCAGCCTAGAGGCCGTTGGAATGTCGTACGGTTCCGCCCATGCCAAGTGTGCTCGTGGTCGAGGACGACCAGTTCGTGCGCTCCGCTCTCATCCGGCACCTGACAGAGGCCGGCCACACGGTCCGCAGTGTGGGTACGGCGCTGGAGGCCCTGCGCGAGGTGGCGCAGGTCGGATTCGACGTGGTCGTGCTGGACCTGGGACTGCCGGATCTGGACGGCGCCGAGGCGCTGAAGATGCTGCGCGGGGTCACGGACGTCCCTGTGATCATCGCCACCGCGCGGGACGACGAGGCCGAGATCGTCCGGCTGTTGCACGCCGGCGCGGACGACTACCTGGTCAAGCCGTTCTCGGTGGCGCACCTTTCGGCGCGGATGGCTGCCGTGCTGCGCCGTACGCGCACAGGGGAGTTCGGCGGCAGCGGGGAGAGCGCCGGGGACGGCGTCCTGCGGGTCGGCGGCCTGGTGGTCGACCCGCTGCGCCGGGTGGCCCGGCTGGACGGGGTGGCGCTCGATCTCACCCGCCGGGAGTTCGACCTGCTGGCCTTTCTGGCGGGGCGGCCAGGTGTCGTCGTCCCGCGCAGGGAGCTGCTGGCCGAGGTGTGGCAGCTCTCCTACGGGGACGACCAGACCATCGACGTGCATTTGTCATGGCTGCGGCGGAAGTTGGGGGAGACGGCCGCCCGGCCCCGCTATCTGCACACCCTGCGCGGGGTCGGCGTCAAGCTGGAACCGCCCCAGGAGGAGGGCGGGCCACGGTGAGCGGCGGCCCGACGCGAGAGGGCCCGGTGTGCAGGGGCGGTTGCGGCCCGGCGCGAGGGGCCCCGGCGTGAGAGGCGGGCCCGCGTGAGGTGGGCGCTGGTGAAGGTCTGCCTCGCGGTGACGGTGATGGTCGTGGTGGCCTTCGCGGTACCGCTGGCACTGGTCGTCAAGGAGACCGCGCGCGACCGCGCCTTCGCGGGCGCCGAGCGGCAGGCTTCCGCCATCGGTCCCGCCTTGGCCATCACCCGCGACCACCGCGAGCTGCAGCGCGTCGTCGCCGTCACCCAGGCGGGCGCTCAGGACCGCATCGCCGTACACCTGCCCTCCGGTGCGACCAGCGAGTCCGGCAAGAGCGCCGAGTCCGGCAAGAGCGCCGAGTCCGGCCGATCCGACGGCTCCGGCTCCGGCTCCGGCGGCGAGCTGCGGGTCGGGCACAGCCTTGCCCCACAGGACCGGGTGGCCGCGGCGCGGCGTCTCGGGCGGGCCTCGACCGTCGAGGTCGAGGGCGGGTACGCGCTGCTGCGGCCCACCGCTGTGGCGGGCGGCAAAGTGGCGGTCGTCGAGGTCTTCGTGCCCGACAAGGAGGTCACCCGCGGGGTGGCCACCTCCTGGATGGTGCTCGCAGGAGTCGGGGTCGCGCTGGTCGTCGGCTCGGTCGCGGTCGCCGACCGGCTCGGCACCCGGATGGTACGGCCGGCCGAACGGCTCGCCGGGGCCGCGCACGACCTGGGCGAGGGCGAACTGGACGTCCGGGTGCCCGAGGAGGGGCCGACGGAGCTGCGGTCGGCGGCCGTCGCCTTCAACTCCATGGCCGACCAGGTCGTCCAACTGCTGGCCAACGAACGGGAGCTGGCCGCCGACCTCTCGCACCGGCTGCGCACCCCGCTGACCGTGCTGCGGCTGAACGCGGCCTCGCTGGGCTCGGGCGACGCGGCCGACCAGACGCGGGCCGCCGTCGCGCAGCTGGAGGGCGAGGTGGACCGCATCATCGGCGCGGCCCGCGAGCAGCGTGCCAAGTCGCCTGGCGCAGCGCACTCGGCCGTCTCCGACGCCGCCGAGGTGATCCGCGAACGGATGGCCTTCTGGTCGGCGCTGGCCGAGGACGAGGGGCGCGAGGCGCGGGTCGCCGGGGTCGAGCAGCCGGCCAGGGTGCCGGTCGCCCGGGCCGAACTCGCCGCCGCCGTCGACGCGTTGCTCGGCAATGTCTTCCGGCACACGCCGGAGGGCACCGCCTTCTCCGTCGACCTGCACAGCGGCGGTCCCGGCAGTGACGCCGTCATCGTGCTGGTTTCCGACGCGGGGCCCGGCATCGAGGACCCCCAGGCGGCGCTGCGGCGCGGCCACGGCGCGGGCGGACCCGGCTCGACGGGGCTGGGGCTGGACATCGTGCGCCGGGTCGCGGAGTCCACCGGCGGCGACGTACGGCTGGGGCGCTCGGTGCTGGGCGGTACAGAGGTGCGGATGTGGCTGGCGCTGCGGCCGACGGGCGGGCGTCGCCGCAACCACCGTCTGCGGCGCCGGGCCCGCCGCTGGGTGCGCCGCTGAGCGGCACCTCCCGCGGCCGTTGAGCGGCACAGGGAACGCCGCCGGGTCCGGACCGTGGGACGGGCCGGACCCGGCGGCGTCGCGGGGCGTGCCGCTGCTTACTCGGCTGCTTACTTGGCCACGCAGGTGTTGCCGATGGCCGGGTTCAGCAGACCGATGACGTTGACGGTGTTGCCACACACCTGGACCGGAATGTGGATGGGCACCTGGACGACGTTGCCGCTGAGCACGCCCGGCGACTTGGCGGCGCCACCCTGGGCACCGGAGTCGGCGACGGCGGCGGAGGCGCCACCCAGGACGAGGGCGGCGGCGCAGGCGGCCGTGGTCACGTAACGGAGCATGGTGTTCTTCCTCCAGGAGACAGACAACTTGACCACCATCCAGGCACAGGGGCCGGGCTCCGTCGTTGTGACTTTCCGACCAGCGCCGCTCCCTCACTCCACGGAGTGGCGGGGCTGTGCGGCGAATGGAGCAACAGCGCGGCGAAAGGGCCCCGCCCGCCGCGCGGCCGCGGTCCGGGGCCCTCTCCTGAGGAGGCCCTTTCGGCTTCCTTAAGAGCTCCCTAAGGCCGACGGCAGAAGTCCGCAACATGGCGTTTGCCCGATTCACCGTCAGTACCGTGCTGCTCGTTCCCATCCCCCACAGGACGAGGCAGCAACGAGATGACGAAATCAGCGGGCCACCGCCGCCGTACCGGCCGCGCCACCAAGACGGCGCTGGGCGCCGCCACCATGGTGCTCGTGGCGGGCGGCGGCTTCCTGCTCGCCGGCAACGCGACGGCGGGCGAGGAGCGGGCGGCCGACTCCGCGGGCACCCCCTTCGCGCCGTATGTCGACACCTCGCTCCAGCCCTCCTACGACCTGCTCAAGAGTGCCGAGAGGACCGGAGTCAAGGAGTACAACCTCGCCTTCGTCACCAGCGGCGGCGGCTGCGTCCCCAAGTGGGGCGGCAGCCAGGAGCTGACGGACAACCCGGTCGCCGGGCAGATACCCGAGCTGCGGGCCAAGGGCGGTGACGTACGGGTCTCCTTCGGCGGCGCCAACGGCTCCGAGCTCGCACTGGCCTGCGACTCGGCGGATGAGCTGGCCAAGGCGTACGGGAAGGTCATCGACGCCTTCGACCTCAAGAAGATCGACCTGGACATCGAGGGCGCTGCACTGCCCGACACCGAGGCCAACGAGCGGCGCGCCAAGGCCATCGCCTCGCTCCAGAAGAGCCACCAGGACCTGGACGTCTCCTACACCCTGCCGGTGATGCCCGAGGGCCTCACCGAACCCGGCGTCGCGCTGCTGAAGAACGCCGAGGAGAACGGGGTCGAGGTCTCGGCCGTCAACATCATGGCGATGGACTACGGCCCCTCCTACGACGGAGACATGGGCGAGTACGCCACCAAGGCCGCCACCGCGTCCCACAAGCAGGTCGCGACAGCCCTCGGCCTCGACGACGCCGCCGCCTGGAAGGCGCTGGCCGTCACCCCGATGATCGGCGTCAACGACGTCAACGTCGAAATCTTCGAACCCGAGGACGCCAAGGAGCTGCGGGCCTTCGCGGACGAGCACGGCATGGGCTGGCTGTCCATGTGGTCCGGTACCCGTGACAAGCCCTGCCCCGGCGGCCCCAAGGACCAGGCGGACCCGACCTGCTCCAGCATCGAGCAGAGCCCCGACGAGTTCAGCAAGGCATTCGCCGGCTGACCTGACCGCGCCGGCCGCTGCCGGCCAACACCAGCCACCTCCGGCCACCCCCCACCGGCGGGGCGCGACGGCACCCACCACCCCCCACACCGCCGTCGTGCCCCGCCTCCTCTCGCACCGCCTCGGTTCATGCCCCTCCTGCTGCCGGGGCCGGTGTAGTTGAATGTTCTCCTCGCCCGGGCCCCACGGGGTCGGGGCTCGCAGCACCGGGGAGGGCACCATGGCAGCAGTGCGCGGCGGACGGGCCCGCGGAACCGCACAGTCCAGGCCGACCCTGGAGGAAGTGGCGCGCCGCGCCGGGGTGGGCCGTGGCACCGCCTCCCGCGTCATCAACGGCTCGCCGAGGGTCAGCGACCGCACGCGCGCCGCCGTCGAGGAAGCCGTCGCCGAACTGGGCTACGTCCCCAACCGGGTCGCCCGCGCGCTCGCGGCCGGCAGCGCCGACACCGTGGCGCTGGTGGTGCCCGAACCGGAGTCCCGGTTCTTCACCGAGCCCTACTTCCCCGCCATAGTGCGGGGCATCAGCGCCGAACTCGCCGGTGCCGACATGCAGTTGCTCCTCACGCTGCTGCACGGCAGCAAGGAGCGGGACCGCTTCGCGCAGTACGCGGCGGCCCACCGCATCGACGGCGTGCTGCTGGTGTCCGTACACGCCGACCACACCCTGCCGGACCTGTTGGCCCGCTCAGAGATCCCCGCCGTACTGGGCGGCCGCCGCAGCGCGGCCGAACCGGTTCCGTACGTCGACTGTGACAACACCGGCGGCGCCCGGTCGGCCGTCACCCATCTGCTGGGGCGCGGGCGCACCACGATCGCCACGGTCACAGGGCCTGCCGACGTGTACGCGGCACGCTGCCGCGCCGACGGCTACCGTCAGGCGCTGCGCGAGGCGGGCCTGCCCCAGAACGCGGACCTGATGGCGTGCGGCGACTTCACCGAGGAGGGCGGGGACCGCGCGATGCGGCAGCTGCTGGACCGCGCCCCCGGACTCGACGCCGTCTTCTGCGCCTCGGACGTGATGGCGGCCGGCGCCCGGCGAGCGCTGCGCGAGGCAGGCCGCTCGGTGCCGGACGACGTGGCGCTGGTCGGCTTCGACGACTCGGTCGTGGCCCGCCATATGGACCCGCCGCTGACCACCGTCCGCCAGCCGATCGCCGCGATGGGGCGGGAGATGGCCAGGGTGCTGCTGGAGCTGCTGGGCAAGTGGACCCCGGGCGGTGCCGGGCCCGCGCCCGGAGAGGGAGACGCCCGGCACCGCGTACTCCCCACCGAGCTGGTGCGGCGCGGCTCCTCCTGACGAGGGATCACGTCACCCCGTGAGCCCTGCTCCGGGTGCGCCCGGCCCGCACCGGTCGTTGGATCACAGGCATGGCGCGCACCGGAACCGGCACACCGACAGGCACGGCACGGACGGGAACGACGAGTACGACGGGGGCGGGCAAGGCACGCACGGGCAAGGCGCTGGGACCGGGACGCCGTGTCCGCCGCCTGCTCGGCCTCACCCTGACGGGTGCGGCGCTGCTCGCCCCCGCCGCGGCTCTCGCCACGCCGGAACCGGACACCACCGCGTCCTCGGCGGCCCCGGTGACGCCCGCGCCCGGCCCTCCGGCGGCGTCACTGCCACCCGCGTCCGACCCCTCGGCGGCGCCCGCGACGCCGACCCCCGAGTCCGCGGCGGCGCCGCTCGCACCTGCCTCGTCCTCACCCCCGGCCCCGGCCCCGGACTCGCCCCAGCCCTCGTCCCCGCCTTCGTCCCAGCCGTCTTCGCCGTCCTCGCCCGAGCCCTCGTCCCCGCCTTTGTCCCCGCCCCCACCTTCCTCTTCGTCTTCGGCCCCACCTTCGCCCTCGCCCTCGTCCCCGCCCACCCCGTCCTCCCCGCCCTCCTCCTCCGAAGCCGGGCAGGGAGCGGGGGTCGGGGCGGGGAGCCGCTGGGTCACACCGGTGGTCGCGTCGCGGGTGCGGATCTCGCAGCCGTACGGTGCCAAGGGCAGCTGGGCGGCCGGCTACCACACCGGTGTCGACCTGGCCGTGCCCGTGGGCACTCCGGTGCGGTCCGTCGGACCGGGGACGGTCGTCTTCGCGGGGTGGGCCGGCGCCTACGGCAAGGCGGTGACGGTGCGGATGATCGACGGCAAGTACATCCTCTTCGCCCATCTGTCGGAGATCTACGTCGGGGACGGTGCGATGGTGGGCGGCGGCACCTGGCTCGGCCTCTCCGGTAACACGGGCCGCTCCTCGGGCCCGCACCTGCACTTCGAGGTACGGACCGGTCGCTCTTACGGTTCGGACATCGACCCGGTCCGCTATCTCGCCTCGCACGGCGTCCGGCTCGGCTGAGACGCGGACGCCAGGCGTCGCCCCGGGTGGGGCGAGGCCGTCCACAGATCCGCGGGTCAGCCGATCCGCGGATCCGCGGGTCAGCGCCCGGACCGCCCCAGCACCCGGTCCGGGCGGCAGACGTCGCACACCCGTGCTTCGGCCGTCCGCGCCAGCAGCTCCACCGCCTCGCGGGAGGTGATGCGCCGGGTGAGCCAGCCGTCCCTGGCCTGCCAGCAGTCCCGGCGGTGTACGCACCACCACGGCCCCGTCTCACCGACGCCCCGCACCCGGACGGCCAGCCACTGGCGGCCCGCCACGGCGCCGGCCGTGGGCACCGCATGATAGTTCTCGCCGGGGATCGGGGTGATGTTCTCGGCGGCGACGCTGATCGCGGTCGGCGCGCTCTTGGGCTCGGCGCGCCCGTCGGGGTGTTCGTAGCGGCTGGGCAGGATCGCCTCGCACTCGTACCACCAGTGGCCGTCGGCCGTACGGGAGCGGCCGGTGACGATCACGTCCAGCTCCTGTCCGTCCGGCATCCGGGCCCGCGCCCACGGGCCCGCACGGTCGCGCCACTCACTCACGTACCGAATATTAGTTCGAATACGAGGGTGGGTGCGCCGTCCGGGTTCATTACGGGCGGCGTTGTCGTGTTGTACCAAAAAGTGACACTTCACCCTCCATCGTGGTGTCTCGTCCAACCAACCCTTGGAGGTTCACATGCGCATGCGTATGCTCGCGCGCTCCGTCGCCGTTGGCTTCGCGGTCCTGGGCCTGGCCGGCGCGGGCGTGGGCTCGGCCGCCGCCTGGCCGAAGGGGCACGGCAACTCGGTGTACGAGTCGGTGAAGAAGGTCAACGTCTCCGACGACGACCACATCATCAGCGGCTCGTACTTCTTCTACTTCGGGCCGATGATCCTCGACTGACCCGAACACTTTCCCGTGGCAGACCCGCTCTGCCAGCCCGTCAGCACTGCGTTCCCGCCTCCCCAGGGAGTCCGGGAACGCAGTGTTTTCCACCCCCGCCGCACTCTCGCCCGAAGGGGCGCGGGGAACTGCGCGCACAACCACGACGCTGCCGCAGCCTGCCGCGGACAGTCAGGGGCAGTTGCTGCCCGGCAAGATCCGCCGGACAGCTCCCATGCCGATCCCGCACCCGCATCCGCTGCCGTGCGGCCCGTCGCCGCGTTCCCCGTGCCTGACTGGCCCGCGCCCGGCGGCTACGCGTCGGGGGTCTGGCTGTCGTTGTCCTTGCGCGCTGTGGACTTCGCGGGTTCCTCGGCCGGGTCCTTCCGGGCGCCCGCGCCGAACGGCCAGTGGGGGCCGCGTTTGTCGTCGGGGATGCCTACGAGCTCCTCGACATCGAAGAGGCGGGCGATGGGCACGTCCGAGCTGCTGTGGGCGATGATCGAGAAGGCGATGGTGACGGCGATGAGGGTGAACGCCTCCTCGCCGCGCGGGATTCCGGCCTGGAGCACCAGCAGTCCGTAGACCACGGAGGCGAAGCCCTTGGGGCCGAACCAGGCGGCCGTGAGCTTCTCCCGCCGGTCGAAGGAGGTGCCGATGAGCGACAGCAGGAGCGAGGCCGGGCGGATCAGGATGATCGCCAGTACGGCCACCACGTACCCGCCGAAGGACAGATCGCTGAACAGCTCGCCGGTCAGCAGCGCTCCGAAGACCAGCAGGGCGACGAACTTGGCCAGTTCGGCCAGCGAGTCGCCCAACGGCTCGAACGCGTGCTTGGCCTCGGGCGAGACCGCCGCCAGGACGGCACCCGCGCTGAACGCGGCCAGGTAGGCATTGGCGTGGGTCAGCGAGCAGACCGCGTACAGGATGACGCCGATGGCCAGCGGTCCCAGCGGCTGGAGCTTGGGCTCGGCGCCCAGCAGCCGGAAGCGTGTCAGGCCGTTGACGAGCAGCGGTGCCGCGATGCCGAAGACCACGCCGAGCACCAGCTCCAGGGCGATGCTGCCCAGCGAGGCGTGCTCGCTGTGCCCGCTCGGGGCCGCAGCCGCGATGAAGATGAGCACGAAGGGCAGCGCCAGCCCGTCGTTGACGCCGCTCTCCACGTTGAGCAGCTGGCGCAGCCGTGCGGGCACCTGCTGGCGGCCGACGATGGCGGAGGCGAACACCGGGTCGGTGGGCGAGAGCACCGCGCCGACCAGGAAGGAGGTCGTCCAGTCGAAGCCGACGAGATAGTGGGTGAGCAGCGCGATACCGAGGAAGGCCAGCGGCATGCCGAGGCCGAGCGCACGCGCCGGGCTCTTCCACCGCTCGCGCAGCTCGGCGAAGCGGACGTGCATGCCGTCCGTGAACAGCACCGCGAACAGGGCCAGATCGGCCGTCACCCGGACGATCTCGCTGCCGGGCGCGACGTGGATGAGTCCGAGCCCCCCGTCTCCGACCAGCGCGCCGCCCGCGAGGAACAGCAGCGAGGTGGACAGCACCGACCGGGCCGCCAGTCCGGACAGCAGCACGGCGACCAGCAGGGCTATGCCGAAGACGATGACCAAGACCACGAGAACAACCCCCGCCCGACCGTGCATACGTCACAGAGGCCCTGTGGCCCGCGTTTCCGCCGGCCACAGGGCCTCCGAGTGAGGGTGATCGACGGGACTTGAACCCGCGACATCCTGGACCACAACCAGGTGCTCTACCAACTGAGCTACGACCACCATGTCCGGCGGGGAAGAGAAGATCTCCCTGACCGGCCGCTACGAGTGTACAGGGTCGGGCGCGGTGCTCGCGCCCCGGTTTCCGGTGCGGCCCCTCACCCGACCCGGCCCAGGCGCTGCTCGGCCGGCCGGAGGCTCAGCAGCCGGCCGGAAGCCCGGTCGGCCGAAGGCTCGGTCGGCCAAGAGCTCAGTCGGCCGGAGGCAACACATGCCGGGCGGCGATCTTCTTGGCCGTCTCCGAGTCGGGGCCCGGCTGGGGCACGAACACCGCCTCGCGGTAGTAGCGCAGCTCGGCGATGGACTCGCGGATGTCGGCCAGCGCCCGGTGGTTGCCCATCTTCTCCGGGCTGTTGTAGTAGGCGCGCGGATACCAGCGCCGGGCCAGCTCCTTGACCGAGGAGACGTCCACGATGCGGTAGTGCAGGTGGCCGTCGAGCGCGGGCATGTCCCGGGCGAGGAAGCCGCGGTCGGTGCTGATGGAGTTGCCGCACAGCGGAGCCTTGCCCGCCTCCGGGACCCACTCGCGGACGTACGCCAGGACGCGGGCCTCGGCGTCGGCCAGCGTGGTGCCCGCGTCCAGTTCCGCCAGCAGGCCGGAGGCGGTGTGCATCTCGCGCACCACCTCCGGCATCGCTTCCAGGGCGTGTGCGGGCGGGCGGATCACGATGTCCACGCCGTCGCCGAGTACGTTCAGCTCCGAGTCGGTCACCAGCGCGGCCACCTCGATGAGCGCGTCATCGGACAGCGAGAGGCCGGTCATCTCGCAGTCGATCCACACCATGCGATCGTTCATGCGCCTCACACTACGTGACGGACCCGCTCAGCCCGCTCCCCGGCCTCGCTGCCCCGGCACTCGCGGGGCGAACGTGTCCGACTCCGGTTTGCCCT
This sequence comes from Streptomyces spirodelae, assembly GCF_017676385.1. Taxonomy (GTDB): domain Bacteria; phylum Actinomycetota; class Actinomycetes; order Streptomycetales; family Streptomycetaceae; genus Streptomyces; species Streptomyces spirodelae. Next base: position 238,807 of record NZ_JAFFZN010000003.1, read on the forward strand.
GTTCAGGGCGTTCGGAGCGGTTCTGCTGCGCGTTCCTGTGCTCCCTCGGCTCGTGACGGGTCTCGTGCCTGGTGCCGTACGCCGACGGGCCGTTCGCCGCCCCCGGCTCGTGGCCGGCTCCCGGGTGCCCGGCAGGCCCCGGATGGCCGCCCGGCGCGTGCCCGGGGTGCCCGGACGGGCCGGATTGGCCGGAATGGCCGGGGTGACCTGGGTGGCCCGGGTGCCCCGAGTGGCCCTGCTGGGGCTGATGGGACTGGTGCGGCAGCCGCAGCGAGTTCTCCGCACCCGCGCCCGGACCCCCGCCCGGACCCGGGCCCTGCGCGTGGCCGCCGGAGCCCGGCGCTCCGCCCCCGGCTCCGCCCACTGCACCCGCACCCTCGTGCCCCTGTTCCCCGTCCGGCCGGCGCGCGCGGTACGCGGCCCGGTAGGCGGCCGGGGAGGCGCCGAGCTGGCGGCGGAAGTGGCCGCGCAGCGCGACGGGGGAGCGGAAGCCGCAGCGGCCAGCCACCTCGTCCACGGAGTAGTCCGACGTCTCCAGCAGACGCTGTGCCTGGAGCACGCGCTGGGTGATCAGCCACTGCAGTGGAGCGCTCCCAGTAAGAGACCGGAAGCGCCGGTCGAAGGTGCGGCGGCTCATGTACGCGCGCGCGGCGAGCGTCTCCACGTCGAACTGCTCGTGGAGGTGTTCCAGCGCCCAGGCGACGACCTCGGCGAGCGGGTCGGCGCCGATCTCCTCTGGTAAGGAGCGGTCCAGGTGACGGGGGTGACCGCCGGTCTCCTGGCCGTTCCCGCGGCGGGGCGGTACGACCAGGCGGCGCGCGAGCGCCCCGGCCGCCTCGGCCCCGTGGTCGGTGCGTACGACGTGCAGGCACAGGTCTATGCCCGCTGCCGTGCCCGCCGAGGTGAGAATGTCCCCGTCGTCCACGAACAGCTCGCGCGGATCGACGTGTACGGCCGGATACCGCTTGGCCAGCGTCGGGGCGTACATCCAGTGCGTGGTGGCCGGGCGGCCGTCGAGCAGCCCGGCGGCCGCGAGGACGAAGGCGCCGGTGCACAGCCCGATGACACGGGCTCCCTCCTCGTGCGCGCGGCGCAGCGCGTCCAGTGCGGCCGGTGGTGGTGGCTGGGTGATGGAGCGCCAGGCGGGCACGACGACGGTGCCCGCGCGGGAGATCGCCTCCAGCCCGAACGGCGCGCTCAACTGCAGCCCGCCTGTGGTGCGCAGTGGCCCGTCCTCGCCCGCGCAGACCAGCAGCCTGTAGCGCGGAACTCCGGCGTCTTGGCGGTCGATTCCGAAGACGGAGAGCGGGATGGAACTCTCGAAGATGGGACCACCGCTGAAGAGCAACACCGCCACGATCTCGCGCCGGCGGCGCGCGGCCAGCTTGCGGGTCTCGACTGGGCCGTTCGTGGAGTCCTGGCTCATTGGAACTAAGCCCCCCTCAATCGTTGTGTTCCTCTCGGTCCATGCAGATCTCCCCCGCTCTCCCCCGCAGCGAAAGCCAAGATCGAATCTACTGCGTCGGATGAGGTGGGCGGTGCAAGTTCGGCATCCGGCGCTATGTCGACATGGCAACTTGGCGTGAAGCATTCGATCACGAAGCGTTTCACTCAACGGCGCTACAGGGAAGTACGCATGCCCTCTCTGCCCCATCAACGTAGGGTGCACACCCGCGCGCCGCTCCTTTCGCCCCTGGTGGCAGGGGGGTTGGCGCAAGGCGGGGCAAGGGTTGTGGCGGGGTGGCAAGTTGGCTGAAATTCGCGGGGGGTCAGACGTGCGATCCAGTCATCGGCCCGGCTCGCGTTTGGGGCTCCAGAGGTCCGTGGGGCGTATGGGGCACCTGAGGTACGCCCGGCGTACGCGGCCGGAAACAGTGCGTGATTTTTTGTGACTCTGTGCGCGCTGGTGTGTGCCGGTGTGCGCCCCGGGGGACCTTCTCGCGCCATCGCAACGATCGGGACCGGACGACTCCGGCGCGCCCCCCTGTCACCGCCCAAGTCATCGGCCGCCGCGCCGAACCGTTCCCACCGTGGGTGACCGGAGTGGTACGAACGGTGTGCGAGGGGCGTACGGGGCGTGCCCAGGCCGCCGACGCGGCCTGTTCAGCGGTTCTTCCGGGCCAGGGCCGCCTTACGTGCCTGTCAAGGAGGCGCGTAAGGGGCGTAACGCGGCATTGCGCTGTGGCCCGCGCTCAGGCATGCTCCGGGGTCAACCGCCTCGGGCGGCCCGCCACGCATTACCTGGGCAAGAGGGGAGTGCGGCCGTACCCTGTGGGTAAGGGACTTGGGAAGACGATTCCCGGTCTTCATCGACCAGGCCGTGCAGGCATCCAGCAGTTTTCGACCGAGCCGATCACAGAGAGCGCAAGCCGTCCGACATCCCTCTGCACAGAGGACTCACTTCGCCGAGACAACTCATGGCAGGACACGAGATCCCTGACCCAGCAGACCGCAGGCAGGTCGCCGACTCGACGGCGATCCCCGAAGCGGCGGACGAGACGCGCCACTCCTGCGATCCGGCCTTCCAGCACGGCGTCGTCGTCGGCTTCGACGGCTCCGTCTCCAGCGAGCGCGCCCTGGCCTACGCCATCGGCATGGCCCACCGCTCCGGCTCCGGCCTGATCATCGTCCATGTCGCCAACCGGTTGCCGACCACCGTGTGGGCGGGATGCGAGCCGCCCGTCTTCGTCGACGTCCCCGACCACCGCACCGAGGTGCTCGGGCTCGAACTGGCCTGCGCCGACCACCTCGCCGAAGTGCCCTGGATTCTGGTGGAGCGGGGCGGGGACATCTGTCACGAGCTGGAAGAGGTCGGCAGCGAGTACGCGGCCGACGCCATCGTGGTCGGCTCCACGCACGGACTGGTGGGCCGGATCTTCGGCTCGGTGGCCGGCCGGCTGGCCCGGCGCGCCCAGCGTCCGGTGATCGTCGTTCCGTAAGGCAGCCGCCTGAGCCCGCAGGTGCCCCGTCCGGCGGACGGGGCGGGTCCGGCCGGGCAAGGCCCTTGCAGCTGCCGGGAGTTCAGCTTCCGCACATCGACAAATCTACCCACCCGTAAGAGGTGGGTTGTGCGCTTGTGAGGGGCATACAGACAACACAACGGGTGGACAGAGCCCGAGGGCGCGCTGCCGAACGGGAGGTGACGGTCCCACGCGGCAGCCCACCCGCCGGCGTAATGGGCGACGCCGGCACAGGGGAGGCGGAATCCCGCGCGGTTGGTGGCCCGCGTGGGATTCCGCCCTTCCGCCTTTCCGCGCGCCTTGCGGCGCTGTGGCTCCCTGTTACTCCACGGTGACCGACTTGGCCAGGTTGCGGGGCTTGTCGATGTCCCGGCCCAGGGCGAGTGCCGTGTGGTAGGCCAGCAGCTGGAGCGGGATGCCCATCAGGATCGGGTCCAGCTCGTCCTCGTTCTTCGGGACGACGATGGTGTGGTCGGCCTTCTCCTGCTCCTGATGTGCGACGGCCAGGATGCGGCCGCTGCGGGCCTTGATCTCCTCCATCGCGGCCCGGTTCTTCTCCAGCAGATCGTCCTCCGGCACGATCGCCACCGTCGGCATCGCGGGCTCGATCAGCGCCAGCGGCCCGTGCTTGAGCTCGGAGGCCGGGTACGCCTCCGCGTGGATGTAGGAGACCTCCTTCAGCTTCAGCGAGGCTTCCAGTGCCACCGGGTAGCCGCGTACCCTCCCGATGAAGAGCATCGAGTGCGCGTCCGCGTAACTCTTGGCCAGCTTCTCGATCTCCGGCTCCTGCTTGAGGATCTCGGCGATCTGGCCCGGCAGCCGGCGCAGCCCGTCGATGATCCGCTTGCCGTCCTTGACCGACAGATCGCGGATGCGGCCCAGGTGCAGCGCGAGCAGGCCGAAGGCGACCACCGTGTTGGTGAAGCACTTGGTGGAGACGACGCACACCTCGGGCCCGGCGTGCACATAGACCCCGCCGTCCGCCTCGCGGGCGATGGCCGAGCCGACGACGTTGATGACGCCCAGCACCCTGGCGCCCTTGCGCTTGAGCTCCTGGACGGCGGCGAGCGCGTCGTACGTCTCACCGGACTGCGAGACGGCGATGTAGAGCGTGTCCGGGTCGACGACCGCGTTGCGGTACCGGAACTCGCTGGCGGGTTCCGCGTCGGCGGGGATGCGGGCCAGCTCCTCGATCATCTGGGCGCCGATCAGGCCCGCGTGGTACGAGGTGCCGCAGCCGAGGATCTTCACCCGGCGCACGGCGCGCGCTTCGCGCGGGTCGAGGTTGAGGCCGCCGAGGTGGACGGTGGCGAACCGGTCGTCGATGCGCCCGGCCAGCACCCGGTCCACCGCGTCCGCCTGCTCGGCGATCTCCTTGTGCATATAGGTGTCGTGGCCGCCCAGGTCGTAGGACTCGGCGGCGTACTCCACCGTCTCCGGCGAGGAGGAGGTGCGCGATCCCTCGGTGGTGTAGGTGCGGTAGTCGCCGGCCTTGATGGTGGCCATCTCGCCGTCGTCCAGGGTGACGACCTGGCGGGTGTGCGAGACCAGCGCGGCGACGTCCGAGGCGACGAACATCTCGTTCTCGCCGATGCCCAGCACCACGGGGGAGCCGTTGCGGGCCACCACGATGCGGTCGGGGAAGTCGGCGTGCAGTACGGCGATGCCGTAGGTGCCCTCGACGTGCCGCAGCGCCTCCTGGACGCGGGCCTCCAGGCGCTCGGCCTGGGCCCCGGCGATCAGATGGGTCAGCACCTCGGTGTCGGTGTCGGAGACGAAGGTGATGCCGTCAGCGGTCAGCTTGGCGCGCAGCTCGGCGGCGTTGTCGATGATGCCGTTGTGGACGACGGCGACCTTCTCGGCCGCGTCCAGGTGCGGGTGTGCGTTGACGTCGTTGGGCACGCCGTGGGTGGCCCAGCGGGTGTGGGCGATGCCGGCGGTGCCGGTGAAGCGCTTGGGGATACGCTCCTCCAGGTCGCGGACCCGGCCCTTGGTCTTGGCGGTCTTCAGGCCGCCCGGCTTGCTGCCCGTACCGGCCTGGATGGCGATGCCCGCCGAGTCGTAGCCGCGGTACTCCAGCCGCTGGAGGCCCTCCAGCAGGAGCGGGGCGGTGTCACGCTTACCGATATACCCGACAATTCCGCACATACTGCTGATGCCCTGCCTCTCCGTCGTGCTGTGCTGATTTCTGATATCCGGAGTCCGACTTCTCTGGAGTCCGACTTCTGGGTGCTCGGTGCTCGGTGCCGGGCGCTCGATGCCGGTGCGCTCCGCGGTCTGCGCTCTGTCAGCCGTAGACGATGCGGCGGAGCTGTCTGAGGGACAGCTCGGGCGGCGCCACGGCGCGGTGCGGCAGCTCGGCCTCGATACGCTCGAAGATCTCCGGGTTCGTCAGGCCCTTGGCCTGGAGCTCGCGATGCCGGCGGCGGACGAACTCGGTGGCCGTCTCATCGAAGTACGACAGCACGTCCAGCACCACCCGGGCCGCCTCGCCGCGCTGGAGCGGCGTGGTGCGGACCAGGTGGTCGATGAGGTCCTCATGGACCGGCGTCGTGGTGTCGAGCACCCGTCGATACTGCGGTCTCAGCGCCTCGATCGCAAGAAATCTGCCCGATAGCGGGCACCGTGTGGCGGAACCGGCACAGAAATACTCCCGGAATCTCCCGGCCGATGTCTTCCCGACCCCGTTCGAGGCGGTCATTATGGCGAAGTGTCCTGAACACGGCTTTCGTTGAGAGTGCGCGACCCGGACCTCCATGAACACTCGTTCGAAGGGATCGGAGTGATCCCGGAGGGAGCGCTGATGGGACGACGAATCGGCCCGTTACTGGTCCTGTGTGCCTCGCTGCTCGCCGCCACCGCCTCGCCACCCGCCGCCGCATCGCCGCGCACCGCACCGGCGACCGCTACCGGCGCCGGCACCCCCACCGCCACCGGCACTCGCACCGGCGCGGACGAAGCGGCCACCGCCCGTTCCCCGCGGCCACTCGATCGGGTGATACCCGCACCCGCCTCGGTACGCGAGCGGGGCCGGCCGTACGCGATCACCCCCCGGACGGTGATCCGGGTGCACGGTGGCCCGGACCACCACCGGCACGGGCAGCGGCGAGGAGCCCGCAAAGACGTACGACAGGTGGCCGACCACCTCGCCGAGCTGCTGCGGCCTGCCACCGGCTACCGGCTGCCCGTCACCACCCGCGCCGGCCGCGACGGCATCCAGCTGCGGCTCGGCGGCCACCGCCGACTGGGCCCCGAGGGCTACCGGCTCGATGTCACCGCACGGGCCGTCAGGCTCACCGCACGCGAGCCCGCCGGACTCTTCCACGGAATACAGACCCTCCGGCAGCTCCTCCCCGCCGCCGTCGAGGCCCCCGACAAGCAGCCCGGCCCCTGGCGGATAACGGGCGGCACCATCACCGACACGCCGCGCTACGCCTACCGGGGCGCCATGCTGGACGTCTCCCGCCACTTCTTCCCCGTCCCCGCGGTCAAGCGCTACATCGACCAGCTCGCCCTTTACAAGATCAACACCCTCCATCTGCACCTCTCCGACGACCAGGGCTGGCGCATCGCCATCGACTCCTGGCCCCGGCTGGCCGGCTACGGCGGCGGCACCGAGGTCGGCGGCGGCCCCGGCGGCCACTACACCAAGGCCGACTACCGCGAGATCGTCCGCTACGCGGCGGCACGGCACCTCACCGTCGTCCCCGAGATCGACATGCCCGGCCACACCAACGCGGCACTGGCCTCCTACGCCGAGCTCAACTGCGACGGCGTCGCACCGCCCCGCTACACCGGCACCGAGGTCGGGTTCAGCTCACTGTGCGTACCGCTGGAGCGCACCTACGACTTCGTCGACGACGTACTCCGCGAACTGGCGGCCCTAACCCCCGGCCCCTACCTCCACATCGGCGGGGACGAAGCGCACTCCACCAGCCACAAGGACTACGTCACCTTCATGCGGCGCGTACAGCCCCTCGTCGCCAAGTACGGCAAGAAGGCGATCGGCTGGCACCAGATCACCGCGGCCCCGGCCCGGGGAACCGTCGCGCAGTACTGGGGCTACGACCGCACCGGCCCGCAGGAGCGCGCCCAGGTGGCCGAGGCCGCACGGCGCGGCACCAAGCTGGTGCTCTCCCCGGCCGACCGCGCCTACCTGGACATGAAGTACGACAAGGACACCCCGCTCGGCCTGTCCTGGGCCGGCTATGTGCCCACCCGGCGCGCCTACGACTGGGACCCGGGCCGCTATCTGGAGGGGGTGCCCGAGCGGGCCGTACTCGGCGTGGAGGCCCCGCTGTGGTCGGAGACCATCGCGACCAGCGACCAGCTCGAATACCTGGCCTTTCCCCGGCTGCCCGGCGTGGCCGAGGTGGGCTGGTCGCCCGCCGCCACCCACGATTGGGACGGCTACCGGGAGAGGCTGGCCCAGCAGGCGCCGCGCTGGGAACTGATGGGAGTGAACTACCACCGGTCGCCGCAGGTGCCCTGGCCACGGTGAACTGCTGCCGGGCCGGACGCGTGAGGGCCCGCACCCGCCCGGCCGGCTGTCAGAAACGGTCGAGGATCGCCTTCTTGGCGAGGGCGAACTCGTCATCCGTGAGCACACCGGCACTGTGCAGCTCACCCAGCTCGCGCAGCCGCCGCAGCAGTCCGTCGTGGTCCGCGTCGGCCGGGAACGGGGTGGGGGCGCTCAACTCGGGTGCCGCCGCCCCGCCCCCCGTGCCCGCCCCGGCCCCCGTGCCCGCCCCGGTGGCTCCCTCCGCCGCGTGCCCCGCCAGCGGGTGCGGCAGCCGGGCGACCACGGCGGAGGCCAGCAGCACGGCGCCGCCCGTCTCCCGTGTCTGCCGCACGCCCCACAGCAGCAGACAGTTGGGGTCGTGCTGCGGCTTGAGGGCCGGGTAGGTGCCCTTGGGACGGAAACGGAGGCTGCCGTTCTCCCAGCCGAGCGCCGGAATCCACTCCACGCCCTCCAACTCCTGGAGCGTCAACCGGCGCGGACCAGCCGAGGACTTGCTCTGCTCGGCCATCCAGTTCCACTCCAACTGGACGTGCTCCCCGTCGAAGGCGGCGGTGCCGTCCGTGCCGGTGGCGGTCAGCGGGACGGGCGGCCCCGGCAGCAGATAGCGGTCGCACGGGGTGTCGGGCACCTCCGCCAGCAGCAGGGCGTTGCGCACCTCCTCGACGAAGTACTCGGCCACCCCTGTGCGGTCCTTCTCCACCGCCAGTTGATACGGGTCGGCCGCGTCCGGCAGCCGTCCGCTGGCCACCTGGGAGAGCGGGTCGGCGCCGTCGCGCAGCCGCAGGCGGAGCCTGCCGCCCTTGCGTCCGCCCGGCTCGTAGGCGATTCCGGCCACCGCGCCCAGGGGAACGGCGACCTCTCCCAGAGCCTTGCGCAGTTGGTGCACCTGACGCTCGGTGCCGGGCACGATCCTGACGGTCTCCCCGTCGAAGGTCCATGCCCCGGCCCGCTGGAGGATTTCCGCCATACTCCGATTATTTAGCCTCGGAGCGCGAGGGTCACCCCCGGTCCGGCCGCCGCCACGCGCCGCGTCCTCACTCGCCGACCCCCAACTCGCGGGCCACCAGCATGCGCTGCACCTCGCTGGTGCCCTCGCCGATCTCCAGGATCTTCGAGTCCCGCCACATACGGGCGACCGGATACTCGTTCATGAATCCGTAGCCCCCATGGATCTGCGTGGCCTCACGGGCGTTGGTCACGGCGCTCTCGGAGGAGTACAGCTTGGCCAGCGCCGCCTCCTTCTTGAACGGCTCTCCGGCCATCAGCCGTGCGGCCGCGTCCCGCCAGGCCAGCCGCGAGGTGTGGGCCCGCATCTCCATGTCCGCGATCTTGAACTGGATCGCCTGGTTGGCACCGATGGGCTTGCCGAAGGCCGTACGGGTGTTGGCGTAGCGCACCGACTCGTCCACACAGCCCTGGGCCAGCCCGGTGGCGAGCGCGGAGATGGCGATACGCCCCTCGTCGAGGATGCGCAGGAACTGGGCATAGCCGCGGCCCGGTTCGCCGAGCAGATTGGCGTTCGGGACGCGGACATCGGCGAAGGACAGCTCATGGGTGTCCGAGGCGTTCCAGCCCACCTTGGAGTAGGCGGGCGCGACGGTGAAGCCCGGGGTGCCCGAGGGGACGATGATCGTGGAGATGCGGGGTGCTCCGTTGTCCTTGCGCCCGGTGACGGCTGTCACGGTGACCAGGCCAGTTATCTCCGTACCGGAGTTGGTGATGAAGGACTTGGTGCCGTTGATCACCCATTCGTCGTTCTTCTCGTCCAGCACCGCTGTGGTGCGGGTGCCGCCCGCGTCCGAGCCGCACTCCGGCTCGGTCAGCCCGAAGGCGCCCAGCATCTCGCCCGCACACAGCCGCGGCAGCCACTCGCGCTTCTGCTCCTCGGTGCCGAACAGGTAGAGCGGCATCGCCCCCAGCGACACCCCCGCCTCCAGCGTGATGGCCACGGAGGAGTCGACCCGGGCCAGCTCCTCCAGGGCGAGGCAGAGCGCGAGGTAGTCGCCGCCCATGCCGCCGTACTCCTCGGGGAACGGCAGGCCGAACAGGCCCATGGAGCCCATCTGCCGGACGATCTCGTACGGGAACTCGTGCTGCTCGTAGAAGTCGCCGATCTTGGGCGCCACCACATCGTGGGCGAATTCCTCGACGGTGCGGCGCAGCTCCTCGTGCTCGGGGCTCAGTCGGTGGTCGAGTGCCATGGTCACTGCTCCTGGGAAGAGGTGGGGGCGGCCGTGCCGGCGAGGGCGCGGACCGTACGGGACGGGCTGGGTCGGCCCAGCCGTTCGGCCATCCAGCGGCTGGTGGCGGTGAGCTGGGCCAGATCGACGCCGGTCTCGATGCCGAGCCCGTTCAGCATCCAGACCAGGTCTTCGGTGGCGAGGTTTCCGGTGGCGCTCTTGGCATACGGGCAGCCGCCCAGCCCGCCCGCCGAGGCGTCCACCGTGGCCACGCCGTTCTGCAGCGCCGCCAGGGTGTTGGAGAGGGCCTGGCCGTAGGTGTCGTGGAAGTGCACGGCGAGCACGGGACCGGCGGCCGGCGGGCCGGAGCCGGGAGCGCCGGACTCCCCGGCGGCCGAGCCGGGCAGCCCTGCCGTACGGAGGGCCGCGAGCAGCGCGTGGACATGGCCGGGGGTGGCGACGCCGATGGTGTCGCCCAGGCTCAGCTCGTCGCAGCCCATTCCGGCCAGCGCCCGGCACACCCTGACCACCTGTTCGAGGGGCACGGCACCCTCCCAGGGGTCGCCGAAGCACATCGACAGATAGCCGCGCACCCGAAGGCCCTCCCGCTTGGCGTGGGCCACCACGGGTTCGAACATCTCCAGGGCCTCGTCCACCGTGCGGTTGAGGTTGGCCTTGGCGAACGACTCGGTGGCGCTGGCGAACACCGCCACCTCCCGCGCCCCCAGCGCCAGCGCCCGCTCCAGACCGCGCGCGTTGGGCACCAGCACCGGCAGCCGCACGCCCCCCAGTGCGGGTCCGCCGAGGCGCGGATACAGCTCCTCGGCGTCGGCCAGCTGGGGCACCCACTTGGGGTGGACGAAGCTGGTGGCCTCCACGGTGGTCAGGCCCGCGGCCGCCAGCCGCTCGATGAACTCCGCCTTGACCTCGACCGGGACGGTCGTCGGCTCGTTCTGCAAACCGTCGCGCGGGCCCACCTCGTGAATCCGCACCCGGCCGGGCAGTCCCTCGTGGCCCTCCAGGGGGAAGACCATGGGCAGCTGTGCCGGTGAGCCGCCGGCCCTGTCCGCCGGTGAGCCGCCCGGTGTCGTGGGGGTTGCCGCGTCAGTCATCCCGCGCCTCCTTCGCCGTCCGCCTTCTCGGCGTCCTCGAACGGGTCCACCACCGCGAGCACCTGGTCCATCGCCACGGTGCTGCCCGCCGTCACCTCCAGCTCGGCCACCCGGCCGGCGTGCGGGGCCGTGATGACGTGCTCCATCTTCATGGCCTCCACCACCAGCAGGCTCTGACCGGCTGCGACCTCGTCGCCCACGGCCGCCTTGACCACCGTGACCGTGCCGGGCATGGGCGCCGTCAGCGCATCGGCCCCGTGGGCACCGCCCGCCCGCCGGAGGGCTTCCGCCACCGGGTCGTGACCGCGCACCTGCCAGACCTCGCCGTCCCTGCCCAGCCACACCCCGGGGGTGTCGCCGTCCATTGCCAGGGCGCGGGTGAAGGTGCGGCTCATCCCGTCCCAGTCGAGCCGTACCGTCGGGCCGTCCGCTGTCCCGCCGGGTGCCAGCCGGGCCCGCACCGGGGCGGCGCCGTCAACGCTGACCTCCATCTCCCCTGCGGCCGGGGGGCCTTCGGGGCGCCTGCCGTCCGGCGCGGCCGGGCGGACCCGCACCGCGACCGGCTCGTGGCCCGGAACCCGCAGATGATGCACCGTCCAGGCCCGCTGTCCGCCGAGCCGCCACCCGGAGGGCACGGAGAACGGACTTACCCAGGCGGCGGCCCCGGCCGCTCGACCGGCCCCGGCCGGCTGACCGGTGGCGGCTTCCGGGGTGACACCCGGCACCGCGGCGGCGCCCGGTCCCGTACCGGCGCCCGGTCCCGTGCCGACGTCCGGGGCGAGTGCCGCCTGCCGCAGCAGAGCCGCCGCTCCGTACACCTCGTCGGGCACGCCCTCGGGCAGCAGCCCGGCAGCGGCGCGGTCCACCAGACCGGTGTCCAGGTCTCCGGAGGCCACCTCGGGGTGGGCGAGGAGGGCGCGCAGGAACGCCGTGTTGGTGTCCACTCCCAACACCGTCGTACGCGCCAGCGCGGCCCGCAGCCCGCGCAGCGCGGCGGCCCGGTCCGGCCCCCATGCGATGACCTTGGCGAGCATCGGGTCGTACGTCGTGCCCACCTCCGTGCCCTCACTCAAGCCGGAGTCGGTGCGCACGCCTTCGCCCTGCGGCTCTTGGAGCAGCAGCACCCGACCTGCCGAGGGCAGGAAGTCGACATGGCCGTCCTCGGCACCCGGCGAGACGCGGGCGGTCTCCGCGCAGATCCGGGCCTCCACCGCATGGCCGTCCAGCGCGATGTCCCCCTGCGCGAAGGGCAGCGGCTCCCCGGCAGCGACGCGCAGCTGCCACTCCACCAGGTCGAGCCCGGTGATCAGTTCGGTGACCGGGTGCTCCACCTGGAGCCGGGTGTTCATCTCCATGAAGTAGTATGACCCGGAGCCGTCGCCCGGCACGATGAACTCCACCGTGCCCGCGCCCCGGTAGCCGCACGAGCGTGCCGCGTTCACCGCCGCCTGCCCCATCGCCTGGCGCGTGGTCTCGTCCAGCAGCGGGCTGGGTGCCTCCTCGATGATCTTCTGGTGCCGACGCTGGAGCGAGCACTCGCGCTCTCCCAGGTGGAGGACGTTGCCGTGGCCGTCCGCCAGCACCTGGATCTCGATGTGCCGCGGCCGGTCGATCCACCGTTCCACCAGCAGTCCGTCGTCACCGAAGGCGCCCCTGGCCTCGCGGCGCGCCGCGGCGATCTCGTCCGGCAGCGCCGCCTCGTCGCGCACCAGCCGCATGCCCTTGCCGCCGCCGCCCGCGGACGGCTTGAGCAGCACCGGAAGGCCGGTGTCCCGGGCGGCGACGGCCAGTTCGGCGTCGGTCAGTCCGCTGCCCGAGGAGCCCGGCACCACCGGAACGTCCGCCTCGCGCACCGTCTCCTTGGCGCGGATCTTGTCGCCCATCAGCTCGATGGCGTCGGCGGGCGGCCCGATGAAGGCGAGCCCGGCCGCCTCGCAGCGCCGCGCGAACTCGGCGTTCTCCGCGAGGAATCCGTACCCGGGGTGTACGGCCTGGGCGCCGCTGCGGTCCGCGGCCTCCAGCAGCCGGTCCACGCTCAGATAGCTGTGCACGGCCGCCGCCGGGCCGATCCGGACCGCGGTGTCTGCCTCCCGTACATGGCGCGCCTCGGCGTCCGCGTCGCTGTGCACCGCGACGGACCGGATTCCGAGCCTGCGCAGCGTACGGATCACCCGCACCGCGATCTCGCCCCGGTTGGCCACCAGCACCGTGTCGAACATCGGTCCTCTCCTCGCCCTTGCGACCCCGTCGCTCCCGGCTTCCCTGCCGTCGGTCGGCTGTGCCACGTCCTGCCCCCTCACATCCGGAAGACGCCGAAGCGGGGCGCCTCCGGATCGCGGTGCGGCAGCGGCGCGTTGGCACAGGCGGTCAGCGCCAGCCCCAGCACCTGCCGGGTCTCCAGCGGGTCGATCACGCCGTCGTCCCACAGCCGGGCGGTGGCGTAGTAGGCGTTGCCCTGGGTTTCGTACTGCGCGCGGACGGGGGCGCGGAACTCCTCTTCCTGCTCGGCGCTCCACTCCTCACCGCGCGCCGCCAGCTGGTCCCGCTTCACGGTGGCGAGCACCGAGGCGGCCTGCTCGCCGCCCATCACGGAAATCTTGGCGTTCGGCCACATCCACAGGAAGCGCGGGCTGTAGGCCCGGCCGCACATCGAGTAGTTGCCGGCGCCGTAGGAGCCTCCGACCACCACCGTCAGCTTCGGAACCCGGGCGCAGGCCACGGCGGTGACCATCTTGGCGCCGTGCTTGGCGATGCCGCCCGCCTCGTAGTCCTTGCCGACCATGAAGCCCGAGATGTTCTGCAGGAAGAGCAGCGGGATGCCGCGCTGGTCGCACAGCTCGATGAAGTGGGCGCCCTTCTGGGCGGATTCGGAGAAGAGGATGCCGTTGTTGGCCACCACGCCGACGGGGTGGCCGTGGATATGGGCGAAGCCCGTGACGAGCGTGGTGCCGTACTCCGGCTTGAACTCCTGGAAGCGGGAGCCGTCCACCAGGCGGCCGATGACCTCGTGCACGTCGTAGGGCGTGCGGGAGTCGACGGGCACCACGTCGTAGAGGCCGGCCGGGTCCAGGGCGGGCTCCTCCGCTGGGCGTACGGCCCAGGGGAGGGCCGAGGCGGCGGGAGGCGCGGGCAGGGTGGCGACGATATGGCGGACGATGCGCAGCGCGTGTGCGTCGTCCTCGGCCAGGTGGTCGGTGACACCCGAGATCCGGGAGTGTGTCTCGCCGCCGCCGAGCTCCTCGGCGGTGACCACCTCACCGGTGGCCGCCTTCACCAGGGGTGGGCCGCCCAGGAAGATGGTGCCCTGCTCGCGCACGATCACCGCTTCGTCGCTCATCGCCGGGACATAGGCGCCGCCGGCGGTGCAGGAGCCGAGGACGGCGGCGATCTGCGGGACTCCGGCGGCGGACATCCGGGCCTGGTTGTAGAAGATCCGGCCGAAGTGCTCGCGGTCGGGGAAGACCTCGTCCTGCATAGGCAGGAAGGCGCCGCCCGAGTCGACCAGATAGAGGCACGGCAGCCGGTTCTCCAGAGCCACTTCCTGAGCCCGCAGGTGCTTCTTGACCGTCATGGGGTAGTAGGTGCCGCCCTTGACGGTGGCGTCGTTGGCGACGATGACCACCTCGCGTCCGGCCACGCGTCCGATGCCCGCGATCACCCCCGCCGCCGGTGCCGCATCGCCGTACATCCCGTCGGCCGCCAGCGGGGCGAGCTCCAGGAAGGGCGAGCCGGGATCGAGCAGGGCGTCCACCCGCTCGCGGGGCAGCAGCTTGCCGCGCGCCGTGTGCCGCTCGCGGGCTCGGGCACCGCCGCCCAGCCGGGCCCGCGCCAGCTTCTCTCGGAGCTGTCCGGCAAGCTCGCGGTGGGCCCTGCGGTTCTCCGCCGCGGCCTCCGAGCCCGGGTCGAGGGCGCTTCCCAGGCGTGGCGCCGCGGGCCCGTGCCCGCTCACGTCCCGCACTGCTCGCTCATTCATCCGGCCGGCCCCCTTGCTCGCACGTCACCACCACGACAGCCGCACCCGCCACCGCACATCCGGCGGTTAGCCATCGTTAACTCACTGCATCCAGGTTAACGCTCACTAACGCGGCTGTCTAGAATGGTCGGCATGAGCACGAAGACGGCAGGCACGGCCGCACCCGGCCGACGGGAGCAGATCCTGCGGGAGGCCGCGCGGCTCTTCGCCGAGCGCGGTTTCCACGGGGTGGGCGTCGACGAGATAGGAGCCGCCGTCGGTATCAGCGGCCCCGGCCTCTACCGCCATTTCGCGGGCAAGGACGCGATGCTGGCCGAGCTGCTGGTGGGGATCAGCCGGCGGCTCTACGAGGGTGGCCGGCGCAGGTCCGAGGAGTCGGCGGCGGCGGGCCTGGCGCCTCAGGCGGCGCTGGATGCGCTGATCGAGGGGCATATCGACTTCGCGCTGGACGACCGGGAGCTGATCACCCTCCACGACCGCGAGCTGGACCGGCTGCGGGAGGCCGACCGCAAGCAGGTCCGCAAGCTCCAGCGGCAGTACGTGGAGCTGTGGGTCGCCGCTGTCCGCGCGGTGTATCCCGGCCTGACCGAGCTGGAGGCCAGGGTCTCGGTGCACACCGTCTTCGGGCTACTGAACTCGACGCCGCACCTGAGCGGCCCCTCGGCGCTGCCCGACCGGGAGACGACGGCCGCGCTGCTGCACCGGCTGGCCCGCGGTGCCTTCTCGGCCGCGGCTCCGCGCGAGCGCGCGGGGCAGGCGGGGGAGGGAGAGGCGCGGCCCGCCGCCGAGCGCGCCGAGTACACCGCGCCCGCGGAGCGCACCGAGTCCGGCGAGTAGCCGGAGTCCTGCCCGCCCCCGGGGTCGCCCTGGACAGCGGAGGTGACCGCTCGGTAGCTTTGACTCCATTAGGCTGAGCAAGCGCTTAGCCACGGCTCAGGCGACGAGGAGGCGTGCTGTGCGCCGCACGGTGTTCAACGAGGACCACGAAGCGTTCCGCCGGACGATCCGCGACTTCATCGCGGATCAGGTCGTACCCCACTACCCGCAGTGGGCCGAGCAGGGCCATGTGCCCAAGGAGTTCTACAAGAAGCTCGGCGAACTGGGCGTCTTCGGCATCGAGGTCCCCGAGGAGTACGGCGGCGCCGGCGAGACCAGCTTCAAGTACAACGCCGTGATCACCGAGGAGTGCGCCCGCGCGGGCGTCAGCTTCGGCGGTTCCAGCGTGCACACCGCGCTGTGCCTCCCGTACCTGCTCAAGTACGCCGACGAGGAGCAGAAGAAGCGCTGGCTGCCCGCCTTCGTCTCCGGCGAGATGATGACCGCCATCGCCATGACCGAGCCCGGCACCGGCTCCGACCTGGCCGGCATGAAGACCACGGCCAAGCTGTCCGAGGACGGTACGCACTACATCCTCAACGGCGCCAAGACCTTCATCACCGGCGGCGTCCAGGCCGACCGCGTCCTGGTCTGCGCCCGTACAGCCCCGCCCACCCCGGAGGACCGGCGCGGGGGCATCTCCATCCTCGTCGTGGACGCCAGGAGCGAGGGCTACGCGGTCGGCCGCAAGCTGGAGAAGCTCGGACTGCGCAGCTCCGACACCGCCGAGCTGTCCTTCACCGACGTCAAGGTGCCCGTCGAGGACCTGCTGGGCGAGGAGGGCAAGGCGTTCTCCTATCTCACCCACAACCTGCCGCAGGAGCGGCTGGGCATCGCCATCGGCGCCTACGCGCAGTCCGCGGCGGCCGTCCGCTTCGCGCACGATTACGTCAAGGAGCGGACGGTCTTCGGCAAGGAGGTGGCCTCATTCCAGAACACCAAGTTCCAGCTGGCCGACTGCCAGTCCGACGTGGACGCGATGCAGGCCGTCGTCGACCGTGCCCTGGAGGCGCTGGACGCCGGCGAGCTGACGCCCGCCGACGCCGCCTCGGTCAAGCTGTTCACCACCGAGACCGCGGCCCGGGTCATCGACAAGTGCCTCCAGCTGCACGGCGGTTACGGCTACATGCTGGAGTACCCGATCGCCAACCTGTACGCCGACACCCGCGTCTCGCGCATCTACGGCGGCACCAGCGAAGTCATGCGCTCCATCATCGCCAAGTCCATGGGGTTGTGAACGGCGTACGGCCGTCTCGGGTCCACTCGGCAGAATCACAGAACATGAGCCAAGAACTGACGTCCCTGCTCGAACTGCTCGATCTGGAGCGGATCGAGCAGGACATCTTCCGCGGCAGCAGCCGTGCCGCCATCGTCCCCCGGGTCTTCGGCGGCCAGGTGGCCGCGCAGGCACTCGTCGCCGCCTGCCGCACCGTCCCCGCCGGGCGGCTGCCGCACTCCCTGCACGCGTACTTCCTGCGCTCGGGAGACCCCGGCGCGCCCATCGTCTACACGGTGGACCGGATACGCGACGGGCGGTCCTTCACCACCCGCCGGGTGGTGGCCGTACAGCACGGGCAGCCCATCTTCCATCTGTCCGCCTCGTTCCAGGTCCACGAGGAGGGGATGGAGCACCAGGAGCCGATGCCCCACGCACCCGATCCGGAGACGCTGCCGGCCGCGGAGGAGATCGTTCCGCGCTACCGGGAGCTGTTCGCCGACCCCCAGGTGCCCGAGCGGCTCCTGAGGGCGCGGGCCGCGGTCGATCTGCGGTACGTCGAGGAGCCTCCCTTCGGCAGGGTCGGCAGGCCCGGTGAGCCGCGCTCCCAGGTGTGGTTCCGCACCAACGGGAAGCTGGACGGTGAGCTGGACGACCCGATGCTGCACATCTGTCTGGCGACCTATGTCTCGGACATGACGCTGCTGGACTCGGTGCTGCTCGCGCACGGCAGGGGCGGCTGGGCGGTCGGCGACGTGGTCGGGGCCAGCCTGGACCACGCCATGTGGTTCCACCGCCCCTTCCGCGCGGACGAGTGGCTGCTCTACGACCAGGAGTCCCCGACGGCCCAGGGCGGCAGGGGGCTGGGCAAGGGGCGGATCTTCACCCGGGACGGACGGCTGGTGGTCTCCGTCATCCAGGAGGGCGTTGTCCGGGTTCCGCGTCAGGAGGGCGGCTCTCAGCCCGCCAGCCCGGCGGCGGCCAGCAGGTAGGCCGTCATCGGCTCGTAGAAGCGCGGGTCGACCACGTGGTCGTCCAGCGGCACCGTGACCTCCAGCGTGCCCTCCGCCTCGCCCAGGAAGAGGGCCGGATCGTTGCAGTCGGCGAAACCGACGGTGGTCAGCCCGTGCTGCGCTGCGCGGCCCGCCCACCCGTGGTCGGCCACCACCAGGTCGGGCAGCGGCTCTCCCGCCTGCTCCAGCCCGTGCAGCACGCCCGCCATCGGCTCGGGCGAGTGGGTGTGCCACAGGGAGGCGCCGCGCTCGTAGACGGCGACTCCCTGGAACTGCACGATGACGCCCTCGTCGGCGAAGACCCGCAGCGGGGTGCGCACGATGTCGCACCCGGCCGCGCGCAGCGCGGTGGCGAGGGTGCCGTGCATATCCAGCAGCGCTCCCGGGTGGCCGGTGGCGAACAGCACCCTGCCGCGCCCCTCGGCGGCCTTGCGCAGCTCGGCGGCGGCCCGGTCGAGGGCCGCCACGGTCAGCTCGGGGTCGATGGTGTCCTGGCCGGTGCGGTAGTCCGGGTCGTCGTTGACGCCGCAGCGCTCGGCCATCACGGCCAGTACGTCCTGCTCGTCCGCCCAGCGCTCGCCCAGTTCCAGGCCGAGCCAGTAGTGGCGGTCGCCGTTGGCGAGCTTGCGGTAGTGGGACAGGTTGTTCTCCCGCGGCGTGGCGACGTCCCCCGCGATCCGGGTGCGCACCAGGTGGCCGGTCAGCTCGTCACGGGAGGGCGCTTCCGGGAGCGGCAGGGGCAGCGACACGGGCAAGAGAGGCTGTGACATGTAGCCATTGTGTCTCGTACGGTCGCTCGATGGACGGAGTGTCCAAAAGGCGGCGTACGTTCCTGCGGACCGTCCAACGGCCCAGGGGTGCGTTCCGCCTACGCTCGACGGTATGAGCAGCAGCGAGATGCATCCCTCCGACACCGTTCCGACGCCCCGTGGCCCCGTCGACTCCTCCCGGGTGCCCCGCTACGCGGGACCCGCGACCTTCGCGCGGCTGCCGCGGATCGACGAGACGGGCGGCCGTGCGGACGTGGCCGTGGTGGGTGTCCCGTTCGACACCGGAGTCTCCTACCGTCCCGGAGCCCGCTTCGGCGGCAACGCCATCCGGGAGGCGTCGCGGCTGCTGCGGCCCTACAACCCGGCGCAGGACGCGGCACCCTTCGCGCTGGCGCAGGTCGCGGACGCCGGGGACATCGCGGTCAACCCGTTCGACATCGGCGAGGCCGTCGAGACGGTCGACGAGGCGGCCACCTCCCTGCTGGAGTCCGGCGCCCGGCTGATGACGCTCGGCGGCGACCACACCATCGCGCTGCCGCTGCTGCGTGCGATGGCCCGCAAGCACGGACCTGTGGCCCTGCTGCACTTCGACGCGCACCTGGACACCTGGGACACCTACTTCGGCGCCGCCTACACCCACGGCACGCCCTTCCGGCGCGCCGTCGAGGAGGGGCTGCTGGACACCTCGGCACTCTCCCATGTGGGCACCAGGGGACCGCTGTACGGAAAGCGCGACCTGGACGACGACGCCAAGATGGGCTTCGGCATCGTCACCTCGGCGGATGTGATGCGGCGGGGCGTGGACGAGGTGGTCGACCAGCTGCGGCAGCGCATCGGCTCCCGGCCGCTCTATGTGTCGGTGGACATCGATGTGCTCGACCCCGCGCACGCGCCCGGCACGGGCACCCCGGAGGCGGGCGGGCTCACCTCGCGGGAGCTGCTGGAGATCCTGCGAGGTCTGTCCGACTGCAATCTGGTCTCGGCCGATCTGGTGGAGGTCGCGCCCGCCTACGACCACGCGGAGCTCACTTCTGTCGCAGCCTCGCACACGGCGTATGAGCTGACGACGCTGATGACGCGGCAGATCGCGGCGGCCAGAGGCTGATGAGGGCGGCCCGGATGAGTGGGTTCCGGCCGTGTTGGGGACCCGCCCTCTCCGGTCGTGTGTTCGCCTGCGGGCAGCCTCCCGTACACATCGGGCGAGTCGGCACCGTTCGGGCTGCCGAACGGTGCAGGTCGGTGCGGGCTTGACGGTACCCGGCAAATCGTCCGCTCAGTAACAGAGCGCAGCTGGTTTAATACGGGACGTTACTAGATTTGATCGGTCGATGTGCATTTCGTGGAAGTTCTCGACAGACTGCACAAGCGATCCCGCGGGAAGACGGCGCGGAGCGATCGCGGAGCTGGCCTCGTGGGGGGTGCCGGCCCGCACGCACCCAGGGACGCGCCGTCGGTGGCCGGGGCGGCCTCGGAAGAGCCTAGGGCTCACCGGGCCGCCTTCGGTCACCTTCTCCTCCACTCGCCCCTCCTCTGCTCCTCCCTCCACTCCGCTCGCCCGCTTCCACTCGCCCCTCCTCGGCTGACCTCTCCGCCGATCCGGGATGAAAATCCGATCCATTGATGTTGGGCTGTCCGCAGGGAAGGCAGCGGAAGGCCCGACATGAAGGGACTGGGGCGTCGTGACGGAGGAGAGTGCGAGTACGCCGGGGTGGGCCCGGCGGCTGGCCGGGTACTGCTGGCGGTACAGGCGTTCGGTCGTGCTCGCGCTGGGCGCCTCGCTGGGCGGCATGGCCGTCATGGCGCTGGTCCCGCTGCTGACCAAGACGATCATCGACGACGTGGTGGTCGGCGGCCGGGGCAGCCTGTGGACGTGGATCGGGCTGCTGCTCGCCGCCGCCGTGGTCATCTACGTACTGACCTACGCACGCCGCTACTACGGCGGGCGGCTCGCGCTGGATGTCCAGCACGACCTGCGGACCGAGATGTACCGCTCGATCGTGCGGCTGGACGGCCGCAGCCAGGACGAGCTGTCCACCGGACAGGTCGTCGGACGCGGCACCAGCGACCTCCAACTGGTGCAGAGCCTGCTGTTCATGTTGCCGATGATGATCGGCAACGTGCTGCTGTTCGTGGTCGCGCTCGTGGTGATGCTCGCCCTCTCACCGCTGCTGACCCTGGTGTCGGTGGCGGTCTTCCCGCTTCTGTGGTGGGTGGCCAACCTCAGCCGCAAGCGGCTCTTCCCCGCGACCTGGTACGCACAGCAGCAGGCCGGCGCGGTCGCCTCCGTGGTGGACGGATCGGTCACCGGCGTACGCGTGGTCAAAGGCTTCGGCCAGGAGGCACAGGAGACCGGAAAACTCCGGGCCGTCAGCCGGAAGCTGTTCGCCGGGCGGATGCGCACCGTACGCCTCAACGCGCGCTACACACCCGCCCTGCAGACCGTGCCCTCCCTCGGACAGGTCGGCATGCTGGCGCTCGGCGGCTGGATGGCCACCCGGGGCGAGATCACCCTGGGCACCTTCGTCGCCTTCTCCACCTATCTGGCCCAACTGGTGGGCCCGGTGCGGATGCTCGCCATGATGCTCACCGTCGGACAGCAGGCGCGGGCCGGCGTGGAGCGGGTCTACGACCTGATCGACACCGAACCGCAGATGGCCGAGAGCCCGCACGCGCGCGCCCTGCCGCAGTCCGCCGACGCCTCCGTCGAGTTCGAGGACGTCACCTTCGGCTACGCACCGGACAACCCGGTGCTGGACGGCTTCAGCCTGCGCATCGAACCCGGCGAGACGGTCGCCCTGGTGGGCGCCAGCGGCAGCGGCAAGTCCACCGTCTCCATGCTGCTGCCGCGCTACTACGACGTGACGGGCGGAGCGGTGCGCGTCGGCGGCCAGGACGTGCGCGACCTGACGCTGGACTCGCTGCGCTCCGCCATCGGCCTCGTGCCGGAGAACCCCTTTCTGTTCTCGTCCTCCATCCGGGAGAACATCGCCTACGGCGCTCCCGACGCCACCGACGAGGAGATCCGCGCCGCCGCCCGCGCCGCACAGGCCGACCGCTTCATCAACGAGCTGCCGGACGGCTACGAGACGGCCGTCGGCGAGCAGGGGCTGACCCTCTCCGGCGGTCAGCGCCAGCGCACAGCGCTCGCCCGCGCGCTGCTGACCGACCCGCGTCTGCTGCTCCTGGACGACGCCACCTCGGCCGTGGACGCGCGCGTGGAGCACGAGATACACCAGGCACTGCGCGAGGTCATGGCGGGCCGTACGACACTGCTGATCGCCCACCGCCAGTCCACCCTGGCGCTGGCGGACCGGATCGCCGTGCTGGAGCACGGGCGGCTGGCCGACGTCGGCACCCACGAGGAGCTGACCGAGCGCTGCGCCCTCTACCGCCGGCTGCTGACCGACCCGGACGAGCTCGGCGACGTGGAACGCGACCCGGCCGGTATGGCCCTCCACGACGCGCACGAGACCGTCGACGGAGTGACGCCCGAGCTGTGGGTGCGGGAACAGGAGGCGGAGGCCGACGAGGCGGCCGTGGCCGGCGGCACCGGCACCGCCGCGGCACAGGCCGGACGGCCGGGCGCCTTCGGCGCGGAACTGGCCGGCCTGCCCGGCAGCCCCGAACTGCTCGCCAGGGTGGCCGCGCTGCCGCCCGCCGACGACACACCGGATGTGGACGAGCAGCGCGCCGAGCAGCGCGAGGACTCCTACGGGCTGCGCCGCCTGCTGCGCGGTTTCGGCGCGGCCCTGCTGGTCGCCCTCGTCTTCGCCGCACTGGACGCCGGGTTCGGACTGCTGCTGCCCGTGCTGATCCGGCACGGCATCGACGACGGTGTCGAAAAGGGCGCACTGGGCGCCGTCTGGTTCGCCTCCGGCCTCGCGCTGGCCGTCGTGCTCGCCCAGTGGGGCGCGCAGATCTGCTCGCTGCTGCTGACCGGGCGCACCGGAGAGCGGGTGCTCTACGCCCTGCGGGTGAAGATTTTCGCGCAGTTGCAGCGGCTCGGACTCGACTACTACGAACGGCACCAGGCGGGCGCCGTGATGACCCGGATGACGACGGACGTGGACGCCCTCTCGACGTTCTTGCAGACGGGTCTTGTCACCGCTGTCGTCTCGCTGTTCACCTTCCTGGGCATCCTGGGCGCACTGCTGGTCCTCGACATCGAGTTGGCCCTGGTCGTTTTCGCGACCCTGCCGCTGCTGGTCGTCGGCACGGTCTTCTTCCGCAGGCAGAGCGTCAAGGCATACGAGCTGGCCCGCGAGCGGGTGAGCGTGGTCAACGCAGACCTGCAGGAGTCGGTGGCCGGACTGCGGATGGTGCAGGCATTCCGCGGCGAGGAGCGCGGCGCCGAGCAGTTCGAGCGCCGCAGTGACGGCTACCGCCGGGCCCGGGTGCGCGGCCAGTGGCTGATATCGGTCTACTTCCCCTTCGTGCAGCTGCTCGCCTCCGTCGCGACGGCTGCGGTGCTCGTGGTGGGCGCCGGGCGCATCGAGAACGGCACACTGACGGCGGGTGCGCTGGTCGCCTACCTGCTCTACATCGAGCTGTTCTTCGCACCCGTGCAGCAGCTCTCACAGGTCTTCGACGGGTACCAGCAGGCGGCCGTCTCACTGCGCCGTATCCAGGAGCTGCTGCGCGAGGAGAGCAGCACTCCGCCGGCCGCGGCGCCGAGCGAACTGACCGCGCTGGAGGGCCGGATCGAGTTCCGGGACGTCAACTTCCGCTATGCGAGCGCGGACCCGGCCGGCGCCCAGGGGGACGAGGAAGCGCTTTCCGGCGTCCGGCTGACCATCCCGGCAGGCCAGACCGTCGCCTTCGTGGGGGAGACCGGTGCGGGCAAGTCCACGCTGGTCAAGCTCGTCGCCCGGTTCTACGACCCGAGCGAGGGCGCCGTCCTGGCCGACGGCCGGGACCTGCGCGAGATCGATCTGACCGGCTACCGGAACCGGCTCGGAGTGGTGCCCCAGGAGCCGTACCTCTTCCCGGGCACCGTGCGGGACGCCATCGCCTACGGGCGGATGGACGCCACCGACGCCCAGGTCGAGGCGGCGGCCCGGGCCGTGGGCGCCCACGACATGATCGCCTCCCTGTCGGGCGGCTATCTGCACGAGGTGGACGAGCGGGGCCGCAACCTGTCCGCCGGGCAGCGGCAGTTGATCGCACTGGCGCGGGCCGAGCTGGTGGACCCGGTGGTCCTGCTGCTGGATGAGGCGACCGCGGCTCTCGACCTGGCGACCGAGTCGCTGGTCAATCAGGCGACGGACCGGCTGACCGGGTCGCGTACCACACTGGTGGTGGCACACCGGCTGACGACAGCGGCGCGGGCCGACCGGGTCGTCGTCCTCGACCACGGCAGGGTCGTCGAGGACGGTACGCACCAGGAGTTGGTGGCGCGCGGTGGCCGCTACGCGGAGCTGTGGCGGACGTTCGCCGGGGAGCCCGCAGCGGGAGGCGCGGAGCACGCCGTGGTCCGGTGAGGCATGGCTGCTAGGAGCCCTGGTTGCGTGGGTGCCGGCGTGCGGTGCGCTCGTTGCCGCGCCTGTAGTTGCCCGTCCAGCGGGCCATCACCAGCTGCGCGTCGCCGGCGGCGACCTCCTCGAGGAAGCGGTCGGCGCGCGGTCCGCGCAGTGTGGTGACCGGGCGGCCGTGGTGGCTGATCACCACGGCCGCTGTCGCGCCGTGCTGCTCGTAGGCGAATCCGTGAGGTCTCGGCATGCGTCCTACGCTAGACCTCAGTTGTCGCAGAGTCCCACCACATATTCGTCCACCGTCTGCACCTCGCCATAGGGCAGCGGTTCCGCGCCGGTGCGCCAGTGGATGGCCGAGATCTCCTCGGTCGGGGTGAAGGGCAGCACCTGTGTGAGCTCCCCGGTGTAGACGGCGCCGTAGAGCACCCGTTGCTCCGGGCCCAGCGCGGTACGGGCGAAGCCGGTGAAGCGCAGCGCCGCCGCGTCCACCGACTGGCAGGTCTCCTCGTGCAGTTCGCGGGCGGCCGCCGCGCGCGGGCTCTCGCCCTCCTCGATACCGCCGCCGGGCAGCTCCCAGCAGGCGCGGCTGCGTACGTGCACCATCAGCAGCCGGCCCGCGTGCCGTACGGCCAACAGCACGTAGCCGACGGGAGCGTCAGGGAAACGCGTGTCCTCCGCCTCGCGGTGGAAGGACAGCAGCCGCATCCCGCGCGGGCCCGTGGCCAGCGGGGCGGGCGTGGGCGGGGTTGCGGGATCGGTCATGACGGCAGCGTAACCCCGGCCGCGGACAGCCGGACCGGTACCGCTGAGCGGGGCGCGCTCTCCCGAATTCCGTACACGCGGTCGGTTCCGGGGTCTGGCGGAGCCGGTCGGACGCCGATAGGTTCTCGACGACTTTTGGCGAGAACAGGGGAGGGTGAATGCGTAAAACGCTCAGATGGCTGCTCTCGCTGGTGGTGCTCATAAGCACCTTCAGCGTGGGCAGTGCCACGGCGGGGGCCGCCACCACGGCCGGGACCGCAGGTGAGACGGACATCAAGGACCGCATCCTGGCGGTGCCCGGGATGAGCCTCATCGAGGAGAAGCCCGTCGACGGGTACCGCTTCTTCCTGCTCAACTACGAGCAGCCGATCGACCACCGGCACCCGAGCAAGGGCACGTTCAAGCAGCGCATCTCCATCCTGCACAAGGACACCAACCGTCCGACGGTCTTCTTCACCAGCGGCTACAACCTCTACACCAACCCCAGCCGCAGTGAGCCGACGCAGTTGACGGACGGCAACCAGGTCTCCATGGAGTACCGCTTCTTCACCCCCTCCCGGCCCAAGTCGGCCGACTGGTCGAAGCTGACCATCTGGCAGGCGGCCAGCGACCAGCACCGTATCTACAAGGCGCTCAAGCGGATCTACCACAAGAACTGGATCGCGACCGGCGGCAGCAAGGGCGGTATGACGGCGACGTACTACCGCCGCTTCTACCCGCACGACATGGACGGCACCGTCCCCTATGTCGCGCCCAACGACGTCCGCAACGGCGAGGACTCGGCCTACTACGAGTTCTTCGAGAACGTCGGCTCCAAGGAGTGCCGTGACCGCCTGAACGGCGTGCAGCACGAGATCTTCGAGCGGCGCGACGAGATGGTCCCGCGGCTGAAGGCGTGGGCCAAGGAGAACGACTACACCTTCAAGCTGGCCGGCAGCGCCGGCAGAGCGTTCGAGCTGATCTCCCAGGACCTGGTCTGGGGCTTCTGGCAGTACCACCTGGAGAGCGAGTGCGACCAGGTGCCCGCCACCGACGCCTCCACCGACACGCTCTACAAGTGGGCCGACGAGATCGGCGGCTGGGAGGCAGGCACCGACCAGGGCATCACCCCGTACGTCCCGTACTACTACCAGGCGGGCACCCAACTGGGTTCGCCCGACTACGAGGAGCCCCTCCTCGACGACGTGCGCAAGTACCCGGGTCTGAACGTGCCGCGCACCTATGTGCCGCGCAGCATCCCGATGGCGTTCAACAAGCACGACCGGGCGATGCGTGACATCGACCGCTGGGTGCGCCACCGCTCCTCGCAGATGCTCTTCGTCTACGGCGAGAACGACCCCTGGGGCGCCGAGCCGTTCCGTCCCGGCCGGCACACCAAGGACACGGCGGTCTTCTGGGCACCCGGACAGGACCACGGCGCGAAGATCGCCACGCTCAAGGAGAGCGACCGGGTGGAAGCCACCCGCATGGTGATGGAGTTCGCGGGTCTGAAGGCCGCACACGCCAAGAAGCCCAAGCGGCTGACGGCCTACGACAAGAAGCTGGACAAGCCGCGCAAGACGCTGGAACTGCGTCCGTGACGCGCGCGGCCCGCTAGGCCGCGTCCGCCAGCAGACCCAGCAGGTGTGCGCGGACCTGCGGCAGCAGGGCGGGCAGCTCACGGATCTGTGGGTACCAGCGCTTCTCGTACTCCCAGCACAGCCACTCGGCGCCCGTCCCCTGCCCGGGGGCGGGCGCCTGTGCGTCCGTCGCGCGGGTGAGCACTTCCGCGACGTCGGTGAGCGGCAGTACGCCCTCGCCGGGCGGCAGCGGGGTGGTGTCCTGCCGGGAGGCGATGTCCTTGACCTGTACGTAGCCCAGGTGCGGGGCGAGCAGCCGGTAGGTCTCCTCGGGGTCCTCGCCGCCGCGCCAGGTGTGCATCACGTCCCACAGCGCCCCTGCGCCCGGGTGGTCGACCGCGCGCAGTACGCGCGCCGCGTCCGCGCCCGTGGCGTGCGAGTCGTGGGTCTCCAGCAGCACCCGTACGCCCAGCCCGTCGGCGGTCTCGGCCGCCTGCCGCAGCCGCCGTACGGCCCTGGTGTCGCCCTCCGTGTCGCCAGGGCCGCCGCTGGTGCCGCTGCCGGGGCCGCCGCTGGTGTCGCTGCCGGGGCCGCCGCTGGTGTCGCCGCCCGGGAAGACCCGGACGTACGGTGCCCCCAGGTCGTGCGCCAGCTCCAGCAGCGCGCGTACTTCGTCGAGTACGGGCGCGTCGTCGCCGCTCGCGGCCACTCGCGGGTACCCGGCGACGCACAGCAGGGCGACCTCCGCCTCGGCGAACTGGCGTGCCACCCGCTGCCGCTCGGCACGGTCGAGTCCGGGGTGCACGGGTTCTTCGGGGTGGGCGCGCAGTTCGACCCCGTGGAAGCCCGAGCGGGCGGCAAGGCGCAGCACTTCGGGGACGGGCATGCCGGGGACGCCGAGAGTGGAGAACGCGAGTCGCATGGGCTCACCCGACCAGATGCCCTCCCGTCCGGCAAGGTTCCGGCGGTACGTGTCGGACGGCGGGCAGCGGCGGGCAGCGGCGGGTGCGCCGGGGCGCGACGCCCGGGAGCGGCCTCGCTCAGGAAGCCCGGCCTCAACCCCCGGCGCGGGGCGGCGCCGTGGAGGCGCGGACCACCAGTTCGTGGCCGATGGTCGTCACACCGCCCCGCGGCGGCGGCTGCGTGCCCAGCGCGAGGCGCCCGGCGCGGGCGCCCGCCTCCTGCAGCGGCAGCCGCACGGTGGTCAGCGTGGGTGAGGCGTCGGCGCTGAAGGGCAGGTCGTCGAAGCCCGCGACGGAGACATCCTCCGGGATGCGCAGTCCCGCCTCCCGCAGCGCGGCGCACACCCCCAGGGCCACGGTGTCGTTGGCCGCCAGCACGGCGGTCGTCTCGGGGGCCCTGTGCAGCAGTACGCGGGTGCCCTCGTAGCCGGCTGAGCGGTGGTAGCCGCCACCGTGCACGGTCAGCCGTTCAGCGCGCGCGGGGTCGAAGCTCTCGTGCGCCTCCAGCGCGGCGCTGTGGCCCTCCAGCCGGTGCCGGGTGGTGGTGCGCTCGGCGGGGCCCGCGACGTAGCCGATGTGCCGGTGGCCCAGCGCCAGCAGGTGCTCGGTCAGTGCACGCGCTCCGCCGCGGTTGTCGAAGGCGACCGTCAGCAGCGCACCGGGCACCGGGCCGCCGCCCTGGCCGTCGCTCAGGGGCGGCCTGCCGCACAGCACGATCCGGGTGCCGCCGGCAGCCAGCCGGCGCAGCCGCGCGGCGAGCGCCGCACTGTGCTCGGGGTCTTCCACCGCCCCGCCGGTCAGTACGATCGCCGCGGCGCGCTGGCGTTGCAACAGCGTGAGGTAGGTCAGCTCGCGCTCGGGAGAGCCGCCGGTGTTGCAGACGACGGCGAGCTTGCGCGGGACGGGTCCTTCGCCCTGGCCCTGGCCTTCCAGCTCGCCCTGCACGGCGGAGGCGATGATGCCGAAGAACGGGTCGGCGATGTCGTTGACGAGGATGCCCAGCAGGTCGGAGCTGGCGGCGGCCAACGCGCTGGCGGGGCCGTTGACGACGTACTCCAGCTCCTCCACGGCGCGCAGCACGCGGTTCCTGGTGGCACCCGCGACCGGGTAGTTGCCGCTCAGTACCCGCGAGACCGTCGCCGACGAGACACCGGCGTGCGCCGCCACGTCCGCCAGGGTCACTGCCATCCGTTCCTCCGCCTCGTTCTGTTCGAGGACATGTTCCCACGCTGCCGCCGTGCCGGTGCCCCGTGCGTCAACTCCCCTGCGGCCGTCCCGTGTCTCTTGCCGCCGCCTGTGGCCGGGGCTACGGTGAGCGGTAGTAAGCGCTTACTGCGCCGCGCCGCGACAGCAGGGAGACGAGCCCACGTGCCACGCAGGACGATCCGGATCGCCATGAACGGCGTCACCGGCCGGATGGGACACCGCCAGCACCTCGTACGCTCCATCCTCGCGCTGCGGGAGGAGGGCGGCATCGACCTCGGCGGCGGCGAGAAGCTGTGGCCTCAGCCGGTGCTGGTGGGCCGCAGAGAACACGCGCTGCGCGCCCTCGCGCACGAGTACGGGCTCGACCCGGAGGCCGTCTCCACCGATCTGGACGCGGTGCTGGCCGACGACAGCATCGACATCTACTTCGACGCGCAGGTCACCTCGGCGCGCCAGGAAGCCCTCAAGAAGGCCATCGCGGCGGGCAAGCACATCTACGCCGAGAAGCCCACAGCCGGCACGCTGGACGGCGCCCTGGAGCTGGCCCAAGCGGCGTCCCGGGCGGGAATCAAACACGGCGTCGTCCAGGACAAGCTCTTCCTGCCCGGTCTGCGCAAGCTCGCCAGGCTGGCCGGGAGCGGCTTCTTCGGCCGGGTGCTGTCGGTGCGTGGCGAATTCGGCTACTGGGTCTTCGAGGGCGACTGGCAGAGCGCCCAGCGCCCCTCCTGGAACTACCGTTCAGAGGACGGCGGCGGCATCGTCAGCGACATGTTCCCGCACTGGGAGTACGTGCTGCACAACCTCTTCGGCCGCGTCACCTCCGTGCAGGCGCACGCCACCACCCACATCCCGCGGCGCTGGGACGAGCAAGGCGAGCCCTACGAGGCGACGGCGGACGACGCCGCCTACGGCATCTTCACCCTGGAGGGCGGGGCCGTGGCGCAGATCAACTCCTCCTGGGCGGTACGCGTGCACCGGGACGAGCTGGTCGAGTTCCAGGTCGACGGTACCGAGGGCTCTGCCGTCGCAGGGCTGCGCGGCTGCCGCTACCAGCACCGCGCGGGCACCCCCAAACCGGTGTGGAACCCCGACCTGCCCGTCACCGAGCGCTTCCGCGAACAGTGGCAGGAGGTGCCCGACAACGACGGCGACGCCGACACCAACGGTTTCAAGGCACAGTGGGAGCTCTTCCTGCGCCATGTCGCCGATCGGGAGGCCGCCGAGCCCTACCCGTGGGACCTGCTCGCCGGGGCGCGCGGGGTGCAGCTGGCCGAGCTGGCCCTCAAGTCGTCGGCCGAGGGACGCCGCTGCGAGGTCCCGGAGCTGGCGCTGTGATCCGGCTGCCCGACCCAGGCACCGGAGGGACCCGCCGCTACGAGCCGCGCGAGACCCCCGCCGAGGCCGTACGCGGCCACCACCGCACCGGCACCGGTGCGGCAGTACCGCTCACCTCCCGTACGGTCCTCGCCGCAGCGCACGTGGTGGCCGACCCGCTGGCCGACACCTCGCCCGGCGGTCCGGCTGCGCTCGACTGGGACGCCACGCTCGCCTTCCGCCGCCACCTGTGGGAGCACGGCCTGGGCGTGGCCGAGGCGATGGACACGGCACAGCGTGGCATGGGCCTGGACTGGGCGGGCGCCGCCGAACTCATCCGGCGCTCGGCGGCCGAGGCCGCGGCGGTCGGCGGGCTGCTGGCGTGCGGCGTGGGCACCGACCAGCTGGGCCCGCACCCTTCCGGCTCGGGCGCGGTGCCCGGGCAGACGCTCACCGCGATCACCGCAGCCTACGAGGAACAGCTGGCACTCACCGAGGACACCGGCGCACGGGCCGTCCTGATGGCCTCCCGGGCGCTGGCCGCCGCCGCGCGCGGCCCGGAGGACTACGAGCACGTCTACGGCACACTGCTGCGCCAGGCGAGCCGCCCGGTCATCCTGCACTGGCTCGGCCCCATGTTCGACCCGGCGCTGGCGGGCTACTGGGGCAGCGACGACCTGGACGCGGCGACCGACACGTTCCTGCGCATCATCGCGGCGCACCCCGAACGGGTCGACGGGGTGAAGGTCTCGCTGCTGGACGCCGACCGCGAGGTGGCGCTGCGCCGACGGCTGCCCCAGAACGTCACCTGCTATACCGGTGACGATTTCAACTACCCCCGGCTGATCGAGGGCGACGAGGCGGGCCACAGTGACGCGCTGCTGGGCGTCTTCGACCCGCTGGCCCCGCTCGCCGCGCACGCCGTACGGCTGCTGGACTCCGGGGACGCCACGGCCTTCCGGGCGGTGCTCGATCCGACCGTGCCGCTGGCGCGCCACCTCTTCCAGCAGCCGACCCGCTACTACAAGACCGGTGTGGTGCTGCTCGCCTGGCTGGCCGGGTACCAGGAGCACTTCACCATGGTCGGCGGCCTCCAGTCGGCCCGCTCCCTGCCGCACCTGGCACGCGCCTACGAACTGGCCGACTCCCTGGGGCTCTTTCCCGACCCCGAACGCGCCGAGCAGCGGATGAGGCTGCTGCTCACCGTCCACGGAGTGGCCCAGTGAGCCCGGCGCAGGGCCTGGCCAGGCTCTCCATCAATCAGGAGACCGTGCGCCCGCTGTCCCTGCCCGAACTGGCCGGCAGGACGGCGGAACTGGGCATCGGCGGAGTCGGACTGTGGCGCGATCCGGTGCGCTCCTACGGGCCCGCCGCCGCTGCCCGCCTCATGCGCCAGCACGGACTGGCCGTCACCTCGCTGTGCAGGGGCGGCTTTTTCACGGCAGCGGAGGCCGGGGCGCGGCGCGCGGCTCTCGACGACAACCGGGCGGCGCTCGACGAGGCGGCCGAACTGGGCACCCGCGTGCTGGTGCTGGTCTCCGGAGGGCTGCCGGACGGTGAGCGGGATCTGGCCTCCGCCAGGGAGCGGGTGGCCGAAGCCCTCGCCGAACTCGCCCCCTACGCCCGCGAGCGCGGGGTCCGGATGGCCCTCGAACCGCTGCACCCGATGTACGCGTCGGACCGGTGCGTGGTCTCCACGCTCGGTCAGGCTCTCGACCTGGCTGAGCGGTTCCCCGCCGAGGAGGTCGGGGTGGTGGTGGACACCTACCATCTGTGGTGGGACGAGCGGGTCCCGCGGCAGATCGCCCGCGCGGGGGAGCGGGGCCGGATCGCCCTGTTCCAGCTGGCCGACTGGGTCACCCCGCTGCCCGAAGGCGTGCTGCTGGGCCGGGGACAGCTGGGGGACGGGGCGGTCGACCTGCGGGCCTTCCGGACGTGGACGGAAGCAGCCGGCTACCGGGGCCCGGTCGAGGTGGAGATCTTCAACCCCGCGCTGTGGGAGCGGGACGGCGCCGAAGTGCTGCGGGAGACGGCGGCGAGGTATCTCCAGCACGTGCTGTAGTCCGGAGAATCGTCACCCACCGCTGGGCTCGGGCACAGCGCTCAGCGGCTCAGAACGGCACTCCGCAGCGCAGCGCCACGTTCGCATACGGTCTCGCCTCGCCCGTGCGCACCACCAGGCGGGCCTGCCGGGTCAGCTTCTTCAGTTCCTCGTGCGGCACCAGTTCCAGCCCGGGGAAGTGGCTCTCAAGCAGGGCCTCGCACTCCGGGTTGGCCTGCCGTACCTCCGCCGCGGCGACCGCGCCCTCGACCTCCAGCTCCTCCACCAGGCCGGTGAGCACCTCGGCGAAGGAGGGCACTCCGGCGCGGAAGGCGAGGTCCACCACCGTCGGTCCCTGGGGGATGGGCAGCCCGATGTCGCAGACCACCACGAGGTCGGTGTGTCCCAACTGCGCCAGGGCGCCGGAGAGATGGCGGTTGAGTATCCCGGACTTCTTCATTCCGCGCTCTCCTGACCGGCTGTTCCTACTTCCTCGGCGCTGGGGTAGGACTCCTGCGCACCCGGGCGGGTGACTGCGAGGGCGCCGACGCGTACGGCGTAGCGCACGGCCTCCTCCAGCCCGTCACCGCGCCCCAGCCGCCAGCCGAGCGCACCCGTGAAGGCGTCACCCGCTCCGGTGGTGTCCACGGCCCGCACGCGCGGGCTGGGGACCCGCGCCATGCCGATCCCGTCCGTCACTTCGGCACCCACCGCCGGCCCGGCCACCAGCGCGCCCTCGGCGCCCAGGGTGACCACGACGCTGCGCGGGCCCAGTGCGAGCAGCGCGGTCGCCCACTCCTCGGGCCCCGCACCCGGCGACTGCCCGTCGAGCAGCAGCCGTGCCTCGTGCTCGTTGACGACCAGCGGATCGCACAGGGCCAGCACGTCCTCGGGGAGGCGGGCGGGCGGTGAGGGGTTGAGCACCAGCCGGGCACCGTGCTCGGCTGCCGCCTGCGCCGCGGCCGTGACCGTCTCCAGTGGGATCTCCAGCTGGAGGGAGACCACGGCGGCGGCCGCGAAGAGGTCGTGCGCGGCTGCCACATCGTCCGGAGTGAGCCGGCCGTTGGCGCCGGGTGAGACGACGATGCTGTTGTCACCCGCCGCGTCGACGGTGATGAGGGCGACGCCGGTCGGGGGTGCGTCCTTGCCCTCCTCGGCACCGCCGGTGCCGTCCTTGGCCACCGTGCCGGGGGTCTTCGCCGCCCCTATGAGGAGCCCCGACAAGGCGGCGCCCGCAGCCCGCTGAGCCTCGGCCAGCATGCGGCCGTACGCGTCGGCACCGACGCGCGCCAACAGCGTGGTGCGGGCGCCGAGCCGGGCGGCTGCCGCCGCCTGGTTCGCGCCCTTGCCGCCCGGGTGGATCACCAGATCCGACCCGAGCACCGTCTCGCCGGGGCCCGGTCGGCGGTCCAGACCGATGACCAGGTCGGCGTTGGCGGAACCTACGACCAGCAGGTCGTATCCGTGCATCCGGGGTGCTCCTTCTCGACCCGCGCGCGGGCGCGGCTGCCCGCGACGGGCCGTTCAGCCTGTCGTTCCTGCGGCTCCCGTCCGGGAAGCGGCTCCCGGCTGGAGAACCGCGTCCCCGTCAGGAGAACCGGTCGACGTTCTTCTTGGTGACGACCTTCACCGGGACCTTGATCTCCTTGTCGACGTCGGAGCCGTCGATGACGCGCATGGCGTTGCGGACGGCCATCTTGCCGAGCTCGGCCGGCTGCTGGGCGACGGTCGCGTTGATGGTGCCCTTCTTGATGGCCTTCATCGCGTCGGGCGTGCCGTCGAAGCCGATGACCTTGACGGACTTGCCCGCCTTGGAGCCGAGCGCCTTGACCGCGCCGAGCGCCATCTCGTCGTTCTCCGCGAAGACGGCGTCGATCTCCGGGTGCGACTGCATCGCATTGGTGGTCACGTCCAGGCCCTTGGTGCGCTGGAAGTCCGCCGGCTGCTTGGTGACGACCTTGATGCCGGGGTACTTCTTGAGGCCCTCGGTGAAGCCCTTGCCGCGCTCGCGGGAGGCGGAGGTGCCCGTCTGCCCCTGGAGGTGCAGAACCTGGCCCTTGCCGCCGAGCTGGTCGGCGATCTCCTTGGCGGCCTTCTCGCCGCCCGCGACGTTGTCGGAGGCGACGGTCGTCTTCACCTCGGCCTTGTTGACGCTGCGGTCGGCGGCGATGACCGGGATGTTCGCGTTGTTCGCTGCCTTGACAGAGGGAGCTGCGGCGTCCGAGTCGACGGGGTTGATGATGATCGACTTCACCTGCTGCGAGGTGAAGTTCTGGATCTGGTTGGCCTGCTGGGAGGCGTCGTCCGAGGCGTTCTGGACGCTCAGCTCCGCGCCCTGTGCCTTGGCCTCCTCCTCGGCGCCCTTCTTCATCTGGACCATGAAGGGCTGGTTGAGCGCGGATATGGCGAAGCCGATCTTGGGCTTGTCCTTACCGCCACTCGAACCGTCGCCGGAACCACAGGCCGTTGCCGTCAGTGCGACTGCCGTGGCCACGACGACGACAGACGTGTTCGTTCTCTTGCTCATTGCTGCATTCCTTGCAGTCGGCAGATGGATGAACTACGCGAGCTCCCCCGTCGCATAAAGATCATGCGCGGCGACGCAGTGTATCGAGGAGCACGGCGAGCGCAATAACTACCCCAATGACAACCTGCTGCCAGAAAGCGGAAACATCGAGAAGGTTGAGTCCATTGCGCAGAACAGCGAGGATAAGCGCGCCGATCAGCGTTCCGGAAGCCTTGCCGACGCCTCCGGCGAGACTGGCACCACCAATGACGACGGCCGCAATCGCATCCAGTTCGTAACCATTGGCGGCCGTCGGCTGGGCCGAGGCGAGCCGGGAGGCCAGGACGATTCCGGCGATGGCGGCGAAGGTGCCCACCAGGGTGTAGATCACCAGCTTCTGGCGGCGGACCCGGATGCCGGACAGGTGCGCGGCTTCCTCGTTCCCGCCGATGGCGTACATCGAACGGCCGCTGTAGGTGCGGTTGAGCACCAGCGCCGCCAGCAGGCCCATGGCGATCATCACCAGGACCGGCACCGGCAGCCATTCCCCCATCGTCTTGCCGATCCAGGTGAGGGAGTCGGGCAGCACGACCGGGCTGCCCTCGGAGACGACCTGCGCCAGGCCGCGCGCGGCCGAGAGCATCGCCAGGGTCGCGATGAACGGCGGCAGTTTCCCGTAGGAGATCAGGATGCCGTTCACCAGTCCGGCGGCGGTGCCGGAGAGGATCGCCAGGACGACGCCGAGAAAGACCGGCATGCCCTGGGTCGTGGTGAACCAGCCCAGCATGACCCCGGAGAACGCCGCCACCGAACCGACCGACAGGTCGATGCCGCCGGAGACGATGGCGAAGGTGACGCCGAAGGCGAGGATGGCGGTCACGGCCGCCTGTACGCCCACGTTCAGCAGGTTCGTCGTGGTGAAGAAGTTGCCGGTCCAGAACGACAGCACGAGGACCAGAACGGCGAGCGCGGTGAGTGCGCCGTTGTCCTCCAGGACGCGGCGTACGCGGTTGGGCGGCCCGCTGCCGCCGGGGCGCTTGTCCAGGCGGTGACCCGGCTGCTGCGTGTCAATGGCCACGGGGAGAATCCTCCATCTCGCTCGTACCTGGCGCGGAGGTGCCGACGGCCAGGGCCATGACGGCGTCCTGGGTCGCTTCCCGCGCGGTCAGTTCACCGGCGATCCGGCCCTGGGACATCACCAGGATCCGGTCGCTCATGCCCAGCACCTCGGGGAGGTCGCTGGAGATCATCAGCACCGCGTGGCCGGAGGCCGTCAGCTCGTTGATGAGCTGGTAGATCTCGACCTTGGCGCCCACGTCGATGCCTCGGGTGGGTTCGTCCAGGATCAGCACGCGGCTGTTGGCGAGCAGCCACTTGCCGATCACGACCTTCTGCTGGTTGCCGCCCGAGAGGGTGCGCACATGCTGGTCGAGTCCGGCCATCCGTACGCCCAGCCGGTCGGCGATCCGGGAGGCCGCCTTGCGCTGTCCCGCACGGTCGACCAGGCCGCCCCTGCTCGCCTCCCGCAGGGTGACCAGGCCGAGGTTCTCCGCGACCGACGCGTCCGGCAGCAGCCCCTGCCCCTTGCGGTCCTCGGGGACCAGGCCGAGCCCCGCCGCGTGCGAGGCCCATACGTCGCCGCCGGGCAGCCGCTTGCCGGCCACCTCGACGCGCCCGGCGTCGTAGTCGTCGGCGCCGAAGACGGCGCGCACCACCTCGGTGCGGCCGGCGCCGACCAGCCCGGCGATGCCGACGACCTCACCGGCGCGCACCTCGAAGTCGATGTTCTCGAAGACGCCCTTCTTGTGCAGCCCGGTCACCCGCAGCAGCGGCGCGGCCGAGGCGGCCGCCTGCTCGGCCTGTACGGTCTCGCGCGGGTACTGCTGCTCGATGCTGCGGCCCACCATCATCCGCACCAGCTCGTCCTGCGGGGCGCGGGCGGAGACCTGGCCGACGCTGCGGCCGTCGCGCAGCACGGTGACCCGGTCGCCGATGGCGGCGATCTCCTCCAGGTGGTGGGTGATGAAGACGATGCCCACACCCTCGGCCCGCAGCTTGCGGACGATGACGAAGAGCCGGTTCACCTCCTCGGCGGTGAGCACGGCGGTCGGCTCGTCCATGATCAGGACCCGGGTGCGCAGGCTGAGCGCCTTGGCGATCTCGACCATCTGCCGCCCGGCGATGCCCAGCTTGCCGACCGGAGTGCGCGGGGGAGCGGTGACGCCGACCCGCTCCAGCAGCACCTTCGCGTCGGCCTCCATCTTCTTGCGGTCCACCAGGCCGAACCGGCGCGGCTGCCGGCCCAGGAAGAGGTTCTCCGCGATGGACAGGTGCGGCACCAGGTTGAACTCCTGGTGGATGGTGCCGATACCGAGCTTCTCCGCGGCCTCGGCGCCCGTGATGCGCACTGCCTTGCCCTCACGCAGGACCCGTCCCGCGTCCGCGCGATAGGTGCCGGAGAGCACCTTGATCAGGGTGCTCTTGCCGGCGCCGTTCTCGCCCAGCAGGACGTGCACTTCACCGGCGCGCAGGTCGAAGTCGACACCGTCGAGGGCGACCACGCCGGGGAAGGTCTTGCGGATGCCCTCCGTGCGCAGCAGTTCCCGTGCCGGGGGCGGGTCTGGGGTGGTCAACGACGCGTCCTTTCGTCTTCGCCGCAGGAGCGGCGCGCTATGAGGTGGGCGGAGAGCGTGACGGAACCGGCGCTCCGGCCCTCCACCAGGTCGGTCAGCGCGGCGACCGCGCGGTGGCCCAGTTCCTGGGTCGGTTGGGCGATCGCGGTGATCGGGGGGTCGGTGTGCAGGAACCAGGGGATGTCGTCGAAGGCGGCCAGCGACACATCGGCCGGCACCCGCAGGCCCCGGGTGCGCAGCTGCTCCATGACGCCCAGCGCCATCAGGTTGTCCGTCGCGAAGATCGCGTCGGGCGGCTCGGGCAGCGCGAAGAACCGCTCCGTGGCCCGCCGTCCGCTCGCCGTCTGGAAGTCGCCCTGGCCGATGAAGGCGTCGGGCAGCGGCAGTCCGTGCTCCCGCAGCGCCGAGCGGAAGGCGTGGACCCGTTCGTTGCTGGTCGTGCTCGCGACGGGCCCGGTGATGATAGCCAGCCTGCGGTGTCCGAGGGCGTACAGATGAGCGACGAGATCGCGAACGGCGGGCTGCCCGTCGGCACGCACCAGCGGTACGTCCAGACCTTCGATCCACCGGTCCACGAACACCATGGGGATGCCCAGCAGCGCGGCCTCCCGCAGCGCGACGGAGTCGCCGGAGGCGGGGGAGACGAGCAGTCCGTCGATCCGGCGGTCCAGCAGGGTGCGCACATGGTGGTCCTGGAGCGCGAGCTGTTCGTCGGCGTTGCCGATGATCACGCTGTAGCCCTTGCTCCGCGCCGCGTCCTCGACCGCACGGGCCAGCTCGGTGAAGAAAGGATTCAGCACATCGCTGATGACCAGCCCGAGGGTGCGCGTCTGGTCGGTGCGCAGGGAGCGGGCCAGCGTGTTGGGCCGGTAGCTCAGTTCGGAGACGGCGGTCAGCACCCGGGCGCGGGTCTCCTCGCGGACCCCGCTGTGGTCGTTGAGGACGCGCGAGACCGTGGCGACGGAGACGCCGGCGCGTGCCGCGACGTCCTTGATGCCTGCCATTGCCGTGCTTTTTCCAAGCTGGGAAGAGGGGGGAAGTGCCTCCGGACGCAGGGCACTCGGAGGCGCCGCGCTGCGCATGGAAACGATTACATCGGTCATGCAATGTGATGTGCGCATGCTGGCGCAAGTCGAGAACGGTGCCGATGCACGATCGTGATGATGCTCGTGCATACGTAACTGCACTGGTCACGCGGACAGTTCCGATGGTGAACCCAGAGTTGTGCACAGGAGAGTGTGCCGGCCTAGTTGTGCTGTTCGGTCAGGTTTGTCCGGCTGGGGGTCCGGGGGTCGGCCGCCGGGGAGGCGCAGTGTCCACAGGGCTGCCACGCTGTCGGTGTCCAGGGCTACGGTCGGTCACATGACGTTCCAGCCTGCCGTGCTCGAAGGGGTACTAGAGCGCATCACCTACGCCAATGAGGACAATGGGTACACCGTCGCACGAGTCGACACCGGCCGCGGCGGTGGCGAACTGCTCACGGTCGTGGGCGCGTTGCTGGGCGCCCAGGCGGGGGAGTCGCTGCGGATGGAGGGGCGCTGGGGCTCCCACCCGCAGTACGGGCGCCAGTTCCATGTGGACAACTACGTCACGGTGCTGCCCGCCACCATCCAGGGCATCCGCCGCTATCTGGGCTCGGGCCTGGTCAAGGGCATCGGGCCACGTATCGCGGACCGGATCGTCAGTCACTTCGGCGTCGACACACTGGAGATCATCGAGGCCGACCCGAAAAAACTCGTAGAGGTCCCCGGGCTCGGCCCCAAGCGCACCAAACTGATCGCCGCCGCGTGGGAGGAGCAGAAGGCCATCAAGGAGGTGATGGTCTTCCTCCAGGGCGTCGGCGTCTCCACCTCCATCGCGGTGCGCATCTACAAGCAGTACGGCGACGCGTCGATCTCCGTGGTGCGCGGCAACCCCTACCGGCTGGCGGCCGACGTGTGGGGCATCGGCTTCCTGACGGCCGACCGCATCGCCCAGTCCGTCGGCATCCCGCACGACAGCCCGGAGCGGGTCAAGGCCGGTCTGCGCCACGCCCTGTCCCAGTCCTCGGACCAAGGCCACTGCTATCTGCCCGAAGAGCGGCTCATCTCCGAGGCCGTCAAGCTCCTCCAGGTGGACACCGGCCTGGTCATCGACTGTCTCGGTGAGCTCGCCGCCGACGAGGAGGGCGGCGTGGTACGCGAGCCGGTGCCCGACCCCGAGGACCCCTCACGCCATCTGACCGCCGTCTATCTGGTGCCCTTCCACCGCGCTGAGGTGGCGCTGGCCGCCCAGCTCAAGCGGCTCCTGCGCACGGCGGAGGACCGGCTGCCGTGGTTCCAGGACGTCGACTGGGACAAGGCGCTCGGCTGGCTGGCGGAGCGTACGGGTGCCCGGCTGGCGCCCGAGCAGCGGGAGGCGGTGCGGCTCGCCCTCACCAGTCGGGTGGCGGTGCTGACCGGCGGGCCGGGATGCGGCAAGTCGTTCACCGTGCGCTCGGTGGTCGAGCTGGCCCGCGCCAAGCATGCCCGGGTGGTGCTGGCCGCACCCACCGGCCGGGCCGCCAAGCGGCTGGCGGAGCTGACCGGGGCCGAGGCGTCCACCGTGCACCGGCTGCTGGAGCTGAAGCCGGGCGGCGACGCGGCCTTCGACAGGGACCGCCCGCTGGAGGCCGACCTGGTCGTGGTGGACGAGGCGTCCATGCTGGACCTGCTGCTCGCCAACAAGCTCATCAAGGCCGTTCCGCCCGGCGCCCATCTGCTGCTGGTGGGAGACGTGGACCAACTGCCCTCGGTGGGCGCCGGTGAGGTGCTGCGGGATCTGCTGGCCGAGGGCGGTCCCGTACCCGCGGTGCGGCTGCGCCGGATCTTCCGGCAGGCCCAGCAGTCGGGGGTGGTGACCAACGCGCACCGGATCAACTCGGGCACCCAGCCGCTCACCCAGGGGCTGGAGGATTTCTTCCTCTTCGTGGAGGAGGACACCGAGGCGGCCGGCGCGCTGACGGTGGATGTGGCGGCCCGGCGCATCCCGGCCAGGTTCGGGCTCGACCCGCGGCGCGATGTGCAGGTGCTGGCGCCGATGCACCGCGGCCCGGCCGGGGCCGGAGCGCTCAACGGGCTGCTCCAGCAGGCTGTCACCCCGGCCCGTCCCGGGCTGCCCGAGAAGCGCTTCGGCGGTCGGGTTTTCCGGGTGGGCGACAAGGTCACCCAGATCAGAAACAACTATGAAAAGGGCGCGAACGGTGTCTTCAACGGCACGGTCGGTGTGGTCACCGGGCTGCACGTCGACGACCACCGGCTCACCGTGCTGACGGACGAGGACGAAGAGGTCGCCTACGACTTCGACGAGCTGGACGAGCTGTCCCACGCCTACGCGATGACCATCCACCGCTCGCAGGGCAGCGAGTACCCGGCGGTAGTGATCCCGGTCACCACGGGTGCCTGGATGATGCTCCAACGGAATCTGCTGTACACGGCGGTGACGAGAGCCAAGCGGCTGGTGGTGCTGGTGGGGTCGCGCAGGGCGCTCGGCCAGGCGGTCCGGACCGTCTCGGCGGGGCGGCGCTGTACGGCGCTCGACAACCGGCTGCGCGCGGCGGCTCCTCCTCGGGAGGCGGGATGTGTGCCAGGGGGTGACCATGGCGGCCAAGAGGGTGCAGGATAGCTAGTTGGGCGGCACTGCGTGCCACCATGGAGCCCTCCGGCTGACCCCCAGTGCACCGCACGGCGCTGAATAGGGGAGAGTGGAAGAAGTCAGGGCACCTCGAAGAAGAGGCACTACGTCGGTGAGGGATGACGTGAGCGAACACCGCGACAGCGAGAACTCCGTAGTACTCCGCTACGGGGACGGCGAGTACAGCTACCCGGTCGTCGACAGCACGGTCGGTGACCGTGGCTTCGACATCGGCAAGCTGCGTGCCCAGACCGGTCTGGTGACCCTGGATTCGGGATACGGCAACACCGCCGCCTACAAATCCGCCATCACCTTCCTCGACGGTGAGCAGGGCATCCTGCGCTACCGCGGCTATCCGATCGAGCAGCTCGCCGAACGCGGCACCTTCCTGGAGACGGCGTATCTGCTCATCAACGGCGAGCTGCCCACCGTCGACGAGCTGAGCGCGTTCAAGAACGAGATCACGCAGCACACCCTGCTGCACGAGGACGTCAAACGGTTCTACGACGGCTTCCCGCGTGACGCCCACCCGATGGCGATGCTCTCCTCGGTGGTGAGCGCGCTGTCGACCTTCTACCAGGACAGCCACAACCCCTTCGACGAGCAGCAGCGGCACCTGTCGACCATAAGGCTGCTGGCCAAGCTGCCGACGATCGCCGCGTACGCCTACAAGAAGGCGATCGGCCACCCGGTCATCTACCCGAGCAACGACCTGGGCTATGTGGAGAACTTCCTGCGGATGACCTTCTCGGTCCCGGCCCAGGAGTACGAGCTGGACCCGGTCGTGGTCAGCGCCCTGGACAAGCTGCTGATCCTGCACGCGGACCATGAGCAGAACTGCTCGACCTCCACCGTGCGGCTGGTCGGCTCGTCGCAGGCGAACATGTTCGCCTCCATCTCGGCCGGTATCAACGCGCTCTGGGGCCCCCTGCACGGCGGCGCCAACCAGAGCGTGCTGGAGATGCTCCAGGGCATCCAGGCATCCGGAGGCGACGTCGACACCTTCATCCGCAAGGTGAAGAACAAGGAAGACGGCGTCAAGCTGATGGGCTTCGGCCACCGCGTCTACAAGAACTTCGACCCCCGGGCGAAGATCATCAAGGCGGCGGCCCACGATGTGCTCTCGGCCCTGGGCAAGAGCGACGAGCTGCTGGACATCGCGCTCCGCCTGGAGGAGCACGCCCTGTCCGACGACTACTTCGTGGAGCGGAAGCTCTACCCGAACGTGGACTTCTACACCGGCCTGATCTACCGCGCCATGGGCTTCCCGACCAGCATGTTCACCGTGCTGTTCGCGCTCGGCCGGCTCCCGGGCTGGATCGCCCAGTGGCACGAGATGATCAAGGAGCCGAACTCGCGTATCGGCCGCCCGCGGCAGATCTACACGGGCGTCGTCGAGCGGGACTACGTCCCCGTCGAGGCGCGCTGAGCCGTTGCCCTGTTCGGGGCTGCCCCTTTTCGGGTGAGCCGCTCCGCCGGCGCCGCGCTCTCGGGGTGCCCCCGCTCTCCCCGGTACCAGCACAAATGGAAGACCCCGATCCAAACGGACCGGGGTCTTCCGTTTGTGCGCATTGACGACGAGACGTAGGTCACAGAAATTGGGGGGTAACCATCGGCGGGGTTCGTAGGTCTAACCGGGTGGCGTCGGCCTCCCGGCGGAGCCGACGCCGCCGGCTTCACATCCGTCTTGGGGGACGGATGCGAGGTGAAGGAACGGTGAACGTGCGCGGGGAGCTTTGAGCGGCCCTCCCGCTCGCACGGACACCCAGGAGGCGCCCGGCCAGGATCCCGTGGGGGGAATCCGTGACCGGGAATCGAAAGCGCCCCGTCGGCGGGCCCGTGGGGGGACCTGGCTGACGGGGCGCTTTTCGCTGCCGCGGACCTTGGCGCAAGAGGGCTCCGTCGCGGCGGAGCGCCCCCCTCGATGCCCGTCGCCATGGCTAGTCCTCCGCGGTGGGGGAGAGGTTTGCTCTGCCGTGCGGGTGCCCGGGGCCGGGGTGACAATGGAGGGGCGGTGCCCCTTGTGATGGCGAGGCGGCCGGGCTGGTTCAGGCCCGGCCGGCCAGCTCGTAGCCGGCCTCGTCCACGGCATCCCGCAC
Organism: Streptomyces spirodelae; assembly: GCF_017676385.1. Taxonomy (GTDB): domain Bacteria; phylum Actinomycetota; class Actinomycetes; order Streptomycetales; family Streptomycetaceae; genus Streptomyces; species Streptomyces spirodelae. The sequence goes on from NZ_JAFFZN010000003.1 coordinate 281,633, forward strand.
GGCGGCTTCGTCCAGCTCGCCGGAGGAGGTGACGGTGACCTCTCCGGAGGCGGCCACGGCCTTCACTGCCGAGACGCCCTCGATCCGGGAGATCTCCTCGGAGACCGCGCCCTCGCAGTGGCCGCAGGTCATTCCGGAAACCTTGTAGGTGGTCGTGACGGTGCTCATGATCCACTCCTCAACTCTCAGTACGGAAGGCTCAGCACGGAGCGCTCGGACCGGGCCGCGAGAAGGGCCCGGGTGGTGGCGCTTCCGGGGTGTGCGCGGGCTCAACGATATACCCCCGCAGGGTATATGCAAAGCGCGGACGGGCGACGGTACGCACCGTCCGTCCGGCTGACGGCGATCCCCTTAGGGGTCGGCTCGACCAGCCCCTGAGATGTCCCCGTAATGGTCGGACGGCGGTTGTTCCCCTGGTCTTTCACCTGTCAGCTGGGGCTTACGGGTGGCGCCGCGGGGGCGTCCGGTGGAAGGCGGGTGGTCGGCGTGGAGAGCGCGCTGTGGATGACGCTGGCGGTGCTGGGGCTCACCACCCTGCCGCCGCTGGTGCCCAACTCCGCGCTGATCGCGGCGGCGGGCGCGCTGGCCGCCGAGGGGCGGCTGCCGCTGCCGCTGGTGCTGCTGACCGTGGCGGGCAGTGCGCTGGCCGGGGACGTGCTGGTGTACGGGATCGGGCGGCGCACGGGCGGACGGAGCCGCCGGTGGCTGTCTTCCGGTCCGCGCCGCAGGGCGGCGCTGGAGTGGACGGCCGGCCATGTCCGGAGCCACGGGGTGCCGTTCGTGATCGCGGTCAGGTTCCTGCCCAGCGGCCGGATCGTCGGCGGTCTGGCGACCGGCACAGTGGGCTACCCGGTGCGGCGCTTCCTGCTGGGCGCAGGGCTGGCGGAGCTGCTGTGGGCGGGCTATTCGGTGGGCGTCGGCTACTGGGGCGGCCGGGCGCTGGCCGGAACGCTCTCCGGCGCGCTGATCGGGGTGGGCGCTTCCGCGGTGCTGGCCGGGGTGGCGCTCGCGGTGCAGTGGGTGCTGGGCCGGAGGGTGCCGCGGCGGCCCGCTGCCGCGCCGTCCCGTACGCACCTTGGGGCGGCACCTGCGGTGCCGCCCCCAAGGGTCTCGGCGGTCGGGGACATGCCGGGTGTCGTCGGGGATATGCCGGAGGTCATGGCCGAAGCTCCTTCGTCGCCCGGCTCAGTGCCCGCCGCGGTGGCCCGGCCTGCGGGTGACCCACTCGCGGATGGTGTCGGCGAACCAGAAGGGCCTGCCTCCCTCCACCAGGTCGGGCGGCGGTAGGTGCCCGTGCTTCCGGTAGGAGCGCACGGTGTCCGGTTGGACGCTGATGTGCGCGGCGATTTCCTTGTACGACCAAAGATCTCGGTCGGCCATCTCTCGCACCTCCCAGGGGTGGCTGGTGATCGCTCAGCCTGTGCCCGGTGAACGACGGAGAGTGACCCCCGGCGGGGTGCTGTGCGACGGCTGTGACATCCGGCCCGTGAAACGGTGACATTGGTGACCGGCTCGTCGCGTCCCGGTGAGCGTGCCCCCTCACCCGTACGAGGCAGGCTCCCAGGGCACGCTCTAGGCGCCGCAGCTGCGCAGGAAGCGCCGGGTCCGCTCCGCGATGGGGAGGGGCTGGTCCGGCGGACAGGGGTACATGTCCTGCTCGACGATGGCGAACAGGTCCACGCCCAGGTTCTGGGCCGCCACCAGTACCGGCTCCAGCTCCGGAACACCCCCGGGGGGTTCGCACATCACGCCCTGGCGCACCGCCGGGCCGAAGGGCGTGCCCTCGCGGACGACGTCGGCGAGGATCTCCGGGTCCACCTGCTTGAGGTGCAGATAGTCGATCCGTTCGCCGTACCGCTCGATCAGCTCGACGCTGTCGCCGCCGCAGTAGGCGTAGTGGCCGGTGTCCAGGCAGAGGTTGACCAGGTCGGAGTCGGTCGCGTCGAGGAAGCGGACGACGTGTTCCTCGGTGTCGATATGGGTGTCGGCGTGCGGGTGGACGGCGATGCGCAGCCCGTACCGCTCGCCGACCTCGCGGGCCAGCCGCTCGGTCCCCTGCGCGAGGTGCTGCCACTGCTGCGCCGTCAGCTCCGCGGGTTCGATCAGTTCGGCCGTCTTGTCGTCGCGCCAGAAGGAGGGGATGACCACGAGGTGCGCTGCGCCCATCGCGCGGGTGAGCTCGGCGACGCGGGAGACGTGCGCCCAGGTCTCGTCCCAGATGTCCGGCCCCCGGTGCAGCGAGGTGAAGACCGTGCCGGCCGAGACCTCCAGACCGCGGGAGGCCACCTCGTCGGTGAGCCGTGCCGGGTCGGTCGGCAGGTAGCCGTAAGGGCCGAGCTCGATCCAGTGGTAGCCCGCCTGTGCCACCTCGTCCAGGAAGCGCTGCCAGGGCACCTGCTGGGGGTCGTCGGGGAACCACACCCCCCAGGAGTCGGGAGCGGAGCCGACGCGGATGCGGTCGAGGGAGGGGGCGGAGGAAGTGCCAGTCATGGCTGAGAGCCAATCCGGTAGTCCGGGGCGACGTCAATATGTAAGGACAAATTATTGACAGTGGTCGCCGGAACAGCGGACGATGATCCGGGCACCTGCACATCCCGGAAGGGAAACCCGGGAGGGAAGAGAGGGACGGGAGTCATGGCCGAGCCGCACGACGGGGGCACGCCGCACGAGGTGGTCACCATGGGCCGCATCGGGGTCGACATCTACCCTCTCCAGACCGGCGTCCCGCTCCAGCACGTGGACAGCTTCGGCAAGTTCCTCGGCGGCTCCGCCACCAACGTGGCCGTCGCCGCCTCCCGGCTCGGCCGCTCGGCAGCCGTCATCACGCGCACCGGTGACGACCCGTTCGGCGTCTACTGCCACGAGGCGCTCCGCGACTTCGGCGTCGACGACCGATGGGTGACGGGCGTGGCGCGGTACCCCACGCCGGTGACGTTCTGCGAGATCTTCCCGCCCGACGACTTCCCGCTCTACTTCTACCGGCAGCCCAAGGCGCCCGACCTGGAGCTGAGCGCCGACGAGCTGGATCTGGCGGGCATCGCCGCCGCACGGATCTTCTGGATGACCGGCACCGGCCTGTGCGAGGAACCCAGCAGGGGCGCCACCCTCGCCGCACTCACCGCCCGCGCGCCGGGCCGCGAGGAGGCCGTCGCCACCGTCTTCGACCTGGACTGGCGGCCGATGTTCTGGGGCGCGGGGACGGCAGGGCAGCGCACGGAGGCCGAGGCCGCCGAGGCCGCGCGCCCCTTCTACCGGGAGGCGCTCGCCCACGCCACCGTGGCCGTCGGCAACCTCGCCGAGTGCGAGGTCGCCACCGGCACCCGCGACCCGCACGCCTGCGCCGAGGCGCTGCTGGCGGCGGGCGTCGAACTGGCCGTCGTCAAACAGGGGCCCAAGGGCGTACTCGCCGCGCACGCCGACGGCACCACGGCGCAGGTGCCGCCGCACCCGGTGGAGGTCGTCAACGGCCTCGGAGCGGGGGACGCGTTCGGCGGCGCGCTGTGCCACGGGCTGCTGGCCGGCTGGGAGCTGGAGCACGCCATGCGGTTCGCCAACGCGGCCGGCGCGCTGGTCGCCTCCCGGCTGGCCTGCTCCTCCGCCATGCCGACGGCCGCCGAGGTGGAGGACCTGCTGCGTGACTGAGCCCTTCCCCGGCCCCGTCCGGCGTCCGGCGTCCGGCGAGCCGCCGCCCCCACCACGTTCCGAAAGCGAGCCACCGTTGACCCCCAGCAGTGTCGGCATCTCCGAGCTGACGTCCGTGCGGACCCGCCACCCGGAGGCCGTCGCCGAGGCGGCGGCCCGGCGTACGCGCCGGCCGCTGGTGGAGGCCGGCGAGCGGCTGATGATCGTCGCGGCCGACCATCCGGCACGCGGCGCGCTGGGTGTCGGCAGCGACGAGTTCGCCATGGCCAACCGCGCCGAGCTGCTGGAGCGCCTCGTGCTGGCGCTGTCCAGGCCCGGAGTCGACGGGGTGCTGGCCACCGCCGACATCCTGGAGGACCTGCTGCTGCTCGGCGCCCTGGAGGGCAAGGTGGCGGTCGGCTCCATGAACCGGGGCGGGCTGGCCGGTGCCTCGTTCGAGCTGGACGACCGCTTCACCGGGCACCGCGCCGAGGACATCGAACGGATGCGCTTCGACGCGGGCAAGCTGCTCTTGCGCATCGACTACGACGACCCCGGCTCGCTGCGCACCCTGCACTCCGCCGCCCGCGCCGTCGACGAGATGGCGGCGCGCCGACTGCCCGTCTTCGTGGAGCCGTTCCTCAGCAGGAGGGTGGACGCCAGGGTGGTCAACGACCTGAGCGGGCCGGCCGTCGCCCGTTCCGTCGCCATAGCCGCCGGACTGGGCGGCACCTCCGCCTACACCTGGCTCAAACTGCCGGTCACCGAGGACCCGGACGACATGGCGTGGGTGTGCGAGACCTCGACGCTCCCTGTCGTACTGCTCGGCGGTGAGGTGCACGGTGACCAGGAGGGCACCTATGAGAAGTGGCGCAAGGCGCTCAGCCTGCCGGCCGTACGCGGGCTGGTCGTCGGGCGCTCCCTGCTCTACCCGGCCGACGGGGATGTGGGCGCGGCCGTGGACACCGCCGTCGGACTGCTCTGATCGGACTGCTCTGAAAGGGGCGAGATGAACCGCACCACCGACTTCCATCTGCACGCGGGCAGCGCCGCGTCGGGCCCGTACGCCCTCGAGGTCAGCCCCGAGAGCGCGGGCTGGGGCTACTCCTCGCTGCGGGTGCTGGAGCTCGGCCCCGGACAGACCCATACGTTCCCGACGGGCGAGAGCGAGTGGATCGTGCTGCCGCTCAGCGGCGGCTGCACCGTGGAGGCCGAGGGGCAGACCCTCCGGCTGCACGGCAGGGCGAGCGTCTTCACCGCCGTCAGCGACTTCGCGTACGTACCGCGTGACGCCGAGGTGACGATCGGCAGCGCGGCGGGCGGCCGGTTCGCGCTCACCGGCGCGCGCTGCGAGCGGCGGCTGCCGGTGCGCTACGGCGCTGCCGAGGACGTGCCGGTGGAGCTGCGCGGCAGCGGGCAGTGCTCGCGCCAGGTCAACAACTTCGGTGCCGCGCATGCGTTCGGCGCCGACCGGCTGATCGCCGTCGAGGTGCTGACCCCCGGCGGCAACTGGTCGTCGTACCCGCCGCACAAGCACGACGAGCACCGCGAGGGGGTGGAGAGCGAGCTGGAGGAGATCTACTACTACGAGATCGCCCCCCACCGCACTCCGCAGGGCGGCACCACCGAAGGGCTCGGCTACCAGCGGGTGTCGCCCAGCGGCCACGGCAAGGGCACGGACGTGCTGGCCGAAGTGCGCAGCGGCGACGCCGTACTGATCCCGGACGGCTGGCACGGCCCGTCCATGGCCGCGCCGGGTCACGACATGTACTACCTGAACGTGATGGCAGGTCCTGGGGTGGATCGCGCCTGGCTTATCTGCGACCATCCAGATCACGCGTGGATTCGTGGCACGTGGGCCGATACGCCTATGGATCAAAGGCTTCCGCTGTACGGGGGAATGGAATCCGCAGTGTCACGGGGTGGGGCCGGTTCGCAGCACGAGGAGACCGACGAGACCGAGGAGGGCGCCAGGTGACCACCGTCAGGCTGACCGTCGCGCAGGCCCTCGTGCGCTTCCTCGCCGCCCAGCACACCCAACGCGACGGCCGACGGCACCGGCTCATCGACGCCTGCTGGGGCATCTTCGGGCACGGCAACGTGGCCGGGCTCGGCCAGGCGCTCGTCGAGAGCGGGCAGGGGCCCGACGCGCCGCTCCCCTTCCACCAGGGCCGCAACGAGCAGGCGATGGTGCACGCCGCCGTCGGCTTCGCCCGCCAGCACAACCGCCTCTCGGCGCAGGCCGTCACCACCTCCATCGGCCCCGGCGCCACCAATCTGACCACCGGCGCCGCGCTGGCCACCGTCAACCGGCTGCCCGTGCTCCTGCTGCCCGGCGACATCTTCGCCAACCGCGTCCCCGACCCGGTGCTCCAGCAGCTGGAAGTGCCGTACGCGGGCGACATCTCCGTCAACGACGCGCTGCGCCCCGTCTCCCGCTACTTCGACCGGGTGCTGCGCCCCGAAGCGCTGATCCCCGCGGCCCTCCAGGCCATGCGGGTGCTCACCGACCCCGCCGAGACCGGTGCCGTCACCCTGGCGCTGCCGCAGGACGTGCAGACCGAGGCGTACGACTGGCCCGAGGAGTTCTTCGCCGAGCGGGTGTGGCGGGTGGCGCGGCCGGTGCCCGAGCCGGAGGCGCTGGCCGAGGCCGCCGCTGCGGTACGGGCCGCGCGGCGCCCGCTGCTGATCGCGGGCGGCGGAGTGCACCACAGCGAGGCCGAGGAAGCGCTGCGCGCCTTCGCCGACATGACCGGCATTCCCGTGGCGTCCACCCAGGCCGGCAAGGGCTCCCTGAGGTACGACCACCCCTGCGACGTGGGCGGCATCGGCCACACCGGCACCACGGTGGCCGACGACCTGGCCTGCGCCGCCGACCTGGTGATCGGCGTCGGCACCCGCTACACCGACTTCACCACGGCCTCCGGCACCCTCTTCGCCCCCGCCACCCGCTTCCTCAACCTCAACATCGCCGCCTTCGACGGGCACAAACTCGGTGCCCTGCCCCTGGTTGCCGACGCACGTACCGGACTGCAGGCGCTGGCCGCCGCACTTCGCGGCCACCGGGTCTCGCCGGACTACGAGGCCGAGTACGGGCGCGGCAAGCAGGCGTGGGAGCGCGTCGTGGCCGAGGCGTTCGCCCCGCACCCGCCGGACGGGAAGGCCCGCCCCTCGCAGACCCAGGTGCTCGGCGCGCTCGACTCCGTGGTCGGGGACGAGGACGTGGTCATCAACGCCGCCGGGTCCATGCCCGGCGACCTGCACAAGCTGTGGCGCGCCCGTTCCCCGCGCCAGTACCACGTGGAGTACGGCTACTCCTGCATGGGATACGAGATCCCGGCCGCCATCGGCGTACGCCTGGCGGCGCCCGACCGGCCGGTGTGGGCGCTGGTGGGCGACGGTACGTATGTGATGCTGCCGACCGAGATCGTCACCGCCGTGCAGGAGGGCATCAACATCAACGTCGTCCTCGTGCAGAACCATGGCTACGCCTCCATCGGCGGGCTGTCCGAACTCACCGGCGGCGAACGCTTCGGCACCGCCTACCGGTTCCGCGACGCCGAGGGCGGCTACACCGGCGAGGCGCTCCCCCTCGACCTGGCCGCCAACGCGGCCTCGCTCGGCATGGAGGTGTACCGGGCTGCCACTTGCGACCAGTTGCGCGAGGCGCTGGCAGCGGCGCGCGCCTCCGAGCGGCCCAGCTGCGTCTACGTGGAGACCGATCCGGACCCGGACGTTCCGGCGCCGGGGCCCGAGGCGTGGTGGGACGTGGCCGTCGCCGAGACCTCACAGCGCCCGGCAGCGCGCCGGGCCCGCGAGGAGTACGAGCGGCAACGCGCCCGGCAGCGGCGCCACTTGTGAGCCTCCCGGACGCCGCTGCGAGCCCTCCCGGGCGTCAGTCGTGAGCCCTCTCGATGTTTCCCGTACCAAGAAAGGTCCCCTCTCCATGAAGACCCTCGGCCACTGGATCGGCAACAAGCCGGTGGAGTCGACCTCCGGCAGCTTCGGCCCCGTCTACAACCCGGCCACCGGGGCGCAGCCCACCCGGGTCGCCCTCGCCTCGGTCGAGGAGGTGGACGCGGCGGTCGCCGCTGCGAAGACGGCATACGCCCAGTGGTCGCAGTCCTCGCTGGCGACACGCACCGCGTTCCTGTTCAAGTACCGCGAGCTGCTGGACGCGCGGCGCGACGAGATCGCCCGGCTGATCACCGCCGAGCACGGCAAGGTGCACTCCGACGCGCTCGGTGAGGTCGCGCGCGGCATGGAGATCCTGGAGCTGGCCTGCGGCATCCCGGAGAAGCTCAAGGGCGAGCTGTCCACCCAGGTCTCCACCCGGGTGGACGTCTCCGCCATCCGGCAGCCGGTCGGCGTGGTCGCGGGCATCACCCCGTTCAACTTCCCCGCGATGGTGCCGATGTGGATGTTCCCGCTGGCCGTCGCCTGCGGGAACACCTTTGTCCTCAAGCCGAGCGAGAAGGACCCCTCGGCCGGCTACCGGCTCGCCGAACTCGCCGCCGAGGCGGGGCTGCCCGAGGGCGTGCTCAACGTCGTCAACGGCGACAAGGTGGCCGTCGACCGGCTGCTCGCCCACCCGGACGTGGCCGCCGTCTCCTTCGTCGGCTCCACCCCGATCGCCAAGCACATCCAGGCCGAGGCCACCGCCAACGGCAAGCGGGTGCAGGCGCTCGGCGGCGCCAAGAACCACATGATGGTGCTGCCCGACGCCGACCTCGACCACGCGGCCGACAACGCCATCAACGCGGCGTACGGCTCTGCCGGTGAGCGCTGCATGGCCGTCTCCGTCGTCGTCGCCGTCGGCGGGATCGGCGACGAACTGGTCAGCAGGATCGCCGAGCGGGCCGGCAAGCTGCGGATCGGTCCTGGCGACGACCCGGCCAGCGAGATGGGCCCGCTGATCACGAGGGAGCACCGCGACAAGGTGGCCTCGTATGTGACCGGCGCTGCCGCGCAGGGAGCCGAGGTCGTTGTCGACGGCACGGGACTGACCGTCGAAGGCCACGAGGACGGCTTCTTCCTCGGCGTCTCGCTGCTCGACAAGGTCGCGCCGGGGATGGCCGCCTACGACGACGAGATCTTCGGCCCCGTGCTGTGCGTGGTGCGCGCCGAGACGTACGACGAGGGCATCGCGCTGATCAACTCCAGCAAGTGGGGCAACGGCACCGCCATCTTCACCCGGGACGGCGGGGCCGCCCGGCGCTTCCAACTGGAGGTGGAGGCCGGCATGGTCGGCGTCAACGTGCCCATCCCCGTCCCGGTCGGCTACCACTCCTTCGGCGGCTGGAAGCAGAGCCTCTTCGGCGACCTGCACATCTACGGCAACGACGGCGTGGCCTTCTACACCCGAGGCAAGGTCATCACCACCCGCTGGCCCGACCCGGCCGACGCGGGAGGGATCAACCTGGGCTTCCCGAGCAACCATTAGCGGGCGCCCCGAAGGGGCGCGGGGCTGTATCCGACATGCGGCTCCGCCGCGTGGGCGCGCCAGGCCGCGAAGCATCCGCAGTCCACAACGACCGGCAAGGTGCAGCTTCTTCCCGGAACAGCCCGTGCGGCTGGGCCGGAATCGAAACGTCCGCCTTCGATAGGCTCGCCGCATGATCGCCGCACCACTGCCCTGGCTCCGGGCGCTGAAGGAAACCGCCCGTTCAGGGCTGGCCGTGGAGCGGACCTCACTCACACCGCTGACCGCGCTGCGCGGCGCCTGCGGCGTCGGCCTCGTGGTGGGGCTGGCGCTGCTGATCGGAACGCCGCAACTGGCGGTCTCCAGCGCGTTCGGCGCCTTCGCCTCCGGTATCGCCACCTTTCAGCGCAGCTGGCGGCCGAGGCCGGTGCTGGCGCTGGCCGCCTCGAGCGGGCTGGCGATCTCCACCTTCGTCGGCTATCTGCTGGTCGGCCTGCCGTGGGCGTTCATACTGCTGCTGGCCCTGTGGGCCTTCATGGCCGGGATGGCCTGGGGCGTGGGACCCACCTCGGGTGTGGTGGCGGCGTTCAACATCGCCGTCATGCTCATCACCGTCCATTTGCCGACCAGTGTCCTGGGCGCGCTCAGCAGCGCCGCGCTGATCGCCACAGGCGGCGTCGTACAGGCCGGGCTGATCGTGCTCTTCCCCGTACGGCCGTGGGGCGAGCGCCGCGACACGCTCGCGGACGCGCTGGCCGCGGTCGCGGACTACGCGCGGCGACTGCGGCACGACCCGATGGCGTCCTTCGACCCCGAACCGCTGATCGAGGCGCGCAGCGCCGCCGCCGTCACCCCGCGTCAGGCCCGCCGCAGGCCCCGCCAGTTGCACGGCTACCGCGCCATGGCCGAGCGCTTCCGCCCGGTGCTGGCCTCCCTCGCCGACCCGGTGGTGGGCGGAGCCCCGATGGTGGGGCCCGAACGCGACCGGGTACGCGAACTGCTGGCCGCCGCCGCGACCGTACTGGACGCCACCGCGCGCGCCATCCGCCGCGGCGACCGCGTCCGGCTGCCCGACCAGGCCCTGGACGTACTCCGCGTCCCCGAGAGCGGCCCCGTCCTGAGCGGTCCCGCCCGGCGCGCGGCACTGCGCCTCATCGCCCTCACCGACGACGCCGTGGAAGCCGCACAGGAACCCGTCGAGGTCACCAGAGGCGGCGTGCTGGCCAGGGTCACCTGGCATGTGGCCGACCGCGAGGGCCGCCGCCGCGACTTCCCGGACCGGCCCCCGGTGGTGGACGCCAGCCTGGACGGGCCCTACGGCCCCGACCCGGAGGAGGTCGCGGCCGAACTGGCCACGGCCCGCGAGACGCAGCAGGCCGGACGCAAGGCGGCCGGCGGCAAACACACCCCCGCAGCCGGGCACGCGCTGGCCCGCGAACGCCATCTCCACATGCCCACTCTCGCCGGGCTGGTGCCCGTCGCGCTCCGCGCCTTCCGCCGCGAGCTGCACTGGAAGTCACCGATCCTGCGGCACGCGCTGCGCGTCAGCGCCGTCGTGGCCCTCGGCTACCTGCTCGGCAACGCGCTGCCGCCCGCGCACGGCTACTGGGTGCCGCTGACCGCCGTCATGGTGCTGCGGCCCGACTTCTCCCGCACCTACGAACGGGGCATCGGCCGCGCCGTCGGCACGCTGGTCGGCGTCGCCATCGCGGGCACCGTGATGGCGCTGGCAGGGCCCGGCCCCTACCTCAGCGCCGCGCTGGCCGTCGTCAGCGTCGGCTTCCTCTACCTGCTGCTGTCCACCGGCTACGTCATCGCCTCCGTCTGCACCGGCGCCTACGTGGTCTTCCTGCTCGGCATCCTGGGCGCCGACTGGTACCAGACCGCCTACGAACGCGCCGGGCTGACCGCGCTCGGCGGAGTGCTGGCCATGCTCAGCTACGCGCTCTTCCCCGCCTGGCACACCCCGCTGCTGCGCGACCGGCTCGCCGACTGGCTGGCGGCCACCGGGCGGTACGCCATGGCCGTGCTCGACGCCTTCGCGCACCCCGCGGAACACGCCCCGCGCCAGGTGCGCGAGGCCCTGCTGGACACCCGCGCGGCCCGGCAGGACTGGGAGCAGACCCTCAGCCGCGCCGAGGCCGAACCCGTCCGCCAGCACGGCCGGGTCTCGCGGCTCTCCCGCCGCTCCGCGGGCGAAGCGCAGTCAGCGCTGGTCACCATGGGCCGCGCGTGCATGCTGCTTGAGCCCCATCTTCCGGGGGCGCACCCCAGCTTCCGGCCCGATCCCTGGGCCGCCGACTTCTCCGCCGCCCTCGCCTCCGACCTCGCCACCGCCGTACCGGCCGTACGGCGGAGCGAACCGCTGGAGTGGCCCTCGGTCCACGAGGCCCTCGCCCGCTGGTGGGAACAGGCCGACCACCCCCCGCCCGTCGCCCTCCGCACCGCCGAACTCCTCACCGACGCGCTGGACGACCTGGCGCGGGCGGTCACCCCCAAACCCCGGCCGCGGTCATGACCATGGGGGGGACGCCCGCACGAGGACGGGGAGAGCCGTCAGCCGGGATTCCACTCGCCGTCCTCATGCCGGGCATTCCACCGTCGCCGTTCTCACGCCGGGTAGGGGGCGGCTTCGCGTGCCGACCGCAGCGCCCCCGCCCACCAGGCCAGCTGGTCCAGCAGGGTCTTGGCGTACCCGGAGACTTCCGGGTCGAGCGGCTGACCGTCCTGCCACGCGGTGAAGTAGTTGGGGAAGGCGAGACCGTCGCGGATGGTCACCGCGTGCAACTCGGTCAGCACGTTTTCCAGGTGCAGCACCGCGTGCCGGCCGCCTGCCGCGCCGCCGTAGCTGACGAAGGCGACGGGCTTGGCCGTCCACTGGGTGAAGTGCCAGTCGATGGCCGCCTTCAACGACGCGGGGTAGCTGTGGTTGTACTCGGGTGTGACGACGACGAACGCGTCGGCACCCTCCAGGGCCGATGTCAGTGCCGCCATCCCGGCCGGACGAGGGTACGCCTCGCCTGCGGCCATCGGTGATGCCTCAGGCAGTGCCAGCGGGATGTCGATCTCGGCCAGATCGACGACCTCCACGTCGAAACCACCGTGCGTACGTGCCTGTTCGGCGACCCACGAGGCCACGACCGGGCCGAACCGGCCTTCTCGAACGCTGCCGACGATGACCACGAGTTCGTGCTTGTTGTTGTCCATGCCCACCACGGTCACGTCGCCCCCTGGCCGCAACCAGACCGTGCTCAGGCTGGCCCCCGCAGGGCCACCCTCAGTACTCCACGGGCGTAAGGCAGCGCCATATGCTCAGGGGCATGGGTACGCCTTTGGGGGATTTCATCCGGGCCAAGCGCGACAGCATCCAGCCCGAGTCGCTGGGGCTACCGGATCACGGCCGGCGCCGGTCACCGGGACTGCGGCGGTCGGATCTCGCCGCGCGGGCCGGTATCAGCGTCGAGTATCTGACCCGTATCGAGCAGGGCCGCGACCGCAACCCCTCGGTGGCAGTGGTGAACGCCCTCGCAGACGCGCTGAGCCTCGACCCCTGCGAGCGCAAGCACCTGCGCTACCTCGCGAAGATCACCGGCGGCGAGTGTTCCGCTCATGCCCGGCCGGCGCCTCCCCGTCGAACGGTGCGGTCGTCCGTACTGGAGACGCTCCGCCTCCTCGAGCCGGGCATCGCCATGGTGACCAACACGCTGGGCGACGTCCTCGCCCACACCAGCGGCTTCGCGTCGGTGACGAGCGGAACCGGACTGCTCGATGCCGACGCTCCGAACCTCACCCGCTATGTCTTCACCGATCCCCGCGCCCGGACGTTCTTCGCCGACTGGGACGATGTCGCGGACGAGCAGGCATTCGATCTCTGGCTCGCACCGTCCGTCGAGAACTCCGAGTGGTTCACCGCGGAACTCGCGCCCGTCGCCGGACCCGAATTCACCCGACGGCTGAACCGTCACGTCGTTCCGCCACGTGGAGTCCTCCGGCTCAACCATCCCTCCGAAGGCGAACTCCACCTGACCCGCGAGACGCTCGACCTTCCTGCCGACGCCCAACAACTCGTCGTCTTCCTCCCCGCGGACGAAGGGACGGCCCAGGCCCTCGGCCGGCTCCGCCGCTCGCCCGGCAACCGGCTCCGGGCCATCTCGTGATCTGGGCCCTCTCGTGATCCGGGCGGTCCTCGCGGTCGTCGCCGCAGCCGCTGACGAGGCCGTACTCGCCCGCCGGGTAGGTGGCGACAAGGTGATGGCGGAGCAGCTGGATCGGGTGCACACAGTTGCGGGCGGACTCTCTCCCCAGGCTGATGTCCGCGCGAATGGTCGCCAACGCAGCGAAAGGCTACAACCATGGTGGATCTGAGCGACGCACGCTGGCGCGCAAGCAGCTACAGCAATCCGGATGGCGGCAACTGCGTGGAGGTGGCGGAGGGGTTCCCCGGCACCGTTCCGGTGCGTGACAGCAAGGACACGGCCCGCACGCCCCTGGTATTCTCAACGGCTGCCTGGCGGACATTCGTTGACGAGGCGAAGCGCTCCGAGTGCTGCCGAGCTGCTGACACGGGCGGAGGGCTTCCCCGGCGTCATCCCCGTCCGTGAAGCGCCCCCCGGCGCACCCTCTGTTTTTTCATCACCGGTTCAAGGGGTGACGAAATCAAACGGGGCCGCTGCTCAGCAGGGGCGCTCGTTTGGCCGTCGCACCGGACAGCCCGGCGCGGGCTTTCCCGTGGTGGGGAACGTAGAAGCTGACACCCATGCGGGTATGCGGGTCCAACTGGGTCCGCCACGGGTGGCCGGGGCTTGTGTGGACGAGTCTGCCGGTCACGGTGGCGGTGGGGCCCCGGTGGTGAGGCAGTCGACCTTGAAGTCACCCCAGTAGTTGCGGCCATCGATGATGCGGGAGATGCGGAAGGTGCCCTAGGAACGGGTGGGGAAGCTGCCCTCGGCGAAGGTGGCGTGAGCATTGACGGTGACCCGCACCTCTTCCTCGGCGGTGACGCCCGGGCGGCGAGGAATGCCGGCACCGAACGCAAGCGCGTCGCAGATGAACTGCCCTATGTCGAAGCGGACTTCCGCAGTCGACACCGGGATCCGCTGGTGCTCGTGTGCTAGCCTCTGCGGCGACTACTCACCGTAGGGACCAACCCTCGCCACCGCGCCTCCTCGTGTCCCGGTGACACCAGGAAGGTGAGAGTCACACCAAGTCCTGACAAGAGGTGTGACGATGGGTGCTGCCCACGTGGCAGATCCGGCTGTGGAAGCCGTCGATCTGGTCAAGAGTTATCCCGCCGGCAGGAACAAGCCGCGCATCACGGCGTTGCGTGGGCTGAGCTTCTCCGCGTCGAAGGGAACCGTGTTCGGGCTGCTCGGTCCGAACGGGGCCGGAAAGTCGACCACGGTGAAGATCCTCTCGACGCTCTCGGCCGCCGACTCGGGCTCGGCTCGGGTGGCCGGGATCGAGGCGGCGGCGCGGCCGGATCAAGTGCGCCGGGTGATCGGGCACGTGTCGCAGAAGTCCGGCACGGACCCGATGGGCACCGCGACCGAGAACCTGCTGCTCGCCGGACGACTGCACGGAATGTCCCGCCGGGATGCCATGGCGCGCGCCCGCGAACTCCTCAACAGGTTCGGCCTGGCCGACGCCGCGAACCGGCTGGTGCGGACCTACTCGGGCGGTATGGCGCGCAAGCTCGACGTCGCGCTCGGATTGATGCACCGTCCCCAGGTGCTCTTCCTCGACGAACCGACGACCGGGCTCGACCCCCACGCGCGTAGCGAGATGTGGGCCGAGATCGCGCGGATGGCCAGGGGAGAGCAGATGACGGTGCTGTTGACGACGCACTATCTGGAGGAGGCCGATCACCTCGCTGATCGGCTGGCGATCGTCGACCACGGAACGGTGGTCGCCGTCGGCACCCCGAACGAACTCAAGAGCGGCCTGCGCGGTGATGCGGTGCACATCGAGTTGCGCCAGGCCGACAGCAGGGCGTTTGCGGTCCTGCGCACAGTGCCAGGGCTGCGGGACGTCACCATGGACGGGAGCACCCTCCGAGGCCGAACCGATGACGGCGCCCGGGCGTTGCCACCCGTACTGGCCGCCCTCGAGGAAGCGGGCATGGCCGTGACCTCCGCGACGCTGGCCCGGCCCTCTCTCGATGACGTCTACCTGCGACACACCGGCCACAGCTTCGACGCCGACGCAGCCCCGAAGGCGCTGGAGGTGCCGAAGTGACCACCGCACACGACCACTTCACCAAACCGCGTCCACTGACCGTGCTCACGCACGCTGCATTTCTGACCGGCCGGCTGATGCGCGTTCTCCGGAGGATGCCGGCCTTCCTCGTCATCGGCCTGGTGCAGCCGGTGATCTGGCTGCTGCTGTTCGGACAGCTGTTCAGCTCGGTGGTGGACCTGCCGGGATTCACGCACGCAGGCGGAGGCTTCCTGGAGTTCCTCACGCCGGGCGTGGTCATGATGACCGCGCTGTTCGCGAGCGCGTGGGCGGGAACGACCTACCTACAGGACATCGACCGCGGCGTGATGGACCGAATGCTCACCTCCCCCGCCAGCCGGGGCGCCATGATGATCGCGACCATGACCTACCAGGCGATTCAGACGCTCATCCAAAGCGTGATCATCGTCATCATCGCCGTGGCCGCCGGTGCCCGCTTTCTCGGGGGCGTCGCCGGTGTCGGCATCACCCTGCTCGCCGCGGTGCTGCTGACTCTGACCTTCTCGGCGCTGTCCAACGCAGTGGCGCTGCTGACCCGCCAGCAGGCGACACTCATCGCGATCTCCCAATTCACCACGCTTCCGCTGATGTTCCTCAGCTCGGCCGTGATGGACCTCGGCCTCGCGCCGGGCTGGGTCGGGGGCGTCGCCGACTACAACCCCGTGGAATGGGCAGTCGTCGCGGCCCGGGATTCGATGGGCACCCACACCGACTGGACCACGGTCTGGGTGCACCTGGGCCGGCTCGCGATGGCCGCCCTCGTCATGGGCCTGCTGTCCACGCGTGCATTCCGCACCTATCGAAAGCAGGCGTGAAAAGCCGGTGAGTCAGGCGCTGCTCGGGTTCACCTCCGAGCAGCGCTTCACCCACCACACCCGCGCCGGCCCACTAAGTGCGGCTGACAAAGGCGTTGCGGACTTCAAGTCGAGGAGCGCACCTCGGCAGCGGCCATGAGCGTGCGGGCGTGCGGCCGGTTGTGGGCCGGCCGCACGCTCACGGCTGCCGGGAGAGGGCGACCGGGTAGCAGGTGCCTACCGGCGCCGGCGGTCCCAGGGGCCGGTGATGGCGAAGACGTGGCCGGGGGACTGGATGTTGGCGAAGAGGATGCGGCCGTCGTCGCTGAAGGTCGGACCGGTGAACTCGCTGTCGTTGAGGTCGTTGCGGGCCAGTGGATAGGCCCTGCCCTCGGCGGTGACGCCGACGAGGTGCTGGATGCCGTCGCCGTCCTCGGCGAGGATCAGGCCGCCGTGCGGGTCGACCACGATGTTGTCGGGGCCGTCGTAGTGGGTGTCGGCGTCGGGGTCGGGGTTGACGCCGAAGATCGTCTTCAGCGTCACCGTCTCCGATGCCGGGTCGTAGAACCAGACCTGGCCGTCGTGCTCGTTGGCGCTGCCGTCGTCGCTGCGGGCGAAGCTGGCGACGAAGTAGGCGCCGCCGTCGGCCCAGTAGGCGCCCTCCAGCTTGCGGCTGCCGGTCACCTGGCCGGGCTTGAACTGCTTGCGGGCCGAGGTGTCTGCGGCGTCGCGGTCGGGTACGTCGACCCACTTGACGTTGTAGCGGGTGCCCGTCCGGGTGGCCTCGGACAGATCGGCGATGTGCCGGCTGCCCTTGAAGCAGCTCATGGCCTGGAGGCGGCCCGCGGTGTCGCCGCCCTCGGAGAGGGCGAGGGCTCGCAGTGCGCCCTTGTCGGGACGGTAGTTCTTCGGCGGCGTCCACCGGTAGTAGAGGCCGTGCGGGCCATTGGCGTCCTCCGTGAGGTAGATGGGGCCACGGGGATCGACGGCGACGGCCTCGTGCGAGTAGCGGCCCAGGAACTTCAGCGGCACCGGCTCGGCGTTGGCCTCGCGGTCGAAGGCGTCGACCTCGAAGACGTAGCCGTGGTCCTTCTGGTAGCCGCCACCGGCCCGCTGCTCGGTCTCCTCGCAGGTCAGCCAGGTGTTCCACGGGGTGCGGCCACCGGCGCAGTTGTTGTGCGTACCGGCCAGGCTCACATACTCGCCCACCCGCTTGCCGTCGGCGTCGACCACGATGTTGGTGGTGCCGCCGCCGGCGCCCGGGTCGTAGGTCAGGCCCGGCAGCGGCGGCACGAGGTGGGCCTCTTTGCCACTGTTCTCATGGTTGTTGACCAGCACGAAGCCCTGGCCACCGCTGCGGGCGAAGCAGGCGGTGCCGTCGGGGTCGGACGGCGTGGGCTCGCCGCTCTCCAGCTTCGTCACACCGGTCTCGGCGACGATCCGGTAGCTGAACCCCTCCGGCAGGGACAGCAGTCCCGCCGGGTCGGGGACCAGCTTGCCGTAGCCACCGGCACGGCGGGTGACCGCCGCGGCAGCGGGGGCCGCGATGGCGTCCAGGCTGCCGGCGACCACGATGCCCAGTCCGCCGAACGCGCTGGTGCGGAGTACATCTCTTCGGGACAGTGATGAGGACAAGGTCCACTCCTCGAATCGAATCATCGGGACCTCGGTCATCGAATCCGCCCGGCGCTAGCTGCGGGCGCGCACCAGGGGGTTGGCCAGGTGAACGGACGGCGAAGTTCTAGTTGGTGATCCGGCCGCCCGCCACGTCCAAGGTGACACCCGTCAGATAGCCGGCGGCCTCGGAGGCGAGGAACACGGCCGTCGAGGCGACGTCGGCCGGGTCCGCGAGGCGGCGCAGTGGGTGCCGGAGGGCGGCCTTGTGCTGGAGCTCCTTGGACATGTTGGCGGCGACCTTCTCGGTGCGGACCGTGGTGGGTGCCAGGCAGTTGACGCGGATGCCCTGCGGACCCAGCTCGGTGGCGAGCTGGCGGGTGAGCATGGTCAGGCCCGCGTTGGCGACACCGTAGGCGAGGTTGGCCTGACCGGGCTGGCGGCCGGCGGCCGAGGACATGGTGAGAATGCTGCCGGTGAACCGTTCGACCATGCCGGGCAGGAACGCGCGGATGGTGAGGAAGGCGGAGGTCAGATCGGTGTCGAGGACCTGGCGCCAGCGTTCCTCGGTCAGCTCCTGCGTGGGGGTGGGCGCGCCCTGGCCGCCCGCGAAGGCGGCGAGGATGTCGACGGGGCCCAGCTCGGCGGCGACCCGCTCGGCCACCCGGTCGAGCGCCCCCGCGTCGGTCACATCGGCGACGACACCGATCGCGGTGCCGCCCGCCTTGCCGATACCGTCGGCGACCTCGAACAGCGCCGGCCGGTCGCGTCCCACCAGGCACACGGCGACGCCCTGGGCCGCCAGCGCCCGCCCGGTCTCGGCGCCGATTCCCCTGGAACCGCCGGTGACCACTGCCACCTTGCCCGCCAGGTCGGGGTAGACGGGGTGGGTGGGGGCCGGGGCACTCTCGGTGGGGGAGGGGGAGTCCGCCGGGTCCGCCGGTGCGGCGTCCTGCGGTGCGGCGCCCTGGGGTCCGGTCGTCATCTGCTCTCCCCTTCCGTCGTGTTCAGGCCCAGCTCCCTGCGGCGCCGGTGGCCGTAGAGCGCGGCGCCGACGGCGCACCCCACCAGCACGGTGCTCGCGATGCCCCAGCCGACGTAGAAGCTCGTCAGGTCGCTCGGCTGGGAGCGGCGCGGTCGCACCTCGCCCCGCGGGTCGGCGAACACGCGCAGGGTGTCGCCCGCCTCGTCCTCGTCGCACGAGATGGTCAGGTTGTCGTTCTCGACCACCGCGCCCCTGGTCAGCGGGCGCAGGTCGCAGGTCGGCCCGCCCTTGGCGTGGTGGTGCACCTCGGTCATCTCGACCCGCACCCACTCACCGCGCTCCACCAGCACCGAGGTGGAGTAGCCGTACCCGGAGACCGGGAAGAGCGCGATGCCCGCGAAGATGACGAGCAGCAGATAGCGGCGGCGCGGACCGTAGTACGTCAACTCCAGCAGCAGCCCGAGCAGATAGAGCGCCGTGACCACCAGCAGTGTCCAGAACAGCGGTCTGCCGCCGCCCACGTACCGGGGCACCAGCATGATGGCGCCCGCCAGCGCGCAGCCCACCAGCGTCGCGGCCGTCGCCAGCGCCACGGCTGCGGGCCGGGAGAGCCGCTGGACGCGGGCGTCCAGCCGGGTACTGAGCCGGTGCGGGGCCGCGGGCCGGGAACCGAGCCGCGCGTACAGCCTCGCGCGGGGGGAGGTGGGCGTCGGCCGTCCCGTGCGGCGCGCAGTGGTGCCCATCCCGCTCCCGAGTCCGCCGCCCGGTGTGCCGCGCGGCCGGTAGCGTCGGACCTTGGCGATGCCCGCGCAGCCACCGGCCGTCAGGATGGCGGCCCACGCCAGCGAGGAGCCGTAGATCGTGGGGTCGGGCTCCTCGTACGGGTCGGAGGAGAACGCCTCGGTGAGCGCCGTCGCCAGGAAGATGAAAGCCAGGGACAGCGCGATGACGCAGACCGTCCACCAGCCGGCCCGCCGTCCGCGCAGCGCCCGTTCGGCCTCGCTGCCGCTCCGGTACTCGGGCGCTCCGTACAGCTCTATCAGCCGGTGCCGGTCGCGGCTCCTGCCGCGCAGCGGCAGCAGCAGCGCGAGCGCCGTCGGAAGGAGCGCGGCTCCGATACCCAGCGAGAGGTTGGCGGCCAGGCCCTTGGGGCGGCCCACATGCGTGTAGTCGTAGATCCCGGAGGCCAGGAAGCCACAGCCCACGCACAGTCCGACGATCAGCGCGACACGCGCCCACAGTTCGCGGGGCGCGAGCTCTGCCCGTATGAGGGCAGCGGCGTACGCGGCGTCGTCCGGGGAGTCGACGCCGTCCCCGCCGCTGGCGCCATCCGCGCCGCTGGCGCCGTCCACGGCGTCCGCGCCGTTCGCGGCCCGCTGGTTGCCCTGGGCCGTCCTCGCCATCTTCCCGCCCCCGTTCGCGTCGAGCCCCACTCGCCTCTCCGAGCCGCGCCTCTCCGAGCCTCGTGTGCCAAGCCTCGCGCTTCTCCAGACTCGTGCCCAGTACTCTAGGGGGCGGCACCGACAACACCAGGCCCTGGGGCCGGTGTCGGGCGACGGTACACGCACTAGCCTGTGGCCGATGGCGGGCCAGGGGAGTGGGAGTCGGGGCGCGGGACTGCTCCGCGGCAGCCGGCGGCGGCTCGGCGCCGGGGCGCTGGCCGGGCTGGTGCTGGTGGGGGTGGCGCTCGCGGTGCCGAACGGCGAGCAGCGCACCAAGCGCTGTTCCGGGGCGAAGGTGACCGGCTGGCGTACCGATGAGCGGATGACGCGGGAGCTGGCCCGGTACGGCGACGACAACGCGCGGTTCGACGACTGGACGGGCGGGGACGGCACCCGCTCGGTGCGGCTCCCGGACGGCCGGACCCTGTGGCTGTCCGCCGACACCTTTCTCGACCAGGTGCTCGACCAGGCGCCCGGCGTACGGGGCCGTAAGCCCAACCCCGTCTGGGTGCGCAACGCGGCGCTGGTGATGTCCAGGGACGGTCGGTTCGAGCGGACGCTGCTCGGCGGCACCGGGATGCGCCCCGCCGCTCTCTTCCCGGGAACCGCGACCGCCGACGGGCGCGAGGTGTGGCGGTGGCCGGTGCAAGCGGTGGTGGAACCGCGCCGGCCGGGTTCATCCGAAAAGGTGGTGCGGGTGCTGCTGTGGCAGCGCGAGGCCGGTCGGCCGCCCTGGATCTTCGGGGTGCCCCGGGCCTCCCAGGTGGCGACCCTGTCACTGCCCGGCCTGCGGCTGGAGGGCATCGAGCCGATCCACCGCCCGCGCCACGGGGAGATCGAGCGGCGCGTCCTGTACGGCACCTCGGCGGTCACCCAAGGCGACTGGACCTACATCTTCGGTGCCGACGAGGGCAGCGTGGACGGCGAGGCGTCCCGGGCGCACCTGGCCCGCGCGCCCCGGGGAAGGCTGGACGACGCCGACGCATGGCAGTTCTGGGCAGGCTCCGAAGAAGAGGACTCCGGAGAGTCCGGACAATCCGGGGAGTCCGGGGAGTCCGGGGAGTCCGAGGAATCCGGAGATTCCGGGGAAGGGGTCGGGAAGGGGCACGGGGGAGGCGTGGGTGGCGGCTGGCAGGACGACCCCGAGCGCTCCGAGCCAATACTCGTCGGCAAGACCGTGCAGCGCGGCGCGACCGGCACCTACTCGGTCGTACGGCACGGGGACAGCTGGCTGCTGCTGACCATGGACGCCGGGGCTCCGGACGGCGGCGGGGTCACCGACATCGTCTCGTACTGGGCGTGCACGCCGACCGGCCCCTGGCACGGGCCAGGGCGGGTGGCGAAGCCGCCGCTGCCGCAGGGCGCGGCAGGCGTCGGCGCTGTGCCGTACAACCCGCAGGGCCATCCGGAGTTCGGGGCGGGGGCGGGAGCGGGGAAGGGCCTACTGATCAGTTACGACGTCAACGTGCTGGACGCGGGCGGTGCCATTCAGCGGAACGTGGCCTACTACCGGCCGCGCTTCCTGCGCCTGACCCTCGGCCCGGCACGCTGACCCACGCGCCGCCCGGCTCCGACCCCGGCTCCCTCGGGCCCGTGCCTCCCTCAGGCGCCCACCTGTGCCGCCAGGCCGTCCGTCAGGCGCACCAGCTCGTCGAAATCGGTGGCGAACATGGTGTACTCGTCGCCGCCTCCGGCCCAGACCACGTCGTGTTCCCCGAGCCGTACGTCGATCAGGGTGCGCAGCGGCTTCCCGTGCCCGAGCGGGGCCACCCCGCCCACCTGCTGCCCCGTCGTCTCGCTGACGAACTCGGGGCTCGCCCGCCGGACCTTCCTCTTGCCCACGCCGAGCAGCGCGGCCACGAGCCCGGTGTCCACCCGGTGCGCGCCGCTGGTGACCACCAGCAGCGGTTCGCCGTCGATGGCGAACACCAGGCTGTTGGCGATCGCGCCCACCTCGCACCCGAGCTGTTCGGCCGCCGCAGCGGCCGTGGGCACGGGTGCGGAGAACTCGCGGATCTCCCCGTTCGCTCCCCGTTCGCGCAGTTCCTTGGCCACGCGCTGTGCTTCGTTCATGCGGCTGAGCCTAATGAGGCGCTGCCGCTGGTCAATCGGTTTCCCTGCCCCGCTCCTGCTCGCGGGCGCGCCGGGCGGCTTCCGCGGGACGGCGGACCGGGTCCAGTTCCTGATCTATGTCCGGTATGGAGTCCCGGTCCTCGTCCCGGGTCTCCTCCTCCCACAGCGCGCGGTACTTCGCGTCCCGCAGCTTCAGCAGCACACACGCCACCAGCGCGGAGAGCACCGAACCGAGCAGGACGGCGGCCTTGGTGTGCTCGGTGACGGCGGCGCCCTCGAAGGCGAGCTCGGCCACCAGCAGGGAGACCGTGAAGCCGATCCCCGCGAGCATCGCGACCCCGGCCACATCGGCCCAGGCCAGGTCCGAGCTGAGCCGCGCCCGGGTGAAGCGGGCCGCCAGATAGGTGCCGCCGAAGATTCCGATGAACTTGCCGGCGAACAGGCCCAGCATGACGCCGAGCGCCTCGGGTTGCCTGAAGGTCTCGCTCAGTGCCGAGGCCGAGACGCCGACACCCGCGGCGAACAGGGCGAAGACGGGCACGGCGAAGCCCGCCGAGAGCGGTCGGACCAGGTGTTCGATGCGCTCGGCGGGGGAGACGCTCTCCGGGTCGTCCGGATCGTCGGGCTTCACTCGCAGCAGCAGACCCATCGCGACGCCCGCGATGGTGGCGTGTACGCCGCTGTTGTACATCAGTGCCCAGACGACCACGCCCAGTGGCACGTACACGTACCAGCCGCGCAGCCGCAGGTTGACGTGGAGGACTCGGAAGAGCACCAGCCCGGCCATCGCACCGGCGAAGGCCGCCCAGTTGAGGGTGGAGGTGTAGAAGACGGCGATGACGAGGATCGCGCCCAGGTCGTCGACGATGGCCAGGGTGAGCAGGAAGGCGCGGATTCCGGAGGGCAGGTTGGTGCCGATCACCGCGAGCACGCCGAGTGCGAACGCGATGTCGGTGGCCATCGGAACGGCCCAGCCGTTGAGATTGCCGTGGTCGAGCAGGTTCACCACGACGTAGCAGAGCGCCGGTACGACCATGCCGCTCGCCGCCGCCACCACGGGGAGCGCCGCCGCGGCCGGGCGGCGTAGTTCGCCGACGGTCAGCTCGCGTTTCAGTTCGATACCGGCGACGAAGAAGAAGATCGTCAGGATGCCGTCCGAGGCCCAGTGCTCGACGGACAGATCGAGGCCCAGCGCCGGGATGCCGAAGTGGAAGGACCGCACAGTCTCGTACAGATGTGCGAGCGGGGTGTTCGCCCATATCAGCGCCACCACGGCGGCGAGCAGCAGTACCGTGCCACCGACGGTCTCGGTGCGCAGCGCGTCCGCGAGCAGCTTGCGCTCCCGTGCCGAGGGGCGGGCGAACAGCGAGGCGCCGACCTCGCCCTGTTGGTTCTGTCGCTGGCCTTGTCGCTGGTCCTGCTGCTTGTCGTGGCCGTCTGCGGCGGTGCGGCCCTCGTCTGCGGCGGGCGGTGTCATGGGCGGCTCCCCGGATCGGCGCGTACAGGGATACGGGGAGGGCCCCGTACCGCCGACCAGACTTCCCGGCACACCTGTAACGAACTCGGCGCGATCTTGACGCCTTTCTGACACCGTACTCGAACAACCGGGAACCGCACCGCCTGGGGCTCCGCCGGGGTGCGGTGCGGGCATCGGCGCGGCCGGCCCGTCCGGTGTTCCTCCGCCGTTCTTCCGGCGTTCGCCTGGGGCTTCTCCCGGGCCGCCGAGGCCCCTGATTCCGGCTCCGGCGGTCCCGGACCTTCGGCTTCCGGGGGCCTTCGGATGCGCCTTGAGGGGGTCGGGGGGTGTTGATACTGTGCCCGGGATCTACATGGCGCGGTGGCCTGTCGGTACGCGGGGGTATGTCCGGCATGGCGGGTGCGGCATGGCGGCAGGGGGCAGGTTTCTCGACGTGACACGACGTGAGACGTACCAAGATCTGAAAACGGGGAATGACCACAACACGGGGGTGGTGAGGTGAAGACCCAGGAGCGGAGCTCCGCCGGGGTCGGTCGCGGGGCGGCACTCACCGCACCGGCCGGGGACCGGCTGCCGTCCCCGCCACGCGAACGCAAGCCGGCGCTGGCCGCGCTGGCCGTCCTCCTCGTCCTGCTCGGCGCGCTCGGGGCGACCGTCCTGGTGATGCGCGCGGGCGACCGCGTCGAGGCCGTCGCCCTGACCAAGCGGGTACCGCGGGGGCAGCCGATCCCGGACTCGGCCATCGAATCGGTGCTGGTCGCCGAGGACAGCGACATCAAGTACGTGCGCTGGGACCAGCGCGGACTGCTCAAGAAGTACCGCTCGGCCACCGACCTCGTCGACGGCACCGTGCTGGTGGGCAGCATGCTCACCAAGGAGAAGGGCCTGGGCCCCGGCAAGGCCGTGGTGGGGCTCTCGCTCAAGAGCGGCCAGTACCCGCCGCGCCTCAAGGAGGGCGACACGGTCTCCGCCTACCGCGTGGGCCGCGAGACGTCCTCGGGCGGCAGCGACGGCTCCGGGGACGACTCGGGCAGCGGGAGGGACCGCGGCAGCGGCTCGGCGGGGAACGCGACGATCGCCGAGGGCGCCAAGGTCCAGTCGATCAAGTCCGGTTCGGACGACTCCCTCGCCTCCAGCGGCAACCTCCCCGTCTCCGTCGTCGTCGACAAGAGCGACGCGGCGGAGCTGACAGCGGCCGCGTCCAACGGGGAAGTCTCCCTCGTCCTCGACCCCGACGCCGGAAGCTGACGCGGCACACCCGCGCCGACCCGGCGGCGGCCGCGCGGACGAGTACGCCGTGACCGTGGCCGCCGGGGACGCACCGTGGAACCGTCCACCGCGGAGCATCGTCGTCGGCTATGGCAGCGGCTGTGGCAGCACAGCGACGAGGGGCACCACGGCAGGGACGACACAACACGGACATCAAGGAAAGGCGTAGCCGGATGGCGCTGATCGCACTCGCCGCCGACAAAGGGGCACCGGGGGTCACCACGGCCGCCGTCGCCCTCTCGGCGGTGTGGCCGCGCCGCGCGCTGCTGGCCGAAATGGACACCGCGGGCGGCGACCTCGTCTACCGCAGCCCCGCCACGGACGGCCGTCCGCTGGACCCCAACACAGGGCTGCTCTCGCTCGCCGCCACGGCGCGCAGAGGACTCGCCCCCGAACAGCTGTGGGACCACGCGCAGCGGCTCTCCGGAGGGCTCGAAGTGCTCGTCGGGCTCGGCAACGCCGAACAGTCCGCGGGGCTGGCCGGGCAGTGGGACACCCTGGGCCGCGCCTTCGCGACCCTCGGCGACTCCCCGCACCCGCAGTTGGCCGCCGACGTCATCGCCGACTGCGGGCGCATCGGCCCCGAGGCCGCCTCGGTCGCGCTCTTCCCGCACGCCGCGCTGGTACTGCTGGTCGCACGGGACGAGCCGGAGCAGATCGCCCGCGTACGGGACCGCGCCCTGGCGCTCGCCAACCGGCTGCACGGCGCGGGCCGCGGGATGACGCCGCTCGCCCAGCCGCTGCTGGGCGTGCTGCTGGTCTGCCAGGCGCAGGGCGCCGCGAAGGTGGCGGGCCAGGTCAACGACATGCTGGTGGCCTCCCGGGCCGGTGCCCAGGTGATGGGCGTGCTCGCCCACGACGCGCTGGGAGCCGAACAGTTGGCGGGCCGCCGCCGCGGGCGCGTCGATCGCTCGCTCCTCGTCCGCTCGGTACGCAAGATCGCCACCGATCTGCACCAGCAGTACGGTGCGGCCTGGGCGTCCGCCACCTCGACCCCGCACCCCCCGACGGACCGCCTCGGCCCGGCCGACCGGCCCGGCCCGGCACCCGGCCCGACGCACCCGCCCGGTACGGCGCCCGGCCCGACGGCGCCCCCGCCACAGGGGCCGCCTCGACAGGGACCGCCACCCGCCGGGTCCCCGTACCCGACGCGGGGCCCACAGGCAGCGACCCGCCCGCAGGGCGCGACCGGTCCGCAGGCCGCCACCGGTCCGCAGGCCGCGACCGGCCCCCAGGCCGCGACCGGCCCCCAGGCCACAACCGGGACCGGTCCCCAAGTCACGGCCGGGCCCTCAACGCTGCCCGTGGAGGGGCCGCGTCCCAGGACGCCGGGTGCGCTGCCTCCCGTACAGGCCCCGTCGGCACAGGCGGCCACACCGGACGGCTCCGCGCAGGGCCGTCCCGGGGAGCGGGAGCCCGCACGGGGGATGGGTGGCGGGCTCAAGGGACTCCGCGGGCGGCGCAGGCCGCCGACGCCCGCACCCGCTCCCACCCCGCCGGTGCCGCTTCCCGGCAGCGGGGAGCAGCGCAGCGGGGAGCAGCCGCGGGATGAGGGGGCTGCCTCATGAGTGCGAGCATGGTCGACCACCAACTGGTGAAGCGGTTCCGGCAGGAGGCCGGGGACCGGATCGCCGAGCAGCGGCGAATAGACCAGGCGTCCGGTGTGGCACCGATGACCACCGAGGACGAGCGGCAGTTCGCCCGCGCGGTGATCGCGCAGATCCTGGAGGAGCACGCGCGCTCCGAGATCACCTCCGGGCGCACCCCGCTGGACGCCCAGTCGGAGGAGGCGTACGCGGCGGCCGTGCACGCCGCGCTGTTCGGCGTGGGGCGGCTCCAGCCGCTGTTGGACGACCCCGAGGTCGAGAACATCGACGTCAACGGCTACGACCAGGTGTTCGTCGGCTACGCCGACGGTCGCGAGGTGCGCGGCGAGCCGGTCGCCGAGTCGGACGAGGAGCTGATCGAGCTGATCCAGATCCTCGGCGCCTACTCGGGTCTGTCCTCCCGCCCGTTCGACTCCGCCAATCCGCAGCTGGACCTGCGGCTGCCCGACGGCTCCCGGCTGTCGGCCGTCATGGATGTCACCAGGCGCCCCGCGCTGTCCATCCGGCGCGCCAGGATGGGCAAGGTCTTCGTCTCCGACCTGGTGGGCAACGGGACGCTCACTCCGGAGCTGGGCAGCTTTCTGACGGCGGCGGTGCGGGCCCGCAAGAACATCATGATCGCGGGTGCGACGAACGCCGGTAAGACGACGCTGCTACGCGCCCTCGCCAACGAGATCCCGCCGCACGAGCGGCTGATCACCGTCGAGCGTGCGCTGGAGCTGGGCCTGGACCAGTTCCCCGAACTGCACCCCAATGTGGTCGCGTTCGAGGAGCGGCTGCCCAACTCCGAGGGCCAGGGCACCATCAGCATGGCCGAACTGGTCCGCCGCTCGCTGCGGATGAACCCCTCCCGGGTGATCGTCGGTGAGGTGCTCGGCGACGAGATCGTCACCATGCTCAACGCCATGTCCCAGGGCAACGACGGCTCGCTGTCCACGATCCACGCCAACAGCTCCAGCGAGGTCTTCAACCGCATCTCCACCTACGCGCTCCAGGCGAACGAACGGCTGCCCATCGAGGCCACCCAGATGCTGATCGCGGGGGCCATCAACTTCGTCGTCTTCATCGAGCGCCGCAACGCCTTCGCCAGCGGCGGGCGGCTGTCCCGCTCGGTGACGTCCGTACGGGAGATCAACGGCGTGGACGGCCGGGTGCTCTCCAGCGAGGTCTTCGCCGAGGCACCCGACGGGCGGCTACTGGCACACGCGCCGGTCTCCTGTACGCAGGAGCTGGCCGCCCACGGATACCAGCCCACCGGAAACTGGGGGTGAGACCGTGCCTTTCGACGGCGGTACGGGCGGCATCTTCTCCCTGTCCACCCTCTACGCGCTCGCCTGCGGCGTCGCCGTCGGCGGCGGTGTCGCGCTGTTGATCGTCGCGCTGCGCGGGCTGCCGGCCAAGGCGCCGGACGAGCGGCGGGACGCGGGCAGACGCGCTTCGGAGCTGGCCCGCTTCATGAGCCGGCGCGGCTCCATCGCGGTGTGTGCCGGGCTGTTGGTACTGCTGCTCACGCGCTGGCCGGTCGCGGCCGTCGCCACCGGCATCCTCGTCTTCCTGTGGGACCGGCTCTTCGGCGGCGCGGCGGAGGAGCGGGCCGCGATGAAGCGGGTGGAGGCGCTGGCGGCGTGGACCGAGTCGCTGCGCGACACCATCGCGGGCGCCGTCGGTCTCGAACAGGCCATCCCCGCCTCGGCACGCGCCGCTGCCCCCTCGCTCCGCCCGCACCTGGACGCGCTCATCGACCGGCTGCGGGCCCGCACCCCGCTGCCCACCGCGCTGCAGAACCTGGCGGACGAGCTGGACGACCCCTCGGCCGACATCGTCGTCGCGGCCCTGATCCTCAACTCGCGGCTGCGCGGCCCAGGGCTCCGCGAGGTGCTCGGCGCGCTGGCCAAGTCGGCGCGTGAGGAGGTGGACATGCGACAGCGGGTGATGGCGCAGCGCGCCTCGACGCGGCGCAGCGTGCAGATCGTGGTCGGGGTCAGCGTGGCCTTCGTGCTGGGGCTCGCCGTCTTCAACCGGGACTTCGTCAAGCCGTACGGCAGCCCGCTCGGCCAGGTCGTACTGGCCTGTGTGTGCGCGATGTTCGCCTGCGGCTTCTGGTGGCTGCGCAAGCTCTCCCGGATCGAGACCCCGCAGCGCTTCCTGGTCCGCGCCGACCAGCCGGTCCCGGTGGACCGCGCGGGCCACCCCGCCGAACGCACCGACCAGCCGGCCGTCGGCACCCACGGAGTCCACGGCACCCGCGGCGCACCCGGGCCGCCGGGCGGGCCAGGGGAGACGCCCGGCGGCGGAAGGGAGGTGCTGGGCCGTTGAACACCCTCACCCTCACCGCGCTCACCGGCGCCCTCATCGGCCTGGGCCTCTTCCTGCTCGTCCGGGCGCTGGCTCCCGGCAAGCGGGGCTCCGTCGCCTCCGTCGCCGAGATCGACGCGCTGCGCGCCCGTACCGCGGCGCACCAGTCGGGCGGCACCGGGAACCCGGAGGAGAGCGGACGCTTCGCCGCCTTCCGGGCGCAGGTCGGTGCCCGTGTCGCCGAGCTGTATCTGCGCCAGGGGTGGGAGCAGCGCAGCCTCCGCTCCGACCTGGAGGTGCTGGAGCGCCGCTGGGAGAGCTTCCTGGCGACCAAGGTGCTGCTCGGTGCGGCGGGGCTGTTCTTCGGGCCGTTCCTCTTCTCGATCGGCTGGCTGATCGGCTTCGGCCGCAGCCCGCTGATCCCGCTGTGGCTCGCCCTGTTCTTCGCCGGGCTGTTCTTCATGCTGCCGGATCTGGAGGTGCGCCGCGACGCCGCGGCCAAGCGGCGCGACCTGCGGCGGGTGGTCGGCGCCTACCTCGACCTGGTGGCCATGAACCTGGCGGGCGGGCGCGGCCTGCCCGAGGCGCTGAAGGCGGCCAGCGAGGTCAGCGACGGCTGGGCGCTGCGCCGTATCCGCGACACGCTCTCCGACGCGCGGATCACCGGACAGAGCCAGTGGGCGGCGCTCGGGGACCTCGGAGTCCGCCTGGGGGTCGACGAACTGAAGGACCTGTCGGCATCCTTGGCGCTGGTCGCCGACGACGGCGCCAAGGTCCGCGCCTCGCTGTCGTCGCGCGCCGAGACGATGCGGCACCGGGAGCTGTCCGAGATCGAGGGCAGCGCGGGTGAGAAGTCCCAGTCCATGCTCGTGGCCCAGCTGATGCTCTGCGCGGGCTTCCTCGTCTTTCTCATCTATCCGGCGGCCATGCGCGTCTTCCAGATCTGACCCGTCCGACCCGCCCGCCGCACACCGACTCGCTGACCCAAGACCCGAGAAAGGACTGAGAACGATGCCGAATCCGCTTCGCTCGGTCA
The DNA here is from genome assembly GCF_017676385.1 of Streptomyces spirodelae. Taxonomy (GTDB): domain Bacteria; phylum Actinomycetota; class Actinomycetes; order Streptomycetales; family Streptomycetaceae; genus Streptomyces; species Streptomyces spirodelae. The sequence goes on from NZ_JAFFZN010000003.1 coordinate 311,502, forward strand.
GTCATCCCGCAGTCGCGTTCCTCGTGACATATCTGCGCGGCCGTATCCAGCGTGCCCGCTCCGGCGAGCTGGACCGGGGCGCCTCCGCCGTCGAGTGGGTGATCATCTCGGCGGTCGTGGTGGCGATCGTCGGCGTGGTCGCCGCCATCATCAACCTGGCGCTGCGCAACGGCGCCGACAAGGTGAGCGACTGCATCGACGGCGCGGACGAGGACGGCACCTGCAAGTAGGAGCAGCACAGGTGAGAGCGGAGCGACGGTACGTCGCATGGGCACGCCGCAGATGGGAGGCCGCCTCCCAGCGCGGCGAAAGCGGCATGACCGCGATCGAGTTCGTGCTCCTCACCCCGGTGCTGTTCTTCCTGATCTTCGCGACGGTGCAGTTCGCGCTGTACTTCTTCGCCGACCATGTGGCGCAGGCGGCCGCACAGGCGGGCGCCCGCAAGGCCCGGCAGGAGGCCGACGCCGACCCGGGCGGCTGGCGTGCCAAGGCCCGGCAGACCTCCGGGGAGTACATCGAACAGCTGGGCCCCGAACTGATCCTGAACCCCGATGTGAAGCTGCTCGGACCGCACGACAACACCGTCGGTGTGGAGATCCGCGCCCGGGTCCCCTCCGTCTTCCCCGGCCTGGACATGGACGTGTACGCGATCTCCCAGGGGCCGGTGGAACGGTTCGTGCCGGACGGAGGCGGCTGATGACGGAGCTGGTGACGTCCCTGAGACGCAGCCGCCGCTGCGGCGGTGACGCCGGGCTCTCGACGATCGAGGTCGTCATCCTCGCGCCGGTGATGATCCTGTTCATCCTCGTCCTGGTCGCCTTCGGCCAGTTGGTGGACGGGCGCGGGGCCGTGGACAGCGCGGCACGGGACGCCGCGCGCGCCGGATCGCTCCAGCACGGCAGCCACGCGGCGGCGATGACGGCCGCACAGCAGGCGGCCACCGCCACCCTCAAGGGCACCTGCGCGGGGAATGTGACCGTACGGGACGCGGGCAGCGACTACCGCTCCGGCGGGTTGTTCACCGTCGAGGTCAGCTGCCGGGTACGCGGCCTGGGCATCCTGGGGCTGGACATCGCCAAGGACATCACGGGCCGCTCCAGTTCGCCGATCGATCCCTACCGGAGGACCGGATGAGCCGGGGGAGACGCTCCCTGCCGGAGAGGGCCGGAAGCCGGCTGCGGGACAGGCTCGCGGCCTGCGACGACAGCGGGTCCGGTGCGGCGGCGGTCATCATGTTCGCGCTGTTGTTCATGGTGCTGGCCGCGTTCGTGGTGGACGGCGGGCTGTCCATCTCGCAGCGCGAGCGCGCCGCCGACATCGCCGAACAGGCGGCACGCTACGCGGCCCAGGACATCGACGAGGAGGCCCTGCGCGAGAGCCAGGGCCGCAACGCGCCCATCAACTACGAGAACTGTCCCTCCCGCGTCCACGAGTTCGCCACCCGGTCCGGACTCTCGGCAGCCGATGTGGCGGCCTCGGGCTGTGTGTCCGCCAGCGCCCAGCAGGTCGAGGTACGGATTCGTCTCACCTACCGCCCGGTGCTCACCGGCCTGTTCTACAGCGCACCCCTGACCGTCCACGGCACGGCGACGGCGGAGTCCGTGACCGGGTGACCGTCCCGGCACACGCCGCCCCTCCTCCACGTCCGCACTTCTCACCTTGGGAGCACACGACATGGCGCGCCGCAGTTCGACACCGGCACCTGCCCCCGGCGGGCCCAGGTCCCGCTCGCGCTCGCGCACGCCCGTAACGGTGCGCACCCGCCGCACGTTCGGGGACGTGCTCAAGGCGTTCTGCGCGTTCGTCGCGCTGGCCGTGCTGATGGCCGGGGTGCCGCTGGCGCTCGCGTACTTCATCGGCTGGCCGCTGCCGCACCGGATGCCGTCCCTGGACATGCTGCGGGACGAGGTGAGCGTCGGCGTCTTCATCAACGTGCTGACGGTCGTGGTCTGGCTGGCCTGGGCGCAGTTCACGGCGTGTGTGCTGGTCGAGGCGAAGGCCGCGCTCTCCGGAGTCGGGCTGCCCGCGCGGGTGCCGGGCGCGGGCCCCAGCCAGTTGCTGGCCCGCCAGCTGATCACCGCGATTCTGCTGCTGGGCTCCAGCACGGCGAGCTTCGCGCCGGGGCTGACCCACCTCGGCCACACCGTGCAGCCGCACCATCCCGCGCAGACCGTGGCCAGTGCCCAACTCCTGCCTGGCCAGCAGCGTCCGGCCGGTGCCGAAGACCGGCCGGAGGCGGGCGGTACGCATGTGATGGGCGGGGGCGGCTCGGACACGGTCGTACTGGCCGGGGGCGGCAGCGGCGGCGAGCGCGCGGGCACGGCGCGGCAGGCGTCGGCGCACGGTGACACCTCCCGGGCCGGGCAGACGAAGTTCTACCGCATCCAGCCCCCGGTGGGCCGCCACCACGACTCGCTGTGGGAGATCGCCGAGCGGCACCTGGACGACGGCCGCCGCTACAAGGAGATCTACCGCCTCAACAAGGACCGGGTGCAGCCGGACGGCTCCCGGCTGTCGGAGGCCAGTCTCATCCGGCCGGGCTGGATCATGGAGATGCCCGCCGACGCACACGGCGGCGAACTGGTCGAGATGCCGGACGACGCCCAGGAGCTGGGTCCCGAGGAGCGTGCCCAGTACGAGCGTTACCAGGAGCACGGCTCAGGCCGCGACGCGGGTGGCCGTGACGCGGGCGACCGTGGTGACGACGGCCGTGGTGACGACGGCGGGCAGCGGCAGGACCGGCCGTCGCACAAGGAGCGGGACCGGCCGGCCCAGGACGAGCCCACCACCCCTGACGGCGACGCGTCGCAGGACGGTGCCGACGACAATCCCGCGATGGAACCGAGCGTTCCGGAAGGGAGCGACAGCAGCGACAAGGACGGCAGCGACAGCGGCCACGACGGTGACAAGGGCGCCGACAGCCAGGCTCCGACCCAGCCGGACCAGGAGATTCCGGAGACCCCCGACGACACCGGTCCGGGCAGCAAGGACACCCCGGAAGGCCGGCACGACCAGGGGCACGGGGAGCAGGACCAGGACGCCGGGGACGGCTCCGATGTCGAGGTCAGGCCGGACTCGGAGGAGAAGCTGGAGGTTCCGCCAGGGGCGCACTCGCCCGACCGGCAGGAGCAGTCCGTTCCCGAGACCCCCGCCGAGCAGCAGCCCACCCGCACCGACGACCTCGGCGACTCGGAGGACGACGACGGGCTGCCGGGACCCGGCATCTCCCAGCCCTCCGACATCCGGCCCGGCGCCCAGGACACCCGGCCGGGCGATGCCGCCGACGGCGACGACAGGACTCCGGGCGAAGGCGGCGCCCGCAGCGACAGCGACAGCGGCGCCCGCAGCGACAGCGGCGGTGACGACGACAGCGATGGTGGCGGTAAGGGCGGCCGTGGCGGCAAGGGCGCCGGCACCTCGACCGACCTCGACAACGCCGAACTCCCGGACGGCGACGGCACCAGTCGGCTCGACCGCTCCTCCGAAGCGGCGGACGACAACGGCGCGCTCGGCCCTGTCGGGCTGCCCGAAGCGCTGCTCGGGGCGCCGCTGCTGGCGGCCGGGGTGCTGGCCGCGCTGGGCCGCCGGCGGCGGTCGGCGCTGTGGCGCGCTGTCACCGGCGGCGGACGGCGCTCTCCCGGCGACGACTTCGCGCCCCCGTCCGACCCCGCGGCGCAGGCCCGTGACGCCCTTCTGGCCGGGGCCGACCCCGCCGCCGTACGCTTCCTCGACCGTGCGCTGCGCGGACTGGCCGAGGACCTGGCCGACGAGGGGCGGCAGCTCCCCGTCGTCTATGCGGCCTGGCTGACCGGGCAGGACCTGCACCTGCAGCTCGCCGAGGAGTCCGAACAGCCGCCGGCGCCCTGGCGGCACGGCCAGAACACCAGCTTCTGGACCATCCAGCGCGCCCACACCCGCTTCGACGTCGACACCAGCGGCCCCTCGCCCTACCCGGCGCTCGTCAGCCTCGGCCTGCGCGGCCAGGCGCGGCTGCTGCTCAACCTGGAGTCGGTGCCGGGGCTGGTCTCGGTGGCGGGCGACGAGGAGCGGCGTACCGCCGTACTGGCCTCCGTCGCCGCCGAACTCGCCACCGGCAGCTGGTCCCAGGGCATGGAGGTCACCCTCGTCGGATTCGGACAGGAACTGACCGCGCTGGCCCCCGAGCGGGTGCGGTACCTGCCGGAGGTGGGGGAGCTGCTGCGGGAGCGGGAAGGCGTCGACGCGCCGTCGCGCCACCGGAACGCCGCGCCGCAGGTGGTGCTGATCGGTGTGGAGCCCGGCGCGGCCGAGGCCCGCCGACTGGCGGCCCTCGCCACCGAGAGCGGGGGACCCCGAGTGGGCTTCGTCGTCGGAGTGGCCGGCGGACGGCTGCCCAGCGTGGTGTGGGAGTTCACCGTCGACGCCGAAGGCACGCTGGCCGCACCCCGGATGGGACTCGAGGTGCGGGCCCAGCTGCTGCCCGAACAGCTGCGCGCCGCGGTGGTGGAGCTGTTCGCCGACGCCGACGACGAGCGCACCGGAGGCGGCCAGGGCCCCGGCTTCCGCGTGGACCTGAGCGAAGGCGGCCGCCCCGCGGTGTACGCGCGCATCATGGGCAGCTACGACGTCACCGGTATCGAGCCGCCCGAGGAGTCGCGCACCGCTCTGCTGCACGAGGCGCTGGCACTGCTGCTGCTCAACCGGGACGGCGTGCACCCCCGCGTGCTGTCCTCCGCGCTGTGGCCCAAGGGTGTCACCGACGATGTGCGGGACGCGCTGGTCGAACGGCTGCGCGGCTGGCTGGGTATCGAGACCGACGGCACGCCCCGGCTGTCCACCGACAAGGACGGGCGGCTGGTGCTGCGCCGCTCCGTCGTCTCCGACTGGGACGTGCTGCGCACCCTGCACCACGGCTGCACCGGCGAGCGCGGGGCGAAGCTGGCGCCGCAGGTGCGGCGCCAGAAACTGGCCGAGGCGCTGGAGCTCGCGCGCGGACCGCTGCTGGCCGACCGCCCCGAGGGGCGGTACGGGTGGCTGGCGTACGACGTCGTCGAGGCGCAGCACCCGCTGCTCGTCGCCGAGATCGGGCTGGCGCTGTGCGCCGAGCACCTCAGGTTCGGGGAACCGGATGCCGCGGTGCACGCCGTGCGGGCCGCCATGCGGAGCGCTTCGGCGGACGAACGGCTGTGGGACGCGTTGCTGCGGGCCGCGCACGCCACGGGCGAGCGGGGCGTCCTGGACGAGGCGGTCAGCTGGGTCACGGACCGCGCCGCCGAACTCCACGGCCCCGAGCGGGGCCTCCCACCCCGAACCCGAGCCCTCCTGGAAGAGCTCGCCCCGGGGGCGTACCTGCGCTGACGGCTTGCGGGTGGCGGAACCGCCCCGGCGGAACCGCCGCCCACAACGGGAACGCGGAACCGGGAACGCGGAACCGGGAACGGGGCGAGGGGCTCGGATTCGTCATCAAATCGCGACCAATCCCCCGGGTCCCAGCGGGGTCGGGGACCGTCACATCGGGGCACGGAGCCGAAAGACGGTGTGAGGGGATGCGATGAAACGGGGATGGGCGGCGGCAACCGTCGTAGCGGTGGCCACAGCAATGCTGGCCGGATGCACCGGCGGCGGCTCACACAACACGGAGACGGCCGACTCGGCGGCCAAGGGCGGCCCCGGGGCACCCGGCCACGCGGAGGGTGGCGCATCAGTGGCGCCGGGGGAGGTGGCCCCGACAGAGCCCTCCGCGCCCGAGGACTTCCGCTCGACGTTCGCGCTGGATGTGGACACCGCGTCCTACAGCTACGCCCAGCGGACTCTCCGCGACGGCGCGCGGCCCGCGCCGCGCACCGTGCGCACCGAGGAGTTCGTCAACAGCTTTCCGCAGGGGTACCGGCGGCCGAAGGGCGACGGTTTCTTCGTCTCGGCGGACGGCGCCCGCACCAGCGCGAAGGGCTGGTCGCTCATGCGGATCGGGCTGGCGACCAAGAAGAGCGATCCGAAGGCGCCGCGCCGCCCTGCCGCGCTCACCTTCGTCCTGGACGTCTCGGGGTCGATGGCCGAGCCGGGGCGGCTGGACCTGGTCAAGAGCGCGCTGCGGACGGCGGCGGGACAGCTGCGCGGCAGCGACTCCGTCTCCCTGGTGACCTTCAGCGGTGAAGCCGAGACGGTGCTGCCGATGACGCGGCTGGACGACGGGGGCCGGGCCAGGCTCAAGGCTGCCGTCGGCGAGCTGGAGCCGCAGTCGAGCACCGACCTCGGCGCGGGGATGAAGGAGGGCTACCGGCAGGCGGCCGAGCATCGGCGCCCGGGCGCCACCAACCGGGTCGTCCTGATGTCCGACGCGCTCGCCAACACGGGCGAGACCGGAGCCGACTCGATCCTGGCCGACGTCGCCAGGCACCGTAAGGAGCAGAACATCTCCCTGTTCGGGGTGGGTGTGGGCAGCGACTACGGCGACGCTCTGATGGAGCGCCTCACCAACAAGGGCGACGGCAGCACCGTCTACGTCTCCACCAGGAGAGAGGCGCGCGAGGTCTTCGTCGGGCAGCTTCCCCGCAACATCCAGCTGCGCGCCCGCGACGCCAAGGCGCAGGTGGTCTTCGACCGGAAGGCGGTGGACGACTTCCGTCTGCTCGGCTACGAGAACCGCGCGGTGGCCGACGAGGACTTCCGGGACGACTCGGTGGACGGCGGCGAGATCGGCCCCGGCCATACGGTCACGGCGCTGTACGCGGTCCGGCTGAAGCACGGCGCCAGGGGACGGGCGGCCACCGCGACGGTCCGCTGGCTGGACCCCGACAACCGCAAGCCCCACGAGGAGTCGCGCGAGGTCTCAGCGGCCGCGCTGAGCGGTGCCGCCCTGTGGACGGGCGAGGAGGTCTCGCCGTATCTGCGGCTGGCGGCGGTCGCCGCCTACTTCGCTGACGCCCTGCGCAGCGGGGAGGGCGGCGCCGAGTCCGGGGGCGAGCCGCGGCCCGCGCGCGCTGAGGCCGAGCCGGTGCCGGGCGCGCCGACGCTGGAGAAGCTCCGCGCCCAGGCGGACCGGCTCGCCGAGGAGCCGGGGCTGCGTTCGGCTGCCGGGCTTGCGAAGAACATCAGCCGGGCCCGCAGCGCGCGCTGAACGAGGGGGTACAAGGGCCACATGGCCCGCGCGCTCGGGGGAAGAGGCGCGGGCCGCCTGCGGCCGCCCAGCTGGAGTTGTTGAACTGGAGGCCGCCGTAGTAGCCGTTTCCGGTGTTGGCGTGCCAGTTGCCCGAGGACTCGCACTGGGCGACCTTCTCCCAGGTGTCCACCGAGGCGGCCTGTGCGCCCGTGGCGGAGACCAGCGGGATGGCGACTGCGGCGCCCGCGACACCGGTCACGGTTGCGATACGGACGGCCTTGCCGGGGATCGGCCGCGGGTGGGGCCACCAGGGGCGGCCCCACCCGCGGGTACGGCTCAGGACCAGATGGCGTCGACCCACTCCGGGTGGTCGACGAACGGGTTGCGGTTGTGCTGGAACTGGTCGTATATGACGTCGTTCCGGCGCTTCTCGAAGGCGTCGGGCGGGTCCTGCTCGTTCCACTTCTTCAGCACCGACAGCCGGCCCATGGCGGGTGCCGAGCCGTTGTCCACCTTGTCGTTGGGCTCCAGGTCGGGGAAGGAGTCCTCGCCCTCGTAGCGGACGGCCATGTAGAGGACCATGCGGGCCACATCGCCCTTGACCGCGTCACGTGGCTCGAAGGAGTCGCCGTCGGTGTGGTTGCCGGGCGCCTCCTCGACCTCACCGCCGCCCTCGTCGAAGTCCTTGTTGCCCCGGGTGCTGTTGACCGAGGCGTCGGTGGGGCGCAGATGGTGGATGTCGGTTCCGGGACCGGTGGCGGTGCCGAAGTCACCGTGTGACTTGGCCCATACGTGCTCGCGGTTCCACTGGTCGGCACCGCCGCCGTTGTCGTCCGCGCTCTGCGAGCGGCCGGTATAGAGGAGGACGACGTTCGAGGAGTTGTCCGGGTCCTTGTCGGTGGCCTTGAGCGCGTCCCACACCTGGTCGTAGGAGAGCGCGTCGGATTTCTCGATGATGCCGTGCAGTGCCGACTTCAGCTCCGGGCCCGTCTTGCCCTCGGCGTCCTTGTAGTAGTCGGCGGGCGCGTCGTTCGCGGAGGTGGGGGAGACAGGGGTGGCCGGTGAGTCGGGGGTGAGGGGCATGGCCGTGGCCGGTGTCTGTGGAGACAGTGCCAGCAGTGCGGCGGTGCCGACGGCGGCGGCCAGAGGAGCGCGAGTAGCACGCATGGGGGGTCCTCTCGATGGCACGGGCCGCCCCCGGAGTCAACTCCCCCGAGTGCGCCCCGTGTTGGCATGGGACGGGGGGAGCCTGCCAGATTTTCGAACACGCGCAAGGGGGTCGAACGCCCAGGCTCTCTCCCTCGGTGCCGTGTGGGCCCGCCGCCTGCGGGTGCGAGGCGCCTGGGGCGGGCGTTAATCTGGGGGTGCGGCGACCCTCGGTCCCCGCACGGCGGTGGGGCCCGCCGTCAGCCAACCGCAGCAACGGTGCCGCCAACGGTCCCTGCTTGCGATGACGCGCGCCCGTGTGGTGCCCGGCGAGTAGGAGACAGGTGTGGAGAAGGTGTCGGGGCGCCCCGCGTGGCCACTGCGAGAACCGGTGCGGCGCCCACGTACGCCCGTGGTGCTGCGCGGCCAGGGCCCGGTTGTCGCCGTCGTGGCCCTCGGCGGCGCTCTGGGAGCCTGCGCCCGCTACGGCGCCGCCCTGCTGTGGCCCACCCCGTCCGGCGCCTTCCCCTGGACGACCCTGGTGGTGAACGTCGCCGGGTGCGCCGTCATCGGGGTCTTCATGGTACTGATCACCGACGTATGGGCAGCCCGCCCCCATGCTTCGCACGGGAGGTACCTCCACCTCCTACGGCCCTTCTTCGGGACCGGCGTGCTGGGCGGCTTCACGACCTTCTCGACCTATGCGGTGGAGACCCAGCGGCTGCTGGACGCGCAGGAGCCCGGCACCGCGCTGGGCTACCTCGGGCTGACGCTGGTGGGCGCCGTCTCGGCGGTCTGGCTCACGGCGACGGTCACCCGCCGGCTGCTCACAGGGAGGCTGCGATGACGGACTCGGCACCCGGACCGGCGCAGGCGCACGGAGCGCTGCGGCTGACGGTGCTGGTCGGTGAGAACGACCAGCACCACCACCGGCCCGTGTACGCGGAGATCGTGCACCGGGCGCACGCGGCCGGACTGGCGGGCGCCAGCGTCTTCCGCGGCGTCGAGGGCTTCGGCGCCTCGTCCCTGGTGCACACCACCCGGCTGCTGTCGCTGAGCGAGGACCTGCCGGTGGCCGTCGTGATCGTGGACGAGGCCGCCCGCATCCGGGCCTTCCTCCCGGAGCTGGCGGAGCTGACCCGCGAGGCGCTGGTGCTGCTCGACGAGGTGGAGGTCGTCCGCTTCCCGGCCCGCGACGCCGGAGCGGGGGACAGCGGGGCAGAGGACGCCAGGGCGAAAGACGGCGGGGCCGGGGGCAGGGCGGGCGCGTGAACTGGCTGTTCGTGATCGTCGGAGCGGCCGCTGGGGCGCCGCTGCGCTATCTGACCGACCGGGCCGTACAGGCCCGGCACGACGCGCTCTTCCCCTGGGGCACGTTCCTGGTGAACATCGCCGCCTGTCTGCTGCTGGGCCTGGTCACCGGCGCGGCGCTCGCGGGGGCCGCCTCCTCCGCGGTCCAGCTGTTCCTGGGCACCGGGCTGTGCGGAGCGCTGAGCACCTACTCGACCTTCTCGTACGAGACGCTGCGGCTCGCCCAACAGGGCGCGGGCCGGTACGCGCTGCTCAATGTGGCGGCGAGCTTGTCGGCCGGACTGGGCGCCGCCTTCGCGGGTGTGACGGCGGCCCAGGCGCTCTGGGGCTGAACGCGGCGCCGGCCGGGCGCTGTCACCAGCCCGGCGGCCTGGCGTTGCCCAGTACGCGGGTGACGGCGATCTCGATGACGACCCGGTCCGGGTTGGGCCGCGGCGGCTTGTAGCGCCGGGTGTACCGCTCCTCGGCGTCCGCGACCGACTCGGGGTCGTCCCGGATCACCGCGGTGCCCTCCAAAGTGCACCAGTCCCGCCCCTCGGCCTGGCTCACCGCCACCCGTGCGCCCCCCGGCCCCGCGGCCAGCACATTGCGCACCTTCTTGCTGGAGCGGCTGCTGATGACCCTCGCGATCCGCGTCGCGGGGTCGTAGGTCACCCCGACCGGGACCAGGTGCGGGGTGCCGTCGGGGCGCGGCGTGGTGAGGAAGCCGATACGGCGCTGCTCCCAGAAGCCGGGCGCCTCGGGGGAGGTCTGAGTGCTCATGGGCGGAACGCTACCCGCGGTCAGGCCGTGCCCAGCGGGGTGGCGGGCCAGCCGAGCAGCCGGGCGCCGATCACGGCGGTCTGCAGCATGTAGCGGTGCGCGGGGTCGGTGGGGCTGGCCCCGGTGAGCTGGTGTATGCGCTCCAGCCGGTAGGTGAAGGCCCGCACGCTGAGCGACAGCCGGCGTGCCGCCTCCGCCGCCACACAGCCGGAGCCGAAATAGGCGGTGAGCGTCTCCAGCAGCGGTTCGGGCCCGCCGCGCGCCGCGGTGAGCGGGCCCAGCGTCGCCTGGACGAGATCGGCCATGGCCTGGCGGTCGCGGGTCAGCACCGGGTAGACCAGCAGATCGGCGGCGTAGAGCACCGGTTCGCGCAGCTCCAGCCGGGCCCCGAGATCGAGCACGCTGAGGGCCTCCTCGTACGACTGCACCACGCCACCCGGACCCGGCTGGACGCGTCCGATCGCCACCTGGCCGCCATCCATCGCCGCGTAGCACTGCTTGGCGAAGTAGGTGAGGACCTCCGGCTGATCGCCGGGGCCGACACAGAGCAGCCGCCCGTCCTTGGTGGTCAGCAGGATGCCGCGGTCGTGGAAGCGGGCGATCAGCGCGCGTTCGACCTGCCGCGCCACCGGATGCCCCTCGTCGTAGGCGGCCGGGCCGTGCGCGACGGCCACCGCATGGGTGTGCGAGAGCCGCAGCCCGAAGCGCTCGGCGCGCTCCGCGAGCCGCCCCAGGTCGCTGCGCCCGTGCAGCAGGTCGTCGATGAACTCCCGCCGGGTGGCCTCCTCCTGGCGGACCGCCTGGCGCTGCGCGCGCTCGTATCCCTCGGCCACCGCGTCCACCACCTGGTGCATCCCGGCCAGCAGGCTGTCCGGGTCGCCCGGCAGGGACGGCCAGGCGGTGCGCGCCGCCTGCAGATGGGCACTGACCAGGTCGCGCAGCCCGTGTCCCGCGTCGGCCGCGCGCTCCCCCAACTCCCGCCGGGTCTCCAGCTCGTCCCGTTTCAGGCGGCGGCCGGTCGCGCAGACGTCGGCCAGGAGAGCGACGTATCCATCCAAGTAGGTCTCCGGTATGCGCGCAGCGCCACTCACCCGTATCTCCGCTCTCCTGATGCTCTGTTGACGGTCCCCTGACGCCGTCCGGCACGGAGACACTAGAGAACTCTGCCGGGTTCCGGCAATGCGGGGGCGGTGCTCCCGAGGCCAGAATTCTTCCCGAGGGGGACACCACGGGGGAATCCGGGGGGAATCCGGGGGGAAACCGGGGGACGCCTCAGTGCCGCGAACCGGCAGGGGGATGCCGTGCACCGGCAGGTCGCGGCACTGAGGCAACGGGGGACGACGGAGGGGTTGGCCATGGGAATGTTCGTTCGAACGGCCCTGGCCTTCCCCACCGTCGTATTCTCCGCCGCTCTGCTCGTGGTCCTCCTCTGCTGGATTCTCGTCGCCGTCGGCGCCGCATACCCGGAGGGCTTCGAGGGCCCGTTCGGGTCCCGGGTCTGGGGGCTGGGCGGCCTGCCCGTCGCCGTGGGGTTCTCCCTGCTGACGGCCGGGGCATGGCTGCTGAGCCTGACCGGAGGGGCACTGCTCGACGACGCCCGGCTGTCGCCGGCACAGCACTCGGCGGCCGGCGCCGGACTGCTGGTCGCCGCACCACTGGCCACCTGGCCGCTCGCCCGGGCGGCCGCGCGCGGGGCGGCCAGACTCCTGCCCGCGGACACCGGCCCCTCACGGCAGGATTTCGTCGGCCTGACGTGCACCGTGCGCACCCGCTGGGTGGACGAGCGGTTCGGCCAGGCCGAGGTCACCGCCGAGGACGGCTCCAGCGCGCTGGTGCAGGTGCGGCAGAACGGTACCGGCCGGCTGACGCTGGGCAGTACGGGCCTGCTGTACGCGTACGACGACGAGGGCGAGTTCTTCTGGATCGCGCCCTATGAAGCGGCGCTCGATCCGCGCCGCGCCCTCGGCTGACCGGCACCGGCACCGCCCGGCGCCGCCGGTCCGCACTGCTCCGCACATCTCATCTTCTTCGCAAAGGTCGTCACATGGATACCTTCTCGCTGGGCCTCGGCGTGCTCGTCGCCGCCGTCCTGCTGATCACGCTCGCCGCGCTGCTGGTCGTCTCCCGGCTCTTCCGCAAGGTGGAACAGGGCCGTGCGCTGATCGTCTCCAAGATGCGGAAGGTCGATGTGACCTTCACCGGACAGGTCGTCCTGCCCGTGCTGCACAAGGCCGAGGTCATGGACATCTCGGTGAAGACGATCGACATCTCCCGCACCGGCCGGGACGGGCTGATCTGCAAGGACAACATCCGCGCCGACATCCGGATCTCGTTCTTCGTTCGCGTCAACAAGACCGTCGAGGACGTCATCAAGGTCGCGCAGGCCATCGGCACCGAGCGGGCCAGCGACAAGGGCACCCTCCAGGAGCTGTTCAACGCGAAGTTCTCCGAGGCGCTCAAGACCGTCGGCAAGCAGCTTGACTTCGCCGACCTCTACACCAAGCGCGACGAACTGCGCGACCGCATCATCCAGGTCATCGGCACCGACCTGAACGGCTACAGCCTCGAAGACGCGGCCATCGACTACCTGGAGCAGACGCCGCTCGCCCAACTGGACGCCGCCAATGTTCTCGACGCCCAGGGCATCCGCAAGATCACCGAGCTGACGGCCGCCGAGCACGTACGCACCAACGAGTTCCAGCGCGGCGAGGAGAAGGAGATCACCCGGCAGAACGTCGACGCCCGGGAGGCCATCCTGGAGCTGGAACGGCGGCAGGCGGACGCCGAGATCAAGCAGAAGCGCGAGATCGAGACCGTACGGGCCCGCGAGGAGGCCGAGACGGCACGCGTCGTGGAGGAGGAGCGGCTGCGCGCCCAGGCCGCTTTCCTGCGCACCGAGGAACAGCTCGGAGTGCAGCGCGAGAACCAGAACCGCGAGATCGCCGTCGCCCAGAAGAACCGTGAGCGGGTCATCGCCATCGAGAACGAGCGCATCGAGAAGGACCGGCTGCTGGAGGTCATCGCGCGCGACCGCGAGACGGAGCTGACCCGGATCTCCGCCGAGAAGGAGGTCGAGGCGCAGAAGCGGGACATCGCCGAGGTCATCCGCGAACGCGTCGCCGTCGACCGCACCGTCGCCGAGCAGGAGGAGTCCATCAAGAAGCTGCGCGCCGTCGAGGAGGCCGAGCGCGAGCGCCAGGCCGTCATCATCGCCGCCGAGGCCGAGGCGCAGGAGAAGCTGGTCAAGGACATCAAGGCCGCCGAGGCCGCCGAACAGGCCGCCACGCACAAGGCCGCCGAGGAAGTCACCCTCTCCGAGGCCCGGCTGAAGGCGGCCGACCTGGACGCCAAGGCCAAAGCACGGCTCGCCGAGGGCATCCAGGCCGAGAACGCCGCCGCCGGGCTCGCCGAGGTCCAGGTGCGCGACAAGGAGGCCGAGGTCCTGGAGAAGGCCGGGCGCGCCGAGGCCGAGGCCGTCGCCGCACGCCTGCGCGCCGAGGCGGAGGGCGCACGCACCAAGGCGCTGGCGGAGGCCGAGGGGCTCAAGGAGAAGGCCGAGGCCATGGCGGCGCTGGACGAGGCGTCCAGGGAGCACGAGGAGTACCGGCTGCGGCTGGAGGCCGACAAGGACGTACGGCTGGCCGGGCTGGACGTCCAGCGGCAGCTCGCCGAGGCCCAGGCCGCCGTGGTCTCCAAGGGGCTGGAGAGCGCCGACATCAACATCGTCGGCGGCGAGTCCGTCTTCTTCGACCGGCTCGTCTCCGCCGTCTCGCTCGGCAAGAGCGTGGACGCGTTCGCTGAGAACTCGCAGACGGTGCAGGCCCTCGCCGGGCCGTGGCTGGACGGCAGCGGGGATTTCACGGGTGACCTGAAGGAGGTGCTGGGGTCTTTCACCACGGGTGACGTCCAGAACCTGAGCGCCTCGGCGCTGATGGCGAAGCTGATGAAGAACGGTTCGCCGCAGGGGTGACTTCTGAGGAGGTGGTGCCCCCAGGGCGCAGGGTGGGCGAGCGCAGCCCTTTGGTGCCGAACGAAAGCGAGAAGGAGTCAGCAATGGAGACCGGTACGTACGAGGTGCTGCGGGACCGGCTTGCAGCGCAGGCCGAAACGCTCGCCCGGCGGGCGGAAGAGCTCAACACCCTGCGTACCGAACAGTTCGGCGCCCGGCGGCTGGAGCTGGAGGACACGGCGCGGCTGCACACGGCGCGGCCCAGCCTGCCCCGCGACATCGTGGCCGTGGGGGAGCGGCTGCTGTTCGGCTACCACGCGGACGACCAAGCAGGGATCGCCGATGTGCTGTCCCTGCACGACCGGGAGCTCAACCCGCTCCCGGCCGACGCGGTGCCCGGGCTGCTGGACGACCCGGACTTCCAGCGCGAGTTCGCCGCGCTGCACCGCTACTACCGGCACGCCAGACTCCTGCGGCTGCGCCCGGTCGAGGGCAAGCTGCTGGCCGTCTTCCAGACCGGCGAGAGCCCCACCGATATCCGCGTACTGCGCTGGGCCCTCGCCCAGGACGGCGGCAGCGCCCGGTTCCTGGACGCGCGCGGCGAGCGTGACCACGCCTTTCCGCCGGCGCAGGACCTGGAGTGGACCGAGGCCACCCGCGAGGAACACGTTCCCGGACGCCATCCGCATGTCGACGTCGGGGACGGCTGCTACGTCTCGACCGTCGGCGGCTTCCTCACGGTCAAGGACGAGAACGACACCGAGAGCGGTGACGGGCTGCACCGTGAGCCTGTCACCGACCCCCTCCAGTCGCTGGCCGACGCCGAGATCGCGCACGCCCGGGTCGGGCCGCTCACGCTGCTGCGGGTCAGGCCCTACAAGGAGGAGCAGTGGCGCTATCTGGTCGTCAACACCCTGACGAGGCAGGTCGTCAGGGTGGACGGGATCGGTGCGGCCTGCCGTCGGCTGCCCGGTGACAGCGGGCTGGTCTTCCCCGGCGGCTACTACCTGACCTCTGGGCAGTGGAAGACCTTCGACGCCGTCGACACCACAGGTTTCCGCTTCGAGTCCGCCGTCCACGCCCCGAACGGGGAGGACGTGCTCTACGCCTTCCACGCGCCCCAGGAGGGCGGCCGCGATCTGCTGCTGTCGTACAACACGCTGCGCCAGCAGGTCACCGCGCCGCTGGTGTGCAAAGGGCACGCACGCTTCGGCGACGGGACGCTGGCCGTGCTGCGCGCGGACGGCGACCTGCGTGCCGAGCCCGCACGGGTGCACACGTTGCAGACCTGGATCTCCCCCTACCTGTCCGACACGGCCGAGGCGGACCGGCAGGCCGCGGCCGGGCCGCTGGCCCGGATCGGGAACCGGGAGCTGGTCAGCGGAATCTCCGCCTGCCTGGCCGTCGCCCGCGGTGCGGCCCCCGCCGACACCGAGCCGACCGCCGAGAGCTACCGCGCTCTGGTCACCGCCTGCGAACGCACCGCTGACAGCCACCCCTGGCTCGGCGACCAGGAGACCGGCGACCTGCGCACCCCGTTGGCACAGGTCCGTGGCACCGCACGGCAGGTGCTCGCCGAGTACGAGACCGTACGGGAGCTGGCCCGGCAGGCGGCCGAAGCGCTGGAGGCCGCGGCGGCACGGCTGGCCTCCGCGCTGCGGCGGCTGCGCGGCGAGACGCCGCGCTCGGCCGCCGAGTGGATCGAGGGGCTGACCGAACTGCGCACAGCCCAGGGCAAGCTGCTGGGCTGCGCGGAGCTGCGGTACGCCGACACCGCACGCGCGGCCGAACTGGCGGCCGAAGCCGAGCGGGAACTGGACAGCTTCGCGCTGCGCGCCGTCGAACAGCTCCGCGGTGAGGACGCCTTCGCCGGCTACCACCGCGACATCGAGGAGTTGATCGGGCAGGCACAAGACCTTCAGACGGCTGCCGAGGCCGAGCCGGTGGCCGACCGGCTCGGTGAGCTGGACGACGGATTGCGTACCGTCTCCGAGGTGATCGGCGGGCTGGAGGCCGGGGACGCCACCGTCCGCACCGCCGTACTGGAACGGGTCTCCGAGGTGGCCGGCGGCCTCAACCGGGCCCGCGCCACGCTTCAGGCGCGCCGCCGTACGCTGCTGGCCGGCGAGTCCAAGGCGGAGTTCGCCGCCGAGTTCGCCCTGCTCGGTCAGACCCTCACCGCGGCGCTGACCGCCGCCGACACCCCGGAGCAGTGCGACACCCAGCACGCGCGACTGCTGGCGAAGGTGGAGGACCTCGAGCGGCGGTTCGCAGAGTCGCCGGACTTCCTCACCGATCTCGACACCGAACGCACCGAGATCAACGACGCGTTCGCCGCGCGCAAGCAGGCCCTGGCCGAAGCCCGGGCACGCCGTACGCAGCAGCTCGTCACCTCCGCCGAGCGCACCCTTGCCACCCTCGCCCGGCGCGCAGGTGAACTGGCCGACAGCGACGCGCTGGCCGCCTTCTTCACCTCCGACCCGATGACCGGCACCGTTCGGCGCACCGCCGCCACGCTGCGGGAGCTGGGCGAGCCCGCGCGGGCCCAGGAGCTGGAGGACCGGCTGGTGACCGCCCGCCAGGAGGCGGCGCGCGCCCTGCGGGACCGCAGTGAGCTCTATCTGGACGGCGGCAGCGTGCTGCGTCTGGGGCGCCACCGCTTCGCGGTCAACACCCAGCCGCTCGACCTCACCCTCGTCCCCGACGGCGAGGGCGGCGAGGGGTTGGCGCTCGCCCTCACCGGCACCGACTACCGGGTGCCCGTCACCGACCCCGGGCTGCTGGCAGAGCATGCCCTGGGGGAGCGGCCGCTGGTGTCCGAGTCGCCGGAGGTCTACCGCGCCGAACACCTGGCGGCCCGGCTGCTGGACGAGCACGGCCCGCAGGCCCTCGAGGAGACCGCGGACCTGGCCGTACTCGTACGGCAGGCCGCGCGCGACGCCTACGACGAGGGCTACGAGCGCGGCGTCCACGACCACGACGCCACCCTCATCCTGAGGACGCTGCTGCGGCTCGGCGAGGGCGCGGGAACGCTGCGCCACGAGCCCGCGTCGCGTGCCGTCGCGCAGCTGTTCTGGGCGCACGGGACCGAGCCCGCGCAGCGCGCCGCCTGGAGCCGGCGCGCCGTCTCGCTGGCCCGCGCGGGCGAGACCTTCGGCCCGGTGCGGGGCGCCGCACGGCTGGCGGACGAACTGGGCGCCGCCATCGAGGCGTTCATCCGGGCGGTGCCGCTGGGTGAGAGTCCCGGTACGCGGCCCGCGCAGGCGGCCGCCTACCTGCTGGAGGAGCTGACCTGCGAGCCCGGCGGCTTCGTCCTCGGCGCTGAGGCCCGCACGGTGCTGGAGAAGTTCCGGCACACGGTCGGCACCGACGCCTACGAGGCGTACACCGCCGATCTGGCGGCGCTCGACACCCCTGCCGAGCGGCACCAGCTCGCCACCGCGTGGCTGGGCTCCTACGCCCGCTCCAGCGGCACCGAGCCCGCACCCGGAGAGCTGGCCGAGGCCGTCGCCGCGCAGCTGTGCCCACGGCTGGAGCGCTACGACGCCGACGCGCCGCCGTCCGCCACCGTGACCGGGCTGCTCGGTACCCACCCCCGTATCCAGGACGGCGAACTCACCGTGCGGCTGGATGAGTTCCTCGCCCGCACCATCGAGTTCCGCACGCACGCCGTACCCGCCTTCCGGGAACACCAGCGCCGCCGCCTGCAGTTGGTCACCGAGGAGCGGGAGCGGCTGCGGCCGGCCGACTACCGGCCGCGTGCCCTGCCCGGGTTCGTCCGCAGTCGGCTGATCGACGAGGTCTGGTCCCCGCTGATCGGCGAGAACCTGGCCAAGCAACTGGGTACCGAAGCGGGCACGGGCGCCCTCGGCGGCCTGCTGCTCCTGCTCTCTCCGCCGGGCTACGGGAAGACGACGCTGCTGGAGTATGTGGCCGAACGGCTCGGTCTGCTGCTGGTCAAGGTGAACGGCCCGGCGCTCGGCCACGCCGTCACCTCACTCGACCCCGCGCAGGCGCCCGACGCCGCAGCGCGGCAGGAAGTGGAGAAGGTCAACTTCGCGCTGAAGGCCGGCAACAACACGCTGCTGTACGTGGACGACATCCAGCACACCTCGGCCCAGTTCCTGGAGAAGTTCATCCCGCTGTGCGACGGCACCCGCCGCATCGAGGGCGTGTGGGACGGCGAACCGCACACCTACGACCTGCGGGGCAAGCGGTTCGCCGTCTGCATGGCGGGCAATCCCTACACCGAGTCCGGCAGCCGCTTCCGCGTCCCCGACATGCTCGCCAACCGCGCCGACGTATGGAACCTGGGCGAGGTGCTGACGGGCAAGCAGGAGGCGTTCGCACTCAGCTTCGTCGAGAACGCGCTGACCTCCCACCCCGAGCTGGCCCCGCTGGCGGGCCGGCCCCGTACGGATCTGGAGCTGCTGATCGCCCTCGCGCGGGGCGACAGCGCGGCGCGGCCCGACCAACTGTCCCAGCCCTGCGCGCCCGCCGAACTGGAGCGGGTGCTCGCCGTCCTGCGCCATGTGCTGACGGTGCGTGAGACGGTGCTCGCCGTCAATCGCGCGTACATCGCCTCCGCGGGGCAGACCGATGCGAGCCGCACGGAGCCGCCGTTCCGGCTGCAGGGGTCCTACCGGACCATGAACAAGATCGTGCAGCGGGTGCGGGGTGTCATGGATGACGCCGAGGTCGCGGCCCTCGTGGTGGACCACTACACCGCGGAGGCGCGGACCCTTTCGGGGGGCGCCGAGGCCAACCTACTCAAGCTCGCCGAACTGCGCGGGGCGCTCACGCCCGAGGGAGCCGCCCGCTGGGCGGACATCAAGCGCGCCTACGTCCGCACCCAGGCACTCGGCGACACGGAAACGGACCCCATGGCCCGCGCCGTCGCCGCCCTCGGCCTCCTCGCTGAGCGGGTCGCCGCCGTGGAGACGGCCATCACCCGCGCCACGGGTGCCCCCGAGGGCCGCTGAGCGCGGTTGTGCCAACAACGTAGCGGATGGCGGACGCGGGCGGGCCGGCTCCCCGCCCGTACCCCTGAAACGTCACCTGCTCAGGGGGTGACGATTTCAGGGTATGGGTCGGGTCAGGGCTGCTCGACCTCCACCGCGTGGGCAGTGAAGGCCGCCCAGGCGCTGGGGGAGATGGTGAGGGGGCGGAGGTTGGCGTCCTTGGAGTCGCGGACGTGGATCGCGTGGGCCTGTGTGGCGACTTCCACGCAGTTGTCGCCGTCTCCACTGCTGTAGCTGCTCTTGAACCAGCTCAGGTCCGTAGTCGTCATAGCGCTCCTCGCAGTTGTTCCAGCAAGCTCACCGTAGCTCGGCAGTCCAGGGCCTGAGAACGGAGCTTGCCATAGCGCTGGAGGAGCACGCTGACATCACCGGCGGTCGCGATCAGGTTGCTCGACTGGTGCCCTTCCGTATAGCCGAACCACCGATGCTCCTCGGTTTCCGCCAGGTACAGCTGACCGTTGGACCCCGCGTGGTCCTCCTGCCGGAGCGGCATCACCTGGATCTCCACATTGGTGAGCCGACCGACCTCCAGCAGGTGGTCGATGAGGTGCTTGGTCACCGAGTCCCCGCCGATCCCGCGCTCCAGAAGAGACTGCTCGACGATGAAGCTGAAGGCCGTATGGGGACGGTCCCGGAAGAGCTGCTGCCGGGCGAGCCGAGCCGCGACCAGGCGGTCGATCTC
Organism: Streptomyces spirodelae; assembly: GCF_017676385.1. GTDB lineage: Bacteria > Actinomycetota > Actinomycetes > Streptomycetales > Streptomycetaceae > Streptomyces > Streptomyces spirodelae. The sequence continues at coordinate 331,451 of NZ_JAFFZN010000003.1, forward strand.
CTCCTCCGTATAAGGAGGCAACTGCCGCTCCAGTACGGCCCGGATGTACGGTTCGGGCTGCAGCAGGCCCGGGATCGCCCTGCACTCGTAGGCGCAAAGGGTGATGGCCTCCTCTTCGATGCCTGCCCATTGCTGGAACCAGGAAGCGAGTCCGGGCTTGCGCCGGAGACTCTTCGCGGCGGCGCGGAGAACTTTTCCGGCGAGCGGTCCCAGCACCACCTCCGCGCGCTGGGGGAGCTTTTCCGGGGGGAATCGCTTGCCCTGTTCGATCTTGGCGATGTAGTGACTGGAGTACCGGACGTGCGGGCCGAACTCCTCCTGGGTCAAGTCCGCTTCGAGACGCAGAGCTTTGAGAACCGCGCCGTAGATCTTGAGACCTTCGGAGATTTCGGGTCCGGGCTCGGGTTCGCCGGGGGCCGTTCCGGCGTTTGGTTCCTGTCCCTCGGGCGACGTCATTGTCGAATGCCTTCCGTGCTGGATGCCCTTCCCCGCTCTCAACCCGCCTAGGATCAGGGAAAGTTACGCGCCCAGTACAGGCCACGCACCAGTACATTTGGTTCTGTACCATCGCAGTTCCTGCTCCTGAGGCGGCGCCCCCGCGACGCTGGCCTTATGCGAACGACGACTCGGAATGCACTCCCCGGCAGCACTGCGCAATTCGTACAGCGGTTCTCCGCGACCCGGCGCGGTGCGCGCCTCGCACGGCGGCTGGCCGCGTGTCAACTCGATGCCTGGGGCGTGCCCTATGACGACCCGCTCTCCGAAAGGGTGACCCTGATCGTGGCGGAACTCAGTGCGAATGCCGCATTGCACGGGCGGGTCCCGGGGCGGGATTTCGCATTGCTGCTGGCGTGTGACGTGAGAAGCGGCCAACTGCGGATCGAGGTCTCGGACACGCACCCGGTGCGGCCGGTGCGGCGTACACCGGGTGGCATGGACGACGGCGGGCGCGGTCTCGTACTGGTGGACGCGCTCGCTTCCCGTTGGGGCATCGCTGAGCGGCTGGGCCCGGGTAAAACGGTCTGGGCGGAGATCGACGTTCCGGCGGCCTGACAACGGGCCAGGCGTGGCGCGACGACCGGGGGCCGCGAGCCGCACTCGGTGAGAACAGAAACCCACGTGAAAGTTGCCTTCCGTGTCTTCACGTATGGGTCCGCGGTCATCTACGCTCCGTGCACCGAAGTTGGCCAGAGGGGGACGACTTGGGCACTGGGGGGAAGCGGCAACACGTACCGGCGTCGGCTGTGAGCAAGGCCGAAGGGGCGGTGGCACAGTCGCAGCAGGCATCACGTGCACGTCAACTGAGGGCTGAGAAGCGACGCCTGGAGCAGGAACTCATTCCTCAGGCACGCCGCAGAACGAGTGCTGCCGTGGAGCGATGCGCGAGGCTCCCGCAGGTTACGGGCAGCCGTTACGAGCAGGCGCGAAAGGCGGCTGTACGTGCTTCGACAGAGCTCAAGGCTCTGAGAGATCGCCTCATGCGGATAGAGAGAGAATTGGTGGCGCTGCCGAATCAACGCCTTTTTGCCGGATTGAGCGTCGCGTCCGAAGAGAAAGCGCTGGTGAGGCGTAACCGGAGCGCTTCGCAGAGGGAGAAGCCGGACCGGGAGCCGAGAGCCCGCCAGGCGCAGGCGCGTCGACGGCTCGCAGAGGACATAAGCGGATACGGCGATCCGGTGCCGGATCCGGCCCTGACGATGGACCCGGCGACCCAGCCGTACCGGGGTGATCGAGCTCGAAGACGCTGGGAGAAGTGACGTGAGCGGGCTCCGATCTCCGAATCGTACGAGAGGTCGGCCCACGCCGCCGGAGCTGATCAGCCCCGGTGTGAGCAAGCACTCGGGTGTGCCGCGCGATCGGCCGAGCGCATCCGACAGCTGAGCGTCATCCACGGAACCGGGCGCGAGATCACGTGGGCCTCGCCTGACCACTTTGGCGCGGTGTGGGGCCAAAGACCCGCCAACAGCTTCGGTGGAATGGCTGGCGTCGTCGCCTGCGCGAGGCGAGACGGAGCACCGTCTCCCTCCTGCGGCCGCAAGCGGCAACGCGGTCGCACGTCGAACGCCCCCACCCGGCGGGTGTCGGTGCCGGGTGGGGGTTGGCGCTCGAGGCTGTGGCGCCGGTTGAGCCCAGACCAGGTATCGGCCGGCATATTGCCGGAGCCCGGCATCGAGCAGGCGGGGACCGGCCCGGGGCGGTGCCGCTGCGATCGGATAACGAGACGGCCGGGGCGCCCGAGGCCGGTTGAGGCCGTTGCTTAGGGTGAGGTTCCAGGCGGAGGACCGCGGGAGCGGTTCCGCACGTGGGACGTCGCAAGGGAGCGCCATGGCGGAGGGACGCAGGCAGCGGACCTACATCGTGCTGGCCCTGCTGCCTGTTCTGGTGATGGCACTGGTGGCCGGTGTCGACGTGCTGGCGGGGCCCGAGGTGGGGTTCCTGCCGCTGGTCTCGCTCGGCCCCGCCTTCGCCGGACTGGTCGGCACCTGGCGGCGCACCGTCGTGGTCGGGGCGCTGGCGATGCTGCTGTGCACCGGGCTGGGGCTCTACGACGGCCTGCTCGACGGGCGGCGCGGCTACACGGCGCTGGCGTCCGTTGCCGGGGTCACCGTCGCCGGTGTGGTGGCGGCGATCATGCGGGGGCGGCGCGAGGAGGAGTTGGCCAGTGTCCGGTCCATCGCGGAGGTCGCCCAGCGGGTGCTGCTGCGGCCGGTTCCGCGCAGCGCGGGCCCGCTGCGGGTGGCCGTCTCCTACACCTCGGCCGTCGCCGAGGCGCGCATCGGCGGCGACCTGTACGAGGTGGCGGCCGCGCCGGACCGCATACGGCTGATCGTCGGCGATGTGCAGGGCAAGGGGCTGGCCGCCGTGGAGACCGCGTCCGTGGTCCTCGGCACGTTCCGGGAGGCCGCCTACGAGGAGCCGGACCTGGTGGCCCTGGGCTCCCGGCTGGAGCGCAGCGTGGCCCGCGAACTGGAGGACGAGAAGTTCGTGACGGCCATCCTCGCCGAGGTGCGGCCCAAGGAGCGGACCGTCCACTTCCTCAACCACGGGCATCCCCCTCCGATGCTGGTACGCCGGGACGGCATTGTCGACTTCCCCACCCCGGACGCCTACGCGCTGCCGCTCGGGCTGGCCGCACACGGCGGCGAGCCGCCCGGCCTCTTCAGCGCCGCGTTCGCGCCGGGCGACCAACTCCTCCTCTACACCGACGGCGTGACGGAGGCCAGGAACGGGGAAGGGGACTTCTACCCGCTCAAGGACAAGAGCGCGCTGCTGCGCACCGGCGACGCGCAGACCGCGCTGGACACGCTGCGCGAAGACGTGGACCGCTACACGAGCGGGGTCCAGGACGACGACGCGGCGATGCTCCTGGTGCGCTACCGCCACGGGCGCGGCCCGGGGCGTGACTGAGAGGACCGGGCTGTGCGGCCACGGGGCGGCGCGCAGGGAAGACGAAGGAAGCGGTAAAAAGGGGACATGGCCGAGCACAAGGACCCGGTGGCGGGTCAGGACGATGTGGACGCGGTCACGCGGGCCGTGCTGACCGCGTCCCGGGTACTGGTGGCGGTCTCGGCCAGCTCGCTGGCCGAGGTGGAGGACCGGGTCACGCTGCCGCAGTTCCGGATGCTGGTGGCGCTCTCCTCGCGCGGTACGACCAAGCTGGTCGCGCTTGCCGAGCTGCTGCGGGTGGCGCCCTCGACCGCGATGCGGATGGCGGACCGGCTGATCGCGGCCGGCCTGGTGGACCGTCAGACCAACCCGCACAACCGCCGCGAGACCCTGCTGACCCTCACCGACGAGGGCCGCCGCATCGTCGCGAGCGTCACCTCGCGCCGCCGCCGGGAGCTGGCGGCCGTGGTGGAACGGCTCTCCCCCGACCGGCGGGCGGCCCTGATCGAGGCGCTGACGGCGTTCAACGAGGCGGGCGGGGAGCCGCCGGTGCCGCCCACGGACATCGACGTGCCCTACCCGCTGGGTTGGGCCGACCTGGCTGCGCCGCCGCTGCCGTCAGACCAGCGCTGACCGGGAGGCGAGGGGCTGCTGAGGGGCGTGGAGGGCCCGCAGCGCGCTGCGGTGGCTGAGCCAGCCGACCGGCACCCCCTCGTCCGCGTCCAGCACCGGCATTCCGCCCTCCACCGAGTCGGAGAGCAGATGCAGCGCCGTGGCCAGCGGTTCGTCGGGCTTGAGGGCAGGGGTCCGCCGGGCCAGGTCGCTCACCGTCGCGGGGGCGCCGTCCGGCGCTTCGGCCAGCGCCTCGGCCACGTCCCGGCTGGTGACCACGCCCGCGTACCGCCCGGTGGGGTCCAGCACCGGGAGCGCCCCTTGGCCGGAGAGGCCCAGCACATCGGCAGCCTCGGACAGCGTGGTCCGGGTGGAGAGCGGTTCGGGCAGCGGCTCCATCACCTCGCCGACCGGCTGGCCGCCCAGCCGCGCGCCCCGCGCCGGGCCCTCCAGATCGATGCCGCGCCGCCGCAGCTTGAGCGTGTAGACGGTGTCCCGGGACAGCAGCCGTCCGGTCGCCGTGGCCAGCGCGATCGCCAGCATCATGGGCAGGATGATCGAGTACTGGCCGGTCAGTTCGAAGAGGATGACGACGGCCGTGATCGGGGCGCGTGAGGCCCCGGCGAAGACCGCGCCCATGCCGACCAGCGCGTAGGCACCGGCAGCTCCGGCGGTGCCGGGCACCAGGTGGTGCAGCACCGAGCCGTAGGCGGCGCCCAGCATGGCGCCCATGAACAGGCTGGGCGCGAAGACGCCGCCGGACCCGCCGATGCCTATGGTCACGCTGGTCGCCAGAATCTTGCCGACCAGCAGCACCAGCAGGAAACCGATCGCGTACTCGCCCTCGGTGGCGTTCTCCAGCACCGGGTAGCCCACCCCGTACATCTCGGGCAGGGCGAGCAGCAGCAGGCCGAGTATCAGCCCGCCCGCCGCCGGCCGCAGCCACTCGGGGCCGCGCCACGCCCAGTCGCAGGCGTCCTCGATCAGGTACAGGACGCGCGAGAAGCCCACGCCCACGGCCCCGGCCAGGACGCCGAGCAGGGCGAAGAAGCCGTACTGGTCCAGGTGGTCGACGTGGAAGGGCGGCAGGTCCAGGAAGGCGACGTCCCCGAACGCGGCCCGCCCGATCACGCTGGCGGTGACACTGGAGAGCACCGCGGCGCCGAACGCCTCGGCGCTGAACGTCATCAGGATCAGCTCCATGGCGAAGAACACGCCCGCCAGCGGGGCGTTGAACGTCGCCGCGATACCGCCCGCTGCGCCGCACGCCACCAGCAGCCGCATCCGCCCCTCGCCCGCCCGCCCCAGGCGGCCCAGCGTCGCGCCCAGGGCCGAGCCGACCTGCACGATCGGCCCCTCGCGGCCCACCGAGCCGCCCGAGCCGATGGTCAGCGCCGAGGCGAGTGTCTTGACGACGGCGACCTTCGGGCTGATCCGCCCGCCGCGCTGTGCCACGGCGAGCATCACCTCGGGCACCCCGTGCCCGCGCGCCTCCCTGGCGAAGCGCTGCACCAGGGGCCCGTACAGCAGCCCGCCCACCACAGGTGCCAGCACCACGAAGAAGGGACCCAGCCAGGACAGGTGCGGGTGGGCGGAGCCGGGGTCGGCAGCGTAGTCCTGGTGCCCGGAGAAGAGGCGGGTGAACTGCTGGATGCACCAGCGGAAGACGATCGATCCGACGCCCGCTCCGGCGCCGGTGACCAGGGCGAGCAGCATCAGTCCCCATGGCGCGGAACGCATCCGTGCACGCGTAACCCTGCTGCTGCCTGCCCCTGTGCCCGTCATCACTGCTCCCTTCTTACTTTTGCATTATGCAAAACTTGTCAAGTGCACGGACAGCGGGCGTGAACAGTGCGTAGGGGGCATGAATGCGGAAAGTGAGCAGGGGTGAGGGCGGGCGCCTGCGGCGCCCGCCCTCGATGCGGCGCGCTCGCCCCGGTGGGTGGCCGAGGCTTCAGGCGGCTTGCGCCGCCTGGGGGGCGCGGGCGGGCCGCGGCATGGTGGGCTGGGAGAGTTCGGCGCGCCCGAACAGCAGCGCGTAGCCGGCGGGCAGCTGGTCGAGGACGCGGCCGATCAGGTCCTCCCCGGCCAGCCGGGCCACCAGGGCGAGAACGGTACCGGTGTCCCAGCGGGTGGTGGCCGCCGTGCCGCCGGTCCGGGAGGCGAGATCCTTCACGAACTCCCAGCCGGTGAGCTGCTCGGTCTCGGGAATCTGCGCGGTGAAGGTGCGGGCGGCCTCCGTGGGGAGGACGGCGGCGAGTTCGACGCGTTCGTCACCGGAGAGGCGCCGTCCGAGGGCGGCGAGAACGGCGTGTATGACGGCCTCGGCTCGTTCGCGGGTGGGGTAGGCGCCGTCGTACCTGACCCGTTCGACCATCTGGTCGTACGTCATCCCTTCCGCGTCGGCGCCGGCCTGGGGCTTCATATGCGTCAGTGACACGTTTCAGTCTCCGGTTGTGGTCGGGGGACGGTCGCTCTCCCGGGACCGGCCGGTCCCGAGGGCAGGTCCCGGGGTCTGTCGCTCGCGCGGAGGGCGGTGCGCCAGAGGGCGGGTGCGCGAGGGCGGATGCGATGCCGATATGTGCAGGGCCGGGCGGCATCGGCGCGGGCCGCGCACTCTCGTCTCCCCGCCGCTCCGGTCCGCCCTCCGCAGGCGCCGGGCGCCCTCCGCACGTGCCGGGCCGGCTCAGCCGCTGAGCTGCTTGCGGTCGGCCCCGCCGCGGACGGTGATCTTGCGGGCCTTGGCGCGTTCGGTGACGGGGATGCGGACGGTCAGCACGCCCGCGTCGTAGTCGGCCCTGATGTTGTCGGTGTCCAGCGTGTCGGCCAGCATCACCTGGCGGGAGAAGACGCCCAGCGGCCGTTCGGCGAGCTCCATGTGGCCGTCGTCGTTCCCGGCGATCGGGCGGCGCTCGGCCTTGATGGTGAGCATGTTCCGTTCGACGTCGATGTCGATGGCCTCCGGGGAGACGCCCGGCAGGTCGAGGGCGAGCACGTAGTCGTCGCCGTCCCGGTAGGCGTCCATCGGCATCGCGGACGGCCGGGACCAGGTGCCGCCGCTCCCCAGGAACTGCTGGGCGATGCGGTCGAGCTCGCGGAAGGGGTCGGTGCGCATCAACATTACGAAACACCTCCGATGAGCCTGGGCAGTATCTGCGTCTGCCAATGCACTGCACCTGCCATTCCTTGTACCATGTCGTCGGAATGATGACAAGCGTGGTTGTCGCCCTTTGGACGACATTGCGAGGGGAGGATCCCCGTGCCCACATCCGAAGACCAGCCCGTGCCGAGCGCCGAGACCGGCCCGGCACCCGCCTCCTTTCTCGCCGCCGCTGCGGCGCTGAACCGGATACAGGAAGCGGTCCGCACCGCTCAGGCCCTGGCCGACGGTCCCAGGCAGCCCGACGGCCCGGCACCCGGACCCAGCTGCGACCAGGCGCTGGCCGCCCTCCTCGCACTGCGCCAGGTGCGCGACCAGCTCGCCGGATGGGAGACCACGCTGATCGAGACCGCCCGTACGGCAGGCGCCAGTTGGGCCGACCTGGCCGGACCGCTCGGCGTCGCCAGCCGGCAGGCGGCCGAGCGCCGCTATCTGCGCGGCCGGCCCGGCACCCCGGGCGAGACCGGCGAACAGCGGGTGCGGGCCACCCGGGACCGCCGCGCGGCCGACCGCACCGTGGCGGCCTGGGCCCGGCGCAACGCCTCCGACCTGCGCCAGCTCGCCGGTCAGATCACCGCGCTGCCCGATCTGCCCGCCGAGCCCCGGGCTCTTCTCGCCGGCGCGCTGGCCGACAACGACGCGGCCCGGCTCGTCGTTCCGCTGATCGGAACCCAGCGGCATCTGGACGGCAGCCACCCGGAGTTGGCCGAGCGCGTCGACACGCTCGCCTGCCGCACAGGGCAGCTCCGCCAGGACACCAGCGACACCCGCCGCGGCGGCGCCTGACCAGGCCGGGCATGCCGCCTCGCCCCGGACGCGTCGGGCGGGGCGACATTCAGGAGCGGAGACCGATCGACAGAAATTGCGATCAAGGAGGTTTGACCCCGGCCGGGGACGGTTAGCCGAGACTTCACGTGCTTGGGAGAACAGGCACATCGCGGGAGACGAGCGCTCAAGCCCCCGAGGTGTGTCTCCTGAGCCGTTCCTCTCCCGCGAGCCTGACAGCATCAGCGAGACGCGAGGAGTAGCCAGACATGTGCGCAGTCCGCTACCGCCCCCAGCGTGCCCGCCACAGCCACGACGACGCCCCCGACACCACAGCAGACTTCGAACGGCTGGCCGCGCTGCCGGAGGGTCCCGAGCGGGAGGAGCTGTGCGGCCGCCTGGTCGAGGCATGGCTGCCGATGGCCCACCGGCTGGCCGCCAAGTACCGCAACCGCGGCGAAACCCTGGAAGACCTGGAGCAGGTCGCCGCGCTCGGCCTGGTCAAGGCCGTGGGCCGCTACGACCCGGCACAGGGCACCCCGTTCGTGCCCTTCGCGATCCCCACCATCACCGGTGAGATCCGCCGCCACTTCCGGGACCGCACCTGGGATGTGCATGTGCCGCGCCGGGTGCAGGAGCTCCGCAACCGGGTGCGCAGCGCCATCAGGGAGCTGAACACCGGTCTGGACGACGGCCTTCCGTCGGTGGAGCGGATCGCCGAGCACTCCGGTATGTCCGAGGAGGACGTGGCCACCGGGCTGGAGGCGCTGGACAGTTTCCGGTCGCTGTCCCTGGACGCCGCAGTGCCCAACTCCGACGACGGCTTCTCGTTGGCCGACACCTTCGGCGAGCCGGAGCCCGAGTACGACACGGTGGTGGCCCGCGAGGCGGTCAAGCCGTGCCTGCGCGAACTGCCCGAGCGGCAGCGGCGCGTGCTCTACCTGCGGTACTTCCGCGACATGACCCAGTCGCGCATCGGCCAGGAGCTGGGCATCTCCCAGATGCATGTCTCCCGGCTGCTTTCCAAGAGCTGCGAACGTGTCCGGCAACAGGTCGAGCGCGACCGCCGCGTCGAACGTGACCGCCGCGTCGAGCGCGGAGGCGTGCGCGCCGAACGTCACCGCGCCACGGAGCGGCAGCGCACCGCCGGAGGGGGCCGTCGCCGCCCGGAGCGCGCCCACCCCGCCGCTGCCTGAACCCGCACACCGGCATCGTCTGGCACCACCGGCGCGGCACAGCGCTGCTCCGAGCGGCCCGCGCCGCCCCGCGTCCGGACTCCCGAAAGGAGCACGAGCATGCTGCTCGCACACCCCGTCGTCCTCCGCAACCTGGTCGAACAGTACGACGCACTCGCCGTGCTGCACGCCGAGTACGGGTCGCCCCAGGTGCGGCAGCGGATGAACGACCTCGAATACACGCTCTGCGTGGCCACCGGCACCCGCGACATCGACTCGGCGCTCGTCGCCGCCCGGCACCGTCTGCCGGGGGCCCGGCCCGAGGACGACTCGCTGCTCGACCGGTCAGCGCGGCAGCTGTCGGCCGCCTGACCCCGGCTTCCCTGCCTGCCCTGCTTTCCCCGGCTTTCCCGGCTTCTCCCTGTCCTTCCGGCTCGCCGTGCGGGTGGCTCTCGTGGCCGCCCGCACGGCGAGGCCACTTTGGGCCACTTGCTTCTCATTGGCTCTTTCGCGCCGGTCCAATCAGCGTCATTCTCCTGCCGTCAGCGGTTGTCGCAGCAGTTGGTGAAAGAAGTGGAAAGAAAGGGGCGCGCGGTGAACGGCAGCGGTGGCGCCACAGGATGGGGAGGATCGGAAACGGGCGGCAGTGGTGGAGACGGGGACCGGCAAGGGCGGCTGGTCGTCGGCGTGAGCGGATCGCTCGCCAGCCTCGCCGCCCTGCAGGCGGCCGCCCGCGAGGCGCGCTGCCTCGGCCGCCCGCTGCTGGCGGTACTGGCCTGGCAGCCGCCGGACGGGGAGGCGGGCCGCATGCTGCGGCCGGACCGGATCTGGGCGGAGAACTGGCGCCGGGAGGCCCGCGCCCGGCTCGACCGCGCCTTCGACGAGGCGTTCGGCGGTGACCCGCCCGGGGTCGCAGCGGTGGAGCGGCGGCTGGTCCGCGACCGGCCCTGGCGCGCCCTGTGCGCGACCGCGGACCGGCCGGACGATCGCCTGGTCATCGGAGCCCGTGCGGCCCGCCGCGGCCTGTTCGCCGCCGGCGGTACGACGCGCCGCGTCCTGACCCACGCACGGTGCCCGGTGCTGACCGTCCCTGCGCCCCGCTTTCCCGCGCTGATGCGGACCCGCCTCCGGCACGCCAGAGCGGTCGACTTCCTCTCCGGAGGTCCTGGTCAGGCGCCTGCCTGACCAGGGCTGTCTGACCAGAGCTCAGGCGGGCTGGGGGGCGCGGTTGGTGGCCCTCGCCACATGCGCGACGAGAGCGGCGCAGAAGGGCGCGAAGTCGTCGGGAAAGCCGCGGCTGGTGAGCAGGTTCCGGTCGATGACGACCTCCTCCTCGACCACCTCGGCACCCGCGTTGCGCAGATCCGTGCGGATGCTGGGCCAAGAGGTGAGGCGGCGGCCACGGACGACCTCCGCTTCCGCGAGGGTCACGGGGCCGTGGCAGATGGCCGCGACGGGTTTGTCCGCGCGCATGAACTCCCGTGCGAATCCGACCGCGTCCGGGTCCGTGCGCAGTTGGTCGGGGTTCATCGCGCCGCCGGGCAGCACCAGCGCGTCGTAGTCGTCGGCGGACGCGTCGGCGACCGTCCTGTCGACGGTCAGGGTTCCCGCGGGGTCGATGTCCATCTGGCGGGCGTTGATCTCCCCGGTGTGCAGCGAGATCAGCTCCGTCTGAGCCCCGGCACCGTGCAACGCGCCGCGTGGCTGCTCCAGTTCGACGCGCTCCACGCCGTCGGTGGCGAGCAGAGCCACCCTCGTGCCGTGCAGTACGGCGGTCATGATGCGGCTCCCTTCAGCCCCCGGTCGCCCTGTGCGCGTGGCGAGCGCGGTCCGGTACCGGTCCCGACCACAGGCCCCGACCACAGCTCCCTCCCCTCAGACTCTCACGCCTGCAAAAAGTGTCAAATGGGGCGAATGTCGCCTCTGGCGGTGTGCTCTGCGCCCTCCAGCCGGGCGCGCAGCGCCTCGACGAGCGGTTCCGGCGGCGGCGCGTCGGCGTACGCGGCCGCACGGGCGACGCCCTCCCCGCGCGCCCACCCCCACCAGTGCGACAGCGCCTCCTCGTCGAGCCGTTCCGCGGGGATCACCGCAGGCCAGCCCAGCGCCCGTGCCTGCGCGCTCACCTTCGCGCCGCCGGCCACCGGGTCGACGGCGACGACCGGCACGCCGGAGCGCAGCGCCAGCACCAGCCCGTGCAGCCGGTTGGTGACCACCAGATCGACCCTGGCCAGCACGGCGTCCAACTGCTCCGGGGTGCCGCACAGCCGCCAGTCGCCGGTGTCCAGCCGCGTCTCCACCTCCAGCCGCGCACAGTCCCGCGCGCCCAGCCAGGCGGTGACACGGCGCACCGTCTCCTCGTGCCGCCGCAGGCCCGCGTACTCGTGCTGGCCCGAGGTCAGGACGGTCGCCACCACGGGCGGCAGCCGGTCCGCTCGCGGCCGGATGCCCGCCGAGAGGTCGGGTGACGGCTCGTGAGAGGGCCCGTCCCGCGCGATCACCTCGTGGAACCCCCGTACCGCCGCCTCCTGCGGATCGACGACGGAGACGCCGACGGCGATGCGCCTGCAGTGCGCGAAGCGCTCGTGCAGCGCCGCCGTCTGCGGGCCGCTGCACGGACCGCAGACGAACAGCAGCAGGCCGTAGTCGGCCGGCCGCACCGTCTCCAGCGACAGCTCGCCGGGCCGGAACCCGGGACTCCAGGCGATGTCGTAGGCCAGTCCGGCCTCCCGCACCACCTGCTCGACCCGCCGCAGCGCCAGCACGTCGCCCGCGGTGGCCTCCCCCTCCAGAAAGCTGAACCACCCGGTCAGCAGGGCCCGCCGACCGCTCACGGAGCCCCCTGCCGGGGCGCGGCCGGCACCAGGGAGACCGCTCCCCGCACGGGCGGCGGGACCTCACCCAGCAGCGCTGCGCAGGCATCCACGACGTCCTGGGGGCTGAGACGGAGCAGCCGCGGATCGGGCCGCGTGCCGTGCGGGTCTCCTGGGCGCACCCCGTCACCGGGCAGCGGGCGCCACAGGGGACGGTGCCGCGGCTGGGCAGGCGGCCCCCACACGGCGGGGGAGACAGGGCCGAACAGGACGACGGAGGGAGCGGCCAGGGCCGAGGCCAGATGGGCCACCCCCGTGTCGCCGACGACCACCAGGCGCGCCCCGGCCACCAGCGCCGCCAGCGTGCTGAACGGCAGCCCCGAAGGTCCGCCCAGCACCTGTGAGGGCGGCAGACCGGCGGCCTCGGCGATGCGGTGGGCCCGCTTCCGTTCGCCGGGCCCGCAGGTGACCACCACTTCCTCCCCCCGCGCCCGCAACTGCCGGGCGACGGCGGCGAAGCGCTCGGGCGGCCAGCGCCGCGAGGCGGCGTCGGCGCCCGGGTGCAGTACCACGGCCCCGGGCGCGGGAGAGGCCGCAGCGGGCCGTGGCAGCAGCAGGTCCTCCGCGTCGGCGGGGATGCCGTACCAGGTCAGCAGGCGGCACCAGCGCGCCCGTTCGTGCTCGTCGGCCCGCCAGCGAGGCGCCGAACCGTCCGCGTAGGCCAGCAGCCGCCCGGGCGTGAGCCGCGCCAGCACCGCGCGGCTCTGCGGCCCGTTGCCGTGCAGGTCGACGGCGAGGCGGGGCGGGGTCCACGGCCACTCCAACCGGTCCGGGACCCCGCGGTGCGCCGCTGAGGCGGGCAGCAGCACATCGACCGCGTCGAGCTCCCGCACCGCGTCGGCCAGCCACCCCGGCGCCGCCAGCACCAGTTCATGGCCCGGCAGCGCCCGCCGCAGCGCACGCAGCGCCGGTACGGCCGTCAGCAGGTCGCCGAGGCCCAGGGCACGCAGCACCAGGGCCCGCGGCCGCTCCCGCGCGGCGTCAGGGCGCGGGCTCACGGCGACTGCTCCAGACCGGACGCGGCCGTGCCGTGGTGGCCGGCGGCGCGGCGGGCCAGCACCGTGGTGGAGCGGCCGTCCAGATAGGGCAGGAGCAGCACACGGCCGCCCCACTCCTCCAGCGTCGCGGCCTCCGGGAGCCGCTCGGTCCCGTAGTCGCCGCCCTTGACCCACACATGCGGGCGCAGCTCCCGCAGCAGGCGCTCAGGCGTGTTCTCGTCGAAGACGGCGATCGCGTCCACGCAGTCGAGCCCGGCCAGCACCGAGACGCGGTCGGCCTCCGGGGTGATGGGGCGCCCCTCGCCCTTGAGGCGGCGTACGGACGTGTCCGAGTTCAGGCACACGATGAGGCAGTCGCCGGTGCGGCGCGCGTTCTGCAGCATGCCGACGTGACCGGCGTGCAGCAGGTCGAAACAGCCGCCGGTGGCCACCACCGTGCCGCCGCGTGCCCGTACGGAGGCCGCCAGGGCGCGCGCGTCGTCCGTCCTGGTCACCTGCGGCACCGTCGGCGGGGAGCTGGGCACCCCGCCCCACAGCGCCGGGTTGCGCACCCCTCCGGCGGCCACGAAGGCGCCCGACTGGCGCACCGCCTCATGGGTGGCCTCCTCCGGCAGGGCCCCGTCGGCCAGTGCCCGCGCCGCGGTCGCCGCGAAACAGTCACCGGCGCCGCAGGGGTCGCCCTCGGCCTCCTGGGACGGCGGGAAGTACAGCGGCGCCTCGTCCCCGGGCCGGGCCAGCACCGCGCCGCGCCGGCCCAGCGTCACCGCGACGGCGGCGCTGCGCCACTCGGCGGCGAGCGCCGCACCGCGTCGGCCGTGCCCGTGCAGCCCGTCGCTGTCCCCGCCCGTTTCCGGGTGCTCCTCGGAGCACAGCGCCATGGCCTCGGCCGCGTTCGGGGTCACCAGGCGGACCCCCGGCACGGGCGGTTCGCCGCGCGGGTGCGGGTCCCACACCACCTGGGTGTGGCCCGCCAGCACGGCGAGTTCGGCGCGCAGCCGCGCCGCGACACCGCGCCCGTAGTCGGAGACGAGCACCGTGTGCGCCCCGGCGAGCGCGGCGCGCACCTCGTCGGTGACCGGCCCCACGGTGCCGCCGCCCCGGTCCACCCGCAGCAGCGGCCGCCCTCGTGCGCACAGCCGCGTCTTGACGGGCACGCTGCCGCGCAGCGGCAGCTCCAGCAGCCGTACCCGGGAGGAGAGCAGGTCGCGGACGGTCTGGTCGGACCTGCTCCGGCCCAGCGCGGTCACCAGGACGATCTCCGGGTGCTCTGTGGCGTCCCGGGGGAAGGCCCCCGCGAGCGTCGCCGCGAGCCCGGCCCCGCCGGGCCTGTTGTGCTCCTCGGACACGTCCAGCACCGGCGCGGGCGCGTCCGGAGCCAGCCGGTTGGCCTGGCCCTCGACATCGGTGTCCAACAGCGTGTCACCGACGACGACGAGCGGGCGATTGCGAGGCATCGGTGCGTCCTTTGTTCCGTCGCTTCGAAGAGGGGGTGCGTTTACGGGGCCTCCACCGCTGAGAGCAGCCCCTCCGCGGGCCCCTGCGCCGCGTCGAACGCCTCGCACAGCAAGTGCACGGTCACCAGATGCACCTCCTGCACGGTCGCCGCCGAATCGGCGACCACGCACAGCGCGGCGTCCACCGCTGCGGCCAGCGGATTGGGTGCCGGCCCGGTCAGTGCCCACACCTCCAGGCCCGCCCGGCGGCCCGCCAGCGCGGCGTTCACCAGATTCTCGCTCCGCCCCGAGGTGGACAGCAGCATCAGCACGTCCCCCCGGCGGCCGTGCGCGGTGACCTGACGCGCATACAGGTCGGCGAAGCCGTAGTCGTTGCCGATGGCTGTCACAGCGGAGGTGTCGGCGTGCAGGGCGATGGCGGAGTACGGTCTGCGCTCGCCCTGGTAGCGGCCCACCAGTTCGGCCGTCAGATGCTGGGCCTGGGCCGCACTGCCGCCGTTGCCGGCGGCCAGCAGCCGCCCCCCGGCGCGCAGCGCCTCGGCCAGCCGCTCACCCCAGGCGGTGACCTGCGCGGTGTGCTGTTCGCGGAAGGCGGCCACGGCCTGTTCGAGCGCCTGGCAGTGGGCGTGTGCGGGGTCGGCAGAGAGCATCTCGGACTCCTCAGTGGACGGCCGGTGTCACCGGCACGGCGGTCGGCTGTGCGGCGGCCCGCGCCGCCCGCGCTTCCAGTACGCGGCGGTAGACGTCCTCGGTCTGTGCCACCACGCGCGCCCAGCTGTAGCGGGAGAGCACCCGCCGCCGCCCGGCGGCGCCGTAGGCCCGGCCGCGAGCGGGCATCGCCAGCAGCGTCCGTACGGCGTCCGCCAGCGCCTCCGGGTCGCGGGGCGGCACCAGCAACCCGGTGGAGCGGTGGGAGACGGTGTCGCACTGGCCGCCGACGGCGGTGGCCACCACGGGTGTTCCGCAGCTCATCGCCTCCAGGGGGACGATGCCGAACGGCTCGTAGTCGGCGGGGCACAGCACGGCGTCCGCCGCGCGCATCAGCCGCGGCACCTCGTCGCGGCTCAGCCCGCCGGTCAGGTGCACCCGGTCGGCGACGCCGAGCTCGTGGGCGAGCCTGCGCAGCCGTGCCGCCTCCGGGTCGCATTCCAGCTCGGCGCCTGCCGGGCCGCCCGCGACGACCAGTTCGGCCTCGGGTATCCGGCTGAGCGCCTCGATGGACAGCGCGGCGCCCTTGCGGGGCACCAGCCGGCCGATGTGCGCCAGCAGCGGGCGGTGCCCGGGGCGTTGCCACCGCGGACCTGTCGGGGTGAACACCTCCGGGTCGACACCGCAGGGGACGACGGAGACGTGGTCGGCGGCCACCCGCATCGCGGCCAGCTCGGTGACCTCGTCCCGGCAGGTGGCGATGATCCGGTCGCAGGACGTGCCGATCGCCGTCTCGCAGGGGATGCGCTCGCCGGGGCTGGTGTCCGCTGCGCCCTGGTGCCGCTTCTTGACGGTGCCCAGCGCGTGGTACGTGTGCACGAACGGCAGCGCCCGGTCCTGCGCGGCCTGCAGGGTGGCCAGGCCCGACATCCAGAAGTGCGAGTGCACCAGGTCGGGCCGCTCAGCGGCCCACTGGGTCGACAGGAAGGTGCCGAACAGTCCCATGCAGGGCAGCAGTTCGTCCTTCGGTACCGGGCGCGCCGGGCCGGCCGGCACATGGTGGACGTCCACACCGTGCCGCAGCGGCAGCCGTTCGGGCAGCTCGGGGGAGTCGCGTCGGGTGTAGACGGTCACCCGGTGCCCCTGCTCGGCCAGCGTCGCGGCCAGCCGTGCCACATGTACGTTCTGGCCGCCCGCGTCGGCGCCGCCCAGCGCAGCCAGCGGACTGGCGTGCTCGGAGACGAGCGCGATGCGCAACTGCTCCTTCTTCCGGGCTGTACGGGCCGGCTGTTGGGCCGTCATCGGAGCTCTCCTTCGTGGATGCCCCCGCCTTCAGGCCGGGGTGGGGGTACCTCCCACTTGCGGGGGAAAAACGAAGCTCCTGCAGAGCAGGACAGGAAAGGTCGAATCGTCGTCAGGGCGATTCGGCGTCCACCGGCCACCGGCCGACACTCGCCACTCACAGGGGACCTGATAGCGTGTGAGGCATGACGCAGCAGGTCAAGCGGGCTTTCAAGTACCGCTTCTACCCCACGGACGAGCAGGCAGCTGAACTGTCGCGCACGTTCGGCTGCGTCCGCCTCGTGTACAACAAGGCTCTCGAAGAGCGCACCCGCGCTTGGTACGGGGAACAACGCCGCATCTCCTACGTGCAGTCGTCTGCGGCGCTGACGGAGTGGAAGAAGACCGAGGAGCTGGCTTTCCTCTCGGAAGTGTCCTCCGTCCCGCTCCAGCAGGCCCTCCGTCACCTTCAGACGGCGTTCGGGAACTTCTTTGCCAAGCGGGCCAAGTACCCCAGGTACAAGAGCCGGAAGAAGTCCCGCGCGTCGGCCGAGTACACCCGCAGCGCCTTCAAGTGGCGCGACGGGCACCTGACGCTCGCGAAGATGACCGAGCCGCTGGACATCCGCTGGTCGCGTCCTCTCCCGGAGGGCTCGGAGCCGACGACGGTGACCGTGTCCCGCGACAGCGCCGGGCGCTGGTTCGTCTCGATGCTGTGCGAGGACAGCATCACTCCCGCGCCCGCCACGGGCAAGGCGGTCGGTCTGGACGCCGGGATCACCTCCCTCGTGGCCCTGTCCACCGGAGAGAAGATCGCCAATCCCCGGCACGAGCGCCGTGACCGCACCCGCCTCGCCCGCGCGCAGCGGGAGCTGTCCCGCAAAGCCAAGGGCTCCAACAACCGGGCCAAGGCCCGGGTGAAGGCAGCCCGCGTACACGCCCGGATCGCCGACCGGCGCCGGGACTTCCTGCACAAGCTGTCGACTCGGCTCGTCCGTGAGAACCAAACGGTCGTGATCGAGGATCTCACCGTCCGCAACCTGCTGAACAACGGCCGCCTCGCACGCGCCATCTCGGACGCGGCCTGGGCGGACCTGCGCATGATGCTGGAGTACAAGTGCGCCTGGTACGGGCGCGAACTCGTTGTGATCGACCGCTGGTTCCCGTCCAGCAAGCTGTGCGGGAACTGCGGAACGGTCGCGGCGAAGATGCCGCTGAACGTCCGCGAGTGGACGTGCGTCTGCGGCGCCGTGCATGACCGCGACGTGAACGCGGCACACAACATCCTGGCCGCCGGGCTGGCGGCATCTGCCTGTGGAGATGGCGTAAGACCTCAACGGGAGTCCTCCCGGACGGGGCGGTCGTCGGTGAAGCAGGAAACCCAGCGGGCGACCGCTGGAATCCCCCACCTTTAGGCGGGGGAGGAAGTCAACAGCGGGTCACCTCCTCGAGAAGCTGCTCCCAGCGGTGCAGGAACGGCTTGAGCCCGTAGCGGCCCAGTGCGGCGCGCCGGGCGCGTTCCCCGTCCTCGGCGGCGGCCTGCGGCTCGTCGAGGTACCGGCGTGCCGCCTCGGCCAGCACCTCGGGGCGGGTGGAGAGCACTCCGGCGCCCTCCGGGACGGCCTCGACCGCCTCGGTGGTGGCAAGGGCGACCACCGGCATGCCCAGATGCATGGCCTCCAGCAGCGACAGGCCCAGCGACGTCCAGCGCACCGGGTGCAGGTAGAGGCGCCGCAGCGCCATCGCCGAGTGCAGCCCCTCCTGCGGCAGGTCCTGGTCGCGGCAGCGCTCCCGGGGCAGCCCCAGGTGCTCGGCGAGCCCCGCGGTGCGCATCCCGAAGACGTCCAGCGGCACCGCCTCGCTCAGCGTGGGCAGCAGATCCGTGCCGACGTACCGGCCGCGCCGTACCGGGTCGTTGACCACGACCGCGGCGCGCGGCAGCTCACCGGTCCACCGGTGTCCGGGGTCGACGATGCCGTGCTCGATGACGGTGGTGCGGGTGGAGCCGTTGTCCCAGAACAGCCGGTTGAAGTGGGTGACGTGCACCAGCGTGAGGTCCCGGCGGTCGGCGCAGGGATGGCGGGTGTTCGGCACGTCGCCGTCCGGCGCGTTGTGCTCCAGGTAGACGGCCGGGATGTCGCGGCCGGGCCGCCGGCCGCCCAGCCAGCGCGCCGCCAGCTCCTCCTCGTGCGGGCGCTGGAGGACGACCACGTCCACATCCGCGTCGGCCAGTTGCTGCGGGCTCAGCTCGCGCACCGAGTCCGGCCAGGCGAAAGTCCGGGCCCGGCCCAGCCCGTCGGGACCGCGGTCGGGCAGCACCGGCACCAGATAGGTGTGCGGCCCCTGCACGAACGCCGTCGTCCACGAGCCGTGCACGTGCCACAGCAGAATCCTCATGCACGGGCCTCCAGAGCCGTCCGGTCCTCGGGGGACGTGTGCGTTTCTCGCGCCGCCCCTCCGGGCCGCGCCGCCTCCGCCGCCCGCACTGTCCGCGAGGGGGCGGGCGGCAGCCGGTCGAGCGCCGAGAGGACCTCTGTGTCCTCGATCGCGTCCAGACAGGGGTGTCCCGGCACCGGGCAGCGCACGTCGCGGGTGCCGGCGCACGGCGCGCTCTGATCGCCCAGCAGCACATGCGGCACCCCGAACGGCGCCCACCGCTCCGCGGGTACGACGGGCGAGAACAGGCACACCACAGGGGTGCCGACGGCGGCTGCCAGATGGGAGGGCCCGGTGTTGCCGACGACGGCGGCGCGGGCGCCCGCAAGGACACCCGCCAGCTCGTGCAGCCCGGTGCGGCCGCCCAGATCGAGGGCGTGTTCCCCGGCGACGGCGGCCGTCAGCTCCTTCTCCGAGGCGCCGCCGGTGACCACCACCCGGTGCCCGGCCCCGGCGAGCGCCGCCACCGCGCGCGCCGCCCGCGCACGGCTCCAGGCGCGCGCCGGTGCCGAGGCCCCGGGGTGGACGACCACATACGGGTCGGTGCCGGTCAGCGGCCCGGTGTCGGGCGGCGGGTGGATCGCCAGGCCCCCCTGGTCGCCGTCGGGCAGCGCGAACCCGGCGGCGGCCGCCAGCTCCATGGCCGCCTCCGCCTCGTGCCGTCCGGCCGCCCGCCGGTGCCGCAGCTCCAGCAGCGAACCGGGGTAGTCCTCGCTGTCCGCCCCCACCCACGCCACCCCGGCCAGCTTCAGCAGCAGCGCCATCGGCAGCGGGCTCTGGTGGTAGGAGGTGAGCACCAGTGCGCGGTCGAAGCGGCGCCGCGCCAGGGCTTCGATGAGCGCGGCGGTCTCGGCGCGGTCCACGGCGGCCGGCTCCCGGCCCACCCAGGGCGCGTCGAAGGTGAGGACCTCGTCCACCCCGGGCAGCAGCCGCGCCGCGCCCTCGCCCAGCGGCCCCGCCAGTAGTGTCACGCGCCGTGAGCCGGCCACCGCCATCCGGACGGCGGGCCCGGCCAGCAGCACGTCACCGACGCTGTCGAGCCGTACGACGAGCGTGTGCGGGCCGCGCGGATCGTGCGGGCCGGTGCACGCGGGGGTGCGCGGGTGCGGGTTCGGGTCGGTCATGTCCGGCCTCCCGGCCGGGTGGGGGCACCGACCAACGCGCGGACGGCGGCCGCCAGGTGCGCGGCGGTGCGGGGTGCCGCGCGGGTCTCCGCCGCGCGGGTGGCGGGGTTGGGCACCAGGACGCCGGTGGCCCCGGCCCGGTGCGCGGCGCCCAGGTCTGCGGCGATGTCCCCGACCACGGCCGTCTCCGGCGGGCGCACCCCCAGCACCCGGCAGGCGGCCAGCACCAGGCCGGGCTGCGGCTTGCGGCACCCGCAGCCGTCCTGCGGCAGGTGCGGGCACACGGCGGTCACCGCGATCGGCCCCACCAGGGCCTCCATACGCGCGTGCAGGGCGTCGAGCTGTGCCAGTGCGAGGAGACCGCGCCCGACGTCGGGCTGGTTGCTCACCACACCCGCCGGCACCCCGGCGGCGCGCAGCGTCGCCAGCGCCTCCCGTGCGGAGGGCCGCGGCCGGATGCGCCCCGGGTCGGTGTTGTGCGGTACGTCCTCGACGAGGGTGCCGTCCCGGTCGAAGAGGACCGCACGGGGCCGCCCGCAGCCCGGCACCGCGGCACAAGGGGTCGCGCTGGTGTGCGGAATCCGCACCAGTGGCTCATGGGGCCCGTCCTGGTACCAGGTCGCGGTCGCCGACCGCAGCACCACCGCGGCCGGGCGCGCGCTGCGCGCCCCCGGCGAGGGCGCCGACTCCACGGATGCCTGGCTGTTCATGCCCGCACCTCCCGGCTGCCGGTGCTGTACGACTGCTGCGCGGTCCGCGCGCCGTGGGAGCCGGGTGCGCCGCGGGTGCGCGGGGCGCTCCGGATATCCGGCGCGCCCCTCTCGGGTACGGGCCGCAGCCGGCCGCGTGCCCAGTGGAAGGTGGCGGCGGGCGGGATCAGGGGGCTGGTCAGCAGCATGGTGAGGCTCTCGTCCAGGGTGCGCGGCCCCGGGCGCAGCCGGGCGCGGAGGAACTCGCCGGTTCCCAGCAGCCACAGCCCGCCCAGGACGGCCGCCGTACGACGGTGTCCGGCGGCCAGCCCGGCGAGTGCCGCGCCGGCGGCCGCTGTGACCGCCGCATGGCGCGGCAGCCGGCCGCGGTCGGCTGCGGCTCGCAGCCACCACCCTGGGCCGTGGAGACGGTTCATCAGCACGTCGTCGGCGTTGCCCCGTTGGGCGCGTACCGAGACCCAGCGGTCGGCCGGGCGTACCGGGTGCACCGTGTGGCGCTCGCCCTCCACCAGCCGCCACCCGGCGTCCAGGAGCCGCAGCGCCAGGTCGGCGTCCTCACGGAAGGCGCGGCGGAAGCGTTCGTCGAATCCGCCGACGGCCTCCAGCGCCGCCCGCCGGTAGGCCATGTCGGCGGTGATCCAGCGCGCTTCGGCCAGCCCCGCCGTGTTGCGCTCCCAGTCGGTGGGCGCCCGGTGCTCGGGCAGGGGCACGGTGATGCGGCCCTGGCTGCCCGCCGTGTCCTGTCCGGCGGCCGTCAGGTCGGCGACCAGCCGCTGTGTCCACCGTTCGCCCGGCAGCACGTCGTCGTCCAGGAAGGCGATCCACTCCTCCTCGACCGTCCGCCAGCCCACGTTCCGCGCGGCGGCGGGCCCGGCGGCCGCGCCCGGCACCACCTCGACGAGCGGGGCCAGTTCCTCGGGCACCTCCACCGGGAGCGGGCCGCACTCGCGGGCCGGACGGTCGTCCACCAGGACGATCCGGCTCGGCCGCGGCCGCCCCGCCTCGGCCAGCGCCCGCAGCGTCCCGGCCAGCGAGGGCCTGCCCAGGGTGGGGACGACGACGGCGAACCGCGGCGTGGAGCCGGGGTGCCGGGCGCTCATGTGGGCTCCCCTCGCACGGCGTCCAGCGCTTCGGGGCGCGGTGTCCTCCCGGGGCGTTTGATGGCGAACTCTTCCGGCTGCTGGAAGAAGCCGGCCCGCCGTACCACGTACGGGCCGATGGCGAGCAGGTCGACCGGGGAGGAGCCGAAGCACTCCAGCGCGTCGCGCGGATCGTCCACCATCGGCCGTCCCGCCGTGTTCAGGCTGGTGTTGACGACGACCGGCAGCCCGGTGCGCCGCTCGAACGCCGCAAGCATCCGGGCGACCAGCGGCTCGCGTTCGCGGTCGACGGTCTGGATGCGCGCCGTGCCGTCGGTGTGCACCACGGCGGGGATGCGCTCCAGCCAGGCGGCCCGCACGTCGTGGACGAAGAGCATGTAGGGGCTCGGCAGCGGTCCCTCGAAGATCTCCGGTGCGCGCTCCTGGAGGACCATCGGCGCCACCGGACGGAACTGCTCACGGCCCTTCACATCGTTGAGGCGCTCCAGGTTGGCGGCCCGTCCGGGGTGGGCCAGCAGCGAGCGGTGGCCCAGGGCGCGCGGCCCGTACTCCGAGCGCCCCTGGAACCAGGCGACGATCGCGTCGTCGGCGAGTGCCTGCGCCACCGTCTCGGCCACGTCGTCGGGCCGCTCGATGGGCACCCCGGCCGTGGTGAGCCACTCGCGCAACTCGGCGTCATCCCACTGCCGCCCCAGGTCGGCGCCGGGCATCGGCTCGGTCGCGTCCCCGCCCCGGGAGGCCAGCGCCAGCGCGCCGCCCAGTGCCGTACCGGCGTCCCCGGCAGCGGGCTGCACCCATACGCGGGAGAAGGGCCCCTCTGTGGCGAGACGGGAGTTGGCCACACAGTTGAGCGCCACGCCGCCCGCCATGGTGAGCAGCTCGTCGTGCGTTTGGCCGTGCAGCCACCGGACCATGTCCAGCAGCGTGTCCTCCAGGCACCGCTGGGCGCCGGCCGCCAGATCGGCGTGCTCCTGCGACCAGCCCCGGCCGGGCCGGGCCGCCGGTGCGAAGCTCTCCCAGGGCACGTCCTTGGCGACGAAGCCGCCGTCCCCGGTGGAGTGCACGTACCTGGCCAGCTCGGCGGCCATCCGCGGGCGCCCGTAGGAGGCCAGTGCCATCACCTTGTACTCGTCGCTGGAGCGCAGGAACCCCAGATGCTCGGTCAGCTCCTCGTAGACGAGGCCCAGCGAGTGCGGCAACTGCTGGCTGTGCAGCGGCTCGACGGCGGTGCCGCGGCGCCGGGCCGCCAGATGGGACGTCGACTCCCCGCGCCCGTCCACCACCAGCACCGAGGACCGCTCCGCCTGCGGCGCGGCGAACGCGCTGGAGGCCGCGTGTGCCATGTGGTGCGGGACGAACTGCACCTTCTCCCGCTCCAGCCCCGGCAACGCGTCACACAGGAAGGACGGCGCCTCGCGTGCGTAGGTCAGCCGCAGCGGGTCCCACGGGTCGTCCAGGCCCATGTCGACGGCGGGCTTGGCCAGGTCCGGGTCGAAGGAGTAGGCGACCGCGTCCAGGTCCTGGGGCCGCAGCCCGGCCTCGGCCAGGCACCACGCCGCGGACCTGTACGGGAGCTCCCAGGCGGCGAACGGCACCGGCCGCTTGCCGTGCTTACGGCGGGAGAACCGTTCCTCCTCCGCCGCTGCGACCGTGTGTCCGTCGATGACGAGCGCGGCTGCCGGGTCGTGGAAGAGGGCGTTGATACCGAGGACGCGCATGGTCTGCCTTTCGCCGGGGGGAGCCGGAGCGGGCCGGGGGGCGGGGGAGGGCCCGCGGGTCAGCCGCCGGTGCGCGGGTGGGCGCGGAACCAGCGGATCGTCCTCTCCAGTCCGTCGCGGGCCGTCACGCGGGGCTCCCACTGGAGCTTTCCGCGGGCCAGGGTGATGTCGGGGCAGCGCACGGCCGGGTCGTCGCTGGGCCGTTCGATGAAGCGCAGACCGGAGGGTGAGCCGGTCAGCTCGATGACCAGCTCCGCCAGTTCCTGCATGGTGATCTCGTCCGGGTTGCCGATGTTGACGGGCCCCAGCAGCTCGGAGCCGGCCATGGCCAGGACGCCGCGCACCGTGTCGTCGACGTAGGCCAGGGAGCGGGTCTGCCGCCCGTCGCCGGTCACGGTGAGCTCCTCACCGGCCAGCGCCTGCCGTACGAAGGTGGGGACGGCCCTCCCGTCGTAGCCGCGCATCCGGGGGCCGTAGGTGTTGAAGAGACGGACGATGCCCACGTTGCTGCCATGGGTGCGCGCCTCGGCCGCCGTCAGCGCCTCCCCGAACCGCTTGGCCTCGTCGTACACGCTGCGCGGCCCCACCGGGTTCACATGTCCCCAGTACCGCTCGCTCTGCGGGTGCTCCTGGGGGTCCCCGTACGCCTCCGAGGTCGAGGCGTGCACGAAGCGCGCCCCGTGCCTGCGGGCCAGCGCCAAGGCGTTCCGGGTGCCGGAACTCCCCGTCTCCAGCGTGTGCAGGGGCATGCGCAGATAGTCGGCGGGAGAGGCCGGGGAGGCGAAATTCAGCACGAGATCCGGCGGGACGGAAGAGGGGGAGTCCACCTCGAACGGGTGGTTGATATCGGCTTCCAGCAGCCTGAATCCCGGCTGTCCTGCCAGATGCTCCACATTTTCCCGGCGACCGGTGCAGAAGTCGTCCACACAGGTGACCTCAGATCCGCTTTCCAGCAGCGCAGTGCACAAATGTGAGCCGAGGAAGCCCGCGCCGCCGGTCACAACGGCATGCCGGAACTGCGGTATGGCAGCGGTGGGTGAATCCATGAACCCTCCTACGGTCACGGTCACCGTGCTCTTCGGGCACAGACGATCCCGGGGAAACGGGGGGCTTTCTCGGGGGGAGGGGAGCGGTTGTTCTGTCTCTTCTCCTGCGCCTTCTGCGCCCGGACTCCCGGCGCGGAATGAGCGGGCGGTTTCGACAACCGGCCTGTTCGCTCTCTCAGCGTGCGGCGCGCCGGTCGGAGCCGCAACCGAGGAGCTGCCGAGCGCTGCTGACCGTGGTCGGGCCCGACCGCCCACGGTCATTACACAAGCCGTCACCTGATGTCATTGACCGCTGTGCAGGGAGGTCAATTATTGACGCACCGTGACCGGCCGCCGGGCTCGGCTCCGTCCTGTGAGCAAGGCAACGCGGGCCTTTTCACCCCAGCTCAGCCCGGGTGGAAACGAGCTGTTCGGCGGGTGCGGACCGCACCGGCCGACGAGCCGGCGTAAGCGGTCTGTGAATATGGCTGAGGGCCACAGGCGCCGAGCCTTTCCGCCTGTTCCCCCCTTCTCGATCTCCGCTCTCCTGCCCCCGCCCCCTGCCTTCCTGCGCGGATTCCCCCATGCCTTTTCTTCACTCGACTGCCGCCCGCTGGGCCGAGCGTTTCCGACCCCGATCCGCGGCGCCCGCGGGCACGGCGGGCGCCGCGTCCTCCGGTCGCTCCGGCCGATCCGAGCGCAGCCCGTGGCGTTCCCTGCGCTACCCCAGCATGCGCTGGTGGTCGGCGGCCAACCTCGTCTCCAACGTCGGCACCTGGATGCAGCTGACGGTGCAGAACCTGCTGGTGCTCCAGCTCACCGGATCCGCCGCCACCACCGGTCTCTCGCTGGCCGTGCAGGCGGCCCCCGGCCTGCTGCTCAGCCTGGTCGGCGGCAGCCTCGTCGACTCCTGGCCGCGCAAGTTGACCGCCTCGGTCAGCCAGGCGCTGCTCGGCCTGGTCGCCTTCAGCACCGCCGCCTTCGTCGCCTTCGGCATGCTCACCGTGCCGCTGCTGATGGTGCTCGCGGCCGTCACGGGCTCCATCGCCACGGTGGACAACCCCGCCTGCTCGCTGCTCGGCAACGACCTGGTCAAGCGCAAGGACGTGCCGTCGGCCATCGCCCTGGGCTCGGTGGTGCACAGCGCCGGAAGGCTGCTGGGCACGGCCGCGGCCGGTGCCACCGTGGCCTGGTTCGGCATGGCGTCCGCCTATGTCGTCAACGGGCTGTCGTTCCTCGCGGTCGCCGGGGTGATCCCGTTCCTGAAGCTGGTGCCCAAGGAGGAGCGCGAGCCGCAGACGGCGCGGGAGCGTCCCGCTCCCGCCCGGGCCGCTGCCTCAGCTTCCGGCTCCGCCTCCGTCGGGAGCAAGCGCGCTCCCGGACGGGGCGGCAGCCGCGAGGGCCTGGCCTACTTCGTCCGCAACCCGCGTCTGGTGGCTCTTGCCTCCATCACCGGTATCTCCGCGATCTTCGGCCGTAACTACCAGCTGACCCTGGCCGTCCTGGTGACCGGCCCGCTGGCGGCCGGAGCCGGCTCGTTCTCCACCGTCTCCACCGTCCTGGCGGTCGGCGGCATGGTCGGCGCCGTGATCGCCGGCTGTCTGCGCAAGCCCTCCGTGCGGCATGTGGCGCTGCTGGCCGCCGCCGGCGCGCTGCTGCAGGCGGTGGCGGGCCTCTCCCCGTCGCTGGTCTTCCTGATCCTGCTGGTGGCGCCCATGGCCGTCGTGGAGTCGGTCTCCGACACCGCGGGCACCACCGTGCTGCAGACCGAGCCGCCGAGTCATCTGCGTGGCCGGGTGCTCGGCGTGTGGCGCAGCGCCAGCACCGGCTGGGGCCTGATCGGCCCGCCCCTGCTCGGCCTCCTGATGGAGACCGCGGGCGCCCGGGGCGGACTGATCGTGGGCGGCCTGGCCATCGTCGTGGTCACCGCCGCCGCGCAACTGGCGCAGCAGCGCCGGGTCCGACTGCCGCGGCTGCGGCCGGCGTACGGCACGGCGAACCGCGCGGCGTACGGCACGGCGACGGAGCCCGCGGGCGCTGTGGCCGCGCAGGCGGAGCCGGAGCCGGTCGGCGCCGTGGCCGCGCGGACCGAGCCTGCTGGTGGCCCTTCCCTGCAGAAGCTGCAGGTCGTGCCCGCCCCGCGTACGGTGCCGACTGCGGCGGTGGCCGCGCCCGAACCCGAACCCGCGACCGTCTGAGAGCCGGCGTCGGCTCCGCGTGCGGGCCCGGGCTCCGCCACGGCGGAGCCCGGGCCTCGCTGCGTGCCGGGGCCTGTGTTGCGGGCCACACGGGGGCCTTCCACCATGGAGTGGGCAAGTCGGGCAAAGGGGTACTCGGCCTCATACGGCACACCCGAGCCCGAGAGCTCGGGGGCCGGACCGTGAGCCGCGCGGCGGGGGCGCGGCGGGGCGGCGCATACGGGCGCGTACGGGCGCGTACGGGCGCGGACCAGCGCACAGGCCCACAGGCCCACAGGCGTGGCAGCAGACGAGCGCACAGGCGTGGAAGACGAGGCGCGATGGACCCGGCTCCGACCAGCAGCAGCGCACCGCGCAGCGCGTCCGATGCCGAGCCGGGCCTGTACGACAGGCTCGGCGTCGTCATCGCCACCCGTGACCGGCGGGACACCCTCGGCCGCACCCTCGACAAGCTGCTGGCCCTCCCGGAGCGGCCCCGCATCCTGGTGGCCGACAACGCCTCCACCGACGGGACGCCGGACATGGTGACGCGCTGCTTTCCGGCGGTGCAGTTGCTGCGGCTGCCCGTCAACCGCGGCGCGCTGGCCCGCAACGAAGGCGTCCGCGCCCTGCACACCCCCTACATCGCCTTCAGCGACGACGACTCCTGGTGGGAGCCGGGCGCGCTGCGCAAGGCGGCCGACCTCCTCGCGGCCCACCCCCGTACGGGCCTGCTGGCCGCGGGCATCACCGTCGGGCCCGAGGGCCGCCCCGACCCCCTCAACGCCGCACTGGCGACCTCCCCGCTGGGCGAGGGCGCCCCGCCGCGCAGCCGCAGGGTCCTCGGCTTCCTCGCCTGCGCCGCAGTGGCCCGCAGGCAGGCATACCTGGACGTCGGCGGCTACCACCCGCTGCTGTTCTTCGGCGCCGAGGAGACCCTGCTGGCCTACGACCTGACGGC
This sequence comes from Streptomyces spirodelae, assembly GCF_017676385.1. GTDB lineage: Bacteria > Actinomycetota > Actinomycetes > Streptomycetales > Streptomycetaceae > Streptomyces > Streptomyces spirodelae. The sequence continues at coordinate 359,052 of NZ_JAFFZN010000003.1, forward strand.
AGCGGGCTGGGAGGTCGTCCACCACCCCGATGTCGTCGCCCGGCACGCCCCGGCGCACGCCCCCACGCAGTCGCCAGGGAACTCCCCGGCGCACACCCCGGCGTACTCCCCGGCCAGTGGCCCGGGCGGGACACCGGCCGACGCGCCCAGGCCGGGCCGCCAGGCGCTGATCCGCCGTAACGAACTGCTCATCGCCTGGCTGCGCCGGCCGCTGCCGGTGGCGCTGTCCCGGACGGCGGCCCTGTGCGTGGCCGCGCTGCGGGACGAGCAGGCCCGCAGCGCAGCGCGTGGCCTGCTGCCCCGCCTCCCTGCTGCGCTCCGCCTCCGCCGTCCGCTGCCGCGCGCGGTGGAGGAGGCCGCCCGCCGGGTGGAGGCGACAGGTATGGAGGAGGCCGTCCCCCAGGCGGAGGGAACAGCGGAGGGAACAGCGGCATGACGGAGGCGCACGAGCACCCCACCGAGGCCGCCACCCGCGACCAGGCCGACGGCAGCCGGGCCGGACATGGCCCCGACCCGCGGGTCACGGTCGTCGTCATCACCCGCGACCGCAAGGACGAACTGCTGCGCACCCTCGACCTGCTCGCGGATCTGCCCGAGCAGCCCCCGGTCATCGTCGTCGACAACGCCTCGACCGACGGCACCGCGGACGCCGTACGGGCCGCGCATCCGCAGGTGAAGCTGCTGCGCCCGGGCCGCAACACGGGCGCGGTGGGCCGCAATCTCGCCGTACGCCAGGTCACCACCCCGTATGTGGCCTTCTGCGACGACGACTCCTGGTGGGAGCCCGGCTCGCTGCGGGCCGCCGCTGACCGGCTGGACGCGCACCCGCGGCTGGCCGGCGTGGTCGCGCGGATCGTCGTCGAACCGCAAGGCACGGAGGACCCGGTGGTGGCGGAACTGCGCGACTCCCCGGTCGACGGGCCCGACTGGCTGCCCGGCCCAGCGCTTGGTTCGTTCCTGGCCGCCGCCACCTGTCTGCGGGTCTCCGCTTTCCGCGCGGCGGGCGGTTTCGAGCCGCGGCTGTGGCTCGGCGGCGAGGAGGAACTGCTCGCCACCGACCTGGCCGTCCAGGGCTGGTGGCTGGCCTTCGCCGAGGAACTGACCGTCCACCACGCGCCCTCCCGGGTACGGGACGCCACGGCCAGGCGGACCGACGGGCTGCGCAACACCCTCTGGTACACCTGGCTGCGCCGCCCGCTCCCGGCCGCGCTGCGCCGCACCTGGCACCTGGCCCGTACGGTGCCCCGCGACGCGGCCAGCGTCCGCGCCTTCACCAGAGCGGCCGCGGCCCTCCCCTGGGTCCTGGCCCACCGCCGCCCCGTCCCGCCCCCCGTCGAGGCGCGGCTGGCCACCCTGGAGAGGGCCCAACGAGGCTCGACGGCCCGTCAGTACGTGGGCTGATCGCGGCACCCGGTAGCTGTGGCGCGCGGAGGATGTGTCTGGTGAGAAGTAGACGATGCGTCTAAATTTGGTCTCTCCGTAAAGTGGCGAGCCGAGGAGAACCACCGTGGACGCTTCACCCCGCACCGAGCGGCGAGAGCTGTACGACCCGCGCTCGGCGCGCCGCTATCCGCTCGACCCGCTGCGCTGGCGCGGTGACGACGGAAGCCCGCTGCTCGTCACGCCGACGCAGCCCGCGCAGGTACCGGCCCCCGCCGACATCGAGACGGCCGACCGCTCGCTGTGGCGCTACCGCGCCGCACTTCCCCTTCCACCCGAGGCGCCCGCCATCAGCCTGGGGGAGGGGTGCACTCCCCTGCTGCGGCGGAGGTGGGCCGGGCTGGAGGTCGGTTTCAAACTGGAGTGGTTCAACCCCAGCGGAAGCTTCAAGGACCGGGGCAGCAGCGTGATGATCTCGGCGCTGGCGGCCCACGGCGTCGGCGCTGCCCTGGAGGACAGCTCGGGCAACGGCGGCTCGTCGGTGGCCGCGTACTGTGCCACCGCCGGTATCGACGCCACCATCCTGGTGCCCGAACACACCTCCCCGGCCAAGACGTTGCAGGCCACCGCTTACGGGGCCCGGGTCACGCCGGTGCCCGGCGACCGGGACGCGACAGCCGCCGAGGCGCTGCGCCGCGCGGAGCACACCGTCTACGCCAGCCACAACTGGCACCCGTACTTCCTGGAGGGCACCAAGACCCTGGCGTACGAGATCTGGGAGGACCTCGGGTTCCGGGCCCCGGACGCGGTGGTCACGGTGGCCGGAGCGGGCAGCACCGTACTCGGCTGCGACCTGGGCTTCGGCGAACTGCTGGCCGCGGGCCGGATCGGGGCACTGCCCCGCCTCCTGGTCGCCCAGCCCGCCAACTGCGCACCGCTGCACGCCGCGTTCCACGCCGGAGCCGAGGCGCCGGTGCCCGCACCGCCCGGCGGGTGGCAGCCGACGGCGGCCGAGGGCACCGCCATCAAGGAGCCGGTCCGGCTGCCCGAGGTACTGGCCGCCGTACGCCGCTCGGGCGGCACCATGGCCGCGATCCCGGAGGAGGACATCGCCTCCGCCGTCCGCCGCCTCGCGGCCACCGGCCTGTACGCGGAACCCACCAGCGCCACTGCGGCGGCGGCCGTCGAGGTCTTCGCGGCCCGCGGCGACCTGCCGCCGGGCGGAACCACGGTCGTGATCCTCACCGGCTCGGCCCTCAAGGCCCCCACCGCGACGGCCCGCATCCTGGAGGAGGCGCGGTGAGCGGCGCCGAGGACGCCGGGCGCGGTGCACCGCGCAGTGCCGCGCAGAGCGGATCCGAGGACGAGGTGCTGCTGCGGGAGGCGGAGAAGATCGTCACCGCGATCGGCCGGATGTTCCCCGGTCTGTGCGAGGCGGTACTGCACGACCTGCGCCACCCCGACCACGCGGTGCGCACCGTGGAGAACCACCTCTCGGGCCGCCGGACCGGCGATCCGGCGACCGAACTCGGCCTGGCCCGTATCGCGGACCCCGCCTACCCGGAGGTCCTCCAGAACTACCCCAACCGCTTCCCCGACGGCCGCCCCGCCAAAAGCACTTCGATCGGCATCAAGAACAGCGAGGGCACCTATGTCGCCGCCGTCTGCCTCAACCTGGACGTCTCCTTGCTGTCCACCCTCAACCACGGCCTCACCGAACTGCTGCGCACCCAGGAGCACCGACCGCCTGTCCACGAGACCCTGCACGCCCGCACGGTGGACGAACTCCGCACGGTCACCGAGTCCTTCGCCGCAGCCCGCGGCGCCACTCCCCGCGCCTTGGCCACCGCCGACCGGACCACCCTCGTCCGCACTCTGAAGGACCAGGGCTTCCTCGAACTCAAGGGCGCCGTCCGGACCCTCACCGGCCTCCTGGGCGTCTCCCGCGCCACCGTCTACAACGACCTCCGCCGCTGACCACCCACCCACGCCGCCTCACCCCGGGACAAGCCCCTCCCGGAGGAGGGGCGGTCGGCACCGTAGAGGGCAGCGGCGCCCCTGCCCCGTTCCGTTGAACACACAATCGGATGAGTTTAGGTCTCTTGGTGCCCATGGGGCCCGTCACTGCGACCAGGGTTGGATCCGACGGCAGGCGCAGGAAGGGGTGGGACATGTCACAGGGGCACGCTCAGCAGGCCAGCCGTTCGCGTCGGTCTCGCGTCCGGAGGAGATTGGGGGGCCTTGTCCGGCAGGTCATCCCTTGGCCTGAGAACCGGCCTGGTCCCTGCAAGGCGGCTACATCGATCCGAGTCACCGCCGTCGCCCTCTTCGACCACAGCGGCCACGCAGCTCATGCGCCTCGGGCACATCAGTGCTCGCCTGCCCATCGCCACCTGACCGTCAGAGCCGAAGACGCGGCAGGTCGATCCGGATCACCGACTGCCTGCCGAACCGTGTCACCGGTTCAGGGAATGCGGTCACATCCGTTGACCGGAAGGCGCCGTCACGTGCGCTGAGGGCAGTTCGTTCGATGGGAGTCGCGCACTGCCGCAACCGCGAAACGGTGCCTCCATGCACCATGCCCCCGCTCAAAAACACCCAGGGAGTTCTCATGAGCATGACCGACACCCAGCCGTCCGGCGGCACCCCGGAGTCCGGCGAGGTCAAACACCCCTTCCACATCACCAAGGAAGAGGAGCGCAAGCTGCGTCTCAAGGGCGCCGAAGCCGTACCGTCGCTGGTGATCGGGCAAGCCACCTCCTTCGACGAGTACGCCCGCCAGCTGATGATCCCGCCGGCCGTCATGGACCTGGCGCGCAAGGCCGAGGACCTGCGCCTGTCCGCGTGGGAAGTCGAAGCGATGCGCAAGCATCTCGCCCCCGCACAACCCGGTCGCAAGGTGGGGCTGCTGCGTCAGATCCTGCAGGAGAAGAAGGGGAACGACGACTCCCACCCGCCCTACATTCGCGTCGCCTGCACCGGGCGGGGCGACTACGACTACCTGGCAGCCGAGCACGGCCACCTTCACCCCGACGATCACCCCAAGGGTGACATCGGCTCCCCCGTCGTCCTGGAGATCTGGCCGGCCCAGCACTACTCGCCCATCCACTCCCACGGCCACACCACCGGCATCGTCTTCTGCCTCGCCGGCCAGCTCGACGTCATGGTCTACGACCGCCTCGAGTGGGACGCCACCAAACTCGGCCTGCTCACCCTCACCCCCGGCCAGTGCGCCTGGCTGTCCAAGGACACCTACGCCGTGCACCGGGTGTACTGCCCACTGGACGGCGGCGACGGCATCACCGGTCCTGGCTACATGAATTCCACCGCTGAATTCGGCGCCAGCTTCCACGTCTACCTCAACCCGGACGAGACGGCCGTCGAGCGCGAAGACGACGAAAGCTACTCCCGTGATCGCTTCAAGTACGTCCACGAGATCACGGGGAAGCACGGCTTCTTCGAAACCCACTCCGATCTCTCCTGGGGCATCCTCCGCCGCGTCCTGGCCAACACCCCGCTGACCTGAGCCTCGGGTCAGCCGCGGCCATGGTGCGGTGGTGAGGGAGTCGGCCGAGGAGGCCGAGGTGTTCGGGCCGCTGCCTTGGGAGCCGATCTGGCAGCGGCCCCGGACACCCAGGTCGAGAGCGCGGAAGAACCAGGAACCGGGCACGCAGCGCGTGCGGTCCCAAGCCGCCGTCCGACGCCACCCCGCCGCCCGGGAATTCCGTCGGCCCCGCCCCCAGGAACTGCTGCTGCGACACCGGGCGCGGTCCGTGGCCATGGTGTGCCCGCCGAGTCTGTCGCTGAAGTGGCAGCACGAGATGCGGGAGAAGTTCGGCCCCGACGTCGTCATCGTCAACAGCGAGCTGATGGCGAGGCATGACGGAGCCACGGACTGAACGCCACCCCGTTCAGGCTCTTCCTCCGTGTGATCGTGAGCATGGCGTGGCTGCCGCACCTGAACACGCGGATGGCGGATCTACCGCCCAAGTCCAGCGCGCGCTCTACGACGCCTTCCACCTGCAGATCCGCTACGACCACCGCGGTCGCGGCGCCGAGATCCGCGTCACCGTCGCCGCGCCGCTCCTCGGTGAGATCACCGGGATCGCCGAGCGCGCCGCAGCGCCGGCACCGGGCGTTGACCAGCCCTTCGGCGTGCGCCCCCGGCAGGACTCGAACCTGCGGCCAAGCGCTTGGAAGGCGTCAGGGGTTGAGCGGTGTGCTCACCTGCGTCTTCGCTGGTCGCTCGCGAACGAAAACCGTCAAAGCGCTTGCTGTCATTTCCGGGGCATCCATGGCCGGACACCGCCCGTCCTGCCTCGCCCGACGTGAGTACCTGTGCCGGTGGCACTCCACGGCGTGACGAGCTCGAGTGCATGGTGCCTGAGGTGCCCTGGCGGCACCCCGGCTTCTTCGTGATCGAGCTCGTTGATCGGTTTCATCCGGCTGCCCGATCGGCGCGACGCAGTACGTCCGGGGAATGTCCGTCCGGGCGCGGGGAGGCCGAGCTCGGTTCGTGCCGGAGTCGTGCGGTGGGGTGCGACGCCGAAGCGTGCGAAGCGCACTCCACTGGTTCGCCGACGCGCTTCCCGGCGAGCCTGTGGTGCTCTGCACCCCAGAAGGGTCGTCGGCCGGAGTCAGGACGATCCACAGCGGTGGTGCCGGAACAGACCTGAGGTATTTAGGTATTATGGCAGCGGAGGTGTGGATGATGACTGCGGCGAAGCCGGTGCGCCAGTCCCCGCTGAAGGTGGACCCGACGACGGACAAATTGATCAGCCAGGGCGCTCATTTCCTGGGGCTGGCGAAGAAGGACCTGGTGGCCGAGGCGGTCCGGGTGTATCTGGAGCAGCGCCGTGAGGATCTGCGGTCCGGGATGGTGGAGGCGCTCAGGGTGCTGGACGGGTCGCTGAAATCAGATGTGATGCTGCTGACCGGACTGACCGCGGAGGAGATCGACGCGGCCGGGGGAATCGAGGAATGAGCGGACCCGGCCCGCTGCGCCCGGCACGCCCGACACTGCGCTGTCTGCGCGAGGATCTGAGCCTCGCGGTGCCGCCGGTCACGGCGCCACTGGACGATATCGACCACCCGATCCTTGCCAAGGCGTCCGAGCAGTTCGCGGACGAGGACGGCAAGCACGAACGCATTCGGTCTGTGGACGATCAGGTGCTGTTCAAGGTCGGTGCAGCGGTGGCGCGGCGCAGTATGGCTGGACGCCGACCTGCCGTGGCTGCTCGCGGCGGGTCGGCGCGAGGACGGCTCGGGCGATGACTTCTATGCAGCCCTGGCGGCTGACGGCCGCGCCGCCCGGGCTCGCTACAACGCGGAACATTCCGACGGGCTGAGGACTGTGACGCATACCGCTCACCTCCTGCCCGCACGTGAGGATCACGTCCGGTACCGCGCCGAGGCCGGTGTCCGCTTCGTGCGCCGCCTGCGGGCGGCTCTGCTGGACCTGGCGCACGCCACACTGCGCGACGGCCGTGAGCACACAAGCGAGTTCGACACCTTCACCATCGGCCTCCAGGTGCGTGCGGACGACGGCCACGAGACCTACCTCGCCATCCGGATCACCGGCTCCGTACCGCCGAACCTGACTGTGCTGATCCTGCGCAACGTCCCCGGCTGCGAAGCTGAGGGCTGGTATCCGGAGTACGCCCTGCCCGAGCGGGACCTGCTCCCGGCCGAACAGGCCTGGTCCAACCTCATGGACCCACGTGCGGCTGCCCAGGTGCTGGGCGAGGAGCGGTAGCCAGGTATCTGCCAGCCCGAACTCAGCCCCGATACCGGGGAATGTATGCACGATGGTGCACAGTCAAGGCGCTTGCCCTCGGAGCGATGTGCGTCCGGACAGCGAAGGCCCGCTCACGTGTTCCCGCAGCGGAGAGGGTATGTGCGCCCCCGGCAGGACTCGAACCTGCGGCCAAGCGCTTAGAAGGCGCCTGCTCTATCCACTGAGCTACGGGGGCCGGCCTCCGTCGCGGGTGGGCGGGCTCGCCGCCCCCCGTGACCACGGCGGGGTCAAGGATAGGGGGCCGTGCGGCTCGTCCTGCGCGCTTCACGTCCGCGACGCTATGTGGAGGTTCCGTGAAGCGGTCCCGATAATCGCAGGCGGGTGCGATTCACGCAGCGGTTTTGGCGGCGTGGGAGACGGGTGTTGCGCAGTCGTTATGGGGGCGGCGGGGTGGCAGGTGGGTCATGCGGTGTGAATGGTGCGAAAGGGGTCATTCGATGGTGAAAGCGCCCATTTCCATCGTCCGCAACAGCGAATAGGCTTCAAAACTGCCGCAAAATTGGGCATTCTGCCCATGTGGCGATCTTGGACGTACGGCTCGAACTGCTCGATGCGCTCACCGCACTGCGGGAGCGCGTCGCTGCCGCGCGCTTCCCCCTCCCGTTGCCGGGCGCCGAGCGCGCCCGCCGCTCCCGGGACGAGCTGCTGGCCCAGCTCGACGACTACCTCGTCCCGCGCGTGCGCACCCCCGAGGCGCCGCTGCTCGCGGTGATCGGCGGCAGCACGGGCGCGGGCAAGTCGACGCTGGTGAACTCGCTCGTGGGGCGCAAGGTCAGCGAGGCCGGAGTGCTGCGGCCCACTACCCGCACCCCGGTGCTGGTCTGTCACCCGGACGACCGGGGCTGGTTCGTCGGGCAGCGGGTGCTTCCCCGGCTGGAACGGGTCTGGATGCCCCGGCAGGACGCGTCAACCGGCACGCCGGGCATGCTCGGGGCGCCGGGCATGCCCGGCTCGAACGGAGGGGCTCACGACACGCACGGCGTCGGTGGCTCCTACGGCGGCGGAGGAGCGCTCGGCGGCGGGGGAGGGCACGGCGCTCCCGGCCCGCACGGAAGCAGCGACGGCACGGCCGACGGCGCCGACCGGTTCGGTGGACGGTTCGGGGGCCGGTTCGGTGACGGGCGCGGCGACCGGACGGCGGCCGACCGGACCGGCGGCTGGGAGAACGACTGGAGCACCGAATGGGGCTCCGGCGAGGGCACCGTCCAGGGCGCCGGACGGGACACCGGCCGGGACACCCGCCGGGACAACACCCGCCGGGACGCCGACTGGGAGCCGGGCTGGGACGCCGGTCCCGACGCCGACTGGGAGAGCGCCGACCGGGACGAGCCCCGGCGTGTCCTGCGCCTGGAGACCGACAGCGGCCTCCCGAGGGGGCTCGCCCTGCTCGACGCGCCCGACATCGACTCCCTCGTCGCGCACAACCGCGACCTGGCAGCCGAGCTGGTCTGCGCGGCCGACATCTGGGTGCTCGTCACCACCGCGGCGCGCTACGGCGACGCCATCCCCTGGCATCTGCTGCGCACCGCCAGGGAGTACGACGTCACCCTCGCCACCGTTCTCGACCGGGTGCCGCACCAGCTGGCAGCCGAGGTCACCGCGCAGTACGGACTGCTGCTGGAACGCGAGGGCCTCGGACAGGTGCCCCGCTTCACCATCCCCGAGCTGCCCGAGTCCGCGGGCGGCTCCGGGCTGCTGCCCGTCTCCGCCGTCTGCGGACTCCGCGAGTGGCTGGAAGAGCGCGCCAGGGACGCCGACGCCCGCTATGCGGCCGCCAGCCGTACCGCCGACGGAACGCTGGCCTCGCTGCGCCCGCGGATCACCGCACTCGCGGGCTCCTGCGCCGCACAGCACGCGGCGGCACAGCGGCTCACCCGGTACATCGAGACCGCCTACGAGGCCGCCGGGAAACGGCTGCGTACCCGTATCGCCACCGGGGAGCTGCTGGCGGGCGACGCCGCCGAGCACTGGCGCAGCTTCCCCACCGACAGCTCGGGCGACGAACTGTTCGACGCCTTCGCCGACGGACTGACCGCCCTGCTGTCCGGCGCGGTCGCGGCGGCCGACGAACGGATCGCCGAACTGGGCCGCGGCGTACCCGGTGTGGAGGGCTGCGCCCAGCTCCTTCCCGGTGGCCAGAGCGAGCGCGACGAGGCAACGGGCCGGATCGGTGTGATGGTGCGCAGATGGCGCCGCTGCGTCGAGGAGCTGGCCGAGGAGGAGACCCAGGCCGCCGCCCGCGCCACCTGCTCGGAAGAGGACGTGGAACGCGCCGCCGGGCTGCTGGCCGCCTCCCTCCTCGGCGGCCTGCGGGCAGCCGGCGCCGACGACGCGCTCGAGGAACTGCTCGGCGAGGAGAGCGCCCAGGAGTTGCGCGAACAGTGCGCGGAACTACTGGAGGACTGTGTGCAGCGCGTGCTGCACGGCGAGCGCGACATCCGCCTCGGCCCCTTGCGGGCCCTCAATGCCGGGCCCGAACCACAGATGGAACTGATCGCCGCGTTCTCCGTACTGAACAAGCTCACCAGAACGCACGGGCTGCACGAGCCGCACCAGTTGCGCGATCTCCACCAGCCGCAGGAGCTGAACAGGACGGACGTGACCGCCCGTGAATTCCCGCCGACGCGCGCCCCGCTCGGCCAGGACGGCGCGCGCGGTCTGCAAAGCGCGCACATGGAGAGGTGACCGCAGTGACGTCCACCGATGCCACCAACCCGGCGGCGGGCGAGCCGCCCGAGCGGTTCGAGCGCTGGCGCGCCAACTGGCCCGACGTCTGGGTCGGTCCGCACAGCGAGCCCGTTGAAGGCCAGCTCGAACTCAGCCTGGACGGCGAGGACACCCCGCCCCGGCAGTCCCCCGAGCGGAACGAGACGGACACAGCTGCGGCCCGTCACCCCGCCACCGCCGACCTGCCGCGCCAGCAGTCCGAGACCGCACCCGCCGACCTCGATACGTACGAGAACGGACGCGTACCGGGGCAACCGGTCGGTCAACCGGTGGGTCAACCGGTCGGACAGGGTGAGCCGCAGACGACCTGCGAACAGGGCGGTGGCGTCGGCGTCGCCGCGGACGCGGAACCGAAGCCCTCCGACGACCCTGGAACCCCCCGTCGGGACGGACGACAGGATGAACGGCGGGAGGTGTGGCAGGAGGCGCCGACCGTACCTGTCGTACCCGCCGTACCCGCTTACGCGTTCGCGTCCGAACCCGCCTGGGACGACGGGGTCATCGCTCGCAGGGCACGCGTCGAGCACGCCGACCACGGCGCACCGTACGCGGAGCACGGCACGCACGCGGAGCACGCCGATCAGCCCCCCGAGCACGGCACGCAGAGGGAGCCCTCCGGCCAGGGGGCGTACACGGAACGCGTAGAGCATGGCGGCTACGCGGCGCGCACGGAGCACGACGGTTACGCGGAACCCCCCGAACAGCACAGCTACGCGGGGCCCGCCGAGCGCCACAGCTACGCGGAGCCGGCTGAGCACCACAGCTACGCGGAGCCGGCTGAGCGCCACAGCTACGCGGAGCCGGCTGAGCACCACAGCTACCCGGAGCCCGCTGAGCATGCTGCCGTCCCGGATGAGGAGTTCCGGGCGCCGAATCCGCGGGGGCCAGCCCCGGAGACGGACCCCTCGGAGCGGGGAGCGGACCACCCCAGGCCCGGTTTCGCCCCCACCTCGCCCTGGAGCGGCACCCCCTGGCCGAACCCCTCGCAGGACACCGTTCCAGAAGCCGCACATCAGGGCGTCGAAAAGGACGTCACACAGGAAGCACACCGGGCCGCTGCACAGGACGTCGGTCCGGTCGAGCGAACAGAGGCGCGAGGAGGCGAGGCACAGGCAGGCGAGGCACAGGCAGGCGACGAGCAGGCAGGCGACGCGCAGTCAGGCGACGCGCAGTCAGGCGAGGCGCAGGGAGCCGTGCGAACTGCCGAAGCCACTGCGGAAACCGCTCACCCCAGGAGCGTCGAACGGGACATCTGTCGCGACCTGCGCAGGGACATCCGCAGGGACCCCCGCTGTGACGCGGGAGAGAACGTGCTGCGGCAGCGACTCGCCGCGCTGAGCGAACTCGTCGGACTGTCCCGCACCAGGCTCGATGCCGAGGTGCTCGCGGAAGCGGGGAAGGTACTGGACGAGGCGGCCGCCCGCAGAGGGCTGCCCCGTTCCTACACGACGGTCGCTCTGGCGGGTGCGACAGGCAGCGGAAAGTCTTCCCTGTTCAACGCTCTGACAGGGGGGCGGCTCTCGGAGGTCGGGATGCGCCGCCCCACGACCGCGGCACCGGTGGCCTGCACCTGGGAGGCGGGACGGTACAGCGACGGCGGGCCGGACGGACTCCTGGACAGGCTGGGCATTCCGCAGCACGCACGTCACCGTACGCACGACGGCACACTGAGCGGCCTCATCCTGGTCGACCTGCCCGACCACGACTCCGTCGCACCTGGGCACCGCGAACAGGTCGACAGGATGCTGGAACTGGTCGATGCGGTGGTGTGGGTGGTCGACCCGGAGAAGTACGCCGACGCGCTGCTGCACGAGGGCTATCTGCGCAGACTCGCCGGACACGCCGAGGTCACGTTCTTCGTCCTCAACCAGACGGACCGGCTCACCCGGCACGCCGTCGACGCGGTCCTGGACGACCTGCGGCGGCTGCTGGACGAGGACGGAATGGCGCTGGGCGAGCACGGTGAGCCGGGCGCGGTCGTCCTGTCCGCCTCCTCCCTCACCCACGAGGGCATCGACGTACTGCGGGAGGAACTGGGCGAGTTCGTCGCGCAGCAGCGCGCTGCCGTCCTGCGGCTGACCGCCGACCTGGACCGTGCCATGGAGCGGCTGCACCCCGTCTACGTCGAGCCGGGGCCCGGTATCGAGGAGGGACCCATCGGGCTGACGGAGCACGCACGGGAGGACTTCGAGGACCGCCTCGCCGTCGCCGTGGGCGCGGCCGCCGCCGGGCAGGCAGCCGAACGGGCGTGGCTGCGCCAGGCCGAGCACTCTTCCGGCATCCCCTGGGTGCGTGCACTGCGCTGGTACGCCTCCAGGCCGACCCAGGAGAGGGAACCGGCCGAGCCGTCCCAGGAGAGGGACGAGCCGTCGCAGACGGCTGCGGGGGAGCGGGTGGAGACCGTCGGCGCCCCGTCCTCGGCCCGCCGTGGAACGCTGCAGCAGCCGCTGGCCGCCCGGCCGGTGGTGGCGCAAGCCGTACGGGAGTTGGCGGACGCGGCGGCGAGCGGGCTCCCCGGCCCCTGGGCGCGCACCGTACGGGAGTCGGCGCGGCGCGGCGCCGCCGGGCTGCCCGAGGTGTTGGACGAGGTCATGGAGGCGTGTGCCTCCGGTCCCGAGGCGGCGAGCACGGCGGCGGTCACGGCGTCCATGACGGACGTCGCCCTGGGGATGGATGCCGCCTCGCCGTCGAGGGCCGCCACGCCCGCAGCCGCAGCCGCAGCCGCAGCCACAGCTACGGCGGGTGTGCCGACCGTGCCCAGCCAGCAGCCCTCTGCCGAAGTATCGGCCGGCTGGAGCGGCGGTTACGAGCAGCGGGCGGACGGCGCCACCCTCCCCGGGCCGGGAGGTGCGCTGTCGGAGGCGGCCGCCGGGGCGGCGGGTGCCCCGGTGGCGGCATCGGCGCACGTACCGGACCAGCCGCCGTACAGCACCGGCGTCGGCGCGGGCCATGATGCGGGTACGGGCGCGGGCCCGGGCACGGGCGAGCATGCGGAGTCGAGTGCGGCGGCGGGCGCGCACTGGGGCGCGGGCGCGAGCAGACGTGTCGGCGGGGCGCTGGCCCGGGTGCCGCGCCCGACCTGGCACACCGCGGCTCTCGCCGGCCAGTGGCTGCTGTTCGCCCTCCAGGCGGTGGGAGCCGTCTGGGCGGTGGTGGTCGTGGTCCTCGCAGGCGGAGTCGACCGGACGGTGCTGCTGCCCGGAGCGTTCTTCGTGACGGCCACTCTGGCGGGTCCGGTACTCGCGTGGGCGTGCCGCAGGGCCGCGCGTGGACCTGCGCGGACATACGGGCTGGAGGAAGAGCGCAGGCTGCGCCAGCTGGCCGCGTGCTGCGGCCGGACCCGGGTGCTGGAGCCGGTGGCCGCCGAACTGCTGCGGTACCGGCAGGTGCGCGAGCAGTACGCGGTCGCGGCCGGTGCGGTGGGAACCGCCGTGCCGGAGCAGCCGGTGGACGGCGGCGGAACCGTGGGAGCGGCAGGGGCTGTGGGAGCCCCGGGAGCCGCAGGAGCGGCAGGGGCCGCGGGGGTTGCGGGAGCCGCCGAAGTCGCCGAGGCCGTGGGCGCGCTGGATGCCGCGGCCGCGGCCGTCGCGGCTGCCGCGGGCGACATGGCCGCGGGGGGCGCGGGCACCGCGAGCACGGCTGGTGCTGTGGGCACGGCGGGCACGGTCGGCACGGCGAGTGGGACCGGCACGGCAGCCGGAGTGACGGGTGGTGCGGGCGCGGGTGCGGGCACAGCGGGCGCATGCATCACAGGAGCTACGGAAGTCACAGGAGCAACTGGTGCCACAGGTCCGGCGGGTGCCGTCGCGGAGACGGGCGCGGTGCGGGTCGCCGGGGAGGCGGGCGGCGCGCCGGTGCACCCCGGGAATGAATCACCCACAGGAGTGACCGAGTTGTGCACAACCTCCGAGTAATCCACAGCTGAGAATTTCTTCCCCCACTCCCTCGCTTCCGCCCCCACTCTGGAATCCGCACGGGACACCGACGCGGTGTCCCGAGGCAGCAACCGGCTGCGGCCCGGGGGAGGTCCGGATGAACGAGACGTATGTGACGGTGACGGGAAACGTGGCGACGAAGGTCGACCACTGGACATCGCAGTCGGGGGTGCCCGTCGCCAGGTTCCGGCTGGCCAGCACCGTCCGGCGGTTCGACAGGCACAAGGATTGCTGGACCGACGCGTCCACCAGCTTCTACACCGTGTGGGCCTGGCGGGGGCTGGCCACCAATGTGGCCTCCTCCGTGGCGCGCGGCGAACCGGTGGTCGTCAGGGGGCAGTTGCGGATCGTGGAGGACGAGCGGGAGGGAAGGCGGTATCTGACGGCGGATCTGATGGCCTCGACGGTCGGGCACGACCTGGCGCGGGGAACCTCCGCCTTCGTACGCGTCTCCAGGATGAACCCGGAGCTGACCCGGGGTCCGGCGCCGGCTTGGCCGCCGGTCGAGACGGCCGGGCTGCCCCCGTTCGGGGCGGCGGGCGACGAGCCGGCCACCTCGCCGCGCGGGGCAGCGGCCGGGGCGCCGGTCGAGGTGCCCGACAGGGAGGCGGAAGAGGGAGCGGAAGGAGGCGTTCCAGCTCAGCACGGTGCGTCTTGATCGTCCCGGTCCGCCGGATTCGGCGATAACGATTGCGAGTCGGAATGTGTGGCCACCGTGAATCATGGGGATTGCGCGCCGTTCCCCTCCTTACGATCCCACCCGTATTGACCAGGGGGTTCAGAGCTTTGCGGTGGACCAGCGGCACGTGGGCGACGCGGCCGGGGGGAGGTTCTGCCAAGAGGGGAAGACCATGACTTCTGTACGCGTGCGGGCGGTCCGCCGTCTCACCGTTGTCGCGGCGGCCACCGGGCTGTGTGCGACCGGCGTGGCGGGGAGCGGCGGGCCGGCGGCCGCAGCCGATGCGGCGACGCGGTCTGCTGCCGCGCCCGCCGCCCAAGGAGCGTTCGCCGGCGGCATACCCGAGCAGCGCAGCGGTGCGATGGCCACGCTCAACGGTCTTCGGACCAGCGACCAGGCGGTCGTCACCGTGGGCGGCGAGAAGCAGAAGGTCGGCGCCGGGCTGTTCGAGATGTCCGTCGACGGGGGCGGCACGCTGCAGACCTACGGGCTCGACGCGCTCAACCCGATACAGGAGCAGTCGCGTTACGCCGAAGGGGAGTGGAAGTCCTCGTCGCTGTCGGGCAACCGCAACGCCGGGAAGATCCGCTGGATAGTGGAGCACTCCTATCCGCGGCGCAACGACCTCCAGGCGCTGGCGAAGTCAGCGGGTGCCAAGCGGCTCACCCCGCAGACGGCCGCTGCCGGGACGCAGGTCGCCATCTGGAGGTTCGCCGAGAACGGGGCACGGGGGGTTGTGGGGGATGGGGGGAGGGGGGAGGGCCCCCCGAAGCGCCCCCTCATCACCGCCGCCGACCCCTCCGCCCAGAAACTCGCCGCCTACTTGGTGAAGAAGGCCCGTTCCATGCGCGAGCCGGGGCCCTCGCTCACGTTCGACAAGGCCGAGGTCTCCGGCAAGAGCGGCGAGCGCCCAGGGCCTGTGACGGTCCGCACCAAGGCCGCCGCGGTGAGCGTGGCTCCCGGGCCGCGCGCCGCCTCCCAGGGGGTACGGATCGTCGACGGGAAGGGCAAGCGGGTCCGCACCGCCCACAACGGGACGAAGCTCTATTTCGCCCTGCCCGAGGGGGTCGAGGCCGGGAGCGCCTCGCTGACCGCGCAGACGGCCACGAAGGTGCCGGTGGGCCGGGTGCTGACCGGCGCGGGGGAGCGCGGCCGGGGGCAGGCCCAGATCGTCGCCGGGTCGAGCCAGTCCACCGTCTCCGCGACCGCCGCCGTCAACTGGGCCGCACGCGGACCGCTGCCCGCCACCACCGCTTCGGAGAACTGCGACGGGTCCGGGGTGGACATCACCGTCCTCAACAGCGGTGACACCGCCTTCCCGCTGCGCGTCGGCAAGCAGCGGGAGGACATCGCGAAGGGCAAGCGCGGGACGGTGACGGTACCGGTGGCCGAGGACCAGCCGTACCGGATTCCGGTGCGCGGGCCCAACGGGTACGCGAAGACGTTCAGCGGTGTCCTGGACTGCACGACCTCCGCCGCCGGGGGCGGGCTCACCCAGCAGAAGGCGGCCGCGACGGTGGAGCGGCCCGCGACGGTCGGCGGGGGAGCCGCAGCGGCGGGGACGGGCGACCTGGCCGAGACGGGCGGTGGCGGAACCCGGCTGTT
The DNA here is from genome assembly GCF_017676385.1 of Streptomyces spirodelae. GTDB lineage: Bacteria > Actinomycetota > Actinomycetes > Streptomycetales > Streptomycetaceae > Streptomyces > Streptomyces spirodelae. The sequence goes on from NZ_JAFFZN010000003.1 coordinate 375,175, forward strand.
CACGGCCCTGGCGATCGGTCTCCTCGCCGTGGGGGTGACCACCCTCCGTATCCTGCGCCGCCGCCACTGACAGCAGCGGCCCGCCCTGTCCCACCGCCCAGTGGCGGGAGTACGACCGAAGCACTGTGACGGGAGCTCGACGGAATGTGACGGACTGCTGCTCCGGGCCGCGTCCGTCACCCCTTCCGCACCGTCTCGGCGCACCTCGCACCGTCTCCGCGCACTCCCGAGCCGTCTCCGCGCAGCGCCGGGAGCGGCCAGCGGACCCTTCCCGGCGCCGAGCCCCGGTGGCTGTTCCCGGCCCCCGGCCCAGATGCGGTTTCCGGGGCGGGGCCCCGGTGCGGCAAGATGGGGTGCGTATGCCTTACGTGGTGCGGCCGCACTTCAACCCGCGGCGCGCTGCCGCATGACGACCCGCGCGGCCTGGCCGCGTACGACTACCTACAGATTGCCGGACGGTTCCTCTTGGCTGAGTACATCTACACCATGCGCAAGGCGCGCAAGGCGCACGGCGACAAGGTGATCCTCGACGACGTCACCTTGAGCTTCCTGCCCGGCGCGAAGATCGGTGTCGTGGGCCCCAACGGCGCGGGCAAGTCCACCGTGCTCAAGATCATGGCGGGTCTGGAGCAGCCCTCCAACGGTGACGCCATGCTGTCGCCGGGCTACAGCGTGGGCATCCTGCTGCAGGAGCCGCCGCTGGACGAGTCCAAGACGGTGCTGGAGAACGTCCAGGACGGTGTCGCGGAAACGAAGCAGCAGCTCGACAGGTTCAACGAGATCGCCGAGCAGATGGCGACCGAGTACACCGACGAGCTGATGGAGGAGATGGGCAAGCTCCAGGAGAAGCTCGACCACGCGAACGCCTGGGATCTGGACGCGCAGCTGGAGCAGGCCATGGACGCGCTGGGCTGCCCGCCCGGCGACTGGCCGGTCACCAACCTCTCCGGTGGTGAGAAGCGCCGCGTCGCGCTGTGCAAGCTGCTGCTGGAGCAGCCCGACCTGCTGCTGCTGGACGAGCCGACCAACCACCTGGACGCCGAGTCGGTGCAGTGGCTGGAGCAGCACCTGGCGAAGTACCCGGGCACCGTGGTGGCCATCACCCACGACCGGTACTTCCTGGACAACGTGGCCGGCTGGATCATGGAGCTGGACCGCGGCCGGGCCATCGGCTACGAGGGGAACTACTCCACCTACCTGGAGAAGAAGCAGGCCCGCCTCAAGGTCGAGGGGCAGAAGGACGCCAAGCGCCAGAAGCGCCTCAAGGAGGAGCTGGAGTGGGTCCGCTCCAACGCCAAGGGGCGGCAGGCCAAGTCCCGCGCCCGGCTGACCCGCTACGAGGAGATGGCGGCCGAGGCGGAGAAGACGCGGAAGCTGGACTTCGAGGAGATCCAGATCCCGCCGGGCCCGCGGCTGGGCAATGTCGTGGTGGAGGTCGAGAACCTGCACAAGGCGTTCGGTGACAAGGTACTCATCGACGACCTGTCCTTCTCGCTGCCGCGCAACGGCATCGTCGGTGTGATCGGTCCGAACGGCGCGGGCAAGACCACCCTGTTCAAGATGATCCAGGGGCTGGAGGAGGCCGACTCGGGCACCATCAAGGTGGGCGACACGGTCAAGATCTCCTACGTGGACCAGAGCCGCGCCAACATCGACCCGAAGAAGACGCTGTGGGCGGTCGTCTCCGACGAGCTGGACTACATCAACGTCGGCCAGGTCGAGATGCCCTCGCGCGCCTATGTGAGCGCGTTCGGGTTCAAGGGCCCGGACCAGCAGAAGCCCGCCGGTGTGCTCTCCGGCGGTGAGCGCAACCGGCTGAACCTGGCGCTCACCCTCAAGCAGGGCGGCAATCTGCTGCTGCTGGACGAGCCGACCAACGACCTGGACGTGGAGACGCTCTCCTCGCTGGAGAACGCGCTGCTCGACTTCCCGGGCTGCGCCGTGGTCGTCTCCCACGACCGCTGGTTCCTGGACCGGGTGGCCACCCACATCCTCGCCTACGAGGGCGAGAGCAAGTGGTTCTGGTTCGAGGGCAACTTCGAGTCGTACGAGAAGAACAAGATCGAGCGGCTGGGTCCGGACGCGGCGCGTCCGCACCGGGCGACGTACAAGAAGCTCACCCGGAGCTGAGCGGGTGCGGCACAGCTACCGGTGCCCGCTGCGCTGGTCGGACATGGACGCCTTCGGGCACGTCAACAACGCGGTCTACCTCCGGTATCTGGAGGAGGCCCGGATCGATTTCCTGACCCGGGCCGCGCGTCGGACGGACCCGGAGGCGTTCACCGGCGGCACCGTCGTCGCCCGGCACGAGATCGACTATCTGCGGCAGCTCGTCCACCAGGCCGACCCGGTGACGGTGCAGCTGTGGGTGGAGAAGCTGACTGCCGCTTCGGTCACGTTCGGCTATGAGATCACGGACGAGGCGGCCGAGTCGGGCCCGTATGTGCGGGCGCGGACGGTCGTGGTTCCGTACAACCTGAAGGAGGGCCATCTGCGGCGGTTGTCGGCGGCCGAGCGCTCCTTCCTGGAGGGCTATTTCGATGACAGCCACAGCGGCTGACCGGCTCGTCTTCGCCGACCCTGGGGAGGCGGCGGGGCTGGCCGCCTTCCTGGAGCGGCTGGTGCGCTGGGAGAAGAACGCCGCCGTGCGCATCCAGGCGGGCGGCGGCGTGGCTGCGGTGTTCGCCAAACCCGCCCGGTTCGAGGTGCTCGCCGTGCGGACGGGCAGGCTGCTGGAGCCGGTCGAGCTGGATGTGACGGTGGCGGCCGGTGAACTGCTGGAGCTGGTCGAGGAGGAGCGGGAGGCCGTCGGCGTGCCGAAGGCCGTCACCGGGCCGTCCTGGGCGGGCGTGCTGCCGCCGCGCGGCGGCTGGCAGGAGTTCGCCCGGGTGCCGGTGGACGCGGTGGGCTCGGTGGCTGCCGCCGCAGTCGGCGAGTTCCGCGAACGGGCCGAGAAGCTGCCGCCCGAGCGGCGCGGCAGGCAGACGCTGGACGCACTCGCCGAGGAGATCTGGTCCCGTCCGCTGGGGCGTACGCGGCTGCCGTTGCGGGCTGCGCACGCGGCGCACGCGCTCGGGTTTCTGCGCGGCACGGAGCCTGCGGTGCTGCTGGAGTCCGGCGCCTGGCTGCGGCTGCGGACGGCGTACGGCTCGGTGGCCGTACGGCGCCGTGAGCGCCCGGGTGCGGGCGGGGGCCTGAGCGTCACTCCGGTGTGAGAGCGTCCGGGGCGACGCGCAGGGGCTCCGGCGCCTGACTTACGCGGCGCAGAGGCGTTCCGACGGGCCGACCCCCGGTGGGGGCCGGCCCGTCGGAACGTTCGCCCGGTCGCCGGGCGCCCAGGTGCGTTGCTCAGTCGCTCGGGCGCTCAGTCCGCCGAGTTGATCAGCGATCCGGCCGCGTAGACGAGGTACTTCCACAGCTGGGCCTCGAGGTGCTCGGGCAGCTCCAGGCTGTCGACGGCGTCGCGCATATGCCGCAGCCAGGCGTCGTGCGCCGCCTGGTCGACCTTGAACGGCGCGTGCCGCATCCGCAGCCGGGGGTGTCCCCTAGCGTCGCTGTAGGTGCGGGGGCCGCCCCAGTACTGCATCAGGAAGAGCGTCAGCCGCTCCTCTGCGGGGCCCAGGTCCTCCTCCGGGTACATGGGCCGCAGCAGGGGGTCCTCGGCGACGCCCTGATAGAAGCGGTGCACCAGACGTCGAAAAGTCTCCTCGCCGCCGACCTGCTCGTAGAAGGTCTGCGTCTCCAGACTGCCGCGCGGAATCTCCATCACCCGTCCATGGTCGCAGACGGGGCGGGCGAGGTCTGTGGTCCTAGGACCACCAACCGGGGTGGCCCTGCGACGAGCCCACAGCCACCCCGCCCCCTCCGGGCCGCTACGCCGCGTCCCAGCGGAACAGCCGGGAGGCGATCAGCGTCAGTACGGCGGCGAACAGCAGCAGGCCGCCCATCACGGGCAGTGCCGCGCTCCAGCTCTCGCCGCGGCTGAGGACGTCCTGCATCGCCTGGGAGAGGTGTTTCAGCGGCAGGAACTCGCTGACCGTGCGCACCCATTGCGGTGCGCTGTCCAGTGGGAAGAAGGCCCCGGAGAGGAAGGCCATCGGCAGGATGACGATCTGCGCCAGCCCGTTGGCGGCCTCCTCCGTCTTGGCGAACGAGCCGACCAGCAGCCCGATGGACATGAACGCCAGGGTTCCGCAGGCGACCAGCGGCAGACACAGCCACCAGTGGCCGGTCAGCTTCAGTCCGTAGTACGGGAGTGAGGCGACCGTCAGGAAGATGGCGGTCTGCGCGAAGGCGGTCACCAGGTTGACGCCGACCCGGGCGCCCACGACTGCGCGCGCGTTGATCGGGGCGAGCCACAGGCGGCGCAGGATGCGCTTCCTGCGCCAGCTGACGAGGTTGAAGGCGGAGCCGAAGACGCCGCCCATCGCCACCGCCCAGCCCAGCAGCCCCGGGGTGAGGAACTGGATCGGTTTGGTGCTCTCGTCCTCCACGCTGCCCGAGTGCATCGCGAAGGCGGGCGGCTGCCCGGTGGCACGCTGGTTGGCCTGCTGGACGATGCTGTCGAGCAGCCCCTGCACGGTGCCCGAGCGCACCTGGTCGGCGGCGGAGTAGCGTAGTTGGACCTTGCCGTCGCGCTGGAAGACGGCGGCGTCCGCGTCGCCCTTGCGTACCTTTTCCAGCGCTTCCTTGCGGGCCGCCGCCGAGCCGTCGGTCTTCTCGACCTCGAGCACGTCCCGCAGCCCCGCGCGCTCCTTGTCCGGCATGTCATCGAGCACCTTGACGGCGCCGACCTGCACGATCTCGGACTTGCCGACCCCCTGGTCCTTGAACAGGGCACCGAAGAGCATCAGGAACATCAGCGGAAAGATCATCGTGAAGAACACTGCGGCGCGGTCGCGGGCCAGGCCGCGAGCCATCGCCAGCGACAGGCTGAGAAAGGCTTTCACTCGCGGTACTCCCGCCCCGTCAGCTGGAGGAAGACGTCCTCCAGGGTGTCGACTCCCAGTTCCTCCACGAGCGCGCGGGGCGGTCCCACCCGCAGTACCCGGCCGTTGTCCATGACAGCGACCCGGTCGCACAGGGTCTCGGCCTCGTCCATGTAGTGCGTGGTGAGCACCACCGTGCGGCCTGCGGAGTTGATGCGGCGCAGCAGGTCCCACAGGTTGCGCCGGGCCTGCGGATCAAGTCCGGTGGTCGGTTCGTCCAGGAAGACCAGTTCCGGGTCGTGCACCAGGGCGCAGGCGATGGACAGCCGTTGCGCCTGGCCGCCGGAGAGCTTGTCCTCCCGTGTGTGGGCCTTCTCGGTCAGTCCGACGGTCTCCAGCATCTCGTCGGCGCGGGACTCGTCGAGGCCGTAGAGCGCGGCGAAGGTACGTATCTGCTCGCGGGCGGTAAGCCGCTCGAAGAACGCGGACGCCTGCAACTGGACGCCTATGCGGTGCAGCAGTGCCGGGTCGCGTGGCCAGGAGGGGTGCCCCAGCAGGTGTGCTGTTCCCTCGTCGGGCTCGCGCAGCCCTTCAAGGATCTCCATGGTGGTGGTCTTGCCGGCACCGTTCGGGCCGAGGATGCCGTAGAACTCGCCGCGCCGTACTTCGAGGGAGACACCGTCGACGGCCTGCGTCTCCCCGTAGCGCTTGCGCAGCCCGTCGGCTGTGATCGCGTTGGACATGCGCGGAGAGTAGCGGCTGAACCCGATATTCCGGTCTGGCGTGACCATCTGTTCGGTCTCGCATGACCAGCCGTTGGAACCCAGGCGGGAAGCGTCACCGTACGGACACGCCGCGGCACCGCCCGGGCTGCCCTGGGACCCGCCCGGGAACCGCCGCTCCCGCCCCAGGCGTGAGGGAGAACAGGAGAACAGGACGACAGCCGGCTCGACAGCCGCACGGCAAGCCGGACATTTGGCTGCGGTCAGCACAAGATCCCGGTCAAGCCCCTGTGGGCGGCGGCCGCGACGGCCATACTGCTGGCCTGGGCACCACACCACCGGGGCGGCCTGTCGCCCGCGGACCCGGGCAGGGGAGCCGGGGGCCGCACGGAAGGGAGCGGGAAGAGCGCACCGGCCAGGTGTCTGCCAGCGACCGAGGGGGAGGGCTCCAGCCGTGACACAGCCGCCGACCGCGCCACCGACCTCACCACCCGTCCAGGCGGTGCCGCCGGACGGGCCCGGCAACGGCACCGCCCCCGTCGCCACCGGGAGCACGGCCCCCGAGCCCGGCGAGGCCGCTCTCGGCTCCTTGGGCCCTCCGCGGCGTACGGCATGGTCCGAGGGCGTACAGCGAGTGCGTACGGCCGCGAGCACCGAGCCCGGGCGGCTGCGCGCCATCGGCGCCGTACTGGCCGCGCTCCTGGTGCTGTTCGGTGCCGTCTCGGCGTGGCAGGTCTCCGAGCGGGTCACCGCTGCCGACGCCGTGGTCGACCACAGCCAGCCGCTGAGCGCGGACGCGGCGCACATCTACCGCTCGCTGGCCGACGCCGACACCTCCGCCTCCAGCGGCTTCCTCGCGGGCGGCGACGAGCCCCGCTCGGAGCGGCGCCGCTACGAGAAGGACATTCGCGAGGCTTCCGAACTGCTCGCCGAAGCGGCCGCCAACTCCGGGGGCTCGCCCACAGCGCGGCGCCAGATCGCGATCCTCAACCGCGGCCTGCCGGTCTACACCGGACTGGTGGAGTCCGCACGCGCCGACAACCGGCAGGGACTCCCGCTGGGCGGCGCCTATCTGCGCTACGCCAACGAGAAGATGCGCGGCGAACTGCTGCCGGCGGCCCGCAAGCTGTACACGGCGGAGACCAGGCGGCTGGGCGGCGATCTGGACGAGGCCAGGAGCCGGCCGCTGCTCGCCGTCGGCTGCGGTGTGGTGGCGCTCGGCGCGCTCGGCTGGGCGCAGCGCCGCAACTACCGCCGCACCAACCGGGTCTTCAACCGCGGGCTGCTCGGCGCCACGGCCGCGGCGCTGGCGCTGCTGGTGTGGCTGACGGCGGGGCACGTGTGGGCGCGCTCCGGGCTGAACGAGTCGGAAACCACCGGTGCCCGTTCCCTGCAGGCTCTCAACGAGGCGCGGATAGGCACCCTCCAGGCGCGCGGCGACGAGAACATGACGCTGGTCGCGCGCGGCGGCGGCGCGGCGTACGAGGAGAGCTACCAGAAGCAGATGGCGAAGGTCGCGGGCAACGGCGCACCCGTCGACAAGGACGGCGGCGAGGGCGGCGACCAGGACGGTGGCAAGGGCGGCGACCAGGAGGGGGGCGAACGCGGCGGCCTGCTGGCGGACGCCCGTGAGGTGGCGGACGACCGCACGGGCCGCAGCGCGGTGGAGGACGCCCAGCGCGCCGTCCGCACCTGGCAGCAGCGGCACAAGCAGGCGCGCGCCGAGGACGACGGCGGCGACTACGAGGACGCGGTGGACCGGGTGATCGGCGCCGAGGACAGTACGCGCGAGAGCTTCGACGCGGTGGACGACAGCCTCAGCAGGGCAGCGGCGCACGAGCAGCGGCAGTTCGAGAAGGCCGCGGACGCCGGACGTGACTGGTTCGACGGACTGGTGGCCGGAGCGCTGGCGCTGGCCGTGCTGGGCGCCGCCGCCGCTGTGCTGGGCATCGGGCGCAGGCTCGCGGAGTACCGGTGAGGAGGGGGAAGGCCATGTCGGAGCGGGACTTCGCGCGTGACAGCGCGGACGGGCGGAGCCCGGGCCGGGGCGGGGGCCTGGATCGGGGTCAGGGCCCGGACAGGGGCGGCCTGGGCCGGAGCCGGAGCCGGAGCCGGAGCGGGAGCGGGAGCCGGGGGCGGGGCCGGGGCCGCTGGACGCGCCGCAAGCCGTGGGCCGTCGCCGCGGTCTGCCTGGCGGTGACGGCCGCGGTGCTCGTCACGACGGTGCCGCACACCGGTCCGGCCGGTTCCCCGGGCACCGCGGCGCCGGAGGCGGCGCGGGGCGGTACGGGCGCGGCGCCGGCCAGGCCCGCTTCCGCCTCCGTGCCGGGGGCCGAGCCCAAGCCGGAGAAGTGCCAGGACGGGCACTACCCGGCCGAGAGTCTCAAGCCGTCGGGTGCCTCGGGCGACGCGGTCAAGCGCATCAAGAAGAAGGGCAAACTGGTCGTCGGCGTCGACCAGAACAGCTACCTGTGGGGCTACCGCGATCCGGCAACCGGCAAGATCGAAGGCTTCGACATCGACCTCGTGAAGGCCATCGCCCGCGATCTGCTCGGCGGGACGGGACCCGACAAGATCACCTATCGGACCATCCCCACCGACCAGCGCATCCCGGCGATCCGCAGCGGCGATGTGGACATGGTCGTACGGACGATGACGATCAACTGTGAGCGCCTCGACCAGGTCGCCTTCTCCACGGCCTACTTCCAGGCGGGACAGCAGTTGGTCGTGCCGAAGAAACGGGCCCGCGTCAAGGGCTTCGACAGCAGCATGCGCGGGAAACGTGTGTGCTACTCGTCCGGTTCCACGGCGGAGGAGATGATGAAGTCCCCCCGGTACGCGGCCCTGGGCGCCAAGCCCGTCGTGGTGCCCAACCAGCTCGACTGCCTGGTGCGTCTCCAGCTCGGAGAGGCCGACGCCACGGTCACCGACAGCGCGCTGGGCGCGGGACTGGCCGCTCAGGACCCCTCCGTCGAACTCATCGGGGAGCCGGAGACGGTGGAGCCCTACGGTGTTGCGATGAACCTGGAGGACAAGGATCTCGTCCGCAGGGTCAACAAGGTTCTGGAGGACTACCGCAAGGACAAGTGGAAGTCTTCCTACGACCGCTGGCTGGCCGACGACATGATGGGTACGGAAGGAAAGAAGCCCGCACCGCCCGAACCGCTCTACCGTGACTGAACCGGTTGCCGTGGTCGTGTTGCCGATGTACCGGTCCGTGAGTACGAGTCGAACAGCGAGGTGATCGATGGGGCCCGCGGGTGCCGCCGGAGAGGTGATGAGCCGGGAGGAGACCGACCGTGTGCTGGAGAGGCTGGACGCGGAGCACGAGGCGGTCGAATCCTCCCTGCTGGCGCTCCAGGACCACGCCGGACGCAGGCTGCTGGAGGGAGCGCAGCTCGCCGGGACGACAGCGCACCGCTGGGCACGGGCCGAGGCGGCCATCACCGCGCTGTGGAACGGCTTCGAGTTCTACTCGCGCACCTTGCACCAGGCCCGCGAACTGCGGGCCCGCCGCCGCTGGCCCAGCCGGGACGACCTGGTGGAGCTGACCCGGCTGCTGCGCGGCACCCTCACCGTGCCCGGCGGGGCGCTGCCGGGCACCCCGGGTGCGAGCCTCGACGAAACCCCAAAGCTCGCCGAGGAGATGACGCTGAGCGGGCTCGTCGAGCGGATGAACGAGTGGTACGCGCAGGCACTCGATGTGGTGGCGGCGGCCGACTCGGTGTGGTCGGCGCTTCCGGCGCGTATCGACCTGCTCGCCGCCGAACTGGGCCGCGTACGCTCCCTGGCGCACTCGGTGGGCGTGCGCCCCGGCGAGCATCCGGCCGCCGACGACCTGGAACGCACCACGGCCGAACTCAAGGCCCTGCGCGAGGAGGTGCTCAGGGACCCGCTCGCCTTCTGGACCCCGACCGGAGGCAGCGGCGCACCGGGCGGCGGCAGACCCGACACCACCCGCTACGACAGTGCGGCGCGCGCCCTGGAGGAGGTACGGCGCGAGATCGACGCCGTGCTCGCCGTGCGGCAGGACGCCGAGACCCGGCTGATGAGACTGCGCGACCTGCTCACCCGCGCCGACCGCACCCTCGCCGAGGCCCGTGCGGCGCGCGGCGAGGTGCTGGCGAAGATCGCCGCCTCGGAGGTGCCCGCCGTCAGCGGCCCGCCCACCGTGCTGCAGGAACAGCTCGCAACGGCCGCCGAGTACCGCAGGCACGCACAGTGGCACCGGCTCTCCCCGCTGCTGGAGAGCCTGGAGGAGCGTGCCGAGGACGAACTGGAGCGCGCACGCGCCCAGCTGACAGCCGTCACCGCACCACTGGCCGTCCGCGCGGAACTGCGCGGCCGGCTGGACGTGTACAAAGCCAAGGTGGCACAGAACGGCCTGGCCGAGGACCGCCTCCTGATCGAGCGCTACGACGCGGCACGCCGGATGCTGTGGAGCGCGCCCTGCGACCTGCGGGCCGCGGAGGACGCCGTACTGCGCTACCAGGCGGCGGCACAGGAGGCACTCCGGCAGCGGCAGCGGGACGCTCAGGACGCCGCAGGCGGAGCGATGAACATGGGGGCAGAGTGAGCGAGCAGTCGAACGAGCAGAACCGGCCGTGCCAACGGCCGCAGTGCGAGGGCGTCTACGAGGACATGGGAGCGGGCGAGCTGTACTGCAACACCTGCGGACTCGCCCCCGTGGTGGCACCCGGTGGCGTGCTGGGTTCGGCGCAGACCGGGATGACCGGCCCGGGGCGCGAGGGCCGCTCCTCGGGCTCCGCGCGCTCCGGCTCCTCCTCACGGGCTTCCTCCCGCTCCTCAGGGCGCTCCCGCTCCTCCCGCCGCTCGGTCTCCGGGCGGCTCTCCCGCTCGCTGTCCGGCCGCAGCACCGAACGCTCGGTCTCCGTGCGCAGCGGACGCTCCTCCGCCAAGAGCTCGTCCCGGGGCAGGCTGGGCGCCGGACTGGTGCAGATCCCCCCGGTGCCCAAGCCGGACCCGGCCGGCGTCGTACTGGAGAACCCCGAGGTCCCCGAGCGCAAGCGCTTCTGCAGCAACAGCGACTGCGGCGCGCCCGTCGGCCGCGCGCGCAGTGGCGGGCCGGGCCGCACGGAGGGGTTCTGCACCCAGTGCGGCCACCCCTACTCGTTCGTGCCCAAGCTGCGCCCCGGCGACATCGTGCACGGCCAGTACGAGGTGGCGGGCTGCCTGGCGCACGGCGGCCTGGGCTGGGTCTATCTGGCCGTCGACCGCGCCGTCTCCGACCGCTGGGTCGTCCTCAAGGGCCTGCTGGACACCGGCGACCAGGACGCGATGGCCGCCGCGATCGCCGAGCGGCGCTTCCTGGCCCAGATCGAGCACGCCAACATCGTGCGCATCTACAACTTCGTCGAACACCTCGACCAGCGCACCGGGAGCCTCGACGGCTACATCGTCATGGAGTACGTCGGCGGCAGTTCGCTCAAGCAGATCGCCAACGCCCGGCGCACCCCCGAAGGGAAGCGCGACCCGCTCCCGGTCGAGCAGGCGTGTGCCTACGGCATCGAGGCGCTGGAGGCACTCGGACACCTGCACAGCCGCAACCTGCTCTACTGCGACTTCAAGGTCGACAACGCGATACAGCAGGGCGACCAGCTCAAGCTGATCGACCTGGGCGCGGTGCGCCGGATGGACGACGACGACAGCGCCATCTACGGCACCGTGGGCTACCAGGCCCCGGAGGTCGCGGAGGAGGGCGCCTCGGTCGCCTCCGACCTGTACACCGTGGCGCGGACCCTGGCCGTCCTCACCTTCGACTTCCAGGGCTACACCAACGTGTACGTCGACAGCCTGCCCAACCCGGAGAACATCGAGGTCTTCCAGCGGTACGAGTCCTTCTACCGGCTGCTGGTGCGCGCGACCGACCCCGACCCCGGGCGCAGGTTCGCCTCCGCGCAGGAGATGTCCGACCAACTGCTGGGCGTGCTGCGCGAGGTGGTGGCCCTGCAGACCGGAAAGCCGCGCCCCGCGCTGTCCACGCTCTTCGGGCCCGAACTGCGGGTCGTGGACAGTCAACTGTTCGCGCCGCACTCCGGTCGGGCCTCGCTGCTGGGAGCGCGGGACCCCGACGTGAAGAAACGTCGCACCGCCAAGCAGCCGGCCGTGCTCCCGGCCCGGCCCTGGTCAGCCACGGCCTCCGCCACGGCGACAGCCACTGTCACGGCGAAGCCCGCGCCGCTCGCCTCGTTCCCCGCGCCGGCCAACGGCGCCCCGGACGGCACCCCGCCCGCCGCCGCGGCGGGCGGCATCGCGCTGGCGCCGCTCCGGACGCGGCCGACGGCGCTGGCGCTGCCCGTACCGCGTGTCGACCCCGCCGACCCCAACGCCGGTCTCCTGGCCGGGCTGGTGGCCTCCTCACCCGCCGACCTGCTCACCGCGCTGGAGGGGGCGCCGCACGACTCCCTGGAGCTGCGGCTGCGCAAGCTGCGCGCGCTTCTGGAGCAGGGCGAGGTGCCGAAGGGCGCGACGGCGGCGCTCGACGCGCTGGAGGCCCTGGAGGCGCGCCACGCCGACGACTGGCGCGTGGTCTGGTACCGCGGCCTGGCGTCCTTGGTGACGGGTGACCGGGAGAGCGCCGCGCTGTCCTTCGACGCGGTCTACGACGCCTTCCCCGGCGAGGCCGCGCCCAAGCTCGCCCTGGGCGTCTGCGCCGAGCTGCTCGGCCAGTTGGACAACGCGGCCGAGTACTACCGGCTGGTGTGGACAGCCGACCCGTCGTATGTGAGTGCCGCGTTCGGCCTGGCACGGGTGCGGCTCGCCACGGGCGACAGGGAAGGCGCCGTACAGGTGCTGGAGTCCGTGCCGGAGGCGTCCATCCACTACACCGCGGCCCGGGTGGCGGCGGTACGGGCACGCCTGCGGCAGCGCTCGCCGCACGAGCCGCTGCTGGAGGACCTCCAGGCGGCGGCGCGGCAGGTGGCCGAGCTGGAGCATGTCGGGCTGGACGCGGTCCGCCGCCAAGAGCTGACCTGCGAGGTGCTCGGCTGCGCACTCGACTGGCTGCTGTGCCAGGCTGTCCCCGCCCGGGGGGCCGCCCCCGGGCCCGCGCCTGCGGGAGCGCCGGGGGCACCACCCGGCGCCGGGGTACGGCTGTTGGACAGTCCGCTCACCGAGGAGGGGCTGCGCTTCGGCCTGGAGCGCTCCTACCGGCTGCTCGCCCGGCTCGCGCAGAGCGGAACCGAGAGGATCGAACTGGTGGAACGGGCCAACCGTCTCCGCCCCCGGACGTGGGTGTGACCATGCCTCAGCTGCACCAACTCTCCGCCTGCCCGAGCTGCGCGGAACCGCTCGAGGAGGGTGACCGCTTCTGCGGTGCGTGCGGCGCGGATCTCGAATCCGCTGCCGCCGCTGCCGCCGCACAGGGCCGTGCGGGGCACGGCGACGCGCCGCCCGCCCCGCGCACTCCCACCCTCCCCGACGGTCTCCCGGCGGCAGGCCAGGCCGGGCCGGGGTATCCGCCCCCGCCTCCGTCGCCACCCCCCGCTGCTCCGCCGACGGCCGCGCCCACGCCCGCACAGGCGCCCCCGGCGGCCGAGCCCGACTACGCGCTGCCGCCCGCCGGGGAGCAGCCCGGGACACCGCCGCTGCCGGGCACCCCGGCACCGCTGGACGGACCTCCGCCGCCACCCGCAGCCCCGCCGCCACCCGCAGCCCCGCCGCCATCCGCGGTCCAGGAGCCGCCCGGAGCCTCCGCGCCCTCCGGTCCCGACCCCCGCACCGGCACCGACTCGCCCACCGGCCCCGACCCGCGCACCGTCCTGGACGAGCCCGGCGAGCCGTCCGGTCCCGTCTGTGTGGCCTGCGGCACCGGGACCATCGACAGCGACGGCTACTGCGAGCACTGCGGTCACAAACAGCCCCGCGACCGCGACCACATGGAGCGCGCGCTGGACACGGTGGCAGCCGCCAGCGACCGTGGGCTGCGGCACCACCGCAACGAGGACTTCTTCGCCATCGCGGAGACCACCACGTCGCAGGGCAGCCCCGCCACGTTCGCCGTCATCTGCGACGGCGTCTCCTCGGCCACCCGCCCCGACGAGGCGTCGGCGGCGGCCGCCGAGGCCGCCAGTGCCTCGCTGTGCCAGGCACTGCCACAGGGCCGCCACCCGCAGCAGGCGATGCACGAGGCGCTGGTGGCGGCCTCCGACGCGGTCAACGCGCTGGCGGCCGAGGCGCCTGTCGAGCCGTCGAAGAACGCGCCGGCCTGCACCGTGGTGGGCGCGCTGAGCACGGACGGCATCCTGACCGTCGGCTGGATCGGGGACAGCCGGGCCTACTGGGTGCCCGACGACCGATCGGCGGCCCCCGCGCGGCTGACCGAGGACGACTCCTGGGCGGCGCAGATGGTCGCGGCGGGGCTGATGAGCGAGACGGAGGCGTACTCCGACCCCCGTGCGCACGCCATCACCGGCTGGCTGGGTGCGGACGCCTACGAGATCGACCCGCACACCGCCTCGTTCAAGCCCGACCAGCCGGGCGTCGTGGTGGTGTGCACGGACGGGCTGTGGAACTACGCCGAGTCCGCCGAGGAGATGGCCGCCGCGGTGCCGCCCGACGCGCTCACCCGGCCACTGCAGTCGGCGCAGCACTTGGTCGGCTACGCGCTGGACGGCGGCGGGCACGACAACGTAACGGTGGCGGTGGTGCCGTTCCCGCTGCCGCCGGGAGGGGCAGGATCGGCCTGAGTCGAGCACGCCGCGGGGGCCTTGGGACACCGCAGGACGGGTGCCGGGGACGACGAGAACGCTGTCCCGGGGGAAGGGCCGCGAGAACCACCGCACTTCCACCCGCCCCTTTGTCTACTTGTCGCTGTAGAGCAAACAGGAGCGGAACAGATGGCCAACTTCTCCAAGTCCCATGCGCCGCGCTTCTCGGTGGACGTCTACCAGAACGAGTACCTGCCCGAGGGCGCGCAGGAGGTCAACGCCATCGTCACCGTCACCGCCACGGGGGGCGGCACCACGGGCGGCATGCCGCTGCCGGTGACGGACCCGGCACAGGTCCGGTCGCAGGACGGCCCCAACGCCGCGGTGGTCATCATGGTCGACTGCTCCGGCTCGATGGACTATCCGCCCACCAAGATGCGCAATGCCCGGGACGCCACAGCGGCGGCCGTCGACACCCTCAGGGACGGCGTCTGCTTCGCCGTCGTGGCCGGCACCCACAAGGCCAGGGAAGTCTTCCCCGGCAACGGCGCGCTGGCCGTCGCCGATCCCACCACACGCGCCCAGGCCAAGGACGCGCTGCGCGGACTGTCCGCCGGCGGCGGCACCGCCATCGGCACCTGGCTGCGCCTGGCCGACCAGCTGCTGAGCTCGGCCGACGTCCCCATCCGGCACGGGATTCTGCTCACCGACGGGCGCAACGAGCACGAGGAGCCCCAGCAGTTGCGCGACGCACTGGACGCCTGCGCCGGCCGCTTCACCTGTGACGCACGGGGAGTGGGCACCGACTGGGAGGTCAAGGAGGTCACCTCGATCGCCTCCGCGCTGCTGGGCAGCGCCGACATCGTGGCCGATCCGGACGGACTGGCGGCGGACTTCACACAGATGATGGAGAACGCCATGGGCAAGGAGGTCGCCGATGTGGCGCTGCGGCTGTGGACCCCGCAGGGCTCCCGGATCAAGTTCGTCAAGCAGGTGGCGCCCACGGTCGAGGAGTTGACGGACCGCCGTACGGAGGCCGGGCCGCGCGCCGGTGACTACCCGACAGGGTCATGGGGCGACGAGTCCCGCGACTACCACGTCTGTGTGGAGGTGCCGGCCGCCGAGGTCGGCCGGGAGATGCTCGCTGCGCGGGTCTCGCTGATCCGCCCGGCGCCCGACGGCGGCACTCCGGACACCTTCGGACAGGGGCTCGTGCGGGCGGTGTGGACGGACGACATGGTCGCCACGACTTCCATCAACCCGCAGGTCGCGCACTACACGGGACAGGCCGAACTGGCCCAGGCCATCCAGACGGGCCTCGATCTCCGGAAAGCGGGGGATGAAGCGGGCGCTACGGCCAAACTGGGACGAGCCGTGCAGTTGGCGAACGCCTCGGGGAACGCGGATACTGCGAAACTGCTTTCGAAGGTGGTCGACGTGGTGGACGCCGCGACGGGTACTGTTCGACTGAAGGCAAAGGTCGCCGAGGCCGACGAGATGACGCTGGAGACGCGGTCCACCAAGACGGTCCGGGTGAAGCGCTAGCCGCACCGGCCGCGGTGGCCCGTAACGAACTTCACAGCCCACACAGCCCGCACAACCGGCACGATCCGTACCAGCAGGTACCGAAGAGCAGGAGCACGGAGGGGGAGGCACTCACCATGCCGACTTGCCCGAACGGCCACCAGTCTGCGGCCGACGACTGGTGCGAGGTCTGCGGTCACCGCATGACCGGCGCGCCTGCGTCGCCCGCTGGTGCCGTACCGCCGCCCCCTCAGCCGTCCGCACCCGGCGGCTACGGCTATCCGGGCCCGCCGGGGCCGCCCCAGCCCCCCGGCCCTGGACAGCACCCGCAACAGCCCGGCCCCGGGCAGCAGCCGGGTCAGGGACAGCAGCCCGGCCAGGGGACGGGCCACGGCTACGGCTACCCGGGACCCGACGCGGGCCCGCCCGAGCTGTGCCCCCAGTGCCGGACTCCCCGTGAGTCCCAGGCGCCCTTCTGCGAGGAGTGCCGCTACAACTTCCTGACCCACTCGCCGACCAACTACGTCCCGCCGGGCCAGCACCCCCAGCCGGGCGCCCCCGGCTTCCCGCCTCCGGGGTCCGGCGGCCCGGCCGGTCCCGGTGGCCCCGCTGCGGGCCCCGGCGGTCCCGGCCCGTTCGACGGCCAGGGCGCAGGCGCCCCCGGAGGGTTCCCCGGGCAGGACCGGCCCTACCCCGCCGGGCCCGAGGCCGCGCCGTACAGCGGGCCGCCCGCGCCGCCGGCGCCGCCCGCCAGTGGTGACTGGGAGCTCTCCCCGCCCGGCCCTGCCGAGCACCAGCAGATGGCGGGTCCGCCCGCGCCACCGCAGGCGCCGGAAGGGCCTCCCGGCCCGCCTCCGCCGCCCGGTATGGGCGCGCCTCCGGCACCTGGTGTCCCGTCCCAGCCCGCCCCCGCGGGGCCGGGCCACCAGCCGGGCGAGCCCCAGCCGGGGCCGTCCCAGCCGCCCCAGGACTACGGCCAGCCGCAGCCCGCTCCGCCGGACTACGGCCAGCAGCAGCCGGTGCCACCGGACTACGGCCAGCAGCAGCCCGCTCCGCCGGACTACGGCCGGCAGCAGCCGGGCGCGCCTGAGTACGGCGGGCAGCAGGGCGCGCCGGAGTACGGCGGGCAGCAGGGCCCGCCGCCCGGTCAGGGGCAGGGGCAGGACTACGCCCGGCAGGACCCCGGCGCACCGCAGAGCGGTGGGGCGTGGACGGCGATGATCGCGCCGGACCGGGAGTACTTCGCGGCGATGATGCAGCGCAGTGGTCCCGAGGCGGCGGCGCTGAACCTTCCCGCCTACTCGCCCGAGCAGCAGTTGCCGCTCACCGGGCCGCAGATCACCATCGGCCGCCGTCGTGCTTCCACCGGTGAGGCCCCGGACATCGACCTGGGCCGCCCCCCGGAGGACCCGGGCGTCTCGCACCAGCACGCAGTGCTGGTGCAGCAGCCGGACGGCAGCTGGTCGGTCGTCGACCAGGACTCGACCAACGGCACCACCATCAACGGTGCCGAGGACCCGATCCAGCCGTTCGTGCCCGTCCCCCTCAAGGAGGGCGACCGGGTCCACGTGGGCGCCTGGACGACGATCACGCTGGTGCGCCGGTAGTCACCTGCCGGGCGGCGCGTG
>NZ_JAFFZN010000030.1 GCF_017676385.1 Streptomyces spirodelae
CCGGCTCTTCCAGGCCGTCCACGCCGTGCGACTCTCCCGGGTCGTCCTCGCGGGTGTCGACGTACCGGAGCACTCCCCACATGGCGTGCTCGTCAGGGCCCTCGGGCCCTGCAACGCAGGCGGTCAGCCCGTCGTGCAGCGCCGCACCGTCCACTCCGGAGCCGATCAGCACCAGCTCCGTCGGCCGTTCCTCGGACCGGGGCCGTCGCTGGGGCGCGAACCGGAGGAAGCCGCCGACGGCGTGCACCTCGTACACGTTGTCGGGGTCGGCCGCGCCGAAGTCCACATAGCCCTTGAGCCGGTAGAGCCCCTCCGGCCTGGCGTCCAGGAACTCCAGAAAGCGACGGGGGTCCAGCGGCGCTGGCGAGGTGAACTCCACGGTGTCGTAGGCGGTGTGCAGGTGTGCCGCGTGGCTCCCGTCCCCGCCCCCGTCGCGGCCGCCCCCGTCGCGGCCGCCCCCGTTGCAGCCGTCCTCATCACAGCCGTCCGCGTCGTCGCCGTACAGCAGCGAGTCGAACGAGAGCTGTTCGACAGGTGGCCTCTCGCGCCGTACGCGGTCGAACAGGAGCGTCGGGTCGACGCGGCCGAACGAGGCGGGGACGACGGGCGTGGCAGGACTGAGCCGCCGCAGTTCCGCGCCGAGGGCTTCCCGGCGCTCGTCGGCCACCCGATCGGCCTTGTTGAGTACGAGCAGATCGGCTGCGCGCACATGGCGCTCCAGCTCGGGGTGGCGTGCGCGGACGGCCTCGAACTCCGCCGCGTCCACGACCTCCACCAGTCCGCCGTAGACGACGTGCGGGCTCGAACTGGCCAGCACCATCCGGATCAGCGTCTCCGGCTCGGCCACTCCGCTGGCCTCGATCACGATGACGTCCATACCGGCTGCGGGGCGCGCGAGCGTGTCGAGGACCTCGTCCATGTCGCTGGTGTCCACCGCGCAGCACAGACAGCCGTCCCCGAGGGAGACCATGGAGTCGACCTGGCCGGAAACCGCCATGGCGTCGATCTCGATGCTGCCGAAGTCGTTGACGATGGCCCCGATACGGGTGCCTCTCGCCCGGCGCAGCAGATGGTTGAGGAGGGTGGTCTTTCCCGAGCCGAGGAAACCAGCCAGTACGACGACCGGGATACGGCCGCCCACCGCGCCCCGCTGGGTACCGGCATCCGTTGCGCGCAACGCTCCGCCCCTCCTGTCCGACTCCGCTCTGCGGCTGTGCGGTTCCATGCTGCGGTGGCCTCCGGTCATGCCCTCCCCGGAACCTGCCGGCCCCCCGCGGAACGGCTGCCGATCGTACCGAACGGATCTCTCCGGTTCTCCGTTCAGGGCGCCCCGCCCCCTGCGGATGCAGGCGTCGGCCGAGGGCGCGCTGCGGCCTGCCCGGCGCTCCACGGGGACGCAGGTTAGGCTCGCCTGTGTGAGCATGTGCGCGACGGCCTCCCAGGCCCTGGCCGAGCCCCTCGCGGGGACGGCCGCGACAGCCCGTATCTGGCTGCTGATCGAGCAGCCGGGCCCCTGGGGCAAGAAGGCGCTGACCCAGAGCCATTTCGACCCGGAGCTCGGGCAGGCCCTCGACGCGGCGGCGAGCGCGCACGGCGGCCGGGTGGCGCTGATCCGGCGGCCCGGACGGCACGCCGACAACTCCCCCACCGCGCGGCACCGCGTCTACCTCGCCCGCACGGTCCCCGGCGACTCCTGGGTGTGGACGACGGAACTGCCCGCCGGCGGTCTGAGCGCGCTGCGCGGGCTGGATTTCGGGGCGCTGGAGGCCCCCTCGGGCACGGGAGGTCCCCCGGTGCCCGGGCCAGGCTGGGAGCCGTACACGGGCGACCCGCTCGCCCTGGTGTGCACCAACGGAAAGCGGGACCGCTGCTGCGCGCTCCTCGGGAGACCGCTGGCGGCCGAGCTCGAAGCGTCCGGTGGCACGAACGTCTGGGAGATCACCCATATCGGCGGCCACCGCTTCGCGCCCACCCTCCTCGTGCTGCCCTACGGGTACGCGTATGGGCGGCTCGGCGCCCCCGCGGTCAAGAGCGTGCTGGATGCCGTCCGGGACGGCCACGTGCTGACCGACGGCTGCCGTGGCCGCTCGGCCTGGGACCGTCCTGGCCAGGCCGCCGATCTCGCGGTACGGGAACACACGGGCGAGACGGGCGCGCACGCGCTGGCCGTCACCCAAACGCGCGAGGAGCCGGAAGCGGGGCGCCGACTGGTGACCGTCACGCATCAGGACGGCCGCAGGTGGCGGGTCACCCTCGTCGAGACCGCCGAAGGGCCTGCCGTGCCCGCGAGCTGCGGTGCCGCCCCGACCAGCCAGGTACGGATGGCTGCCGTACGGATCGAGGAGCTGCCGCCAGGGTTCAGACCGCACGCGCGCCCGTGAGGGAGCGCACCTCCGTCTCGGCGTACCGCACCGCCTCGGCGCTCCCGCGGGAGAGCAGGGTGCCCAGCCAGCCCGCGAGGAAGCCCAGCGGAATGGAGACGAGCCCGGGGTTCTCCAGCGGGAAGCAGACGAAGTTCCGGCCCGGAAACAGTGCCTGTGGACTGCCCGAGACGACCGGCGAGAGTGCCACCAGCGTGACGGCGGACAGCAGACCGCCGTAGACCGACCAGACGGCTCCACGCGTGGTGAAACGGCGCCAGAAGAGCGCGTACAGCAGCACAGGCAGGTTGGCCGAGGCGGCCACGGAGAAAGCCAGCCCCACCAGGAACACCACGTTCAGCTCCCGCGCCAGGAGACTCACCCCGACGGCGAGCGCCCCGACCCCGACGGCGGCCACCCGCGCGACGGCGACCTCGCCGCGACGCCCGCTCCTGGCTTCGGCCCCCTGGGATTCGGCGGTTGGGAATTCACTCCTTCTCGCCGGTACTCGCCTGGCTGCGGCCCTCCCCCGGCCGCGCCGGGCCAGTGACGCGGACAGGTCGTGCGCAACGGACGCCGAGGCGGCGAGGGTGACCCCCGCAACCACCGCCAGAGTGGCGGCGAAGGCGACCGCCGCCACCACGGCGACCAGGGCGGCTCCCCCGGCGGAATCCGCCCCGCCGCCCAACGCGGCCGACAGCAGCGGGACAGCGGTGCTCCCCGCAGGGCCTGAGCCGTGCAGTGTGTCGGTGTCCACGAGGGCCGCCGCACCGGTGCCGAGAATGAGACTCATCAGACAGAAGCTCCCCACCAGCCCGATGGTCCACATCACCGAGCGGCGTGCGGCGCCCGCGGTCGGCACGGTGGAGAATCGCGCCAGGATGTGCGGCAGCCCGGCCGTACCGAGCACCAGCGCCAGGCCGAGGCTGAGGAAGTCGAGCCGGGAGGCCCAGCCCGCGTTCCCATGGAGCAGCCCGGGCACCAGGAAGTCCTCGCCGTGACCGCTGTGTTCGGCGGCACTGGTCAGCAGCGCGGTCAGGTCACCGCCGAAGCGCAGCAGCACCAGCACGCTCAGAACCAGCCCACCGCCGAGCAGCAGCACCGCCTTGACGATCTGGATCCAGGTGACTGCCCGCATGCCACCGAAGACGACAGAGAAGAGCATCAGGGCGCCCATCACCAGCACCGTCCACGTGCGGGCCGCTCCCCCGTGGCTGCCCAGCAAGAGCGCCACCAGACTGCCGGCACCGACCAGTTGCGCCACCAGATACAGCACCGAGACGGTTACCGACGAACACCCCAGCGCGATCCGCACAGGCCGCTCGCGCACCCGTGCGGCCACGACATCGGCGAGCGTGAAGCGCCCGCAGTTGCGCACCTGTTCCACGACGAGCAGCACGAGCACCCATGCCACCAGGAAGCCCACGGTCCAGAGCATCCCGTCGTAGCCGTAGAGCGCGACCAGTCCGGCCATGCCGAGAAAGGCGGGGGCGGAGATGTGGCCCCCGACAATGGCGAAACCGTTCTCCAGTGGGGTGAAAAACCTGCCGCCTGCGTAGAACTCCTCCGGGGAGCCGCGCCGGTGCCGCCTGCGAGCCGCCACATTGGTAACAGCCAGCGTGACGACCACCACGGCGCCGAAAAGCAGCAGTGTCAGCGTCTGGTGCCCGCCGCTCACCGCGGGCCGCCCTTGTCGGATGCGACGGATGCGGCGGATGCGACGGATGCGGCGGACGGAGCCGCCCGGGTCATCTCCTGGGTCTCCCAGCGCAGTTCCAGCGCGAGCCGGTCCCTGCGCAGCCGCGCGTGGCGGGCGTACAGCCAAGCCAGCAGGAAGACGGCGGCGAACTGTGCGAGCCCGGCCGCCATACCCGCGTTCAGCACACCGGCCACGGGTCTGGCCATCAGCCCGGGTGCGGCGACAGTGAGCAGGAGGAAGCCGAGGTGCATCAGCAGGAACGCCGCGCCGGCAGGCAGCGCGAAGCGCCGGTGACGGCGGCGTAGCTGTTGGAAGGCCGCGCTGCGCTGGACAGCTGGATAGACGCCGAGCCCGCCGGAGGCCGGACCCGGCTCACCGGACGGCAGCCCACGCTCGCCAGGTGGCAATCCGTGCCCGGCCGGCGGCAGCCCATACTCGGTCGACGGAAGTCCATGCTCGCCGCGCGGCATCGGCGCTCGTTGCCGGGGGAGTGCGGCCGGAGGGGTGCCGACGGGTTCGGGACCGCCCGTGGCCAGGGCGTCGTGCCAGGGGTCGTCGATGCGCATGCCCCAGAATGAGCGCAGGCCACAGATCACTTTCAGGGCAATCCCGTCCCTTCACACCTTCAGGTGACAACTGCTCCAGGTGTGAAGGACGGGACTGCGTTGGGGAGGGGCGGCGGGGCGCGTCCCGTCGCTCAGACGTCGATGCGCGAGCGGTCCAGCGTGGCGGCGGAAGAGCTGATGAACTCCCGGCGCGGCGCAACCTCGCTGCCCATCAGCAGATCGAACGCCTGCTCGGCCGCTTCCAGATCACTGATGTTGATCCGCCGCAGGGTGCGGTGGCGCGGGTCCATGGTCGTCTCGGCCAATTGGTCCGCGTCCATCTCGCCCAGGCCCTTGTAGCGCTGGATCGAGTCCTTGTAGCGGATGTTCTTGCTCTCCAGCTCCAGCAGCGTCTGACGCAGTTCGTTGTCCGAGTAGGTGTACAGGTACTTGTCCTGGCCCTTCTTGGGGTTGATCAGCTCGATCCGGTGCAGCGGCGGCACCGCGGAGAAGACCCTGCCCTCCTCCACCATCGGCCGCATATAGCGCTGGAAGAGGGTGAGCAGCAGGCAGCGGATGTGCGCGCCGTCCACATCCGCGTCGGCGAGGAAGATGACCTTGCCGTAACGCGCCTGGTCGATGTCGAAGGTCCGCCCGGACCCGGCTCCTATGACCTGGATGATCGCGCCGCACTCGGCGTTCTTCAGCATGTCCGAGACGGACGACTTCTGAACGTTGAGAATCTTGCCGCGGATCGGCAGCAGCGCCTGGAACTCGGAGTTCCGCGCCACCTTGGCGGTGCCGAGCGCGGAGTCGCCCTCGACGATGAACAGTTCGGTGCGGTCGATGTCGTCGGAGCGGCAGTCGGCCAGCTTGGCCGGCAGGGCCGAGGACTCCAGCGCGGTCTTCCTGCGCTGCGCCTCCTTGTGCTGCCGCGCGGCGATACGCGTACGGGCAGCGGCGGCGACCTTCTCCAGCACGGCGCGGGCCTGTGCCTTGGCGTCGCGCTTGGAGGAGGTCAGGAACGACTTCAGCTCCTTGGCCACGACCTGCGCGACGATCCGGGAAGCCGCCGAGGTGCCCAGCACTTCCTTGGTCTGGCCCTCGAACTGCGGCTCGGCCAGCCGGACCGTCACCACGGCGGTCAGCCCCTCGAGGGCGTCGTCCTTGATCACGTCGTCGTCGGCGACCTTCAGCAGCCGGTGGGTGCGCAGTGCTTCGTTGACCGTCTTGGTGACCGAGCGTTCGAAGCCGGAGACATGGGTGCCGCCCTTGGGGGTGGCGATGATGTTGACGAACGACCTGAGCGTCGTGTCGTATCCCGTACCCCAGCGCAGCGCGATGTCCACGCCCAGCTCGCGCTGGACCTCGGTGGGGATCATGTGGCCGCGGTCGTCCAGGACCGGCACGGTCTCCTTGAAGGTGCCCTGACCCTGCAGCCGCAGCACGTCGCAGACGGCCTTGTCGGGGGCGAGGTACTCGCAGAACTCGCTGATGCCGCCGTCGTAGTGGAACGTCTCCTCGACGACGCCCTCTTCCTCCAGCCCGCGCTCATCCCGTACGACGATCGTCAGGCCGGGCACCAGGAACGCGGTCTGGCGGGCGCGCGCGTGCAGCGTCTCCAGGGAGAGCTTGGCGTCCTTGAGGAAGATCTGCCGGTCCGCCCAGTAGCGCACCCTGGTGCCTGTGCGGTTCTTCGGGATCTTCTTCCCCTTCAGCAGCCCGCTGGAGGGGTCGAACGGCGCGTCGGGCCCGGACTCGGTGAAGATACCGGGCACACCGCGGCGGAAGCTGATGCTGTGGGTCCTGCTGTGGAGGTCGACCTCGACGTCCAGCCGGGAGGAGAGCGCGTTGACGACCGAGGCGCCGACGCCGTGCAGACCGCCGGAGGCCGCGTAGGCGCCGCCGCCGAACTTGCCGCCGGCGTGCAGTTTCGTCATCACGACCTCGACGCCGGAGAGCCCCGTCTTGGGCTCCACGTCGACCGGGATGCCACGGCCGTTGTCGCTGACCTCGACCGAGCCGTCCTCGTGCAGGGTGACCTCGATCCGGTCGCAGTACCCACCCAGGGCTTCGTCAACCGAGTTGTCGATAATCTCCCAGAGGCAGTGCATCAGGCCACGGCTGTCGGTGGAGCCGATGTACATACCCGGCCGCTTGCGCACGGCCTCCAGCCCCTCCAGGACGAGCAGATGCCGCGCGGTGTAATTGGAACCGCCCTCGCGGTCTGCCCCGGTCAGCAGTGCGGTGGACGGCACGGACATGTCGGCGGTCACGCGGTTCGCTCCTCGCTGAATTCTGCTTGAGACGGCTGGGTTGCCGCGTCAGAGGGTACCGAGGCCCAAGACGGCACGTGGCGTGCGACCCAGGAGACGGAAGTGTGCGACCCGGGAGACGGATCAGGAGAACTGCCATGCTAGCTCACGTTCGATATTCTGTTCGATAAGGCGATGGATGCCGACCCCGTGCCGCAAACATCACGTTCCCATCCAGGCATGAACCATTTAGGCTCCGGGCACGTCCTCCACAACGAAGGGTTGGACACCCCGGAGTCGGAAGACAACACAACGGCACGAAGCAGACCTGCCAGCGCCACTGGCAGAGCCGGCCACCACACACCGTCACAGACCCAAGACAGACCGAACACATCGACGGACACCGACGGAAAGCTCCCAACCCCTGCAATACGGCCCATTCGCCGCCACCCGGCAACTATCCGGCCTCCCGGCCAAAAAAGTCCGGGAATGAAGGCCAGTGCGGGAACGTTTTCGGCCTGGTTGGATGTTGACCCTGGTACGACAGCTCGTCGAGCTAGAGAAGAGGCGACGTGACTACAGTTCTGACCCCCGCGACTCCGCTGACGGCAGCCGACCGCTGTGACCGGTGCAACGCACAGGCGTACCTGCGCGTTGTCCTCGTAAGCGGCGGAGAGCTGCTGTTCTGCGGCCACCACGGCCGCAAGTTCGAGCCGGAACTCAAGAAGATCGCCGCGGAGATACAGGACGAGACGGAGAAGCTCACCGCGACTCCCGCCACCGCAGGCGATGACGAACGATGACCTGCTGAACCGACGCCTTCGCGTCCACGTCCGACGAGCTATCCCGGCACAGGCCGGAAACCGGCGGACGGTCCTCCCCATCCCGGGAGAACCGTCCGCCCTCGTCATTTCCGGCCCCTCTTGCCGACCGCCGCTCGCCGACCGCCCTGCCCGACCCCTCTCTCCGGTCCGGGCGCGCTCCGCAGGGGCCCCGCGTGCCTACGCGGGCCCTGGGTGCCCTCCGGCCGCTGCCGCCGCCCCGTTGCTCGCTGCGCCCCTGCCCAGGCTCCCCCAGACAGTCCCGACAGGCGCCTCAGGGGGCCACTCAGGGGCCTGAGGGCGAGGCCGTGCCATCCTGGCCCTGGACGACGGATTCAGTCGCGGAGATCCGCGTATAGACGCCGGGCCTACCCGGCTCACCACAGCCGATGCCCCACGAGACCAGGCCCACCAGCTTGCCCTGGGCGACCAGCGGACCGCCGCTGTCCCCCTGGCACGCGTCCCTGCCTCCCCGCTTCAGCCCGGCACACATCATGGTCACCGGGTCGTAGGTGCCCTCCACGGAGCCCGGGTAGGCCGTCTTGCAGTCCGCGTCCGGCAGTACCTTCACTCGCGCGGCGTGCAGCGTGGTCGCGTAATTCCCGCGGCCTGTGGTGTCGCCCCACCCGTAGACCGAGGCCGGAGTACCGGACCGGTAACCCGGATCGCCCCGGTGGGCCATCGGAATGACGGACTCCTGGGGCACCGGGGATGCCAGCCGCAACACGGCGATGTCCCCCCTGTTGGTCCTGGAGTCGTAGTCCGGGTTGACCTTCGAGGACTCGACCGCGATCTCCTTGCCCGCCGTACTCGTCAGATCCCCACGCCCCGTGATCACACGCAGGTCGTCGACCTGTGCGGGATCGGCGCCCAGCACCTCCCGGCTGAGGCAGTGCGCGGCCGTGACCGCCGTACGAGGGCCGACGACGGCACCCCCGCAGAACTGGCCCGAGCGCTGCGGGCCGAACCGGGTACGGCTGGAGAGGGCCACGACCCACGGGTGAGCCTCTGCGCTCACCGGACCGCCGCCGACGACGACGCGGTCGGACCCCTTGTCGTGGGCGGCGTGGGCGGCGTGGGCGGCGTGGGCGGCGTGGGCGGCGTGGGCGGCGTGGGCGGCGTGGGCGGCGTGGGCGGCATGCGCGGCGGCCTGCGGGGCTGCCGGAGCGAGCAGCGCCGCTATGAGTGCCACCCCCAGGGCGACAAAGCGACTTTCTGACCGCACCGGGGTGCGGCTGTCGCCTGTTCGCTTACAGCGCATCGATCGCATGAGACCGACCTCCTGACCGTACGGAACTGTCTGACTACCCAGGGTGTTCCGAGATCACGCGAGTCGCATCCCGGGCGCACCGGGGAGCCCCCGAGACCCGCACAGGAGTGCGGATGCCAGGTCAAGTGAACGGCAGCAGCGGAGGGAGGGGCCGGACGGGGAGGGGCCGGAGAACTACGCGGAGGCCGGTGAACCCTCGTTCGGGTTCATCGGCCTCCGTGTAGTCCGGCGCTGTTCCTCTCAGCCCACGGCGACGTCAGTCCAGGTAGTCGCGGAGCACCTGAGAGCGGGACGGGTGGCGCAGCTTGGACATCGTCTTCGATTCGATCTGACGGATGCGCTCACGCGTCACGCCGTAGACCTTGCCGATCTCGTCAAGCGTCTTGGGCTGGCCGTCGGTCAGGCCGAAGCGCATCGAGACGACACCTGCCTCGCGCTCGCTCAGCGTGTCGAGCACGGAGTGCAGTTGCTCCTGCAGCAGCGTGAAGCTCACCGCGTCCGCGGGGACGACCGCCTCGGAGTCCTCGATCAGGTCACCGAACTCGCTGTCGCCGTCCTCGCCCAGCGGAGTGTGCAGCGAGATCGGCTCCCGGCCGTACTTCTGGACCTCGACGACCTTCTCAGGCGTCATGTCCAGCTCCTTGGCCAGCTCCTCCGGAGTGGGCTCGCGGCCCAGGTCCTGGAGCATCTGGCGCTGGACACGGGCCAGCTTGTTGATGACCTCGACCATGTGCACCGGAATACGGATGGTGCGGGCCTGGTCGGCCATGGCGCGGGTGATGGCCTGCCGGATCCACCACGTCGCGTAGGTCGAGAACTTGTACCCCTTCGTGTAGTCGAACTTCTCGACCGCACGGATCAGTCCGAGGTTCCCCTCCTGGATCAGGTCCAGGAAGAGCATGCCGCGCCCCGTGTAGCGCTTGGCCAGCGAGACCACGAGACGGAGGTTGGCCTCCAGCAGGTGGTTCTTGGCGCGGCGCCCGTCCTCGGCGATGATCTCCAGCTCGCGCTGCAGCTTGGGGGCCAGCTTCTCCTCGGCCGCCAGCTTGTCCTCGGCGAAGAGACCGGCCTCGATCCGCTTGGCGAGCTCGACCTCCTGCTCCGCGTTGAGGAGCGGGACCTTGCCGATCTGCTTGAGGTAGTCCTTGACCGGGTCGGCCGTCGCCCCCGCTGCGGCGACCTGTTGGGCCGGCGCGTCGTCCTCGTCATCGTCGGAGATGACGAAGCCCTCGTTCTCGTTCTTGACCTCGACGGCGGGTCCTTCCTCGGGACCGGGCTTGCCCGAGGGCTTGGCGGCGATGTCCTCCACCAGCTCCTCGTCGCCCTCGAGCAGTTCGTCGACGACGGACTTCTTGGCTGCGGTCTTCTTCGGCGCTGCCGTCTTCTTGACTGCGGTCTTCTTCGCCGCGGTCTTCTTGGCCGCGGCCTTCTTCGCGGGCTTCGGCGCGGCCTCTTCCCCGGCGTCCTGGGCGGCACCCGTGGCGGAGGTGGCGGCCGGGGCAGCCGGAGCCGCGCTCGCCGGGGTGGCCTTTTTGGCCTGTGTGGTCTTGGCGGCGACTGTCTTGGTGGCGGTGCGCTTGGCCTGGGTCTTCGCTGCGACGCTCTTACGGGTGCGTTTGGGCGCCTCGGCTGCACTCACCATCAGCGTCACACCCTCCTCGTCGAGGATCTGGTTGAGGCTGCGCAGAACGTTCTTCCACTGGGTTGGCGGAATCTGGTCAGCCTCGAAGGCCCGACGTACGTCGTCGCCGGCGATCTGCCCCTCAGCCTTCCCCCGCTCGATGAGCGCCATCACGGACTCGGATTCGGCGATCTCCGCGGGGAGAGTACGGGATGTGCTGGCCGACACGAACAACCTCTCGGAACGATGGAAACGGCGGACCGCCGGCGGGGATGAACCGACGGCGCGGGCGGAGCAGTGGAGAAATAACGGGTAAGAACAAGAGCCCCGTATGGAGCGCCCGTATTCCCTCCTCCGCTGTCACCTCTTGAGTCATCGCATGGGGACGGGAAGCGTTACGCCCAATTCACGTGGCCCGAGTCACACCGCATACCCGGTACTACGCGGTGATAACCGGACGAAACGGGTGCTCGTGTGGGTGAGAGCGGGTGCCCTGTGTGGGTGAGTGCGGGGTTCAGCCCGAACTCGTGGGTACGGCCGTGCCGCCGGAGAACGGAGGCGCGGCCGTCAAGAACCATGGTGCCCCGGAGAATCCGGGTCCCGGCCCAGACCCGGTCGGGGTCGGGATCGGGGTCGGTGTCGGAGTCGGAGTCGGAGTCGGCCGGAGCGGACAACCCATCCGGCGGGTGGGCTCGGCCGCGTACGGAGAACCGGCCCGGCATGTGGGCCGGACCGCGTTCTGAGACAAGGCCCGGCGTGCGAGCCCGACCGGGTACGGAAACCCTTGCAACGGGCGAACTCGCCCGGCCCAGCACGGCTCGGGAGGGCGACCCGGCGGCACGGCGACCGTGCGACGCCGAACCTGCGGGAAGCCGACCGTCCGAGTGGCGACCTCGCGGCGGGCAGGCACCCGCACGGGCAGCGAAGCCCACGAGGGACCCTGCTCCCTGTGGAAGGCCGATCCCGCGAGGGAATCCGGACCCACACGGCAAGTCGTCCGCGAGGAGGTCGGCCCCACCAGTGGCCCGGCCCCGCAAGGAGCCGGACCCGCAAGGAGCCGGCCCCGCAAGGTGAGCGCTGCCCGGTGCGGGGAGACAACCCGGTGCGGGGAGCCGTCCCGGAGAGGAGAGCTGTCGTACTGGGGACGCCGCCTCGGCGCGGGGAGCCGCCCCGGGGCACACACGCCGCACCCGAGAAGCCGGGCCCCTCCTCGGAGGGCAAGGTCCCAGGCCGAGGCCGCCCCGGATGGCACCGGGTCCGGCCGAGCTTCCGTGCCAGCCCCGCGCCGGGGCCCGCCGACCTGCTGTGCCGCCCCCTCGCCGGGTCCGGGCCAGGAATCGGGCGGCGGACCGCCCGGCCCCGGTCCCGCCTCTGGCTCCCTCCGCCGGTCCCGGCAGAGCGGTCCCGCGGTGGGACCCGAGGGCCGAGCCCCGGGCCGGGCCGTCCGGCTGCGGCCCGGGGCCATGCCAGGGCGCGGATTGCCGGGCGAGCGCCGTCGAGAAGGCCGAGCGAGCCGTGCGGCCTGCCCGAGGGTGCCCGCTCCGGTCAGTGCTCGCGAGGGGCGGGCACCACATGGTCCGCCCCGCCGGCGGCACCCGCGCTGCCCGGCTGACCCGGCTGGCCGGTTCCGGCGGGCACCCCGTGGGTCCCCGGCTGGGCGGCCTGGGCCGACTGCGCCGCCTGGGCGGGCTGACCGGAGGCGGCCGCAGCGGGCGCGCCCTGCGCGGGCTGCGCGGCGGGCACCGACTCGGCTTGCCCGCTCAGCACCTGACGCATGGCCGCCTCGGCGACGGCCGCCTCCCCAGCAACCATCGCGTCCACGACCCGGCGGTGGTTGGCGACGGTGCTCTCGGTCGGCTGCTCGCAGCAGGCGGTCGCCCCACCGGAGACCTGCAGCGCGGAGGAGACGATGCCGGAGAGGTGCTCCAGCATCCGGTTGCCCGCCGCCTGCAGGATCAGCCCGTGGAACTCGGCGTCGGCCCGCGAGAAGGTGAGGGCGTCACCCTGGGTGTGAGCGTGGCTCATGATCTCCGCCATGTCGGCGAGGCGCTGGTGCATGTCGTCGTGGCTCTGCCCGGCGGCGAGGCGGGCGGCGAGGGGCTCGATGGCCCAGCGCAGCTCGCACAGCTCGCGCCGCTGCCCTTCCCGCTGGGGGCCGAAGGCCCGCCATTCGATGATGTCGGGGTCCAGCAGATTCCAGTCGCTGACCGGCCTGACCCTGGTGCCGACGTTGGGCCGCGCGCTCACGAGGCCCTTGGCCTCGAGGACACGCAGGGACTCGCGTACGACCGTACGCGAGACCTCGAAGCGCTGGCCGATCTCCTCGGGGACGAGAGGGCGGTCGGCGCCCAGGTCTCCCGAAACGATCATCTGGCCGAGCTGCTGGACGAGTTGGCCGTGCAGGCCCCTGCCTCGGCTACCGGACGCACGTCGTCCCACTCGATTCATCTCAGCCTCGGAACCCTCCCACGCCGAGGCGTTGGTTGTGGTGCGCGCCGTTCCCGTGGACTCGGCGTATGCGTAGCGGTCCAGCTCGCCCGGGCCTACGAGGCCGGTGTCGACGGGGCGAGCCGCGGTCATCATGGAGTGCGCAAGGGTAGTCACGACCACTTGTGTCGGCCGAGGTCAGCGCGGTCTTGAGGGCTTTGGTGAAAAGCACACGAAAGGGTGATCGCTGGCTCCCTTACAATTGACGCCTTATCGGAAAGAACGGACCACATCACTGGTGGTCAGAGCCATCTACCGCCCTTGAGTGCCGGATTGGGCCCCACGGCATGTGAACAACTGGCGGATTTACGGTGTTTCCGGCGCACGACGGCTCAACCCCGTTCCGTCGTACGGCCGTCCAGACCGTGAAACACGCGCCCGGGGCCGCTCACTACCGCTGTCTCGGCCGGCCACGCAGCGAGGTGAGGGCGTAGGCACAGAACAGCACGGTGACCGACAAGGCGAGGGCCCGGCCCACCGGTTGCGAGACGATTCCCACCGCCACGGCGCCCGACTGCTCCGCCGCCGAGGGCCAGGGGAAGAGCAGCAGGGAGTGCAGCCGCTCCGGCAGCCCCTCGAACGACTCGCCCCCGGCCCCGGCGGCGGCGGCCTTACGCACAAGAGGCGCCACCAACGTCGGCACAGCCGCGACGGCGGCCACTCCCAGCACCGTCGATCTGAACACTCCGGCGGCCAGCAGCCCCGCCCAGGCGCACCCCACGCAGAGCGCCAGCACCGCCAAGACCTGCACCCCCAGTGAGGGCACCGTGATCCCGGCCTCCGGCCCTTCGGGGTAGGTGAGGCTGGTGAGGCTTGCGATGTCAAATGTGTGGTCGGGGAACGAGTAGGCCAGGCTGTCCGCGCCATAGCACAGGGTCAGCGCCGCCGCGTTGCACAGTGCGGTCGCCACACAGAGGGCCACTGCCGTGACCGCCGTCACCCCCAGCTTGGCCACCAACAGCCCGAGTCTGCGCGGTACGGGAACATGCGCCGGTACGAGCGCCGGGTAGCGGAACTCCTGACCGAACGCCATGGCCCCCAGCAGCCCTGCCGCGACAGCAGCCGGCGGAACGAAGAACGGTGAGCCCGGCGGCCACCCGGTGAGCAGTCTCAGTCCGGGCGCGCTCCCCGCCGCCGCATCGGCTGTTCCCCCACCGTCCGCTCCGGCCACCACCAGGGAGATGCCCAGCGCCGATACCAGCGCCAGAACGATCAGCACCCACGGCGTCCGCACCCCGAACAGCCGCAGCAGTTCGTAACGCAGCGGTGCCACCGGTCCCGGCCTGCGCACCACGGGCGACTCCGGAAGCAGCGCCCCCGCGCCGCTCCTCGTTCCCCCGCTCCTCACCCCCGGGCGGGTGGAAGGCGCAGCGCCGGGAACCGACTCCCGTTCGTCCACCGAGGGTTCATCTGCGCCCGAAGGCCGGTCCCGGTCACGCTTGGAGGACGGCTCTGCTGCCGGATCAGGTGCTACCGGGGCCGATCCGCCGGACGAGAGACCCGTCGCTCGTTGCGACCGCCGAACGGGATCACCAGTCGAGTCCCCGGCAGCGGTCCGTGACTGCTCCTGCCCCGCCGCCACGAGTGCCCCCTCCGGCATCGGGCCGCCCTCGCCCGTCGGCTCCCGCTCCCCCGCCGGGTGCCTCGCCACCGCGGGGTGCGCTTCCGCGCCGCCCGGCTGCGCCTCTGCGCCGTGCTCACCGCCCGCTCCGGGGGCCGTACCGTGTCCCGCTCCGGGGCCGGCCTTCGGCTCCGCTTCAGCGGCTTCGCCACCGCGCACTGGCGTCGCTCCCCCTGATGAGGAACCACCGGGTGCGGGAACCGATGCCTGCCCGACGGCAACCTCCCCCTCCCGGGTCGGGGTGTCCCCGCGCACCGCGTGACTCGCCTCGTCCACACAACAGACCCCCACGACTGCCCCCTTCGCTTGCTCCCCCGTGCTCGCGGCGGCCGTACCGGCCCCCGAGTTGCCCGTCCCCGCGGGCGCCCCCCGTCGGGCGGCTCGTCCGTCCGCCCGGTTCAGCGGCCCGGGACGGGAGCTGTCACCGGCGTCCCCGATCTCCTCGGCCAGCCTGTGGACGAGGATTCCGTGCCGGAAGGCGGACTCGCCCACCGCCGCACAGCTACTCCCGTAGACCGCGACCTTGCTGCCCCCTTCCCGCACCACTTCGAACGGCCCGCTGCTCGACCGCTCCGCGCTCCGTGCCTCTTGCGAGAGCACGGCCGCGAATCGCTCCGCGTGCGGCGTTCTGACCGCCACCCGAGGCCGCAGCCGGGTCCTGGAGAAGTCGGCCACCGCCTGATCGGCAATCAGACGACCGCGGTCGAGAGAGACCACCCGGTCCGCGATCCGGGCCGTCTCCCTCGCGTCCCGCGAGGTGGCCAGCACCACTCCGCCCTGCTCCGCGAACCCGCGCAGCAATCCACGCACCCAACTGGCCTCCCGTGGCGACAACCCCCGCGTCGGCTCGTCCAGCACCAGCGTGTGCGGGTCGCCCAGCAGCGCCGCCGCCATCCCGAGCCTGCGGTCCATCCCGAGCGAGAAGTCCCCGAGCCGCTGGTCGGCCAGCCCGCTGAGCCCCGCCACGTCCAGCACTTCGTCGGCCCGCTCCACCGGCACCCCCGCCACAGCGGTCAGCATGCGCATGTGCCCCCGGGCCGTACGGGCCGGATGACCCGGTACATCGCCGAGCAGGGCGCCGATCTCCCGTGCGGGATACGGGATCCGCTGCACCGGCCGCCCGCGGAAGAGCGCCACGCCACACCCCGGAACGAGTTGCAGCATCAGCCGCAGCGCCTCGCTCTTCCCCGAACCAGTCCGGCCCAGCAGCACAGTGACCTGGCCGGGGCGCGCCTCGAAGGTGAGGTCGTCGACACGCGGCAGGCACTTGCGCCGGACCGTGCTGGTGAGTCCGATGGCCTGAATCATCGCTTCTCCCGCAGAACGCGTGGCAGACGCACCACTGCAAGATAACGCGACATTTGCGACTTTCTGGGTAGCCGCTCGGGCAGCCCCCGCCAGGAACCGCGCCCCACCGCCCCTCTCGCCTCCGGGGCCCGGCCTCACAGCTCCGGCGCGCCCGCCGCCCGCAGCCCTGGCGCCTGCCCCGGCCTCATACCTCCGGCCGCAGCATGGGCGGATTGAGCAGCGTGGCCCCTCCCGCCCGGAACAGCTGGGCCGGCCGGCCGCCCTGACGGGTCGTCGTCCCGCCGGTGGGCACCAGGAACCCGGGCGTGCCGGTCACCTTGCGATGGAAGTTGCGCGGATCCAGCGCCACACCCCATACGGCCTCGTAGACCCGCCGCAGCTCCCCCACCGTGAACTCAGGAGGACAGAAGGCGGTGGCGAGCGAGGAGTATTCGATCTTGGACCTCGCCCGTTCCACCCCGTCCCGGAGGATCTGGTCGTGGTCGAAAGCGAGCGGGGCCTGCTGCTCCGCCTCCCATCCCCCGCCATCGCCCACGCCCAGCAACGTGTCCGTGGGAGCCCACCGGGCACTGCGCGCGTCTCCGCCCGCGATGGGCGAGGGCAGGTCGGGGGCGAGGACCAGGTAGGCGACGCTGACCACCCGCATCCGGGGGTCCCGCTGCGGTGCGCCGTAGGTGGCGAGCTGCTCCAGATGAGCGCCCGCGTCCTGGTCCTCGAGGGCCTGCGAGCGCAGTCCGGTCTCCTCGGTGAGTTCGCGCGCGGCCGCCGCCTCCAAGTCCTCGTCGCCCCGCACGAAGCCGCCCGGCAGGGCCCACCTGCCCTGATACGGAGGCTCACCCCGGCGTACGACCAGGGCATACAGTGCGTCCTTGCGCACGGTGAGCACCACGAGGTCGACAGTGACGGCAAAGGGCGGGAAGGCCGACGGATCATAGGGCATGGCGCGATCATAGTCGTCTCCTTGACGATAAACAGTCGTTCCGCAGCAGCACTCGCCCCTCCTTGACGCCTTTCGCAATGAGCTGTCCCGCAGTGAGTGACAAGGCCGCTGCCGACGAAGAGCTGCCGCCACGAACAGGCGCGAAGGTCTTCAGCAGGCGGCGTCGTCCGCCTCGTCGTCCGGCGTCTCACGCCTTCCTTCCGCCTCCTTCAGCCCCTCCTCGCTCCTCAGGCACTGGCGCACCAGCTTGGGGTCGAGCCCTTCGTTGCACGCGTGGTGCAGAAGCTGAGCGAAGAGGTAGTCGGGGTCGGTCCGCAGCGCCAGGCCCAGGGCGACGCGGGCCGTCGGCACATCGCCGCCCGACCAGGCGACCCAGCCGGCCAGCGTGAGCAGGGCCGCCGAGTAGCCCAGGTAGGGGCCCGCACAGCGGCGGGCCAAGGCTCGCCACAGTCGGAGGGCCGGCGCCACGTCCGCACCCTCCATCCACTCGGCCGCCTGGTCCCGGGTCTCCCGGTCCTGGAGGCCGAGGATCGCCGCGGCACATTCGTCGTGGCTGAGCAAACCGTCGTCGTGCGCGTCCTGGCCGAGTGTCGTCTCCGCTGTCGGTGAGCACCGCTGGAAGCGTTCCAGCAGTTGCCCTAGGAGAGCCAGGGTCTCGGTCCGCACCTGCGGTCGTCCCTCGGCGGACAGCATCCGAGGGCTGAGCTCCGTGCTGACGCTGTCCAGGACCCGAACCTGCTCCTCGGCGAACGGCGGGCCCAGTGGGGTCAGCCGCTTCTCCATCTCGCGCAGCGACCCGTGCATCGGCAGCCCCGCGTACGCGGCGGCGACGGCCATGGCCGAGGTACCGGACTGCGCCAGTGGCCTGCCCTCGGGCGGACAGCAGCGGGAGTCGGGGCAGCAGTAGGAGAAGTACCTGCCTTCCGAGAGACACAGGGCCTCGTAGACGGGCATCTCCAATTCCCCGCAGGCACGGCGCAGCTGTTGCACGAGGGGGTGCAGCCGTTCCATGACGTCGCGGCCGGTGTGGCCCTCGCCGGGCTCCTGGCAGAGGAAGATCAGGGCGCCGTCGGGCCGGTCGCCCCTGGCTCGTGAGCTGGTTTCCAGGCACTCGGCGATCTGCGGCGCGAAGGCTGCCCAGCCGCTTTCGTCATCAGGAATTCCGATCCTGAGGCGGCCACCGAAGCGTCCCCGCTCTCCGTGGAGGGCGACCACGACCAGGGAGTCGTCCGGGTAGAAGCCGAGCAGGTAGGGAAGGGCTTCGGCGAGTTCTGAGGGGTCCCGCAGAGAGACGCTGGGCTGCGGGGATGTCGGGTCCGGAGCGGACGAAGGGGTCGGTTCGTTGCCGCGGGATTCGCGGTCGTGGTGTGTCATGCCTCGACGGTGGACCAAAGCGCGAATTCGAGGTCGTGAGTTATCCACAGCGAAGGCGACTCTTGTTTTTGTCAGATTAATCATTGGTTATCCACAGCCCGGATCCTCGGCTGTCGGAGGCATCGGGTTGCATGGACGCATGAGTGACACACAGCTGCGGCAAGAAGCCGACTCGGTGCTCGCCGACCTCGTGGGCGACCGCGAGAGTACGGCCCGGCTGCGCGCCGACCAGTGGCGGGCCATCGAGGCGCTGGTCGCGGAGAAGAGAAGAGCGCTGGTCGTCCAGCGCACCGGCTGGGGGAAGTCGGCCGTCTACTTCGTCGCGACCGCTCTCCTGCGCAGGCGCGGAGCCGGTCCGACGGTGATCGTCTCGCCGCTGCTGGCGTTGATGCGCAACCAGGTGGAAGCCGCCGCCCGAGCCGGGATCCACGCCCGCACGATCAATTCAGCCAATCCGGAGGAGTGGCGGGCCATCGAGTCCGAGGTGGCCGCCGGGCAGGTGGACGTACTGCTGGTCAGTCCGGAGCGGCTGAACAATCCGGACTTCCGTGACCAGGTACTGCCCAGTCTCACCGCCTCGACGGGCATGCTCGTCGTGGACGAGGCACACTGCATCTCCGACTGGGGCCATGACTTCCGCCCGGACTACCGCAGGCTGCGCACCATGCTCACCGAGCTGCCGACCGGCGTGCCGGTGCTGGCGACAACCGCCACGGCCAACGCACGTGTCACCGCTGATGTCGCCGAACAGCTCGGTACCGGAGGCCCGGCTGGAGGCAGCGGCGAGCAGAGGGGATCGGCTCTGGTCCTGCGCGGCTCCTTGGACCGGGAGAGTCTGAGCCTCAGCGTCCTGCGGCTGCCGGATGCGCCGCACCGCCTCGCCTGGCTGGGAGAAAACCTGAAGTCGCTTCCGGGGTCGGGCATCATCTACACCCTCACCGTCGCCGCAGCCGAAGAAGTGGCGGCCTTCCTGCGCCAGTGCGGCCATGAGGTGGCCTCCTACACGGGCAGGACGGAGAACGCCGACCGGGAAGCCGCTGAAGCGGATCTGCTCGCCAACCGTGTCAAGGCCCTGGTGGCAACCTCGGCATTGGGCATGGGGTTCGACAAGCCGGACCTCGGATTCGTCGTACACCTCGGCTCGCCCTCCTCCCCCATCGCCTACTACCAGCAGGTCGGCCGGGCAGGCCGCGGCGTGGACCACGCGGAAGTGCTGTTGCTGCCCGGACAGGAGGACGAGGCCATCTGGCGGTACTTCGCAAGTCTGGCCTTCCCTCCCGAGGAGCAGGTGCGGCGCACCCTCGAAGTGCTGGCGGCCTCCAGCGGCCCGATGTCGCTGCCCGCACTGGAGCCGCGGGTCGAGCTGCGTCGCTCCCGGCTGGAGATGATGCTGAAGGTTCTCGATGTGGACGGAGCCGTGCAGCGGGTCAAGGGCGGCTGGATCTCCACGGGCCGGCCGTGGCACTACGACGCCGACCGGTACGAGTGGGTCGAACGGCAACGTCAGGCCGAGCAGCGGGCGATGCGCCGCTACGCCGAGACGACCGAATGCAGGATGGAGTACCTCCGGCGTGAGCTGGACGATGAGGCGGCGGCGCCTTGCGGCAGGTGTGACAGCTGCGCGGGCAGCCGGTTCGCCCCGCAGGTCGATGAGTCCCTCGTCGTGGCAGCCCGCGGAGAGCTGCGCAGGCCCGGGGTGCGGATCGAGCCCCGGAAGATGTGGCCCACCGGTATGCAGGCCGTCGGCCTGGAGCTCAAGGGACGCATCCCCGAGCAGCAGCAGTCAGCGCCCGGCCGGGCCCTGGGCCGGCTGTCCGACATCGGTTGGGGCAACCGGCTGCGCCCACTGCTGTCCGGTCAGGGGGGAGACGGGCCGGTGCCGGACGATGTGCTGCACGGTGCGGTGACGGTTCTCGCGGACTGGGCCAAGGGCCCCGGCGGCTGGGCGTCAGGGGCGCCGGACGCATCCGAGCGACCGGCAGGCGTTGTGGCGGTCGATTCCCGCACCCGACCGCAGTTGGTGCGATCCTTCGCGGAGCGGATCGCCGACGTCGGACGCATCCCACTGCTCGGAGCGGTGGTGTGCGCGGACGAGTTCGGGATGATGAACGCAGTGCGCAGCAACGGCGCCCAACGGCTGCGCGCTGTCCAGGAGGCTCTGCGACTGCCGCCGGAGCTGGCGGACACTCTCCCCGCCCTGGAGGGCCCGGTGCTGCTGGTGGACGACTACACCGAGACGGGCTGGACCCTGGCGGTAGCCGCGCGGTTGCTCCGCCAGGCCGGAGCGAAGGAGGTGCTGCCGCTGGTTCTCGCGACCCAGAACTGAGAGGACGGAATCCGGCGGCACTCATCCCAGGGCGTCTTCCCGGGAGCGATCAGCGGGCGAGTGCCACCGCACCCCTCGATTCCCCGGTGCCGGCTCGAAGTCGCTGCTCGGAGCAGGCCGGCTCAGGGACTCAGAGCAGGCCGCGCACCCGGTCCGGGTCGCCGCAGACGATGAGCTGCTCGGTGGCCTTCTCCAGAGCCGCGGGCAGTGCGGCCGCCGCCTCGGGGTCGGTGCCTCCGTTGACGGCGAGCAGCACGATGGGGCGCTGGGTGGTGCGGTCCACGGCGGAGGCGTGGGCGCAGAAGACGTCCTCGGCGTCGGTGAGCTGGCGCCAGTAGGAGTCCTCGCCGAAGGTGAGTTCGTGCTCTGCCCACGGGTGGTGACCACCGGTGGTCAGCAGCAGGATCTCGCCGGGTGCCCGGCCCTCGTCGAGGAGCTTGTCGACCTCTTCGTCGGCGACCTCCACCGCGGTCGCGTCGGTTGCGGCGACCAGGTGGATCCTGGCCGTGGTGGCCGGGGAGGCGCGCTTTGCCGAGGCCGGTGGATTCCCCTGGCGGGGGCTACCGGGACGACCGGGGGTGCTGGGGCCTTTGCTGTCGGTGCGCGGCGGTGCGGGGCGCGGCGCCTGACGAGGGCCTGGAACAGGGGCTGCGGTGCGGGATGCCTGCGGAGTTCGGGATGCTCCCGCTGAAGCGCGGGTGCCCGGGACGCTCTCGTAAATCTGTGGCTCCTCGGGGGTGAGAGGCATGAGGTGTTGTCTATCAAATGACGGAAACAGACGTGTCAGCGGGTACGGGTTACGCGGGTATTCCCGCGGAGGAGTTCCGGTACTTCGTGACGGCGCTGTTCGGCGGTGCCGGTTCAGAAGAGGCCGATCTGTTCTGTGGGCTCGCTCCTGTAGCGCTTGAGATGCTTCCAGCGGGTCAGGGCGTCCATATATGCCCATGACAGCCGGTGGTGCGGGGTGGGGCCGATCTCCTGCAAGGCGGCCTTGTGCACCGGGGAGGGATACCCGGCGTTGTCCTCGAATCCGAACTCGGCGTGCTCGGGAGCAAGTTCGGCCATCAGGGCGTCGCGCCGCACCTTGGCGATGACCGAGGCAGCGGCGACGGCGACGCACGACTGGTCACCCTTGATGACGGTGCGCACCTGCCAGGGCGCCCCGAGGTAGTCGTACTTGCCGTCCAGGATCACGGCGTCCGGGCGCTGGGGCAGGCCGCCCAGGGCGCGGACCGCGGCGAGCCGGAGGGCGGCGGTCATGCCGTGTTCGTCGATCTCTTCCGGCGTGGAGTGACCGAGAGAGTAGGCGGTGACCCAGCTGGTCAGTTCTTCGGCGAGCTCGGTGCGACGCGGCTCGGGAATGAGTTTGGAGTCGGTCAGGCCGGCGGGGGGACGGCGTAGGCCCGTGATCGCGGCGCAGACCGTCACGGGTCCCGCCCAGGCTCCACGGCCGACCTCATCCACTCCGGCGACGATCTTGGCGCCGGTCGTGGCGCGGAGCGAACGCTCGACGCGATGGGTTGGAGACTCGTACGGCATGGCAATAACCAGCGTATCCGCTGCGGGGGCGGCGAGTTCAGGGGAGTCCGCAAAAGAGAGCTGAGAACACTGAAAGAGTCGGGACAGCGCTCCACTGATCGCGGAAAGGGGTGAATTGGTGACGGAGAGTCCGCGAAAGGGGAAGCGGGCTGTCGACTTCCGGTTCCATCGGGCTCCGGCGCCAGGGCTCAGCCGACCGCATCGAGCAGCCAGGCGGGGAATCCCTCGGTGCGTTCCCGCCATTCCCCGGGGGGAGCCGAGGCGGGGCCGGCGGCTGCCACGATGCCGCCGACGATGGCGCAGGTGGTGTCCACGTCACCGCCCGCGCTCGCCGTGGCCCAGATCGCCGAGCGGTAGTCGCCCAGGTTCCGGGCGGCGGCCCAGAGTGTGAACGGGACGGTGTCCTGGGTGCTGGTGCGGCGGCCGCAGCCGAGGACCGCAGCGACTGTGCCGACATCGGCGTAGTCGAGCAGGTCGGCGGCGCGTCGCAGCCCCGCCTGCAC
This sequence comes from Streptomyces spirodelae, assembly GCF_017676385.1. Lineage (GTDB taxonomy): Bacteria > Actinomycetota > Actinomycetes > Streptomycetales > Streptomycetaceae > Streptomyces > Streptomyces spirodelae. The sequence continues at coordinate 22,670 of NZ_JAFFZN010000030.1, forward strand.
TGCACTGCGCGGGACGAGTTCCTGGACGCGGGCCAGCAGTTCCTCGGCGCCGAGCGGCGCGGTCGCCCCAGCTTCCCTGGAACCTGGACCTGGGGTTCCGGCCGCGACGAGCGCTGCTGCGGCGGCGACCGCGCGGGTGCCGGCGACGGCCTCGGGGTGCCGGTGGGTGACCTCGGCCGAGCGTTCTGCCTCGTCAGCCGCCCGCGCAGGGTCGTCGGCGAACCAGGCGCCGAGCGGGGCCACCCGCATGGCGCCGCCGTTCCCCCAGGAGCCCTGGCCGTCGAAGAGCGCGGAAGCCAACTCGCGCCAGTCGCCGCTCTCCTGGCGGATGAGGCGCAGCATCCGGTTCACCGCGGGGCCGTAGCCGCGGTCGAAGTCGTGGTGCTCGGCAAAGGAGGCGGCCAGCGCGTCCGGGTCGATATGGCCGTGCGTGGCGAGCACCGCGACCACCGAGGCGGCCATCTCGGTGTCGTCGGTCCACTGCCAGTTGCCGGGTGGCAGCTCCCGGTGGCGCAGGTGGGAGAGGTTGGCGGGGACGAAGAACTGGGAGCCGAGGGCATCCCCCACGGCCAGTCCGCGCAGGCAGGCGAGTGCGCGGGAGACCCGCTCAGCACGGGCGGGATCGGAGAAGGGATCGGATGGAGCGCTCATGTCGCAACGATGTTAGCCGCGGCCGCCGGTCAGCGGCGGATTACGCGGAGAGCGGCTCTCGTAGGGGCGGGGGCTCTGCCAGCGGTCGAAGGGCCGGTCGAGGTGGTAGCGGCCTTCCGGGCCCAGCAGCAGAGCGCGGGTCTCGCCGTTGCGCGGGTTGGAGAGGCATTCGAACTCCTCCACCGTCCAGTGGAACCAGCGCATACAGAACAGCCGCATGGTCAGGCCGTGGGTGACCAGCAGGACGTTCGGCGGGTTGTCGGGTGCCTCGAAGCTGCGCCACAGGCTCTCCAGAAAGGCGCCGACCCGGTCGTAGACGTCGGCGCCGGACTCGCCCTGGGCGAAGCGGTAGAAGAAGTGCCCGTAGGCGTCGCGGTACTTCTTCTGCTGGCGCACGTCGTCGCGGTCCTGCCAGTTGCCCCAGTCCTGCTCGCGCAGCCTGGGCTCCTCGCGCACCCGCATCTGCTCGGGCCCGACCCCGAGCGCGGCGAGGGTTTCGCGAGTGCGACGGTAGGGCGACACATAGGCCGAGACCCGTTCCTCACCGAAGACCTCGCGGAGCCGCTTTCCCGCCTCCTCCGCCTGCCGCAGTCCGCGCTCGGTCAGTGGCAGAGCGTGGTCGGGCACGCGTTCGTAGATGCTGTCGTCGGCGTTTCCCTCCGACTCTCCGTGGCGCAGCAGGACGATACGGCGAGGACGTGCCATGAGCCCCACCCTAGGTCAGACGGTCCAGGACGGCTCCAGATCGATCACGTCCCCGGTGACGTGGAGGATGTCGGCCCCGGTCTGGGCACGCAGCGCCAGCCGTTCCACACGCTCCACCCGGTACTTTCCGTATTCGGCGGTGGAGTCCCACATCGAGAGGACCAGGAACTCGTCCTCGGTATGAGCTTGCGCGAATACTCCACGCAGCATCCCGGGCGAACCCGCCATCGCCGGATTCCAGATCTTCTCCTGCATCAGCGTGTAGTGGTCGATGCGCTCCGGCCGCACCCGGCAGTGGGCGACGCGCAGCAGGTCGGCGTCCGTGAAGACGGGGCGGAAGCCGGTCTTCACATCGAAGCGGTATTCGAAGAGCCTGACCTGCATCTCTTTGTACGTACCGAGCTGGGCGGCATGCAGCCGGTCGTGCGAGCGCGCCATGAAGGAGTCGTAGAAGGCCCGGCTCTCCCAGAAGCCGAAGAGGTGGACGACGCCCTCCCGGGACCGGCTCCACCCGCCGCCCTGCCCCCGGAAACCGGGCTCGCCGAGCAGACCCGCCCATTTCCGCTGTGCCCGCGCGAACCCCGGGCGATCGACGACGGTGCAGCGCATCCACTTGACCAGCACCGCGCTATCGTACGGCCATCCAGGTGAACCCCCGTGCCGCACGAGAGCGCCCAGTGGCTCGCACTGGCGTGCCCTGGCTCGCTCAGTCGGGGCGCCCGCGAACCGGCCGGTGACGGCTCCGCTCCCGGCCCCCGGTCGCTCATTCACACGTGCCCCGGGGCGGGAACCGACCGCAGTCGGTTCCCGCCCCGTTGCCTCAGCTGCAGCCGCTGGTCGAGCCGCAGCCCTCGCACAGGTAGCAGCTACCGGCGCGGCGCATCTTGGTGCCGCAGGAGAAGCACAGGGGCGCGTCGGCGTTGAGGCCGAGCTGCATCTCCATCAGCTCCGTGGAGTTGTGCGCCTCCCTCGGCGCGGGCGCCGCTGCCTCGGGCTCACTGGCCGCCCGCTGCGTGTCCTTGGCGTCCTTGACCTCCTCCTTCGGCGCCGACTGGCCGGCCTGTGCCGACTGGCCCGCCTGCTCGGCCTTGGGGGCCGACTGCGCCAGGGCGTCCGCGTCGAACTCTTCCTCCGACGCCTCGTAGGAGCCCGTCTCCAGGTGGCGCTGGCGTTCGGCCGCCGAGTGGATGCCGAGCGCCGAACGGGTCTCGAAGGGGAGGAAGTCCAGCGCGAGACGGCGGAAGATGTAGTCGACGATCGACTGCGCCATCCGCACATCGGTGTCGTCGGTCATCCCGGCCGGCTCGAAGCGCATGTTGGTGAACTTCGAGACGTACGTCTCCAGCGGCACGCCGTACTGGAGACCGACGGAGACGGCGATGGAGAAGGCGTCCATCATGCCCGCGAGGGTGGAGCCCTGCTTGGACATCTTGAGGAAGACCTCACCGAGGCCGTCGTCCGGGTAGGAGTTGGCCGTCATGTAGCCCTCGGCGCCGCCCACCGTGAAGGAGGTGGTGATGCCGGGACGGCCCTTGGGCAGCCGGCGGCGGACCGGCCGGTACTCGACGACCTTCTCCGGCTCGGGCGCCTCCGCCTTCTTCTCCTCCTTGGCCTTCGCCGACAGCGGCTGGCCCACCTTGCTGTTCTCGACGTAGACGGCCAGCGCCTTGGTGCCCAGCTTCCAACCCTGGAGGTAGATCTCCTCGACATCCTCGACGGTGCTGCTGGCGGGCATGTTGACCGTCTTGGAGATGGCGCCGGACAGGAACGGCTGGGCCGCCGCCATCATCCGCACGTGGCCCATCGGGGAGATGGAGCGCTCCCCCATGGCGCAGTCGAAGACCTCGTAGTGCTCCGGCTTGAGGCCGGGCGCGTTCACGACGTTGCCGTGCTCGGCGATGTGCTCGACGATCGCCTCGACCTGCTCGGGCTGGTAGCCGAGGCGCTTGAGGGCCTTGGGGACCGTGTTGTTCACGATCTGCATCGAGCCGCCGCCGACGAGCTTCTTGAACTTGACCAGGGCCAGGTCGGGCTCGACGCCGGTGGTGTCGCAGTCCATCATCAGGCCGATGGTGCCGGTCGGCGCCAGCACCGACGCCTGGGCGTTGCGGAAACCGTTTTTCTTACCGAGCCGCTGGACGTCCTGCCACGCCTCGGTGGCCGCCGCCCACACCGGGGTGTCGAGGTCGTCCATCCGGGTGGCGGCGTCGTTGGCGTCGCCGTGCTGCTTCATGACGCGGCGGTGTGCCTCGGCGTTGCGCGCGTACCCCTCGTAGGGGCCGACAACGGCGGCCAGCTCGGCCGAACGCTTGTAGGAGGTGCCGGTCATCAGGGAGGTGATGGCACCGGCGAGGGCGCGGCCGCCGTCGCTGTCGTAGGCGTGCCCGGTGGCCATCAGCAGGGCGCCGAGGTTGGCGTAGCCGATGCCCAGCTGGCGGAAGGCGCGGGTGGTCTCGCCGATCTTCTCGGTCGGGAAGTCGGCGAAGCAGATGGAGATGTCCATCGCCGTGATGACCAGCTCGGTCACCTTCGCGAAGCGCTCCGCATCGAAGGACATGTTGCCCCACGCGGCGGAGCCGCTATCGGCCGCAGTGTCGTCGCGCAGGAACTTCATGAGGTTGAGCGACGCCAGGTTGCACGAGGAGTTGTCCAGGTGCATGTACTCACTGCACGGGTTGGAGGCGGTGATACGGCCCGTCTCCGGCGAGGTGTGCCAGTGGTTGATGGTGTCGTCGTACTGGATGCCGGGGTCGGCGCAGACGTGGGCTGCCTCGGCCATCTTGTGGAAGAGCTGCCTGGCGTCCACCTCCTCGACGACCTCGCCGGTCATCCGGGCACGCAGCGCGAACTTGGAGCCGGACTCGACGGCCTTCATGAACTCGTCGTTGACGCGCACCGAGTTGTTGGCGTTCTGGTACTGGACCGAGGCGATGTCCTCGCCGCCCAGGTCCATGTCGAAGCCCGCGTCCCGCAGGGCGCGGATCTTCTCCTCCTCCTTGACCTTGGTGTCGATGAACGCCTCGACGTCCGGGTGGTCGACGTCCAGGACGACCATCTTGGCGGCACGGCGGGTGGCACCGCCCGACTTGATGGTGCCGGCGGAGGCGTCGGCACCGCGCATGAAGGAGACGGGGCCGGAGGCGTTGCCGCCCGAGGAGAGGAGTTCCTTGGAGGAGCGGATGCGGGAGAGGTTCAGGCCGGCCCCGGAGCCGCCCTTGAAGATCATGCCCTCTTCCTTGTACCAGTCGAGGATCGACTCCATGGAGTCGTCGACGGACAGGATGAAGCAGGCACTGACCTGCTGGGGCTGCTTGGTACCGACGTTGAACCACACCGGGGAGTTGAAGGCGAAGATCTGGTGCAGCACGGCGTAGGCCAGCTCGTGCTCGAAGATCTCGGCGTCTGCGGGGGAGGCGAAGTACCCGTGCTTCTCACCGGCCGCCCGGTAGGTCTTCACCACCCGGTCGATCAGCTGCTTGAGGCTGTTCTCCCGCTGCGGGGTCCCCACGGCGCCGCGGAAGTACTTGCTCGTGACGATGTTGACCGCATTCACCGACCAGAAGTCGGGGAATTCGACGCCACGCTGCTCGAAGTTGATCGAGCCGTCGCGCCAGTTGGTCATGACGACGTCGCGGCGCTCCCAGTTCACCTCGTCGTACGGGTGCACTCCGGGGGTCGTGTGGATGCGCTCGATGCGCAGTCCGTTGTTCGCCTTGCTGCCCTTTGCGCGGGAGCCGCGTGCCGGGCCGCTCGTCGTCTCTGTCATTCCGCCTCCCTGTGTGGGGCATAACGCCCCAACATGCCCCGGTTCTTCCCCGAGAACTGTGCCTGTCTGATGACCCGGACACGGTGCGTGCCTGGGCCAGGTCTCTGTGTGTGCCGGGAGTCGCCCGGCCTGTGGGCCCAGCAGTGCCGGGCCGGCCGCCGCTCAGTCGGCAGCAGCAGCCGCGGGGGCGCCGTCGGCCCCGCCGGCCTGCCCTCCGGGGCTCCCCGCCCGGGTTCCACCACCGGCCGACGAGGTCACTCCGGGCCCCGCTTGGGCCTCCCCCTGGGCGCCTCGGCCCTTTGCGGACCGGGCGCCGGCCCTTTGACCGGCGCCGGCCTCCTCCCGACCGTCGGCGGCCCCGCCCTCCCGACCGTCGGCCGTCTCGCCCTGCCGCGCCGAGGGTTCGGCGGCGCGCGGGTGCGCCTCGCGCAGTTCGGCTATCGCCGCCTCGAAGTCCTCCAGCGATTCGAACGCCTTGTAGACCGAGGCGAACCGCAGATAGGCGACCAGGTCGAGGTCCTGGAGCGGGCCGAGTATGGCGAGCCCGACGTCATGCGTGGACAACTCCGCGCTTCCGGTGGCTCGGACCGCTTCCTCGACCCGCTGCCCGAGCTGGGCGAGAGCGTCCTCGGTGACGGGGCGACCCTGGCATGCCTTACGGACTCCGGCGATCACCTTGTCCCTGCTGAAGGGCTCGGTGACACCGCTCCGCTTGATCACTGTGAGTGACGCGTTTTCCACGGTCGTGAAGCGGCGGGAGCAGTGGGGGCACTGGCGCCGCCGCCGGATGGCCGCTCCGTCGTCGGCCGTCCGGCTGTCGACCACGCGGCTGTCCGGGTGCCGGCAGAAGGGGCAGTGCATCGTTTCCACCCTCCCAGGGCTCACAGGGCCCTCACCGTGCATGACAGATCACGCCGCGGCACCCCCGTCACAGGGGCCCCTCGACAGGCCACCAGCATAGGCGAAGTCCCCCGGCATGAGCACTCGGGGACACAACTTCTGGTGGCGCGCGCTCATCCAACCACTAGATCTGGTAGCCGATGGTCAAGGCGGCCACCAAGCGTGTCGCCCCCCGGCACGGCCCCCGAGCCTACGCGAAGCGGGGTGGCGGGAGGGCGCCGGGGCACGCCTGCCAGACTGTGCGGGTCAGCGGCGGCGCCTCGGCGGGAGGGCGCGCGTCGCGACGGCAGGCGCCACCCGGCCGCCGCAGGTAGCCACCCCGCCGAGGGCGGGCCCTGCGGCACCCGAAAGTGGTGGCACGGAAGAACTGAAGTTCGACGACATAAATGATTACGGACAGCGACGGGCGACGACGAGAAACAGGGCACAGAAACGCCCTCGGCGGCGACACGCACCGCTGAGGCGGAACAGGCAGAAAACGACGTACGCGGTGTGTGTGGTTCGTGTGCCGCACTTGATGCGTGAGCCGTCCACATATTCCGAAAGGGCCCGCCACGCCCGGCGAGACTGGCGGCTCGGCCCATACACCCATCGAGCTGTAGAAGTCAGGCGAACTCCGGATTTTCACTCGAACGTGTGTTTGGCGCAACCTTTCGAAACCAACTACCGTTGTCCAGCTAGGGAGAACTTTCTCGAGAGGGGCCGACGTGACCACGACCGCAGACAGCGCCACCATCACCTCCCAGAACCGCGCAGCTCAGCCGACAGCTCAGCCAATTGACGAAATTCAGCCTGTGAATGACGCCATGAACGCAGAGATTCAGGAAGGCCAGCAAGCGAAGCGATCGCTTCCCGGCCGACCTCCCGGCATCCGCGCCGACAGTTCGGGGCTCACCGACCGGCAGCGCCGGGTGATCGAGGTGATCCGTGACTCGGTCCAGCGGCGCGGCTACCCACCGTCCATGCGGGAGATCGGCCAGGCGGTCGGACTCTCCAGCACCTCCTCGGTGGCACACCAGCTGATGGCGCTCGAGCGCAAGGGCTTTCTCCGCCGCGACCCGCACCGGCCCCGCGCCTACGAGGTGCGTGGCTCGGACGCCCCGAGCAGCACCCAGGCCGCCGCCGACACCACGGGCAAGCCGTCGGCCTCCTACGTTCCACTGGTCGGCCGGATCGCCGCCGGCGGCCCCATCCTCGCCGAGGAGTCGGTCGAGGACGTCTTCCCGCTGCCGCGCCAGCTGGTGGGCGACGGCGAACTGTTCGTCCTGAAGGTGATCGGCGACTCGATGGTCGAGGCCGCGATCTGCGACGGCGACTGGGTGACGGTACGGCGTCAGCCCGTCGCGGAGAACGGCGACATCGTGGCGGCGATGCTGGACGGCGAGGCCACCGTGAAGCGCTTCAAGCGCGAGGACGGGCATGTGTGGCTGCTCCCGCACAACTCCTCGTACCAGCCGATCCCCGGTGACGACGCCACGATCCTCGGCAAAGTCGTCGCCGTGCTGCGCAGGGTCTGAGCCCCGGCTTCCCGACCCCCGGCGTACGGCAGCACCACAAGACGAGGCATACGGGCCGCTGGTTCCCTCCATCCACACCGGAACCGGCGGCCCGCCGTGTTGCGTACGCATACCCTGTCGCGCGGCACCCGGCCACACCGTCGTGCCGCACCACACCGTTGTGCGGCACCACAGCGCCGTACCGCCCCACCGAACCCACAGGGCCGTACGGAGCCGAGCCGTGAGCGCTCCTACGCGCGCTTGGCCGCCTCGTCGATGGCGGCGAGAGAGCGGCGGACCTGGTTGCGGTCCGTCGTGTACCAGAAGTCCGGCATCGAGGCGCGCAGGAAGCTGCCGTAGCGGGCCCGCTCCAGGCGGGGATCGAGCACGGCGACCACGCCCCGGTCCCCCGTCGCCCGGACGAGCCGGCCCGCTCCCTGCGCCATCAGCAGGGCCGCGTGGGTGGCCGCCACCGCCATGAAACCGTTGCCGCCCGCCTCCTCGACTGCCTTCTGTCTGGCGCTCATCAGCGGGTCGTCGGGCCGGGGGAAGGGCACTCTGTCCATCACCACGAGCTGGCAGTTGGAGCCCGGCACATCCACGCCCTGCCACAGCGAGAGGGTGCCGAACAGACAGGTCTCGGCGTCCTCCGCGAACCGCCGGATCAGCTCTCCCAGCGTCTCCTCGCCCTGGAGCAGGATCGGCAGTCCCAGCCGGCCGCGCAGCTCCTCGGCCGCGGCCCGCGCCCCCCGCATGGAGGAGAAGAGTCCCAGCGTTCGGCCACCTGCCGCCTCCACCAGTTCCGAGAGCTCGTCCAGCATGTCGTTGCGCTGAGCTTCCCGCCCTGGAGGTGCCAGATGCCTGGCGACGTAGAGGATGCCCTGCTTGCGGTAGTCGAACGGGGAGCCGACGTCCAGCCCCTTCCAGGGCGGTGTCTCGGCCTCCTCGCCGTCCGCCTCGCCTCCGATGCCCTCAGGGGCGAGGCCGAGTGAGGCGCCGACCCCGTTGAAGTCCCCGCCGAGTTTGAGGGTGGCGGAGGTGAGGATGACGGAGCGGTCGGTGAAGAGCTTCTCGCGCAGCAGGCCGGAGACCGAGAGCGGCGCCACCCGGAGCGAGGCTCCGTAGCGCTCGTGCCGCTCGTACCAGATGACGTCGAACTCGGAGTGCTCCAGGATACGTTCGGCAACGTCGTGGACGTTCTCGATCGCGGCCTTGGCCTGCTTGCGGACCGCGTCCTCGTCCTGGACGGACTTGTCGCGGGTGTTGCCCAGCGCGCTCAGGCAGGTGCGCCCGGCGTCCCGCAGGGCCATCAGGGCGTACTCCAGATCCTCCGGAACGGTCTCCAGCCGGCCAGGCAGAGCCAGCTCCATCAGCCGTTCGAAGGTTTCCGAGGCGGTCTGCAACTGGTCGGCGGCCTTCTCGTCCACCAGCTTGGCGGCGCGACGCACCGCGCGGTTGACGCTGCCGGGGGTCAGCTCCCCGGTGGCGACGCCGGTGACACGGGAGACCAGCTCGTGTGCCTCGTCGACGATCAGCACCTCGTGGCCGGGGAGCACGGGGGCGCCTTCGATGGCGTCGATGGCCAGCAGGGCGTGGTTGGTGACGATCACGTCGGCCAGCTTGGCCCGCTCCCGGGCAGCCTCCGCGAAGCACTCCGCGCCGTACGCGCACTTGCTTGCACCCAGACATTCGCGCGAGGAGACGGAGACCTGGGCCCAGGCGCGGTCGGAGACGCCGGGTTTGAGGTCGTCCCGGTCGCCCGTCTCCGTCTCGTCCGACCAGTCACGCAGCCGCAGCAGGTCCTTGCCGAGCTTGGAGGTGGGGGCGGCGCTCTCGAAGGGGTCGAACAGCCCGTCCTCCTCTTCCTGCGGCACCCCCTCGTGCATCCGGTGCAGACACAGGTAGTTCGACCTGCCCTTGAGCATGGCGAACTCCGGGCGGCGGCGCAGCAGCGGATGCAGCGCCTCGACGGTGCGCGGCAGGTCACGCTCGACGAGCTGGCGCTGGAGGGCGAGCGTGGCGGTGGCGACCACCACCCTCCCGCTTCCCTCGGTTCCTCGGGAGGGAGGTACCCCCATTCCGTGTGCAAGCGCGGGGACCAGATAGCCGAGCGACTTTCCGGTGCCGGTGCCCGCCTGTACGAGGAGGTGGCGGCCGGCCTCGACAGCCTCGGCGACGGCCTCGGCCATAGCGGCCTGACCTGGGCGTTCGGTGCCTGCAACGGCCGTGACGGCGGCCTGGAGGAGTTCGGTGACGGCGGGCTTGCTCATAGACCAGATACCTTACGCGGCACCGGTGACACTCCGCCCCGCTGCTTCATCCGGCGAACGGTTTCTTCCGGCCATGACCGGCTCTGCTCGCGCACATGCGTTCCGTGCGCACACGAGTACTTCCAGTGCTCGGAACCGCTTCAGTGGAGCGGATTGCGTACCGTCCCGTGCACCGCGGCGTGTGGACGTTCGGATCTGTCCCGGTAGCCGTCGGCGTGCAACCGGTTGCGGTTCAGGCAGAGCCGTTCGATGCGCGGTGTCAGCAGGTCGAAGGTCTCGAAGCGCGGCTTCAGCCCGGGAAACCGCTCGTGATAGCGGTCGATCTCCGCCCGTACGAGTGACCAGAAGTCGTCCTCGCGCACGCCCAATTGGGCCTCGCACAGCGGCGCCAGATAGCGGAAGACGCCGACGAAGAGCGCCGAGTGGATGAACTGGGTGAGGAAGGCAGGCGGCTCGGTCAGCAGGACGCGCCGTACGTCCTCCGGCATGGAGTCCAGCTCGGGTACCGGCTCGGCGCTGACGTTGACGTCGTCGACGAAGTCCTTGATGGCCAGCCGGACAGGTACGTCGCGCTCGTCGAAGACGACGATGGCGTTCTCCCCGTGCGGTGAGAAGACGGTGCCGTAGCGGTAGAGGAAGTGCAGCAGAGGCGGCAGCAGCGACGCGAACAGGTGCCTGAGCCAGATCTCGGGCGCCAGACCGGACCGCGCCACCAGCTCGGCGGTGAGGGAGTTGCCGTCCGCGTCGGTGTGGATCAGGGCGGCGAGGGTGCGGGCCCGCTCGTCGGGCCCGAGCATCGGGAGGAGGGGTTCGCGCCAGATGCAGCCGAGCAGTTCGCGGTACTGGTACGGCGCGCTGCCCAGCGGTTCGTACACCGGGTGCGAGACGGCCATGGAGGCGACCTCGCCCTGCAGGATCACCCGGCACTCGTCGGAGAGGAACGGATCCTGGTCGCACAGCCCCTGCACCCAGCCGGTGACGGACGGTGCGGCAACCGTGCGGTCGGTCGGCAGACCCCGCCACACCAGGGTGTTGAGGATGGCCAGCGGCAGTTTCACGGCGTGCCGGTCCGGCCTGCTCAGGTTGAGGAACGTACGGATGGACTGCTGCGGCAGCCGCAGGTCGCCGTCGCTGGGCAGGGGGAGGATCTCCCGGGCGGCCAGCTGCGAGGCGAACAGTGGCACCACGGTCTCGTCCCACTGCCAGGGGTGCACAGGCATGCAGAGGTAGTCCTGGGGCGCCACCCCGCGCGCGTGCAGCGCCTGCTGGAACGCGACACGTGTCCGGTCGCTCAGCTCGCGCGCGTACAGCCGGTCGGCGTCGGCCAGCCCGGCCACACCGCGGTACTCGGCCAGCCGTCGGTGTACGGCCAGCCAGGGCAGCGGGCGCGGGGCACGGGCCTCGGGCGCCCAACAAGATGTGTCGCTGCCGGAGAAGCCGAGCCGCCCTTTGTTGGCCACCAGCCAGGGGTGCCCGGACATGTGCCCCTCCAACTCGGCGTAGCCCAGCGTGGCGAGGTCGGCGACGGGCAGCTCGGAAGCCAGCAGTCGGGTGTCGGCGGTGAGCGTGGCGGTCAGCTCGCGGATGTAGTGGCCGGCTGTCTCACCGCTCAGCCCCAGCAGCCTCCGGGCGCGCGAGACGAAGCCCAGCGGGTCGAGTGCCGGCTCCAGCGACGGGGCATCGACGTTCCAGTGGCCGTACGCGCCGCGACGGGCGCGGAAGCGGACGGTCAGCTCGTCGTCCACGGGGAGGACGTAGCACCCGGGTGCGGCACCGGGCGCGGGCTGCGGCTGGAGGATCTCCTCGTAGGAGAACTCGGCGATCATCTTGGCGAGCAGCCGCCGGGACGCGCGGTTCCAGTGGCCGGGCCCCGCTGCGAGGCCCGCAGGAACGGCCGGCGGGGCTAGATCAGAGGAGGGGGACGAGGAAGAGGTTCGGGACACGGGAGTTGCTCCTTGTGGGAGGCGTGGATTCAGATGGCGGTGGCCGCGGAGCACGCGGGCCGCGGCCACCGGTTCACAGCTGGTGGCGCAGCTCGCGGTCCCGCACCATCAGGGCCGCGCGCTTGCCGGGGAGCTTGATCTCGGCGCCGAGCCGGAAGCCGGCGCCCAGAAAGGCCGCCACGGAGGGGACGTTGCGCACATCCGGTTCGGCCAGCACCCGCGTGCACCGGGGAAGCTGGTCCAGCACGAGGTCCGCGACCGTACGCAGCAGCAGCGTGCCGAGCCCCCTCCCACGGTGCGCCGCCGACCCGATGAGCAGGTGCACTCCCGTGTCGTACGGCTGGATGCGGCAGTGCCGTGCGAGTGGGTCGAGGTCGGCGCGGTAGAGCTCCCAGTAGCTCATCGGGGTGCCGTCGAGCGCTCCGACACAGGGGACGCTGCGTCCGTCGCCCTCCAACTGGGGGCGCAGGTGGGCCTCGGTGACCCGCTCGGGACCGGACAGCTCCCAGAAGGCGGCCACCGCGGGATCGTTCATCCAGGCGGAGACCAGCGACAGATCGCGGGGCAGCCGCACCGGCATCAGCTGGAAGAGGCCCGCTTCGGTGGGGACGGCGGGCCAGTCGGCGGGGACGCCGAGCAGAGCGGGGACGCCGAGCGGAGGGGTGTGTGCCTGACCGGCTGCTTCCTCGGCGTCGGTGCGGGAGGCGCGAGTGGGGTGGGGAGTGGGCGAGGCGCGGGAGCTGCCGGCGCGCTGTGCGGGCGGCTGCGACCACTTCTGCGGCACTCCTAGATGGAGGGTGTCCTCGTCGCGGGGGGCTGTGAGGGGGTCGTCGTCGCGGGGGGCTGTGAGGGGGTCGTCGCTGCTGATGGGGGAGCCGGGCGCCGCCGGGTCCGCGCCGGGGGAACCGGCCGGCGGTGCGGAGCCCGGCTGGAGGTGCGGCATGACGACGTCTCCTCTCTGCGAGGGGCCGAGGGCCAGGTGGTCAAGGGGTGAGTGGGTTGCCGAGGGTGACGTAGACGGACTGGGTGTCGACCGGGCCGACGAGCTCGTCCATGCCGTGCAGCCGGGTGAGCAGATTGGCCTTGCAGCGCAGCGTGGGGGACTCCAGCAGCAGCGCGGGCAGCCGCGAGACCGGCTCCTCACGAGCCGCGCCCTGCAGGAAGCGCCGGAAGGCCGCGAGCAGCAGCCGCTCGTCCGCGAGCTGCTGGGAGCCGAGGGCGCCGATGAGGCCGAGGACGTTGTTGATGCCCAGGTAGTAGGCGAACCGCTCGTCGGTGACCTCGTCGTCGACGAAGGTGTCGCTCTCCACGCCGAGCCGCGCTCCGGGCAGTCGCCGGCTGAGCGCCTCCCGGTGGGAGGTACGGAAGTAGAAGCCCTGGTTGTCCCGGTAGCGTCCCCCGCGCGGCCAGCCTTGTGCGTCCAGCAGTACCAGGGTGTTCTGCTGGTGGGCCTCCAGGGCGATCCCTCCGTGCGCGTCCAGCCACAGCACCGGCCGTACGACGGCGTCCAGATAGCGGAGGAACCACTCGGCGGCCACCGCTCCCACCGGTCGCATGGTCTCGCGGGCGAGCGCGTGGACCACCCGTCCGAGCCGGGAGCGCAGCTGACCGCGCGGGTCGTGCGCCTGGTGGCCGGGTGCGCTGGGAACGGGCGCGGTCAGACCGGCGAGGCAGACGGCGTCGTCGCCCACGCCGAACGGGTTGTGCCGGATGACGGTGTCGAAGCCGGGCAGCCGTCCTTCGTCGGGTACGTCGACAGCGAGCCAGGCGGGGTCGCGCACGATGTCGAAGCCCGGGTGGGCCGCCCGCCAGGCCCGGCCCAGTTCGCCCCGGAGCAGCCGGTGCACCTCCACTCCGCGCAGCAGCTCCTTACGGAGGTTCTCGCGCCGGGAGTTGGTGATCCGCAGGCCGACGGAGAGCTTGAGCATCGCGATGCTGTCCCGCCGGAAGACGGTGCGCACCGACGATGTCGGGCTCCACCGCTCTCCCGCCTGCCCCAGATCGTGCAGCAGTCCGGCCTCCAGCAGCGCGCGGACGGCGGGGCTGTGGCGTAGCTCCCGGGCCTGCCAGGGGTGCACGGGCAGCGGCACACACTCCTCGGGTACGCGCCCGGCCAGTGCCCGCCCGCACAGACGCAGAGCGAGCTGGGGAGCGGTGACGGGCTTGCCTCGGTCCGTCCACGCCGAGTCCCCCGCGAGGGCCGAGCGGTGAACCGCCATCCAGTGCAACGGGAAGCTGCCGCGCAGTTCGGGCGAGTAGCCGGCTTCCTCGGCCTCCGAGAAGCCTTCGCGGCTCTTGGGGGTGGGGTGCAGCGGATGGCCGAAGATCAGCGCCTGCTCGGCGTCGAGGAACGGACCTGTGCCGGGTGGGGGTTCCGGATGCTCGCGGCGGTCGGCGAGGAACCGGGCGGTGCGCTGTACGGAGTCGGCGACGCGGCCCACCAGCGCGGTGTTCTCGGCTGCACCTGCGCCGTCCGTGCCGTTCCCCACGGCATCGCCTGGGCGCGAGCCTGCGTCGGCTGGGCGCGAGCCTGCGTCGGCTGGGCGGCCTGCGTCGGCTGAGGGCGTGGCTTCCTCCGCGGGGCACATGTCCGCGTCGGCGGGGCGCGTGGGGCTTCCGTCCGCGCCGTCGGTGCGGCCCGTTCCTCGGACACCGCGGGCCGCGTGTGCCGCTTCGCGGCCGATCAACGCGGCGACGGCGACGGCCTGGAGCGGTGCCGCACCCCGCGGGGCACCATCCAGGTACGGCGGGTCGAAGCGATGCCAGCCGACGGGTGACCAGTGCCGTACGGGGACCAGCAGTGCGGTGCCGCTGGCGGGCAGCGGGATGCGCAGCAGATCGTGCTGGGGGCGGGTCGAGGCCGTCTCCCGTACCCAGCAGCGCAGCAGGTGCTCCAACGCCGCGGCGTCGGCAGCCACCCGGACGTCCGGGTGCTCCAGCGGGTCGGGGTCCTGCGGAAGTCCGCTGTCGGGCGCTTCCCGGTACTCGGCCGCCTCTCGGTCCTGGGCCGGTTCCAGGCGTTCGGAGGCTTCCAGGTGCTCGGCGGCCTCCTGATGTTCGGCCGCTTCCTCACGTGCCGGATCGCCCGACCGGGGCTCGCCGGGCTCCGCCGCCGCGGACTCCGGTTCGGTGCGCCCCGGTCCTGCGTGCTCCAAGGGCCCGGGCGCCTCGGGCGCTAGGTACGGTTGCGCGCGTTCGCTGTGCGCCGGTGATGCGCATTGCTGCGCAGCGAGGCGCCGCTCCTGTTGCGGAACCGTCGGCTCGATCAGGTCGGCGAGCCTCCGACGGACCGGTTCCTTCGGCTCGTCGGCTCCGGAGCGCGCGTTCACTGAAGTTTCCTCCGCTGGTGTCGACTGGGCGCGCCGGGCAGCGAGCCACTGTCCCCCATGCGCATCAACGAGGTGAACGTCGCCGGATCACGGGCCAGTTGAAGTTCCCCCTCCGGTTGGGGCGAAATGCGCGGCAATCCGGGGGCGCACTGCGACTCCACGTACGCCTGGGAACCGCTGACCCTGGTGTGCCCGTCCCGAACACCACCGGGCATAGTGGGGGCCGCCGCCCCGCCCGGCGCGGTGCATGACAAGTCAAGAGCACGAGATCCACATCAGGGGGAGTTCAGCGATGCCATCGATAGCCAGGTCCGCGCGGCGCCGTCCGGCGCTGGCCGCGGCAGCGGTCGCCGCCGTGCTGGCGGTCACCGCGACGGCCTGCGGCCCGGAGGACGACAAGGCCGACGACAAGCCCAGCCAGGCGGCCTCCGAGGACAAGCCGAGCCGCGACCTCAAGAAGGACCTGGGTCTCCCTGACGATCTCCCGAAGGATCTGCCGACCTCCCTCGACGACCTGGACGCCTGGAAGAAGGGCGCCTGGAAGAACTGGGACCGGGACAAGTGGATGAAGGAGGCCAAGGACTTCTTCAACCCGATCATCGATGACCTGTGGGACCCGGACCGTATGAAGGACGCGGACGGGAACGACCGCAAGGTCGACGACTCGGACATCGACGACAACCCAAGCGGCGGCGACGACGGCACCGGTGAGGACGAGCGCGTCACCGACCCGACCCCGGACGCGGTCAAGGCCGCGGCGGTCAAGACTCCCTACACCTCGGACGACCTGCCCGTCGGCAAGGTGTTCATGGACACTCCCAAGGGTGCGATGGTCTGCTCCGGGTCGGTTCTGAAGGACCCCCGCCACCCGGGCAAGTCCAACCTGGTGGCCACCGCTGGTCACTGTGTGCACGGCGGCGCGGGCAAGGGCTGGTACCGCAACGTGGTCTTCGTGCCGGACTACAACCCCAAGGGACTGTCGAACCAGCAGTTGGCCACCGCCTCCAAGAGTGACGTGGCCCCCGACGGCATCTGGTGGGCCAAGCGCGCCCGTACCACCAAGCACTGGATCAACAACGGTGCCGAGCGCGGCGGCAAGGGCGCGCAGCAGGACTTCGCGGTGCTCCAGGTGCAGCCCGAGGACAAGACCAGCAGCACATCGCTGGAGGAGAAGGCCGGCGGAGCGGTGAAGCCCTCCTTCAGCACTCCGCGGGTCAAGTCGCTCAAGAGCCTCACCGCGGTCGGCTACCCGGCCGCGCCGCCCTTCGACGGTGCCCGGATGTACCGCTGCGCCGACAAGCCCGGCCGGCTGACGATCGACCCGGAGCAGCCCTCGATGTACCGCATCGGCTGCACCATGACGGCGGGCTCGTCCGGCGGTCCCTGGCTGGACGCCTCGGGCACCCGGCTGCTCTCGGTGACCTCCATCGGTCCGATCACGGCTGACTGGCTGGCCGGCGCCCGTCTCGGCAAGGAGGCCAAGGCGGTCTTCGACTCGGTCAGCAAGGAGAGCTGAGCTCCCGTGCGTCCGGAACGCCGTGCGCCTGACGCGCGCTTCGCACACCACTCTTCAGGGGGACCTTCCAGCATGTCACGCATACGAACCGCCGGGCGCGGCCGTCCGGTACTGGTCGCCGCGGCGCTCACCGCTACCCTCGCCCTGACCGCCACCGCCTGCACCGGCGACGACGACGGCGAGAAGAAGGCGGACGCCAAGCCCGCCGCCTCCGAGTCCGCCGACAACTCCGGCAGCGACAAGGACAAGATCGGCATCCCCGACAAGCTGCCGAAGGACCTTCCCACGTCCCTGCAGGACCTCGACAAGTGGAAGAACGGCGCCTGGAAGAACTGGGACAAGGACCAGTGGGTGCGTGAGGCCAAGGACTTCGTCAACCCCTACATCAAGGGCCACTGGGACCTGGGGCGGATGAAGAAGGCCGAGGACAACGAGAAGAAGGTCCCCAAGAACATCGAGAGCACCTCGGGTGCCGCGAACACAGCGGAGCCCCGCCCGGTCAAGGCGGAGGCGGTGAAGACCCCGTACACGCGCAACGCGGCCCCGGCCGGCAAGGTCTTCATGGACACCCCCGAAGGCCCGATGGTCTGCTCCGGCACGGTCGTCAAGGACCCGCGTCACCCGGGCAAGTCCAACCTCGTCGCCACGGCCGGCCACTGCGTGCACTCCGGCAGGAGCGGCGGCTGGCTGCGCAACATCACCTTCATCCCTGCCTTCAACGACAAGGGCCGCTCCATGCCCGCGGTCAACAGCGCCCCGCCGCAGGAGGTCGCCCCGTACGGCGAGTGGTGGGTGAAGTGGGCGCAGACCAGCAACTACTGGATCCAGAAGGGCGCCAAGTCCGGGGGCGGCGGCTCCCAACAGGACTTCGCCGTGCTGCGCGTCGAGCCGGTGAACAAGTCCGGCAAGTCGCTCGAGGAGACCGTGGGCAACGCCGTCAAGGTCAACTTCCGCGCCCCTTCCTCGTCCCGCATCCGGGGCGTGAGCAACTACGGCTACCCGGCGGCGGCGCCCTTCGACGGCGCCCGGATGTACTCCTGCACCGACCGTCCCGGCGCGCTGACGATCGACCCGTCGCAGCCCGCGCTCTACCGCATCGGCTGCACCATGACGGGAGGCTCCTCGGGCGGCGCCTGGCTGATCAAGGGCAAGGGCGGCAAGCCGGAGCTGATCTCGGTCAACTCGATCGGCCCGCACCCGGCCACCTGGCTGGCAGGGCCACGGCTGGGCCCGACGGCCAAGGCGGTCTTCGACGCCGCCAGCCGAAAGGGCTGACCGGCACAACCGAAGGGCTGACCGGCACAGAGTGACCGGCACAGCGCTCACTCGGCACCGCTGAGTACACACAAGGGCCCGTCCCTCCCGGTCTTCGGGAGGGACGGGCCCTTGTCGGCGATCGTTTCTGGTGTGCTCGGCTACTGCCGGGCGGCCAGCGGCTGGAAGGCACGCAGCTCCGCTGCGAGCTCCTCGTGCACCCTCGCCTTGAGCAGGGTGCCCTGTTCGATGTGCTCCTCGGAGAGCACCTCGCCCTGGTTGTGCACCCGGGAGACCAGCTTGCCCTCGGTGTAGGGCAGCAGCACCTCCAGCTCGACGGAGGGACGCGGCAGCTCGTTGTCGATCAGCTCCCGGAGCTCATCGACGCCCTGCCCGGTGCGGGCCGAGACGGCGAGCGCGTGTTTCTCGGCGTGCAGCAGCCGCTGCAGAACCAGCGGGTCGGCGGCGTCCGCCTTGTTGATCACGACGATCTCGGGCACGTCCGCGGCGCCCACGTCACGGATCACCTCGCGTACGGCGGCGAGCTGCTCCTCGGGCGCCGGGTGTGCGCCGTCGACCACATGGAGAACCAGATCTGCGTCGCCGACCTCCTCCATCGTGGAGCGGAACGCCTCCACCAAATGGTGCGGGAGGTGCCGGACAAAGCCGACCGTGTCGGCCAGCGTGTAGGACCGGCCGCTGGGCGTCTCCGCCTTGCGCACGGTCGGG
Organism: Streptomyces spirodelae; assembly: GCF_017676385.1. Taxonomy (GTDB): domain Bacteria; phylum Actinomycetota; class Actinomycetes; order Streptomycetales; family Streptomycetaceae; genus Streptomyces; species Streptomyces spirodelae. The sequence goes on from NZ_JAFFZN010000030.1 coordinate 41,229, forward strand.
TCCAAGGTGGCGAACAGCGCGTTCTCCACCAGCACGCCTGCACCGGTGAGCCGGTTGAGCAGCGAGGACTTGCCCGCGTTGGTGTAGCCGGCGATGGCGACCGAGGGCACCTTGTTGCGGCGGCGGTCCTGCCGCTTCACCTCGCGGCCGGTCTTCATCTCCGCGATCTCCCGGCGCATCTTCGCCATCTTCTCGCGGATGCGTCGCCGGTCCGTCTCGATCTTGGTCTCACCGGGACCACGCGTCGCCATGCCACCTCCCGCGGACCCGGAGCCACCGCCACCCATCTGCCGGGAGAGCGACTGACCCCAGCCACGCAGCCTGGGGAGCATGTAGTTCATCTGTGCCAGCGCCACCTGCGCCTTGCCCTCCCGGGACTTGGCGTGCTGCGCGAAGATGTCGAGGATCAGCGCCGTGCGGTCGACGACCTTCACCTTGACGACATCCTCGAGGTGGATGAGCTGACCAGGCGTCAGCTCACCGTCGCAGACGACAGTGTCGGCGCCGGTCTCCAGGACGATGTCCCGCAGCTCGGCAGCCTTGCCGGAGCCGATGTAGGTCGCCGCATCCGGCTTGTCACGGCGCTGGATGACACCGTCGAGCACCAGTGCTCCGGCCGTCTCGGCGAGGGCCGCCAGCTCCGCGAGAGAGTTCTCTGCGTCCTGTGCCGTACCGGAGGTCCAGACGCCGACCAGCACCACGCGCTCCAGGCGCAGCTGCCGGTACTCAACCTCTGTGACGTCCTCCAGCTCGGTGGAGAGACCGGCCACTCGCCGCAGCGCCGCCCGGTCGGAGCGGTCGAGCTGATCACCGTCACGGATCTCGTCGAACGTATGACTGAGAGCGACGTCCTCTTCCATCAGGGCGTCGGCTCGGCGGTTCGTCGGGACGATGCGCTGGCCGTTCTGTGGAAGGGAAGAGGAGTGGGTCAAGTGGATCCTTAAGGTCGAGGGAAGCTTATGTACCGCACAACGCTCCGGCTGCGGGGAAGATTCCCCGGCGCCGGGCCCGGGTGCCAAAGGGCCGCTCCCGCGCTGCCGCGCCGCGCGGCCACAAGGATGGTCGCACGGCGCGGCGGCGCCGTCACCCGTATTTGCCGCCGCTTCGCCGTTCTCCGCTGGGCCTCGGGGCCTTCGGGTGGCTCCCCGGGGCCTGGTGGCGCCTGAGGGAACCCTGGGGCTCCTCAGTGGCTCCCCAGGCTGCCCAGGGACCCCTGGCGGCTTCTACCGGTGGTGGTGCTCGCCCGCGCCGGGGAGCGACCTGGCCGGGCCCGCGCCCGCCCTGCCTGTCGGTACCTTGGCCGGCTTCTTCTGGGTCCAGTCGGGGTGCCCCGGCATGGGCGGGGTGGTCTTCCCGTAGAGCCACTTCTTCAGGAACGCGCTCTGATCCTGGCCGGAGACCCTGCCGGCCAGGGCGATGAAGTCGGCGGTGGTGGCGTTGGAGTCGCGGTACAGGCTTGGCCAGAGGCGCTCCAGCCGGGCGAACGCCTGCTCGCCGATCCGCTCACGCAGCGCGTACAGCACCACTGCGGAACCGTTGTAGACGATAGGGCTGAAGAGCTGGATCTTCCCGCTCTTCCGCGCGGGAAGCAGCGCGGCGGGCGGCCCGTAACGCTTGCGCCAGGCGTCGGACTGCTCGTACGAGGCGCGTGCCCGCGTTTCCACCGAGAAGCCGCCCCGCTCGGCGGCGTAGGCCCACTCGTACCAGGTGGCATGCCCCTCGTTCAGCCACAGGTCGGTCCAGCGGCGCGGGGAGACGCTGTTGCCGTACCACTGGTGTGCCAGCTCGTGCACCATCAGTGACTCGCGGTACCAGTCCGGGTACTTGCGCGAGGAGAGCAGCTGCTGTTCGAAGAGCGAGAGCGTCTGTGTCTCCAGTTCGAATCCGGTCCGCGCCTCGGCGACCAGCAGTCCGTAGTTCTCGAACGGGTACTTCCCCGCCCGCCGCTCCATCCAGACGATCTGGCGCGACGTCTCGTTCAGTACGGGCTCCAGCGCCTTGCGCTGACCGGTGGGGACGACGTGGCGCAGCGGCAGCCCGTGCGGTCCTGCCGAGTGCACGACAGTGTTGCGGCCGATCGACACCTGAGCCAGTTCGGTGGCCATGGGATGCCTCATCCGGTACGTCCAGACGGTGTCCTCTCCCACGCTGGCCCGGCCGGCCGGCAGCCCGCCCGCCACAGCGGTCAGGCCCTGTGGTGCCCGCACCCGGAAGGTGAACATGGCCTTGTCCGCCGGGTGGTCGTTCGAGGGGAAGACCCGGTGTGCGGCGTCGGCCTGGTTCGCCATGGCCAGACCGCCGTCATCGGTGCGCACCCAGCCGCCGTTCTTGATGGTGGGGTCGCTGGTGTGACGGACCTCGATATGCAGATGGCCACCGCGCCGCAGGGCAGCGCGGGGGGTGACTACGAGATCCTCCCCCGCCCTGGCGTACCGCGCGCGCTGCCCGTTGACCTCGACCGAGCGGATGTCCCCGGCCGCGAAGTCCAGGTTGAACCTGTCCATGGGCCCGGCGGTGACCTGCGCGTCGATGACGGTCCGTGCGGTGAGCGGTTTGCTGTTGTCGCCGCTGTAGTCGAAGGAGATGTCGTACGCGCGGACGTCGTAGCCGGGATTGCCCAGGTGTGGGAAGAGGTGATCGCCGATCCCGACCGCCTTGGGCGCCGGCAGCGCGGCGCCGACCAGGGCGAGCGCCGTGGCGGTGACCGTACAGGCGAGGGCACCGCGCCGTGCGACAGGTGAGCGTGGTCCGGCGGGTGCGCGTGTAAGGGCTGTGAGGGCCATGGGACATCGCTACCAGCGGCCGGTGCCGCTGCTGACGTGACCGGTGCGCGTCCACCCGAAAGGGGACGCACACCGCCCGGGTGCGGCAACCGGGCGGACGGCCCGTCAGTTCGCGGCAGTCTGCCGGACCGAGCGGGTGACGTCGTAGACCCCCGGCACGCGCCGCATGGCACGGATCAGCGCGGGCAGCCCCGCCGCGTCGGGCAGTTGCAGGGTGTAGGTGTGCCGCACCCGCTGCTCGCGCGGCGGCTCGACGTCGGCCGAGACGACCGCCGCGCCCTGGGCCGCGATGCTCTCGGTGAGGTCGGCGAGCAGATGCGGCCGCCCGAACGCCTCGGCCCGCAGGGTGACCCTGCACCCTGCCTCGCCCTGCTCCCAGCGCACCGGCAAGGTGAGGCGTCCGGCGGAGGCCATCCGGGCCACCGACTGACAGCTGTCGCGATGCACCGTCACAGCGCCGCCCCGGACCGGAAAACCGGTGACCGAGTCCGTCGGCACGGGTGTGCAGCAGCGGGCGAGGCGCACAGGTGTGCCGGGGTGGCCGGGCACCACGGGGATGTTCTCCTCGTACTCCGCGTACTCGGTGTACTCCTCCGGGGACTGCTGAGCGTCCCACCGCAGTGCGTCCGGCTGCTGGGGTGCTTCTTCCTGCGGCTCCGGCCGGCGCTCCTCGGGTGCTGCTCCGGGGGGCGCTGCTCCGGGGAGCCGTTCGGACACCACCTGGTCGGCCACCTGTCGCGTGTCCTCCGGCACCGAGGGGCGCTCGCCGTGCGGCTGCTGATCGGCCTCCCGTCGACCGTGTGCGGCAAGCCACTCCCTGATGGCCAGCCGGGCGGACGGCGTGCGTACATGGTCGAGCCACTCCGGGGAGGGGCCCGACGGGGCGCCGCTGCCGGACTCCAGGAAGAGCTGGAGCGCGTCCCCGTCCCGTAGCACCGTGGTGAGTGCGGCCAGCCGCCCGTTGACGCGGGCCCCGATGCATCGGTGGGCCGCCTTGCCCAACCGGGCGTAGGCGGCGTCCACACAGGTCGCTGCGGCGGGCAGCGGCAGCGCGCCCCCGGCCACGCCCTCCGCGCCGGGGACGGAGCAGTACACGGTGATCTCCAAGTCCTGCGCCAGTTCGTCGCGCAGTTCCTGCCAGAAGGTGTTCGGATCGGGCGCGTGGCTCTGCCACTCCAGCAGACGGGAGAGCCATCCGGGCCGGGTCGGATCGGTCCGCTCCCCCGCCCCGTCCGCGGTCCCGGCCGACGCACCCCCCGTGCCCCCCTCGGCGGCGTCCGCGCCCGTCTCGGCGGACGCGTGCGGGTCTCCGAGGGCGATGACGCCGGTCTCGGCCACCTGGTGCATCCGCCGGGTGCGTACGAGCACCTCGGCGACCTTGCCCTCGTCGTCGGCGATCGCGGTGTGCAACGACTGGTAGAGGTTGAACTTGGGCGCGGCGATGAAGTCCTTGAACTCCGAGACGAGGGGGGCGAAGCAGGTGTGCAACTCCCCCAGCACCGCGTAGCAGTCGGCGTCCTCGTCCACGAGGACCAGCAGGCGGGCGAAGTCGCAGTCGCCCAGCTGCCCGCGTTTGAGCCGCAGCCGGTGCACGGAGACGGTGTGCCGGGGGCGGATCAGCACCTGTGCGGCGATGCCCGCCTCGCGCAGCGTGCGGCGCACCTGGGCGGCGAAACCCGTCAGCGGGTCGGGATGCGAGTTGTGCTCGCGGATCAACTCGCGCGTCCTGCTGTGCTCTTCCGGGTGGAGGATCGCGAAGACGAGGTCCTCCAGCTCGCTCTTGAGCGCCTGGATGCCGAGCCGTTCCGCGAGCGGGATCAGCACATCCCGGGTCACCTTGGCGATGCGCACCTGTTTCTCACGCCGCATCACGCCGAGGGTGCGCATGTTGTGCAGCCGGTCGGCCAGCTTGATGGACATCACCCGTACGTCGTTGCCGGTGGCGAGCAGCATCTTGCGGAACGTCTCCGGTTCAGCGGCCGAACCGTAGTCGACCTTCTCCAGCTTGGTGACGCCGTCCACCAGATAGCAGACCTGGTCGCCGAACTCCCGTCGCACCTGTTCGAGCGTCACGGCGGTGTCCTCGACCGTGTCGTGCAGCAGTGACGCGGTCAGCGTGGTGGTCTCGGCGCCGAGCTGAGCCAGCAGCAGGGTCACCGCGAGCGGATGGGTGATGTAGGGCTCGCCGCTCTTGCGCATCTGCCCCCTGTGCGACGACTCGGCCAGCATGTACGCCTTGCGCAGCGGTCGCAGATCGGCCCGGGGGTGGTGCGCCTTGTGCACCTTGGCCACGTGCTCGATGGCGTCCGGCAGGGAATCCCGTGGCGTGGCGCCCAGCAGTGCCACTCTGCTGAGTTTCCGCAGACTGCGCACCGCGCTCATGGGCACCTCCCGCTCCTGTGCACCCCGGGCCGGGGGTGCGATGGTACCGAGCCCATCATGGGCCGCCGACCGGGTCCGCCCGAGCGTGAGGCGGATCACCCCATCGTGCGACGGCGGGTCGGCGGCCAGTCGGGCGGGCGGGGGCCGTTAGAGTGCGGTCCGGGTCGTCAGAGCGCAGGTCTCACGGGAGGAGTGCGGGGTCGATGGTGCCTTCCGCAACGATCACGGCGGGGCCGGCCATCTCGATCTCGCCGTCGGGCCGCTCGGTGATCTCCAGTCGGCCCCCTGGCACGTCCACGGTGTAGGTCACCGACGCACCGTCCCTGCGCGGGTCGGCTCCGTCCCTGCGGGCTGCCGCGACCATCACGGCGCAGGCGCCCGTACCGCAGGAGCGGGTCTCCCCCGCGCCGCGCTCGTGCACCCGCAGGGCGACGTGCCGCGGCCCCCGGGAGACGACGAACTCGACATTGACCCCGTCCGGGTAGGCGGCTGCCGGACGCACCGTGGGCGCCTCCAGCAGCCGGCCCGCGTCCGCCAGGTCGGAGACGAACGCGACCGCGTGCGGGTTGCCCATGCCGACCTTGCGCACGGGCCAGGTGTGCCCGGCGACGCTGACGGTGATCTCGTCCATTCCGTCGTCCGGCTCCGTCAGCTGGGCAGCGCCCATGGCGATGGTGACGTGGCCGCCGCCCTCGGCGATGTGTGCCTTGCGCACGCCTGCCCGGGTCGCGATGGCGACCTCGCCGGGCCGGGCCAGCCCCGCGCGCTCCAGATGGCGCGCGAAGACCCGGGCGCCGTTGCCGCACATCTCCGCGATGGAGCCGTCGCTGTTGCGGTAGTCCATGAACCACTCGGCCTCGTCGGCCATGTCCTTGGCCTCGGGGTGGGCGGCCGAGCGGACGACGCGGAGTACGCCGTCACCGCCGATGCCCGCCCTCCGGTCGCACAGCCGCGCCACCGCTTCCGGAGTGAGGTCGAGCAGCCCGTCCGGGTCCGGAATGATCACGAAGTCGTTCTCTGTGCCGTGGCCCTTGAGGAACGGCACGCCTGGTGCGCTGGTCACGCTGCCGATCGTACGGGAGTCCGGAGGCTGCCCGGTCAGCGCAGTCGGGCGACTCGCCAGACGGCCAGGACGACGACGGTGCAGACGACGACGGCGTAGATCAGGACGACCCTCCAGTCGGGGCGCCCGCCGGAGCCGCGCGCCGGGAGGCCGGGCCAGGTGTGCCCCACTCTGCGAGCGGCCATCACGCCCCAGCCCGCGGCGCAGCCGCACAGCAGGAGTCCGAGCATCGAGACGACCGCTCCGGAGCTGCCGCCCGGCTCGAAGGCCAGCGGGAAGGCGAACATCAGCGAGCCGAGCGCGCCGAGCACCACGATCGGTGCGAGCTGCCACAGGCGCAGCTTGCGCTGCGGGCGCAGCTCGTGCGGCTCCACCGGCGGATCCGGCTCCGGGCCCGGCCCCCCATCGGAGGACTCGTCCGACTCGCGGCCCGAGGACGGCTCCGGACCCGGCAGCGGCTCCTGCCCATCCGGGTCGTCACCGTCGGTCAGGGGATCGTCACCGTCGGCCAGGGGCTCGCTCCCGCCCGGCGGGGGCTCGCTTTCGCCCCGCACGGCCTCGCTTTCGCCCGGCTCCTCACCGACCGGCAGCAGCTCACGGTCCGAGAGGGGCTCCGCTTCCGCGGGAGAGGAGTTGTCCCGAGGGCTGGCCTCCATTGCCACGCGCCCTCCCAACTCCGGCTTCACGGCACCAACGATGGTCGATGATGGCACGCCAGGGGTAACGGGACGGTCGCTCAGGACTTCCCGATGCCATCACGTGATCAGGCTGTAACCGCTTTCGTGAGCAACGCGAGCGCGGCACCCGGCAGTTCCCGCCTGTCGGCCGCCGCCCCACTGAGCCAGTTCACCCGTGGGTCGCGGCGAAACCAGGAATCCTGACGGCGCGCGAAGCGCTTGGTCGCGCGGACCGTCTCCGCCCGTGCCTCCTCCAGCGTGCACTCCCCCGCGAACGCCGAGAGCACCTGCTGATACCCCAGGGCACGCGAGGCCGTGCGTCCCTCCCGCAGCCCCTGCTGCTCCAGCTCGCGCACCTCGTCCACCAGTCCGGTCTCCCACATACGGTCCACCCGGCGTGCGATCCGCTCGTCCAGCTCGGGCCTCGCCACGTCCACCCCGATCTGCACGGTGTCGTAGACGGCCTCATGGCCCGGCAGATTGGCCGTGAAGGGGCGCCCGGTGATCTCGATGACCTCCAGGGCCCGCACGATACGCCGTCCGTTGCTGGGCAGTATCGCGCGAGCGGCCTCCGGGTCGGCAGCCGCGAGCCGTGCGTGCAGGATGCCCGGGCCGTGCTCGGCCAGCTCCGCCTCCAGCCGGGCCCGCACCTGGGGATCGGTGCCCGGGAACTCCATGGCGTCCAGTGCGCCGCGTACGTAGAGTCCGGAGCCGCCGACCAGCACGGGCACCCGGCCCTGGGCGCGCAGCCTGTCGATCTCGGTCCTGGCCAGCCGCTGGTACTCGGCGACGCTCGCGGCGACGGTGACGTCCCAGATGTCGAGCAGGTGGTGCGGCACGCCCTGCCGTTCCTCCACGGTCAGCTTGGCGGTACCGATGTCCATCCCTCGGTAGAGCTGCATCGAGTCGGCGTTGATGACCTCGCCGCCCAGCTCTCGCGCGAGGAAGACACCCAGGTCGGATTTACCGGCCGCGGTGGGGCCCACGACGGCGACGACCGGTGGGGAGTCCGCTGGGACGGGAAGGGGGGCGGCTGCGTCATTCACGGGTCAAGTCTCGCAAACCCGCCTGATGCTCCTCGAACGAGCGACGTGACGGGGCACTCGCAGGGTCGTTGCCCGTTGCGAGGTTCCGACAGCCGGTTTCCGCACCGGTGCCCAGGGGCGGCGCAATGGGACGCTCCGCAAGGCGCGGGATTTCGCCCACACGAGTAGGATCTGGAGTAGACATGGGCGTTTTTGCGAAGCTTCTCCGTCGTTCGTCCAGCAGGTCAACACAGGACGGCGAGCAGGCCACCCCTGCGGGGGAAAAGGCGGCGGAAGAGCCCGGCGCGGAGCGGGGCGAGAGCCGGCGCGCCGAGACCGAAACCCCCGCGCCCGCGGGTCACGAAACGGCAGTCCCGAGTGACGCGGCAGCCGCAAGTGGCGGCTCGGCGGAGGAGGCACCGACGGCCGAAGCACCGGATGCGGACGCGGTGACGGAGTCCGGTGCGGGGAACCCGGGGATTCCCAAGCAACCGTCCGCCGACGAGGCCGCCGACAGCGAGACGGGCGAGAGCGCCCGCCAATAGGCTCGTGCGGCGAACGCCGTACGGTACGGCGACAGTGTCGAGAAAGGGGATCGCGATGGGCTTCATGGACAAGGTCAAGGGCATGCTCGGCCAGCATGGCGACAAGGTCCAGCAAAGCGTCGACAAGGCCGCGAAGCTCGCGGATTCCAAGACCAAGGGCAAGTACAGCGACAAGATCGACTCCGGCGCCCGGAAGGCGAAGGACGCGGCGCAGCGGCTGGCCGACGAAGGTCGCGGCGAGGGCGGCTCGGGCAACGGTCCGAGTGGTTCGAGCGGACCGGGCGGTTCGAGCGGCCCCGGCCCGGGTGCGGGCGGCGGCGGCAGCAGCGAGCCCAGGACCTGATCCCGGCCGGAGGGAACGGTCGGCGCTGTAGCGGGGGTGAACGGTGCGTACGCGCACCGCACACCCCCGCTGCCTTGTGTAAGCAGCCGGATCTTCTCCGTATGCCGAGACCTCTCCGCTCCCGGCCTGGCCTACGACCAGCTCGCAATCATGTAGCCCACGCCGTAGGGCGCTTCGTCGTAGAGCAGCCGGCCGGCCAGGTCGGCCCCTTGCGCGGCGCCGGCGAGCGTCTGCCAGGACGAGCGTCCGGCGACCTTCAGCTCGTACGCCAGCTCCTCGTCCAGGGCCAGCAGCGCGGCGCTGTCGGCGTCACCCAGCGCCCGTGCCGCCTCCGCGTCGAAGGCGGCGGCCCGCTCGTCGAAGTATCCGGGCGCCTTGAGTGTGCGGCAGTTGCTGCCGTCCCCCATCACCAGCAGCGCCACCCGGTCCGCGCGGGCCGCCAGCTCGCGTCCCGTCTCCGCACAGCGGGCCCTGGCGAGCGGTTCCCCGATGCCGAGCCCCTCAACAGGGCAGCAGGTCCACTCCGTACGCTCCAGCAGCCACGCGCCGACAGCCAGTGACGGAGGCAACTCGCGCCGTGCGGGCTCGCCCTTGCCCAGGCTCACCTCCATGGGAACGCCGAACCCGGCGAACGACCCGCGCGCACCTTGTGGGTGCGGGCCACGCCCCGAAGGCTCCGCGGGGCCGAGCACATTCAACTGGTCGGGGCGGGCCGCCGCCAGGACGCCGAGGGCGTCGTAGCAGGCGGCGCGTGCCGCGTCCATCTCGGGAGCGGCACCACCCGCGACCTCGGGCACGAGCAGTGGAGGGCAGGGACATACGGCTGCGGCGACAAGCATGGCGCGCAGCTTAAGTGCCGTACGCACCACTTCCCAGCCTGCCCGCGCCGTGACTCACCCGAGCGTGCGAGATCGGCTGAAACACGTGACACCGACGCGTCCGGCCACGTACGCCGAGGCAGGGCGCCGCCGGGCATGCACTGCGAGGCGGCGGGATGCGCCGGCACGCCGGACGCACGCGGGCGCGCCCGTGTCGTCAGTCCAGGCCGCAGCCGCCGGTGGCGGCAGGCAGCGGGTCAGGGACCCCTACCGCGGGCAGGCCGAGCATGACGCCGTTGCCCTGCCGCTCCTGCGGCGCGGCGGTGCGGCGCTCCCAGGCGTCGCCCGCGCGGGTGCGGCGCACGGCCTTGGCCGGTCCCTCGGCGAGCAGATGGTGCGGTGCGGCGTAGGTGACCTCGACGGTCACGACATCGCCTGGGCGCACCGGTTCGTCGGGCCGGGTGAAGTGCACCAGACGGTTGTCCGGGGCGCGGCCGGACAGCCGCTGGGTGGCGTCGTCCTTGCGCCCCTCGCCCTCGGCGACCATCAGCTCCAGCGTGCGGCCGACCTGCTTCTTGTTCTCCTCCCAGGAGATCTCCTCCTGGAGGGCCACCAGGCGCTCGTAGCGCTCCTGGACGACCTCCTTGGGGACCTGGCCGGGCATCTCGGCGGCGGGCGTGCCGGGGCGCTTGCTGTACTGGAAGGTGAATGCCTGGGCGAACCGCGCCTCGCGCACCACGTGCAGCGTCTCGGCGAAGTCCTCCTCCGTCTCGCCGGGGAAGCCGACGATGATGTCGGTCGAGAGCGCGGCCTCGGGGATGGCGGCCCTGACCTTCTCGATGATGCCGAGGAAGCGCTCCTGCCGGTAGGAGCGGCGCATCGCTTTGAGGACGCGCGAGGAGCCGGACTGCAGCGGCATGTGCAGCTGCGGCATCACATTGGGCGTCTCGGCCATGGCGGCGATGACGTCGTCGGTGAAGTCGCGGGGGTGCGGGGAGGTGAAGCGCACGCGCTCCAGACCCTCGATACGGCCGCAGGCGCGCAGCAGTTTGCTGAACGCCTCGCGGTCGCCGATGTCGGAGCCGTAGGCGTTGACGTTCTGGCCGAGCAGGGTGATCTCGCTGACGCCCTCGTCGACCAGTGTCTCGATCTCGGCGAGGATGTCGCCGGGGCGGCGGTCCTTCTCCTTGCCGCGCAGCTGCGGGACGATGCAGAAGGTGCAGGTGTTGTTGCAACCCACCGAGACCGAGACCCAGGCGGCGTAGGCGCTCTCGCGGCGGGTGGGCAGCGTGGAGGGAAATGCCTCGAGCGACTCCGCGATCTCGACCTGTGCCTCGTCACGCAGGCGGGCGCGCTCCAGCAGCACGGGCAGCTTCCCCACGTTGTGGGTGCCGAAGACGACATCGACCCAGGGGGCCTTCTTGACGATGGTGTCCCGGTCCTTCTGCGCCAGGCAGCCGCCCACAGCGATCTGCATGCCGGGGCGCGCGGCCTTCTTGGGGGCGAGCTGCCCGAGGTTGCCGTAGAGCCGGTTGTCGGCGTTCTCCCGTACGGCGCAGGTGTTGAAGACGACCACATCGGCGGCGTCGGTTCCCTGGGGCGCCCGGACATAGCCGGCGTCCTCCAACAGGCCCGCCATCCGCTCGGAGTCATGGACGTTCATCTGACACCCGAAGGTGCGCACCTCGTACGTCCCCTTGACGTCCACTGCCTGACTCCGGTCGCTACTGCTCATGCGACAAGGGTAGGCGTTCGCACCGACCGCCACGGCCGCCTGGTCGGGTGCGCTCGGACACCGGACGGCACACTGTGACTCACATCACTGTGCGGTGTGTTCGGGAGGCAGCCGCAGAGTCACCCAGACCGCGTTCCCGTCGGTGACGGAAGAAGGCCGCACGCCCCAGTCGGCGGCGAGCGCGGCCACGATGCACAGGCCCCGGCCGCTCTCGTCGGCGGCCTCGCTGTCCTTCAGCTCCGGCCTGTCGTCACCTTCGGCGTGGTCGTGCACCTCGATGCGCAGCAGTGCGGCTGAGGGAGTCTCGCGGGGTGCCAGAGCGGCGCGGCAGACGAGTTCGGCGTCGGGCAGACAACGGGTGTGCACGACGGCGTTGGTGGTCAGCTCGGAGAGCAGGAGCACGGCATCGTCGACCACCTCGTCGGATATCGACGGGTCCTTGCGCTCCCGCAGCCAGGAGGCGAAGGCGACGCGTGCCCGGCCTATGTACTGCTCCCGGGCGGGGAAGCGCAACTGCCAGGCCGGGTCTTCGGTACGTCCGGGCGGCGCCGCCGGGTGCGGGGCGCCACCGGACGCCGGAGACGCTGTCGTGGAGGCTGCTGCGGGATCCCTGCGAGCGGGGGCGGCGTACACGTGGAGGCGCCTTCCGTCGAGCTGGTCCCGGCCCTGCGGAAGGGCCGTGACGCGTGGTCTGACCGTCACTATGGCCCCTGCAGTTCCACTCAGCAAGCGACAGTGTGAAATTTGCAGTTCGCGAATCGGCGCGTTCGCACCCGGCGCCTCGACGGGGTGACTCGCACCATTCCCGTCGTGGCCGCGGTCCTGGCAGTATCCCTTTCCATGGCCAGCCTGCGTCCGCGAACGGTGTCCCGTCCGATGCGCCGCCCGAGCGGACTCAGCACCGGTCGGCAACGCGTCCTGTGGGCCGCGACCGCCGTGCTCGTGGTGTGCGGACTGCTGGTGTGGTGGCTGCGGCCGACCCCCACGCCCTCCCCCGGCGGGGAGATCACTTTCGCCACCGGGGTGCGCACCGGCGTGTACGAGCGCTACGGCACCCTGTTCAAGAAGCGGCTGGCGCGGGATCTGCCCCGGGTGGACCTGACGCTGCAGCGGAGCCAGGGCTCGGTGCAGAACCTGGCACGGATCGTCTCCGGCGAGGCGGACTTCACCATCACCGCCTCCGACGCACTCGCCGCCTACCGGGAGAAGGGCGGCAAAAGGGCCTCCCACATCCGGGCGTGCGCGCGGCTGTACGACGACTACATGCACCTCGTCGTACGCAGGGACTCACCGGTCGACAGTGCCAGGGACCTCAAGGGGCTGCGCGTCGGAGTCGGTGAGCGGCGCTCCGGGGTCGCGCTGGTGACCGAGAGGCTGCTGAAGGCCGCAGGGCTGGACATGGACCACGATGTGCACCCTGTGCGCAAGGGCATCGACACGATGCCCAAGCTGCTGTCAGAGGGAAAGCTGGACGCGTTCTTCTGGTCGGGCGGGCTGCCGACCGGCGCCATCGAGCGCCTGGCTGAGCGGACCGACATACGGCTGGTGCAGCTCGGCGACCTGCTGCCCCGGCTGCACGAACAGCGCCCCGAGACGCGTTACTACCGCGCTGCCGTGATGGCGCCCGACGCCTATCCCACCGTGCAGCGCGGCCGGTCGGTCAAGACCGTGGCCATCGCCAACCTGCTGGTGACCCTCGACAGCACGGACCCCGAACTGACCGAGGGCATCACCCGCTCCGTCATCAAGAGCAGGGACCAGATCGGGCGGGAGGTGCACGCCGCCCAGAAGGTCGATCTGCGAACCGCCATCTACACCGATCCTGTGCCGCTGCACGAGGGTGCCCGCCGCTACTACCGCTCGGCCAAGCCCTGACCTTCACCGCTCGGCCGAGCCCTGACCGGAACGTCGCTGCCGACACCAGGCCCCGACCCCACCAAGGAGCCGATCGATGCATCACGACCGCCGTACTGTCGAGGACCGGCTGCGCCGCGCACTGGACGAGCGGGTACGGCCCGCTGTCCACACCTCCGCGCTGCCGCTGACCGTCGAACGCTGGGAGGCGCCGGGAGAGCCGGTGCCGGTCGCACAGGGCATCTCGGCGCCCTATGGGCCGGCCGCGGTCGGCGAGACCTGGGGACCCGCCTGGGGCACGACCTGGTTCCGGGTGACGGGACAGGTTCCGCGCGCGTGGGCGGGCCGCACGGTGGAGGCCGTGCTGGACCTCGGCTTCGAGCGGAACATGCCGGGCTTCCAGTGCGAGGGGCTCGTTCACCGTGCGGACGGCGAAGCGGTCAAGGGGCTGCATCCGCGCAACTCCTGGGTGCGGCTGGCGGACACCGCCGTCGGCGGCGAGCAGGTCGAGCTGTACGTCGAGGCCGCTTCCAACCCGATCGTCAACACCCCGCAGACGCCGACCCACCAGGGCGACATCCGCACGGCGGACAGCACGCCTCTCTACCGGCTGGCGCGGATGGATCTGGCCGTCTTCGAGCCGCAGGTGTGGGAGCTGGCCCTGGACCTGGAGGTGGCGGGCTCGCTGATGCGTGAGCTCCCGCTGGAGGACGCCCGCCGCTGGGAGCTGCTGCGGGCTCTGGAGCGGGCGCTGGACGCCCTGGACCTGGCCGACGTGCCAGGCAGTGCCGGCCGGGCACGGGAGCGGCTCACAGACGCGCTGACGGCCCCGGCGCGGGCGTCGGCGCACCGGGTCAGCGCGGTGGGACACGCGCACATCGACTCCGCCTGGCTGTGGCCGCTGCGCGAGACGGTGCGCAAGGTGGCCCGGACAGCGTCCAACATGGTCGCGCTGATGGACGACCATCCGGAGTTCGTCTTCGCCATGTCGCAGGCCCAGCAGTTCGCCTGGATCAAGGAGCACCGGCCCGAGGTGTACACCAAGGTCAAGCGGAAGGTCGCCGAGGGCCGGTTCGTCCCGGTGGGCGGCATGTGGGTGGAGTCGGACACCAACATGGTCGGCGGCGAGGCCATGGCGAGGCAGTTCCTCTACGGCAAGAAGTTCTTCCTGGACGAGTTCGGCATCGAGACGGACGAAGTGTGGCTGCCCGATTCCTTCGGCTATACGGCGGCACTGCCGCAGCTGGTGAAGCTGTCCGGGTCCACCTGGTTCCTCACCCAGAAGATCTCCTGGAGCAGCACCAACCCCTTCCCGCACCACACCTTCTGGTGGGAGGGAATCGACGGCACACGGATCTTCACCCACTTCCCCCCGGTGGACACCTACAACTCGACCCTCAGCGGCGAGGAACTGGCGCACGCAGCGCGCAATTTCCGCGAGAAGGGGGCGGCCTCGCGCTCCCTCGTACCCTTCGGCCACGGCGACGGCGGTGGCGGCGCCACCCGCGAGATGCTGGGCCGCGCCGCCCGGCTGCGCGATCTGGACGGCTCACCGCGGGTGACCGTGGAGAAGCCGGCGGCGTTCTTCGACAAGGCCCACCAGGAGTACCCGAACGCGCCGGTGTGGCAGGGCGAGCTGTACCTCGAACTGCACCGGGGTACGTACACCTCGCAGGCCAGTACGAAGCAGGGCAACCGGCGCTCGGAGTCCCTGCTGCGCGAGGCCGAGCTGTGGGCCGCGACCGCCGCTGTGCGCACCAGCGGCTACGACTATCCGTACGAGCGGCTGGAGCGGCTGTGGAAGACGGTGCTGCTGCACCAGTTCCACGACATCCTGCCGGGCTCCTCCATCGCCTGGGTGCACCGCGAGGCCCGCGAGACGTACGCGCGAGTGGCCGGGGAACTGACGGAGATCATCGAGCGGGCGCAGCAGGCCCTCGCCGGGCGCGGGGACCGGGAAGTCGTCTTCAACGGCTCCCCGCATCGCCGCCGGGGCGTCCCCGCGGGCGGCGCCCGGCCCCTCGACGGCCGGGCCGCGCAGGCAGCCACAGCACAGGTCGTCACCGCGCCGGCCGCCGCACAAGGCGCCACCGCCCCGGCCGTCACCGTGGCGGCCGTCACCGTGGCGGAGCGGGCGCACGGCGGCTGGACGCTGGACAACGGACTGCTGCGCGTGGGGGTGGACGGCCGCGGTCTGGTCGTCTCCGCCTACGACCAGCGCTCCGGGCGCGAAGCCCTCGCACCGGGACAGGCGGCCAATCTCCTCCAGCTCCATCCGGACCTGCCCAACCACTGGGACGCGTGGGATGTCGACGCCTTCTACCGGCACACGGCCACCGATCTGACGCACGCCGATGAGCTGACCGTCGCCGAGGCCGACGGAAACAGCGCCACCGTCCGGGTCGCCCGCTCCTTCGGCCGGTCGGCCGTGGTGCAGACAGTGACCCTCCAGGCGGGCAGCTCGATGCTGCTCATGGAGGCCGACATCGACTGGCACGAGAGCGAGAAGCTGCTCAAGGCGGCGTTCCCGCTCGATGTGAAGGCCGACCGTTCAGCAGCGGAGACACAGTTCGGACACGTCTTTCGGCCCACCCACACCAACACCTCCTGGGAGGCAGCCAAGTTCGAGATCTGCGCGCACCGCTGGCTGCACGTGGAAGAGCCCGGCTGGGGCGCCGCGCTGGTCAACGACTCGACGTACGGGCACGACGTCACCAGGGACATCCGCGAGGACGGCGGCCAGACCACCACGGTCCGCCTCTCGCTGCTGCGCGCTCCCCGCTACCCGGACCCGGACACGGACCAGGGGCGGCACCGGCTGCGCTACGGACTCGTCCCCGGCGCCACGCTCCAGGACGCCGTACGCGAGGGCCACTGGATCAACCTGCCCGAGCGGACCGTCCAGGGCGACGGCAGCCACGTCACCCCCCTGGTCTCGCTGGAAGGTGAGCAGGCCGACCGGATCGTCGCCGAGACGGTGAAACTGGCCGAGGACGACAGCGGCGATGTGGTCGTCCGCCTCTACGAGTCGCTGGGCGGGCGGGCGAGCGCGCTGCTGGCTCCCGGTTTCCCCGTCACCTCGGTGACCGAGACCGACCTGCTGGAGCGCCCACTGTCCGGCCCGCGGGCGCACCACACCGTGGAGGAGGCCGGGGTACGGGTGACACTGCGGCCCTTCCAGATCCTCACTCTGCGTCTGGGGCGTTCCGGGGCACGGTGATCAGCACCCGCAGACCCCGCGGATCGTTGTGCGCGAAGGACAGCACCGCGCCGCTCCCGGCCAGCAGCGCGCGGGTGATGGACAGGCCGAGCCCGGAGCCGGAGACGTTCTGGTGGCGACTGCTGCGCCAGAAGCGGTCACCCACCCGCTCCAGTTCCTCGTCGGTCAGCCCGGGCCCGGCGTCGGCCGTCTCGACGGTCACGCTGTCGCCCTCGGCGCGTACGGTGACCGCGACGGTTCCGCCGTCAGGGGTGAACTTCACCGCGTTGTCGACGACGGCGTCCAGCGCACTGGAGAGCGCCACCGGGTCGGCCCACCCGGTGGCGGCCGACTGTCCGGCCAGCCTCAGCTCCACGCCCTTCTGTTCAGCACTGGGGCGCCAGGCCGCGACGCGCTCCGCGGCGATGTCGGCGACATCGGTCAGTTGCACATGTGCGGTGTCGGAGTGCTCGGCCAGCGCCAGGTCGAGCAGATCGTCCAGCACCCGTGCCAACCGCTTGCCCTCGGCTCGTACGGAGGCCATCTCCTCGTTGCCCTCCGGCAGCTCCAGCGCGAGCAGTTCGATACGCAGCAGCAGTGCGGAGAGCGGGTTGCGCAACTGGTGCGAGGCGTCAGCGACAAAGGCGCGCTGCTGTTCCAGCACGCTCTCCACATTGCCCGCCATCTCGTTGAAGGAGTGCGCCAGTCTGCGCAATTCGGGAGGGCCGACCGAATCGACGACACGGGAGGTGAGCTTCCCGGTGGCGATCTCATGCGCTGCCCGGTCCAGCGTCCGCACGGGCTTGAGTACCCATCCGGTCAGGCGCAGCGCCGCTGCCAGGGCCAGCAGCATCGCGGCGGCCTCACCGACGGCGATGGCCAGCCAGCCGCGCATGATCCGCGAGCGCATCGGCCCGGTGGGCGAGTCGGTCAGCACCACGGCCGCCACATCGCCGTCCCTGATGACCGGGGAGGCGACAGCGATCCGGCCGTCGCGCTGCCAGGGCCATACCTGGGGCGGGTCGTGGCTGCGGCGTCCGGCCAGCGCCTCGGCGAAGGCGCGTGCCCCGTCCGGCCTGCCCTTCTTCCCGCCCTGCTGTCCCTCTCCGGGCACTCGCCAGTCGACAGGAGAGGCGGCCATCGTGCGCCCGTCCCGGTAGAAGACGCCGGCCCGGATGCCGTAGAGGTCGTGGTAGCGGTTCAGCTCGTGCTGCAGGGTGGCGCGGCGTTCGTCGGGCTGGCTGGTGGAGGTGACGAACTGCGCGAGGGAGGCGAAGCGCGCGGTGTCGTCGATCCTGTCGACCACCACGCGCTGCTGCTGTGCCTGTGCCTGGCTCAGCGCCAGCGGGAAGCCCAGCGCGAGCAGGATTCCGGCCAGCAGGATGATCAGAAGCGGGAGGAGGCGGCTGCGCACGTCGTCGGTCCGGTCCGGGCCTGCGGTCAGTCGCCCTGGGCGGCCATGCGGTAGCCCACCCCGCGGACCGTCTCGATCAGGGCGGGCCGCTGCAGCTTGGAGCGGAGCGAGGCCACGTGCACCTCGAGGGTGCGGCCGGTCCCCTCCCAGCTGGTGCGCCAGACCTCGCTGATGATCTGCTCGCGCCGGAAGACGACACCGGGACGCTGGGCCAGCAGCGCCAGCAGGTCGAACTCCTTGCGGGTGAGCGGCACCGGCGCGCCGTCCACGCTGACCTGCCGGGTGGGCAGCTCGATGGTCACGGCCCCCAGCCGCAGCGTGCCGGCTGCGTCCGCTCCCTGCGCTGCCGCCCGCTCACCGGCCGCCGGGGCCTCCTCGAGGGCCTTGCGGCGGCTGACGGCGTGGATACGGGCGAGCAGCTCACCCATGTCGTACGGCTTGACGACGTAGTCGTCCGCACCCAGGTTGAGCCCGTGTATCCGGGACCGTACGTCGGCGCGTGCGGTCACCATGATCACCGGGGTGGAGCTGGTACGGCGGATGCGGCCGCACACCTCGAAACCGTCCTGGTCCGGCAGGCCCAGGTCGAGCAGGACAACGGCGAAACCGGGCCCCTCCTGGCCGCGGACGAGCAGTTCCTGGAGCGCCTCGGCGCCGCTGCGCACATGTGTGACCTCGAAGCCGTGCCGCGCCAGCACCGCGGAGAGCGCCGCTGCGACGCGGTCGTCGTCCTCGACGAGCAGCAGTCTCACCCGACGCCCTCCTGTTCTTCCCACCGCCTCCGGTGAACGATTCCGACAGTGCATCCACGCCGATCGGCGCAGGTGAGTCAAGGGGTCACCGGGAGAAGGCGGGCATCCGTTATACAGCCGGTACGACGACCGTCATACAGCCACAACGGCCTCCGGGCCCGCTGCCTGACCAGGGGACGGACGGTCCGGAGATGCCCCGGTCACCCCCGTTGCCGCCCTCACTGGCCCCTCTACCCACTGCGCCGGGCCGCAGCCGGATCGTTATGCTCAATTTCAGCTCAGATGTAATGACGGTCACGCCGGCCGCTCACTAAGGTCCTCGCAACCGACGAGGACGGAGCTACACGTCGATGAGCGAAGTATCGGTGACCAAGGACGCAGGCGGTCCCGAGTCCGCGACCGACAAGCTGGTCGTGCTGGACAACATCAACAAGCACTTCGGTGCGCTGCACGTCCTCCAGGACATTGACCTGACCATCGCCCGCGGCGAGGTCGTCGTCGTGATCGGCCCCTCCGGGTCCGGCAAGTCCACACTGTGCCGCACCATCAACCGGCTGGAGACGGTGGACTCGGGCAGCATCACGATCGACGGCAAGCCGCTGCCCGCGGAGGGCAAGGACCTGGCCAAGCTCCGTGCCGACGTCGGCATGGTCTTCCAGTCCTTCAACCTCTTCGCGCACAAGACGGTGCTGGAGAACGTCACGCTGGGCCAGACCAAGGTCCGCAAGACGGACAAGCGGGTGGCGGAAGAGAAGGCACGTACGCTGCTCGACCGGGTCGGCGTCGGCAACCAGGCCGACAAGTACCCCGCACAGCTCTCCGGCGGCCAGCAGCAGCGCGTCGCGATCGCCCGGGCACTGGCGATGGACCCGAAGGTGATGCTCTTCGACGAGCCGACCTCGGCCCTCGACCCCGAGATGATCAACGAAGTCCTGGAGGTCATGCAGCAACTGGCCCGGGACGGCATGACGATGGTCGTCGTCACGCACGAGATGGGCTTCGCACGGTCGGCCGCGAACCGCGTGGTCTTCATGGCGGACGGCCGGATCGTGGAGGAGGCCACCCCGGATCAGTTCTTCAGCAACCCGCGCAGCGACCGCGCCAAGGACTTCCTCTCGAAGATCCTGCACCACTGAGCCCGCACCACGAGCCCTCCCCCCGGTGGGCTCCACCGGGTCTGCACCGCCAGGCCCGCCCTGCCAGACCTGCACCGTCAGCCTGCACCACTCGGTCTCACCGCCGAGCCTTCACCGCTGAGGCCCGCACACACGACCCCGCCCCTCCTCCGTGGCAGGGCGCCAGGCGGCCAGCGCACCGGGCCAACGACTGTTCAAGCAAGGGATGTTCACTATGAAGTTCCACAAGACCGCCGCAGCGGCAGCCGCTGTCCTGGCTCTCGCCGCCACCGCAGCCTGCGGTGGCAAGGAAGGCTCCGCGGGCGACAAGCCCAAGGACCAGACGGACGAGAAGGCGCTGCCCAAGTACGAGGTCGCCAAGGACGTCAAGATCGACTCGCCCGTCCTGAAGAAGGCCCAGAAGCGCGGCAAGATCGTCATCGGCGCCAAGGCCGACCAGCCCTACCTCGGCTTCCAGGACCAGTCGACCAAGAAGTACTCCGGCTTCGACATCGAGATCGCCAAGATGATCGCGGCCGACCTGGGCTTCACCCCCAAGCAGATCGAGTGGAAGACGGTCGACTCCGGCGCTCGCGAGACCACTGTCTCCAAGGGCGACGTCGACCTCATGATCGGTACCTACACGATCAACGACGAGCGCAAGAAGCAGATCGACTTCGCGGGTCCGTACTTCCACGCCGGTGCCTCGCTGCTCGTCCGCAAGGACGAGAAGGAGGTCACAGGCCCGGATTCCGTCAAGGGCAAGAAGGTCTGCTCCATCGTCGGCTCCACCCCGCTGCAGACCATCAAGGAGCCCAAGTACGGCGCCAAGGTCACGGAGCTGAGCAAGTACTCGGAGTGCGTCTCGCAGGTGCTCGACGGTCAGGTCGACGCGGTCACCACGGATGACGCGATCCTCATGGGGTATGCCGCGCAGAACCCCGGCAAGCTCAAGGTCGTCGGCAAGCCGTTCTCCGACGAGCCCTACGGCGTCGGTCTGAAGAAGGGCGACAAGGCGCTGCAGAAGGCCGTCGCCGACGCGCTCAAGAAGCACCAGGACAACGGCGACTACAAGAAGGCGTTCGAAGCGACGCTGGGCAAGTCCGGCTCCAAGTTCAAGACGCCGCCCGAGATCACCGAGAAGTGATGACCCACGCCCCGCTCCCCGGCGTCAGCGCCGCGCGGGGCGGGGCGTGATTCTGTTCCGGGCACACCGTCTGCTCCGGCGTTCCCTCCCACCCGCCGGGTGACCAGCCCGTGCCCGGTCCGGCCTTTCCCGCCGCCCCTACGCGACTCCTCGCGGAGAATTCATGAACGTACTTCTCGACAACCTGGCGCTGTTCCGCGAGGGATTCCTCGGCACCTTGTGGCTGACGGTCGTCAGTGCGCTGCTCGCCCTGGTGCTCGGTCTGGTGATCGCGGGCTTCCGCGTCTCGCCTGTGCCCCCGCTGCGCATATTCGGCACACTGTGGGTCAACGTCCTGCGGAACACCCCGCTGACGCTGCTCTTCCTGGTGGCCTTCTTCGTCGTGCCCAAGGTGCTCTTCCCCGGCGTCGATTCCTTCATTCTGGCCGTGTGTGCGTGCGGCTTCTACACCTCGTCGTTCGTCGCCGAGGCCGTCCGTTCGGGCATCAACACCGTGCCCATGGGCCAGGCGGAAGCCGCCCGCGCCATTGGCATGACCTTCACCCAGACCATGCGGATCGTGGTGCTCCCCCAGGCCACCCGTACGGTCGTGCCCCCGATGAGCAGCATATTCATCGCCCTGACGAAGAACACCGCGATCGCCGGCGCCTTCGACAACGTCGACCTGTTCAACATCCAGAAGACGCTGAGCAACGACGGTTACGACATCGCCGTGATCTTCGTCTGGATCACCCTGGGCTACCTGATCATCACCTACGCCATCAACGGCCTCTTCCGGCTGCTGGAGAACCGTCTGGAGGTCGCCCGATGAGTGCGAGCGTCCTGTTCGACGCGCCCGGCCCGAAGGCGCGCGTCCGCAACCTGATCTACTCCGTTGCCGGCAGCATCGGCCTCGTCGCCCTGATCGCCTGGGTCTGCTACCGGCTGTACGACAAGGGGCAGTTCGCGGGCGAGCTGTGGGACATCTTCAACTACGCGGGCATCCGGCAGAACATCTTCGATGCCCTGCTGTCCACCCTGAAGGTGTTCGCGCTGGCGGGCGTGTTCTCCCTGGCCTTCGCCGTGGTGCTGTGCGTGGCACGGCTGTCCGACCACAAGCCCGTGCGCTGGGTGGCCGTCGTCTTCATCGACCTGTTCCGGTCGATCCCGCTGCTCATCACCATCTTCGCCCTGTGGGTCGGCATTCTCGGCGACATGACGCCCATGTGGGCGCTCGTGCTGGGCCTGACGATCTACAACGGCTGCGTCCAGGCCGAGGTGCTGCGCGCCGGGGTCAACGCGGTGCCCAAGGGACAGGTGGAAGCGGCCTACGCGCTCGGTCTGCGCAAGACCCAGGTGACCGCCTCGGTGCTGTTTCCGCAGGCCGTGCGCTCCATGCTGCCGTCGATCATCAGCCAGCTGGTGGTGACCCTGAAGGACACCTCGCTGGGCTACATCATCCTCTACCCGGAGCTGCTGTACTCGGCCAGGCTCATCGCCAACAACACCCCGGTGGGTGGTGTCTATCCGACGGTGCAGACAGTCATCGTCTTCGGCGCGATCTACATCGGGCTGTGCCTCGTCCTGGCCTGGTTGGCGAAGTTCGTCGAACAGCGCGGGCGCAGGTCCAAGGCGGGAATCGTTCCTACGGCAGCCGAGCAGCCCGAGGAGGTCGCCGCTCCCGGGGACGTGGCAAAGCCGAGCGACGTGTCCAAGGACTGAGCGAGTCCGGGACCCTGCCTCCCGTACACCAGTCCGCCGTACACCACTCCGGCGCGGTCCATGGCGCGGGCACTCGCCCGTTCCATGGGCCGCGTCGGCATCTTATGGCGTCACTTGACGCATGCTCAGGCAGTGGGTTGCATACCAGCGTGATCGTGCACCAGGCTCCACCACCGGAGAAACCCGGCCCCCGTCAGCACCAGCAGGGCTGCGAGGTTTCCACACTGTGGATCCGGTGATCGTCGTCGGGGCCGGTCCCGTGGGACTCGCCCTTTCCTTCGCCCTCGCGCGGCACTCCGTTCCCTCCCTCGTCCTCGACTCCACCGACGGCAACCCGCCGGCTCGTGCGGCGCGCAGCTGCATACTGCGTCCGGACAGCGCTGCCGTGCTGCCCCCGCTTCCCGGGCTGCGCTGGCGCTCCTGGCGCACCCGGCGCCGCTCGCAGCAGGTCGAGCAGCTCGAGCTCGCACCGGAGCAGGCACCGGTGCACATCGAGCAGCACGTGCTGGAGCGCACGCTGCGCAGCGCGCTCGCTGAGGAGAAGCTGGCGCGGATCGTCACCGACAGCCATGTCGACCTGCTCGAACAGGACGCGACCGGTGTCACGGCACACACCCGGGGTCCCTCCGGCACCTGGTGGCGGGGCAGTTACGCCGTCGGCTGCGACGGTGCACGCTCGATGGTCCGCAAACTGCTCGGGGTGCGCTTCCCCGGACGTACGGCCGTCGAACGGCACGCTGTCGCGGCCCTGCGGGTGCGGCTGCCATGGGAGGAGGGGCAGTACGACGAGGACGGCGCGTGGGAGCCGGGAGACGTGGGAGCGGCACTGCTGCACCGCGACCCGGGCGGTACGCCGGGTGAGGTGACGGCCCGCCCGCTGCCCCAGGGCCGGTGGCGGCTGGACTGGCTGCTGCCTCCGCGCGGCGATCTGGTGACGCCCGAGGAGATGCTGGAACGGGTGGCGGACACCCTCGCCGTCTGGTCCGAGGAGTCGTTGAGGGAGTCGGCCAAGGCGGCTGCCGCACCGGTCGGCGGCAGGGCCGGCAGAGCGGGCAGGCCCGGCACGCCTCGCCGGCCGGCCGCTGGGGGCGCACCAGGAGCCGGCCCCGACGAAACGCGTGCGAGCAGCGGCATCGGGCCGTACGAGCTCGTCGACACCGGTGTGCACACCGCGCACCAGCGACTGGCCCGGCACTGGCGTGTGGACCGCGTCTTCCTCGCCGGGGACGCCGCACACCTGACCGGTGCGCTGGGGGTGCAGTCCGTCGACGAAGGACTGCGGGACGCCTCCAACCTGGCCTGGAAACTCGCGCTGGCCTGGCACCACGGTCACGGCGCGGCGGCGGACACCCTGCTGGACAGCTACGAGACGGAACGGCGCGGCGCCATGGTCGCCCGGCTGCGCGCCGTCGACCAGGCGCTGCCGGTCGTACGCCGCGGCGGTGGACTGCGCGCGCTGCTGCCCGGTGGCGCACGCACTCACCTCGGCCTGCTGACCGACGGCCACCTCGGGCGGGGGCTGCTGGGAGCCCCGCCCGCCTACACCCGTACGCCGTTGACTCCGGCGCGCGGAAGTGTTGCCGAGGTGACCGTCGGGACGGCGCCGGGAGCACCCGTGTGCGACGTCTCCGTCACGGCTACTGACGGCTCACGCGGCGCCCTGCACGAATGGCTGGGCGGCGCGGGCGGAGAGCTGCTGGTGCTGCTGGTGGCACCCGGCACCGGGGTCTGGGACAGCCGGCACTGGCTCACAGCGGGCATGATGCCCGAACTGGCCTCCGCTGTCGCCGGGTTGCCGCTGCGCGCCACTCTGCTGGTCGCCGAGAGCTACCCCGGGGCGGCAGCCCACACCGTGCTGGCCATCCGCGCCGACGGTCATCTGGCAGCCGCCTTCCCGGCAGGACGCTTCAACGCCCTGCGCACCTGCGCGGAGGCCGTACGCGGAGGGGCGTACTCGTGAGAGGCGTGCGCTCTCGCCACCCGGGTTGCTCTTAGAAAGCTCTTAGCCGCCCTCTCCATGCTGATCAACCATGGAAGAACCGGAGAACACCCCACACAGGGAGACGCAACAACCGGGGGCCGCCCATCGGCGGACCGACGGCCGGCAGCCGACCGCCCGCCACCAGCCGACCGTCGGCCATCGGCGAAGCGGACACAGGGACAACGCCGGAGCCGCGCGCAGGCGCCGCAACCGCGTCCTCGGGATCGCAGCGGCGCTCACCGTTACGGCCACCACCGCCTCGGCGGGTTACGCCGCATTCGCAGGCCCCGGCTCCGGCCCCGGCCGGCACACCCCCGGCTCCGCGCCACCCCGCGTCCACGGAAGCGCGGTCGACATCCCGGTGGCGGGCGGCACCACCACGGTCGACACCGCATCGCTGCGGGTGACCGGCCGTACCGACAGCGGCGCGGCCGTACCGGTCTCCGGCGCGGCTGCCCACGCCGAGAAGCTGGGCGAGCCGAGCCCCGTCAAGGTCGACGGCACCCGGGCCTCCTGGTCGTACCCCGCCAAGGGGCTGAGGGTGACGGCGACCGGCGCACGGGGACGGCTGCGTATGACAGTGCGCTCGCAGCGGGACGGGACGCTCGCATGGCCGGTCACCGGCAAGGGCGCCGGGACGGGCGGGAAGGACGCCGCGCTGCAGGTGCCCCGCGGTGAGGGGCTGTCCGTACCGGCCAGGGACCCGTTCTGGAACTCCGAGCAGGCGGGCCTCGCCGGCACCGAGGCCGACCTGGCCACCGGCTCCCTCACCCTGCCGCTGTGGGGCTACACCGCGCGAGGACACGGCGTCAGCTATCTCGTCCCCGAGAGCGTGGGCACCTCACTCGCCTTCGCCTCCACGGGCGGAAAGCTGCACGCGACCGCCAAGCATGCATTCTCGCGCCGGGAGAAGACCCTCGACTACACCGTCACCTTCTCCCTCACCTCGGCCTCACCCGTCGCACCGGCCGTCGACTATCACCGCTGGCTCCGCGAGCACGGCCAACTGCACACGCTCAAGCAGAAGATCGCCGAGAACCCCCGGGTCGCGAAGCTGCTCGGCGCCCAACACGTCTATCTCTGGGGCAAGGCCCGGAGCGCGCAAGCCGTGCGCAGGCTGCGCGAACAGGGCAGCACCCGGCTGTGGCTCGGCTACGACGCCGACGGCCGTCCCATGAGCAGGAAGGCGGTGACGGCGGCGAAGAAGCAGGGCTATCTCGTCGGCCCCTACGACTCCTACGCCAACGGCCAGGACCCGAAGTCCGCCGACACCCCGGTTGCGAAGTGGCCCGGATCGGTCTACCCCGACTACTGCGTACGCAACTGGAAGGGCGAGCTCAAGACGGGGTTCGGCGGTCGCGGCTGCTACATGAGCTCGGAGGCGTTCGCCAAGTCCGAGCCCACGAAGCACTATCTGGCCGCACATACGAGGGAGATCACCAAGAACGGCGCCAACAGCGTCTTCCTGGACGTGGACGCCGCCGGCGAGCTCTTCAGCGACTTCTCCGAGGCTCACCCGATGACCAAGAAGCAGGACCGGGCCAACCGGATGGCGCGCATGCGCGCCCTCGCCGACAAGAAGGGCTTCGTCGTCGGCTCGGAGTCCGCCGTCTCCTGGTCCGCACCGGTGCTCGCGTTCGACCACGGCGCACAGACCCCGGTCAACGACGGCCTGTGGGCCTTCCAGAAGGACAAGGAGAAGTGGGGCGGCTACTATCCGGCCAACGCGCCCGGCCAGTTCTTCAAGCCGGCCAAGCTGCCCGCTTCACTGGCGAAGTCGATGTTCGATCCGGCCTATCGGGTGCCGCTGTACGAGACGGCGCTGCACGACTCGGTGGTCAACACGGACCGCTGGGAGATCCCCTACGACAAGCTCCCGGCACAGAAGTCGGACCGCGCGCTGATGTCGGTGCTCTACAACACCCCGCTCAACTTCGTGCTGGGAGACGCGAACCTGGAATCGACGGGTAAGGAGATGGCCAGGCTGCAGCGCTACTTCGCGCCTCTGCACCGGGCGGCGGGCACCGAACGGATGACGGACTTCCGCCGGCTGACCGGCGACCACCAGGTCCAGCGTTCCGTGTTCGGGCGCGGCACCCTCACCGTGACGGCCAACTTCGGCACCAAGGCATACGCCGGGCTCCCGGGCGGTTGCGTGGACGCGAAGCTGAAGAACGAGTCCAAGGCACGGCGTCTCTGCCCGTCCCGGGGCTGAGCACACACACCGTGGACCGGCCGCGGAGTGCGTGCACTCCGATGGACTGCCGCCATCCAGCACCGGCCACCGGCACCGGGCATCCTCCGGCCCGAGGTGCCGGTGCGCCCGCCGCTCCGCCCCGGAGTGCGGCCTCACCCGCCGGGGAAGTGCTCCTCCAACAACTCCGGGTCTTCGCCCTCCTCCTCCAGCGCGCGCCGGACGACCCGGAGGGCAAGACCCTCGGAGTAGCCCTTGCGGGCCAGCATTCCGGCGAGCCGTCGCAGGCGCTTTTCTCTGTCGAGCCCCCTGGTGGAGCGCAGCTTGCGCGCCACCAGAGCGCGTGCCGTCTCCTCCTCCTGCCCGGAGTCGAGCCGGCCGACGGCCTCGTCGATCACCGTGGAGTCCACGCCCTTGGTCCGCAGCTCGCGCGCGAGTGCTCTGCGGGCCAGTCCCCGGCTGTGGTGCCGGGATTCCACCCAGGCGTCGGCGAAGGCGGCATCGTCGATGAGGCCGACGTCCTCGAATCTGGCCAGCACCTCCTCGGCCGCCTCCTCGGGCACCTCCCGCTTGCTCAGCGCGTCGGCGAGTTGCCGGCGCGTCCTGGGCGTGCCGGTGAGCAGCCGCAGGCAGATGGCTCTGGCCCGCTCGACCGGGTCCTTCGGCTCGGCTTCCCGCTCCGGGGCCCGGTCCCCGGCCGGGCCCCGGCCCTCACGCCGGGGTGACGCAGGCGATGGCCCCGCTTCGGCCCTCGACAAAGCGGGACCATCGCCGTCCTGGATGTCCGCCACCATGCCCTCGCCCCGAGGGGCGGAGGACGGCGGCGGGTCCGGGGAAGGGGTGTACTCCGGCCAGTCGCTGCGCCGTGTCACGGACTAGCTCTTGGCCGCGGCGGCCTTGGACGCCTTGCTCGTCTTCGCCGCCTTGGCCGCCGGGGCCGGGACAGCCTTGGCCGCTGCCGCTTCCGCGGCGTCCGTCCCCGCAGGAGCCGCTACCGGGGCGCTGCCTGCGGCGTCCGCTCCGGGCTCGCCCGCCGGCTCCTGCGGCTGTACGCCGATACCCAGCTTCTCCTTGATCTTCTTCTCGATCTCGTTGGCGAGGTCGGGGTTGTCCCGCAGGAAGTTGCGGGCGTTCTCCTTGCCCTGGCCGAGCTGATCGCCCTCATAGGTGTACCAGGCGCCGGACTTGCGGATGAAGCCGTTCTCCACGCCCATGTCGATCAGGCCGCCCTCGCGGCTGATCCCCATGCCGTAGAGGATGTCGAACTCGGCCTGCTTGAAGGGCGGTGCCACCTTGTTCTTGACGACCTTGACGCGGGTGCGGTTACCGACAGCCTCGGTACCGTCCTTCAAGGTCTCGATGCGGCGGATGTCGAGCCGCACCGAGGCGTAGAACTTCAGCGCGCGGCCACCGGTGGTGGTCTCCGGCGAGCCGAACATCACGCCGACCTTCTCGCGGAGCTGGTTGATGAAGATCGCGGTGGTCTTGGACTGGTTGAGCGCACCGGCGATCTTCCGCAGCGCCTGGCTCATCAGCCGGGCCTGGAGACCGACATGGGAGTCGCCCATCTCGCCCTCGATCTCGGCGCGGGGCACCAGGGCCGCCACCGAGTCGACGATGATCAGGTCGAGCGCGCCGGAGCGGATCAGCATGTCGGTGATCTCGAGGGCCTGCTCGCCGTTGTCCGGCTGGGAGAGGATCAGTGCGTCGGTGTCGACGCCGAGACGCTTGGCGTACTCGGGGTCCAGCGCGTGCTCGGCGTCCACGAAGGCGACCGTACCGCCCGCCTTCTGGGCGTTGGCCACCGCGTGCAGAGTCAGGGTCGTCTTACCGGAGGACTCCGGTCCGTACACCTCGACGACGCGGCCGCGCGGGAGGCCGCCGACCCCGAGGGCCACGTCAAGGGCGGTCGACCCGGTGGGGATGACCTCGACCGGCTCGTTCGGCCGCTCGCCCATGCGCATCACGGCGCCTTTGCCGAATTGCCGTTCAATCTGCGCGAGCGCGGCGTCGAGCGCCTTCTCGCGGTCGGTTCCTGCCATGGGTGCCACCCGGTTGTTTGCTTGAGTCGATCGCTTCACGTCTCAAGACGCTAGCGCCTGCCACTGACAATCGGTCCGGACCCGCGCTCACTGGGCCGTGGCCTGAGCGGGCGTGCTCGCCGGAGCCTCTATAAGAATCCATGTTCGATTTTGGCGTCAAGTCACCCCGCCTCCCTGTGGAAAACGCGGAAAACCGCAGGTCAGGAACGTGCCAATAGACATGCCAGTGACCGTACGCCGAGCACGGGCCGCCCCGTCCGTCGTCCGGCTACGGCCCCCGAAGGCGAAGAGCGTCACACGCACGGCCGGAGCGAAGCTCCGGTACACGGGGGCTCACCTCTTGTGCGCGGGGACCTCCATGACCTCGCACACCACGCGCCAGACGTCCTTCGCTTCCCAGCCCGCCGCGAGCGCTTCGTGTACCGTCCGGCCACCGAGACCGGCCATCACATGGTCACGCGCGAAGTAGTCGGCGTACGCCTCGCCGAAGTGCTCCGCCATCCGCTGCCAGAAGTCCGTCAACCGCATGACTCCAGTATCCCGCCCTCAGGGGTTGGCTCTCGCCGACAGCAGTGACCTGGCGACCGCTCGGGCCTACGGTCGGAGAATGGCTCCCTGTGGATCGGTTCTCTCCCGCGCGGAGAATTTCATCTGGCTGACAGCGCGCGTGCTGGAACAGCGGCGCTTCGAGCACGACTTCCTGAACGGCGACCCGAGCGCCGTCGAGACGGCCTTGGACGCCTACCGCAACGCCGACGGCGGCTACGGCCACGCGCTGGAGCCCGACCTGCGCGGTCCTGTGAGCCAGCCGCTGCACACCGCCGCCGCCGTGCGGGTGCTGGACAGCATCGGCCGCTGCGCCGGACAGCGGGTGGAACGCATCGGCCGCTATCTGACGGCGGTCTCGACCCCGGAGGGTGCCCTGCCCGCCGTGCATCCCTCGCTGCGCGGCTATCCCTCCGCGCCCTGGATCCCCGTGCCGGACTCACCGCCCAGCGATCTGCTGGCGACCGGGCCGGTGGTCGGCACGCTGCACCGCAACAGCGTCTGGCACGCCTGGCTGTTCCGCGCCACCGACTACTGCTGGAACACCATCGAGACCCTGGACAAGACCCACCCGTACGAGGCGCGCGCCGCGCTCGCCTTCCTCGACGGCGTACCGGACCGCCCCCGCGCCGAGGCCGCCGCGGGACGCCTCGGCACGCTGGTACGCGAGCAGCGGCTGGTGGTGACGGACCCGGGACGCACGGCGGACTTCCCGCTCCCCGACGGCTATGCGCCGGGCGAGTACCACTATGTGACCGACTTCGCGCGCAGACCGGATTCGCTGGCCCGCCGCTGGTTCTCGGACGCCGAACTGGAACGCGGACTCGACCACCTGCTCAGCCGCCAGCAGGACGACGGCGGCTGGGACATCAACTGGCGCAGATGGGCGCCCGTAACCGCTCTCGAGGGCCGCCCGCTGGTCACCCTGGAGGCACTGCACACCTTGCGCGCGTACGGGCGTCTTTGAGCGCTTCGGTGACGGGCTCGGAGCCGGTCCAGTGCTCGCTCCGAGCCCGAACCCGTCACCGGACAGGCCCTAGCCCAGAGCCCGGATGCCTGCGGTGACCAGCACGGCGACGGCGACGACCACCAGGAACGGTGCCCTCAGCACCAACGCGACAGCGGCGGCGGCCAGCCCCGCGGCCCGGGCGTCGAGCACCAGCGTCATCCGGTCGGCGAAGGTCTGCTGCGCGATCAGCGCCGCGAGCAGCGCAACAGGCAGCAGCGCGGCCAGCCGCTGGACCAGCGGCCGCTCCAGCACCCCTGCGGGCACCGAGAGGCCGAGCAGCTTCACCAGGTAGCAGCCGAGGGCCGTGACCCCGATCGCTGTCCACACACTCACCGGGACTCCTCCTTCGCTGTCCGCTCCCCGTCACGCTCCGCCCGGTGCCCGAAGAGCACTCCGCGGCCCGCCGGCAACCTGCGCGCCACCAGGACGAGGGGCGCCGAAAGAGCGGCGACCAGCACCGGCACGCCCGCCGGCAGCACGGGCAGCAGCCCCAGGCCCAGGACGACGGCGAGACCGGCGGTCGTCCGCTCGATGCCGGTGCGCAGCATCGGTGCGAGGAGCGCGAGGAAAACCGCTGGTCCTGCCGCGTCCAGACCCCAGGCGTCGGTGTCCCCCAGCGCTTCCGCGCCCAGCGCACCGAGCAGAGTGGTGAGGTTCCAGAGCGTGAAGAGCGTCGCGCCGGTGACGGTGAAGCCCAGCCGGACCGCGTGCCGACCACGCTGAGCCAGGGCGACGGCGGAGGTCTCGTCGATCACCCAGTGCGCCGCCGCGATCCGCGCACCGCCGCGCAATCCCAGCAGCCGGGACAGCCGCAGCCCGTAGAAGGCGTTCCGGAAGCCCAGGAAGAAGGCACCGGCAGCGGCCGTCAGCGCGCCGCCTCCGGCCGCCAGCGCGCCGACGAGGGCGAACTGCGAGGCACCGGTGAAGACGAACAGGCTCAGCGCGCACGTCTGGGCGAGGGAGATTCCGGCACCGGCAGCGGTGACGCCGAAGGCGAAGCCGGAGAGTCCGACGGCGATCCCGACGCCCAGCGCGTCCCGTACGACGGCGCGGTCGTCGCGGCTGCCCTGAGTGGGTTCTGCTGGAGCCTGGTCGAACAGAGTCTGCGCGGTCAGAGCACGGTCGGACAGAGCCTGCTGGGATGCGTCCGGTATGCCGGTGGTTTCCGGGGCGGAGGCGTCCGGCGCCTCCGGTGGGTCGAAGGTTTCTCTCTGCTGTGGCACGCGCTCACGCTAGGAAATGGAGCGCTCCGCGTTCTTGTACGTTCTTGCACGTCCACGCCGGTAGGCGCCCGGCGGGACGCCGATGATCCGTCCGAAGTGCCGCGTCAGGTGGGACTGGTCGGTGAAGCCCACAGCGGTGGCGGTCTCGGCGAGCGGGAGACCCGCGTCCAGCAGGGCGCGCGCCCGGTGCACCCTGGCGTCCGTCAGCCAGGTGTGCGGCGGCATCCCGTACATCCGGCGGAAGGCGCGCAGCAGCGCGAAGGGGCTGGTCCCCAGTTCGGCGGCGAGATCCTCCAGGGACGGCGGGTCGGCCATCCGCTCCTCCAGGACCGCGCGGGCCCGCAGCGCGTACCGGGCGCCCGCCGTGTGGATCGTGCGTTCGGGCAGCGGGCCGCCGTGCAGTCGCAGCAGCCGGGCCACAACGGCGTGCATGAGGGTGTCGGCGGCCAGCGCGTTGCCCTCTTCCAGCGCCCGGTGTATGGCCTGCACCTGACGGGAGGAGACGGGATCGTCGGCCGCCGCGACGTTGAATCCGGGAGTGCCCCGGATGGTGGTCGTCTCGGCCGCGATCCCGGCCACCAGGGAGGGGTCCGGGTAGAGCACCTCGTAGGACCAGCCCTCGGGCGTTCCGGCGTGCCCGGTGTGCATCGTGTCCGGATTGATCAGTGCCAGTCCTCCCGGGCCCACCTTGTGCACGTCTCCGCCATGGTGGAACGCCTCCACGCCTTCGGTGATCGCGGCGATCACATAGGTCTCATGGGTGTGCCGCGAGAAGATCTTGCTTATGTAGCGGGCGCGCAGCAGGTCGACACCGGGCAGCTTCGGTGACTGCCAGTAGTACGCGCGCTCCCTCTCCCCCTGGGCCATGCCCCCATTCTCCGCCCGGCCCGGCACGGCCGCCCGCGCCCACCCGCCGTGATCGGCGGCACCGCCGCCCCGCACCGCGGCCCGGCCGCTGTCAGTGCCGTGCTGCACGATGGGGAGCATGGGTCGGACATCGGCGCTGGACGCCTTCTCACCGGCGACCCGTGCATGGTTCACGGGCGCCTTCAGCGAGCCCACCGCTGCTCAGGAGGGGGCCTGGCGTGCGCTGGCCGAGGAGTCGGACGCGCTGGTGGTGGCGCCGACCGGGTCGGGCAAGACGCTGGCCGCCTTCCTCGCCTCGCTGGACCGGCTCGCCGCTTCGCCACCGCCGGCCGACCCGCTCAAGCGCTGCCGGGTGCTGTATGTGTCCCCGCTCAAGGCGCTCGCTGTCGATGTGGAGCGCAACCTGCGCAGCCCGCTCACGGGTATCCGCCACGAGTCGCTGCGGCTGGGCCTGCCGGAGCCGGAGATCAAGGTCGGCATCCGTTCCGGTGACACCCCCGCGGCCGAACGGAGGTCCATCTCCCGCCGCCCGCCGGACATCCTGATCACCACGCCCGAGTCGCTCTTCCTGATGCTGACCTCCAGCGCCCGGGAGGCGCTCTCCGGTGTCGAGACGGTCATCGTCGACGAGGTGCACGCGGTGGCCGGCACCAAGCGCGGCGCCCATCTGGCCCTCTCCCTGGAGCGGCTCGATCACCTGCTGGAGCGCCCGGCGCGGCGTATCGGCCTGTCCGCCACCGTACGCCCGGTTGACGAGGTGGCCCGCTTCCTCTCGCCGCGGAGGAACGCCGTGGTCGTGCAGCCGCCCTCGGGCAAGCGGTTCGAGCTGTCGGTCGTGGTGCCCGTCGAGGACATGGGCGAGCTGGGCAGCTCCCCGGCACAGGACGCGGCGGGGCCTGACGGCTCCGGCCCGGGCGGGGGCGGCAAACCGTCGATCTGGCCCTCGGTGGAGGAGCGGATCACCGACCTCATCCAGGAACACCGCTCCACCATCGTCTTCGCCAACTCCCGGCGACTGGCCGAGCGGCTGTGCAACAGGCTGAACGAGATCGCCTATGAGCGCACCACCGGCGAGCCCATGCCGGAGGACCACTCACCGGCCGAGCTGATGGGCAACGCGGGCGCGGTCACCGGTGCGCCACCGCTGATCGCCCGCGCGCACCACGGTTCGGTCTCCAAGGAGCAGCGCTCCCAGGTCGAGGAGGACCTCAAGGCCGGCAGGCTGCCCGCCGTGGTGGCCACCTCCAGCCTGGAGCTGGGAATCGACATGGGCGCCGTCGACCTGGTGGTGCAGGTCGAGTCACCGCCCTCGGTCGCCTCCGGGCTGCAACGCGTCGGGCGTGCGGGCCACCAGGTGGGTGCCGTCTCGGCGGGTGTCGTCTTCCCGAAATACCGAGGCGACCTGGTGCAGTCCGCCGTGGTCACCGAGCGGATGCGCGAGGGCGCCATCGAAGCGCTGCGCATCCCCGCCAACCCGCTGGACGTCCTCGCCCAGCAGATCGTCGCCATGGTGGCGGTCGACTCCTGGGATGTGGACGAGTTGCTGGCCCTGGTGCGGCGCGCGGCTCCGTTCGCCGCGCTCCCGGAGTCGGCCTACACCTCGGTGCTGGACATGCTCGCCGGGCGGTATCCCTCCGACGCGTTCGCGGAGCTGCGCCCGCGTCTGGTGTGGGACCGGGTGGCGAACACGGTCAGCGGCCGCCCCGGTGCGCAGCGGCTGGCCGTCACGTCCGGTGGCACGATCCCGGACCGCGGGCTGTTCGGGGTCTTCCTGGCGGGTGCCGACCCGAAGAAGGGCGGCGGCCGTGTCGGTGAGCTGGACGAGGAAATGGTCTACGAGTCCCGGGTGGGCGATGTCTTCACCCTGGGCACGACGACGTGGCGGATCGAGGACATCACCCGGGACCGGGTGCTGGTCACCCCGGCACCGGGGGTGCCGGGCAGGCTGCCGTTCTGGCGGGGCGACCAGTTGGGCAGGCCGCTGGAGCTGGGCCGGGCGTTGGGCGCCTTCCTGCGCGAGATCGGCTCGCTCACCCGCGAGCAGGCCGAGGAGCGGCTGGCGGCCTCCGGCATGGACACGCTGGCGATCGGCAATCTGCTGGCCTACCTGGGAGAGCAGCGCGAGGCGGCCGGTCATGTGCCGGACGACAGGACGATCGTGGTGGAGCGGTTCCGCGACGAGCTGGGCGACTGGCGCATCGTGGTGCACTCCCCCTTCGGTGCGCAGGTGCACGCACCGTGGGCGCTGGCCATCGGTGCCCGCCTGACGGAGCGGTACGGCATGGACGCCCAGGTCATGCACGCCGACGACGGTCTTGTGCTGCGGTTGCCGGACGCCGAGCTGATGGATCTCGACCTGTTCGACGGCGAGCCGCGTCCTCCGCGCACCCCCGGCCAGGAGCTCGGCCCCCTGCCCCAGGGCGGGCACTCGACGGCGCACGAGCCGGGTGCCGACCCGGACCAGCCGCCACTGGGTGTGAACGATGTGCTCTTCGACAAGTCGGAGATCGAGCAGACGGTCACCGACCAGGTGGGCAACTCGGCGCTGTTCGCAGCCCGGTTCCGCGAGTGCGCCTCCCGCGCGCTGCTGCTGCCGCGCCGCAGCCCCGGCAAGCGCACTCCCCTGTGGCAGCAGCGCCAGCGCGCCTCTCAGCTGCTGCAGGTGGCCAGCGAGTTCGGCTCCTTCCCGATCGTCCTGGAGGCGGTGCGCGAATGCCTGCAGGACGTGTTCGACCTGCCGGGCCTCACGGAGCTGATGGGCGATATCGAGTCGCGCCGGGTGCGGGTTGTCGAGGTCACCACGGCGGAGCCGTCCCCGTTCGCCCGCTCCCTGCTGTTCGGCTATGTCGCGCAGTATCTGTACGAGGGCGATTCGCCACTGGCCGAACGCCGGGCCGCCGCGCTGTCCCTGGACTCACGGCTGCTGTCGGAGCTGCTGGGCCAGGCCGAGCTGCGGGAGCTGCTGGACGCCGACGTACTGCACGAGCTGGAGGACGAGCTCCAGTGGCGCACCGAGGACCGCCGGCTCAAGGACGTGGAGGGCGTGGCCGATCTGCTGCGGCTGCTGGGCCCACTCACGTCCGGGGAGCTGGCGGAGCGAGGGGCGGAGCCCGGCTGGGCGCCGGAGCTGGAGGCGGCACGCCGGGCCATCCGGGTACGGATCGGGGGGAAGGAGCACTGGGCGGCCGTGGAGGACGCGGGGCGGCTGCGGGACGCGCTGGGTGCGGCGCTGCCCGTCGGCGTGCCCGAGGCGTTCACCGAGCCGGTCGCCGACCCCCTGGGCGACCTGCTGTCGCGGTACGCCCGCACGCATGGCCCGTTCACTTCGGCCGACGCCGCTGCCCGCTTCGGGCTCGGTACCGCCGTCGCGGACGGGGCGCTGCACCGGCTGGCGGCCGGCGGGCGGCTGGTGCAGGGCGAATTCCATCCGTCCGGGATCGGCCAGGAGTGGTGTGACGCGGGTGTACTGCGCCGGCTGCGCCGCCGTTCCCTGGCGGCGCTGCGGCAGGAGCTGGAGCCGGTCCCCCCGCAGGCGCTGGCTGCTTTTCTGCCGCAGTGGCAGCACGTGGGCACCAACAGCCTGCACGGCGTCGAGGGACTGCTGCGCACGGTCGAGCAGTTGCAGGGGGCGCCCGTTCCGGCGTCCGCACTGGAGAAGCTGGTGCTGCCGGGCCGGGTCGCGGACTACGCCGCCCCCATGCTGGACGAGCTCACCGCTTCCGGAGAGGTCGTCTGGGCGGGCGCGGGCGCGCTGCCGGGCAAGGACGGCTGGATCTCCCTCCACCTGGCCGAGACGGCGCCGCTGTTGCTGCCCGAGCCGCATCCTTTGGAGCTGACTCCGGTGCACCAGGCGGTGCTCTCCGCGCTGGAGGGCGGATACGGTCTCTTCTTCCGTCAGATCGCGGAACGGGCCCGCGCCGCTCACCCGGAGGCGACCGATCCGCAGCTCACCGAGGCGCTGTGGGACCTGGTGTGGTCGGGAAGGGTCACCGGTGACACGCTCGCGCCGCTGCGGGCTCTGCTGGGTTCGGGCCGTACGGCAGGGTCGACGGCGCACCGCGCCAAGCGGCCGACGCCGCGCGGGCGTTACGGGTCGTTCACCACGGCGGCGGTGGCCGCGGGCAGTGGAGTGCGCCGCCGGGGTCCTGGGCGGGCACCGGCTTCCGCTCCGCCGACCGTCGCGGGCCGCTGGTCGCTGCTGCCCGCCCCGGAGAGCGAACCGACCCACCGCGCCCACGCGCTGGCCCGTACCCTGCTCGACAGGCACGGTGTGGTGACGCGCGGCGCGGTGGCCGCCGAGGGGGTGGAGGGCGGGTTCTCCGCCGCGTACCGGGTGCTGTCGGCCTTCGAGGAGAGCGGGCAGGCACGGCGCGGCTATGTGGTCGAGGGCCTGGGCGCCGCACAGTTCGCGATGGACGGCGCTGTGGACAGGCTGCGCGCCGTCAGTACGGCACGCGAACGGGCGGGCGGCGCTCCGGGTACGTTCCCAGGCGGAGGTCAGGATGCGTACGGCGGATCGCGCGGGGACGGCCGTTCGGCCGGCGCCCGCACGGGTCCGCGTGCGCTGCTGCTGGCCGCCGCCGATCCTGCGAACGCCTACGGGGCAGCCCTGCCCTGGCCGCCGCCCCCGCCCGGCGCCACGCACAAGCCGGGACGCAAGGCCGGCGCGCTGGTGGTTGTCGTCGACGGTGTCCTGACGCTGTACGTCGAGCGGGGCGGCAAGACGCTGCTCGCCTGGATACACGGCCCCGATACCCCCGAGGGCGCTGCCGGGGCCGCGGAGCCGCTGTCGGCCGCGGGACCCGACGGCGAGGCCGGTGCCGTCCGGCTCACGGCCGCCGTCGAGGCGCTGGCCCTGGCAGCGCGCCAGGGTGCGCTGGGGACCGTCACGGTGGAGCGCGTCAACGGCACGGCGGCGCTCTCCTCACCGCTGGGCACCGCGCTGGAGGCCGCGGGCTTCCACCCGACCCCGCGCGGCCTGCGGCTGCGCGGGGGTTAGCGGGTGCCCGTCGGACCTTGCCGGGCAGGGGGCTGCCCTGGCTGTCCGCTGCGGACTGCGGACTGCGGACTGCGGACTGCGGACTGCGGACTGCGGACTGCGGACTGCGGACTGCGGACTGCGGACTGCGGCAGCATCGTGGCTTGGGGGTACCTCCCGGCCAGAGGCTGGGGGAGCGCAGTTCCCCGCGCCCCTTCGGGGCGCGCACCCCTGCGCCGCACTCGGCAGGTCTGCGCGTGGGCAAGCCCCATGCGGGGTACGCGCGTAGGCCCTAGTCGTCCCGGCTCTCGTCGGCCTCGCCGTCCTCCTCGTACGGGCCGGTCGCCAGCATGATCTGGCGGAGCAGGCCGGCGAGGAGGCGTTGTTCGTGCCAGTCGAGCGCGCCGAACAGGCGGCGTTCCTCCTCGCCTGCCGCCTCGATGGCGGCGAGCCAGGTGGAGTGGCCCTCTTCGGTCAGTACGAGTTCGTCGTCCTGCCCGCTCCCGGCAGCGCCCCGGCCGCCGGTGGCCGTACGGGTCACGAAGCCCCGCCTCTCCAGCACGTCCAGCCGTTCGGCCAAGGTGTTGGGGGCCGCCCCCAGGTCGAGGGCGAGTTGGGTCAGGTTCCTGCGTCCGCCGTGCCCGGCGAGCATGTGCAGCGCCTCGTGCTCTTCCCGGCGCAGTCCGAGCTCCGCCAGTGCTCGCTCCCCCGCGTGCCGCAGGTGGTCGGCGAGGAACTGCATACGGGTGACGGCACCCTCGACATGGGGATTGAGCGAGGGCAGCACCGGCTGCCACCGGTCCACGTGGTCGTCGACCCAGTCCCGCACTCCCTCGAGCGCGTCCCTCCGCTCGGCCTCGGCCTCTCCGTCCACGTCGAGCGCGTCGTGCTGTCGTTCATATCCCCACTGCCCCATGGCCCCGGATCGTATCCCGTGATCGTCTCCCACTTCTCCTCGCTGCCCCGGGTTGTGTCGGTGGCTCCTGCGATCATGGGCATATGTCCTCAAGGGGCCGGTGAAGGCATGTGATGCCCCCTAGCATGCCGGTAGATCACGGAAGGGAAGGCGGTCGGATGCCCGAGGGAGACACCGTCTGGCGTACGGCGCGCACCCTGCACTCCGCGCTGGCCGGGCACGCGCTGACCCGTACCGATTTCCGGGTGCCCCGGCTGGCGACGGTCGATCTGTCCGGCCGGACGCTGCTGGACGTCACCCCGCGCGGCAAGCACCTGCTGATGC
Source organism: Streptomyces spirodelae (assembly GCF_017676385.1). Taxonomy (GTDB): domain Bacteria; phylum Actinomycetota; class Actinomycetes; order Streptomycetales; family Streptomycetaceae; genus Streptomyces; species Streptomyces spirodelae. The sequence continues at coordinate 79,862 of NZ_JAFFZN010000030.1, forward strand.
GTATCGAGGGCGGTCTGACGGTGCACTCGCACCTGGGCATGGAGGGTGCCTGGCGGGTCAGGGCCAATCCGGCGGGCAAAGACAGCCTCTCCGGTGGATTCGGGCCGTCCCATCAGATCCGTGCGTTGCTGGCCACCGGCGAGCACACGGCGGCGGGGATCCGGCTGCCCGTGCTCGAACTGCTGCGGACGGTGGAGGAGTTCTCAGTCGTCGGCCATCTGGGTCCTGACCTGCTGGGTCCCGACTGGGACGCGGCCGAGGCGGAGCGGCGGTTGCTCCGGGACCCGGAGCGGCCGCTGGTCGAGGCCCTGTTGGACCAGCGCAACCTGGCCGGCATCGGGAACGTCTACGCGGCCGAGTTGTGCTTTCTGGCCCGGACCTCGCCCTGGGCACCGGTGGGTTCGCTGCCGCATCCGCTGCCCGCCCGGCTGCTCGCGGCGGCCAAGCGCCTGCTGGAGGCGAACAAGGACAGCGTGCGCCGACGTACGACCAACAGCACACGGCCCGACCGCAATCTGGCTGTCTACGGCCGGGAGAACCGCCCCTGCTACCGCTGCGGGGCGCCTGTCCGCACGGGCCCCCACGGGCCGCCGGAGCGGCCACGTACCGTCTGGTACTGCCCGCACTGTCAACCGCCACCAGCCAGCGCGTCCCGCAAGGGCCCGGCTGCGGCGGGTAATTGACGGTGCGTCAGCTTCTCCGTAGCGTCGTCACCATGAGGATCCCGGCGCACGGCCGGCAACCGGCCCCCGGCAGGCTTCCGGCCTACGACCTGACCGGACGCACCGCTCTGGTGACGGGCGCCGCCAGCGGCATCGGTCGCGCGACCGCCGTCCTGCTGGCGCAGGCGGGCGCAGCGGTGCACTGCGCGGACCGGGACGAGAAGGGCCTGATCCGCACAGCACACCTGATCGTGCAAGCCGGCGGCGACGCCTGGACGCACCCGTTGGACGTAACCGACCGGGCGACGCTCGGCGCGGCCGTCTCAGCGGCGGAGCGCACGGGCGGCAGTCTTGACATCGCGGCGGCGATCGCGGGGATCATGCACCGCAGCACGGTGCTGGAGACGGAGGACACCGACCTCGACCGGGTACTCGCCGTCAATTTCAAGGGGGCGCTGCACACCTGCCAGGAGGCGGCCCGCAGCATGATCCGGACCGGTACCCGGGGAGCCTTGGTCACCATGGCATCCGGCGCGGTCGACACCGGTTCCGCCGGGCTGCTGTGCTACGGGGCGGCCAAGGCCGCCGTGGTCCAGCTCACCAGGACGCTCGCCACCGAAATCGGCGAGCACGGCATCCGGGTCAACGCGGTGGCACCCGGCTGGGTGCGCACTCCTATGACGGAGCGGCCCGACGCGGCGAGCCGCCGGCGCGTCGAGGAGACGCTGTCGCGGATGTCACCGCTGGGGAGGGTCGGTGAAGCGCTGGAAGTGGCGCACGCGGTGCTGTATCTGGCCTCGGACGCCTCGTCCTTCATGACGGGGCAGATCCTCCGCCCCAACGGCGGCGTCGCGATGCCGTGGTAGTCCGCCGGGGGCGGCGCCGCACCTTCTCCCCCGCGCCCCCTGTCGAGCGCTGTCCTGCGCCACATGTACGGGCAGTACGCTCAGCCCCCATCCCCCGGCCGTCACCGAGGCTTCGACCGGGCCGCCCTCCCCGACGGCCACCCGCCATATCGCGCACAGCCAGCCGACGGCACAAGCGCTGCCGAGCACCCAGCGGCACAGCAGCAAGGGCCTCACAGCCGTCATGCCGCCACCTCCCGCGACGGTGCCGGTCCGCACCGGGCGGAAACGCCGTATGCGGCAAGGACGCGAGACCGTCGACGAAGTCGAGTACCCCGCCATCGTCCCGCACTCCCGGCGACCGCGCGACCACGGAACGTAGGTCACACAGTGCGATGAACGCTCCGTGCACGCCTGCGTGCGGCGAGCGCCCTCTTCTCCTCGGACCCACGCAAGAAGGCTCAAGCCTCAATCCAGGACTCCTGCGCGAGGCATCAGGTACGAGCCGCCACAGGGCCTCTCCAGATGCACGAAGGTCCCGCCGGGTGTCCTCCAGCGGGACCTGTCGTCGCACGTCTCACACGGCGCCTGCCGCGCCCCGGACGCCGTACGGCCAAAGCGGGCTGGGCCGCAGGCGCACCACGGACCGGCGCACGGCCCTCAGGCCGCGACCACGTCCACGGCCTCCGTCGGCGCCTTGATCGTGACCCGCTCCTCGGGCACTCCGGTGACCGAGGTGACAGACAGCGGGTTGAGCACCGGCCGCATGGGTGCGGGCACGGCGTCACTCGCCGCGGACTCGGCCAGCTCCGCGAGCGCCAGCTCGTCACTGACCTCTCGCATCAGCTCGGACATCCGCACATCGAGCGCGTCACAGATCGATGAGAGCAGTTCGGACGAGGCTTCCTTCTGGCCGCGCTCCACCTCGGAGAGGTAACCGAGCGAGACCCTGGCGGACGAAGAGACTTCGCGCAGGGTACGACCCTGGCGTTGGCGCTGCCGACGCAGCACGTCACCCAACAGGCGACGGAGCAGAATCATCGGTGCTCCTCCCTCTCAACGCGCGGCGTCTTCCACAGCCTGTATCGGGACGGCCAGTTGGCCCCGACTCCTTCAGGCTCCACCGTACCGCCTTGGCACGCAGCCGTGCGGGGAGCGATGTCGTGTTCACTCAGGGCTGCAAACATCCATTCCCCCCGGTCTGTTCCCTATCCTGCCCTCCAGCATTTTCGATCAGTTCCTTGTAGAGCAGCTCCAGTGCTCCTCGAACACTCTCCGTACGAATACCGGCACGCACACGTTCCCCGGCTTCCTCACCAGTGTCACCGGCTCGATCGCCACTCAAGCTGCCTTCGAGCCGCAGTTTCTCCACCACTGCCCCGGTCGTGGGACCGGCGACAGCGACGAAAACCGTTCCGACCGGCTGCCCGTCCTGGGGCTCGGGCCCGGCCACACCTGTTGTCGCGAGGCCCCAGTCGGCGCCCAGCGCGCTGCGTACGCCCTGCGCCATCTGGCACGCGGTCTCGGCGTCGACAGCACCCCGCTCCTCAAGGAGTGCCCCGTTCACGCCGAGTACATCCCTCTTGAGCGCGGTCGCATACGCCGTGACGGAACCACGGAAGGCTCGCGAGGCCCCAGGGACAGCTGTGATCTCGGCGGCGACCAGGCCGCCGGTCAGCGACTCGGCAACGGCGAGCGTCTGACCTCGCTCGGTGAGCAGCGCCAGTACACCGCCGGCCCGCGACTCCACCTCCGTCAGGGTCGTTCACCCCCTGCGTTCCCTGCGTCTCCTGCCTCTTCTTCGCCTCCACCGCTCCCGACGACCTCACCGTTTCCGGCGGCACCGTCGCTCCCGGCGTCTCCAGCGCTTCCCGAGCCCCTCGTGTTCCCCGTCCGGCCCGCGTCATCCCCGTCGACGCTGTCGGCCGCCATCTCGTCACCGCCCACGGCCGACTCCGCCGCGCCGGCCGCCGTCCCGGCCACCGCACCGTCCCGCTCGGCCGCGACCCCGGCCCGGCGCAGCACAACAGCCTGGCGTACGTAGTCGAGGCCGGTGACCACCGTCAGTACGACGGCCACGGCCATCACCCACCATCGCAGGGTCGCCAGCGGGCCGGTCAGCACCAGCACGTACATACCCACGGCGACGCCCTGGGCGAGGGTCTTCATCTTGCCGCCACGGCTGGCCGGAATCACCCCGTGTCTGATCACCCAGAAGCGCAGCAGCGTGATGCCCAGCTCGCGGAAGAGGATCACACCGGTGACCCACCAGGGCAGGTCGGAGAGGGCGGAGAGACAGATCAGCGCGGCGCCCATGATCGCCTTGTCGGCGATGGGGTCGGCGATCTTCCCGAAGTCGGTGACGAGGTTGTACCGCCGGGCCAGCTCACCGTCGAACAGGTCGGTGATCATGGCGATGGCGAAGGCCGCCCACGCGAACGAGCGCCAGGCCGGGTCGTGCCCGCCGTTGGCCACCATGAGCAGCACGAATGCGGGCACGAGCAGCAGCCGCACCATGGTCAGGATGTTCGCGATGTTCCACAGGCTCACAGGGCGTACGGTGCTCGCCGCTTTGGGTTTCGGTACGGTGCCACGCCGGGCCGCGGACGCCGGGACTCCGGTCATCTGCCCGCCTCCCCGCTCACCTCGCGAGGTACACCGGCGGCACCACTGACTCCAGCCGCACCCAAGCGGGCGGGCGGCACGGCACTGTGCCCCGCCGAAGCCGTCGCCGAAGCCGTCACCAGCGGCTCGGCGACCAGGTCGACGCCCTCGGCCGCGACGACCCGCGCCTCGACCATCCGACCCACCGCCGCCACCGGGCCCGCCTCGTCCGCCTCACCCGCTCCGCTCGTCTCCGCGGCGTAGGCCGCTGGCAGCGCGAGGCGCACTTGGCCGTCGGTCTCGGGGGCCTGGTGCGCGCCGCGTCCCAGCGGGCCCTCTTCCTCGTCCACAGCCTCGACCAGTACCCGTACGGTCTCGCCCACACGCTCCTCGGCGCGTTGCGCGGTCAGCTCCTCGGCGAGCCTGGACATGTGTGCGAGCCGCTCGGCGACCTCGTCGGACGGCACCTTGTCCTCGTAGCCGGCGGCCTCGGTGCCTTCCTCGTCCGAGTAGCCGAACACACCGATCGCGTCGAGGCGGGCCTCGGTCAAGAACCGCTCCAGCTCGGCCAGGTCCTGCTCGCTCTCGCCGGGGAAGCCGACGATGAAGTTCGAGCGCGCACCGGCCTGCGGGGCCCGCTTGCGGATCTCCTCCAGCAGCCCGAGGAAGCGGTCGGTGTCACCGAAGCGTCGCATCGCGCGCAGTACGCCGGGCGCCGAGTGCTGGAAGGACAGATCGAAGTAGGGCGCCACCTTCTCGGTGCCGGTCAGCACGTCGATCAGCCCGGGCCGCATCTCGGCGGGCTGGAGGTAGCTCACCCGCACCCGCTCGATGCCGTCGACGGCAGCCAACTGAGGCAGAAGCGTCTCCAGCAGGCGGATGTCGCCCAGGTCCTTGCCGTAGGAGGTGTTGTTCTCCGAGACGAGCATGATCTCGCGTACGCCCTGCTCTGCCAGCCAGCGGGTCTCGCCGAGGACATCGGAGGGACGACGGGAGATGAAGGAGCCCCGGAAGGAGGGAATGGCGCAGAAGGAGCAGCGCCGGTCACAGCCGGAGGCGAGCTTGACGGAGGCGACCGGGCTGCTGCCCAGCCGTCGCCGCAGCGGGGCACGCGGCCCTGAGGCGGGCGCGACGCCCTCGGGCAGGTCCGCGGGCGCGGAAGCAGCGACCGCTTCCCGTGCGGCCCCCTGGGACGCGTGGGACGCCCCCTCGGCACCGTGGCCCTCACCCGCCCCGGAGGACCCCTCGCCCGCCGCAGCGCCGTGTCCGGGGAGCGCGACCGCGGCGCCCTGGCGCTCGGCGGGGCTCACGGGCAGCAGCTTGCGCCGGTCTCTGGGCACATGGGGGGCGTGCACCCCGCCGCTCAGAATGGTCTGGAGCCGGTCGGAGATGTCCGCGTAGTCGTCGAAGCCGAGGACCCCGTCCGCCTCGGGCAGCGCGTCGGCCAGCTCCTTGCCGTACCGCTCGGCCATACAGCCGACGGCCACCACGGCCTGGGTTCTCCCCTCGCCCTGCTGGGCCGCGCTCTTGAGGTCATTGGCCTCCAGCAGCGCGTCGACGGAGTCCTTCTTGGCGGCCTCGACGAAGCCGCAGGTGTTGACGACGGCGACATCGGCGTCGGAGGCGTCCTCGACGAGATCCCAGCCATCCGCCGCCAGGCGGCCTGCGAGCTCCTCCGAGTCCACCTCGTTACGTGCGCAGCCGAGAGTGACAAGGGCGACGGTACGGCGTTCGGGCATGGGCTCAGCCTACTTCGTCCCCCCGCCACCGCCCGCCGCCAGGTTCCGACCGCACAGCTCACCGCTCCGGGCGGAATTCGTCACCCGGAGCACGGCCCCCACCGGTCCCCGGAGCACGGCCCCCACCGGTCATGGAGCGCGACATCCCCCCCGGTCAGCGCTTCAGCCGGCCTCCGGGTCGCCACGGGTATAGCTGAGCCGCTGCACCTGGCCGGCCTCGACGGGGTGCTTGACCTCCTTGCCGTTGACGTACAGCTTCACCCTGCCCGGGTTGCCGAGCACCAGGTCGAGCCGCTTGTCGTCGGTGAGGGTCTTGGACTGGCCTGCCTTGAGCACTCCTTCATGGACCAGCCGCCCGTTGTGGTCCCTGGCGGAGACCCAGCTGCTGTCCTTCTCCACGGTCATCCGCACGGTCACCTTGTCGGCGGGCGCCCCCGCGATGGCGCTCTCGGAGGGCTTGGGGTCGCTCGAGCGGGAAGGTGACGGGTCCTCGGAGGCTCCCTTGGAGGGAGTCGGAGACGGCGCTTTCTCGGCGGTCTGCTGGCCGGAGTCCCCACCGCCGCCGCTGACGAGGGTGAAGGCGACGAAGCCGATCACTGCGACGATGGCGGCGACCATCGCAGCCGTCCAGTTGGGCCCGCGCGGCTCAGGGCGGATACGTTCCGCCTCGAACAGGGTCGCGGGTGGGGTCGGCTCGGGACGGCCGCCGTGTTCCTCGTCGTACTGGTCGACCAGGGCGTCACCGTCCAGCCCGACGGCGCGCGCCAGCGTGCGGATGTGGCCGCGCGCGTACACATCCCCACCGCACCGGGAGTAGTCGTCCTGCTCGATCGCATGCACGATCGGGACTCGCACCCGCGTGGAGGTACTGATCTCCTCCACGGTCAACCGTGCGTCGATCCGGGCCTGCTGGAGGGCTCGACCGACCGGGGGCCGGTCCTCTTCGGGGGAGTTGCCGATGGACACGGGGGCGCCTTTCGAGCGTGTAGCCACCTGCTGGAGGTTCAGTCTAGGGGCGGGGCAAAAGGGTGGGGCAAGCGGGCGGAGCAACTTTGTACGCCATATGTATGGCGTACGTATGACCGAGCTGCGCCGGGTGGCGCCCACACGCACCTGGTGCGCCGACGCCTGAGCCGTCCCTTCCCTCAACTTGACGTATAGACCACGGAAACGGTTGCCTCGCTCGCCCTTTCGAGTGAGCTGTGCCCGCCGTGCAGCGGGGGGCAGCGGGTGCCGCCAGTGCCGGCTGGGTCCCTATAGAGGGCCCCTGCAGCGGTGCCGGGCCCGCACAGCTGCGCGGGCCGCCCGTGCGCCCGTGTGCCTACCCGCCCCTGATGACCGTCAGCACCTCGTCCAGCTCCTCGGGCTTGACCAGGACGTCCCGCGCCTTGGAGCCCTCGCTGGGGCCCACCACGCCCCGCGACTCCATCAGGTCCATCAGCCGCCCCGCCTTGGCGAAGCCCACCCGCAGCTTTCGCTGGAGCATCGAGGTGGAGCCGAACTGGGTGGAGACGACCAGCTCCGCCGCCTGGCAGAGCAGATCCATGTCGTCGCCGATCTCCTCGTCGATCTCCTTCTTCTTGCTCTGGCCGCCGGTCACATCCTCCCGGAAGACCGGCGTCATCTGGGCCTTGCAGTGTTCGACGACCGCCTGGACCTCGTGCTCGTTGACGTAGGCGCCCTGCATCCGGGTCGGCTTGCTGGCGCCCATCGGCAGGAACAGCCCGTCGCCCTTGCCGATGAGCTTCTCGGCGCCGCCCTGGTCGAGGATGACGCGGCTGTCGGCCAGGGACGAGGTGGAGAAGCCGAGCCGGGAGGGGACATTGGCCTTGATCAGGCCGGTGACGACATCGACCGACGGCCGCTGGGTGGCCAGCACCAGGTGGATACCCGCCGCCCGCGCAAGCTGGGTGATCCGTACGATCGCGTCCTCCACGTCGCGCGGCGCAACCATCATCAGGTCGGCCAGCTCGTCCACGATGACCAGCAGATAGGGGTAAGGCGTCAGCTCCCGTTCGCTGCCCTCCGGAGCCGAGACCCGGCCGGCGCGCACCGCCTCGTTGAAGTCGTCGATATGGCGGAACCCGAACGCCGCCAGGTCGTCGTAGCGCAGGTCCATCTCGCGGACGACCCACTGGAGCGCCTCGGCCGCCTTCTTCGGATTGGTGATGATCGGCGTGATCAGGTGCGGGATGCCCTCGTAGGCCGTCAGCTCGACCCGCTTGGGGTCCACGAGCACCATCCGCACATCCTCGGGGGTGGCCCGGGCCATCACCGAAGTGATGAGGCAGTTGATGCACGAGGACTTGCCCGAGCCGGTGGCACCCGCGACCAGGATGTGCGGCATCTTCGCCAGGTTGGCCGAAACGTAGCCGCCCTCGACGTCCTTACCGAGCCCGACCAGCAGCGGATGGTGCTCGCCCGATGCCTCCGCCGAGCGCAGCACATCCCCGAGATTGACCATCTCACGGTCGCTGTTGGGGATCTCGATACCGACCGCGGACTTCCCGGGGATCGGGTTGATGATCCGGACATCGGGGCTGGCGACGGCATACGCGATGTTCTTGGCCAGCGCGGTGATCTTCTCGACCTTCACACCGGGGCCCAGCTCCACCTCATAGCGGGTGACCGTCGGGCCGCGGGTGAACCCGGTGACTGCGGCGTCCACCTTGAACTCGGTGAAGACGGTGGTCAGCGACTGCACCACCTGGTCGTTGGCGGCGCTGCGGGAGCGTCCGGGCCCGCCCCGCTCCAGCAGGTCGAGGGACGGCAGCGCATAGGTGATGTCCCCCGACAGCTGGAGCTGTTCGGCGCGCGGAGGCAGCTCGGACGGCTCCGGTGGCGCGGGCGCCCTGGTCAGGTCCGGCACCGGCGTCCGTTCGGTGACCTCGTCGTCGGCGTGGCCGGGCCGGACACCGGCGCTGTCCGCGCCGCCCCGTCCCCCGCCCCGGGCACCGGGCACGGAGTCGGCGCCTGGGGCCTGCCGCTTCCTGCCGCGGGACTTGGCAACCGAGCTGGTCAGATCGGCGACCACGGGCGAGGGCTGGATGCCGTTGACCACGGCGCCGTCCAGCGAGGCCGCAGCGGCGGCGGCCAGATCGACCGCGTCCAGCGTCCGCTCGGTCTCCCCGGCGCTCGCACCGACCACCGCGCCGTCCTCGGGCAGCGGCTCCTGCGTCCCGGCACCCCGCCTGTTCTGCCGGGCTGCGCGACGACGGCGGTCGAGGGCCTCCTTCTCGGCGAGCGCGGGAGCGATCTGCTCCTTGCGCATGCTGTGCGCACGGCGCCCGGGGGCCGGCTCCTCCTCGTCCGGTTCGACGTCGTAGTCGTACCCGGCCACCGGCTGGACGAGGCCCAGCCGGACCCCGGCGGCCCGCAGCCGCTGTGGGATGGCGTTGACCGGTGTCGCCGTCACCACCAGCAGTCCGAAGACGGTGACGAGCGCGAGCAGCGCCACCGCCAGCATCTCGCCCATGGTGGCGATCAGCGGCCGGGAGACGGCCCAGCCGACCAGGCCGCCCGCGTCCCGCAGCGTGTCCTCGCCCTCGCCCCTGCCGGGGGCACCGCAGCCGATGTGGACGAGCCCCAGCACACCGACCAGCAGCGCCGAAAGACCGATCACGATACGGCCGTTGGCCTCCGGCTTCTCCGGATGGCGGATCAGCCGTACGGAGATGACGGCCAGCATTATCGGCACCAGCAGGTCCAGCCGTCCGAACGCGCCGGTCACCAGCATCTCCACCAGATCGCCGACCGGGCCCTGGAGGTTGGACCAGGTGCCGGCGGCCACGATCAGCGCCAGACCGAGCAGCAGCAGGGCGAGGCCGTCCTTGCGGTGTGCTGGGTCAAGCGCCTTGCCGCTGCGCCCGATACCGCGGAGGACGGCGCCGACCGCGTGCGCGAGGCCGAGCCAGCAGGTCTTGAGCACCCTCAGCACACCGCTGCTGGGGGAGGGCGCGCCCTTGCCCTTGCCGCCCTTGGCCGCAGCCTTCTTGGCGGGCGCCTTCTTGGCCGGTGCCTTCTTGGGTGGCGCCTTCTTCGCCGGGGCCGCCTTCGCGGCTTTCGGGGCAGCCTTTTTGGCGGGTGCTTTCTTGGCAGCCTTTCCTGTTCCCGACGCGCGTGAGGCCATAGGTGCGAGGTTACCTGGGCCGGGCACCCGAGGCACGGATGACCGGGGTACCGCATGAGCTCCCAGGGGCTGCCGTTCCGCAGCCGGGCTCCGACCGGTCGTCAGTTCCGGGCGCGTGGCGCTGCTCCCGCTCAGCGCGGGGTGCCGGCCCTTTCAGCGCGGCGTACTGCCCCGCCTCGGTGGTGCTGCGCGGGCTCTCAGTTCTGCGAGGGCACCTGGGTCGAGGGGTCACCGTCCGCGCCGGGGCCGAGCGCGTCAAGTGCGCTGCGCAGCCCCGCCAGTTTGCGCTCCAGGTGGGCGGCGGTCGCCACTGCCGCGGCGTCAGCCGAGTCGCCCAGCTGCTTGGTCAGCGCCTCGGCCTGCTCCTCGACAGCGGCAAGGCGCGCGGACAGCTCGACCAGCAGGCCCTGTGCCGCGTCGCCCTCCTCGTCCGCACCGGGGCGCCGATCGCCGCCGTTGCCCTCCAACTGCAGTCGCAGCAGCGACGCCTGCTCGCGCAGCTGCACGTTCTTCATATAGAGGTCGACGAAGACCGAGACCTTCGCCCGCAGCACCCAGGGGTCGAACGGCTTGGAGATGTAGTCGACCGCACCTGCCGCATAGCCGCGGAAGGTGTGGTGCGGACCGTGGTTGATGGCCGTGAGGAAGATGATGGGGATGTCGCGGGTGCGCTCGCGACGCTTGATATGGGCAGCTGTCTCGAAGCCGTCCATGCCCGGCATCTGGACATCCAGCAGAATGACCGCGAAGTCGTCGGTCAACAGCGCTTTGAGCGCTTCCTCCCCTGACGATGCCCGTACCAGCGTCTGATCGAGCGCGGAGAGAATGGCCTCCAGCGCCAGCAGATTCTCCGGCCGGTCATCGACCAGGAGGATCTTGGCCTTCTGCACCATGGCCCGTCCTCCTCGCCCCGGCAGCCTTTCGGACGCCGCCCCTGGGAGCGGCCTCCTGTCGCCGCCGCCCGTCCTTGTGCCGGTCATGGTAGCCGCACCCTGCGGTCCGCCACACCCTGTCACCGAGATGTCACTGTGCACGTAGCAGAAACGCCCCAGGGGACCAAAAGGTTCCCGGTTTACCGCGTTTCCACACGCGCTTGACCACACTGAGTCAACGTATGGCCCTCATCGACACGGTGTCATATTCACCCGCCATCCATCCACCGCCTCATGACGTCCAGCAGGTGATCAGTGTCCACCGGCTTGGTGACGTAGTCGGAAGCACCGGCCTCGATGCTCTTCTCCCGGTCGCCCTTCATCGCCTTGGCGGTCAGCGCGATGATCGGCAGACCGGCGAACTGCGGCATCTTGCGGATGGCCGCCGTCGTCGCGTAACCGTCCATCTCCGGCATCATGATGTCCATCAGCACCACGGCCGCGTCGTCGTGCTGCTCCAGCACCTCGATGCCCTCCCGGCCGTTCTCGGCGTAGAGCACCTGAAGGCCGTGCTGCTCCAGGACGCTGGTGAGCGCGAAGACATTGCGGATGTCGTCGTCGACGATGAGCACCTTCCGGCCCGCCAGATCGCCGGTGCCGCCCGGCACGATGGAGGGCGCCTCCTGCTCTCCAGCACGCGCTTCCCGCCCTGGTGCCTCGGCGGCCGCGCCGCCGTTCTCGGCCACCGCGCCGCCCTGCTGCTCGCCGGCGCCCGCCACTCGCGGAGCCGCGCCGTTGCCCCGTACCGCCCCGTTGGCGGTCCCGTTCGCACTGCCCGCACCGTTGTCCGACGGCACTGACGGGCGGGCCTCCGGGGGCAGTTCGGGCTGCGCCTGGCCGCTGGCGTCCCGCATCCGCCGCCGGTCGGCCAGTGAGTGCGCTGCCTCCTCCGCGGTCTGCTCGGGGGCCGCGGGGGCCGTCCCCGTACCCTCGCCCGGCCCGGCCTGCGCCGCCGCCCCCTCCGGTTCGGCGGCCGACGCCTCCCCAGCCCCCGTACGCGCCTCCGGCAGGCTCAACGGGGCGCTGCCCGAGGCGAGCTGCCCGTAGCCCTGCGGTGGCAGCTCCGTCGGGTGCAGCGGCAGGTAGAGGGTGAAGGTGGAGCCGCGGCCCGGCTCACTGACCGCGTCGATCTCACCGCCCAGCAGCCGTGCGATCTCCCGGCTGATGGACAGTCCCAGGCCCGTGCCGCCGTACTTGCGCGACGTGGTGCCGTCTGCCTGCTTGAACGCCTCGAAGATGACCCGCATCTTGCTCTGCGCGATACCGATACCGGTGTCCGTCACCGAGAAGGCGATCAGCTCCGAGTCGGGGTCCCGCAGCGAACCGTGCTCCAGCATCTGCTCGCGGATCGCGCCAGGCACATCCGAGCGGGCCGAGCGGATCACCAGCTCGACGGCGCCGCTGTCGGTGAACTTCACCGCGTTGGACAGCAGATTGCGCAGCACCTGCAGCAGCCGCTGCTCGTCGGTGTGCAGCGTTGCGGGCAGCTCCGGCGAGACACTCACCGAGAAGTCCAACCCCTTCTCCACCGTCAGCGGCCGGAAAGTGGCCTCCACATAGTCGACCAGTTGCACCAGTGCGATACGCGTCGGGCTGACATCCATCTTGCCCGCCTCGACCTTCGACAGATCGAGGATGTCGTTGATCAACTGCAGCAGGTCGGAGCCCGCGCCGTGGATCGTCTCGGCGAACTCGACCTGCTTGGGCGACAGGTTGTGCTCCGCGTTGTCCGCCAGCAGCTTGGCCAGGATCAGCAGCGAGTTGAGCGGCGTACGCAACTCGTGCGACATGTTGGCCAGGAACTCCGACTTGTAGCGCATCGAGACCGAGAGCTGCTCGGCACGCTCCTCCAGGACCTGCCGCGCCTCCTCGATCTCCCGGTTCTTGATCTCGATGTCGCTGTTGGTCTGGGCGAGCTGCTCGGCCTTCTCCTCCAGCGCCGCGTTGGACTCCTGAAGTGCCCTCTGCCGGTTCTCCAGCTCCCCCGAGCGCTCCTTCAGCTGCGCCGTCAGCTCCTGCGACTGCTCCAGCAGCCGCTCGGTACGCATATTGACGCTGATGGTGTTGACGCTCGTGGCGATCATCTCGGCGATCTGGTTGAGGAAGTCCTTCTGGATCTGCCCGAACGGCTGGAAGGACGCCAGCTCGATCACACCGAGCACCGTGCCCTCGAAGATGACGGGCAGCACCACCAGATGCGCGGGCGGGGCCTCACCGAGCCCCGAGGAGATCTTCAGATAGCCGGGCGGCACATTGCCCATCTCGATGGTGCGCTTCTCCTTGGCCGCCGTGCCGACCAGCGACTCGCCCGGCAGGAAGGAGGTGGGCATGCTGTCGGTGCAGTAGCCGTAGCTGCCCAGCATCCGCAGCTCGTACTTGCCGTCCTCCCCGGGCCCCGCGCCGACGCCCACCGCGCCCTCCGGAGTGCCCTCCGGCAGCGAGATGAAGAACGCGCCGTGCTGTGCGGAGACCACCGGCGTCAGCTCGCTCATGATGAGCCCCGCCACGTCCCGCAGATCGCGGCGACCCTGCATCAGGCCGGAAATGCGCGCCAGGTTGCCCTTGAGCCAGTCCTGCTCCTGGTTGGCCTGCGTGGTGTCCCGCAGGTTGGCGATCATCGTGTTGATGTAGCCCTGCAGCTCCAGGATCTCCCCGGCCGCCTCGACGTCGATACGGACGTTGTGGTCGCCACGGGTCACCGCGGTGGCGACCTCGGCGATCGCCCTCACCTGACGGGTGAGGTTGCCCGCCATCTCGTTGACGGAGTCGGTCAGGTCCTTCCACGTACCGGCGACTCCCGGCACCCGCGCCTGACCGCCCAACTGGCCCTCGGTGCCCACCTCACGGGCCACCCGGGTGACCTGCTCGGCGAACGACGACAGCTGGTCGACCATCGTGTTGATGGTCGTCTTCAGCTGCAGGATCTCGCCGTTGGCCTCGATGTCGATCTTCTTGGTGAGATCGCCCTTGGCGATGGCGGTGGTGACCATGGCGATCTGCCGCACCTGGCCGGTCAGGTTGGACGCCATCGAGTTCACCGACTCGGTCAGGTCCTTCCACGTGCCCGCGACGCCCTGCACCCGCGCCTGGCCGCCCAGCACACCGTCCGTGCCCACCTCACGGGCCACCCGCGTCACCTGCTCCGCGAACGACGAGAGCGTGGTGACCATCGTGTTGACCGTGTCCGCGAGCTGCGCGACCTCGCCGCTTGCCTCGACGGTGACCTTCTTGGTCAGGTCACCGCCCGCCACCGCGGTGGCCACCTGGGAGATGTTGCGCACCTGGCTGGTGAGGTTGTTGGCCATGATGTTGACGTTGTCGGTCAGGTCCTTCCAGATGCCCGACACGTCACGCACCCGCGCCTGGCCGCCGAGAATGCCCTCGGTGCCCACCTCACGGGCCACCCGGGTCACCTGCTCGGCGAACGACGAGAGGGTGTCCACCATGGTGTTGACGGTCGTCACCAGGGCGAGCACCTCGCCCTTGGCGTCCACGGTGATCTTCTTGGACAGGTCGCCCTGTGCGACAGCCGTGGTGACCTCGGCGATGTTGCGGACCTGGGAGGTCAGGTTGTTCGCCATGAAGTTCACCGACTGCGTGAGGTCCTTCCAGGTGCCCGAGACACCCTTGACCTCCGCCTGGCCCCCCAGGATGCCCTCCGTGCCCACCTCACGGGCGACCCTGGTGACCTCCTCGGCGAACGACGAGAGCTGGTCGACCATCGTGTTCAGCGTGGTCTTCAGCTCCAGGATCTCGCCGCGCGCGTCCACGTCGATCTTCTGCGACAGATCGCCCCGGGCCACTGCGGTGGCCACCTGCGAGATGTTGCGCACCTGGCTGGTCAGATTGCCGGCCATCCCGTTCACGGAATCGGTCAGATCGCGCCACACTCCCGCGACGCCGGGTACCTGCGCCTGACCACCCAGCCTGCCCTCCGTACCGACCTCACGGGCCACCCGCGTGACCTGGTCGGCGAAGGCAGAGAGCTGGTCGACCATCGTGTTGATGGTGTTCTTCAGCTCCAGGATCTCGCCGCGCGCATCAACCTCGATCTTCTGCGAGAGGTCACCCCGCGCCACCGCCGTGGTCACCTGAGCGATCTGCCGCACCTGGGAGGTCAGGTTGTTGGCCATGAAGTTGACGGAGTTCGTCAGGTCCTTCCAGGTGCCCGAGACGCCGTCCACGCGGGCCTGGCCGCCCAGCCGGCCCTCGGTTCCCACGTCCCTGGCCATCCTGGTCACCTGCTCGGCGAAGGACGACAACTGGTCCACCATCGTGTTGACGGTGTTCTTCAGCTGGAGCATCTCGCCGGAGACGTCAACGGTGACCTTCTGCGACAGATCACCGTTCGCCACCGCCGTCGTCACCTGAGCGATGTTGCGGACCTGCCCGGTGAGATTGCGGAACGCGGTGTTGACCGAGTCCGTCAGATCCTTCCAGGTACCCGCCGCGCCGGGCACGGCCGCCTGCCCGCCCAGCTCACCTTCGACGCCGATCTCCCTGGCGACCCGGGTCACCTCGGCGCCGAACGCGGAGAGTTGGTCGACCATCGTGTTGACGGTGTTCTTCAGCTCCTGCATCTCGCCGGAGACGTCAACGGTGACCTTCTGCGACAGATCACCGTTCGCCACCGCCGTCGTCACCTGAGCGATGTCCCGCACCTGAGCGGTCAGATTCCGGAAGGCGGAGTTGACCGAGTCCGTCAGATCCTTCCAGATTCCCGCGGCCCCCGGCACCACCGCCTGGCCGCCCAGCACGCCGTCCGTGCCGACCTCGCTGGCAGCCCGCGTGACCTCGTCGGCCAGAGTGCGCAGCGTGTCCGTCATCGCGTTGATCGTCTCGGCGAGCTGCGCCACCTCGCCCCGCGCGTTCACGGTGATCTTCTGCGACAGGTCGCCGTTGGCCACCGCTGTCGTCACCTGGGCGATCTCGCGGACCTGGGAGGTCAGATTGCCCGCCATCAGATTGACGGAGTCCGTCAGGTCCTTCCAGACGCCCGCGACGCCCTGCACCCGCGCCTGGCCGCCCAACTCGCCCTCGGTGCCGACCTCGCGCGCGACCCTGGTGACCTCGGACTGGAAGGAGGAGAGCTGGTCCACCATCGTGTTGACGGTGTTCTTCAGCTCCAGCATCTCGCCGGCGACATGGACGGTCACCTTGCGTGACAAGTCACCCTTGGCGACCGCCGTGGTCACCAGAGCGATATCCCGCACCTGAGCCGTCAGCCGCGACGCCATGGTGTTGACGGAATCAGTCAGATCCTTCCAGGAACCGGACATTCCGCGCACGCGCGCCTGGCCGCCCAGCTTGCCCTCGGTCCCGACCTCGCTGGCGACCCGCGTCACCTCGTCCGTGAACGCCGAGAGCTGGTCCACCAGCCCGTTGACCGTACGGCCGACCTTCAGGAACTCCCCCCGCAGCGGATGCCCGCCGCCCTCGGCCCCACGCGAGCGCAGGTCCATGCGCTGCTCCAGGTCGCCGTCGGCGACGGCCGTCAGCACCCTGCCCACCTCGGAGACGGGCCACACCAGGTCGTCCACCAACGCGTTCGCCGCGTCGATCGCCGACGCCCAGGAGCCCTCACACGTGCCGGTCTGCAGCCGCTCTGTGAGTTTTCCCTCACGTCCGACCACCCGCCGCACCCGGGACAGCTCACCCGTCAGGTGCAGATTCTGGTCCGCGACCTCGTTGAAGACCGCGGCGATCTCGGCCATCGGGCCCTCACCGGTCACGGTCAGCCGCTTGCGGAAATTGCCGTCCCGCATCGCTGTCAGCCCGGTCAGAAGCTTGTTGAGGGCCGCGGCGTCCACCTCGACCGTCCCGCTTCTACGGGACCGTCCGCCCTTCGCGCGCGTGTTGCCGCTACGCGCGGTTGTGGTGCCAGACTCCACTGCCCCTCCTGCGGGTCGACCTTCCTGCCCGGGCCCTTGTACTCCGAGCCTTCCCAGTGTTTCACCCTGCCCGAACCCGGCGATAACAGTTCGGCAGCATGGCATATCGCACTGCGTTCGCGGACCCGGTGGGAAATCACCCGCATCCGGCGGCCACTCGCCGTGGATACGTAAGTAACCTGGCACCCAGCTGTCCGTTCACCCCCATGTCGGCGGGGTGCCCGACCGGGTCAAATGGGTAGGGGCTTCGCAGGGGGCAGCGGTGTGAGTACGAAGGGCGACGGAGGGGCGCTGCGGTGACGCAAGAGCAGAGCGCCGAGCGCGGGGGTCTCCCCACCGGGGTCCCCCCGGACGCTCTGGGCTCACAGCAAGGCCCCAACGAGGAGGCGGGGACCGTCACGGCGGCCCTGACCGCACAGCGCACACCAGTGCGCCTGGCCGACAGGACATCCATGGGGAGACCAGTGATCACCGCACGAGCCGCCGCCACCTTCGAACCGGTGGGCCGCTCCGTCGCCACCGCGCGCGGCTTCGTACGCGACACCCTCCAGGGCTGGGGCCTGTCCGACATCGTCGACGACGCCGTCGTACTCACCAGCGAGCTGGTCACCAACGCGGTGGTCCACGCCGGAACCGCCGCCGAGGTGCTGTGTCTGCGCGACGAGGACGGCATCCGCATCGAGGTCATCGACCGCTACCCGGAGCGCGAACTGCCGCTCCAGGAGGTCAACCCGCAGCCCGCGGGCCCCGACCGCGAGGGCGGCCGCGGCCTGCTGCTGGCCTCCGCGCTGGCCACCCGCTGGGGCGTCGACTACACAGCGTCGGACAAGCGCGTCTGGTTCCGACTCGACCTCCCCGAGCGCCCGGTGGGCACGCGAACGGCGGGCCCCGCGCTCCCGGACACGGCGCTACCGGTCACCGACACCCGCATCCGCGTCGCCGTCATCCAGGTCGACCGCAGCGGCTCGATCAGCGCCTGGAACGAGGACGCCACCGAACTGTTCGACTATCCGGCGGACCAGGTCGTCGGCAAGCCCCTGACCGACTTCGCCGCCTGGCCACACACCCCCGGCACCGGCACGGGCGTCGCCGAGGCACTGCGCCTCTCCCGCTGGGAGGGCTCCTACGGCATGCGCGGCTCGGACGGCCGCACCATCCCCGTCTACGCCTCCCACCTGCGGGTACGCGACAGCGACGGCGAGCCTTCCACGGTCTGTCTGCTGGTGCGCGAGCACGAACGCGCTGTCCTGCAGTCCCCGCCCCGGGTCCACTCGCACGACAACACCGGCACCGCCGGCGACTCCCAGGACCAGTCGGCCGACGACCCCTTCGAGGTCTTCATCGGCTCCCCTGCCCCCGACGACCTCGACGGCCTCCTGCAGCGCACCGTCGAACGGGCCAGGGACATGCTCGACGGCGACTCCGCCTATCTGCTGCTGGCCACCGACGACGAGACCGAGCTGGAGGTCCGCGCCTCCACCGGCCTGCCCTCGGCCCGCCAGCGCTTCGCCCGCGTCCCCGTCGAGACCGGAAGCGGACGCTACGGATCGGCCCGGATGCCCTCCGTGCACGAGGACCTCACCGTCGTCCCCGGCGCCGTGCCGCTTCTGGACGGCACCGGCATGCGCTCCGTGGTCACCGTCCCCCTCAAGGTGGAGGGCAGGCTCACCGGCTCCCTCGGTGTGGCGACCGAGGCCCCAGGGCGCTACACGAACGAGGAGGCGCTGCGCCTCCAGTTCGCCGCCGACCGCATCGCCCTCGCCGTCGAACGGGCCCGCCTCACCGAGCTGGAGCGCCTGCGCCGCGGCTCGCTCTCCTTCCTCGTCGAAGCCTCCGACCTGCTCGCCGGCACCCTCGACCGCGACCAGACACTCGCCCTGATGGCCCAGATGACGGTCCCTACCCTGGCCACCTGGTGTGCCGTCTACACGGTCGCCGACCAGGGCTCGGAACCCAAGTTGTCGTACGTACTGCACGAGGACGAGGACCGCATCGACAATCTCAAGACGCTGCTCGCCAAGGTCGAGCCGCCGGAGCCGGTCCCCACCCCCGGAGCACGCGTCTGGGCGGCCCCCACCGAGGCCGCGCACTCCGACGCCATGCGCACCTCGCTGCGCAACGTCTCGCTGGACGGTGAGGACCACCAGCTCTCCCCCGGCACCAGCCTGGCCACAGCGGCCGCGGTCGGCGGCGAGACCGTCGTACTGCCCCTGGTGGCGCGCAACCGAGTCATCGGCATGCTCACTCTCGGCAAGCCCACCGACGAACGGTTCCGACAGGAGATCCTGGAGCTGGCCGAAGACCTTTCCCGCCGTGCCGCACTGGCCCTGGACAACGCGCGCCTCTACTCCGAACGCACCGCCATCAGCCAGTCCCTCCAGCGCAGCCTCCTACCACCCGAACTGCCCGACATCACAGGCGGGATCGAGCGCGAGGTCATCTACCGCGCCGCGGGCGAGGGCAACGAGGTCGGCGGTGACTTCTACGACCTCTTCGAGATCCGTGAAGGCGTCTACGGCTTCGCCATCGGCGACGTCTGCGGTACGGGCCCCGAGGCTGCCGCCGTCACCGGCCTGGCCAGGCACGCACTGCGCCTGCTCGCCCGCGAGGGCCTGGGCGGTCCGGCCGTACTGGAGCGCCTGAACACCGCCATCCTGGACGAGGGGGCGCGCAGCCGCTTCCTCACCCTCCTCTACGGCGAGATGCGCCCCCAGGAGGACGGCAGCGCAGAACTGAAGGTCGTCTGCGCCGGCCACCCGCTGCCGCTCCGCCTGCGCCAGGACGGCACCGTCGAACCCGCCGCCGACCCCCAGCCCTTGCTCGGCGTCATGGAAGACCTGGAACTCTACGAGCAGACCGTGTCCCTCGACCCGGGTGACGTGCTGCTGTGCGTGACGGACGGCGTGACCGAACGCCGCGAGGGCACTCGGATGCTCGGCGACGACGGCCTGGCCGACGTCCTCGGCACCTGCACGGGTCTCAACGCCGGCGCGGTGGCAGCCCGCATCATGCGCGCCGTCGAACGTTTCGCCAGCGACGCCCCCTCGGACGACATGGCCATCCTGGCGATGCGCGTCCCCGAGTAGGAGGTCCGAAAACGAAAAGGCTCCCGCCGTACGGCGGGAGCCTTCAACCTGCTTTTGGAGAGCCCCAAAACGGAATCGAACCGTTGACCTTCTCCTTACCATGGAGACGCTCTGCCGACTGAGCTATTGGGGCGCGGCCAGCGGTAGAGATCTTACCCGATCCCCAGCGATGGATCGAACTGGCGCCGGACCCGGCCCACACCTCAGCTGACGCGCTCCCGCAGCAGCCCCCCGAGCGCGTTGCAGGCCGACACCACGCGCTGTAGGTCCTTCTTCGTCATGGCCGCGCTCAGCGGCAGCGTCAGGCACTCGTCAGCAGCCCGCTCCGACTCGGGCAGCCGGGGGGACGATCGCCACTCGGTCCGCCGCACATCCTGTGCGAACTCCGGCAGCCGGTGGGCCGGCACCCGGACCGGAACGTGCGACTCGACACCACGCAGCCGGAGCGCCCTACGGAAGGCATCGCGATCCGGTCTGCCGTTCCCCGGCACCCGGACCGCATACGCCGAGAACACGTGCTCGGAGCCGTCCCCGACCTCCGGCACGACGACCCCCCGGAGTCGGCGCCCGAGGTAGGTGGCGTACTGGCGCCGACGCACCGCGTCGATCGCATCCGTACGGGGCAGGGGCTCCCACTCCACCACAGGGACACCGCGCCGCTCGCCGACGGCCCGCAGCGCGGCCATGCCCGCGGCCTGGCCGAAGAGATGAACGGGAACGATGGCCGCGGTCCGCGCGGTCACCGCACCTTCGGCGGACGAGGGATCGAGACAGTAGGTGTGGGCATCGATGTCGGCGAAGACAGGCCGTGCTCCGAACTCTTGGACGGCTCGCGCCACGTCGGCCCCGCCGAACGACGGAACCACGACCTCGTCCCCGGCGCCGATGCCCGCTGCGGTCAGCTGTGTTGTCCCCATGGTCGGATCATGTCCACGGAATGTGAACTGCCGGTGACGACGCACAAAAAAGTCGTGGTCCCTGAACTGACGTCCAGGGACCACGACTTCCAAAGATA
>NZ_JAFFZN010000031.1 GCF_017676385.1 Streptomyces spirodelae
TTCGCCTTGCCGTCGCGGCGGGCGAACCACGCTGCGGCCAGCGACCCCGAGACGTTGTGCCACACCGAGAAGACGGCGGCCGGCAGCGCCGCGAGCGGGCTGAAGTGCGCCGCGGCCAGGGAGGCGGCCAGCCCCGAGTTCTGCATACCGACCTCGAAGGCCATGGCGCGGCCCGCCGGTTCACCGAGCCGGGACAGCCGCCCCACGGCGTAACCGATCGTCAGGCCCAGGCCGTTGTGCAGGACGACGGCCAGGAAGACCAGCGCCGCTGCCGACTTGATCGTGTCCGCGCTGGCGGCCACCACGATGGTGACGATCGCCGCGATGGTGACCGCCGAGAGCCAGGGGAGGACGGGCAGCGCCCGCTGCACGTGGCGCCCGGCCAGCAGCCGTACCACCAACCCGCCCAGGACCGGCAGCAGTACGGTCTTGAGGATGTCGCCGAACATCGAGCCGGTGTCCACCGGCAGGAACTCGCCCGCGAGGAACAGGGTGAGCGGCGGGGTCAGCAGCGGCGCGACGAGCGTGGAGACCGAGGTGACGGAGACGGAGAGGGCCACATCGCCCCGGGCCAGGTAGGTGACGACGTTCGACGCCGTGCCGCCCGGTGAGCAGCCGACGAGGATCACCCCGGCCGCGAGCTGCGGGGAGAGACCCAGCGTCTGGGCGACCAGCCAGCCGAGCCCCGGCATCACGATGTACTGCGCTGCGAGTCCGAGCGCGACCGCCCAGGGCCTGCGCACGATGCCCCGGAAGTCCGGCAGCGTCATGGTCAGGCCCATGCAGAACATCACGACGCCGAGCAGATACGGCACCGCTTCGCCCCCGCCGGTGAAGCTCCCCGGGCTCACGAGGCCGAGGGCGCCCGCGAGGACGACCAGGAGCGGGAAGAGGGTGACCGCGCGGCGCGCCCCGCGCTGCTCGGCTGCGGCCTCCGGGGAGTCGGAGGGGTCCGGGGAGCCCGGCGAGGTGTTCTGGTGTTCGGTTCGCACCCGGAGAGAAAACGCCCCGGCGCGGCCGGTTGGCAAGGCTGTCTCGCGATGTGACCCGCCGGGGCGGCCCCGGCCCCTACCGTGGCCCGGGTGCCTGGACGGTGAGGATGCCCAGCGTGGACTGGGCGGGCAGCAGCCCGGAGTTGATGACGGCCGTGAACGCCGGGCGGTTCAGCTCCGCCAGCCGGGCGCAGCCGTCCTCGCCGAGAGCCCGGTACGGTGCGGCGGCCAGCTCGTCCGTCATCCGCTCCACCTCGTCGCGCACCTCGCGTCCGCGTTCGGTCGCCGTGCCGTCGGCGTCGAGCAGACCGCGCTCCCGCAGCCGGGTGCGGGCCGCCGCCCACTCCTGTTCGCTCCAGCCCCTTGAGGCGAAGTTCGCCACCGGCGCGGCACCGATGCCCGCGAAGGAGACCAGTGCCTCGCAGCCGTCGAGTCCGGCGGCCTGCAGCGCGGCCAGATGGCCGTCGCCGCGGTGCTCGCGCAGGACGTTGGCCGCGTGCCAGAGCACCATGTGCGGCTCACCCGGCCGGCCCAGCGCGGCGTTGGCGGCGGCCAGCGGGCGCCCTGCCAGATCCGCGCTCTCGGCGGCGGTACGGGCCAGCTCGGCGGCCTCGGCGAGGCCGGGGTCGTCGATCCGGTCACCGAGCATCGCGCGCAGGGTCGCGTCCACGCCCCGGGTGCGCGCCTCCAGTACCGCCTCGGGCGAGGCGGTCCGCCAGATGCCGGGCACATGGGCCGCGACGGTGCGTGGGCTGAAGCTGTAGAAGGTCGCGGTCACCAACTGGGCCGTCGCCGCTCCGAGCGGGGCCGCGCGCAGCGCGAAGTAGGCGGGCCAGCGCTCGGTTGTGTCGTAGCCGAGGTCGGCGGTCTGTGCGCGGACCTCGGGGGCGAAATAGACGGATGCGTAGACGGGTTCGAGCTGGTGCCACGTCTGTCGCGCGAGACTCGGGAAGTCGGCCATGGCGGTAAGCTATCCACCAATGTGAACGCCGTCAACATGCGAGTGGGCGGCAGTTGGCCGCACGCTGGCGTCATGGCTGCCAAGAAGGATGTCGAGAAGGACGGCAAGGGCCACAAGAGGGCCGGCGGGAAGGACGGCAGGGGGCGGGGGAAACTGCGGATCCAGGTGCGCCGTGTCTACGAGGAGCCCGATCCCGGCTCGGACGGGGCGCGCGTCCTCGTCGACCGGGTCTGGCCGCGCGGTCTGTCCAAGGAGGGGGCCGCGCTGGACGCCTGGCACAAGGAGGTCGCCCCCAGTACGGAGCTGCGCAAGTGGTACGGGCACGATCCGGACCGCTTCGAGGAGTTCGCCGAGCGCTACCGCGCCGAGCTGGCCACCGACGAGGGGGAGCGGGCGACGGATGAGCTGCTGGAGGCCGCCTCCGGGGCCGGGGTGCTCACCCTGCTGACCGCTGTCAAGGACCCGTCGATCGGCCACACCCGGGTGCTGGCCGACGAACTGGAGGATCGCACCCGGTAGGGCGACGAGGGTGCGAGGCGCGCGTTGACACAATCATGCAGAAGTCCGCATACTTATGCCAGTCGGTGTGCGCACCAGCAGAGCAAGCCGTGGCACCTCCACCACCTCACACGAACAGGCGCGAACAAGTGAGCAGCAGCGAAGACAAGGGTGATGTCCGCCTCTGGGGTGGACGTTTCGCGGACGGACCGGCGGAAGCCCTGGAGAAACTGTCCGCATCGGTCCACTTCGACTGGCGCCTGGCGCCGTACGACATCGCGGGCTCGCGGGCACACGCCCGGGTCCTGCACAAGGCGGGACTGCTCACCGAGGACGAGCTGCGGCAGATGATCGCCGGGCTCGACGCGCTGGAGCGGGACGTGGCCTCCGGGGACTTCCAGGGCACGATCGCCGACGAGGATGTGCACACCGCGCTGGAGCGGGGCCTGCTGGAGCGGCTCGGCAAGGACCTCGGCGGCAAGCTGCGCGCGGGCAGGTCCAGGAACGACCAGGTGGCCACGCTCTTCCGGATGTATCTGCGGGACCACGCCCGCGTCATCGGCGGTCTGCTCGCCGACCTCCAGGGGGCGCTCGTCGGGCTCGCCGAGGCCCACCCCCACGTGGCCATGCCGGGCCGCACCCACCTCCAGCACGCACAGCCGGTGCTGTTCGCGCACCATGTGCTGGCGCACGCCCAGGCGCTCGCCCGGGACGCGGAGCGGCTGCGCCAGTGGGACGCGCGCACCGCGGTCTCCCCGTACGGCTCGGGCGCGCTGGCCGGCTCCTCGCTCGGCCTCGACCCGGAGGCTGTCGCCGCCGACCTCGGCTTCGAGGGCGGCAGCGCAGCGAACTCCATCGACGGAACGGCATCGCGCGACTTCGTGGCGGAGTTCGCCTTCGTCACCGCGATGATCGGCGTGGATGTCTCCAAGATCGCCGAGGAGATCATCATCTGGAACACGAAGGAGTTCTCCTTCGTGACCCTGCACGACGCCTTCTCGACCGGCTCCTCGATCATGCCGCAGAAGAAGAACCCGGACATCGCGGAGCTGGCGCGCGGCAAGTCCGGCCGGCTGATCGGCAATCTGACCGGGCTGATGTCGACGCTCAAGGCGCTGCCGCTCGCTTACAACCGGGACCTCCAGGAGGACAAGGAGCCGGTCTTCGACTCCATCGACCAACTGGAGCTGCTGCTGCCCGCCTTCACGGGCATGATGGCGACGCTGACCGTGCACGGCGACCGGATGGCCGAGCTGGCACCCGCCGGGTTCTCGCTGGCCACCGATGTGGCCGAGTGGCTGGTCAAGCGCGGCGTCCCGTTCCGGGTGGCGCACGAGGTGGCCGGGGCGTGCGTGAAGGAGTGCGAGCGTACGGGCATCGAGCTGGACCAGCTCACCGACGAGCAGTTCGCCGCGATCTCCCCGCATCTCACCCCCGAGGTGCGCGAGGTGCTGAACGTCCCGGGCGCGTTGGCCGCCCGGGACGGCAAGGGCGGAACAGCGCCCTCCGCGGTGGCGGCCCAGCTCGCCGACTTCCGCACCGACCTGGACCTCCAGCGCGAGTGGGCCGACGCCAAACGTTGAGCCGCGCCCCGCCAGGGGCGCGGGGCTGTGCTGATATGCGGCTCCGCCGCGCGCGACCAGCCACAAACAACCCGCAGACTGCAGCGGTGAGCAAGGGCACCCCCTCGCCGGACATGGGGAGGGAGCCCGGGCCGGGGTGCGGGGCCAATAGCCATCCGCCCAGTACGGTGGGGCGGCAAGCAGCCGCCCCACCGCCGCGCCGGGAGATGCCGATGCCCTTCACCCGTCTCGCTTCCGCCACGACACCGACGGCCCACCTCGGCCTCGGCCTGGCCGCCGTCGGCCGCCCGGCGTACATCACGCTCGGCCGGGAGGCGGAGCTTCCCGGCAACCGCACACCGGAGGCGATGCGCGCCCGTACGCACGAACTGCTCGACGCCGCCTACGCGCAGGGCGTGCGCTACTTCGACGTGGCGCGGTCCTACGGGCGGGCCGAGGAGTTCCTGGCGGCCTGGCTGAGCGAGCACCCGGAGGCCGACGACGTGGTCGTCGGCAGCAAGTGGGGCTACACCTACGTGGGGGAGTGGCGTACGGAAGCCGAGGTGCACGAGGTCAAGGACCACTCCCTCGAGGCGTTCGAACGGCAGTCGGCCGAGAGCCGCGAACTGCTCGGCGACCGGCTGGACCTGTACCAGATCCACTCCCTCACCCCGGACAGCCCCGCGCTGACCGACACGGCGCTGCACGAGCGGCTGGCCCGGCTGGCGGCCGCGGGTGTCACCGTCGGCTTCAGCACCAGCGGCCCCGCACAGGCCGACGCCATCCGCGCCGCGCTGGCGGTCACCGTGGACGGCGAGCCGCTCTTCCGTACCGTGCAGAGCACCTACAACCTGTTGGAGACCTCGGCGGGGGAGGCGCTGGCCGAGGCGCACGAGGCGGGACTGACGGTGATCGTCAAGGAGGCGATGGCCAACGGTCGGCTGGCGGGCGGTCAGGAGCCCCGCGATCTGCATCTGGTGGCGGAGGCGGCGGGCACCACGCCGGATGCCGTCGCGCTGGCCGCTGTGCTGCGGCAGCCGTGGGCGGGCGTCGTCCTCTCGGGCGCGGCCACTGTCGCCGCGCTGCACGCCAATCTGCTGGCCACAGCGGTCGAACTGGACGAGGCCCAACTGGCCCTGTTGGCCGAGCTGGTGGAGGAGCCGGAGGTGTACTGGCGACGCCGCTCGGAGCTGCCGTGGCAGTGAAGGCCCTCAGCCGTCGAAGCTGCGGACGCCCACCTGGGTCTGCCCGAGCGCAGTAGCCCCGATCCTGTCCGTGCCCCGTAAGTCTGTGTGGTGGGGCGCTGCTGTGCAGTCCGCCGCCTCGGAGTCTCCCGTGTCTCCCATAAGACACCCATGTCTCACTTGAAGTATGATTGTTTTATGAGTCTGGATCGGGAGAAGCTGCTGAGCACCGCCGCCGACGTCCTGACGCGGCGGCCGACGTCCTCGATGGACGACATCGCCAAGGCGGCGGGCATCAGCCGGGCGACACTGCACAGGTACTTCGCCGGCCGGGACGCGCTCGTCCGGGCGCTCGAACAGCTCGGCCTGCGCCGCCTGGACGCGGCCCTGGACGCCGCGCGGATGGAGGAGGGCGAGGCAGCCGACGCCGTACGGCGCGTCATCGCCGCGACCGAACCGCTCGCCGGCTTCCTCGGCTTCCTGGTCACCGAGAACCAGCTGTTCGAACCCGGAGAGCAACATGAGGGCTGGACCCGGATCGACGGGCGCATCAGCGCCCTCTTCCAGCGGGGACAGCAGGAGGGCACCTTCCGGATCGACCTGTCCCCGGCCTGGCTCACCGAAGCGCTCTACGCGCTGATCACCGCGTCGGCCTGGGCCGTCCAGGACGGCAGGGTCGCGGCCCGCGACTCGGTGCGGATGACGGCCGAGCTGCTGCTCGGCGGCGCACGGCGAAGCGGGGAGAAATGAGCACCGAGACCGTCGCCCCCGCCCCCTCGCGGCTGCGCTGGGTCGCCCTCTCGGTGCTGGTGCTGGCCGTGCTGCTGGTCGGCATCGACGTCACCGTGCTCGGTCTGGCGGCGCCCTTCCTCAGCGAGGATCTGCGGCCCTCCAGCACTCAGCTGCTGTGGATCGGTGACGTCTACTCGTTCGTCATCGCCGGACTCCTGGTCTCCATGGGCAGCCTCGGCGACCGGATCGGCCGCAAGAAGCTGCTGCTGGCCGGTTCGGTGGCGTTCGGAGGGCTGTCGGTGCTGACCGCCTACGCGCACAGCCCCGAGGCGATGATCCTGTGGCGCGCCCTGATGGGCGTGGCGGGCGCCACCTTGATGCCCGCCACCCTCGCGCTGATCCGCAACATCTTCCCCGACCCGCGCGAGCGCAGCCTGGCCGTCGGCATCTGGGGCGCCATGACGGCAGCCGGCACGGCTGTCGGTCCCGTCGTCGGCGGGTTCCTGCTGGAGCACTACTGGTGGGGCTCCGTCTTCCTGATCAACCTGCCGGTGATGGCCGTACTGGTGCTGGTCGGCAGCAAGCTGCTGCCGGAGTCCAGGAACCCGGCGCCCGGACCGTGGGACCTGCCGAGCGTCGGACTGTCGATGGTGGGTCTGGTCGCACTCGTCTACGCGGTCAAGGAGAGCGCGGCCTACGGCTTGCGCTGGGACGCCGCCTCGGCTGCTGTCCTCGGGCTGGCGGCGCTGTACGCGTTCGTACGGCGCCAACTGCGGTTGCCCGCCCCGCTGCTGGACATGCGGCTGTTCGCCCACCGCGGCTTCAGCGGTGCCGTCCTCGCCGACCTGCTCACCATCTTCGGCCTGTCGGGACTGGTCTTCTTCCTCTCCCAGTTCCTCCAGATGGTGCAGGACCGCACCCCCCTGGAGGCCGGTCTGGCCGAACTGCCCGCCGCGGTCGGCTCGGTGGTCGCCGGACTGTTCGCGGGGTGGGCCGCGCGCCGCACCTCGGTCAGGGGCGCCGTCTCCGGCGGGCTGACGGCCGTGGGGCTGGCCCTGGGCGCCTGCCTGTGGCTCCAGGCGACCACGAGCTACCTGCTGCTGGGCAGCGTGCTGCTGGTCGTCGGCGTCGGCGCGGGGCTGGCGTTCACGGTGACCGCCGACGTGATCCTCTCCACGGTGCCCAAGGAGCAGGCCGGCGCCGCCTCCGCGGTCTCGGAGACCGCCTACGAACTGGGCGCGGCGCTGGGCATCGCCCTGCTGGGTTCAGTGGTGACGGGCGTCTACCGCTCCTTCGCGACCCCCTCGGGCGTCCCGGAGGGCGCCGCCGAACACGCCCGGCAGTCGCTGGGTGAGGCCGTACGGACGGCCGACGCGCTGCCGCCCGCGCAGAGTGAGGCGCTGCTGACGGCCGCCCGTGACAGCTTCACGGAGGGCCTGCGGTACGGCGCCACCGCGGGTGCCGTCGTCCTGCTGGCCGCCGCGGTACTGGCCTGGCGCCTGCTGCGCGACCAGCGGCTGTAGGGGCCTGGCTCCTTCCCGCCGCAACGGCGGGAAGGACAACGGCGAGTGTCCGGCGGAATGCGCGGCGGCGGCAACCGAAACTTGGGCGTCAGGCCGCCTTCGCCTTCGTCGCGTAGACGTCGACGTACTCCTGGCCGGACAGCCGCATCACGTCGCTCATGACCTCGTCGGTCACCGCGCGGAGCACATAGCGGTCGCGGTCCATGCCCTCGTACCGCGAGAAGTCCAGCGGCTCGCCGAAGCGGACCGTGATCCGGCGGCCCCGGCCGATCCTCGGCAGGCCCTTGCCGCCCGGCTGCACCTCGTCCGTGCCGATCATGGCGAACGGCACCACGGGTGCGCCCGTCATCAGCGCCAGGCGGGCGATGCCCGTACGGCCGCGGTAGAGCCGGCCGTCGGGGGAGCGGGTGCCCTCGGGGTAGATGGCGAAGACGTTGCCGTCTTCCAGCACGCGGCGGCCGGTCATCAGCGCGGCGACGCCCCCGCGTCCGCCGTCCCGGTCGACGGGGATCATGCCGACCCCGGTGAAGAACCACGCCATCAGCCGGCCCTTGAGGCTCTTGCCCGTGACGTACTCGTCCTTGCCGATGAAGAAGACCTGCCGGGTGGTGACCAGCGGCAGCACCATCGAGTCGATGAAGGTGAGGTGGTTGCCGGCCAGGATCACCGGACCCGAGCCAGGGATACGGTCGGCCCCTTCGACCTTCGGCCGGAACAGCACGCGAAGAAGCGGGCCGAGCACTGCCTTGATCAGCCGGAAACGGGACAACGGACCCTCCGCCCAAGTCGATATGGCCGTGCGCTTGGTCGATGCGCACGGACGCGCAGATGAGGACGATACTCGCCGCTTCGGGTACCCGGTACACCGGGTCGCTTGCACCGTTACGGGGAATTGACGCGGTTTACCTCCGTATTGCCGCGGTCCTCGGTTCCCGAATCGCTTGTGTTTCCACCGTGTTCGCACGCACGTCTCCCCGGCGCCGCCGGGGCGGTCCTACGATCACCCCGACGCGTGGCAGGGCCGGACATCGGTGCCACCGGGAGAAGGGGAGAGCGCATGGGACAGGAGCAGCAGCCGGGCCGCAGAACCGTGCTCGGGGCGGCGGCGGTGCTGGGCGCGGCGGGCACGGGCGCGGTCGCGCTCGGCGGCGGTACCGCGCAGGCCGCGGACCGCTCGCGGACCCGTACCGACGGGCGCGGGAGAGGCCACCGCGGTCTGCCCACCCCGGCCGTCATCGCGCACCGCGGCACCAGTGGCTACCGCCCCGAGCACACCTTCGGCTCCTATCAGCTCGCTCTCGACATGGGCGCCGACGTCATCGAGCAGGACCTGGTGCCCACCAAGGACGGTCACCTGGTGTGCCGGCACGAGAACGACATCACCGCCACCACCGATGTCGCCGACCACCCTCAGTTCGCCTCCCGCAAGACCACCAAGACGGTGGACGGCAGGAAGATCACCGGCTGGTTCACCGAGGACTTCACCCTCAAGGAGCTCAAGACGCTGCGCGCCAAGGAGCGCATCCCGCAGCAGCGTCAGCACAACACCCTCTACAACGGCCGCTGGGAGGTGCCCAGCTTCGAAGAGGTCCTCCGGTGGGCCGAGAAGGAGGGCAGGCGGCGCGGGCGCCCGGTGTGGCTCCACGTCGAGACGAAGCACCCCACCTACTTCCGCAAGCTGGGCCTCGGTCTGGAGAAGCCGCTGGCCAAGCTGTTGCGCCGGTACGGCCGGCACAAGGCGCACTCGCCCAACTTCCTGCAGTCCTTCGAGCCCAGCAGTATCCAGAAGCTGAGCGAGCTGGTGGACTGCCCCCGGGTCGTCCTGCTGTCGGGCCCCACCTCGCGCCCCTGGGACTTCGTGGAGGCGGGCGACCCGCGCACCGTCGCCGACCTGGTCCAGCCCGAGGGCCTGAAGTGGATAGCGGGCTTCGCGCAGGGCATCGGCCCCACCCTCGACCTGATCATCCCCCGTAAGGAGGACGGCTCCCTCGGCGAGGAGACCACCCTCGTGCGGGACGCGCACGCGCGGAAGCTGGTGCTGCACCCGTACACCATGCGCAACGAGAACACCTTCCTGCCCGCCGACTTCCGCGTGGGCGACGACCCGAACGCTTACGGCGATGCGTTCGGCGCCTTCAAGCGCTGGTTTGAGACGGGCATCGACGGCATCTTCTCGGACAACTGCGACACCGCGCTGCTGGCCGCTGCGGACTTCCGCGGCGACCACTGAGCTGACGGGGTCCGTTCCACCCGCACGAGTGAGACGCCGCCCGTCCCGCAACCGGGGGCGGGCGGCGCGCGTGCAGCGTCGTATGACCCCACCCTCCTCACTGATGGAGCCGGGCCTGGCGGCGCTGCTGGACGCCGAGTGCGCCGCGGAAGCCGCGGCGCGGCCCGGCGCTGACGCCGACGATCTGCGGCAGGGCGTCTGGCTGCGCTGGCTGGAGCGACTGCGGGAGGCCGGACCACCCGCGGAGCCGGCCGGCTGGCTGGCCGCCGCTGTACGGGCCGAGGCGCGGGCGGCGGCGGGTGCCTGGGTGCGCGAGGTGCCGCGGGGGGACGAGCCCGCGCCCCGCCCGCCCCGGCAGCGGCGGATCACCGCAACTGACGGCACCGGCGATCCGGCCAGCGACACCGAGGCGCCGCTGCTGGCCGCCGAGCGGCACCGCGAACTGGCGGCCGCCCTCGGCGGACTGCCCGGGCGCTGCCCCGCCGTGCTGCGGGCACTGCTCTCCCGAAAAGATCCCACATACCCCCAAATCGCCCATGAGTTGGGAATCTCACAGGGCGCGCTGGGCCCGCTGCGTTCCCGCTGTCTGGAATGCCTGCGCAGAATGCTCGCGGCAAAGGTTCCACCACCCGGAACTCAGGGAAGGGTGCGAGAGGCAACCGGCGTCACCAGGGCAGACTGCACGGACACGGCACCCTCACTCTCCCGTGCCCGTGCGCACACAACTTGGGGAGGCATGCGCACATGGGCATGAGCGTGACCATCTCTGCGGCGGACGAGCGCGACGCCGAACAGATACTGAAGCTGCAGTACCTCTGCTTCCAGAGCGAGGCGGAGCTGTACGGCGACTACCGCATCGAGCCGCTCGTCCAGACGCTGGACGAACTCCGGGACGAACTGGCCGGTGGCTGCGTGATGGTGGCCCGGCTGGGCGAGGAGGTCGTCGGCACCGTGCGCGGCAAGGTCGACGCCGAGGGAACGGCGCGGATCGGCCGGCTGTGTGTGCACCCCCGCCTCCAGGGCCACGGCCTCGGCGGGCGGCTGCTCGCCGCCGTCGAGTCGGGACTCGCCGAGGAGTTCGCGCCCAAGCGCTACCACCTGGTGACCGGCAGCCGCAGTGAGGGCAATCTGCGGCTGTACCGCCGCCTGGGCTACACCCCGGTGGGAACCGAGCGCGACCGCCGGGTGACGCTGGTGGCTCTCGCCAAGGACGCGACCGAGTACGCCACCAGCGCGTAGGCGGAGCTAATCGTGGCGGGCCCGTAGCCACCACAGGCCCGTCAGCGGCAGGGCGACCGGGATGAAGAGGTAGCCCATTCCGTAGTCGGACCAGACGGTGGCGTCCGGGAAGGCGGAGGGCTCCGCCAGGGTCCAGGTGCCCACCGCCAGCACGCCGAACAGCTCCAGCGCGCAGCAGGTGAGGGCGGCTTTCCGGGCGCCCTCACCGCCGCGCACGAGGGAGAGCGTGATGAACGCGTACACCACGGCGGCGATCGCCGAGAGGATGTAGGCCAGCGGCGCCTCGTGGAAGCGGGTCGACAGCTGGACGGCCGAGCGCGAGGCTGCGCCCACCGTGAAGATGCCGTACAGCGTGACCAGGAGCTTGCCCGGGCCGGTGTTGATGCCCGCGCGCCGGGGCGCGGGCCCGGTTTTCGGGGTCGTCGGTTCAGCCACCGGCGCCGCCTCCCCAGATATCGTAGAGCCGCACTTGGAGCACCGCCAGGACGACGGCGCCCGCGACCACCGTCAGCGAGCCCCACTTGGTGCGCTCCGTGAGGGAGACCAGTCCCACCACGGGTACGCAGGCGACGACGCCGACCAGGTACGAGAAGAAGACCACCGAACCGTCGGCCGCTGTCTGCCCGCGGGCTGTCTGCACGATGCCGACGACCAGCTGTGCCAGGGCGAGCAGGGTCACCACGGCCATGCCGATGAAGTGCCAGTCCTTGGTGGGCTGGTCGCGATAGGCCGCCCAGCCGCACCACGCGGCCAGCAAGAGCGCGGCCACGGCGAGCGTGACGGTGAGCGGGGTGAGCATGTGAAGGAGTCTAAAAGGGCGCTCCGACCCGCCGACGCGCGCCCCCGAGCGCCCGCGTACGCTGCCCGGCATGAAGTTCGAAGCCCCTCTGACCTTGCTGTTCGACAACGACGGCACGCTGCTCTCGTCCATGGACTCGGTGCTCAGGTGCTGGACGAAGTGGGCGCGGGAGTACGGGATCAGCGCGGAGGACTTCGCCGCCGTCGAGCTGCATGGCCGGCCGGCCGCGGAGATCGTCGGTGATCTGCTGCCCGCCGAGCTGATCCCCGAGGCGCTGGCCCGGATCGAGCGGCTGGAGGTCGAGGATGTGCCGCGGGGCGGCGTCGTACCGCTGCCCGGTACCGCCGAACTGCTGGCCTCGCTGCCGGAGGGGAGCTGGGCCGTGGTGACCTCGGCCACCCGCGAACTGGCCGAGGCCCGGCTGCGCGCCGTGGGCATCGAGGCGCCACTGGTCGTGGCCGCCGACGACATCACCCGGGGCAAGCCCGACCCGGAGCCCTATCTGCTGGCGGCCGAGAAGCTGGGCGCCGATCCGGCCAGGTGCGTGGTCTTCGAGGACGCGCCCGCAGGGCTGGAGGCGGGCAGCAGGGCGGGGATGCGCACCGTGGGCTTGGCCACAACGCACCCCCGCGACCAGCTGGCGGCCGAGGTGGTCGTCGACCATCTGGGCTCGGTAACAGCGCAGGTCACAGCCTCGGGTGTGGCGCTCGTCGCAGAGGACTGAGCGAGCCCCGGCGCACCGGGCGCCTGTCCATTTCAGCGTCCGGAATGCGGACAGCGGTCTCCGTGCCGTCCTCACCGTCTGGTTTACTTTGCCCCATGAACACGACGAGCTGCCGCACACTTGCGACCGAGGCGACCTTGACGCCCGGTGCTCGTTGTATGCCTCTGAGCGCCTGGCCGTCGCGCACCGCGCGGCGAATGTGTGCCTGCTGAGGGCCCCCGCCTGAGCTGACCGAGGCGACTCGCGCCCCGAAGCGAGTCACGAGCCCGCGCACCGAGCACCGCGGGCAGAGCCCCCGCCATCCCGCCGGGCCCTTCCGGGCTGCCGGCCGAAGCCGTGGCGGGCTCCCACGCGCACCGCGAACACCGCAGCCGTGGGCGCACTCTGCCCGCACCGCGGCGGACCGCGCCGCGCGCCTGCCTCGACGGCACCGTAAGCGCTCATCCCACCGACACCACGGATGTTTCTGTGATCACGACAACGGACCTCACCAAGGTCTACCGCACGCGGGACCGCGAGGTCACCGCACTGGACGGCGTCGACCTCCACGTCAGGGAAGGCGAGGTCTTCGGCGTCGTCGGCCAGAGCGGCGCCGGGAAATCCTCGCTGATCCGCTGCGTCAACCTCCTCGAACGCCCCACCTCGGGGACCGTCACCGTCGACGGCCAGGAGCTCACGGCCCTCGCCGGCAACGGCAAGCGCGCGGGCAGGGAACTGCGCGCGGCACGCGGCCGGATCGGCATGGTCTTCCAGCACTTCAACCTGCTGTCCTCGCGCACCGTGCTCGGCAACGTCGAGCTGCCGCTGGAGATCCTGGGCCACTCCGGGCAGGAGCGCACCCGCAAGGCGCACGAGCTGCTCGACCTGGTCGGCCTCGCCGACCAGGCCAAGGCCCACCCGGCGCAGCTGTCCGGCGGCCAGAAGCAGCGCGTCGGCATCACCCGGGCGCTGGCGGGCGACCCCAAGGTGCTGCTCTCCGACGAGGCGACCTCGGCGCTCGACCCGGAGACCACCCGCTCCGTCCTCCAACTCCTCCGCGACCTCAAGGAACAGCTCGGCCTCACCGTGCTGCTGATCACGCACGAGATGGATGTCGTCAAGGCCGTCTGCGACTCGGCGGCGCTGATGAAGAACGGACGGATCACCGAGTCCGGCACCGTTCCCGAGCTGCTGGCCACGCCCGGCTCCGAGCTGGCCCGCGAGCTCTTCCCGGTCGGCGGGGTGCCTTCGGCACCGGACCGTACGGTCGTGGACGTCACCTTCCACGGGGAGACGACGACCGAGCCGGTGATCTCCAAGCTGGCCCGGACCTACGAGGTGGACATCTCCATCCTGGGCGCCGCCATGGACACCGTCGCGGGCAGGCAGGTCGGCCGGATGCGGATCGAGCTGCCCGGCGGCTTCGAGGACAACGTGGTGCCCATCGGCTTCCTGCGCGAGCAGGGCCTCACCGTCGATGTCGCGGCTGTCACGGACGTCACGCAGAACGCCAAGGACGCAAGGGACGCCAAGGGCGGCCAGAACGGCGGGAACACAGACGCCGTCGGCAGCACCGCCGGCCTCGTCGGGGAGGGTGCCAAGTGACCTGGTCGGAGATACAGCCGCTGCTCTTTCAGGGCTTCTGGGACACCCTCTACATGGTCGGCTGGTCGGCACTGATCGCGCTCATCGGGGGCCTGCCGCTCGGCGTGCTGCTCGTGCTGACCGACAAGGGCGGAATGCTGCAGAACGCACCCGTCAACAAGGTCGTCGGCGCCGTGGTGAACGTCGGCAGGTCGCTGCCGTTCATCATCCTGCTGATCGCGCTGATTCCCTTCACCCGCCTGGTCGTCGGCCAGTCCGTCGGCTCAACGGCCGCCATCGTGCCGCTGGCCATCGGTGCGATCCCGTTCTTCGCGCGGCTGGTGGAGACCGCCGTTCGCGAGGTCGACCGGGGGCTGGTCGAGGCCGTGCAGGCGATGGGCGGCGGCACCCCCACCGTCGTCTTCAAGGCGCTGCTCCCGCAGGCGCTTCCGTCCCTGGTTGCAGGGCTGACCACGACCGTGATCGTGCTGATCGGCTACTCGGCGATGGCCGGCACGGTCGGCGGTGGCGGCCTCGGCTCGGTGGCCGTGCAGTACGGCTATCAGCGCTTCGAGACCAGCGTCATGATCGCCACGGTCGTCGCGCTCATCGTCATCGTCACCGCCGTGCAACTCGTCGGTGACGCCGTCGTACGGCTGCTGGCCGCGCGCCGGGGCGGTGCGGGCGGCGACGGGGGAGCGGGCAGGCGGCTCGCCCGGCTGGGCCGCGGCCGCACCGTCGCGGTGGCCGCAGCTGTCGTCGTCCCGCTGGCGCTGATCGGCTACGGGATCAACCAGGGCGGCGAGGACAAGCAGACCCTCAAGGTCGCCGCCTCGCCGACCCCGCACGCCGAGATCCTGGAGTACGTCGAGAAGCACCTGGCCGCCAAGGAGGGGCTCGACCTCGACATCCGCAAGTTCAACGACTACGTGGTGCCCAACACGGCCACCGAGAGCGGCGAGGTCGACGCCAACTTCTTCCAGCACAAGCCCTACCTCGACGACTTCAACAAGAAGCAGCACACCCACATCAGGCCGGTGGTCAACGTCGAGCTGGAGCCGCTGGGCCTCTACTCCAGGAAGGAGAAGAGCGTCAAAGGCATCGGGCCCGGAGACACCCTCGCCGTCCCCAACGACAGCACCAACGAGGGCCGCTCCCTCCACCTGCTCGCCGAGCACGGCCTCATCGAGCTGAAGCCCGGCGCAGGCCAGGAGGCCACCCTGGGCGACATCGCCGACGACAAGGGTCTGAAGTTCAAGGAGCTGGAGGCCGCCGCGGTGCCCCGCGCGCTGGACGACGTGGACGCCGCCGTGATCAATGGCAACTACGCCGTCGACGCCGGCCTCAACCCGGCCAAGGACGCGCTGGTCGCCGAGCAGGCCGAGGGCAACCCGTACGCCAATTTCCTCGCGGTCAAGGACGGCAACCAGGACGACCCGCGGATCAAGAAGCTGGCCAAGCTGCTCAACTCCAAGCAGGTCAAGAAGTTCATCGAGGACAAATACCAGGGGGCCATCGAACCGGTCTTCGGGAATGTGGGATCGTGAACACCACGGCGAACCCCATGGACTGAGCCGGGGAAAGTCCCCGTGTCGACAAGTCTCTGATCAGCGCCGGGCCCCATCCGCCGAAGGGGCCCGGCGCTGCACATCCCGGTGCCGATGCTGCATGCTGTGCACCCCGACGTGTAGGAGCGGCGCATGACCTCGACCTTCCCGGACATCTCGATCAGCACGGACCGGCTCGTGCTGCGCCCGTTCGAGGAAGCGGACGTCCCAGCGCTCACCGCGATGATGGCCGACGACCAGATCACCGCCTGGATGGCGGCGCCGGTGCCCTACACCGAGGCGGAGGCCCGCACCTTCATCACCCGCGGCGCCCCCGCCCGGCGCACCTCGGGCGACGGCATCGTCTTCGCCGTCACCGAACTGCTCACCGAGCGCCTCGTGGGCCTGGTCGAACTGCGCGACACCGACTGGCGGGTGCTCTCCGCGCACGCCTCCTACGCCACCGCCTCCTGGGCCCGTGGCGAGGGCTACGCCTCCGAGTCGCTGGCGGCCGTCGCGCAATGGCTCTTCCAGGACCAGAAGTTCGAACGCCTGGAGATCCGCACGGCCGCCGACAACACCGCCGCCCAGCAGGTCGCACAGAAGCTCGGCTGCATCAGTGAGGGAGTGCTGCGCAACGCCTGGATAGCGCGCAGCCGCACCGAGAACTGGGACTCGTCCAGGCCGGATTCCGGCGGCGGCTGGGCGGACATCCGCACCGACCTCATCGTCTGGAGTCTGCTCCCCGAGGATCTCGACGGAGCCTTCGAGGGCACCTTCGACCAGTCCGCTGAGGCGGGCGGCTACGTGCCCTACCCCGGCTGGCCCCAGCGGCACTGACCGCCCCGCGCGCCGGGCGCCGGAGCTGTCCGCCGCCGCAGGGGGTACCCTCAGTGGGCCCCGACCTGCGATGAGCACAGACAGCCAGGAGACACCCGCCATGGCCGACCGCGTCACCGTGATCGGGTGGGACGGTTCGCCGCTGACCGACGCCGCCCGCTCGGCACTCGCAGCGGCCACCCTCGTCGCCGGAGCCGCGCACCACCTCGCCCTGCCCGAGGTCCCGCCGCGCGCCGAGCGCATCCGGCTCGGCAGCACCTCCCTCGCGGCGCGCCGGATCGCGCGCCACCGCGGCACGGCCGTCGTCCTCGCCGACGGAGACCCCGGCTTCTTCGGCGTCGTACGCACCCTCCGCGCCCCCGAGCACGGCCTGGAGGTCGAGGTCGTGCCCGCGGTCTCCTCGGTCGCCGCGGCCTTCGCACGCGCCGGAATGCCCTGGGACGACGCCCAGCTCGTGGTCGCCAGCAGCCGCACCCTGCGCCGTGCTGTCAACGTCTGCCGCGCGCACAACAAGGTCGCCGTGCTCACCTCGCCCGGCGCCGGGCCCGCCGAACTCGCCCTGCTGCTGACCGGAGTGCACCGTACCTTCGTCATCTGCGAGGCACTGGGCACCGAGCGCGAGCAGGTCACCGTCCTCACCTCCGACAAGGTCGCCGACCACACCTGGCGGGACCCCAACGTGGTCATCGTCGTCGGCGGCGCCGGAGCCGGTGCCGACACCGGCGCCACCCAGGGCAGCGGCTGGCTCGCCGGCCACGAGGTCGGCTACCCGCCCGCCGTGCGCGGCTGGGCGCTGCCGACGGTCGAGTACACGGGAGCACAGGAAGGGGGCGGCGGCGCGCCGCGCGACAGCGAGTCGGCGCAGCTGCGCGCGGCTCAACTCGCCTGGCTGGGACCGCGCGTCGGCGACCTGGTCTGGGACATCGGTGCGGGCAGCGGGGCCCTCGCGGTGGAAGCCGCGCGCTTCGGCGCCGCCGTCATCGCCGTCGACAGCGACGCGGACGCCTGCGCCCGTATCTACGCGGCAGCGCGGCGGTTCGGCGTCCAGCTGGAGACCGTGCACGGCCTGGCGCCGCACATCCTGGAGGATCTGCCCGAGCCCGACGTGGTGCGGGTGGGAGGCGGGGGAGCGGTCACCGTCACCGCGGTCGCCGACCGCCGCCCCGCGCGCATCGTCACCCACGCCACCACCAGAGATGAGGCGGAGGCGGTCGGAAGGGCGCTAGGGGAGCGGGGATACACCGTCGAGTGCGCCCTGCTCCAGTCGGTGGAGCTGGAGACCGCGGAGTGGACGGAGACCGAACGCTCCGTCGTCTTCCTGCTGTCCGCCGTCCGGGCCTGAGCCTCTTCGGCGCCGGTGTGACGCCGGTGTGACGTCGTGCGTGACGAACCCCGGCGAAGTGCGCATTCTCTCCCACCCGTGGCCGGTGGGCCCTGGTTGGACCGGTAGGCTGGTGGACTGTTGTGCCACTGTTCGGGGTTGACGCTTCGTCCGTCATTGTCCGAATGGTGTAGGCGGAGGCACGTGCCGCACAGAGCGCGTGCTCGTTCTTCATCTGCGGGGCGCGGCGGTCCGTCCGCCGGGTTGGAAGGAGCACTAGCGATGGGCGAGGGGATCGCATGACTGACACCGGCCAGATCCCGGGAGAGGGGCTGCCGGAGAACGCAGGCGGGCAGGTTCACCACGAACCGCACGAGGAAGAGGACCTGCTGATGCCCTCGGCACAGGGAGCCTGGAACGAGCAGCCGGCGCCGGCGCCCGGCCGGCCGATGCCTCAGCCTCAGGCCCAGCCTCAGCCGGAGACCCCGTACGCGTACGACGCGCAGGGCCGGCCGCAGCCGGTCGCCGGCCAGCAGCTCCCGCAGGAGGGCCAGTTGACCCCCGAGGCGCCGTACGCGCAAGAGGGCGGCCCCGTGCAGGGCGGGGAGCACGCCGTCAACGGGTACGCGCAGCACGGATATCAACCGCAGGACGCGGCGTACGTGCACGACGCCGCGTACGTCCAGGAGGCGCAGGCCGTCCAGACCGCGCAGGGCACATCAGGCGCTGCGCAGGCCACCGCGCAGGCCGCCCAGCCGGAACAGCCGCAGCCCGACGCGGCGCCCGCGTCCGCCCCGCAGCCGGAGGGCGCCCCCGCACCCGCCTCCGCGCCTCAGCCGGAGGCGGGCCCCGCGCCCGCTGACGCGCCGGGACCGCGCGAGGCCGACAGTGGCGAGGCCGGCTCCCACGACATGAGTGCGGCTCCCACGCCCCAACAGCCGTCCGGGGTACCCGCCTCGGCGCCCGGCGCGCCCGGTCAGGGGCCACGGCGTCCACTGCACCTGGGCCCGCCGGTGCCCGAACAGTCGGGCACCGTACGTCCCCTTTCCGAACGGGCCGCCGCACCCGCGGCGCCCGTCGCGCCGCAGGCCGCACCCGTACAGGCCGCACCCGTACAGGGCGCTCCCGTACAGGCCGCGCCGAACGGGCCCGTGGGTGCCGCCGCGCCGCAGCCCGCCGCGCCCGCCGACGGACGGATTCCCGAGGAACAGTCCCAGCAGGCGACGGCGGCGCAGGAGGCCGCTGAAGCGCCCGGCCAGCAGCCGACAGCTCCCGCTGTCATGGACCCGCAGAACGTGCCGGCGCCGGAAGCCGTACAGCCCGCCGGTCCCCAGCCTGCACCGGCCGAACCGCTGCCGCCGCAGCCGGAGGCGCAGCCCCAGCCCCAGCCGGAAGCCACGCAGTCGGCTCCCCAACCGGTCGTCGAGGAGCCGCTGCCGGGCCCCCAGCTCGGCCAGCTTCCGCCCCAACAGGACGGCTGGGCCACCCAGCAGGCCCAGGCGTCCGAGCACACCGCACCCGAGCACACCGCACCCGAGCACACCGCACCCGAGGAGACCGCACCCGAGGAGACCGCTCCCGTGGAGACCGCTGGAACGCCCGGCGCGGCCCCCGAGGCAGCTCCGGCCGAGGGCGGTCAAGCCGAAGCTGCGGCCGCCGCTCAGGAGGGCTCCGCCGCCAACGAGACGGTGCCCGGCCCCCGTCAGGAGGCGCAGCCCGGCGGAGTGCCGACGGTTCCCGCCCAGGGCGGCGAGTCCCAGCCCCAGCAGGACGCCACCGCGTCCACGGCCTCGGTGGCATCGCCGATGGACCAGGGCGACGAGGAGCAGGACGGCGCACGCCCGGACAGCGCCGCGATCCCCGAACAGGCAACAGCCCCAGCCTCCCCGGGCACCGCGTCCGAGCCCCAGTCCCAGCCCCAGCCCCAGTCGGCCGAGGCCACGGCCCCGGCACCCGACGGCGCAGAACCCGTCGCCGTCACGGAGGCGGAAGCGGACCGGAGCGGGGAGACCGGCGGTGAAACCCCCGCCGAGGCCGCCCCCGAGGCGGGGAACGCCGAGGCCGAGAGGACGGACGCCGGGGACGCCGAAGCCGTGAACGCCGAGTCCGGTGATGCGGAGGGCGACAGCGGCGAGGCGCCGGCAGGTGACGTCCCCGAGGCGGAGGTGTCCACCGGCGAGCCCGCTCCGGGCGAGCCCGCTCCCGCTGAGCCCGCCCACGCCGAAGCGCCCAGCGCCGAAGCGCCCAGCGCCGAGGCGGCACCCGCCGCGGAGCCCGTCGGGACCGAAGCAGCCGGTGCCGAAGCCCCTGCGGCGGAGCCGGGTGACGTGCAGGTGGCACCCGGCGGGGACGCAGCCGGTGCCGAAGCCGTTGGCGGCGAGGCGCCCGTTGGCGAGGTACCCGCTGCCGAGCCCGCAGAGCCCGCCGAGGCCGAGGCGCCCGAGGCGGCGGCTGCCGCCGACGCCCCCGACGAGCAAGCCTCCACGGCCGAAGCACCCGTCGCCGACGCCTCCACCGGGGAAGCGCCCGGCGCCGAGCAGAGTGGGACCGAGGCCGTCGACGCCGGAGCCGCACCGAACGCCGAAGCGGCAGCGGCCTCCGTTGCCGCCGCCTCCGAGGAGCAGGCTCCCACCGCAGAAGCCTCCACGACTGCGGCCCCCGCAACCGAGCCCCCGGTCACCGAAGCCCCCGTCACCGAAGCGCCCGCCACCGAAGCCCCCGCCACCGAACCCCCCGTCACCGGGCCCGGCGAGGCCGTGGCCGAGGGCGGGGCCGTCGCTGCCGAGGCTGCTCCCGAAGGGGAGCCCGCGCCGGGGTACGCGGAGGCGGAGCGGGAGGCCGTGCACCGGTTGATGCGGGAGCGGCGGGACATCCGTAACGGCTTCCGGCCGGACCCGATCCCGCACGAGGTGCTGCTCCGCGTGCTGGAGGCGGCGCACACGGCGCCCAGCGTCGGCCACTCGCAACCGTGGGATTTCGTGGTCATCCGCTCCGAGGAGACCCGGCGGACCATGCACGAGCTGGCCGAGCGGCAGCGGCAGGCGTACGCCAAGTCGCTGCCCAAGGGCCGGGCCAAGCAGTTCAAGGAAATGAAGATCGAGGCCATCCTCGACACCCCGGTCAACATCGTCGTCACGGCCGACCCGACGCGCGGCGGCCGGCACACCCTCGGCCGCCAGACACAGCCGCAGATGGCGCCGTACTCCTCGGCGCTGGCGGTGGAGAACCTGTGGCTCGCGGCGCGGGCCGAGGGCCTCGGCGTGGGCTGGGTCAGCTTCTTCGACGAGCGGGAGCTGGTGCGCACCCTGGAACTGCCCGAGCACCTGGAGGTCGTGGCCTATCTGTGCGTCGGCTACGTCGACGAGTTCCCGGACGAGCCCGAGCTGATGCAGGCGGGCTGGTCGAAGCGGCGACCGCTGTCGTGGGTCGTCCACGAGGAGTCGTACGGGCGCCGTGCCCTGCCCGGCGCAGAGCCGACCGGTATGCTCGCCGAGACGCTGGGCACCATCCGCCCGCTGGACGCGAAGGCGCTCGGCGAGGCGTGGGAGCGGCAGAAGCGGATGACCAAGCCGGCCGGGGCGCTGGGCATGCTGGAGATCATCTCGGCGCAGCTGTGCGGCCTCTCGCGCAAGTGCCCGCCTCCGGTGCCCGAGCCGGCCGCCGTCGCCATCTTCGCTGGGGACCACGGGGTGCACGCGCAGGGCGTCACGCCCTGGCCCCAGGAGGTCACCTCCCAGATGGTGGCCAACTTCCTGGACGGCGGGGCCGTCTGCAACGCGTTCGCCAACCAGGTGGGCGCCGAGGTGTGTGTCGTGGACGTGGGAGTGGCAGCGGAACTGCCCGCCACGCCCGGCCTGCTGCCCCGTAAGGTCCGTCCGGGGACTGCGGACATGACCGCGGGTCCCGCGCTGACCCAGCAGGAGGTCGAGCGGGCCCTGGAGGTGGGCATCGAGACCGCCCGCGATCTCGTCGCGGCGGGCAACAAGGCTCTCCTCACCGGCGAGATGGGTATCGCGAACACCACGGCGTCCGCCGCACTGATCGCCGCCTGCACGGGCGCCGATCCGGCCGAGGTCACCGGCCGCGGGACCGGAATCAACGACGAGACGCACGCCCGCAAGGTCGAGGTCGTCCGCCGGGCGCTGGAGCTGCACCAGCCCGATCCGGCCGACCCACTGGGCATGCTCTCCGCCTTCGGCGGTCTCGAGCACGCCGCGATGGTCGGACTGATCCTCGGCGGCGCCTCGCTGCGTACGCCCGTCATCCTGGACGGCGTCAGCGCCGGAGCCGCCGCGCTGGTGGCGCGTGCCGTGGCGCCCGAGGCGCTGGCCGCGTGCATCGCGGGGCACCGCAGCGCGGAGCCGGGTCATGTCGCGGCACTCACCAAGCTGGGGCTGCGGCCGCTGGTCGACCTCGACCTGCGGCTGGGCGAGGGCACGGGCGCGCTGCTGGCCCTTCCCATGGTGCAGAGCGCGGCCCGCGCGATGCACGAGGTCGCCACGTTCGACGCGGCAGGCGTCACCGAGAAGGGCTGACGCGAAGCGCCGACCCGGCGGAGTCCCCGGCACCGCACCCGTACCGGGTGCCGGGGGCGCCCCCGGCTGCCCACGCCGGCCCATGCCCGTCGCCTGTGCCCGTGCCCGTGCCCGTGCCCGTCGCCTGTGCCCGTCGCCTGTGCCCGTGCCCGTTCCGCCCGTGACCTGCGAGACAGCACCGTCCGGCCGGTCCGGCATAGGCTGTCCCCACCGTCCCCCGGCCGCTCCATCGCCGCAGCGGCATCGTCGTCGGCTCGGTATGCGAACCGGCCCGCCCTCCCGAGAAGGATGCCGTCCCAGATGTCGGAAACCTCCGCCACTCCCGCCTACCCCGTAGGACTCCGCCTGGCCGGGCGTCGCGTCGTGATGGTCGGCGGCGGCACCGTGGCACAGCGCCGCCTCCCGGCGCTGCTGGCGGCGGGCGCGGACGTCACGGTCATCGCGCCCCAGGTCACGCCCTCGGTCGAGGCGATGGTGACCGGCGGCGAGGTCACCTGGGAGCGCCGCACCTGGCGGGACGGCGACCTGGCCGAGGCGTGGTACGCGCTGGCGGCCACCGACGACCCGGACGTCAACGCCGCCATCGTCGCCGAGGCGGAGGCCCGCCGCGTGTGGTGCGTACGCACCGACGACGCGGACGAGGGCACCGCCTGGACCCCGGCGACCGGGCGCAGCGACGGAGTCACCGTGGCCGTCCTCACCAGCGGTGTACATGGCGCGGGCGGCCGCGATCCACGCCGTGCGGCCGCGATCAGGGACGCCATCGTCTCCGGCCTCGGGGACGGCACGCTCGTCGGGGAGCAGCGCGGCCCCCGCACTGCGGGCGTGGCCCTCGTCGGTGGCGGGCCCGGTGACCCGGACCTGATCACGGTGCGGGGCCGTCGGCTGCTGGCACAGGCCGACGTGGTGGTCGCCGACCGGCTCGGGCCCCGCGACCTGCTGGACGAGCTTCCGCCGCACGTCGAGATCATCGACGCGGCCAAGATCCCCTACGGGCGCGCGATGGCACAGGAGGCCATCAACGCCGTTCTCGTCGAGCACGCCAAGGCCGGGCGGTCCGTCGTACGCCTCAAGGGCGGCGACCCCTTCGTCTTCGGCCGGGGCATGGAGGAGGCCGAACAACTCGCGGCCGAGGGCGTCCAGGTGACCGTCGTCCCGGGCATCTCCAGTTCGATCAGCGTGCCCGGCGCGGTCGGTATCCCGGTCACCCACCGGGGCGTCGCGCACGAGTTCACTGTCGTCAGCGGCCATGTCGCCCCCGACGACCCGCGGTCGCTGGTGGACTGGCCGGCGCTCGCGCGGCTGCGCGGCACCCTGGTGCTGCTGATGGCCGTGGAGAACCTCGCAGCGATCGCGGCCGCGCTGTGTGAGCACGGCCGCGCGGGCGACACGCCTGTGGCCATCATTCAGGAGGGCACGATGGCGACGGAGCGCCGTGTCGACGCCACGCTGGCGACGGCTGCGGAGCGTGCCGCCGCCGAGGGGGTGCGGCCTCCGGCTGTCATCGTGATCGGCGACGTGGTGTCGCTGCGCCAGTCCCGGTAGGGGGCTGCCCCCTTGGGCCGTCGCGGTCTGCGGGTTGGTTGTGGCTGGTGGGGGTAGCCCCTGCTCGAAGAGCTCGGGGGAG
This sequence comes from Streptomyces spirodelae, assembly GCF_017676385.1. Classification (GTDB taxonomy): domain Bacteria; phylum Actinomycetota; class Actinomycetes; order Streptomycetales; family Streptomycetaceae; genus Streptomyces; species Streptomyces spirodelae. The sequence continues at coordinate 23,878 of NZ_JAFFZN010000031.1, forward strand.
CAGTCCCCGCGCCCCTGGTGAGGCGCCCCTCTACGCGACAGTAACGAACGCATTGGAACTTTGAGCGGGAGAGGGCAGTATCGGCCTGTGGTTACACCATTCTCTGGCGGCGCATCCGCAGGGCTCGTCACCGTCGATGATCCCGACGACCCCCGGCTGAGCGACTACACCGGCCTGACCGACGTCGAGCTGCGCCGTAAGCGCGAGCCGGCCGAGGGGCTGTTCATCGCCGAGGGCGAGAAGGTGATCCGCCGTGCCCGGCACGCCGGGTACCGGATGCGGTCGATGCTGCTGTCCGCCAAGTGGATCGACGTCATGCGCGACGTCATCGACGAGGTGCCCGCGCCCGTCTACGCCGTCAGCCCGGAGCTCGCCGAGCGCGTGACCGGCTACCACGTGCACCGCGGAGCCCTCGCGTCCATGCAGCGCAAGCCCCTCCCCGCGCCGGAGGAGCTGCTGGCCGCGGCCCGCCGAGTGGTGATCATGGAGTCGGTGAACGACCACACCAACATCGGTGCCATCTTCCGCAGCGCCGCCGCGCTGGGCATGGACGCGGTACTGCTCTCGCCCGACTGCGCCGACCCGCTCTACCGCCGCTCGGTCAAGGTCTCGATGGGCGCCGTCTTCGCCGTTCCGTACGCCCGGCTGGAGAACTGGCCGCAGGGGCTGGAGACGGTACGCGACGCCGGGTTCCCGCTGCTCGCCCTCACCCCGGACGAGAAGGCCGTTCCCCTCGACACCGTCGCCACCGGCGGTCAGGGCCGCACGGCGCTGATGCTCGGCGCCGAGGGCGACGGTCTGAGCACCCGCGCACTGCGCGCCGCCGACGAGTGGGTCCGTATCCCGATGGCCCACGGCGTCGACTCCCTCAACGTGGGCGCCGCTGCGGCCGTCGCCTTCTACGCGGTGACCCGCTGACCGCACCCGGACCGGACACAGCTGCCACGGCACCTGTCCGCGCCCGCTACCGCACCTGCCTGTGCGGTCCCTGCTCCGAGGAGACGCTGCCCAGGCCCCGGGTGGGGCCCTCGCAGCCCTGGGCCGCCGCGATACCGAGGGCGACCAGCAGCGTCACCGTCACAAAGACGATGAGGCGCTGCCGCAGGAGCCGTCGCTTGCGCGCCGCGGGGCTGAGCCCGCCCGGACGGCCGCTGCGGGTGGCGGGGCGCCGGGCGCCGGTGGCCGGCCTGCCGCTGCCCGTCCGCTCGCCACCGCGTGGGTGCGGCGGGTTCGTGGGACGGCGGGCGGGGCGCTCCCCGGTCCTGCGGCTGCCGTTGCCGGTCGTATGCCCGGCGTCCCGTGCGGGGCGCCCGGCGCGCGAGGTGCCGGGAGCGGTCGGCCGCGGGGCGCGCGGAGTGGAGGCGCGGGGCGCGCTGGCTGCCCGTTCGCGTTCCCGGCCGAGGCCGTCCCGCTGGGTGTGCTGCTGCGCGTGGTCGTGCGGGTGCCGCTCCCCGGGGGCCGACTCGTGCCGTCTGCCGGGCACCGGCCTGCCGGGCGCCGACCTGCCGGACACCGGCCCCCCGGCTGTCGGCCGAGCACCGGCGCGGGGCCAGTCCCCCAGCGTGGCCTCCCCTTCGGTCAGTCCCCGGGCCTCGCGCGCGGCGATCTCCTTGAGCCGCAGCGAGAGCTGCAGGGTGCTGGGTCGGTCCTCCGGCGACTTGACGAGGCAGGCGTGGATCAGCGGGGCCAGCGCGGCGTGCACGGCGTCCAGGTGCGGCTCCTCGTGCACCACCCGGTAGAGCATCACCTCGGAACTGCCCTGCCCGAACGGCGAGTCGGCCGTGGCCGCGTACGCCAGCGTGGCGCCCAGCGCGAAGACGTCGGTGGCCGGGGTGACGGCCGCGCCCCGTACCTGCTCGGGCGCCAGGAAGCCGGGGGAGCCGACGGCGGTACCCACGTGCGTCAGGGTGCTGGCGCCCGTCGCCCAGGCGATGCCGAAGTCGATGATGCGCGGTCCCTTGGGGGACAGCAGGATGTTCGACGGCTTCAGATCGCGGTGCACGACGCCCGCCTCGTGCACCGCCACCAGGCCCTCGGCGAGCGCGGCGCCGATCGAGGCGACCTGCGCGGCCGGCAGCGGGCCCGACTCGTTCACCTTGTCGTGCAGCGAGGGCCCCGGCACGTACTGGGTGGCGAACCAGGGGCGCTCGGCCTCCAGGTCGGCTGCCACCAGGCGGGCCGTGCAGCCGCCCCGGATGCGCCGTGCGGCCGACACCTCGCGGGCGAAGCGGGAGCGGAACTCCTGGTCCTCGGCGAGGTCGGGCCGGATCACCTTGAGCGCGACCCGCTGTCCGCGCCGGTCGGAACCGAGGTAGACCACGCCCATGCCGCCGGCTCCCAGGCGCCGGTGGAGCCTGAACGAGCCGACGACTCGCGGGTCCTCGCGCCGGAGCCGCATCATCGCCATGTCCGTTCCTACCTCCGGTGTCCGGTGGGCGAGTGCCCCACCTCCGGCGCCCGGTGGGGGAGCAGCCCACCGCTGACCGGTCCGTCTGACCACCACAGCTTACGGACTGCCGTGGCAAGGCGACGATAGGCCGCGCACGCGGCGCCAGACGGAATGTCAGAGCCCGGCGCAGGACGGGAATTCCCCGGGGCGCGCCGACCCCGTGCGCCCGTGCGCCCCCGGCCGGACCGCGTCAAACGGACGGCGTCGTGCGGCGTTTGACGGTGTGACGGATACGGAGTCGAAGCCGCGTCGGCTACGGCGGAGTACCCCCGTGCCCGCACGTCCGGGAGCGCACGCGGACGCCGGACCCGGGCTGGGACCCGGCGGGGGGAGTGAGCGAACTCACCCCCTCTGGCGGCCGGGCGGCCCGGCTGTCCCGTCCCCTGGGGGAAGACCCCGGCAAAGCTGACGATGCCTCCACCCTGGGGAGTAGGAGCCCCCGCGCCACGTCATCCTTCCGGAGGCCCCTGACTCGGTACGCGCGCATGACGCCACTGAGTACGCGCTTGCCTAATGTTGTGGTCAAGCGGCGGACGCAGCACTCGTCCCCCGAGGTCAGACGTCCGCCGCCCCAGACAACGATCAGGAGCGGACATGGCACACACGGCTGGGCGTCCCACGCCCACGGGGAAGGGAAGGCTCGCGGCACTCGCCGACTTCGGCACCCGTCCCGGCGGCCGTCGCCATCCGCTGGTGGCAGCCGCCATGGTGCTGCCGCTCGCCCTCCTCCTCGGCCTTGTCACGGGCTGGGGCCGGATGGTGCTGACACAGGCGTCGTCCGTGGCCGGAATGCTGGGGTCCTGAGCGATCCCAGGCCCGGTGGAGCGGACCGGGTCGGGGACTTCCGGCTTCAACAGCCCCGTGGGGACGGGGGTGCGGCGGACGGCACGAGGCCCGGGTAGCTGGGGAGCTGCCCGGGCCCTCGCGTATTCACGGCCTGCCACCCGCCCAGGGAGCTGTACGGCCGGACAGACGCTCGCCGTACGTTGTGGTCGTCGACACTTGGAGATCTCGTGGCCCTCCCCGGTACCCCCGCCCGCCATACGGCGCTGCACCGGGCACTCGGCGGGCTCGCCGGGGCCCCCGGGGGCCACGGGGGCCCGGGTGAGGTGATCGCCGAGCGCGCCGACGCCACCGTCGTGCGGGCCGGCGACCGGGTGGCCAAGGCGCACGCACCCGACGCGGAAGCGGGCCCGCTGCGCGTCCGGGTCCGGGTCGCGGCAGCAGCCGGATACCGGGGGATTCTGCTGCCACCTGTCTCGGGCGGCCGGACGGTTCCGCTGCCGGGCGGCCGCGTCGGCAGCGTCTGGCCCTACGGAGCCCCCGTGGACCCCGCCGACGCGGCAGCCGCCCCCTGGGAGGCGGCGGGCGAGCTGCTGGCCCGGCTGCACATCGCGCCGCTGCCCGCCGCCGGCCAACTCCCCGGCCCGCTGCCGCCGATGCGCGGCCCCGCCAAGGCGGCCCGCGCACTGGCGCGGATGCGGAGCGCTCCGCGGGGCGCGCACGCCGGTGCGGCCGAGGTCGTCGAGCGCGCCTGGGCCGTGCTGCCACCGTGGTGCCGGAACGAGGAGCCGGCCCCGGAGGCCCGCACCCTGTGCCACGGCGACTTCCACCTCGGCCAGCTCGTCCGGTATCCGCCGCCCGACGGCCCCTGGCACCTCATCGACGTCGACGACCTGGGCCTCGGCGACCCGGCGTGGGACCTGGCGCGCCCGGCCGCCTGGTACGCGGCCGGACTCCTGGCGCCCGCCGACTGGGAACGCTTCCTCGGCGCCTACGCCCATACGGTCCGGGCGGCCGCAGCCGGCCCGACCCGCCCACGCGGCAACCCGGCAGGGCTCGCCGGTCCGCACCCGTGGCCGTATCTCGACGCGCCCGCCCGTGCGTTGACGGTGCAGGGGGCGGCGCTCGGCGTCGCCAAGGCCCGCACCGAGGAACGGCAGCTGGACGAGGCGGAGGAGGCGTGCGTGGCCGCGTGCGCCCGGATCGCGGCTCTCTTCGCACGGGCCGAACTCCCCGCGCGGCAGGGGCCGTAGGCTGGGTCCAACCCGGTAGCGAGAGGAAGCCGACGAATGATGCAGTGTCCCAAGTGCGGTGCGCCGATGCGCACGTACAACCGCAACGGCGTGCAGATCGAGCAGTGCGACAGCTGCCGGGGAATCTTCCTCGACTACGGCGAGCTGGAGGCCCTCACCAGGCTGGAGGCCCAGTGGGCGCAGGCCGCACCGCCGCCCCCGCCGGGTCCGCAGACCTACCCGTCCGGTCCCGCCTGGGGCGCCGCGCACCACGGCTCACACGGCCACGGCAAACACGGCCACGGTCACGGTCACCATGGTCACCGCGGCTTCGGGCGGATGCTCTTCTCCTCCTGAGCGAAGAGGGCCCCGGCGAATCCGCCGGGGCCCTCTTCACGCTGGTGGACGATACTGGGATTGAACCAGTGACCTCTTCCGTGTCAGGGAAGCGCTCTCCCGCTGAGCTAATCGTCCGTGCGCGGTACTGGGATTGAACCAGTGACCTCTTCCGTGTCAGGGAAGCGCTCTCCCGCTGAGCTAACCGCGCGGGAGGTCCGGTGGTGACCGGACCTGGTGGACGATACTGGGATTGAACCAGTGACCTCTTCCGTGTCAGGGAAGCGCTCTCCCGCTGAGCTAATCGTCCTTGGAGGTGGAGACGGGATTTGAACCCGTGTAGACGGCTTTGCAGGCCGTTGCCTCGCCTCTCGGCCACTCCACCAGGTGCGGGGGTCCGGGAGGTCCCCCACGTCGAGCGGACGACGAGATTCGAACTCGCGACCCTCACCTTGGCAAGGTGATGCTCTACCAGCTGAGCCACGTCCGCAGCGCCTGTCCGGGCCGCGCCCGGGAGGCCGTCCCCGGAGCGCTTCCGCGCCTCGGCGACGTGTTGAACTTTAGCGGATTCCCGGGCCAGCTCAAATTCCGTTTCCGCAGCGTGGCCGCCCAGCGGTCCGAGGGGCGCCCGTTCACCGGCCCCATAGACTCGAAACCGTGTCCGATCTGACCCCGCTCGCCCGGCTGGGCGGCCGCCTTGCCACCGACCTCCGCGACGTGACCAGCGACCCCGAGGCCCTCGACTCCTCGGGCTGGTGGGCCGTCGTCGCCGACTACGAGGGCGGGCTGTGCTGCGCCCGCTTCGGCGACGTGCGCCCCGCCCCCCTGCCCACCCCGGTGCCCGGCCGCTGGCGCGGCCCCGCCGCCGACGACTGGGTCAGCTCCCTGGACCGGGCCGCCTACACCGAGGGCGTACGGCGCATCCGTGCGGCCATCGGCACGGGCGACGTCTACCAGGTCAACCTCTGCCGGGTCCTGTCGGCTCCGCTGCCCGACCCCTCTCCCGAGGCCGCCGACATCGACCAGCTCACGGCCCGGCTCGCCCTCGGCACCCCGGCGGCCTACGCGGGCACCGTACGCCTGCCCGCGCACGGGGTGGAGATAGCCACCGCCTCCCCCGAGCTGTATCTGCGCCGCGCGGGAAGCGCCGTCGAGTCCGGCCCCATCAAGGGCACCGGCCGCCGCGAGGCGGACCTGGGCGAGAAGGAACGCGCCGAGAACGTGATGATCACCGACCTGGTCCGCAACGACCTGGGCCGGGTCTGTGTGCCCGGCTCCATCACCGTCCCCCAGCTGTGCGCGGCGGAGCCCTACCGGGGGCTGGTCCACCTGGTCTCCACGGTCCGCGGTGAGTTGCCGGACACCGCCGGGCCCGCCGTCGCAGGGGCCGAGGACCCCGGGAGTGCGGGTCCCGGTTCTGTGGACCCCGGCTCCGGGGTGTGGGCCAGGCTGCTGGAGGGCACCTTCCCGCCGGGCTCGATCACCGGGGCACCCAAATCCAGCGCCCTGCGGCTGATCGACGAGCTGGAGACGGTGCCGCGCGGCCCGTACACCGGGGGCATCGGCTGGGTCGACGCCGACCGGGGCGTGGGCGAGCTCGCCGTCGGCATCCGCACCTTCTGGATCGAGCGCGACCACCCGCGCCCGCTGCTGCGCTTCGGCGCCGGCGCGGGCATCATCTGGGACTCCGACCCGGAGCAGGAGTGGCGGGAGACCGAGCTGAAGGCTTCCCGGCTGCTCGCGGTAGCGTCGGGGGAGTACGACGACCGTGACACAGCGGCTCCTCGAGGCTCCCTGAGGTGAACAGTGAAGATCTGGCTTGACGGCGGACTGCGGGACGCGCACAGCGCGAACGTCTCCGTGCTCGACCACGGGCTGACGGTCGGCGACGGCGTCTTCGAGACCGTCAAGACCACGAACGGCACCCCGTTCGCGCTCACCCGCCACCTGCACCGGCTCACCTCCTCGGCGCGCGGCCTCGGCCTTCCCGAGCCCGACCTGGACGAGGTACGGCGGGCCTGCGAGGCCGTCGTCGCCGCGAACCCCATGCCGTACGGCAGGCTGCGGATCACCTATACCGGCGGTCTCTCGCCGCTCGGCTCCGACCGCGGTGAGGCGACGCCCACCCTGGTCGTCGCCGTGGGCGAGGCGACCCGCAGGCCGGACACCACCTCCGTCGTCACCGTCCCCTGGACCCGCAACGAGCGCGGCGCCATCGCCGGGCTGAAGACCACCTCGTACGCGGAGAACGTCGTCGCCCTCGCCCGCGCCCGCCAACAGGCCGCCACCGAGGCCCTCTTCCCCAACACCCACGGTCTGCTGTGCGAGGGCACCGGCACCAATGTCTTCGTCGTCCTCGACGGCGAGCTGCACACACCGCCGCTGTCCTCCGGCTGCCTGGCTGGCATCACCCGGGCCCTGGTCCTCGAATGGACGGGGGCCCGTGAGACCGAGCTGCCGATGGAGGCGCTGGAGCGCGCCGAGGAGATCTTCGTGACCTCCAGCCTGCGCGACGTCCAGGCCGTGGCGCGGCTGGATGGACGCACCCTGCCCGGCGCACCGGGACCGGTGACCGCCAAGGCGATGCGTGTCTTCGACGAGCGTTCGGCGGCCGACGTCGACCCGTGAAGCGGCGGATGTCGATCCGTGAACCGGTGGTGGCGGCCACACCCGCCGGGTAGAACCGGACTGTGACGACCACTCTTCGCCCCGCCGGTCCCGAGAGCCGCACCGCCGAGGGCAGACGCTCGCGCGCGTACGAGGTATGCGTCAATTCCCGCCCGGTGGGTTCCGTCACCCTCCTGGGCCCGCCCGGCGACGGTCCGGCGCTGGGACGGCTCGAGCGGCTGTTCATCGAGGAGGGCGAACGGCGCCGGGGGCGCGGAACCGTCGCCGCGCTGGCCGCCGAGGAGGCGCTGCGGGGCTGGGGCTGCACCCAGGTGGAGGCGAACGTCCGGCTCGACGGCCTCGGGGAAGACACCGACGGTGCCGCAGAGGCGATATCCGCGGGCGTGCGCCTGCTGGGCGTGCTGGGCTACACCGAGCACAGCCGCCACATGGTCAAGCAGCTCGACGAGCGGCCCCGACTGCCGCCCGGCAGCACCGTCCGGCCGTTGCCGGAGGGCGAGTTCGACGCCTGGTGGGAGGCGGGAGCCGCCACCTTCAGCGAGGGCCTGGTCGCCCGCGGCTTCACCCCCCGACAGGCTGCGGCCAGGTCGACGGCAGTCCGGCGTACCCAACTGCCGGACGGCGCCGCCTCACCGGGCGCCGCGCTCCGGGTCCTCACCTGCGACGGCACCGACGTCGGGTCCGTCTGGCTGGGCTTCACCGGGCTGCCCCGCACCGACGTGGACGCCTGGGTGTACGACATCAACGTGGCGCCCGAGCGGCGCGGGGAGGGCCATGGGCGCTCGCTGATGCTGGCTGCCGAGCAGGTCTGTCTGGACGTGGAGGCCCGGCGGCTCGGGCTCAACGTCTTCGCCGGGAACACGGCAGCGCGGCGGCTCTACACCTCGCTGGGCTTCCGCCCGGTGGAGGGCTGCTACGTCAAGACGCTGCTGTAGCCGCGCTGTAGCCGCCAACTCAACGGGCCGCTGTGGTCGTCCGGCCGCCGGGTCAGCGGCCGAGCAGCCGGTCGGCGATCTCCTCGATGCGCTCCCGCAGCCCTTCCTGGCTCTTGCCGCCGTCCAGCCGCTGCCCGTCGATGACGTACGTCGGCGTGCCCGTCACCCCGAGCGCCTTGCCCTCGGCCTGATCGGCGTCCACCACCAGCAGATGCCGGCCGTCGATCAGCGCCGAGGAGACCTCCTCGGCATCCAGGCCCAGCTCGCCCGCCACCTGGGCCAGCAGTTCCTCGCCCTGCTCGGACAGCTCCTTGGTGCGCTCCAGCACCGCCCCGGCGTACTCCTCGCCCTTGCCCTGCTCGTACGCCTCCTCGAATGCCTGTGCCGCGGCGTAGGCGTGCTTGTTCTTCTCCAGCGGGAAGTGCCGCAGCCGGATCTCCAGCGCGTCGCCGTACCGCTCGCGCAGGGCCCGCAGATCGGCCTGGGCCCGGTGGCAGTCCGGGCACTGGAGGTCGCACCACACGTCGAGGGAGGCGCGGGCGTGGGGGTACCCCCCGGTCGAAGGCTGGGGGAGGGTGGTGCCGGAGTCGGTGGAGTTGTCCATGGTCACAGTCTCTCAGCCCCCCGGAGGGTACCTACCCCGAGATGTCCCTGATCCCCGTGCCCGACCGTGGCGGTCACCGCCCGGCCGGTGCGACGATGGAGACATGCTCACCACCACCGTCTGCGCCGCGCTCTCCGCCGCGGGCCTGGCCGTCGCCTTTCTGACGGCGTGGCGCCGCCGCTTCGCCGCCGCGACGCGTATCGCCGCCGTCGCGCTGGTGCCGGTCGGGCTGGCGATGTCGGGGCTGGTCGGCCTCGGCGGCAAGATCGGCAGGGCGTTCGGGAGCTGGGCGGCCGACCTGGTGCTCAAGCCCACCGTGTGGGGCGGTTTCGCCGTGCTGGCCTGCGCCGTCGTGCTGTGGATCATCGGCCGCGCCGCAGCCGCGCGTACCGCGGCGCGGCCCGCCCGTGGGAGCCGAGCCGCGGAACCCGCCGCTGCTGCCCCCGCGCTCGGAGCCGCCTCACCGCCAGCGACCCAGCCGAAGCCCAGGACCGAGAAGGCCAGGACCGAGAAGTCCAAGACGCAGAAGGCCACGACGGAGAAGGCCAAGCCCGGCAAGGGCAAGTCCGCCGACCCCGGTGAGGACTTCTCCGACATCGAAGCGATCCTCAAGAAGCACGGGATCTGACGCTCTCCCCGTGCCCTGAGGGGCACGTCGGCCCCCCTAGCAGACGGGTCGGGACAATAGGGGACTTTTACCGGGAAACCACCGGTAATGGGGGTGCGCGGTCGGGCGGGGTTGCGGGGGCTGCGACATGATCGCGGCGAGATGGACACGACGCCGAACTCCACGATCGAGCTCGACGAGCTGCCGCCCTCCGAGCCCAAGGGATGCCTCTACGCACTCTCCCAGCCGCCGCTGATGCTGTTCCTCGCCGTGATCGCGGTACTGCTCGGCGCGGCCGGGGCACACGACCTGCTGCTGCTGTGAACGCTCCGCCTCAGCTGCTGGAGCCGGCCTCGGCCGACTCCCGGCGGCGTGCGCGGTAGGCGGCCACATGGAGGCGGTTGCCGCAGGTGCGGCTGTCGCAGTAGCGCCGGGAGCGGTTGCGGGACAGGTCGATGAAAGCGCGCCGGCAGTCCGGTGCCGAACAGCGACGCAGCCGGTCTCGCTCCCCGGAGACGAGGACGAACGCCAGCGCCATGCCGCAGTCGGCCGCCAGATGCTGGGCGAGGGAGGCGTCCGGGGCGAAGTAGTGGACGTGCCAGTCGTAGCCGTCGTGGTCGGTGAGCTGCGGTGTCGTTCCGGCCTCCGCGACCAGCGCGTTGATCAGCCCGGCGGCCGTGCGCGAGTCCTCCGCCGCGAACACCTGAGCGAAGCGGTCCCGTACCTCGCGTACGGCCCGCAGGTCGTCCTCGGTGAGGTCGCCGACGCCGCTGACGTCGTTCTGCTGGACGTAGGCACGCAGATCCGCCACGGACACCAGCGTGTCGGGGGTGTCGCCGTCCGCCATGGTGTTGAGCAGCTCGACCGCCTGGTCGAGCGCACACCGGGTGTCGTGGTTGATCTGCACGGGCCGCTCCTGCCGTGTCCGGGAACATCTCCGGCCTGATGCGGAAGCCTAGTCGCTGCCCGCCGATCGGGGGCCGGTCGTTTCCGGACGGTGACGGATCGGTGGCCGAACGCAGCGACGCCGCCGCCACGTGGAGTCACGCGGCGGCGGCGTCGCAGTGTGCCGTTACACGAAGTGGTGCCGTGGCACACGGCTGCCGGGACCGTCGGCCGTCGCCCCGAGTCGGACGGCCGCGGTGACCGGCGGTCTCAGCTCTCGGCGAGGATGTGCGAGAGCTCGGTGTCGAGGTCGAAGTGGCGGTGCTCGGTACCGGGCGGCACGGCCGCGTCGGTCCGCTTGAGGAAGGATTCCAGTGCCCGCGCCGGGGCCTCGAGCAGGGCCTCGCCCTCCGGGGAGCTGAGGGCGATGCATGCCACGGACTGGCCGTGGCTGCGGGACGGCCAGACTCGGACGTCCCCGGTGCCTGTGGGCCTGTGCAGGCCCTCGGCCAGGAGATCGCGGGCGAAGACCCACTCCACGGTCTCCTCGGCACCGGTGTGGAAAGTGGCGTGCACGGCGTAGGGGTCCGCCGTGTCGTACCGCAGGCCCGCTGGTACAGGCAGTGAGGACTCGCTCGAAACAACGAGGCGCAGGTGCAGCTCACAGCTCACCGTTGTGTTCATAAGCGCCAGGGCCTTTCGCTCAGTGTGCGCTCGGGGATTCGCACGTCGGCGAAATCGACATGCCACCTACGCGCCGGTTGTAAACCCCTCTGACCGATTTGTACGGAATCGAATCCTTCGTACGGCTCTTGTAGGTTTGAGGAGTGCGGCCATTCCAGTGAAACCGGTCCGACCGGAAGGCGTCGGGTACCTTGTCCCTCATGACTGCGGAGAGTGACGCGATGCCGTGTGATATCCGGGAGGAGAAGCCTCTCGGCTCCCGTGCGCCGAAGTTCGTGCGGGCCTCCCGGCCACTGCACATGAGCTGGCGGGTCGGGATCTTCATCGTCGGCCTGGCGATCGTGACCGGTGGCGTGATCATGCTGCCCCTGCCGGGCCCGGGCTGGCTGGTGATCTTCGGTGGGATGGCCGTGTGGGCGACCGAGTTCGTCTGGGCACAGCACGTCCTGCGGTGGACCAAGCGCAAGTACCGGGAAGGCACCCAGTGGATGAAGGAGCGCCGGGCGGCACGCAAGGAGCGCAAGATCGCCCAGCGCGCCGGACAGCGGTCCCGCTGATGGTCATGAGCACCCGCTGACATGCGGTAATGTTGTGCGCGCCAGCGGGCGATTAGCTCAGTGGGAGAGCGCTTCGTTCACACCGAAGAGGTCACTGGTTCGAACCCAGTATCGCCCACACTGCGCACCGGGGCCCGGAAGCGACCAGCTTCCGGGCCCCGGTGCGTTGCCGGGAGGGGGAGCTCATGGGCGCAGGCGGCGGCCGGAACCACTACACCTTCCGTACGGCATGGCAGGTCCTGGCTCCACCGACGCGCGTCTTCGCCGTACTGGAGCGTGCCGAGAGCTATCCCGAGTGGTGGCCCCAGGTGCGCCGCCTCGGCAGGACCGGCACCGAAACCGGAACCCTGCGCATCCGGTCCGTGCTGCCGTACGAACTCTCCGTGGCGCTACGCCTGTCACGCCGCGACCCGGCGGCCGGGGTTCTCCAGATCGGTATGAGCGGCGACATGGACGGCTGGGCCCGCTGGACCATACGCCCCACAGGCGCCGGAGCGGTCGCCCTCTTCGAGCAGGACGTGGAGGTCAACAAGCCACTGCTGCGGCTGCTCGCCATACCGGGCCGCCCCCTGTTCATCGCCAACCACAAGCTGATGATGCGCAGCGGACATCGCGGTCTGCGGGCCCTGCTGGAAAGGGGTTTGGATGAAGAGTGAGACGCACTGTATTGTTCTGCCCGTGCCGCCGCACCGACGGCGGAACACCCGGGGCGATTAGCTCAGTGGGAGAGCGCTTCGTTCACACCGAAGAGGTCACTGGTTCGAACCCAGTATCGCCCACCCCGTGTTCAGCTGAGAGCAACAGAGGCCGGACCGCCAGCAGGCGGGACGGCCTCTTTTCCGTTTCCCTGATTTCCGTGTGATCTCCGGTATTTCCGTGTCCCCGGGCGGCCGTTTGCGGCACCGATCCGTGGTCAGGAGTAGGAGGGGAGTGGCCGGGACACGGAGAGCGTGATGCGAGTCGCCGCCGACGACGATGAGATCCACTGGAGACGCGAACTGCCCGCGAGCAACACGGCAGCCACCTGGCGTGCCCGGCAGAAGCTGAGCACGGCCGCCCGCGCGATGCTGCGCGCCGCTGCCCTGGCGGCCCAGCGCAGCACCGGATTCCACGGGGCACGTGGCGAACACCGGGCCGACGCCTTCGCCGAACGCGTGCGCTACGCCGAAAGCGCGGAGGAGGGCGGCGCCGGCCGTCTGCTGAGCGCCCGCGTCCCACCGGAGGCTCAGCGCGGCAACCGGGAACTCGCCGTGCTGAGCCGCGCCCTGCGGGCGGCCGCCGACGCCGTCTGCCGCTACCGCGCCACCGGCGCCACCGAGCACTTCGACGCCGCTGTCGCCGACGGCTGCTGCGCAGAACTCACCGAATCCCTCTGCCAGTTGGTGCGCGGAACCGAAGGCGTGCGGATCACCCTCGGCTGGTCGCGGACGGCCGGAACGCCGCAGGGCTGCCCCCAGCGGCCGCTGCCCGTGGTCTTCACCCCCGGTGACCTGGCGGCGCTGGAGCTGGCCGGGCGGCACTACGAAAGCGCCGAGCCGTCCGTCCCGGTCCGGGTGACGGGCACCGTCGTACGGCTGCGCCGCGCGCGGACCGACGGCCCGGGATCGGTACGGCTGGACGTGCTCGCGGGCGCCGAGGTGACCCAGGTGCGGGCCCGGCTGGACGAGGAGGGCTACCGCCGCGCCGTCCACGCCCACCTGGCTGGACTGCCGCTGCGGATCGCGGGGCTGCTGGAGAGCAGAGGCGGCTTCCGGCGGCTCAGCGGCTGTCACGACATCGCGCCCGTCCCGGTGCCGGACCAGGCCAGGGAGCGGCTGCTGAAGCGGCTGCACAACGGCCTCGACGACTTCGAGCGGGGCATGCACGGATGAACGGGGTCGGCCGGAGCCACGCGCCCACCCGCGCCCTCGCCCCGGGCGGCCGGTCGCGTCCTGGGCGCCGTTACCGTTTCGCGGTCGGGCTGCTCGGCTCGGTACGATTCGACGGCGCGGCGTATGCCCGCGCTCACGGCGTGGCGACGGCCACGCGTCCCAGGTGAGAGTCAGGAGAGACCGGTGTCAGATGTCCGTGTGACCATCCAACGCGATTCCGAGCGGGAAGAGCGCGTGGTGACGACGGGCACTACGGCCGCTGCGCTCTTCGAGGGCGAGCGCTCCGTCGTGGCCGCACGCGTCGGCGGCGAGCTGAAGGACCTCACCCACCCGCTGGCCGACGGCGACGAGGTCGAGCCCGTCGAGGTCACCAGCGACGACGGTCTGAACATCCTGCGCCACTCCACCGCGCACGTCCTGGCCCAGGCGGTCCAGGAGCTCTTCCCCGAGGCCAAGCTCGGCATCGGCCCGCCCGTCAAGGACGGCTTCTACTACGACTTCGACGTCGCGGAGCCCTTCACACCGGACGATCTCAAGCGCATCGAGAAGAAGATGCAGCAGATCCAGAAGCAGGGGCAGCGCTTCTCCCGCCGCGTCACCACCGACGAGGCGGCCCGCGAGGAGCTGGCGGACGAGCCGTACAAGCTGGAGCTGATCGGCCTCAAGGGCAACGCGGCAGGCGCCGCCGAGGGCGCCTCCGCCGAGGTCGGCTCCGGTGAGCTGACGATCTACGACAACCTCGACGCCAAGAGCGGCGAGCTGTGCTGGAAGGACCTGTGCCGGGGCCCGCACCTGCCCTCCACCCGGCTGATCCCCGCCTTCAAGCTGATGCGGTCGGCCGCCGCGTACTGGCGCGGCAGCGAGAAGAACCCGCAGCTCCAGCGGATCTACGGCACCGCGTGGCCCAGCAAGGACGAGCTCAAGCAGTACCTGGAGTTCCTGGCCGAGGCCGAGAAGCGCGACCACCGCAAGCTGGGCACCGAGCTGGACCTCTTCTCCATCCCCGAGGAGCTGGGCAGCGGACTTGCCGTCTTCCACCCCAAGGGCGGGGTCGTCCGCAAGGTGATGGAGGACTACTCGCGCCGGCGGCACGAGGAGTCCGGGTACGAGTTCGTCAATACGCCGCACATCACCAAGGAGCGGCTCTTCGAGATCTCCGGACACCTGCCGCACTACGCGGACGGCATGTTCCCGCCGCTGGAGTTCGACGAGCAGAACTACCGCCTCAAGGCGATGAACTGCCCGATGCACAACCTGATCTTCCGGGCGCGAGGACGCTCCTACCGGGAACTGCCGATGCGGCTGTTCGAGTTCGGCACCGTCTACCGGTACGAGAAGTCCGGCGTCGTCCATGGGCTCACCCGCGCCCGCGGCTTCACCCAGGACGACTCGCACATCTACTGCACCAAGGAGCAGATGCCGGACGAGCTGGACAACCTGCTCACCTTCGTCCTCAACCTGCTCCGCGACTACGGCCTGTCCGACTTCTATCTGGAGCTGTCGACCCGCGACCCCGAGTCGGACAAGTTCCTGGGCACCGACGAGGAGTGGGAAGAGGCCACCGAGGCGCTGCGGCAGGCAGCGGGCAAGCAGGGCCTGGAGCTGGTCATGGACCCCGGCGGTGCCGCCTTCTACGGGCCGAAGATCTCCGTGCAGGCCCGCGACGCCATCGGCCGTACCTGGCAGATGTCCACCATCCAGGTCGACTTCCAGCAGCCCGCCCGCTTCGAGCTGGAGTACACCGCGGCCGACGGCTCCCGCCAGCAGCCGGTGATGATCCACCGCGCGCTGTTCGGCTCCATCGAGCGGTTCTTCGCCGTCCTGCTGGAGCACTACGCGGGCGCCTTCCCCGCGTGGCTGGCGCCGGTGCAGGCGGTCGGCATCCCGATCGGCGACGACCATGTGCCGTATCTGACGGAGTTCGCCGCCGCGGCGAAGGCCAAGGGGCTGCGGATGGAGGTGGACTCGTCGTCGGACCGGATGCAGAAGAAGATCAGGAACGCCCAGAAAGCCAAGGTGCCGTTCATGGTCATCGCGGGTGACGAGGACATCGCCAGCGGCGCCGTCTCCTTCCGGTACCGGGACGGCTCGCAGAAGAACGGCATTCCGCGCGACCAGGCCCTGGCCGAGATCGCCGACGCGGTGGAGCGCCGTATCCAGGTGTGAGCACACGGTCACAGGCGAGCGAGGGGCGGTCCCGGTGCGGGGCCGCCCCTCCTCGTCCCCGAAGCCGTCCGGCGCATAAGCTGGCGGACATGACGAGTGAGCCGGAGCAGCAGATCGGAGTGGGGACGCCGGACGCGTTCCAGCGTCTGTGGACGCCCCACCGGATGGCGTACATCCAGGGCGAGAACAAGCCGACCGGTCCCGGTGCCGACGAGGGCTGCCCGTTCTGCGCCATCCCGGAGAAGTCCGACGAGGACGGGCTGATCGTCTCCCGGGGTGAGCACGTCTACGCCGTGCTCAACCTGTACCCCTACGCCGGGGGGCACCTGCTGATCGTCCCCTTCCGGCACATCGCGGACTACACCGAGACCGACGAGGGCGAGACCGCCGAGATGGCGGCGTACACCAAGCGGGCGATGACGGTGCTGCGCCGCGTCTCAGGAGCGCACGGCTTCAATCTCGGCATGAACCAAGGCGCGGTCGCGGGCGCCGGTATCGCCGCGCATCTGCACCAGCACGTGGTGCCGCGCTGGGGCGGGGACAGCAACTTCATGCCCGTCGTCGGCCACACCCGGGTGCTGCCCCAGCTGCTGGCGGACACCCGGGCGATGCTGGCCGAGGCGTGGTGACCCCTCCAGCGTGACCCCTCACGCGTCGTAGACGTCCGCCTTGAACGGCTTGGCGTCCTGGACCGCGGCGCTGAGGTTGAGCGAGCGGCTGCCGAACTTCTCGACGTTGCAGCCGTTCTCCTCCAGCACCTTGATGGCCGCCGCGTGCACCACCCGCAGCACCGGGGTCGCCGCGCGCATCGCGTCGTCGGCCATGAACCGGTGGCGCCAGGGCTTCTTGGCCCAGGCGTGCCGCAGGCCGAAGGGCTCGGGCAGGCTGAGCTTGCCGCCGAGAAAGTCCAGCACCGGAGGGAACCAGGTCAGCGGGGCGCGCGCGGCGAGGCGTACGACCTCCTTGGTCTCCACCAGCGGCAGCTTGACCGTGCGCGTCTCCCAGAACTTGACACTCTTGGCGACCTCCTTGGTCTTGGCCTTCGGACCGCTGGTGAACAGGCCGTCGACCGGGCCGAGGGCGTGGCCGGTGACCTCGATGCGCAGCGTGTGGTGCAGCACGGTGACGCTGATCAGCAGGCTGATCACCAACTGGCCGTCCCAGAGCACGAACTGGACGCCCAGATAGTGCCGGTTGCCGGCGCCGAACTGCTGCTCGTTGCAGATGCGCTGTATCTCGAAGTCCTTGATGCGGTAGCCCTCGACCTCCTGGCCGTCCGGGCGCTTGACCTCCTTGGCGCCCTCCGCGATGGGAGAGACGATCCAGTGCCGTATCGAGGGGGTGGGGAAGCCGCCGGTGTGCAGGGGGCCGCGCTCCAGCATGCGGAGCTGGTCGTGGATGGCACGGATGACGTCCCAGCTGCGGAACGGGTGGATGTCCTCGCCCTCGCGTGCGGGGGACAGCTCCTCGGCGAGCTGCCAGCTTCCCCAGCGGGTGCCCATGCCGAGTATCCCCTTGGGCCCTGCGTAGTAGATGAGGTTGCTGGCCTGTTCGGCGGCGACCTTGGCCAGGCCGAGCCGGATGCGTTCGGCGCCCGCGTCGCCCGGGTCCTGGGGCACCGCCTCGGGGATCTTGGCGCCGACCCCCGCGCCGCCCAGCAGGCTCTCCCAACGTCCGCGCAGGTCCTTGGCGTACCGCTCGCAGATCTGTTTGGCCCACACTCCGCCGATGATCGGCGCGACCAGCATGGCCCTCAGGTACATCCCCCAGAAGCCGCTGACCGGGAGTTTGATCGCGAAGAGGACGACCAGCGCGCCGACGGCGACCAGCACCACCATGCCGATGGCCCCGGCGCGTTTGTCCTTCGACCCGGCGATCATACGGCGCAGTTGGAAGGCGAGCAGCCACAGCAGCACGCCGGGCAGGAACAGCAGGCCGAACAGCGTCATCACCAAGGTCAGCCGCGCGTCGCGCTGTTTGCGTACCCGGGTGGCGGCCAGGCAGTGCTCGACCACGGTCTGCGGCTCGATACCGAAGGACTGGATGAGCGGCTTGCGTGCACCACCGAGCAGCCGGGTCTGTACGGCCCGGGAGAACGCCTCACCGAGGTTGGGTTCGAACAGCGAGAGCCGCGGCTTCTTGAAGCTCGCCTCGGGGTTGGCCGCGATGAGCTTCTCGACCTCGTCGTCACGGTAGGCGGCGGAGGCCAGCGCCTGCGTCGCCGCCGTCTGGCCGCCCGACCCGGAGATGGGTACCTGGGCACCTGGTGTGAACTCCGCCGCCACGTCCGGATGGCTGCTGAGATCGTCGAATCCGGCCACTGGGCCCCCACTCCGCCGTGTTGCTCTGGCCGACCACGACAGACGGCTTCCCAACTGCCGTGGTCCGCACACATCTTGCCTCAGGGGAGGGGATGCGTCTGCCCCTGTCCGTCGCCCCCCCGTCTGCGGAGGCGTTGTGGTTGTGGGGGCACCTCCCGGACGGAGTCCGGGGGGAGCAGTTCCCCGCGCCCCTTACGGGGGCGCAGCTCCCATGCGGGGCACGCTCAGTCCGCGGACTCCAGGATGCGGGCCGCCTGCTGTTGCGGCATCGGCTCGTGTTGGGCGTACGCACGCGCGAAGCGCCCGGTGCCGTGCGACATCGACCGCAGATCGATCGCGTACCGGCTGATCTCGATCTCCGGCACCGAGGCGCGGACCAAGGTGCTGCCGCCTCCGGCCTGTTCGGTGCCCAGCACCCGGCCGCGCCGGGAGGACAGGTCGCTCATCACGGCGCCCACGTAGTCGTCCGGGACCATGACCTCGACCTCGGCGACCGGTTCCAGCAGGTGGATCTTCGCCTGTGCCGCGCACTCGCGCAGCGCAAGCGCACCGGCCGTCTGGAAGGCCGCGTCGGAGGAGTCGACGGAGTGCGCCTTGCCGTCGACGAGGGTGACCCGTACGTCCACGAGCGGGTAGCCGGCGGCCACGCCCTTGGCGGCCTGGGCCCGGACGCCCTTCTCCACCGAAGGGATGAACTGGCGGGGTACCGCGCCGCCCACCACCTTGTCGACGAATTCGATGCCGGAGCCGCCCGGCAGGGGCTCGACGGTGATGTCGCAGATGGCGTACTGCCCGTGCCCACCGGACTGTTTGACGTGCCGTCCGCGCCCGTTGGCGGGTGAGGCGAAGGTCTCGCGCAGCGAGACCTTGTGCTCGACGGTGTCGACCTGCACCCCGTAGCGGGACCGCAGCCGCTCCAGGGCGACGTCCCGGTGTGCTTCGCCCATGCACCACAGGACGAGCTGGTGGGTGTCGGGGTTCTGCTCCAGCCGCATCGTCGGGTCCTCGGCCACCAGCCGGGCGAGCCCCTGCGAGAGCTTGTCCTCGTCGGCCTTGCTGTGCGCCTCGATGGCGACGGGCAGCAGCGGGTCGGGCATCACCCAGGGGGCCATCAGCAGCGGGTCGTCCTTGGCCGAGAGGGTGTCGCCGGTCTCGGCGCGGCCGAGCTTGGCCACGCAGGCCAGGTCGCCCGCGATGGCGGCGTCCAGGGAGCGCTGCTGTTTGCCGAAGGGCGCGGACAGTGCGCCGATCCGCTCGTCCACGTCGTGATCCTCGTGGCCCCGGTCCGCCAGGCCGTGTCCGGAGACGTGCACGGTCTCGTCGGGGCGCAGGGTGCCGGAGAAGACGCGTACCAGGGAGATCCGGCCGACGTAGGGGTCGGAGGAGGTCTTGACGACCTCGGCGGCGAGCGGGCCCGCCGGGTCGCAGCTGAGCGCCGGGCGGGGTTTGCCGTCCGGGGTGGTGACAGCGGGGATGCCGTGTTCCTCGGGGGTGGGGAAGCCGCCGGTGATCAGCTCCAGCAGCTCGACGGTGCCCAGGCCGGCTTTGGCGCCCTCGGCGGCGGGCGCCGCGGCCAGAACGGGGTGGAAGGTGCCGCGGGCCACGGCCTTCTCCAGATCCTCGATGAGCGTCTTGACGTCGCAGTCCTCGCCGCCGAGGTAGCGGTCCATCAGCGACTCGTCCTCGCTCTGCGCGATGATGCCCTCGATCAGCCGGTTCCTGGCCTCAGCGACCAGCGGCAGGTGTCCCTCGTCCGGGTCGCGTTCGGTGCGCTGTCCGCTGCCGTAGTCGAACAGCTTCCGGGTGAGCAGCCCGATCAGCCCGGTGACCGGGGCCGTGCCGTCCGAGCGGCGTTCGCCCAGGGCCGGCAGGTAGAGCGGGATGACGGCGTCGGGGTCGTCGCCGCCCAGCACCTCCTGGCAGACGGCCGTCATCTC
Source organism: Streptomyces spirodelae (assembly GCF_017676385.1). Classification (GTDB taxonomy): domain Bacteria; phylum Actinomycetota; class Actinomycetes; order Streptomycetales; family Streptomycetaceae; genus Streptomyces; species Streptomyces spirodelae. The sequence continues at coordinate 43,873 of NZ_JAFFZN010000031.1, forward strand.
GTCGAAGTCGGCGCGGGCGGCGTCGAGGTGGGTGAGGACGATCGCGCGGGGCATGCCGACGGCTGCGCACTCCTGCCAGACCAGGCGGGTCGCTCCGTCCACGCCGTCGGCGCCGGAGACGACGAACAGGGCGGCGTCCGCCGCGCGCAGTCCGGCCCGCAGCTCGCCGACGAAGTCCGCGTAACCGGGGGTGTCCAGAAGGTTGATCCGGATGCCGTTCCAGGTGACGGGTACCAGGGAGAGCTGGACCGAGCGCTGCTGCCGGTGCTCGATCTCGTCGTAGTCGGACAGCGATGTGCCGTCCTCCACCTTGCCGGGCCGGTTGATCGCGCCCGAGGCGAGTGCGAGGGATTCGATCAGAGACGTCTTGCCTGACTGGCTGTGGCCGACCAGCACCACGTTCCGTATGGCGGCGGGGTGGTCGGCCGCCGCTGCCCTGCCGGCGGCTCCGGGGTGTGCGTTCGCTTTGTCGGCCATGTGTCCCGCCTTCCGGTCGTCACCTGCTGGAGCACGCTGAAGGGGCCGAGCGGTCGCGAAGACCACCGTTCCTTCGAGCTTTGCACCGCTGCCGACAGCCGTCCATACGTGGGACCGCGACCGACGGCGCACTGCCCGGCCGTGCGCGCCGCCGCATACCCGACCGTGTGCACCGTGTGCTTCCACGGCGTGACTACGATGGGCCACCCGGTGGCCACACCGTCATCCGGCTCGCCCTCGACGTACCAGGGACGGTCATGCTGAACAAGTACGCGCGTGCTTTCTTCACGCGTGTCCTCACCCCGTTTGCCGCGCTGCTGCTGCGCCGGGGCGTGAGCCCCGATGCCGTCACCCTGGTCGGCACCGTCGGAGTGGCGGCGGGAGCGTTGATCTTCTACCCCGTCGGGGAGTTCTTCTGGGGCACCGTCGTCATCACGCTGTTCGTCTTCTCGGACATGGTGGACGGCAATATGGCGCGGCAGCTGGGCCGCTCCAGCCGGTGGGGTGCCTTCCTGGACTCCACGCTCGACCGGGTGGCCGACGCGGCCGTCTTCGGCGGGATCGCCATGTGGTACGCGGGCCGGGGCGATGATTTGGTGCTGTGCGCGGTGACGCTGTTCTGCCTCTCCAGCGGGCAGGTCGTCTCGTACACCAAGGCGCGCGGCGAGAGCATCGGGCTGCCGGTGAATGTGAACGGGCTGGTGGAGCGGTCCGAGCGGCTGGTGATCACCCTGGTGCTCGCGGGCTTCTCAGGCTTCGAGGCCACCTTCGGCGTCCCCCACATCGGGGTACTGCTGCCGATCGCCCTGTGGGTGGTCGCTGTCGGCAGCGCCGTCACCCTCGGTCAGCGGGTGGTGACGGTACGCCGTGAGGCCGCCGAGGTGGCCGAGGCGGAGGAGCGGCAGGCCGCCGGCGAAGGGCAGCGGGCCGCGGGGGAGACGGAGGCCGCCGGCGAGGCGGAGGAGAAGGGGAGGACCGCTTGAGCGCGCTGCGGGACCGGCTCACCGACTCGCTCTACGGGCTGGGCTGGGCCGGGGTCAAGCGGCTGCCCGAGCCGGCTGCCGCGGTGCTGGGCCGTCGGCTCGCCGATACGGTGTGGCGGCGCCGCGGCAAGGGCGTCACGCGCCTGGAGACCAACCTCGCCCGGGTGGTGCCGGACGCCTCCCCGGCCCGTCTGCGGCAGCTCTCGCGCGCGGGGATGCGCTCCTACCTGCGCTACTGGATGGAGTCCTTCCGGCTGCCCGCCTACAGCGAGCGGCACATCCTCGACAGCGTCGACGTCGAGAACGCCGACCGTCTCACCGAGGGCCTCGCCTCCGGGCGCGGCGTGATACTCGCCCTGCCGCACATGGGCAACTGGGACCTGGCCGGTGCCTGGGTGGTGACCGCGACCAGCAGGCCCTTCACCACCGTCGCCGAGCGCCTCGAGCCGGAGAGCCTCTACGACCGGTTCGTCGCCTACCGCGAGAGCCTCGGGATGGAGGTGCTGCCGCACGGCGGCGCCTCCGCCTTCGGCACCCTGGCGCGCAGGCTGCGCGCGGGCGGACTGGTCTGCCTGGTCGCCGACCGTGACCTGTCGGCCAGCGGGATCGAGGTCAAGTTCTTCGGCGAGGCCACCCGGATGCCCGCCGGGCCCGCACTGCTGGCCCAGCAGACCGGCGCGCTGCTGATGCCGGTGACGCTGTGGTACGAGGCTCCGCCGCGGATGAAGGCCAGGGTCCACGAGCCGATTCCGGTGCCGGACATCGAGGGGCGCAGGGAGCGGGTCGCGGCCATGACGCAGACCCTCGCCGACACCTTCGCCGCGGGTATCGCCGAGCATCCGCAGGACTGGCACATGCTGCAGCGCTTCTGGCTCGCCGACCTGGAAGCCGCACCGGGGAAGGCGCCGGAGGGCCGGGGGAAGGCGCCTCAGGTGCGCGAGCGGGGGAGCGGATGAGGATCGGTGTCGTCTGTCCCTACTCGTGGGACGTGCCCGGCGGTGTCCAGTTCCACGTCCGCGACCTGGCCGAGCATCTGATCGGGCTGGGTCACCAGGTGTCCGTGCTCGCGCCGTCGGACGACGAGACCCCGCTGCCCTCCTACGTCGTCTCGGCGGGGCGGGCCGTGCCCGTGCCGTACAACGGCTCGGTGGCACGGCTGAACTTCGGCTTTCTGTCCGCAGCGCGGGTGCGCCGCTGGGTGCACGAGGGCGACTTCGACGTGCTGCACATCCACGAGCCGGCCACGCCGTCGCTGGCGCTGCTGGCGTGCTGGGCGGCGCAGGGCCCCATCGTCGCCACGTTCCACACCTCCAACCCGCGCTCCAGGGCGATGATCGCGGCGTACCCGATCCTCCAGCCGGCGCTGGAGAAGATCAGCGCCCGGATCGCGGTGAGCGAGTACGCGCGCCGCACCCTGGTCGAACACCTGGGCGGCGACGCCGTCACCATCCCCAACGGCGTCGATGTCGGCTTCTTCGCCGACGCCGACCCCGAACCCGAGTGGCAGGGCGGTCCCGACGGGCACACGATCGGCTTCATCGGCCGGATCGACGAGCCCCGCAAGGGCCTGCCGGTGCTGATGAAGGCGCTGCCCGCGATCCTGGAGGCGGCCCCCGGCACCCGGCTGCTGGTCGCCGGACGAGGGGACGAACAGGAGGCGGTGGCCCAGCTGCCGCCCGCCATGCGGGACAGCGTCGAGTTCCTCGGCATGGTCAGCGACGAGGACAAGGCCAGGCTGCTGCGCAGCGTCGACCTGTACGTGGCGCCCAACACGGGCGGCGAGTCCTTCGGGATCATCCTGGTGGAGGCCATGTCCGCCGGCGCTCCGGTGCTCGCCAGCGACCTGGACGCCTTCGAGCAGGTGCTCGACGGGGGAGCGGCGGGCGAGCTGTTCCCCGTGGGGGAGGCCGACGCGCTGGCCGCCGCTGCCGTACGCCTGCTGGCCGACCCCGCACACCGTGCCGACCTGCGCCAACGCGGCACCCGGCACGTACGGCGGTTCGACTGGTCCACCGTCGGCGCCGACATCCTCGCCGTCTACGAGACGGTCACGGACGGTGCCGCCTCCGTAGCGCCCGACGAGCGCACCGGGCTTTGGGCCCGGTTCGGCCTCGCCAGGGACTGAGCCCTAGGACCCGGGACCCGAGATGCCGACCCTCACCACCCTCATCTGGATCGTCGTCGCGCTGCTGCTCGTCGGCGTCTATCTGAGCTGGACAGCCGGGCGCCTGGACCGGCTGCACGCGCGGATCGACGCGGCGAAGGCGGCGCTGGACGCCACCTTGCTGCGCCGCGCCTCCATCGCGCAGGAGCTCGCCACGGCGGGCGTCCTCGACCCCGCGGCCTCGATGGTGCTCTACCAGGCGGCGCACGGCGCACGGCAGGCCGAGGAGGAGCAGCGCGAGGTCGCCGAGAGCGAGCTGAGCCAGGCGCTGCGGGCCGTCTTCGCCGAGACCGCCCAGCTGGAGGCGGTACGTCAGGCCCCCGGCGGGCACGAGACAGCCGCCGAGCTGAGCGCCGCGGTGCGCAGGGTGCCGATGGCGCGGCGGTTCCACAACGACGCCGTACGGGCGGCGAGGGCGCTGCGCCGGCACCGTACGGTCCGCTGGTTCCGGCTGGCCGGGCACGCCGCCTCGCCGCTGGCCTTCGAGATGGACGACGAGCCACCGCCGGTGCTGACCGAGCGCGGGCACTCAGCAGGAGGCTGACCGGAGGCGGGCCCGACAGCCACCAGCAGCCACCGACAGCCACCGACAGCCAGTGGACGGCCACGGTCCGGCGCCCTCCGGGAAAGTGGCAGGCGCCATGCAGGCCACATCCCCGCGATTGGCCCTTTTCGCGGGCAAGCCTGTTCGAGGAAGGTGGCCGAGGACCTGAGAAGTCCTGTCGAACACCACCCCTGCAGCGAGGTCGAACGTGTCAACTCCGTCCACCGCCACTGAGTCCACCGCGGCGTCCGCCGCGCAGCAGCGCCCCGAGACCGGCACGGCCCGGGTCAAGCGGGGCATGGCCGAGCAGCTCAAGGGCGGCGTGATCATGGACGTCGTCACGCCGGAGCAGGCGAAGATCGCCGAGGACTCCGGCGCCGTCGCCGTCATGGCGCTGGAGCGTGTGCCCGCCGACATCCGCAAGGACGGCGGCGTGGCCAGGATGTCGGACCCCGACATGATCGAGGGCATCATCGAGGCCGTCTCGATCCCGGTGATGGCCAAGTCCCGCATCGGCCACCTCGTGGAGGCCCAGGTCCTCCAGGCGCTCGGTGTCGACTACATCGACGAGTCCGAGGTCCTCACCCCGGCCGACGAGGTCAACCACAGCGACAAGTTCGCCTTCACCACCCCCTTCGTCTGCGGCGCCACCAACCTGGGCGAGGCCCTGCGCCGGATCGCCGAGGGCGCGGCCATGATCCGCTCCAAGGGCGAGGCCGGCACCGGCAACGTCGTCGAGGCCGTCCGGCACATGCGCCAGATCAAGAACGAGATCGGCAAGCTGACCGTCCTGGACGACAACGAGCTCTACGCGGCGGCCAAGGAGCTGCGTGCGCCGTACGAGCTGGTCAAGGAGGTCTCGGTGGCGGGCAAGCTGCCGGTCGTCCTCTTCTCGGCGGGCGGCGTGGCCACCCCGGCGGACGCGGCGCTGATGCGCCAGCTCGGCGCTGAGGGTGTCTTCGTCGGCTCCGGCATCTTCAAGTCGGGCGACCCGGCCAAGCGCGCCGCGGCCATCGTGAAGGCCACCACCTTCTACGACGACCCCAAGATCATCGCCGACGCCTCCCGTGGCCTCGGTGAGGCCATGGTCGGCATCAACTGCGACACCCTCCCGGAGACGGAGCGCTACGCCAGCCGCGGTTGGTAAGCACTGACTGCCGGTGGGCGGGCACGAGCACGGCGTGCCCGCCCACCACCGCACCACCACCCCGCGTAGCGCACCGCGACAACGAAGGACCGCACAGTGTCTGTGCCCACCATCGGCGTGCTCGCCCTCCAGGGCGACGTCCGCGAACACCTCGCAGCTCTCAGCGCCTCGGGAGCTGAGCCCGTACAGGTGAGGCGCCTCGAGGAACTCGACGCGGTCGACGGCCTCGTCATCCCCGGCGGCGAATCGACCACGATCAGCAAGCTCGCCGTCACGTTCGGTCTGATGGACCGGCTCCGCGAGAGGGTTTCCGAGGGGATGCCGGCCTACGGATCGTGCGCCGGCATGATCATGCTCGCCGACAAGATTCTCGACCCCCGCTCCGGGCAGGAGACCATCGGCGGCATCGACATGATCGTCCGCCGTAACGCGTTCGGACGTCAGAACGAGTCGTTCGAGGCGGCCCTCGACATGCCCGCCGTCCCCGGAGGCCCGGTGGAGGGCGTCTTCATCCGCGCCCCCTGGGTCGAGTCGACCGGCGCAGCAGCCGAGACGCTCGCCTCCTACGACGGCCACCCGGTGGCGGTCCGCCAGGGGCAGCTGCTGGCCACCGCCTTCCACCCGGAGCTGACCGGCGACCAGCGGGTGCACGCGCTGTTCACACAGATGGTGCGGTCAGCACAGTGAGTTGCTGACGGTAGGATCTCCGCGTCGAGAAGAAGTTGGGACTGTGAAGGAGCGAGGCTGTGTCCGGCCACTCTAAGTGGGCTACCACCAAGCACAAGAAGGCCGTGATCGATGCCAAGCGCGGCAAGCTCTTCGCGAAGCTGATCAAGAACATCGAGGTCGCGGCCCGGATGGGCGGCGCCGACCCGGAGGGCAACCCGACCCTCTACGACGCCATTCAGAAGGCGAAGAAGCAGTCGGTTCCCAACAAGAACATCGACAGCGCGGTCAAGCGCGGCGCCGGCCTGGAGGCCGGCGGCGCCGACTACGAGACGATCCTGTACGAGGGCTACGGCCCCAACGGCGTCGCCGTGCTGATCGAGTGCCTCACCGACAACCGCAACCGCGCCGCCTCAGACGTACGGGTCGCCATGACCCGCAACGGCGGCTCGATGGCCGATCCCGGCTCGGTCTCCTACCTGTTCAACCGCAAGGGCGTCGTCATCGTCCCGAAGAACGGCCGGACCGAGGACGACATCCTCGCCGCCGTGCTGGAGGCCGGTGTGGAAGAGGTCAACGATCTCGGCGAGAACTTCGAGGTGATCAGCGAGGCCACCGATCTGGTCGACGTGCGTACCGCACTCGTCGACGCCGGGATCGACTACGACTCGGCCGAGGCCAGCTTCGTCCCCAGCATGCAGGTGGAGCTGGACGAGGAGGGCGCGCGCAAGATCTTCAAGCTGATCGACGCGCTCGACGACAGCGACGACGTGCAGAACGTTTTCGCCAACTTCGATGTACCCGATGATGTGATGGCCAAGGTCGACGCGTAACCCCTCCTGCGCGCGCAGGGCCCTTTGCGCGGTGCCCGGCTCTGTCAGAGGTTGCCGGTAGCCTTCGGCGGGAACACAGGAAACGGCCGCAGAGAGGGATGGCATTGCGCGTGCTGGGGGTCGACCCGGGGCTGACCCGCTGCGGCATCGGCGTGGTCGAAGGGGTCGCGGGGCGCCGGCTCACCATGGCCGGTGTCGGAGTGATCCGTACGCCCGCCGAGGCGGACGTCCCCGAGCGGCTGGTGCTGATCGAGCGCGGGCTGGAGGAGTGGCTGGACGAGCACCAGCCCGAAGCCGTCGCGGTGGAGCGGGTGTTCAGCCAGCACAACGTCCGCACCGTCATGGGCACCGCGCAGGCCAGCGCCGTTGCCATGCTGTGCGCGGCCCGGCGTGGACTCCCCGTCGCACTGCACACCCCCAGCGAGGTCAAGGCCGCGGTGACCGGTTCGGGGCGGGCCGAGAAGGCGCAGGTGGGCGCGATGGTGACGCGCCTGCTGGGGCTGTCCGCCACGCCGAAGCCCGCCGACGCAGCGGACGCGCTGGCGCTCGCCGTCTGTCACATCTGGCGCGGCCCGGCGCAGAACCGGCTCCAACAGGCCGTCGCGGCACGGCAGGCCGACGCCGCGTCCCGCGCGCACCATTCGCAGCACCGCAGGAAGGGCACCGTTCGATGATCGCCTCCGTCTCGGGCTCCGTCGCCGCGCTCGGTCCCGACTCCGCCGTGATCGAGGTCGGCGGGGTGGGTATGGCCGTGCAGTGCACGCCCGGCACGCTCGGTCAGCTGCGCATGGGCGAACCGGCAAGGCTCGCCACCTCGTTGGTCGTCCGCGAGGATTCGCTGACCCTCTACGGCTTCGCCGACGACGACGAACGGCAGACCTTCGAACTGCTGCAGACCGCCAGCGGGGTGGGGCCGCGGCTGGCCCAGGCGATGCTGGCGGTGCACAGTCCCGACGCGCTGCGGCGCGCCGTCGCCGGCGGCGATGAGAAGGCGCTGACCGCCGTGCCCGGCATCGGCAAGAAGGGCGCGCAGAAGTTGCTGCTGGAACTCAAGGACCGGCTGGGCAAGCCGCTCGGCACGGTCCCGGCGTCGCGGGGGGCCGCGGCAGCCGCCGCGCCGGGCTGGCAGGAGCAGCTCAACGCCGCCCTGGTCGGTCTGGGATACGCCGCCAAGGAGGCGGAGGATGCCGTCGTGGCGGTGGCCCCGCAGGCGGAGGCCGTGGTCGCGGACGGCGGTGAACCCCAGGTCGGCGCGCTGCTCAAGGCCGCCCTCCAGTCGCTGAACCGGGCGCGGTGAGGCCATGAGCTCCGAGGAACGGCTGGTCGACGCCGAGGTCGACAGCGAAGAGCAGGCCGTCGAAGCCGCGCTGCGCCCCAAACAGCTGGGGGAGTTCATCGGCCAGCCCAAGGTCCGCGAGCAGCTCGACCTGGTGCTGCGCGCCGCGCGGGCCCGCGGCGGCACCGCCGACCACGTGCTGCTGTCCGGCGCTCCGGGGCTGGGCAAGACGACGCTGTCGATGATCATCGCGGCGGAGATGAACGCGCCCATCCGCATCACCTCGGGCCCCGCCATCCAGCACGCGGGCGACCTCGCCGCGATCCTTTCCTCGCTCCAGGAGGGCGAGGTGCTCTTCCTGGACGAGATCCACCGGATGTCCCGCCCGGCCGAGGAGATGCTCTACATGGCCATGGAGGACTTCCGCGTCGATGTGATCGTCGGCAAGGGGCCGGGCGCCACGGCCATTCCGCTGGAGCTGCCGCCCTTCACACTGGTGGGGGCCACCACCCGGGCCGGACTGCTGCCGCCGCCCCTGCGGGACCGCTTCGGCTTCACGGCCCATATGGAGTTCTACGAGCCCGAGGAGCTGGAGCAGGTCGTACGCCGGTCAGCTGAGCTGCTGGAGGTGCACACGGATGCGGAGGGCGCGGTGGAGATCGCCGGGCGCTCCCGGGGCACGCCGCGTATCGCCAACCGGCTGTTGCGCAGGGTGAGGGACTACGCACAGGTCAAGGCGGACGGCGTCATCACCCGCGAGGTGGCGGCGGCCGCGCTGGAGGTCTACGAGGTGGACGGGCGCGGTCTCGACCGGCTCGACCGCGCGGTGCTCGGCTCGCTGCTCAAGCTGTTCGGCGGCGGTCCTGTGGGCCTCTCCACGCTTGCCGTCGCGGTTGGCGAGGAGCGTGAGACAGTGGAGGAAGTGGCCGAGCCGTTCCTCGTGCGCGAGGGACTGCTCGCCCGCACTCCCCGTGGTCGCGTGGCCACACCCGCCGCCTGGACTCATATGGGTCTCACCCCACCTCAGCAGTCCTCGCGGCCGGCCGCCGGAGGGCCGGGACAACCTGGCCTGTTCGGAGCGTGACGGCGCGGGGACTCGTCGGGCCGGGAACCTCGGTGCCATGCTTGACGTTGTTCCATCGGCGAAGGCTCGCTTAGACTCCGCCGACGCCCTCCCTTTGCGGAGGCTTGCCCACCCCGAATACCCAGGCCGCTGAGACGCGGCCATGCGAAGGAATATCTTCCGCCGTGGATCCTATTGCTCTGCTCCCGTTCATTGTGATCATCGGGGCCATGTTCCTGATGACTCGCTCCGCCAAGAAGAAGCAGCGTCAGGCCATGCAGATGCGTGACCAGATGCAGCCTGGCACGGGCATCCGCACCATCGGGGGCATGTACGCCGTCGTCAAGGAGATCCGCGAGGACAGCGTCCTTGTGGAGATCGAGCCGGGCACGCACGCGCTCTTCGCCAAGAACGCCATCGGCGCCGTGCTCTCCGATGAGGAGTTCGACCGCATCACGAACGGCCCCGAGGGCGAAGAGTTCGATGTCGACACGGTGGTGCCCGACGACGCCTCCTCGCTGACCCAGGAGGAGGACACTTCCTCCGAGGCGAAGCTCGACCTGGCCAAGAAGGACGCCGACGCCTCCGACGCTGCCGAGGACAAGGACGGCGAGGAGCCCGCCGCGGGGTCCGACGAGGCGAAGGCCGCAGCGGAGGAGTCCGACACCGTCCAGGCAAAGGACGGCAAGCGGGACGAGGACGCCGACTCCAAGTAAGGTCAGCGCCGCCGGGCTGGGGGAGCAGAACCGGGTCCGGCGGTGTAGCACGTCCACAGACCACTTCGCGCGCCGCTGTGCCGCGCCCGGCCGAACTCGCGGGGCGGCACGGGCGGTTGGACAGGGAGAGACGAGAAGGTGGCAGCACCGAAGAGGGGTCGCAGGGCCTCCGGCGCCAAGGGGAGTCCATGGCGCGCCCTAGGGCTGATTCTGGTGATCATCGCCGGGCTGGTCGTGGGGATGTTCGCCTCGGCCGGTACGACCGATATGACGCCCCGGCTGGGCATCGACCTGGCGGGCGGCACCAGCATCACACTGGAGGCCAAGAACCAGCCGGGCAAGCCCAACGCGATCAACAAGACCAATATGAACACCGCCGTCGGCATCATCGAGCGGCGTGTCAACGGTCTTGGTGTGCAGGAGGCCGAGGTCCAGACCCAGGGTGACCGGCACATCATCGTCAACATCCCCAAGGGCACCAACTCCAAGCAGGCGCGCGAACAGGTGGGCACCACGGCGCAGCTCGCCTTCCGCCCGGTGCTGACTCTGGCACAGGCCCAGAAGCCCCAGCAGCCCAAGCCCTCCAAGTCCGGCTCGGCCGAGCAGTCCGGCTCCGACAAGCAGGACAAGAGCGGGGAGCAGGACAAGGGCAAGCAGAACGAGAAGGCGAACCCCTCCTCGTCGCCTTCGGCCTCGTCCTCGGCCTCCCCCTCGGCCGGCGGCCAGGGCCGCGCCGTCACCGAGGGGCTGAAGGCCAGGACGGACAAGAGCCCCAGCCCCGATCCCAGCGAGCCCGGTGGCAAGAAGGAGAGCCCGAAGCCGACGACTCCGCCCCAGCAGCCGCAGGCCCCCGGGGTCTCGGCGGCGCTCGCCAAGAAGCTGGGCGCGCTGGACTGCAGCACCAAGGAAGCCCGGGCCAAGGCCAGCGAGCAGGCCGCGAGCACCAAGGGCTCCGAGCCGGTCGTCGCCTGTGACGCGAACGACCCGGTCAAGTACGCGCTCGGCCCGGTCTCCGTGCGGGGCAAGAACGTCAGCAAGGCCAAGGCGGTCTTCGACCAGCAGCGCGGTCAGTGGATCGTCCAGATGTCGTTCAACGACAAGGGCTCCGACCAGTTCGGTGACATCACCGGCAAGCTGATGAAGAATCCCCAGCCGCAGAACCAGTTCGCCATCGTGCTGGACGGCCAGGTGCAGTCGGCGCCGACCGTCAACCAGAAGCTGACCAACAACGCGGAGATCTCCGGCAGCTTCACCCAGGAGTCCGCCGAGGAGCTGGGCAACATCCTCTCCTACGGTGCGCTGCCGCTCTCCTTCGAGGAGTCGGACGTCACCACCGTCACCGCCGCGCTGGGCAGCGACCAGCTGCGCGCGGGGCTCATCGCGGGCGCCATCGGTCTCGCCCTGGTCGTCGTCTACCTCGTGGCCTACTACCGCGGCCTCGCGCTGATCGCCATCGTGAGCCTGATCGTGTCCGCGGCCATGACATACATGATCATGACCTTGCTGGGTCCGGCGATCGGCTTCGCGCTCAACCTGCCGGCGGTCTGTGGCGCCATCGTCGCCATCGGCATCACCGCCGACTCGTTCATCGTCTACTTCGAACGCATCAGAGACGAGGTCCGCGAGGGCCGTACGCTGCGGCCGGCGGTCGAGCGGGCCTGGCCGCGCGCCCGGCGCACCATCCTCGTCTCCGACTTCGTCTCGTTCCTGGCCGCGGCGGTGCTGTTCATCGTCTCGGTCGGCAAGGTGCAGGGCTTCGCCTTCACCCTGGGCCTCACCACCGCGCTCGACGTCGTCGTGGTCTTCTTCTTCACCAAGCCGATCATGACGTTGCTCGCCCGCAGGAAGTTCTTCGCCGATGGGCACCCCTGGTCCGGTCTCGACCCCAAGCGGCTCGGAGCCAGGCCACCTCTGCGGCGCCGTCGCCGCACCGTCAGCACCGACCCGAAGGAGGTCTGAGGTGTCCCGTCTCGGCAGTCTCGGCGCCCGGCTGTACCGCGGTGAGGTCGGCTACGACTTCGTCGGGCACCGCAAGCTCTGGTACGGCCTCTCGATCCTGATCACCATCACGGCCATCGTCGGTGTCGTCGTCCGCGGCCTCAACATGGGCATCGAGTTCGAGGGCGGTGCCGTCTTCACCACGCCCAAGACCAGCTCCTCCGTGGAGCAGACCACGCACTCGGCGGAGAAGATCTCCGGGCACACGGCCATCGTCCAGCAGCTGGGCGACGGCGGTATGCGGGTGCAGATCGCCAGCGTCGACACCGAGACCTCCACCAAGGTCAAGGAGCAGCTGGCCGAAGAGCTGCATGTGAACCCGGAGAAGATCGACGCGCAGCTGGTCGGACCCAGCTGGGGTGAGCAGATCGCCAACAAGGCGTGGCAGGGGCTCGGGATCTTCATGATCCTGGTGGTGATCTATCTCGCCATCGCCTTCGAGTGGCGCATGGCGCTGGCAGCGCTCGTCGCGCTGATCCACGACATCACCATCACCGTCGGTGTCTACTCCCTCGTGGGCTTCGAGGTCACACCAGGCACCGTGATCGGACTGCTGACGATCCTCGGCTACTCGCTCTACGACACGGTCGTCGTCTTCGACGGCCTGAGAGAGGGCAGCAAGAACGTCACCAAGCAGACCAAGTACACCTACAGCGAGATCGCCAACCGCAGCATCAACGCCACGCTGGTGCGCTCGATCAACACCACCGTCGTCGCGCTGCTCCCGGTAGCGGGCCTGCTGTTCATCGGTGGCGGGATGCTCGGCGGCGGCATGCTCAACGACATCGCGCTGTCCCTGTTCGTCGGCCTCGCTGCCGGCGCGTACTCCTCGATCTTCATCGCCACCCCGCTGGTCGCCGACCTCAAGGAGCGCCAGCCCGAGATGAAGGCGCTCGCCAAGCGGGTGCGCACCAAGCGTCTGAAGGCCGCCCAGCGCGAGGCGCACGAGGCGGACGACGAGAGCGCGGAACCGAACGACGAGCCGCCTGCCGACGACGGCGGCGTACGCCCCGCCGTGGCGGTGGACAACGGCCGTGACGGCGGCCCGGCGGCCGCGGGCGCCGGAGTCGGAGGACAGCGTCGCCAGCCGCCCTCCCGGGGCCGGGGCCGCGGCAGGCCGTCCGGAAAGCGCAGGTGAGCCGGTGAGCGCGATGGAGTCCTCAGCGGCGCCGCTGGTCCCCGCCGATGTGCGGTCCCTGCTGACCGGCCTGATCCACGACGTGCCCGACTACCCCAAGCCCGGGGTGATGTTCAAGGACATCACTCCGCTGCTCGCCGACGCCAAGGCGTTCTCCGTCCTCACGGACGTGCTCGCCGGGCTCGCGCAGCGGCACGGGGCCACGAAGATCGTCGGTCTGGAGGCGCGCGGGTTCATCCTCGGCGCCCCCGCCGCCGTGCGGGCGGGTGTCGGCTTCGTGCCCGTACGCAAGTCGGGCAAGCTCCCCGGCGCCACCCTCTCCCAGGGCTACGACCTGGAGTACGGCAGCGCCCGGATCGAGGTGCACTCCGCAGGTCTGGCCGAGGGCGACCGGGTGCTGGTGATCGACGACGTCCTGGCCACCGGCGGCACCGCCGAGGCGTCCGTCCAGCTGATCCGGCGCACCGGTGCGGAGGTCGCGGGCGTGGCGATACTGCTGGAACTCGGCTTCCTCGAGGGGCGGGAGCGGGTGGAGCGTGCCCTGGCGGGCGCCCCGCTCGACGCCCTGGTCACCGTCTGAGGCAGCCGCCGCCGGGCTGCGGTCCGCGGCTCGCACGGCACCGGCCCCGGCGGCATAAGGCGGCCACCCGATACGTTCACACAACGAGGGGTGGCCGCCTCCGGCGTCCCCGCTCCAGTGCGAGCGGGCCCGGGGCCGCGCGGGTGGCTACCATGGCAGTCCGACCTGGGGTCCACCGAGGAGTGCTCTTGCCAGAAGAGGCCCAGCAGCTCACCGCCGCTCAGCGCCAGGAAGCGGAGGCCGCCGGCGAGGCGGCCCGGCGCCGGTCCGGCGCCGCGGCCGACGGCGGGCTGCCCTCCAAGGGCGAGGGCACCGTCGGTTCCCGTACCGCCGACGGCTCAGCGCAGACGGGCGGGCAGACGGGCGGCAAGCAACCTGGCACCACGCACAGCTCTCCGGGCCGTGGCGGCAAGAGCTCCGACAGGAGCGGAAAGGGCACCGAGAACGGCGCACGCGACCGTGTGGCGCCCGCCCGGGCCGTCTCCGGGGTATCGGGCCGCTCCGGCTCCTCCAACCGCGTACGCGCCCGCCTGGCACGCCTCGGGGTGCAGCGCTCCAGCCCGTTCAACCCCGTTCTGGAGCCGTTGCTGCGGATAGTCCGCAGCAACGACCCCAAGATCGAGTCCTCCACGCTCCGCCAGATCGAGCGCGCCTACCAGGTCGCCGAGCGCTGGCACCGCGGCCAGAAGCGCAAGAGCGGCGACCCGTACATCACCCATCCACTCGCCGTCACCACCATCCTCGCCGAGCTCGGCATGGACCCGGCGACGCTGATGGCGGGGCTGCTGCACGACACCGTCGAGGACACGGAGTACGGCCTCGACACCCTGCGCCGCGACTTCGGCGACCAGGTCGCCCTCCTCGTCGACGGCGTCACCAAGCTGGACAAGGTCAAGTTCGGCGAGGCCGCGCAGGCCGAGACGGTGCGCAAGATGGTCGTCGCCATGGCCAAGGACCCCCGTGTCCTGGTCATCAAGCTCGCCGACCGGCTGCACAACATGCGCACGATGCGCTACCTGAAGCGGTCCAAGCAGGAGCAGAAGGCCCGCGAGACGCTGGAGATCTTCGCACCGCTGGCCCACCGGCTGGGCATGAACACCATCAAATGGGAGCTGGAGGACCTCGCCTTCGCGATCCTCTACCCCAAGATGTACGACGAGATCGTGCGGCTGGTCGCCGAGCGGGCACCCAAGCGGGACGAGTACCTGGCCCTGGTCACCGACGAGGTCCAGGCCGATCTGCGCGCTGCCCGCATCAAGGCCACCGTCACCGGGCGGCCCAAGCACTACTACAGCGTCTACCAGAAGATGATCGTCCGCGGCCGGGACTTCGCGGAGATCTACGACCTGGTGGGTATCCGCGTCCTGGTGGACACCGTCCGCGACTGCTACGCGGCGCTGGGCACCGTCCACGCCCGTTGGAACCCGGTTCCCGGGCGGTTCAAGGACTACATCGCGATGCCCAAGTTCAACATGTACCAGTCGCTGCACACGACGGTCATCGGACCCGGCGGCAAGCCGGTCGAGCTGCAGATCCGCACCTTCGACATGCACCGCCGCGCCGAGTACGGCATCGCGGCGCACTGGAAGTACAAGCAGCAGGCCGTCGCCGGCGCCTCCAAGGTGCGCACCGACGTGCCCAAGAGCGCGGGCAAGGGCGGGGCCGGCGACGAAACGATCAACGACATGTCGTGGCTGCGGCAGCTGCTCGACTGGCAGAAGGAGACCGAGGACCCCGGAGAGTTCCTGGAGTCCCTGCGCTTCGACCTCTCCCGCAACGAGGTCTTCGTCTTCACCCCCAAGGGCGACGTCATAGCGCTCCCGGCGGGCGCCACCCCCGTCGACTTCGCCTACGCCGTCCACACCGAGGTCGGGCACCGCACCATCGGGGCGCGGGTCAACGGCCGCCTGGTGCCGCTGGAGTCAACCCTCGACAACGGCGACACCGTCGAGGTCTTCACCTCCAAGGCGTCCGGCGCCGGACCTTCCAGGGACTGGCTGGGCTTCGTCAAGTCACCCCGCGCCCGCAACAAGATCCGCGCCTGGTTCACCAAGGAGCGCCGCGACGAGGCCATCGAGCAGGGCAAGGACGCCATAGCGCGGGCCATGCGCAAGCAGAACCTGCCCATTCAGCGCATCCTCACCGGGGACTCGCTGGTCACCCTCGCCCACGAGATGCGCTACCCCGACATCTCCGCGCTCTACGCGGCGATCGGCGAGGGCCATGTCTCCGCGCAGAACGTCTGCCAGAAGCTGGTGCAGGCGCTCGGCGGTGAGGACGAGGCCAAGGAGGACATCGCCGAGACCGCGCCGCCCATGCCGGCCCGCAGCACGCGGCGCCGCTCCAGCGCGGACCCCGGGGTCGTCGTCAAGGGCGCGGGCTCGGACGTGTGGGTCAAGCTCGCCCGCTGCTGTACGCCGGTGCCTGGCGACCCGATCATCGGGTTCGTCACCCGCGGCAACGGCGTCTCGGTGCACCGCGCCGACTGCGTCAACGTGGACTCCCTCACCCGGGAGCCCGAGCGGATTCTGGAGGTCGAGTGGGCGCCCACCCAGTCCTCCGTCTTCCTGGTCGCCATCCAGGTCGAGGCCCTGGACCGCTCCCGCCTGCTGTCGGACGTCACCCGGGTCCTGTCCGACCAGCATGTCAACATCCTCTCGGCCGCCGTGCAGACCTCCCGCGACCGGGTCGCCATCTCCCGCTTCACCTTCGAGATGGGCGACCCCAAGCACCTCGGCCACGTACTGAAGGCAGTACGTGGCGTGGAGGGTGTGTACGACGTCTACCGCGTCACCTCGGCGCGGCGCCCCTCCTGAGGGAAGGGGCGTCCCGACCGCGCCCCGAAGGGGCGCGGGGAACTGTGCCCCCAGGGGAGCCGTTCCCCGCGCCCACAACGGGGTGCACCGTCAGCCCTGGAACTCCTGGAGGCCCTTGAGGGCCTGGTCCAAGAGGGCTTGGCGCCCGGCCAGCTCCTGCTCGAGCTTGGCGGCCTTGGCCTCATTTCCGGCCGAGCGGGCCTGCTCGATCTGGGCCTTCAGCTTGTCGACCGCGTCCTGGAGCTGACCGGCCAGCCCGGTGGCGCGGGCCCGCGCCTCGGGGTTGGTCCGGCGCCACTCGGCCTCCTCGGCCTCCTGGATGGCCCGCTCGACGGCGTGCATCCGGCCCTCGATCTTCGGCCGGGCGTCACGCGGCACATGGCCGATGGCGTCCCAGCGCTCGTTGATCGCGCGGAAAGCGCTCCGTGCGGTCTTCAGATCGGTGATCGGCAGCAGCTTCTCCGCCTCGGCGGCCAGCTCCTCCTTGCGGGCGAGGTTCTCCCGCTGTTCGCTGTCACGCTCGGCGAAGACCTCGCTGCGGGCCTGGAAGAAGACGTCCTGGGCGCCCCGGAACCGGGCCCACAGGTCGTCCTCGTGCTCGCGCTGCGCCCGGCCCGCGGCCTTCCACTCCTGCATCAGCTCGCGGTACTTGGCAGCTGTGGGGCCCCAGTCCCGCGAGTCGGAGAGCGCCTCGGCCTCCGCGACCAGCTTCTCCTTGCGCTGCCGTGCCTCTTCGCGCTGTGCGTCCAACTGCGCGAAGTGGGCCTTGCGGCGCTTGGAGAACGCGGAGCGGGCGTGCGAGAAGCGGTGCCACAGCTCGTCGTCGCTCTTGCGGTCCAGCCTCGGCAGGCCCTTCCAGGTGTCGACCAGGGCCCGCAGCCGCTCGCCCGCGGCCCGCCACTGTTCGCTCTGGGCCAGCTCCTCGGCCTCGGCGACCAGCTCCTCCTTGGCGCGGCGGGCCTCCTCGGCCTGCTGGGCCTTGCGGACCCTGCGCTCCTCACGGCGCTTCTCGACGACCTCGGTGAGGCCGTCGAGCCGGCCGCGCAGCGCGTCCAGGTCGCCCACCGCGGTGTGCGCGTCGATCTGCTCGCGCAGGTGGTCGATCGCCGCTGTGGCGTCCTTGGCCGACAGGTCGGTGGTCTTCACCCGGCGCTCAAGCAGGTCGATCTCCACGACCAGACCGTCGTACTTGCGCTTGAAGTAGGCGAGGGCTTCGTCAGGCGAGCCGGCCTGCCACGAGCCGGCGACCTTCTCGCCGTCCGCCGTACGCACGTACACAGTCCCCGCGTCGTCGACGCGGCCCCACGGGTCGCTGCTCACAGCGCCTCCTCCACAAGATGCCTGGGAGGGCTGCGGCCCCCCGGCATCGTCCACGTATCTCGTCACAGCCAACATAGGCGACCGGCGCCCGCGCTGTCCGCATCCGGCGAGCGGCGAATTGCCGGTCGGGAGCGGTTCGGCGAACGGTACCGCGCGCGGCGACGGCCGGGCACGGTCAGGACTTACGGACCGTAGCCTTGTCGATCACCACGGTGGCGTTGGGCCGCCCGTCGCCCTGGGCCTGCATCGGGGTCAGCCCGGCCTTGGCGATCTTCTTCAGCACCTTCATACCCGACGCCGAGACCTTGCCGAACGGCGTGTACTTGGGAGGGAGCTCACTGTCCTTGTAGACGAGGAAGAACTGGCTGCCGCCGGTGTCGGGGCCGCTGTTGGCCATCGCCACGGTCCCGGCCGGGTACTCGGCGCCCTTGAGGTTCTCGTCGGGCAGTTCGTAGCCGGGACCGCCGCTTCCGGTGCCGGTCGGGTCGCCGCACTGCAGCACGTAGAGCTGCTGGGGCGGGCCGGTCATCCGGTGGCAGGGCGTGTGGTCGAGGAACTTCTCGCCCGCCAGGAAGTCGAAGGAGTTGACCGTGTGCGGCGCCTTGGCGGGGTCCATGGCGATGTCGATCTCGCCGCACGTGGTGCTCAGCTCCATGGTGTAGGAGGCCGACTTGTCCACCTTCATGGCCGGCTCCTTCTTCCACTTCTTGGCCGTCGGCCTGCCCTTGGCGGGCTTGTCGCAGGGGTCCGGGGCCTTGCTGGTGGGAGGGGCCGAGGGCTGCTCGGCCGGGCCTTCGGCGTCGTCCTTCTTGTCGCCGTTGAGCCCGCCGGAGGCGGCGTAGGCCCCTCCGGCGGCCAGGACGATCACCAGGCCGAGGGCGATGGAGATATTGCGTATGCGGGCCTTGCGGCGGGCCGCTTCCCGCCGCTTGAGCTGCCGCTCGTACTTCTGCCGGGCGAGCTGCTTTCTGCGCTGCTCACTGCTGACCACGGTCTCGTCTCCTTCGAGGCGTCTGGCGAGGCGTCTTCAAGGCGTCGCACCTGCGGGCCTCACGTACCGTATACGCGACCCTCACGGGCTCGCCCCGCCCGTTACGGGTTCGCCGCGCGCGGACCTGCGCCGGTAGGCTGGCAGCTGCCTGACCGGCGACGGGCCTGCTCGGCCGTGTCGCCGCCCCCGCTGTCGGACGAATGAAGGACGATCGTGCTCGTTGCCGGGTTCCCCGCCGGGGCCTGGGGGACCAACTGTTATCTGGTCGCCCCCGCCGCCGGCGAGGAGTGCGTGATCATCGATCCGGGCCACCAGGCCGCGCAGGGTGTCGAGGAGGTCGTCGCCAAGCACCGGCTGAAGCCGGTCGCGGTGGTCCTCACCCACGGGCACCTCGATCACGTCGCCTCCGTCGTCCCGGTCTGCGGCTCGCACGACGTGCCCGCCTGGATCCACCCGGACGACCGCTACATGATGAGCGACCCGGAGAAGGCGCTGGGAATGACCATCGGGCAGCAGCTGATGGGCGAGCTGACGGTGGGCGAGCCGGACGACGTCCAAGAGCTCTCCGACGGCGCCGTGCTGAACCTGGCGGGGCTGGAGCTGACCGTCGCGCACGCGCCGGGCCATACCAAGGGGTCGGTGACCTTCAGGATGCCCGAACAGGCGGACGTGCCACCCGTGCTGTTCTCCGGCGACCTGCTGTTCCCCGGCTCCATCGGACGCACTGATCTGCCCGGCGGCGACCCGGACGAGATCCTCCGGTCCCTGGCGCGTGTGTGCCTTCCGCTGGAGGACGAGACCGTGGTCCTGCCCGGGCACATGCACCAGACGACCATCGGCCGCGAGCGTGCCACCAATCCCTTTCTGCGACAGGTGGCGGAGCACGGCCCGGGAGGCGGGGGCACGGACGCTGCCGCCACCCCGCGACGAGGAATGTGACGAGAAGCCACGTGAGCACCTTCAAGGCCCCCAAGGGCACCTACGATCTGCTGCCGCCCGACTCCGCGACGTATCTCGCCGTGCGCGAGGCGATCGCAGCGCCGCTGCGCAGGTCCGGCTACGGCTATGTTGAGACCCCCGGGTTCGAGAGCGTCGAGCTGTTCGCGCGCGGTGTCGGTGAGTCCACCGACATCGTGACCAAGGAGATGTACACCCTCACCACCAAGGGCGGCGACGAGCTGGCCCTGCGCCCCGAGGGCACCGCCTCGGTGCTGCGCGCCGCACTGGAGGCCAACCTCCACAAGGCGGGCAACCTCCCGGTGAAGCTGTGGTATTCGGGTTCGTACTACCGCTACGAGCGCCCCCAGAAGGGCCGCTACCGGCACTTCTCGCAGGTGGGCGCCGAGGCGCTGGGCACCGAGGACCCGACGCTGGACGCCGAGCTGATCATCCTGGCGTACGACGCCTACCGCACGCTGGGGCTGACCGGCTTCCGGCTGCTGCTCAACTCGCTGGGCGACCGCACCTGCCGCCCCGTCTACCGGGCCGCGCTCCAGGACTTCCTGCGCGGGCTCGACCTGGACGAGGACACCCGGGCCAGGATCGAGATCAACCCGCTGCGCGTCCTGGACGACAAACGCGAGAGCGTCCAGCGGCAGTTGGCCGGCGCTCCGATGATGCGCGACCACCTGTGCGAGGAGTGCAAAGCCTTCCACGAGGAGGTGCGCGCGCTGCTCACCGAGGCGGACGTGCCCTTCGAGGACGACCCGCGGCTGGTGCGCGGCCTGGACTACTACACGCGTACCACTTTCGAGTTCGTCCACGACGGCCTCGGCTCGCAGTCGGCCATCGGCGGCGGCGGCCGGTACGACGGCCTCTCCGAGATGATCGGCGGTCCCGCACTGCCGTCCGTCGGCTGGGCGCTGGGCGTGGACCGCACGGTGCTGGCGCTGGAGGCCGAGGGGGTCGGGCTCGAACTGGCGCCGCCCACCGAGCTGTTCGCCGTACCGATCGGTGACGAGGCGCGTCGGCGGCTGTTCCGCCTGGTCACCGAGTTGCGCCGGGAAGGCGTGGCGGCGGACATGGCGTACGGCGGCAAGGGCATGAAGAACGCCATGAAGTCGGCCAACCGTTCAGGCGCCCGGTTCGCGCTGCTGCTCGGGGAGCGGGATCTGGCCGAGGGTGTGGCCCAGCTCAAGGACCTCGCCAGCGGCGAGCAGACGGCCCTCGCACTCGATCGTGTGGTGGCCGAAGTGCGGGCCAAGCTGCGGTGACCGCGCGGCCGGTTGGGGCAGAATGTGCCCCGGTACCGGCCATGGACCAGATGACGGGACGTAAAGGGCTATGACGACGATGGCACCCCTCGACGAGGCGCACACGGGCGTGGACGGACCGAAGGGGGGTGCCGTCGGCGCGAGCAGGGGCTTCGCCTGGATGCTCATCGTCACCGGCGCCGCCGGACTGCTCGCGGCCTGGGTCATCACGCTGGACAAGTTCAAGCTCCTGGAGGACAAGAACTTCAAGCCTGCGTGCAGCATCAACCCCGTCGTCTCCTGCGGCAACATCATGCAGAGCGACCAGGCTGCGGCCTTCGGCGTGCCCAACCCGATGATCGGGCTGGTGGCTTACGGCATCGTGATCTGTGTCGGGGTGACCCTGCTCACCCGCGCGACCTTCCCGCGCTGGTACTGGCTCACCTTCAACGCGGGCTGTCTGTTCGGCGTCGGCTTCGTGACCTGGCTCCAGTACGAGTCGCTGTACACCATCGGGAACCTGTGCCTGTGGTGCTCGCTGGCCTGGGTCGCGACGATCATCATGTTCTGGTACATCACAGCGCACAACGTCCGCAACCGCTTCCTGCCCGCCCCTGCCGCCGTACGCGGCTTCGCCGACGAGTTCCCGTGGGTGATCCCGGTACTGCACATCGGGGTGATCGGCATTCTGATCCTGACCCGCTGGTGGGACTTCTGGACCAGCTGAGTCGCGGGCCGCGGGCGGCGCGGTTGTCGGAGCCCTGACTTAGGGTTTCCGGTGTGGAGCCCGATCTTTTCACCGCAGCAGCAGAGGACCGCCAGGCCAAGGACCCGTCCGCCAGCCCGCTGGCCGTCCGGATGCGGCCGCGCACTCTGGACGAGGTGGTGGGGCAGCAGCATCTGCTGCGCCCCGGCTCGCCGCTGCGCCGTCTGGTGGGGGAGGGCGGCGGCGGTCCGGCCGGAACGTCCTCGGTGATGCTGTGGGGACCGCCAGGCACCGGCAAGACGACCCTCGCGTACGTCGTCAGCCAGGCCACCGACAAGCGGTTCGTCGAACTGTCGGCCATCACCGCCGGGGTCAAGGAGGTGCGCAGCGTCATCGACGGCGCCCGCCGCGCCTCCGGCGCCTACGGCAAGGACACCGTCCTCTTCCTCGACGAGATCCACCGCTTCAGCAAGGCCCAGCAGGACTCCCTGCTGCCCGCCGTGGAGAACCGCTGGGTCACGCTGATCGCGGCCACCACCGAGAACCCGTACTTCTCGGTGATCTCGCCGCTGCTCTCCCGCTCCCTGCTGCTGACGCTGGAGCCGTTGACCGACGACGACCTCCGCGGTCTGCTGCGCCGCGCGGTGGCCGACGAGCGCGGCCTCGCCGCAGAGGTGACGCTGCCCGAGGACTCCGAGGACCATCTGCTGCGGATCGCGGGCGGCGACGCGCGGCGCGCGCTGACGGCGCTGGAGGCGGGCGCCGGGGCAGCGCTCGCCAAGGGCGAGAGTGCCATCTCGCTGGCCACCGTCGAGGAGGCCGTCGACCGCGCGGCCGTGAAATACGACCGCGCCGGAGACCAGCACTACGACGTGGCCAGCGCGCTGATCAAGTCCATCCGGGGCTCGGATGTGGACGCCGCGCTTCACTACCTGGCGCGGATGATCGAGGCCGGCGAGGACCCGAGATTCATCGCGCGGCGCCTGATGATCTCCGCCAGCGAGGACATCGGGCTCGCCGATCCGACCGCGCTGCAGACCGCCGTGGCCGCAGCGCAGGCCGTCGCGATGATCGGCTTTCCCGAAGCGCGGATCACCCTCGGCCAGGCCACGGTGGCGCTCGCGCTGGCGCCCAAGTCGAACGCGGCGTATCTCGCCATCGACGCGGCGCTGGCGGACGTACGGGCCGGGCTCGCCGGGCCCGTACCGCCGCACCTGCGGGACAGCCACTACAAGGGGTCGCAGAAGCTGGGGCACGGGCAGGGGTATCAGTACCCGCACGACCTTCCCGGGGGGATCGCCGCCCAGCAGTACGCGCCGGATGCGGTGCACGGGCGCCGCTATTACGAGCCCACCCGTTATGGGGCCGAGGCGCGGTATGCGGACATCGCCGACCGTGTGCGGTCCCGCCTGCGCGGCGAGGCGGACTGATCTTGATCCGGTGAGGGGGCGCCCCTTGCTGCCCGTTGCGGACTGCGGGTGCGGTGTGGTTGCTCGCGCAGTTCCCCGCGCCCCTTGCGGGGCGCATTCCTCCCTAACCGCCCGCGGCGAACAAGGTGTGCATCGCACGCCGCAGTTCCGGGACCGTGCTGACGGGCTCCGCGAAGTCGAAGCGGACGTCCATGCACGGTCCCGTACCGCTCCATCCCCGCACGCGGAGCCCGAAGCGGTCGAGCGCCAGTGGGACGGCTCGCTCCCAGCCCTGGCAGGCACACAGCCCGCGCACCTGCTCCTGATGCGCGGCGGCCAGGTGCTGCAGCAGCTCCGCCTCATGGGCGGCGAGCGGGTCAGGAAGGGCGGCGGCGAAGGCGTCGGGTTCCACGGGCTCCTCGCCCCACAGGTCGTCGACGTGGGCCTCGCCGACCTCCAGCCGCAGCATCCGCCGGGAGGTTCCGGCGACGGGCGCCGAGGGGGCGGCTTCGGCGAGCAGCCGGGCGCAGGCGGCGCGGTCGTCACCGCGTACGGGGGTGAGCCAGCCGGCGACCCAGGCGCGGCCCCGCACCCGGTGCGGTACGGAGACCGGCGCCACATCCGTGATCTCCATCACCGCGGCGAGGTCGTCGTCGTGCGCGTAGGAACTCACGCGTGCTTCCAGCGAGTCCGCGGGGACCAGCAACAGGACGTCTCCGTCGGGGGTCACGGTGCGGGCCTCGGGTACGCCTGAGCCCGGTTCCCGCAGGTCGGGCTCGGCCCCGGGAATGGTCAGCAGGGCGGATACGCTGGATTGCGCGAGGGTTCGTACACGTTCGGCGGCGGTTGGCCGCCGGTCGTCTTCCACGGGACGCGGCTGTTCCTCCTCGGCGTCGGTGCCAGGCAGGGAAATCCCAGGTCGAAACATACGTGCTCCTCGGCTAAGGTAAGGCTCACCTAACTTACACGGAGGTCCGTTCAACGTGAACCAGTCGCGTCCCAAGGTCAAGAAGTCGCGTGCCCTGGGCGTCGCGCTGACCCCGAAGGCCGTCAAGTACTTCGAACAGCGCCCGTACCCGCCCGGGGAGCACGGCCGGGGCCGCAAGCAGAACAGTGACTACAAGGTCCGTCTGCTGGAGAAGCAGCGCCTGCGCGCGCAGTACGACATCAGCGAGAGCCAGATGCGCCGCGCCTACGAGCGCGCCCGCAAGACCGGCCAGAAGACGGGCGAGGCCCTGGTCGTCGAGCTGGAGCGGCGGCTGGACGCGCTCGTGCTGCGCTCCGGTCTGGCCCGCACGATCTACCAGGCCCGCCAGATGGTGGTGCACGGCCACATCGCGGTCAACGACCGGAAGGTCGACAAGCCGTCCTTCCGCGTCCGTCCCGACGACGTGGTGATGGTCCGCGAGCGCAGCCGCGACAAGTACCCCTTCCAGGTCGCCCGTGAGGGTGGCTACGCGGGCGAGGGGGAGACCCCCCGCTACCTCCAGGTCAACCTGCAGGCGCTCGCCTTCCGCCTGGACCGGGACCCCAACCGCAAGGAGATCCCGGTGATCTGCGACGAGCAACTGGTCGTCGAGTACTACGCCCGCTGACGCAGCACTTCGGATCAGCCCCGCAGGCCCGCCTGCCCACGCCGCATCCCGGCAAGGGCACGGCGGGCTGCGGCGTTCCCGGCGAGCGCCTCTGCGCCCAGGCGGCGCCGCGCCACTGCCGGACGGCGCCGCGCCACTGCCGGACTGCGGTGCGCCGCCCCCTAATGCGGTACGGAGCGAGCGGCCCGGCGCGATAAGGTCGATACCTCGTACGCCGCCGCGGTCGGCCCCCGGCGAGCGGCGGCCGACCCCCATGACCATCAAGGGAAGCGGTGCAGCGTGTCCGGTGGAGAAGTGGCCGGCCTCCTCGTGGCCGTCTTCTGGGCGATTCTGGTGTCGTTCCTCGCCGTTGTGCTGGTGAGGCTCGCGCAGACGCTCAAGGCGGCGACCAAGCTGGTGACAGGCGTGACGGAACAGGCGGTCCCCCTCCTGGGAGAGGCATCGGCGACCGTCCGTTCCGCGCAGACCCAGCTCGACCGCGTCGACGCCATCGCGACGGATGTCCAGGAGGTCACCTCCAACGCCTCCGCGCTCTCCTCCACCGTCTCGACCGCCTTCGGTGGCCCGCTCGTCAAGGTCGCGGCCTTCGGCTACGGCGTACGGCGGGCGCTGGGGCGGAAGGAGGCGCCTGAGGGCCGGAGCCGTGGTGGCCGCAAGGTCGTCGTCAGCCGCACCGTGCCCGCGGCGCGCCGCGGCGGCCGCAAGCGTGGAAGGGGCTGAGCGCAGATGTTCCGCCGTGCCTTCTGGTTCACCACCGGCGCCGCCGCCGGTGTCTGGGCCACCACCAAGGTCCAGCGCAAGATCCGCAGCCTCACGCCCGACGCGCTGGCGCTGCGCGCCGCCGACAAGGCCGTCGAAGGCGGCAACCGGCTGCGCGAGTTCGCGCTCGACGTGCGCGCCGGCATGGTCCAGCGGGAGAGCGAACTCAAGGACGCGCTGGGCCTGTCGGCCGGGGAGGCCGAGAGGTTCCGGGAGCTGCCTGCCGCGCAGCCGGCCTCCGTCGCGCCGCAGCGCGGCAAGTCCCTCCCGCGCCAGCAGCGTCGCAAGCGGCAGCTCGGCGGCGCCCTGCGGCCTCAGGCGGGGAGGAACCCACAGGCTCCGCCGCGCGACCCGGACGGGCTGGACCACCAGGACCAGCCCCCCACCCCCAACCACCCGAACGACCGGAATGAGGACCACTGATGGAGTCGGCTGAAATCCGCCGCCGCTGGCTGCGCTTCTTCGAGGAGCGAGGGCACCACGTCGTGCCGTCGGCGTCGCTGATCGCGGACGACCCGACGCTGCTGCTGGTCAACGCGGGCATGGTGCCCTTCAAGCCGTACTTCCTGGGCGAGACCACCCCGCCCTGGCCGCGGGCCACCAGCGTGCAGAAGTGTGTACGGACGCCGGACATCGAAGAGGTCGGCAAGACCACCCGGCACGGCACCTTCTTCCAGATGTGCGGCAACTTCTCCTTCGGCGACTACTTCAAGGAGGGGGCCGCCAAGCTCGCCTGGGAGCTGCTGACCTCCTCGCAGGAGCAGGGCGGCTACGGACTGGACCCGGAGCGCCTGTGGATCACCGTCTACGAGCAGGACGACGAGGCGGAGCGGATCTGGAAGGACGTCGTCGGCGTGCCAGCCGAACGCATCCAGCGCCTGGGCATGGAGGAGAACTACTGGTCGATGGGCGTGCCGGGCCCGTGCGGCCCCTGCTCGGAGATCAACTACGACCGTGGGCCCGAGTTCGGCCCCGAGGGCGGCCCCGCCGTCAACGACGAGCGGTATGTGGAGCTGTGGAACCTGGTGTTCATGCAGTACGAGCGCGGCGAGGGCTCCACCAAGACCGACTTCGAGATCCTCGGCGAGCTGCCCAGCAAGAACATCGACACCGGTCTCGGTCTCGAACGCCTGGCGATGGTCCTGCAGGGCGTGCACAACATGTACGAGATCGACACCTCGCGCGCCGTCATCGACAAGGCCACCGAGCTGACCGGCGTCGCCTACGGTGCCGCCGAGCACTCCGATGTCTCGCTCCGCGTCGTCTGCGACCACATCCGCACCTCCGTGATGCTCATCGGCGACGGCGTCACCCCCGGCAACGAGGGCCGCGGCTATGTGCTGCGCCGCATCATGCGCCGCGCCATCCGCAACATGCGCATCCTGGGCGCCACCGGGCCGGTGGCCGAGGAGCTGATCGACGTCGTCATCAAGACGATGGGACAGCAGTACCCCGAGCTGATCACCGACCGGAAGCGCATCGAGACCGTCGCGCTCGCCGAGGAGGCCGCCTTCCTCAAGACGCTGAAGGCCGGCACCAACATCCTCGACACCGCCGTCGCCGAGACCAAGAAGACCGGCAGCACCGTCCTGCCGGGCGACAGGGCCTTCCAGCTCCACGACACCTGGGGCTTCCCCATCGACCTCACCCTGGAGATGGCGGCCGAGCAGGGGCTGTCGGTGGACGAGCAGGGCTTCCGCCGGCTGATGAAGGAGCAGCGGGAGCGCGCCAAGGCCGACGCCAAGGCCAAGAAGACCGGCCACGCCGACCTGTCGGCCTACCGCGAGATCGCCGACACGGCCGGGGCCACCGACTTCACCGGCTACGGCGAGACCTCCGGCGAGGCCACCATCGTCGGGCTGCTGGTCGACGGCGTCTCCTCGCCTGCCGCCAGTGAGGGCGACGAGGTCGAGGTCGTCCTGGACCGCACCCCGTTCTACGCCGAGGGCGGTGGCCAGCTCGCCGACACCGGGCGCATCCGGCTGGAGGGCGGCGCCATCATCCAGGTCCGCGACGTGCAACAGCCGGTGCCCGGCGTCAGCGTGCACAAGGGCTCCGTCCAGGTCGGTGAGGTCACCGTCGGCGCGTCCGCCCATGCGCAGATCGACGGCGATCGCCGCCGCTCCATCGCCCGCGCTCACAGCGCCACCCACCTCACCCACCAGGCGCTGCGCGACGCGCTCGGCCCGACGGCAGCGCAGGCCGGCTCGGAGAACGCCCCCGGCCGCTTCCGCTTCGACTTCGGCTCGCCCACCGCCGTCCCCGGCACGGTGCTCACCGACGTCGAGCAGAAGATCAACGAGGTGCTCGCCAGGGAACTCGACGTGCACGCCGAGTACATGGGCATCGACGACGCCAGGAAGCAGGGCGCGCTGGCCGAGTTCGGCGAGAAGTACGGCCAGACCGTGCGTGTGGTGACCATCGGTGACTTCTCCAAGGAGCTGTGCGGCGGCACGCACGTGCACAACACGGCGCAGCTCGGCCTGGTCAAGCTGCTGGGCGAGTCCTCCATCGGCTCGGGCGTGCGCCGCGTCGAGGCCCTGGTGGGCGTGGATGCCTACAAGTTCCTCGCCCGCGAGCACACCGTTGTCTCGCAGCTGACCGAGCTGGTCAAGGGCCGCGCCGAGGAGCTGCCCGAGCGGATCTCCGGGGTGCTGACCCGGCTCAAGGACGCCGAGAAGGAGATCGAGCGGTTCCGGGCCGAGAAGGTCCTCCAGGCCGCCGCCGGGATCGCCCAGAACGCCAAGGACGTGCGCGGTATCGCGCTGGCCGCGGCCCGGGTGCCGGACGGCACGACGGCCGACGACCTGCGCACCCTGGTGCTGGACGTACGCCAGCGGCTCGGCAGCCGTCCGGCGGTCGTGGCGCTGTTCGCCGTCACGGGCGGGCGTCCGCTCACGGTGATCGCCACCAACGAGGGCGCCAGGGAAGCCGGGCTGCGCGCCGGTGACCTGGTGCGCACGGCGGCCAAGACGCTCGGTGGCGGTGGCGGCGGCAAGCCGGACGTCGCCCAGGGCGGCGGCCAGAACCCGGAGGCCGTGGACGACGCCGTGGCCGCGGTGGAGCGCCTGGTCGCCGACGCCGGGGGCAACGCCTGATGGTCCCCGACGACGCCGCGGCCGGGGAGGACGCCGAAGGCCCGGAGTCCTTCCGGCGCGGCAGGCGCCTCGCAGTCGACGTCGGAGACGCCCGGATCGGGGTCGCGAGCAGCGACCCCGACGGGCTGCTGGCCACCCCGGTGGAGACGGTGCCGGGGCGTGACGTCCCGGCGGCCCAGCGTCGGCTGAGGGCGCTGGTGGAGGAGTACGAGCCGTTGGAGGTCGTCGTCGGACTGCCTCGCTCGCTCAGCGGCGGGGAGGGGCCGGCGGCGGCCAAGGTCCGCGAGTTCGCTCAGCAGTTGGCGAAAAACATCACACCTGTTCTGGTCAGACTCGTCGACGAACGGATGTCGACGGTCACCGCGGCGCAGGGGATGCGGGCCTCGGGAGTCAGTTCCAAAAAGGGACGTTCACGTATCGACCAGGCGGCCGCAGTGGTGATCCTGCAGAGTGCGCTGGACACGGAGCACACCTCGGGCCGTCCCCCCGGCCATTGCGTCGAGGTGGTTGTCTGATCGCTGTACGGTAACGTTCCGCGCGACACGGCAGCCGTCGACGCACCTGCGTGACGCACGCGTACGGGACCCGCCCGGTGCGGGGCTCCGGCGGGGCGTCCGGCGCGTCACCGGCTGCCGCTCTCGCGTCGCAAGGGGATCGATGACTGACTATGGCCAGGGACATGGCTCCCAACCGTGGCACCCTGACGACCCCCTCTACGGGGACCAGGAGTGGGACGGTGGCCGGCAGCCCGAATATCAGGGTGGCTGGAACCAGGCTCCCCAGCAGGGGGAGTATTCCGGCCACCCCGGCCCCCAGCAGTACGCGGAACAGCAGTACCGGCAGCAGCACTACCCGGACCCGCAGCAGCAGTACGCGCAGGGTGGCTGGGACGGCACCCAGCAGGCAGCGCCGGGCGCCTACTACGACCCGTCGTACGCCGCGCAGCCGCACGCCGGAGGGCAAGCCGACCCGTACGGCACCGGCCAGTACCCCACAGCCGACCACCACACGGGCGAGTACCCCACCGGGGAGTACGGCACGGGCGAGTACCCGACAGGGGAGTACCACACCGGCGAGTACCCGAGCGGGAACTACAGCACCGGCGAGTACGCCACGGGTCAGCAGTACATGCAGCACCCCAGCGGTGAGTACAGCACCGGGGAGTACCCCAGCGGCGAGTACCCCGGCGGCGGGTACGGGACGGGCGAGTACCCCGCCGTGGGGTACGGCACCGGCGAGTACCCCACCGGGGAACATCCGGGCCCGTACGCCCAGCAGGGCGGCTATCCGGCGCAGCCCTCCCAGCCGCACCCGTCGCAGCAGCAGGCGGTGCCCCGGCCCCGGCAGGAGCCCGAGCCGACG
Organism: Streptomyces spirodelae; assembly: GCF_017676385.1. Taxonomy (GTDB): domain Bacteria; phylum Actinomycetota; class Actinomycetes; order Streptomycetales; family Streptomycetaceae; genus Streptomyces; species Streptomyces spirodelae. The sequence goes on from NZ_JAFFZN010000031.1 coordinate 73,706, forward strand.
GCCGACCCGGAGACCGGCTGGGACCCCGGGCCCGACCAGGGCGAACACGCCTTCTTCCAGGACCGCGACGGCGACGACGAGCTGTACGAGGACGACTACGACGACTACGGCGAGGACGAGGACCGCCGACGCCGAGGGCGCGGGGGCAGAACCAAGCGCGGGCGCGGCTGCGGGCTGGTCATCACGGCGGCCCTGGTGGCCGGGGTGAGCGTCGTCGGATACGTGGGCTACGACTTCTACCAGACCCACTTCGGCCCGGCGCCCGACTACGCGGGCGACGGCACCGGCGAGGTGATGGTCGACATCCCCGAGGGCGCCTCGCTCGCCGAGATGGGAGCGGTGCTGGAGAAGGAGGGCGTGGTCAAGAGCCCAGGCGCCTTCGTCGAGGCGGCCGGCAGCAATCAGAAGGCGCGGAGCATCCAGGCCGGCACCTACACGCTGCGCAAGAAGATGTCCGGCGCCAGCGCCGTCGAGATGATGCTCGACCCGGCCAGCCAGAACGGCCTCATCGTGGCCGAGGGCTGGCGCGCCACCAAGGTCTACGCGGAGATCGACAAGAAGCTCGACGTCGCCAAGGGCACGACGAAGAAGGTCGCCGAATCCGGTGATCTGGGCCTTCCCAAGTGGGCACACGGCAAGCCGGAAGGTTTCCTCTTCCCCTCCAAGTACAGCGTCAGCAAGAAGAGCAAGCCGCTCGACGTGCTGCGGCAGATGGTCAAGCGGGCCGAGTCCGAGTACGCCAAGGCGGGTCTGGAGCAGAAGGCCAAGAGCATCGGCAAGACGCCGGAGCAGATCATCACCATCGCCTCCCTCGTACAGGCGGAGGCGCAGCAGGACGACGAGTTCGGCAAGGTCTCCCGCGTCATCTACAACCGGCTCGAGAAGGACATGCGGCTCGGCTTCGACTCCACCATCAACTACGCGATGGGCCGCTCCACGCTGAACACCTCGGTCGCCGACACCAAGTACCCCTCGCCGTACAACACCTATCTGCACAAGGGGCTCCCGCCCGGCCCCATCGGCAACCCGGGCCACCAGGCGATAGAAGCGGCACTCAAGCCGACCAAGGGCGACTGGCTGTTCTTCGTCACGGTGAAACCGGGCGACACCCGGTTCACCGACGATGCGCACGAACACCAGAAGAATGTCGAAGACTTCAACAAGGAACAGCGCAAGAAGTAAGGAGCACGGCGGCTGATGCCCACCACTTCCTCGCACGAGGCCAGGCGTGCCGCCGTCCTCGGCTCGCCGGTCGCGCACTCCCTCTCCCCGGTGCTGCACCGGGCCGCCTACGCCGAACTCGGCCTCGACGGCTGGACCTACGACCGCTACGACGTGGACGAACAGGGCATCGCGGGCTTTCTGTCCGGACTGGACGAGCCGGAGCCCGGTGCCCGGCGGTGGGCGGGGCTCTCCCTCACCATGCCGCTGAAGCGTGCCGTCATCCCCCTGCTGGACGAGATCACCGTCACGGCCGCCTCCGTGGAGGCCGTCAACACGGTGCTCTTCAGCGACGACGGGCGCCGCACCGGGGACAACACCGACATCCCCGGCATGGTCGCCGCACTGGAGGAGCGCGGCATCCGCTCGGTCGAGAGCGCCACCGTGCTGGGAGCCGGGGCCACGGCGTCCTCCGCGCTGGCAGCCCTCGCCCGGATCTGCGAGGGAGAGGTCACCGCCTACGTACGGAGCGAGGAGCGGGCCCGGGAGATGCGGGGATGGGGGGAGCGGCTCGGGGTCGCCGTGCGGACGGCCGACTGGGCCCGGGCAGCCGAAGGGCTGCGGGCGCCGCTCGTCATCTCCACCACGCCCGCAGGCGCCACCGACGGGCTCGCCCAGGCCGTGCCCGCCTCGGGCGGCACCCTCTTCGACGTCCTGTACGACCCGTGGCCGACCGCGCTGGCCGGAGCCTGGAGAGGCGCTGTCATCGGCGGCCTCGATCTGCTGGTGCACCAGGCGGTGCTCCAGGTGGAGCTGATGACAGGGCGCGGCCCAGCACCGCTGGCCGCCATGCGGGCCGCGGGAGAGGCCGAACTGCGGGCCCGCGCCGCGTGAGCCGGCGCGCCGTCCGACCGGCGCGCCGCCCACATTCCGAGACGGAGACGGCTCGGGGAAAGGCTCCTCCCGGCGGCATGGGAGGATCGGTCCCAGGAAAACCCCAGGAAGTGGGACGGGCCGCGAAGCGGCCGAGAGGAGCACCGTTGAGCAGGTTGCGCTGGCTGACCGCGGGGGAGTCGCACGGCCCCGCACTCGTGGCGACCCTGGAGGGCCTCGCCTCCGGAGTGCCGGTGACCACCGACATGGTCGCCGACGAGCTGGCCCGCCGCCGCCTCGGCTACGGCCGCGGCGCCCGGATGAAGTTCGAGCGCGACGAGGTCACCTTCCTCGGCGGCGTACGCCACGGACGCACCCTCGGCTCCCCGGTCGCCATCATGGTCGGCAACACCGAGTGGCCCAAATGGGAGCAGGTCATGGCGGCCGACCCGGTCGACCCCGCCGAGCTGGAGCAGCTGGCCCGCAACGCCCCCCTCACCCGGCCCCGCCCAGGCCACGCCGACCTCGCCGGTATGCAGAAGTACGGCTTCGACGAGGCCCGCCCGGTGCTGGAGCGCGCCTCGGCGCGGGAGACCGCCGCACGTGTCGCGCTCGGCACCGTCGCACGCTCCTTCCTCAAGGAGACCGCCGGTATCGAGATCGTCTCCCACGTGGTCGAGCTGGGCGCGGCGAAGGCGCCGTACGGTTCGGTCCCGGAGCCCGGCGATGTGGCGCGGCTGGACGCCGACCCGGTGCGCTGCCTGGACGCCGAGGCGAGCGAGGCGATGGTCGCCGAGATCGACCAGGCCCACAAGGACGGCGACACCCTCGGCGGCGTCGTCGAGGTCGTCGCACACGGGGTGCCGGTCGGGCTCGGCTCCCATGTGCACTGGGACCGGCGGCTGGACTCCCGGCTGGCCGGGGCGCTCATGGGCATCCAGGCCATCAAGGGCGTGGAGCTGGGCGACGGCTTCGGCCTCGCCCGGGTGCCGGGCTCACAGGCCCACGACGAGATCCTGCCGACCCCGGACGGCCTCCGCCGCGCCTCCGGGCGCAGCGGCGGCACCGAGGGCGGGCTGTCCACCGGCGAGCTGCTGCGGGTGCGCGCCGCGATGAAGCCGATCGCCACCGTGCCGCGCGCCCTGGCCACCGTCGACGTCCGCACCGGCGAGGCCGACAAGGCCCACCACCAGCGCTCCGACGTGTGCGCCGTGCCCGCTGCCGGGATCGTCGCCGAGGCGATGGTCGCACTGGTGCTGGCGGACGCGGTGGCCGAGAAGTTCGGCGGGGACAGCGTCGCCGAGACCCGGCGCAACGTCCGCGGCTTCCTGGACAACCTGGAGATCAAGTGACCGGGCCCGTCGTCGTGCTCGTCGGCCCGATGGGGGTCGGTAAGTCGACCGTCGGTGCGATCCTGGCCGAGCGGCTCGGGGTGACCTGCCGCGACACCGACCAGGACATCGTGGAGCAGGCGGGCAAGCCCATCTCGGAGATCTTCCTGGACGAGGGGGAACCGCACTTCCGCGAGCTGGAACGGGCAGCCGTCCGCAGGGCGCTGGCCGAGCACACGGGCGTGCTCGCGCTGGGCGGCGGCGCCGTTCTGGCCGAGGAGACCAGGGAACTGCTGGCCGGACACCCGGTCGTCTTCCTGGAGATGGGGGTGACGGAGGCCGTCAAGCGCGTCGGACTGGACGCCCCGCGCCCGCTGCTCGTCATCAACCCGCGCCAGCAGTGGCGCAAGCTGATGGAGGAGCGCAGGCCGCTCTACACCGAGGTGGCCCGCGCCGTCGTCAGCACCGAGGACCGCACCCCCGACGAGGTCGCCGACGAGATCCTCGCCGCCCTTCAGCCACCGTCCACCCAGCCGGAGAAACAGCAATGACCACTCAGGACCCCGCCGTGACCCGTATCGCCGTCGGTGGCACGGCGGGCACGGACCCCTACGAGGTGCTCGTCGGACGGCAGCTCCTCGGCGAACTCCCCGCTCTCATCGGCGACGGGGCGCAGCGGGTCGCCGTCCTGCACCCCGAGGCGCTGGCCTCCACCGGGGAGGCGCTGCGCGAGGACCTGGCGGCGCAGGGGTACGAGGCCATCGCGGTCCAGCTGCCCAACGCCGAGGAGGCCAAGACCGCCGAGGTGGCGGCGTACTGCTGGAAGGCGCTGGGCCAGACCGGGTTCACCCGTACCGATGTGATCGTCGGCGTCGGGGGAGGGGCCACCACCGATGTGGCCGGATTCGTCGCGGCGACCTGGCTGCGCGGCGTGCGCTGGGTCGCGGTGCCCACCACGGTGCTGGCCATGGTCGACGCGTCGGTCGGCGGCAAGACCGGCATCAACACCGCCGAGGGCAAGAACCTGGTGGGCGCCTTCCACCCGCCGGCCGGGGTGCTGTGCGATCTGGCGGCGCTGGAGTCGCTGGGTGTGCACGACTACGTCAGCGGCCTCGCGGAGATCATCAAGGCGGGCTTCATCGCCGACCCGGCCATCCTGGAGCTGATCGAGTCCGACCCGGCCGCCGCGCGTACCCCGCAGGGGCCGCACACCGCCGAACTGATCGAGCGCTCGATCCGGGTGAAGGCCGAGGTGGTCTCCGAGGACCTGAAGGAGTCGGGCCGCCGGGAGATCCTCAACTACGGGCACACCCTCGGGCACGCCATCGAGAAGAACGAGCGCTACAACTGGCGGCACGGCGCGGCCGTTTCGGTCGGTATGGTCTTCGCCGCCGAGCTGGGCCGGATCGCCGGACGGCTGGACGACGCCACGGCCGAGCGGCACCGCACGGTGCTGGAGTCGGTGGGGCTGCCCGTCACCTACCGCGGCGACCAGTGGCCCAAGCTGCTGGAGACCATGAAGGTCGACAAGAAGTCGCGCGGGAACCGGCTGCGCTTCATCGTGCTCGAAGGGCTCGCCAAACCGGCGGTACTGGAGAGCCCCGACCCCGCGATGCTGCTGGCGGCACACGCCGAGATCGCCGCCTGAAGTCCCGCGCCCCCGGAGCCCTTTGACGTTCGTCACGTGGGGAACCGGGTGGGTCTTCGGGCGCGTCGGGCACTCGGGAGCCGACCCGGCCGTTCACACGGAGACGGTTGGGGAAGGTACCGTCAGTATGCGCACAACACCTGGCGTTGCGTCGCAGCGCCTTCACACGTGGGACGGAGTTGGGGTCCGGATGCAGCACAGCGGTGCCCAAGGCGCCTACGGAGGCTTCGGGGCTCAGCGGCCCGCACCCCCGCCGGCCCCCGGTGCCCGCTCGGCCCAGGGCCCGGCGCAGCGGCAGCCGCACCCCCAACCGCAGGCGCCCCCGCCGCGCCCGCAGACCCAGGTGCCCCCGCGGACCCAGGTGCCGCAGCCACAACCCACGCACCCCCACTCCCAGCCGCCGCACCCGCCCGCTCCGGCACCCCAGCCACCGCAGCCCCCGCACCAGCCCCACCAGCCTCCCCGGCAGCACACCCGCCCGCTCCCGGCCCAGCCCCCGGCCGCACCGGCACCGCCCTCGGGCACGCCCCCGCAGCCGGCCGGAGGCGCCCCCACCGGTGAGTCGACGGGCCATGTGAAGCTGCCGCCGGGCGCCCCGGTCCAGGTTCCGGCCCCCGGTGCGTCCCCTGCCCAGCTGGACGCCACCCGTGCCGCCGTCGCCGTGCTGCTGATCGGTCCGGCGGGCGCGGGCAAGACGACCGTGGCGCGCTACTGGGCGGACCACCGTGCCGTGCCCACCGCGCACATCAGCCTCGACGACGTACGCGAGTGGGTGCGCTCCGGCTTCGCCGACCCGCAGACGGGCTGGAACGACAACTCCGAGGCGCAGTACCGTCTCGCCCGCCGCACCTGCGGCTTCGCTGCCCGTAACTTCCTGGCCAACGGCATCTCCTGCATCCTGGACGACGCCGTCTTCCCCGACTGGCCCGTCATCGGCCTCGGCGGCTGGAAGCGGCATGTGGGCCCCGGGCTCATCCCGGTGGTGCTGCTGCCAGGGCTGGACATCGTCCTGGAGCGGAACGCGCAGCGTACGGGCAACAGGCGGCTGGCCGACGAGGAGGTGGCGCACATCCACGGCCGGATGGCGGGCTGGTACAGCTCAGGGCTCCCGATCATCGACAACTCCCGGCAGGATGTGGCCAGCACGGCACAGATGCTGGACAACGTGGTGGCCCGCAGCCTGGCCAGCCCGGTGAGCTGGTGATGTGACCGCCGGTGCACCCCCAGCGGGCCCGGATCGGTCCGAAGCCCCCGGTGCTGAGCTGACAATCCTCATTGCCTCGCCCACACGGCCGTGTCCCGGCGGGCCGACCGGCCCGGCGCTGCGTACCCTCGGCATATGTCCGAGGTGCATGTGTCCCGCCGCGCCCGGCTGCGCGACCGTTGTGCGGCGAACACCGCCCACGACGGTCCCGCGGACGCGGTGCTGATCTCCCGTCCCGCCAACGTCCGGTATCTGACCGGCCGCGCGGCGCCCGGCAGCGTGCTGCTGCTCGGCCCGGACGGCCAGGACACCCTCGTCTCGGCGCCCGGCGAAGGGCCCGCCAACGGCGCCCACCCGGCCGACGACCTCCGTGAGGTCGTCCTGGACGTACCGAGCGGTGCTTACGCGGCTGAGCCGCACGGCGGCGCCCGGAACGATGCCGCCGTGGCCGCCGCCGGCCTCGCCGAGAAGAGCGGAGCCAGCGCGCTGGCTGTCGAGGAGCACCATCTGACCGTGGCCCGGCACCGGGCGCTGGCCGATGTCGCGCCCTCCGTGCGGCTCGCGGACCTCGGCCTGGCGGTGGAGCAGCAGCGGGTCGTCAAGGACGAGGAGGAGATCTCGGCGCTGCGGATCGCCGCCGAGATCACCGACCAGGCGCTCGGCGAGCTGCTGGAGTCGATCCTGGTGGGCCGCACCGAGCGGCATCTGGCCCTGGAGCTGGAGCGCCGGCTGATCGACCACGGGGCCGAGGGCGCCGCGCTGCCCACCTCGGTCGCCACCGGTCCCAACTCGGGCCTCGCCGGTCACCGTCCCACCGACCGGCGGGTGGAGGAGGGGGATTTCCTCTCCGTCCGGCTGGGCGCCCGCTACCGCGGCTACGGCTGCCAGATCGGCCGCACCTTCGTCATCGGCACCGCGCCCGAGGCGTGGCAGATCGAGCTGTACGACACTGTCTTCGCCGCTCAGCGGGCCGCGCGGGAGTCGCTGGGCCCGGGCACCGAGTGCCGGGAGGTGGACCGGGCAGCGCGCCAGGTTCTCGGCGCGGCGGGGCACGGCGAGGCGCTGGGCGAGTCGACGGGGCACGGGGTCGGGCTGGAAATCGGTGAGGACCCTCGGCTCTCACCTGAGGCCGTGGGTAAACTGGACGCTTGTGTGCCGGTCACCGTCGAACCGGGGGTCCATCTCCCGGGCCGGGGCGGCGTCCGGATCGACGACACGCTCGTCGTCCGCCCGCAGGCGGACGGCGGACCCGAGCTACTCACCATCACGACCAAGGAGCTGCTCGCCCTCTAGCCCCCGCGGGGGATCGGCCCACGGGTCGTCGGAGGCGGGCAGGCGCCCTGGTCTCCGCAGCAGTCTCAGGAGATTCCGCGACCGTGGCATCCACGAACGACCTCAAGAACGGCATGGTGCTCAAGCTCGACGGCGACCAGCTCTGGTCCGTTGTCGAGTTCCAGCACGTCAAGCCCGGCAAGGGGCCGGCTTTTGTCCGTACGAAGCTGAAGAACGTCCTCTCCGGCAAGATCGTCGACAAGACGTTCAACGCGGGCACCAAGGTCGAAACGGCCACCGTGGACCGACGGGACATGCAGTTCTCGTACATGGACGGCGACTACTTCGTCTTCATGGACATGCAGACCTTCGATCAGCTCCACGTCGACCGCAAGACCGTGGGCGACGCGGCCAACTTCCTGGTCGAGGGCTTCGACGCCACGGTGGCGCAGCACGAGGGCGAGGTGCTCTACGTCGAGCTGCCGGCGGCTGTGGAGCTGACGATCAAGCACACCGAGCCGGGCGTCCAGGGCGACCGCTCCACCGGTGGCTCCAAGCCGGCCGAGCTGGAGACGGGCCACAGCATCCAGGTCCCGCTCTTCATCACGACCGACGAGAAGATCAAGGTCGACACGCGCTCCGGTGAGTACCTCGGTCGGGTGAACAGCTAACCGTGGCCGCACGCAACAAGGCCCGCAAGCGCGCCTTCCAGATCCTCTTCGAGGCCGACCAGCGCGGTGCCGATGTGCGCACCGTGCTCGCGGACTGGTTGCGGCTCGCCCGGACGGACTCCCGGCAGCCGCCGGTCTCCGAGTACACGATGACGCTCGTGGAGGGGTACGCGGACAGCGCCCCCCGGATCGACGAACTGCTGTCCACCTACGCGGTGGACTGGACCCTGGACCGGATGCCCGATGTGGACCGGAGCATCCTCCGGCTGGGCGTCTATGAGCTGCTGTGGGTCGACGACGTCCCCGACGCGGTCGTCATCGACGAGGCGGTTCAGCTGGCGAAGGAGTTCTCCACCGATGAATCCCCGGGCTTCATCAACGGCCTGCTGGGGCGGCTGAAAGAACTGAAGCCGACGCTGTTGCGGTAACCCTGGTGGCCAGGGGCCGGAAAGACAGGACGGGGTGCCCTCTCACACCAGGTGTGGGAGGGCACCCCGTTGTCGGTTGTCGGACCCTTGTCGCTTGTCGGACCGGTGCCCGGGCTCAGACCTCTTCGTGGGAGACAGCCCTGCGCGCGTCCGCGTCCAGCACGCCCCAGCTGATCAGCTGCTCCGTGAGCACGGACGGCGACTGGTCGTAGATGACGGCCAGCGTGCGCAGGTCGTCCTGGCGGATGGAGAGGACCTTGCCGTTGTAGTCCCCGCGCTGCGACTGGATCGTCGCGGCGTACCGCTGGAGCGGGCCCGCCTTCTCGGCCGGCACGTGGGCCAGGCGCTCAAGGTCGAGCACCAGTTTCGGCGGCGGCTCGGCGGCTCCACCGGGAGTGGTGCCGGGCAGCAGTTCCTGCACCGGTACTCCGTAGAAGTCTGCGAGCTCGGCGAGGCGCTGCACGGTCACGGCCCGGTCGCCGCGCTCGTACGAGCCCACCACGACCGCCTTCCAACGGCCCTGGGACTTCTCCTCGACACCGTGGAGGGAGAGGCCCTGCTGGGTGCGGATGGCGCGGAGCTTGGCTCCGAGCTGTTTGGCGTATTCGCTGGACATATGGCTCCCCGGACGCTGTATCGCTAAAGCGGCTGCGCCAGGCGGTTCGCTGCGCCGCGCGCCTCGCGCTTCGTAACTCACTGTGAGGTTACGCAGCGTAATGTGCCGCGTCAAGCCGAGGGGGTCCGAACGGCTGGCACCGCCCCCGCGCGGGTTCGTCGGCGGGTCCTGGTAGCGTTGAGCGACGACAGCACAGACGTCCTTTAAGGCCCGTCCCGTGAGGCGGGGAAGGAGGTCCGATTTCCATGGACGACAACAGCTCCAGCCTGCATCCGGCACGCCCCGTACTGGAGGCGCCGGACATCAAGCGGGTGCTCACCCGCATCGCCCACGAGATCGTCGAACGCGCCAAGGGCGCCGACGACGTGGTACTTCTCGGCATTCCCACCCGCGGCGTCTTCCTCGCCCGACGGCTGGCCGCCAAGCTCGAAGAGATCACCGGCAGCGCGATCCCGGTCGGCTCGCTCGACATCACCATGTACCGGGACGATCTCCGTCTCGGCCCCGCGCGGACGCTCGCGCACACCGAGATCCCGGCCGAAGGCGTCGACGGACGGCTCATCGTCCTCGTCGACGACGTGCTCTACTCCGGCCGCACCATCCGCGCCGCACTCGATGCCCTGGGTGACATCGGGCGTCCTCGCGCGGTACAGCTCGCCGTCCTCGTGGACCGTGGTCACCGCGAGCTTCCGATCCGTGCCGACTACGTCGGCAAGAACCTGCCCACCTCGCAGCGCGAGACCGTCAAGGTCCAGTTGACCGAGGAGGACGGCCACGACGGCGTACTGCTCGGCACCCGCGCGTCCGAATCCGAGCACGCCGAAGGCAGCACTCGCCTGCGCCGGGGCACGGCCCCCGCCGGCTAGCGCACCACACCGGACCGCGCCCGGAGTCCGTGCCGGCACCATTCCCGGCGCCCGGAACGCCGCCGCACGCCCGCGTGCTGCTCGCCACGGCCCGTCCCACCCCGCCCCCGGCGCACGCTGCCCGCAAGCGCGCCCTGCCCGGATGCGCCCCTCGGCGCGCCCGCCCTCGCGACGACTCACATCCCACCCACGGAAGGCACAAGGCAACAGATGAAGCGCCACCTCATCTCGGCCGCCGACCTCACCCGCGACGACGCCGTCCTCATCCTCGACACCGCCGAGGAGATGGCCAGGTTCGCCGACCGGCCGATCAAGAAGCTGCCCACCCTGCGCGGCCGCACCATCGTCAACCTCTTCTTCGAGGACTCCACCCGCACCCGGATCTCCTTCGAAGCAGCGGCCAAGCGGCTCTCGGCCGACGTCATCAACTTCTCCGCGAAGGGCTCCTCCGTCTCCAAGGGGGAGTCCCTCAAGGACACCGCGCTCACCCTGGAGGCGATGGGCGCCGACGCCGTCGTCATCCGGCACGGCGACTCGGGCGCTCCGCACCGCCTGGCCACCTCCGGGTGGATCGGCGGCTCGGTCGTCAACGCCGGTGACGGCACCCACGAGCACCCCACCCAGGCGCTGCTGGACGCCTTCACCATGCGCCGCCGGCTGGTGGGCGAGGAGGGCGCGGCGCTCGACGGCAGGCGGATCACCATCGTCGGCGACATCCTGCACAGCCGCGTCGCCCGCTCCAACGTCCACCTTCTGTCCACCCTGGGCGCCCACGTCACGCTCGTCGCGCCGCCCACCCTCGTGCCCATCGGTGTGGAGAGCTGGCCGTGCGAGGTCTCCTACGACCTGGACGCCGTACTGACCAAGTCCGACGCCGTGATGATGCTGCGCGTCCAGCGGGAGCGGATGAACGCCGCCTTCTTCCCCACCGAGCGCGAGTACGCCCGCCGCTACGGCCTGGACGGCGAGCGGATGGCGCGGATGCCCGAGCAGGCCATCGTGATGCACCCCGGGCCGATGAACCGCGGGATGGAGATCACCGCCGAGGTGGCCGACTCGCCCCGCTGTACCGCCGTCGAGCAGGTCGCCAACGGGGTCAGCATCCGGATGGCCGTGATGTACCTGCTGCTGGGCGGCTCCGAGCCGGCCCTGTCCCGCGAAGACACTGCCCACCCGTCACCCGCCGCCACCCCGGATGGAGGCGCTGCGCGCCGCCGGGTCGCAGAGGAGAACAACTGAGATGACTGAGCAGAAGACGACACTGCTGCGCGGTGCCAAGATCCTCGGTGGCGAACCGCAGGACGTCCTGATCGAGGGCGGCACCATCGCCGAGATCGGCCGGGAGCTGGAGGCGGCGGACGCCGAGGTGGTCGAGACCGGCGGCGCCGTACTGCTGCCGGGCCTGGTCGACCTGCACACCCACCTGCGCGAGCCCGGCCGCGAGGACTCCGAGACCGTACTGACCGGCACCCGGGCCGCGGCCAAGGGTGGCTACACCGCGGTACACGCCATGGCCAACACCTTCCCCGTCGCCGACACAGCGGGCGTGGTCGAGCAGGTGTGGCGGCTGGGCAAGGAGTACGGCTACTGCGACGTGCGCCCGGTCGGCGCCGTCACCGTCGGCCTGGAGGGCAAGCAGCTCGCCGAGCTGGGCGCCATGCACGACTCCGCCGCCGAGGTGCGGGTCTTCTCCGACGACGGCAAGTGCGTGGACGACGCGGTGATCATGCGGCGCGCCCTGGAGTATGTGAAGGCATTCGACGGTGTGGTGGCCCAGCACGCCCAGGAGCCCCGGCTGACCGCGGGCGCCCAGATGAACGAGGGCATCGTCTCCGCCGAGCTCGGCCTGGCCGGCTGGCCCGCCGTAGCGGAGGAGTCGATCATCGCCCGTGATGTGCTGCTCGCCGCGCACGTCGGCTCCCGCGTCCACATCTGCCACCTGTCGACGGCCGGCTCCGTGGAGATCGTCCGCTGGGCCAAGTCCAAGGGGTGGAACGTCACAGCCGAGGTCACCCCGCACCACCTGCTGCTCACCGACGAGCTGGTCCGCTCCTACAACCCCGTCTACAAGGTCAACCCGCCGCTGCGCACCGAGGCCGATGTGATGGCGCTCCGGGAGGCGCTGGCCGACGGCACCATCGACTGCGTCGCCACGGACCACGCCCCGCATCCGCACGAGGACAAGGACTGCGAGTGGGGCGCGGCCGCCATGGGCATGGTGGGCCTGGAGACGGCCCTGTCGGTGGTGCAGCACACCATGGTCGACACCGGGCTGCTGGACTGGGCGCAGGTCGCCGACCGGATGTCCTTCCGGCCCGCGGCCATCGGCCGGCTGGAGGGCCACGGCCGCCCCGTCTCACCCGGCGAGCCAGCCAACCTCGTTCTTCTGGACGCGGACTACCGTGGACAGGTGGACCCCGCGGGCTTCGCCTCCCGCAGCGCCAACACCCCCTATGAGGGCCGCGAGCTGCCCGGACGCGTCACCCACACCTGGCTGCGGGGCCGCCCGACGGTCGTGGACGGGAAACTCGTGGGAGCAGCGTGAGCGGTGTGAGCAGTGTGAGTACGACAAACCTCCCCCTGATCGGCCTCGCCGCCGATCGGGAGTCACAGCAAGTCACCGACTGGGCGGCCCGGATCGGCTGGGTCGTCGGGCTCGTCCTGTTCGTCGCGCTGCTGTACTGGCTGATGCGCCAGGGCTGGAAATGGCGCGGCACCCTCCAGGGCGACCTGCCCGAGCTCCCGCAGCCGCCCGAGCACGGCAGCGGCGAGCCGCTGCTGAGCGCCACCGGCCGCTACCACGGCTCCACCACCGCGGGCCAGTGGCTCGACCGGATCGTCGCGCACGGCCTGGGCACCCGCAGCCGCGTCGAGCTGACCTTGACCGAGCACGGGCTGGAGGTCGTACGCCCCGGGGCGCAGGACTTCTTCGTCCCTGCCGACCGGCTGCGCGGTGCCCGGCTCGACACCGGCATCGCGGGCAAGGTCCTCACCGAGGGCGGTCTGCTGATCGTCACCTGGGAGCACGGCGGCCGGCGGCTCGACTCCGGATTCCGCTTCGACCACTCGGCCGAGCAGGCCGGATGGGTCGAGAAGATCAACGCACAGTGCGGCGACAACGGCGTCGCGGCAATGCAGCAGCACAAGGAAGGCGCATGATGACGACCTCCGCCAGGGGAGCGACCGGAACCACGGCGAATCCCGCCCTTCTTGTCCTGGAGGACGGCCGCACCTTCCGCGGGCGTGCCTACGGGGCCGTGGGGGAGACGTTCGGCGAGGCCGTGTTCTCCACCGGCATGACCGGATACCAGGAGACCCTGACCGACCCCTCCTACCACCGCCAGGTCGTCGTCATGACGGCCCCGCACGTCGGCAACACCGGCGTCAACGACGAGGACCCCGAGTCGGCCCGTATCTGGGTGGCCGGCTACGTCGTACGCGACCCGGCCCGTACCCCGTCCAACTGGCGCGCCACCCGCTCCCTCGACCAGGAGCTGCGCGACCAGGGCGTGGTGGGCATCAGCGGCGTCGACACCAGGGCCCTGACCCGGCACCTGCGCGAGCGCGGCGCCATGCGCGTCGGCATCTTCTCCGGCGACGCCTGCGCGGCCGGCGAGGAGCAGCTGCTGGCCCGGGTGCGCGAGGCCCCCGCCATGAAGGGCGCGGACCTCGCCGGTGAGGTCGCCACCCAGCAGGCGTACGTCGTCCCCGCGATCGGCGAGAAGCGGTTCACCGTCGCCGCCGTCGACCTCGGTATCAAGGGCATGACCCCGCACCGGATGGCCGAGCGCGGCATAGAGGTGCACGTCCTGCCCGCCACCGCGACCGTCGAGGACATCTACGCCGTCAAGCCGGACGGGGTCTTCTTCTCCAACGGCCCCGGTGACCCGGCCACCGCCGAGCACCCCGTGGCCCTGATGCGCTCAGTGCTGGAGCGGGGCACCCCGCTGTTCGGTATCTGCTTCGGCAACCAGATCCTCGGCCGCGCCCTCGGGTTCGGCACCTTCAAGCTCAAGTACGGCCACCGCGGCATCAACCAGCCGGTCCAGGACCGTACGACGGGCAAGGTCGAGGTCACCGCGCACAACCACGGCTTCGCCGTGGACGCGCCGCTCGACCGGGTCAGCGAGACCCCCTACGGCCGCGCCGAGGTCTCCCACGTGTGCCTCAACGACAACGTGGTGGAGGGCCTGCAGCTCCTCGACCGGCCGGCCTTCAGCGTCCAGTACCACCCCGAAGCAGCCGCGGGTCCGCATGACGCCGCCTACCTGTTCGACCGCTTCGTATCCCTCATGGAGGACCAGCGTGCCTAAGCGCACCGATATCCAGTCCGTCCTGGTCATCGGCTCAGGACCGATCGTCATCGGGCAGGCCGCCGAGTTCGACTACTCCGGCACCCAGGCATGCCGCGTACTCAAGGCCGAGGGCCTGCGCGTGATCCTGGTCAACTCCAACCCGGCGACGATCATGACCGACCCGGAGATCGCCGACGCCACCTACGTCGAGCCGATCACCCCCGACTTCGTCGAGAAGATCATCGCCAAGGAGCGCCCCGACGCGCTGCTGCCCACCCTCGGCGGCCAGACAGCGCTCAACGCCGCGATCTCCCTGCACGAGTCCGGGACGCTGGCCAAGTACGGCGTCGAGCTGATCGGCGCCCGGCCCGAGGCCATCCACAAGGGTGAGGACCGCGACCAGTTCAAGGAGGTCGTCGAGGCCGTCCGCCGCAAGATCGGCCACGGTGAGTCCGCGCGCTCCTACATCTGCCATTCCATGGACGACGTCCTGCGCGGCGTCGAGGAACTCGGCGGCTACCCCGTGGTGGTCCGCCCCTCCTTCACCATGGGCGGCGCCGGCTCCGGCTTCGCACACGACGAAGAGGAGCTGCGCCGGATCGCCGGGCAGGGCCTCACGCTCTCGCCGACCACCGAGGTGCTCCTGGAGGAGTCCATCCTCGGCTGGAAGGAGTACGAGCTGGAGCTGATGCGGGACAAGAACGACAACGTCGTGGTCGTCTGCTCCATCGAGAACTTCGACCCGATGGGCGTGCACACCGGCGACTCGATCACCGTGGCGCCCGCCATGACGCTCACCGACCGCGAGTACCAGATCCTGCGGGACATCGGTATCGCCGTCATCCGCGAGGTCGGCGTCGACACCGGCGGCTGCAACATCCAGTTCGCCGTCAACCCCGCCGACGGCCGGGTCGTCGTCATCGAGATGAACCCCCGCGTCTCGCGGTCCTCGGCGCTGGCTTCCAAGGCCACCGGGTTCCCGATCGCGAAGATCGCCGCGAAGCTCGCGGTGGGCTACACGCTGGACGAGATCCCCAACGACATCACCGAGGAGACCCCGGCGTCCTTCGAGCCCACGCTCGACTACGTGGTCGTCAAGGCGCCCCGCTTCGCCTTCGAGAAGTTCCCGGCCGCCGACTCCCGGCTGACCACCACGATGAAGTCCGTCGGCGAGGCCATGGCCATCGGCCGCAACTTCACCGAGGCGTTCAACAAGGCGCTCCGCTCGCTGGAGAAGAAGGGCAGCCAGTTCGACTTCGCCACCCCCGTCTCCGGACTCGGCGACAAGGACGAGCTGCTCACCGAGGCCGAGCGCCCCACCGACGGCCGGATCAACACCGTCATGGCCGCCATCCGGGCCGGCGCCACCCGGCAGGAGATCTTCGACGCGACGAAGATCGACCCCTGGTTCGTCGACCAGCTCTTCCTCATCAAGGAGATCGCCGACGAGATCGCAGCGGCACCCGAGCTGAGCTCCGCGATGTTCGCAGAGGCGAAGCGCCATGGCTTCTCCGACGCGCAGATCGCCGGCATCCGCTCGCTGCGCGAGGACGTGGTGCGCGAGGTGCGGCACGCGCTGGGCGTGCGCCCCGTCTACAAGACCGTGGACACCTGCGCCGCCGAGTTCGCCGCCAGGACGCCGTACTTCTACTCCTCCTACGACGAGGAGACCGAGGTCGCGCGGCGCGAGAAGCCCGCAGTGATCATCCTGGGCTCGGGCCCCAACCGCATCGGCCAGGGCATCGAGTTCGATTACTCCTGTGTCCACGCCTCCTTCGCGCTGCGGGACGCCGGGTTCGAGACCGTCATGGTCAACTGCAACCCCGAGACCGTCTCCACCGACTACGACACCTCCGACCGGCTCTACTTCGAGCCGCTCACCCTGGAGGACGTGCTGGAGATCGTGCACGCGGAACAGCAGGCGGGGCCCGTCGCCGGTGTCCTGGTGCAGCTCGGCGGCCAGACCCCGCTCGGCCTCGCCCAGGCACTCAAGGACAACGGTGTGCCGATCGTCGGCACCTCGCCCGAGGCCATCGAACTGGCCGAGGAGCGCGGCGCGTTCGGCCGGGTGCTCACCGAGGCCGGACTGCCGGCCCCCAAGTACGGCACCGCCTTCTCCTTCGAACAGGCCAAGGGCATCGCGGCTCAGATCGGCTATCCCGTCATGGTCCGCCCCTCCTATGTGCTGGGCGGCCGCGGCATGGAGATCGTCTACGACGAGCCCTCGCTGGAGTCCTACCTCCAGCGGCACGCCGGGCTGATCGAGAAGCACCCGGTCCTCATCGACCGGTTCCTCGACGACGCCATCGAGATCGACGTGGACGCGCTCTACGACGGCCACGAGCTCTACCTCGGCGGAGTCATGGAGCACATCGAGGAGGCCGGCATCCACTCCGGCGACTCGGCCTGCGCCCTGCCCCCGATCACCCTCGGCGGCTACGACATCAAGCGGTTGCGCGCCTCCACCGAGGCCATCGCCCGCGGCGTCGGCGTCCAGGGCCTGATCAACATCCAGTTCGCGATGGCGGGCGACATCCTCTACGTGCTGGAGGCCAACCCGCGCGCCTCCCGTACGGTGCCGTTCACCTCCAAGGCGACGGCCGTCCCGCTCGCAAAGGCGGCAGCCCGGATCTCGCTGGGTGCCACCATCGCCGAGCTGCGCGCCGAGGGGCTGCTCCCGGCCGAGGGCGACGGCGGCGATCTGCCGCTGGACGCGCCGATCTCCGTCAAGGAGGCGGTCATGCCCTGGAGCAGGTTCCGCGATGTGCAGGGCCGCGGCGTGGACACCGTGCTGGGTCCTGAGATGCGCTCCACCGGCGAGGTCATGGGCATCGACTCGGTCTTCGGCACCGCCTACGCCAAGTCGCAGGCCGGGGCGTACGGGGCGCTGCCGGCCAAGGGCCGCGCCTTCGTCTCCGTCGCCAACCGCGACAAGCGTTCGCTGATCTTCCCCGCCAGGGAACTGGTCGCCATGGGCTTCGAGCTGCTGGCAACCTCCGGCACCGCGGAAGTTCTCAAGCGCAACGGCATCAACGCCAGGGTCGTCCGCAAGCACAGCCAGGGCCCCGGCCCGAACGGCGAGCCGACCGTCGTGCAGCTCATCCACGACGGTGAGGTCGACCTGATCGTCAACACCCCGTACGGCACGGGCGGCCGACTCGACGGCTACGACATCCGCACGGCGGCCGTCGCCCGGTCGGTGCCCTGCCTGACCACGGTGCAGGCGCTGGCCGCAGCCGTCCAGGGCATCGACGCCATGGCCCGCGGCGAGGTCAGCGTCCGGTCCTTGCAGGAGCACGCCGAGCACCTGGTCGCCGCCCGCCGGAGCTGACCCTCCGCCCTCCTCCGGCTTCCGGCCGGGGGAGGGCGGGGCCGCTCCCCTCCACAGGAACCCACCACACTCCATGTACGGACTCCTCTTTCGCACCGTCTTCTGCCGTATGGACCCGGAAAGCGCCCACCACCTGGCCTTCTCCTGGATCCGCCGGGCGGCTCGCACCCCCGTTCTCCGTACCTTCGCGGCTGCGGCCCTCGCCCCGCGGTACAAGCAGCTACGCGTCGAGGCCCTGGGCCGCCGGATGCACGGCCCGTTCGGCCTGGCCGCCGGGTTCGACAAGAACGCCGAAGGCGTCGACGGACTCGCCATGCTCGGCTTCGACCACGTCGAGGTCGGCACCGTCACCGGCAGCGCCCAGCCGGGCAACCCGAAGAAGCGGCTGTTCCGCCTGGTCGAGGACCGGGCGCTGATCAACCGGATGGGCTTCAACAACGAGGGCTCGGCCGCCGTCGCCGCCCGGCTGGCCACCCGCGAACCGGTCTTCCCCACCACTGTCGGCGTCAACATCGGCAAGACCAAGGCCGTGTCGGAGGCCGAGGCCGTCGCCGACTACGTCACCTCCGCCGAGGCGCTTGCCCCGCACGCCGACTACCTGGTGGTCAACGTCTCCTCGCCCAACACACCCGGCCTGCGCGACCTCCAGGCCACCGAACACCTGCGCCCGCTGCTGACCGCCGTACGCGAGGCGGCCGACCGCACGGTCACCGGGCGCCGGGTCCCCCTGCTGGTCAAGATCGCGCCCGACCTCGCCGACGAGGACATCGACGCGGTGGCCGATCTCGCCGTCGAGCTGGGACTGGACGGGATCATCGCCACCAACACCACCATCGCGCGCGACGGGCTCGGCCTCACCTCGGACCCGGCCCTGACGGCCGAGACCGGCGGGCTGTCCGGGGCCCCCGTGCGCGACCGCTCCCTGGAGGTGCTGCGTCGGCTCTACGCGCGGGTCGGGGACCGGCTCACGCTCGTCGGCGTCGGCGGCATCACCACCGTCGAGGACGCCTGGCGCCGCATCCTGGCCGGCGCCACGCTCGTCCAGGGCTACACCGCGTTCCTGTACGAGGGCCCGTTCTGGATGCGCAGGATGCACCGGGGACTGGCCGGGCTGCTGGCCGACAGTCCCTACGCCACCCTCGCCGAGGCCGTGGGCGCCGAGCACCGCCCGCAGGACACCGAGCAGCAGGAGGCCGCCGCATGACAGCCGCCGGGACGACCGAGCCCGACACCCCGGCCCCCGAGCCCTTCGGCGTCCGCCTGCGCCGCTCCCTGGACACCCGGGGCCCGCTGTGCGTCGGCATCGACCCGCACGCCTCCCTGCTGCACTCCTGGGGCCTGAACGACGATGTGACAGGGCTGGAGCGGTTCAGCCGCACGGTGGTCGAGGCGCTGGCCGACCGGGTGGCCGTGCTCAAGCCCCAGGCGGCGTTCTTCGAGCGCTTCGGCTCGCGCGGCGTCGCCGTGCTGGAGCGGACGGTGGCCGAGGCCAGGCAGGCCGGGGCGCTCGTCGTCATGGACGCCAAGCGCGGCGACATCGGCTCCACGATGGACGCCTACGCCGCGGCCTTCCTCGACAGCGGCAGCCCGCTGTTCTCGGACGCGCTCACCGTCAGCCCCTACCTGGGCTTCGGCGCCCTGGAACCAGCCGTCACGGCGGCCACGGCGAGCGGGTCCGGGCTGTTCGTTCTGGCGCTCACCTCCAACCCGGAGGGCCAGGAGGTGCAGCGCGCGGTCCGTGCCGACGGCACGACGGTGGCACAGACGGTGCTGCGGCACCTCGCCGACCGGAACGTCGGCGCCGAACCCCTCGGCTCCTTCGGCGCGGTGGTCGGCGCGACGCTGGGCGATCTGTCCGCGTTCGATTTGGCGGTGAACGGGCCCCTGCTGGCGCCGGGCATCGGGGCGCAGGGCGCGACCCCCGCCGACCTGCCGGCCGTCTTCGGCGACGCGGTCCGCAATGTGGTGCCGAGCGTCAGCCGGGGGGTCCTGCGGCACGGTCCGGACGTGGCCGGACTGCGGGATTCGGCGATCAGGTTCGCGGACGAGGTACGCGGCGCGGTGGGCTGAGATCGGTGGCGGGAGCGGGCCGCGTCCTCGCTGAGAGCGGGCTGCCGCCTCGCTGAGAGCAGGCTGCCGCCTCGCTGAGAGCAGAAAATGTGCCGGTTATGTCCCGAAAAGCCCAGGTCGACAGAGGCTGACCAGGACTTTTCGTCTGTTCTCGCTGACTGTGGCGCTCACGCCCGCTAGTCTCCGTCCAGAGCACCGCGAACAGGCGCGTTGCTCATTGCTCCGCAGGTGCGGGCCTACTAGGTTCCTCACCGATCCGTATCCGACAGTTCGACATCCGAGGTGACGTAGGCGTGGCTCTTCCGCCCCTTACCCCTGAACAGCGCGCAGCCGCGCTCGAAAAGGCCGCCGCGGCTCGCCGGGAGCGCGCCGAGGTCAAGAACCGGCTCAAGCACTCCGGCGCGTCTCTGCACGAGGTCATCAAGCAGGGCCAGGAAAACGACGTGATCGGCAAGATGAAGGTCTCGGCTCTCCTGGAATCCCTGCCCGGCGTCGGCAAGGTCCGCGCCAAGCAGATCATGGAGCGGCTGGGGATCTCCGAGAGCCGGCGCGTCCGCGGCCTCGGCTCCAACCAGATCGCTGCCCTGGAGCGCGAGTTCGGCGGTGCCAACGCCTGAGGTCTCAGGCACTCGCGTTAACCGGGATAATCGCTGCATGAGTTCTGCAGTTCCCCGGGGGGAGACCCCGGCACCCCCGGTCGGCACATCGCGGCTGACCGTGCTCTCCGGCCCTTCCGGGGTCGGTAAGAGCACGGTCGTCGCACATATGCGCAAGGCCCATCCCGAGGTCTGGCTCTCCGTCTCCGCCACCACCCGAAGGCCCCGCCCCGGCGAGCGCCATGGGGTGCAGTACTTCTTCGTGGGCGACGAGGAGTTCGACAAGCTGATCGCCAACGGTGAGCTGCTCGAATGGGCCGAGTTCGCGGGCAATCGCTACGGCACCCCCCGGAATGCGGTGCTCGAGCACCTCGAGCGCGGGGAGCCGGTCCTGCTGGAGATCGATCTGCAGGGCGCGCGGCTCGTCAAGCAGTCCATGCCCGAGGCGCAGCTCGTCTTTCTGGCTCCCCCCAGCTGGGAGGAGCTGGTCAGGCGGCTGACCGGGCGCGGCACCGAGGCGCCCGAGGTCATCGAGCGCCGACTGGAGGTCGCCCGTACCGAGCTGGCGGCCGAGGCCGAGTTCGACCGGACCCTGGTCAACACCTCCGTCGAGGAGGTCAGCGCTGAGCTGCTAGCCTTGATGCGTATCGATTGACCTGACCTCCAGCGCTCGGCAGACGCCCAAGGGCACCGAGCGAGCATCGAAACGGAAGGCAGAGAGTGGCCTCTTCCATCACCACGCCCGAGGGGATCATCAACCCGCCGATTGATGAGCTGCTCGAGGCCACCGACTCCAAGTACAGCCTTGTGATCTACGCCGCCAAGCGCGCGCGTCAGATCAACGCGTACTACTCCCAGCTCGGTGAGGGTCTCCTCGAGTACGTCGGCCCGCTGGTGGACACCCACGTGCACGAGAAGCCGCTGTCCATCGCGCTCCGCGAGATCAACGCCGGCCTTCTCACCTCCGAGCCTGTGGAGGCTCCGCCGGTGGCCCAGTAGCCGGTCGGCACCACTTTCCACCAGGGGCCCGGCAGCGCGGCTGCCGGGCCCCTGGTGTGTCATAGGGCACAACGACGCGTGTGGCATCCGGGGAGAGACGAGTGACGCAGCAGCGGGACGAAGGACAGGCGGCAGCCGCCGGCAAGCCGAAGGTCGTGCTCGGCGTGAGCGGCGGAATCGCCGCCTACAAGGCGTGCGAGCTGGCGCGGCGACTGACCGAGAGCGGCCACGACGTGCGCGCCGTGCCCACCGAGTCGGCGCTGCACTTCGTCGGCGCCGCCACCTGGTCGGCGCTGACCGGTCACCCGGTCGCCACCGAGGTGTGGGAGTCCGTGCACGAGGTGCCGCACGTACGCATCGGTCAGTCGGCCGACCTGGTCGTCGTCGCACCGGCAACGGCCGATCTGCTGGCCAAGGCCGCCCATGGCCTCGCCGACGACCTGCTCACCAATACGCTGCTCACCGCACGCTGTCCCGTCGTCTTCGCTCCCGCCATGCATACCGAGATGTGGGAGCACCCCGCGACCCAGGAGAACGTGGCCACCCTGCGGCGGCGCGGCGCCCTGGTCATCGAGCCCGCCGTCGGCCGGCTGACCGGGAAGGACACCGGTAAGGGGCGGCTGCCCGACCCCGACGCGATCTTCGACGTCTGCCGCCGGGCGCTGCTGCGCGGTGCGGCCGGGAGCGGCGCCGATCTCGCGGGGCGGCACGTCGTCGTCAGCGCGGGCGGCACCCGGGAACCACTCGATCCGGTGCGATTCCTCGGCAACCGGTCCTCCGGGAAGCAGGGCTACGCACTCGCCCGTACGGCCGCAGCGCGCGGCGCCCGCGTGACGCTCGTCTCCGCCAACAGCGCGCTGCCGGACCCGGCCGGGGTGGACGTCGTACGGGTCGGGAGCACGCTGGAGCTGCGGGAGGCGGTCACCAAGGCGGCCGCCGAAGCGGACGCTGTGGTGATGGCCGCCGCCGTCGCCGACTTCCGCCCCGCCGTGTACGCCACCGGGAAGATCAAGAAGAAGGACGACCGGGAACCGGAGCCGCTGGCGCTCGTCCGCAATCCGGACATCCTCGCCGAACTCTCCGCGAGTCGTCCCCGGTCTGGTCAGGTGGTGGTCGGCTTCGCCGCCGAGACCGACGACGTTCTCCCCCACGGCCGCGCCAAGCTCGCGGCCAAGGGATGCGACCTGCTGGTCGTCAACGAGGTGGGGGAGAGCAAGACCTTCGGCTCGGAGGAGAACGAGGCCGTGGTGCTGGGCGCCGACGGCAGCGAGACACCGGTGCCGTACGGGCCGAAGGAGACGCTCGCCGAGACGGTGTGGGACTTGATCGCGGAGCGTCTCCCGGCGGCCCCGCGGGAGTGAGCGCCGGCCGGGCGGAGGGGCGTGCGCGGGCCGGGCGGGAGGAGTGAGCGGGCGACGTGCCGCGGGACGACCGGGGCGGAATGGCTCCTTCCGGTGCTCGTAGGAAGAAAATCGGCGCTGTGCCGGAGTGGGCCGGAAGTCGTCGTACGAGGCCGGAACGGCGCTCTTGACCAGCACCTTCGCCGACCGACACGCCCCGACATATCCGGATCTCAGGTGGCCTTCCGGCGCCATTGGAGTTCGGATTGAGCAGGTCATGGTCGTCTCGTAGTTCGAGAGTCCGTGATTGGATGCCGGTGGAGATGGATAAACTGGCCGCGGACCGTGCTTGGGCGCAGCCCCCGACCGGTCCGCCCCATGCTCAGCCAGCAGCCGCTGCAACCCCAGGGAGCGATGTGTCGCGCCGCTTGTTCACCTCGGAATCTGTGACCGAGGGTCACCCTGACAAGATCGCTGACCAGATCAGCGACACCATCCTCGACGCCCTCCTCAAGGAAGACCCGCACTCCAGGGTCGCCGTCGAGACGCTGATCACCACCGGCCTCGTGCACGTGGCCGGAGAGGTGACGACCAAGGCTTACGCCCCGATTTCGACGCTCGTGCGCAACAAGGTCCTCGAGATCGGCTACGACTCCTCCAAGAAGGGCTTCGACGGCGCCTCCTGTGGCGTCTCCGAGTCCATCGGTGCCCAGTCGCCCGACATCGCGCAGGGTGTCGACACCGCTTACGAGAAGCGGGTGGAAGGCGACGAGGACGAACTCGACGAGCAGGGCGCCGGCGACCAGGGCCTGATGTTCGGCTACGCCTGCGACGAGACCGCCGAGTACATGCCGCTGCCGATCACCCTGGCACACCGGCTCTCGGAGCGGCTCTCGGCCGTCCGCAAGAACGGGACCATCCCCTACCTGCGCCCCGACGGAAAGACCCAGGTCACCATCGAGTACGACGGTGACAAGGCCGTGCGCCTCGACACCGTCGTGGTCTCCTCCCAGCACGCAGCCGACATCGACCTGGACTCGCTGCTGGCACCCGACATCCGCGAGTTCGTCGTCGAGCCCGAGCTGAAGGCCCTGGTGGACGAGGGCATCAAGCTGGAGACCGAGGGCTACCGGCTGCTGGTCAACCCGACCGGGCGCTTCGAGATCGGCGGCCCGATGGGTGACGCCGGCCTCACCGGCCGGAAGATCATCATCGACACCTACGGCGGTATGGCCCGCCACGGTGGCGGTGCCTTCTCCGGCAAGGACCCGTCCAAGGTCGACCGCTCCGCCGCCTACGCCATGCGCTGGGTCGCCAAGAACGTGGTGGCCGCCGGCCTCGCCTCCCGCTGCGAGGTGCAGGTCGCGTACGCCATCGGCAAGGCCGAGCCGGTCGGCCTCTTCGTGGAGACCTTCGGCACCGCAACGGTGGACGTCGAGAAGATCGAGCAGGCCATCTCCGAGGTCTTCGACCTCCGCCCGGCCGCGATCATCCGCGACCTCGACCTGCTGCGTCCCATCTACGCGCAGACGGCCGCCTACGGCCACTTCGGCCGTGCGCTGCCCGACTTCACCTGGGAGCGTACGGACCGGGTGGACGCGCTGCGCAAGGCGGCCGGGCTCTAGCCCACCGCCCGCGCCGACGTCCTTCCGTCTCGGCACGTCTCACCACTTCAGGCCCGGTACCCCATGCTGGCGGGGTGCCGGGCCTGAGGCATCTCCGTCCCCCTCTTTGCTCGGAGTGCCGGGACGGGGCGCCGGCTCCGGGCTTCCCGTTCGGCGCCCTGCCCGGGCGCACCCGGCCCGGCGGTAATCACCTCGCGGTGTCGCCGGTCATGACTCTAG
>NZ_JAFFZN010000032.1 GCF_017676385.1 Streptomyces spirodelae
CGGCAGGGCCCGGAGGGCCCTGCCGCACCGGCCTCCGGCCGGTGCCAACCGGCCCTGTGCCTTGCGGCTTTGCCTGTTTCCGGTCTGCGGCCCGTCCTGGGGCTGGTGTGGTGCGTGCCCCCTCCGGGGTCACGCACCGGCGGGCTACGAAGGGAGGGGGTGCGGTGCTCCGGCTGACTCTCCCCAGTATGCATCACTGGGTCGCTTTTGGATTTTCCAACCACTGCCCCG
The DNA here is from genome assembly GCF_017676385.1 of Streptomyces spirodelae. GTDB lineage: Bacteria > Actinomycetota > Actinomycetes > Streptomycetales > Streptomycetaceae > Streptomyces > Streptomyces spirodelae. Next base: position 232 of record NZ_JAFFZN010000032.1, read on the forward strand.
CACCCTCAGATGCCATTCCCTGACGCCAGCTCAAGTATGCACGATGGGTCCGGAATTGGGGCCACGGTACACCACCCTGCAGCCTGCCCTTGACTCTGTTCCTGATGCCGCATCAGGAACTAAGCAGAACCGGATGCTGATACCCCATAGCCATCGTGACTCTAATGCGGTATCTTATTCATGTCGGTGGTTAGCGGCACCGACAACCACGGAAAACACCCAAGGAAAGGACTCCTTATGGAGACCATTGTCGAGACGCGCGACCCCCGGTCGTACGTCAAGCCCGACGTGTGGGAGAAGGAAATCGCCCTTCTCATGCGCGACTACCCGTTCGACCTCATCATGGCGGAGCGTGTTTTCGGGCAGGCTGTCGCCTACCTGATCACCTCCATGGAGAACCGGGGCAAGCGCCTCGGCATGGGGCCCGGCAAGCTGGTGGACCTGGGTGTTCACACTTTCATCCTGGACACCGTGAACTACCGGGAGTTCTGCGCCACCCACATGGACGGCGGCTTCCTCGACCACGTCCCCGAGGTGGAGCGCAAGGGCGACGGCTCCGTCTCCCGGACCGCCCACATCATCGAAGCGGGCGGCTTCCTGGTGGACTGGCCGCTGTGGGGGGCAGACGACCCCGATTGCACCCCCTGCCGCCCCGGGGAGGACGGCCACTGACCCCCACTCCCTGACCGGCTGAAAACCCGCCGGGCCGTCACGGTAAGTGGCGGCCCGGCGGGCACTCGTGTTGTGGGGCCGGGCGCGGCGCGTGGCCGTGCCCCAAAGCCCCCTGACGCGGAGCGGCAGGCAAGGGCTGAGGCAGCGCGGAGCGAGGTATAGGGGGCGCGGAGCGGCCCTTATACCGCCTGCCGCAGCCCGCAGCGCGTGAGGGCGCGGAGCGCCCGCTCAGCCCATCGCGGAGCGAGGGGCTGACACGCGGGGCGAGGGGTCGTGGGGCGGAGCGCAGCGGAGCCCCACGACCCCGGGGCGCGGCCACGCGCCGCGCCCGGCCCCACAACACCACCGCTGCTCCCCGCTCGTGCCACACGATTCGTGCCACACGGGTCCCTGCGGCTGGAAGCGGTGTCGCACAGCGCGCCGCCTGGCGGGTCTTGGAGCAGCGTGCAGCTTTGCTGAACACATGCTCAGGACCCGCCAGGCGGCAATACGATGCCCGGCCCGCCCGCAGGGGGCGGAGGGGGTTAGCGGATCCCGCCGGCATCGCAGCGTCCGGCCCCACGAGGCAACACCCGGCCTGTGGTCGGACGCTTCTTCTCTATTGTGCCCTGCCTCCTGCCGGATCAGGTCAGACGGTTAGGGCGAGCCATTTGTGCTCGCTGTCCAGGTCGTGTTCCACGATTTGTGACCAGCCTTCGCGAAGTTCTGTGAGTTCGGAAGCGGTCAGCCCCGTGCCCTTTCTTGTCTCCGGAACGCGGTCTGCATGGGGAGTCATCACGTGGAAAACCCCTTCCGGGTGCAGGTGCTCGCGGACCAGGTCGAGGAAGTTTTTCTTATCCTGGATGAAGGCGTAACTCAGCCGACAGGAAATCACATTGAAGCGGTGGGAATTGAGTTCATGCCATTCTCCTTCAGCGTCCATGCAGACGAAACTGATGCCCGGTTCCCGGTGCTCGCCCCTCGCGAGGGAGACAGCCGTCGGTGCAAAGTCTGTCCCTGTGACCGCGTATCCCAGCGTGTGCAGGAACCCGGCGAACCCTCCGGTCCCGCAACCGATGTCCAGTGCGTGTCGGCCGGCGCCAGGACCAACAGTCCGCTGGAAGAGATCTTCCTCCTCCGGAGAGACCGGGCGGTATCTTCGGCCTGCCGCGTAACGCGCATCCCAGGTGTCGGCTGTGACCGGCATGGTCGTTCCTCTTCCTACTCGTGGACGCTCTGGAGACTCTTGAGCGCCGCTCTGCGCACTGCGGGCGGGAAGCCGAGCCGCTCGGCGGCCTCGGCGTAGCTGAGCGAGGATTGGCCGGCGACCTGGGCGATGCGTTCACGACGCAGGTTGGCCAGGGCGCGCTGTGCCGTGGCCGGTGCGACTCCAAGGGCGTCGCAGACCTGGGAGATCGTGATAGTCGGCTCGGCGTCCAGCAGCGCAGCCACTCTTGCGTGCAGCTGATCCCGCCGGACTGCGTTGCCCTTGCCCTTGGGCCGACCAGTTGCGCCGCTCTTCCCCGGGCGGGTGTGCTGGAAGGTCTGCACGGTGCCGCGGGGCCAGTGCTCGATACCGCACACGACCACCATGTGGTGGGCCAGGAGGGGATCGGTTTTGTAGGAGTCCCAGCTGCGGGTCTTCACGCCGATCTCGGCGGCGGCTTCGTGCCGGTCGAGTAGGTCCTGGTCCCCGCCGGCGGGCGGCAGGTCGGGGACGGGTGCGTCGGCGAGGTAGGCCGCGGTCTGCTCGCCATCCCAAAGCAGAACCCGGGATTGAGGCGAGCTGATCGGCGCGGGGAAGCCTTCTGCGGTGTAGGGCTTCTTATTGCGGAAGGTACCCATGGACATGCCCATATCGCGGGCCAGGAGCTCCCTGGTCCGAACGAGGTGTTGGCGCTCCGGATGGATCATTCGTCACTCCTGATAGGCGCGGCTCACCCCGGAGCCTGAGTGCCTTCGGCGGGCTCTCCACCAGAAACAAATAAGATACCGCGTCAGAGTCACGAGGTCCATCGCCTCAGATCGTCCGGCGTCAGGGTGAGTCGCCTTCCCAGTCCCACAGCAGGGGATTGCCAGGGCGGGGGCCGTAGAGGGCGCGGCCGCCGGGGCCGAACTGGCCGATCTCGGTAATCAGGGCGGCGCCTTCAGCCAGTTCCTCAGTGCTCCAGCCGGTGACATCGAGCAGCAGGCCGTCCAGAGGGCCACCGACCAGCTCGCGGTAGTCGTGGCCTGGGTGGGCGTAGGGGTGGGGGTCGTCGTGGTCGCTTCCGTAGACCCGCCGGCGCGGCTCACTCATGCCCGCCAGCCTCCCACCCGACACTGACACTGCCGTTCCGGATTCGGCAACAGGCTCTGGCCCGGAGCTTGCTACGGCCTTCCATCGCCCATCTGCCGGCGTCGAGAGGTGCCGCTGTGCAGCTGCTCGCGCGGCTTCTGGCGTTCGGCGTCGACGGCTCGCTCGGCGGGTAACCGGCGCTCGGCGGGACGGTCGTGCTGCTGTGGAGCAGCAGGGGCGGGGCCGGTGCCCAGTGGGCGACGTGTGGTCGTCATGGTGAGCAGTCTCCCGCCTCTCGAGAGAGGGCACCGGCCTACTGGGTGCGCAGTGCACGGTCGGGGCGGCAGACCTCGCACACACGAGACGCGCCGGCCTCGGACAGCAGGGTGCGGGCTTCGTCGGCGGTGACGAGCTGGCGGTGCCATCCGCCGCGGGCCTGCCAGCAGTCGCGCCGGTGAACGTCCCACCATGGGCCCTCCCCGCGGGCGCCACGGGTTCGCACGGCGAGCCATTGGCGGCCGGCAGCCGCGCCGGTCGTCGGCACTGTGGTGTAGGACTCGCCGGGAATGGGGGTGATGTGCTCGGCAGCGACGCTGACCGTGACAGGGGCTGCTGTTGGCTCGGCGCGGCCGTCGGGGAGGTCTCGGCGGGTGGGGAGGATGACGTCGCACTCGTACCACCAGTTGCCGTCCCGGGTGCGGGTTCGAGCTGTGACGAGGACGTCGAGCTCCTGGCCGTCGGGCATCCGGGCCCGTGCCCACGGTCCCGCGCGGTCGCGCCAGCCGTCTCCACTCACCATATTCGAAATCGTATTCGAATATGGTGAGTGGAGAACTTCGGGCAGGGATGTTCGAGGGGCCTTCGGGTGGGCAGGCCGCGACTAGATTGAGTGTTGAAGATCGCAGCTTGTCGAGGGGGTGGAGATGGCCGGGGAGCCCTGGACATCGGGGAGCAACGAGAGCAGCAGTAGAGCACTGACGCCACCGTCGGTGCCGCCACCGCCCACAAAGGCGCCGCCGACAGCGCTGCCGCCGCTGGCGGCCTGGCTGCGTACACCGCGGCCGGAGGCCGGGCCGGGGATCTGGCGGTGCGGGTATGAGCCGCGCTCGCCGAAGGATCTGGACCAGACTCCGACGCGACGGCTCGTGGTCGGCGCGCTGGCGTCAGCGTTCCTCTGCTGGGCACTCATCTCTCTGCTGTGGGACGGATATCTGGGCGACTACTGGGTCTGGCCCTACGTGGCGATCATGCCGGACTCCACGCGGGGCGACATGATCTGGGTGATCGGCTCATGGGTCTACGCCCTCGGCATCACCTTCGGCATCGTGATCTTCTTCGCGCGCCTGGGCCGCCTGCCCGAGCTGGGACGCCGCGCTCTTCAGCGGGCCCAGCAGGCTCCCCAGCCGACGGGTGCGCCGCCTCCTCCCCGCCACCATCCGACTCCCCCGCCGGAACAGGACCCGGTGCACTGGCCCCATCTGCGGGCTGCGGGAGCCGAGCAGGCTGCAGACCGGCTGCGCGACGAGCTGCTCGCTGGCGCGCTGAGCGACGTGGACCAGGCGCGGCTGGAGCGGGCGTGGCAGGTGGCTCGCAGTCAGCAGAATGTCGAGGCGTTCGTCCGGGAGGTCGTCAGCAAGGGGGCGGCCGCGTGCCCGCACGGGTCGCGGCAGCGGGATGTGTCGGCACGTGTGGCGCTGCACGACCTGGTGCTGCGGCAGGTGAGGATCGGGCAGGCCACCGACTCCGACCGCAACCCGTACCAATACCGGGGTGCAGGGATTGCGCTCGATCCTGGTGTGCTGGGCACCTCGGCTCTGGTGGTGGGTCCCGCGGGCTCGGGGAAAACCGCCCGGGTGGTGCGCCCGGTGGTCGAATCGCTGTGTCTGCAGGCGCTTTCCGGGCAGGCGGCGGTCATCTACGTGACCACGGGCAGCGTCAACCGCACAGCACCCGCCGACGACGCGTTCGACGTGGTGGTGGGCGTCGGTGACCCGGATTCGGTGTATGGCCTGGATTTGTACGGTGGGGTGACCGATCCGGATGAGGCCGCCACCCTGCTCGCCGAGGCCCTGGTCGGCGACCTCACGACGTCGCCAGCCGGTGGCGACAGCCGGCGCGCAGCGACGCTGCTGGCGCAGCTCATCGGGCCGTACCAGGCCGTGCACGCACGTTTCCCGGACGTTCCCGAGCTGCGGGAGCTCCTGCACGACGATGCGGCTGTCGGCGAGCTGCGCAGCGCACTGGAGAGCAAGGGACGGCGCGGCAGCACGTGGGTACGGGAGCTGGACGCCTACCGGCGCCAGGCTCGCTCCGGCACTCTGGACTCCGTCCTGGAGGACCGGATTGCGCTGTTGGACCGGCCCATCTTCGAGGACTTCTTCACCGCGCCCGGGTCACCGCCGGCTCGCCGTCGGCCGTTCTCCGTCCGGGCACTGGACAGGCCCGTACGGGCGCGGATCGACCTGCCTGAGCGTGGTCACGCTGAAGCCTCGCGCATCCTGGCGAGACTGTTGCTGGCCCAGTTCAGCGCGTGCGCGGCCGCCCGTCCGGACCGGTCGCTGTTCGCCGCCCTCGTCCTGGACGACGCTTCCCAGACCGTCACCCCGAACGCGCTGCGCGGATTGCAGCAGCTGCGTTCGGCTCACGCGGGCGTGCTGCTCACGCTCCGGGGCCTGGACGAGGTCCCTGAGCACCTGCGCAGCTCTCTTCTGGGTGCGGTCGGCTGCCGTGCGGTGTGCGCAGGCGTTTCTCCCTGGGACGCGGAGAGGTTCGCAGAGGCGTGGGGCACTGAGTGGGTGGAGACTCGCACGGTCACCAACCGGCAGCTGGTCTCGGACGAGCCGATGACCAAGGTCCTGCACGGGTTGCGGAAGATGGCGACCGGGCGGTACGTGTCCGCCGAGAGCGTCACCGTGCGGCAGGAGCAGCGCCAGCGCTGGTCCGCCTCCGAGCTGGCCAATGAGCTGCCGCCAGGACACGCAGTGCTCTCCATGACCACGGTCCGTGGAGAGCGGACCCCGCCGGTCCTCACTAACCTCAACGGCTAGTCCAATCGCCCAGGCCACCAGAAGGTCTCTCTTCGGGTGTCCCTTTGCGCCCGGTCCCAGGCGGCGGCCCATTGCTGGGCCGCCGCTCCACTCTCACCACATGCGCGGACGAAGGCCAGCACGTGATGACGGTGCGGCAAGGACTCCCCCCGGAGCACTCGGTGCAGTGTGCTGTGCGGAAGTTCCCCGTTGTCGCCGGCGCGGACCTCCAGTTCCTTCAGGGAAGGGCTTCCGGACCATTGTCGCAGCGCGAGCATGGCTGTGTGCAGGTCCGCGAAGGTGCTGACGATTTCCGGTCGGAACGCCCTGAACGCTGGAGGGCCTTCTTGCAGAACCTCCCGACGAGCCATCCGCCAGAGGTTACGTGCGCGTCTCACGTCTGCGTCACACGCCCTCGCATACGCCTCCACAACCGCCTGCCTGGGTACACCGTGGCCTTTGGCTGCTCGGGAAAGCGTGCTCGCAGAGAACGGGGTGAGGGCGGCCATCTCCTCGTAGCTCAGTTGGGCTCGTTGGCGCTGTTCTCGCAACCACCGAGCGAGATCGGCAACTGAGTCGTTTTCCGTGCAGAGCGGGCCGTCGCTGCGTCCCATGGGCGCTCCCCTCAGCGACGAGCGGCCGCTGCTCGCGGGCCGGCGGCAGCAACGCCCACTGCGGTCGCGACTTCGACGACAGCAGCAGGCACTGGCTGACCATGAGCGGCTGCGAGGACTGCGAGGAGCAGGATGACGACAACGATGGTGACCTGGGCGGGGCTGGCCTGGTTGCCGGGTGCAGGTACATCAGCTCCGCACATCGCCGGGTCGCACTGCATGAAGCCTCCTAGGGGCTGCGGATTCCACAAGTTCGCCTTGCTGGCCGGTGATTGGGATCACCGGCGGTGAAGCTGATCCTGACAGGGCCTGCGGCGGGGAACCCAGTCGGCTGATGCCCGCGCAGGTGGTTCAGTGCATATCCGTCCCAGCGATGCAGCAGATGCGCGCTCTCCGCAGCAGATGCGCACTCTCCAGATTCGGCGATTCCGCTGGTCACACCGTGTATGAGGGGGAGTTCATTGCGCGGCTGTCCCAAAGTTCGCTTGACGGCGCTTCTCCCCGTGGCGCTGCGGATTCCACACCGGGGCTTGAGGGTTCGGCCGTGTTGGCGCATGGGCCTGCCCACGACGAGGGCCGCACCCAGTGGGTGCGGCCCTCGTCGTGTTGTGCTCAGCAGCTGACTCCGGAAACCGCCCAGCAGGCTGTCTCCCGTCAGCTCTTCCGCGCGCGCTTCTCGGCCTCCCGTTTCCGGGCCGCCTCGTCCAACCAGCCGGGGTGGTGCTTTTCGACCAAGTCTCGCAGGTACTGGCCGTTGATGCCGGCTTCGCGCGCCACGGCGGAGAGGTGGCCGTAGGCGTGCGAGGTGATGGCCTTCGCCACGGCTGCCTTCAGCAGAGTCTCCTTGTCCGCGTTGGCTCTCTTCTCGGATGCCTCAGCTCTCGCGCGCAGTTCGGCAAGGGATTCGCTCATGCTCCGACCCTGACACGGTTGCAGTGAAGCTGCAAGTCGCACTGCAACCGTGCGGGCCGTGCGTGAACCAGGGCGGTGCCCGCTCCCCCGCTGTTCGCTCCCGCTGCCCACCCGCACCGGCGCGTGACGGCGCCTGTCCAGCAGTAATGATCACCCCCCGCCTGCCTCCTTGGCGGCCACGTGATGGCAGGCAGCCGCCACTCTCGCTCGCCGCACAGGCCGACCTTTCGCTGTCCGGGGGCACACGCTCGTCGGCGCCTGCCGCACAGCTGCCACAACGACCGCTGTGCAGCGGTTCCGGGACCTCTCGGACGGTGGCAGGCGGTGCGCCCCGAGACGGCTGCCCACCCGCGAACCGTTCGTAGTACACCGACGCCGCACGCTGGATGCGTTCAGCCCGCTCCCGCAGTTCCTCCGCACGTTTCTCGGCAGCGGCAGGGCGCTCCCGGGCCTGCCGGACGGCCGCCAGTGTTTGCGGAGCCGCCGGGGACGCCCCTCCTTTTGACTGAGTCATGTCAAATGCGTGCCGGGGCTCTTCCTGCTCCGAGTCAGGAAGCTCCTCGACGGTCACTTCGTCCCCCCACTTGGCCACAACATCGGCCGGAGTCAGGTCGGTGGGCGGAGCCTTGTGCGGTCGGATGATGCTGCGGGCCGGCTTCCACTGCGGGGCCGGGCCCCGCCCCGCAGCCTCGATGGTGTCGCGTACCCCCGCCTCCAGCGTCTGCCGCTCCTCGATGCGGGCGATCATGAGCTCTTCCGCCTCCGCACGGGACCGAATCGGGCGTCGGTCGGTGTGACGGATCTGTTCGGTCTTCCGCCACTTGCGGGGATTCGTTCCCAGGCGATCCGACGGATGCATCGGCTCGCGCGTGATGAACCACTCGTCCCGCAGGTACGCGACGTAGAAGGTATGGCCGCGCCAGGACGCGGTCACCGTCCAGTCCGCGCGATCCATGCTCCAGCGTTCCTCTGCCCAGCACAGCACCACGCGCGCCGGATCGCGGGGAGGCAGCTTGACCGCAATCGGCTCCGGTTGGGCGGCCGGTTCAACCGCTGTCGGCTCCGCCGGGGCAGGCTCTGCCAGCAGGGGAGCCGGAGCCACCGGTACGACCGTGGCGAATCCCTGCATGGGGGACTGGTGGGAGGACACGAGCACGCTCCGCTGCCACGTCCGCCGATCGGCCGTCGCACGCACTCCCGCAGCGTTGAGGGCATCTTGGATGTCCCAGTCTGTAACCACGGACATGTACGGGGCAGGCTGTCCCTTGCAGCCACGGGCACGCACGGGCACGTGTCCGCCGTGAACTGTGCCGCACGCGCACGCCAGACGAAGCAGCACTCCGCCGGAGCGGTAATCGACTACCTCAGCTGTCGCTGGAACACATGCGCTGGCATCGTCCGGGGCAGGGCCGGTGCTGTTGGGCGCGGGTTGGCATCCGGACTCCGGCGCCCGGGGTGCCTCCACTCCAGGGCATGCGCCTCCGTCCGACTCCCACGCGTCGACCGCCCCCGGGTCCGAGACGACGTCCGCAGGCACCAGAGGCGCAGCCGGACGCACGTGCGGCAGATTCAGTCCGCTGCGCTTCGCGAATGACCACAGATCCTCTGCCGCGCCTTCCGCGTCATCCGCGTCGAGAGCGGCACGGGCGCCCCATTCGAATCCCCGCGCACGGTTGGCCGACTCGACACGCGCTGCGGCGGTACGTGCCCTGCCGACCGTCGCGTATACGGCGTCGTCCAGCTCGTCCGACAGTTGGTCTCGCACGGGCGCGAGAGCATTCACGACTGCCTGGACGCGTGCCAGTGCCGTACGGACACGCTGCACAGCAGCCGCACCCCTCGCGGTGTCCGCGCGTGCCTCCGCATCACGCTTGGCGAAGATGGCAGCGGCGTACGCGCGGGACTCGGCGGACGCGCACACGTGCTCCGGCCGGTTGGTGATCAGCCAAGCCTGCAACGCGCGCCCGACCTCCCCCCAGGAACCGACCACCGGGGTACCGTCCGGCAAAGCACCCTGGTACGGACCGGGCCGCACTCCCTGGAGGCGATCGAGGTCAAGAGTCACTCCAGCGCAGTGCATGTCGGCCGACGGCCGGCCCTTGTCGGAGTCCGTGCCGCGCCCGTGGATCTCGGTGCACTGCGGGAAACGCGCAACAGCCTCCCGCGCGTCGTCGGCTGTGACATGACCGCGCAGCTTCCCCGCGCGGGAAGCAATACCGCCCCTGCCCCAGCCGGGGCGCCCCGACAGTCCCTCATTCGCGTCGACGTGCAGGCTGTACCCGACGGACACCGACTCGTCCCGTTCTGTTGTCGGCTCCACGTACGGGAGGGACGGGACCAGTTCGTCCGCGTGCGTGCGCACGTACCGCGTGGCTGCACCACGCGCCTTGTATCCATCCTTGCCCGGGATCACCCAACGGCCGTCGAGTGTGACGACGCTGTAGCGGTCCGATGCGGCGTGATGAACGGTGTACGCGATCGCTCGCCGCTGGCTGACCGTCACCATCACGGCCGACGACAGGTCGTTGCCGTTGATGGCGTTCCGAGCGGGGGTCGTGAGCATCTGCACGAGGTGCCTCCCTGTGTGTCGTGAGAGCCTCACAGTAGACCAACTTGCAGTCGCACTGCAAGTCCAACTGCAAGTTGTACTGCATGTTGACCGCTCACCTGTCTGCGTGTGGAGTCGACGGACACCAGCGTCCCGACCGCCAGTTGCCAGCACAGAGAACCGCGGCGAAGGCCCGTCGCCGGCTGCGAGTCCTCGGCACCCACCTGTGCACGCCCGCCCGACGTGCACGCGCGAGAGCAGGAGGAAGTGACCAGCCAGCCGGGCCTCTGGAGGGAGGAGCGGGGGAGAGAGCAGCGCCTCGCGGTCAACGCGATGAGGCGGGCGCGGCAGCGAATTTCCCCCCACTTATAGGGGCGCGCGCTGCCGCAGCACCCCTACCCCCCGGGTCAAAAAATGATGTGGTTGATGCGTCAGTGCAGGTCACACGTGGGGGACGACGTGGGGCTGGTCCCCACGCCACCGCATCACCCCACCCGCGTACCGCCCCTCAACCCCATGCCGCAGCGCTTCGCACACCGCCAGCACCACGTCACCGCGCCAGCGCCCCACATCACCACCACGTCAGCCCCACGTAAGAAGACGGCCCCCAGACCGGTCGGTTTGGGGGCCGTCTTCTTACGTGGGGCTACGTTTCGTCGCTCTTCTTCGGCGGCGAGTTCTTCGGCTGGGCATCGCCGCCCCGGCGGCGGGACGATCCCTCGCCGCGGCCGCCGTGAGCCGCCATCCCGCTGGAGACACCGCCCGAGGTGCCCCCGCCGCTCCCCTTGGTGGTGGACGTCGAACTGGGCGCGCTCTCGCCGCTCCGCCCACCGTGCGTGTGGATGCCGTGCAGCACTCCGGCAGTGGCTCCGCCGGCACCCATCACGACCCCCGCGGCTTTGTCGGCACCGCGGGCGGTGGCGCGCGCCACCCGGATGGCATCTCCTGCCCCAGGGGCCTTCATGATGACGTAGATCGCGACGCCCAGGGCCACCACTGTGACGCCCAGGCCGGTCACGACATCTCCATCGGACTGCAGGACCGCTGCCAGACCGAGCACAACGACGATGATCGGCTCCATCAGAATCAGGGCGATCATCACTCCCGCCCAGCGGCGCACGTGCCCCCACAGGTCCCTGTCGACCAGCCCGGCGTAGACGACCGTGCCCAGCACCGCACCCACATACAGCCCCAGCGCGCGCAGCACCAGCAGCAGCCAGAGGGCTCCGCACAGCGCGATGGTGGCCATGCTGGTGACGGCCAGGATGAGAGGACCGCCGCCGATCTTGTCTTCCTTGAGCGCCTCACCGAGGCTGTTGAACAGCCCGCCGGGCTTTGACCCCGTGCCGGCCACGATGGCATCGGTCACCGCGTCGGTGGCACCGATGACGGTGTACAAGATCAGCGGGGTGAAAGCCGTCGCGCCGACCGCGAGCCACAGCAAGCCGATCGCCTCACCGAACGCCTGGGTGAAGGGGACACCCCGCACCGCGCGCTTGGCGACGGCCAACAACCACACGACCAAGACGAGGATCGTGGAGGCGGCAAAGACGATCGCGTACTGGCGCAGGAACGCGGTGTTCGTCAGGTCGATCGTCTCTCTGTCCGCGACGAGCTTGCCCAGTTGGTTGGCAGTCCAGGCCGCAGCCTTGGCCGTCTCATGCGCGAACTGCTGCAGAGGGTCAAGGGACTCCGGGGGGCCGCCGGGGTCGACAGCGGCGCCGCCCCCATCGCCGTTCTGCTCGCTCTCGCAGGCGGCCTTGACCGCTCCTACCGCGTGATCACACGGGTCGTCAGCGAGCCTCATAGCGAATCCCCCTCACCCTTTCCGGCGTTCTCATCCCTCATCGTCTCAGGCCCGGCTGCCTGCCGCTGCGGCCAACCGGCCAACCTCTGGCCACGGTTGCGCCGAAGGGCAGTCAGCGCAGCGCGCGGCGCGCCTGCCGCAGCTGCGCCGCGGCGGTGGCAGCCGCCTGCCCGACCTGGTGCAGCGCACGGTCGGCGGCATCAGGACCGTGCGGAACAGGCACTGTGCTGGTCATGCCGGCCCGTGCAACGGTCATCTGCTGCGCGGCAGCAGCCAGCGCGTCCGCCGCGCGGATCAGGTCGTCGACCCCCTGACGCAAGGTCTGGAGGTGCTCCCAGGCGGCGCGCCCGCTCCTCACGTCCTGGACGAGACGGCAGAGCGCGTCGGCAGCTACCCGCGCGTGCTTGTTGGGATTCTGCGCGGCCACCAGCCCCACCCCTCATCGTGCGGTTAACGTGTCGTCGCAGGTCACACGCGGCGCCAGCGCGGGGCGGGCGCCCCCTGCCACCACGTCCGGCCCCATAACCCCGCGCCGGTGCACCACATCGAACCCGCGATGCGGCAGGGCAGGTTCACCAGGTTCTTCCCCACGGCGGACCTCGTCACGACAGCCGGGCGACGGCGTCTTTGATGTCGGCCAGGTAGTAGACGGTGGGACGGTCAGGGTGGGTTTCGATGCGGCTGGGTGTCACGTCCAGCCCGGCCTGCTTCAGGTGGCTGCGCAAGGTGCGGCCGACCATGACGAGGCGGTTGTGCTTCCCGTCCCAGCGCCCCCACTCCTGCCGGTCCGCCTTCGCCAAGTGGTCAGCAAGCTGTGCGACCGACAGCCACTCCGGATCACTTTCCGCCGCGAAAATCTGCAGCAGAAGCCGTGCGATCTCCGGGACATGGTCCGGCACGGCGGTGGAGGCAGGCGCCGGATCGAGGCGCGGCAGTCCGGCCTGCACCCGCTCCCGGGCGCGGCGGTCGGCCTCCGCCGGGGGGAGCGGGGAGACATAGCGCATGATCGGAGTTCGGTGCCGCGGCGTGATGCAGTAGAAGCGTCCCGCGTCGGCGGGGAAGTCGGGTTCGGGGGAGGGCACCAGCAGGTGCGGCAGCCAGCCCCTGGAGATGGCGTCGGACTGTCCGACCACGAGCGGCACGTCAGCCTGGCGGCACGGCATCATGATGCGCACGCCGGGCACGTCGGCGATGGCGTCGGAGAGCACGTCGGAGCTGGCGTCCTGCGTGCACATCACCAGCGTGATCATCGCCTCACGGCCCACACGGAGCAGGTCGACTGCCAACTGCTTACCGCGCTTGCTCATCTGCGGGAACTCGTCCAGGAACGCCACAACCGCCGGGGCGTCCGGGCCCGGCTCCCACATGTCCTGGGTAGGCGGCATGGACGCGATGCGCGTCCTGGCCCGCTCGAGGAGCTGCTCCAGCTCCCGCTCGGCTTCCTCCGGCGTGCGTGCGATACGGACCGCCGCCTGGGAGAGGGCTTTCAGCCCGCGTTTTGCCGGGTCGATGTCGACGGCGACCGCGTCCCGGCAGGCGGTGACGTACTCGGCAAGGGCCTGCACCATCGCCGTTTTTCCGCCGCCCGTGTCGGCCACGATGATCACGTGCTGACCTGCCAGCACCACCGGCGTCGTCTCACCTTCGAGCGACAAACCGATGCTGACCGGCCGGGTGATGGAACAGGAAAGGGGCGGCCGCTCCGGGTAGGGCATCGGATCCGCGAACGGATCGGAAGTGAGGATGCGCAGCGTGACCGCAGCGCTGTCCTCCGGGCTGGTACGGGACGCAGTCAGCCGGTTCTCACCCACGCGCAGCGTGGTGGCCAGCTTCGGCAGGGTGCGGACCAGGTCGCCCAGGGTGCCGTCCGACAGCACGATCGGCTGCCGCCAGCCCCAGTGGGTTTCCTCCGGGACCTGTACCTCGGCGACCTTGGCTCCGTCCTTGCGCAGCGCGATCTCGACACATTCGCGGGCTCGGCGTGGGTCACGCCCTGCTTCCCGGATCGGGAACGGCTGGGGTTCCGGCTCTTCCGCCAGCTCGGTGTGCTCGGGGACCTTCTTTGGCACGAACAGCAGCTTCGGGACCGGTGGGCGGCGCGGCACAGGGCGACGGCCTGCGGCGGCCGCCATGCCGGTGAACACGGCGGCGAGGAGCGCCAGGAGGGCTACGCCGACCGCCAGGGAGGCCCACAGGATCAGCCCCCACACGGCCATGATGCCCAGTAGGGTGCCGGCGGCCGCCCGGTGACGGCGCGCCCGCAGCTGGCCGCGCCCGACCGCCAGCATGCCGGGGGTGATCTCCGCGAACTCGAACTCCTCCTGATTGATCTTCACCTGGAGCTGGGCCCACTGCATCATCCGGTAGGAGATGAACGGGGAGGAGCCGCCCATCATGCCGAACATGCCGTATCCGCCGTAGCCGCGGCCGCGCATCTGCTTTTGCATCTGGAGCCGCTGCATCTGCATATAGGTGGCCTGCTTCTGCTGCTGCTTCAGCAAGCCGATGTTCTGCTGCACTTCGGCCTTTGTGCGCTGGTGGATGCGCTGCCACAGCCGGTATTGATCATTCAGGATGCGATGCGCGATATGCGTGTCGGTCTGGTCGTCCGTCCTCCACCAGCGGCCCCACTCGTGCCGCAGATGCCGCGCCCCCGCACCGATGGTTCCGGCCACAACGTCCCCCGTCAGATGCTGTGGAGCAGCAGATCGCCGACGGTGTTCCCGGACGTGCGGATGGCGCCCATGGCCATGCCGATGAGCCCGGCCGACGCCCCGAGCCAGATCCCGACGAGGCTGCCCCGGATGACGGGTGCCTTCAGATCGGGCCGGCCGCTCTTGATCAGCCCGATGTAGAAGGCCAGCAGCGCCAGCCCGGCGATGGCACCGGAGACCCCCACCTTCTCCCCGCCGGTCAGCGGCGGCCGGTCTCCCGCCCCCGTCGTGGCGCCGGCCGCGCTCTCGAGCGCGAAACGGCCGACTCCATCACCCAGCGCGGCGGCGGCACCGCCCATCGCGCCGAGAATGCCCCCGCCCAGAAACAGCAAGGCAGCCAGGGCAAGACCAGAGAAGAAGTGCACCTTGGGAGTGGGGTCGCCTCCCCGCCACTGGCCGATCTGGTAGAAGAGCACGATCAGGCCGAGGGCGACGGCGCCGATCCCCCCGGCCGCAGCGCCGGTCGTATTCATGGGTCACGCTCCTGTCAGCAGATGAACCGCACCGCGCCACACCTGGGCGGCCACGGCGAAGATGAACGCCCAGACGGCGACGGCGAGCACCAGGCGGAGCACGTAGCCGATGTAGGGCTTGTGCCATCCCCAGCCGACGAAGGCGACGCCGGCCCGAGTCAGCCATCCGACCAGGTTGCTGAAAACGGCGCCGAGGATGCCGCCGATCGGCAGGAACATCACTGCCAGCAGCAGCAGGCCGAAGATCAGCACCCAGCCGAGCGGCGCGAAGATGCCGCCCGCGGCGACCGAGTCGACCATGCGGTCGGTGGCGGACTTGCCGCCCCAGGTCACCATCAGCGCCAGGAAGATCGCGGGCAGGTTGTACTTGAGGCGCATCCACCGGATGTCCAGCCCGCGCTGGGCCGCGGCCGCATGCGGGTCGGGCAGGCGGGAGGAGATCGCCTCACCGATGTGCGCACCGATCTCATGCGCGGCCGCGACGCCGTCCTGGCCCTGCGTGGCCCACGCGTCCCGCAGCTCACCGCGCACCTGACCGCCCTGCCACCAATCCGGCCCCGCCCCGGTGCCGGCGTCCGGGCCTGGCGGGGCGGTGGGGGCGGCGTGGGGAGGCTCTTCGGGCGGGGGCGGCACCCCAGGAGTCCCTGCATCGGGCGGCGCAGTCGGCGCGCGCCACCACTCCCGGCCCGCTTCCTCCTCGCCCGCCTCAGGCGCGGGCGGGCCCGGATCCGGATGCGGGGCGGGGGCGGGCACCTCAGGCGGCAGCGGCTGCCGGACCGCCGGCTCGCGTGCGTCGTCGTCTGCGTCCGCCATATCTACTCCCCCGCCCCACCCCTGGGCGCGTGCCGCGCTACTCGATCACATGCGGCAATCTATCTCCCCCACGGCACCAGAGCGCCAGGGCATACACCGGGAGACCCACTGCCCTGCGAGGAGGCTGGTAGCAGCAAGACGCTGCTACCAGCCCAACTCACCCTGTGGACTCCTGCTCCAGCCACTTCAACGCCTGGTGCGGCATGTCGACGTGAACGGTCAATCGCTTCTGTTCCGGTGTGTCAGCAAAAATGGACGTTGGCTCGGAGACGTCGGGAGTGTAGTGGGCGAAGGGCTTGCGGTAGCGGAGCTCCCCCTCCGGACCCACGTAGTAGAGGGGCTGCGCAACAGCGACCTTCTTGTAGGTGGTCTCGCCCCAGCGTTCACGTTGGAGCTGCCGGACCCGCCAGGCCCTCGTCCATGCCCCCATCCATCGCGCGTGCTCAGACTCGGGGACCCCGCACACCTGCAGATACGGGATCAACTGATCCTGCTGCAGCATGCCGAGGCCCTTGACCATCCGGAAGACAGCGCTGTGCGGCAGGCGCCCGTGCCCGCCCGCGCGCCGCTCCATCTCCGCGAACGGCAGCGCACCCGACTTGTAGTACAGGTGCTGCAGCGCAGCCACAAGATCGGCCGGCTCTCTCACCAGTTCAGGGGCGGGCACCTCGCTGATACGGGACTGCCCGGTCCGACGGCGCTCCTCGAACCGGGCGGCCCGCCACAGCCGCTGCGCCATCGAAACGGAGGCACCGCAGGCCCGCGCGTACGCCTCAACCACAGGCAAGCGAGGAATGCGCTCCCCGGTGGTCGCCCGCTGGAGAGTCCAGCGGGCGACCACGGTGCGCTCAGCCATCTCGGCGTACGTGAGGCCGGCGTCCTTGCGCGCGGACCGCAGCCATTCAGCGAGCCGCGCCAGCGACCTGTTCGGTGTCGAGACCGGCTTCTCGGGGCGACCCATGACGCCGCCTCAAACCGTGGCCGGGGCCACGGGCGCTCGGCGGACGAGGTGTACCCCGGCCAGACTGCACCCGGTCACCACCTCCAACGCCGTCAAGGCCGTCATCCCGCTCGCCGTCAGAGCCGCCGCGATCACGGTCAGCACGATGACGAGGATGATTTCGCCGCCCGTGAGACGACGGGGCCGGTTGCGCCCCGGCTCGGCTGCGGAACACTCCACGGTGCTTGTCATGAAACCCCCTGAGGGATCGGGCCGGGTTGACGACCCGACAGATCGCATCGTCAACCCGGCAGCTATGGACTCCACTTGCTGTTCACCATTCCGCGGATGTTTGCCGACACCCGAGACGGTGACCAGCAGGATGGCACTTCCTTGACACCGTGCGAAAATCACCGCTGGCGTTAGTGCACGGGCGTCCCGCCGGCAGCTCCCCAGGGAGCCGGCCACAGCCGGCACCTCATGCCTGCGAAGCCCTGACCTGCACAAACACGACCATTCGATCTGTCGGTCCGGCATGGTAAGCCGCTTTGGTGCACCGCTGTCCCGATAAAAGTTGCGACTGTACTTCGCCGGCTGTGACCATCACTTCGTACGGACTCCGGAGTAGGTTCCGGAGTCGGTCCTCCCCCTGAACAGCTATGGACTCCACCTCAGCACACAGGGAGACCGGGGCCCCTCACGTTGCCGCGTGAACCCCAAAAGCAGGACGAGGGCCGACACCCGAGCGGTGCCGGCCCTCGACTCTGCTTACCCCGCCCGCTACCCACTCCGTCCGGGAGATCGACGCTCAGCGCCTTCACGGACCACGCCACCACAGCAGCGAGCGAGACTGCACCACCCCGCACCCAGTCCGGATGCTCCACCAGAGAAGAACGGGTGCAACCAAGCTGACCGCTGACCGGTCACTGTGGACATGCGCATGAAATACGTCTGGGGGAGCTCAGAGAAGCGTGGTCTGCGGCTGTGGCCTGTGGGCACGGTCCTGGCTCTTGCTTTCGCAGCAGCACTGACGGTGGTCTCGGCAGTTTTCTTCACCGGATGGGGTCTGCTGGATGCCCAGTCCCTCAAACCGGAACGCCAGGTCACTTCGAAGACGCTGTTCGAGCTGGTGAAGCTGTCGTTCGGAGTAGTCGCCGGCGCGGGCGCACTCGTGGCCTTGGTGGTGGCATACCGGCGCCAGCGCCTTGATGAAGACGCAGCGCTGCGGGAGGCAACGCGCCTGCATACGGAGCGGTTCAGCACTGCCGTCTCCCAACTCGGTGAAGGATCACCCGCCATACGACTGGGCGGCGTGCACGCCCTGGCCGGCCTGGCCGACGACGCCCCCACCCGCGACCTGCGCCAGACCTGCATCGATGTGCTGTGCGCGTACCTGCGTCTGCCCTACACGCAGAAAGAACACCTTCCCCAGGGAGACCAAGCAGCCCGACACAACTACGTTGCCAACCGGGAGGTGAGACACACCGTGATCCGCGTGATCCGAGACCGGTTGCGCCTGCCGCAAGAGCACCCTCACTCGTGGCAGGGTCACGACCTGGACTTCACATCTGTGGTCTTTGACGGAGGTGACTTCTCCGGCGCCGTCTTCCCCCAGGGCCGAGTCTCCTTCGACAACGCGGTGTTCGCTCGCGGTTTTGTGACATTCGGCGGCGCTTCCTTCTGCGGGGCCATCGTCTCCTTCGACCACACCGACTTCTCCGACGGGCTGGTGACCTTCGATCACGCGACCTTCTCAGGCGGGCGGGTTTCCTTCAACCATGGTCTTTTTTCGGGCGGCACGGTGGACTTCGTCGGCGCGACCTTCAGCGGCTCGGCGATCTTCTTCGACCGGGCACGCTTCACCAGTTCGAAGATCTCCTTCAACCGGGCACGCTTCACCAGCGGCGGTCTCAGTTTCGACAGCGCGGAACTTCTCGGAGGCGCCGTGAGAATCAACCATGCCAAGCTCGCAGGGGCCGAGATCTCCTTCGCAGATTTCTTAATCACTGGGGGACGGCTCGTAGTGCTGTCCTCGACGTTGTCCGCCGGAAGGATTGACTTCTCCGGAGCACTCATCGACGGCGGCCGGGTGACCTTCACCCGCTCACACCTTCTAGGAGCAGAGATCAGCTTCGAGAACACAGATCTTTCCCGAGGCACCGTCTCCTTCGACCGAGCCGAGCTGCAGTCCGGCAAAATCGGCTTCGATCAGGCACAGTTCGGCGGCGTCCGGGTCACCTTCAAAGACACAGTCTTCTCGGGCACCCACTTGAGCTTTTCTAACGAGCAGCCTCCCCCGCCCGGGGTGTGTCTCCCTCCCACATGGCAATCACCGCCACAATGACCCCCGGCGCCCGGAGATCCCAGAAGCCACCTCCGCTACGCATCTGGCAGGTCGACGGTGAGCGCAGTCATGGACCAGGCATCGACAGACGACAACGGTACGCACCAGGCGCGCGCCCAGTCCGGGTCTTCGACCAGGTAGAGGAACCGGGGAGCCTCCAGCGGGGCGTCCGGCCGGGTCTCGCGCAGATGCTGGCGATCCGCGCGCCGCTCCTCAGCTTCCTTGGTCAGCAGATCGAACGAGGCGGCGGCCGGGGCAGCGTTGCCGCGGCGCACCGTGTCGGCCATCAGCTCCCGGTAGCGCACCTCACTGACCAGCCGCCCCCGCAGCTGTGCCCCTCCCACCATCAGCACGACCTCGACACACACCCCGTCGCTCTCGTCGACCTGGTGCGCCATCACCGCCAGCGAGTTGTCTTCGGTCCCCATCCCCATGGATTGAGGGTATCGGTGGGCACCGCCCTCGCTGGGCGGTCCGCTTACCGCCACGAGGAGCAGCACACCACCCAGTCCCGTTCCTCCCAGCCGCCTCACTTGAGGCGGCTGGGTGCCCCTTGACCTGCCAACTCCGGTGCTCGGTCGAAGTACTCTGAAAACGTGCGTTGCAACGAAGCCGGTGTAGAGTCTTAAGAGTCAGCCAAGGGGTTGCAAGTAGGAACATCCTCCGCTGGCGGACGCGAAAAGACCCCCCGGGTGCAGACCGGAGGGCCTTCCGCGACAGTTGCACGAGCCCGGCCGAGCAGAAGGCGGTCGGGCTCGCTGCCTATTCAGCGATCCCAACCTCATCCCAGCCGGTGCTCTGGCGATGCCATGTCACCGCAGGTACTGCCACCCCATGTTGACGAACTCAACAACCTGCGCGATGTCGGCGAGGTGGCCGACTGCGCCGAGGACCGCTAAGCCCCCGACACACCACCACCGTCCGTCGTTGGGCGGCGGCTCGCCCGCTTCGTGCTCTTCGTCCATGGACTCCTCCTGTTCCCATTGGGACGGACCCGCCCGGACACAACCGGGCGGCTACCGGATTCGCACTCGCGTGTGATTCCGGAGAATCCAAAGGGAACTTAGGTGGAGCACGCTCAGCATATCGCCTCACCGGAAGTCCGTATTGCGGCTGTTCGAGCCGGTCATCTCCGGGACAACGGCGCTCTGCCTGGTTGGGCAGGTACCGAGCAGGGGTCCGTTCAGGACATCACCCGGACAGCCCGCGTGGAAGGCCCGGGGCTCTGCTGCCCCGGGCCGCGGCCGGTCAGGAACCGATGGCCACCCCCGCAACCGCTACTGCCACAGCCATGACGCCAAGGGCTACCAAAACGGGCTGGCTGACTGCGGGGCGGCGATAGGTGACGTATCCCGCAGCCGCGCCGAGCAGGAGAACGTCGAGTGCCAGCGCTGCCAGACCGGAACTGATGTACATGCATTCTCTCCAAGGGATCAGCAGTTGATCGGACGCGGCTCCGGAGCCGAAGGAGAGAATGCGGGAAGCGAAGGTTAGCCCCGCAACTCCCGCGAAAACCCGTTGGAGACTCTCATTTGCGCAGGTCACGCGGCTGCGCAAGTTTCCGCGAGAATCTGTGGCTGGTCATCCGCGTGCGGTGAGCTCTTCGATGCGGTCGGGGAAGTCCGGTTCAGGCAGAGGGAGCTCCAGGCCGTCGACCTCATCGACGGCGTCCGGCACATAGGCGAGGACGGCCGTGACGGCAGGGGTGAAGTGCCGCTTGCCCTCGCGCAGGAAGGCCAGGATGCGCAAGGTCGTCAGCAGGTCCTCACGGGTGACGAAGTCCGGCAGCATGGGTGCGGGGGCCCCCAATTCGGCCTGCGCGCGCCACAGCTCGGCCTCGTCGCGTTCTCCGTGACCCATGTGCTGGAGGTAGAGGCAGCAGGCGCCGCCGCGGGCGCCGGCGCCCGCGGCGAACTGCCACCAGAAGCGGGCGCTGTCCTCGCGCGCGGCCAGATGCAGGACGCAGCCGAGAACGAGCGCTCCTTCCGGCTCCAGGATCCGGTAGGCCAGGAAGCCCTGGAGCTGGTGGATATCCTGGGCGACCACTGTCTCGGAGAGCACGGTGAGGTGCCGCAGAAAGGCGTTCTGAGACGCGCTGTACTCGCGCCGGTGCCCTTCTTGGGTTCGCGCGGCGGCGTCCCTGACAGGCTTCATCTGGTCGTCGAAGCTGAGGGCACCGTGCCAGGTGCTGGAGGCGATCTTGTAAGACAGCCGTGCTTCCGCCCGGGTCATGTCGGCGTCCAGGTAAGGGCGCCGCTCGATGCGGGCGTTGGCCAGTGCGCGCTGGAGACGGGTCATCGTGTTTCCTCTTCTTGTCCCAGATCGAGGCTCTTCCGAAGCCGGTGTCGTGCGTAGCGGGTGGTGGAGTAGACCCCCGCTTCGGAGATGCCCAGCAGATCGGCGATTTCGCGGACGCTGTAGCCCAGGACGTAGCGGAGCACGAAGGCGTCGTGCTGCCGCTCGGGCAGCTCACGGACGGCCTCGTAGACCGCCAGGTTCTCCTCCAGAATGCCGATCGCGTCCTCGGTATCGGACAGGGCGATCGACTCGAAGGCCGCGTAGTCGGTCACCACCGGCCGGCGGCCCCGGGCGCGGGCGTGGTCGATGGTGCGGTTCTTGACCACGCGCCAGGCGTACGCGTTGGGGTTCTCGTGGGTGAGGACGCGGTGCCAGCCGAAGTACAGCTGCTCGAACGCTTCATCGACAGCGTCCTCGGCATCCGCCCGGTTGCCCAGGTACAGCTCAGCCCAGTGCACGTAGGGGGCGCGCTTGAGCTGGTGGAAGGCCCGGAAGTCGGCAGGCAGATCGACCATCGGCAGCACGTCGGCCGGGAGGCGGCGGTCTCGGGTCACGGCTGGCCCCCCGGGATCCGGTCCACACCCTCACGGTGGAGTTCGCTGACTCCGGCCCGTACACCGGCAGCTGCGGCACGGCGCAGCAGCACGACGGCATCGCGTCCGAAGACACGCAGGCCGACGGCCACGGCCAGAAGATCGGCGGCAAGTTGAAGAGTCACTGACTCGGAAATCCCCTCCGTCGTGTGGCGAAGACCGCCCCCCTGGTCCTCGGAGGTGCACTGCGCACTCTCTGCCTCATAAGGCGTACGCCACCGCCCATATGTGCAACGGATAACCCGAAAATAATGCGGAGCGTGCCACTCCGATCACGTTCCGCTCGCTGACCTGCGCTGTTGCTCCCCAGCCGCCGAACTACCCCGCGGTGTCAACGAGGTCGGGACACGTGGCACCAAGGCCATGAGGTGATCGGAGCCCCGACTGTCGCCGATGGCGCCTGAGACGCAGGAGGCGTCACCCGGAGACCCGCAGCGGAGCTGCGAGCCGTGCGAACAGAGCAGAGGATCCGTGCTGCCAGCGAAGCGCTCGTTGCAGCACGGAGGGCCGACACCGTCGCGGTGCCGGCCCTCGTGTTCCATCACGCGTGTTCCGGGCAGCGTCGGACAACGTCTCAACGACGTCGTCGGCTCTGCCTCCGGGGTTCGGACCGTATGACGGTGGTCGCCGTCTCGGTCGGGCGTGGTGTGGGGGTCTCCGCTGCCACGGAGGGGGTCCCCCGCCTAGTGCGTCCACAGCATCGGGTCACCCAGGCTCCTAGCCCGCTTCGCGGACTAATGCGCTAGATCCTGGCCTACGCACGGAGGAAACCGCAAGCGGCAATGCGCCAGCGCGACAAGAATTGAAAAATATCCCGCGCTGACCAGCGCTTTTCCCGGAGTGTCCTGTCAAGCGCGTCGATTGTTCAAGACAGTGACGCGACAGAATTTGAATAACCGTCCGGCGCGGAACGGCTGACTGTTGTTTAGTCCTTGTCGCGGTTTCGGCGGAGTGCCGTGTACTTCACGTGGACCGCTCATGACCTGCGTAAACATGCAGCCGGACGCATAGCTCTCAAATGCCGCATCTCTTGCATTGCCCCAGCTCACGCAAGAACGCGTATCTCCTGGAGAGAGAACAGTGCTGTGACAGCGCCCGGTTGGCATCCCGCCCTTATGTCGGCAGGTCTCGGTACGGTTTACGACTACCTCATTCCGACTGCCATCGGAAAGGGGTTTGAGCCCTTCGGGTTCAAGACGTCCACAGCACCGGCACCGGCCGGAGACGGCCGGTGCCACGTCTCGAAGGAGATCACCCTTTGGCTTTCCTTCTCGGGGAAGACACCGCCAGCGCCTCTGCCTCGACCGAGACGCCGTCCCGCCGCCTGTCCTGGATCGACGTCGCCCTGATGGCGCTGGTCCTGGGCGCGTTGACCGTCCTGCTGGCCGTCGGTGTTGAGCTGCCGCAGGCGCTCACCATCGTGGGCGCGGCCGGGCTCGTCACGGTCGAGTTGCGGCGCCGGCTGTCCCAGTCCTGACACGGCCAAGCCGGCCCGGGAGCGCCCTCAATGGCGCTCCCGGGCCGCGGGCTCGTGGAAGGAGAGACGATGGCCCGCCCCATGAAAGAGCTGCCCGAAACCGACACCCCGGCCGCCTCGTTCGCGAAAGAGCTGCGTGCCCTGTATGAGCAGGCCGGTCGGCCCCGCATCGAAGACATGGCCCATCGCACGGGAGTGAGCACGTCGTCGCTGTCGCAGGCCCACAGCGGGGAGCGCGCGCCGACCTGGCACATCACACGGGCCTATGTGACCGCGTGCCGGGGGAACGTGCAGAAATGGCGCGCCCGCTGGGAAGACATGCAAGCCCAGGTGTGCGCACGCCGCCTGAACTTCCAACCGGACTTCCGTCACCTTGCCTTGGACAGAGTTCCCCCCAAGGTGGTCGCCAGTGAAAAGGAACTGGCTGCCTACCTGGACCTCGTCCGGCAGGCGCGCGGGCTGAGCCTGCGCGACATCGCCCGGCACAGCCCTTACTACTCCCACCACACCTACGGGGCGGCCCTGCGCGGTGACCGGCCGTTGACGGTGCACATCCTGAGGGGAGTCCTGTCGGCGTGCCAGCTGGCTGACCCCACCACCCTGGCCCAATGGCTCATCAAACTCGCCCAAGTACGGCCAGACCAGGCCATCCACGCGAACAAACTCCTGACACGGATACGGCCGCCCCGGCCACGTCCCCGCCCCGACTCCGGAGCCCCCAACATGCGCATGAGCTTGGGCGGTGGCCCTTCACCCAAGAAATGAAAAGCCCGTAATCAGTCGCGGTCCGGCAGGTGCTCGCCTGCCGGACCGCTTCGCTGTTCACCCCCGCCCCAACGGCACTCGGCACCGGGCGGCGCCCGAGCAGCTTGCGGGGCGGCCTGGGCGGGCCGGTCTCCGTCCGGTGCGCCCAGGCCGCCGGGTTATTGGGCCGCCGCTGCGGAGGTGACCGCGAGACCGGTGAGAGTAGCCAGGAGGGCCGCCCCGGCCAGGGCGACCGTCAGCGGCGCCACGAGCGTGGGGTGGCGGTACACGGTGTAGCCCAGGACGGCGACGGCCAGGACGCTGACCACAGTCAGCAGCAGGGCAACGAGCAGAACAAGCGTGAGCATGCGGACATTCCCTCGAGTCGTTGAGTGGACGGGGGAGCGTGGGTGTTCCCCAGCCCTTGTGTCGCGGGCAGCGGCCCGGACAGCGGCGTAAGAGTCACGGATCGAGGGGTTAGCCCCGCAACTCCGTCCTGACCAGGGCATTTACGGGCTCGTCCTGCTCAGGCATCGGCACACGAACCGTGTGCCCGCACACATGTGCACGTGGGCGCGCTCCTCGCGCCCGACCCGTTCCTCCCACACCAGGGGGCTCTAGCCCCGGCAGCCGACGCGTAAGCCACGCAACCCCCGGGCGCCGGTGCCCGGGAGACGAACCACGGACCGTCTACTGGACCAACCCGAGCCCCTGTGCGGCGATCTGAGCGCCGATCACCACCCCGGATAACCGGAGAGACCGGGGCAGGGCGATCGGCACTCAGACGGCCACCCAGGGGGCTAGACGGCCTGCTGCACGGCCTGCTGCTCGGTGGTCACGGCTTCGGCAGCAGCGGCTACGGCCGCATCCCAATCGGCATCAAGGTCTTGCCTGCGCTCGTTCTGCGCGATCACGAGGCAGCGTCCGCACATGCCGTAGGCCCGTACGGGGTAGCCGCACTCGCCCCGGTGCTGGCCCCGTCCGGCACAGGTGCCATCAGGGGCGGTCGGAACGGTCATCTCGGCAGCGTAGACGCAGTTGTCGCAGGTGCCGCCGTCTTGCAGGTGCTGGCCGCAGCCGCCCTCGCACTCGGGCCACGAGGCGTACTCGCAGGCGGCGCAGGTGCCGCTCTCCCGCATCCGCCTCCCGCAGCCGCCCTCGCACTCGGGCCAGCCGGCGCAGCCCGCGCACCGCGGTTCGGGGCCGGGTACGTCGGCCAGCTGGCCGCAGGCGCAGCGCGGGGGCTGCTGGGGAGCAGGCGCAGGGCGCTGCTCGGCCGGGGCCGGGCCGGTCGGCTGTGCGGGGACCTGCGGGGCCGGGCCGGTCGGCGGAGTGGAGGGCAGTCTCGTCAGCCGTTTGGCCAAGATCGCGGCCGGGGTGTGGGTCAGCGGCTGTGGGAGCGGGGCTGTCAGCAGCGCCCAGAGTGACTCGCGGCTCCAGCCCTCTTCCAGACGGCCTGTCACCAGCAGGCCCACGTCCCGCAATGCGGTCCCGTATCCAGCCAGCATCCGGTCCGGATGCGCTGTCCCGACCTGCATCAGTAGATCCACCCCCGGAGACGACGCCGGAGCCGAGGCCCGGCCACCGGTCGACGCCGATGACTCTTCCTGGACCTCGACAGCGCCGCCCCCGTCCGTCCCTCCATCCGTCCCCGGCTCGCGCGCGCCCACCTCAGCTGTAGGGACGGACGGACGGGATTCTTCCCGTGTATCTGACTGGTTTCCCTTACGGGATTGGGGGTCTGTGAGTTCCCCCGCTGACAACTTGTAGTTCCCCCGCTGACGACTTGTAGTTCCCCCGCTCGGTGCCGAGGGTGCCCCGTCGCGGGGGGTCTGTGAGTTCCCCCGCTGCTCTGACGTGGGGTCCTTCGGGGACGTGGTGTCCTTCGGGCGCTTCTTCCCCTTGTCCGCTCGTGCCTTCTTGGGGGGTGGCGGGGCGATGGGCGGGCGGTCCTCGGGAGTCAGCGGGTCGCGTCCGAGCCGTGCGCGCTCCGCATTGATCCGCTCTACGTTGCTGAAGTAGGCGTAGGGGATGAGAAGATCCCAGACCACGGGCCGCTTGTCCGCTCGGTAATGTCTGACGAGCGACTGGTCACCCCGGGCGATCAGGCCGCGCTTCTTCATGTTCCGCCAGCAGCGCTTGACGGTCTCTTCGCTGATGTGGGCGCGAGCGGCGATCGTCTCTTTCGACAGCCACGCGCCGCACCCGTCCGGGTCGGCCTTGTCTGCCATGGTGCCCAGTACGGCGAACTCGTTGACGTCGGCGACCGGGGCGTCGCCGCTCATCACCCAGCACATCGCTTCGAGGCTCACCGGGCCACCCCCGGCCCGGCCTTCAGGCGCGGCGTGCCAGTGTCCGCTGTGGAAGCAGGGGCCGACCCGGAGGTGATGGCCGATGCCCCCATGGCGCCGAGCCGGACGCGCCACGTGGGCGGGGACGGCGCTTTGTGAACTGAGTGTCGAACGGTAGTGCGCATGGTGCGAGGTCCCCTCGAATGGGGAGCCGCGACAGCGATGGTGTGACCACGGATTGTGAGATCGGGAGGGGCGTGCTAGCCCTCTCCCGACTTGCCGCTTATCCTTGCGCAGGTGGCCCCGTATGGGAGCACCAGGCGAGGTCACCTCGCTGACACGACTCAGATGCTTGCAGGCGGAGTCGTTGCTTGATCGGCCGTCCCCGTTGGCCCGGGGGCGGCCGAAGCTTTTTTCTTAGGTCATGGCCGCCTCCCCCTGGGCGATGTCGGGGTGCCGACGCCGGTGGAGCAGAAGGCGCGCCCGCAAAGCTGGGAGGCCCCTCCAGCAGTGAGAAAGGTCATTGGCCACCTCGAATGTCGCGAAGGTGGGCGATGAACGATTGGGCTTCTGAAGCGGTCGCATAGTGGGATTGGAGAGCCTCTCCGAGGTCGGCGGAACCATCGCGAGTGATGGCAAACTCTTCCTATCCCCAGCCAGCGCTCTCTCCCCGTACGTGAGCGCGGTGTCGAGGTCGCCTTCACGGGCCGCGACGACACCGAGAGTGACCCGGGCCTCCGCGTTCCGCATGTCACCGACTGATGTCACTTTCCGTAGCGGCCAGACGCAAGCACGGTGATGGTCAATGAGTGCTGGCCTGTGTGTGCGGGAGGTGAGAGTCAATGCGGGTCGCCACCCCTGGAAGGACGTGCATGACGCAGTACGGCCAGCACGCTTTCCGGACGGCCGTCGTAAACCACATGTGGCTCCTCAGCTGTCGGGGGGTGAAATCTACCCGCGAACCGGAGCAGATCTTCCTCGCTGAATTCGATCGAGTTCGCGTCGACCAGCGATTTCGCATTGCGCTCGCGTATCCGCTCCCATCGCACCTCATGCGGAACTGGCAGGTAGACCAGTGTGGGAACGCCCCCCGCCTCTCGCACGATCGTCGCCCACTGGGCGCGCTCGCCTGGAGTCCAAAATCCGTGGTCCACCACGACATCCCTTCCGGCTCCCTGAAGCTCTTGGAGCTCCAGGGCGATGTCCTTGAGCACAGGTGCTTCCCGGACACGGAACTGTCCGCGAGGGAAGTCTCTGCCGTAGTGGCCGTAGCGGCGAAACATCTCCTCATCAGGGCAGAGACGCACCATCCCAGCCCGCTCAAGGGCGCGCGCCAAGGTCGTTTTGCCAGCGCCCGGCATCCCGGTCATGAGGATGGTGCGCGGCGCTGGCCCCTGCTGGCCAGTCAGGGCCTTGGAGCTGCTGATCTCGAATCGTCCTTCCAGCGTCAAGGTGCCGGTGTCGCGCTTGGTCATTGTGGGACCTCGGAGGTGGTCCGCCGGGTGCGGCCAGGAGCACCCAGGTCCACGCCGTACTCGAGCAGCTCGCCGTCGGCGTCCAGGAATCGTGCGGTCAGCACGAGGATGGCCGCGACGGTGTCGGACTCCAACTCCAGGACCTTGAGATCGTGCGCCGTGGCGATGCGGGCCGTCTCCTCGTCCACTCGCTTGACGACGTGGCGACCGGTGGTCTGAGCGATCAAGTCCAGCGACAGCCCGCCCTTGAGCCGCTCACTCCGGGTCAACTCTGGCAGCACCTGGGCGAATTCAGCAGGGATCCAGGACGTCGAGTGGGAGACGATGCCATGAGCAT
The DNA here is from genome assembly GCF_017676385.1 of Streptomyces spirodelae. Taxonomy (GTDB): domain Bacteria; phylum Actinomycetota; class Actinomycetes; order Streptomycetales; family Streptomycetaceae; genus Streptomyces; species Streptomyces spirodelae. The sequence continues at coordinate 28,567 of NZ_JAFFZN010000032.1, forward strand.
CCCGGTAGACACGACTCCGACGGATCACGTCGTCACCAGGGGAAATGCCGAGTACGTGGGCTACGTCCTCGGGAGCTTCGACTATGCCGGCGGTGTGGCCGGACGACTTCTCGCCGGTGCCCCACGACGACTGCGTCTTGCTGCTTCGGTCGTGGCGCTCCGAGCCGGAGGACAGCGAGACGGGGCGGGCCATCACCTCGGTGCCAACGCCTGGGATGCCCTGCACGAGTCCCTCTCCGCGCAGCAACTTCATCGCCCGGTCCGCGGTGGCCGTGCTGACGTTCCACTCGGTGGCCAGCGACTTGATGCTTGGCAGCAGCTCGCCCGGCGAGAGTGCCCCGGAGCTGATCAGGTCGCGGTAGTGGCCCGCGATGCGCGCGTACGGCGGCCGATTGTCGGCTCGGGGCGGCCCAGCCATGTGTCTTCGCCTCCTTCGTTCTCTGGTTGCCTCACTATACCGCTTGACACCTGAGGGTACCTGATGCAACCTGATGCAGGTAAATGCTCAGTGGTCCTGCGGGAGCGCTGAGTGAGCACCACTGCAAGACCGCAGGAAGTCGTCCGCCCTTCGGGGTGGCCGGGGTTGATAGCACCACCAAATCCTCCGGGTTCTCGACTCTCTGTTGCACGTCACAGCGCTATGCGCTGTCTGTCCGTCAGGACGCCGGACCTTCCAGCGGCCTGGCGGGCGGAGAGAGCACCGCGCCACCTTCCTGTCCCGCTGCCTGCGAGGAGACCCTCTATGCCGATCAAAGCGAAGAAACGCCCGACACGGACCCGCACCAAGAAGGTCAGCCACCGCCCACCACTCAAGCTGTCCAAGATCCCCCCGTTGGCCATTGACCTGCGGGACCCGGCGAACGCGGTCATCACCTGCGAGGACTGCGGGACTGAGTGCCCCATCACCGGCATGAAGGGCGGCAGCGTCCAAAAACTCGTGCCCCACCACACCGGCCAGGCTCATGTGCAGCCGGGCATCCGCTGCCGCAGCAGCAACCGGCAGATCGTTTTCGACCTGACGCTTCCCGAGTGGTGGCAGGCCCGGGCCGATGCCGCCAGGGAGGCCGCGAACCGGCGCCCGAGCCGCGTCACACGCAAGCCGCGAACAGCCCCGGCCCCAGCCGTCGCTCAGATCGCCACCCGGAAGACGCGCAGCGAGCCCGACGACGGCCGCCCGATGTGGCTGGTCCGCGAGATGGGGTGGGCGTCGACCTCGGCGGCGGTTCGCGACACCGATACCCGGCGCGCGCAGCTGCCCGCCGGGGAGACGCCGACGGAAGGCCCACAGATCCCCCTGGAGCCGGTCCGCATCACAGTCTGACCTCGGCCCATCCGTACGACCACGGCCCCCGCCACCCCCGATCAGCCGGGGTGGCGGGGGCCGTGGCTGCTTACGGCAGCAAGTCGGCAGCCCCTTGGCCCGCCAGGTGCATCGCTCCTGGTGCCCGAGCGGCCTTCCGCCCTGACCAGCGCAGACAACCACGAATGAAGAAGGAGACCACCATGCCGCTTGGCAACAGCTTCGAGATCACGCCGGAGGAGCTGGCCGAAATCTTCGCCCGCCTCCAGCCGTACCTCCCGAAGAACCTGAAGAAGGTCGACGCCCACCCGTACGGACTCCGCTTCGAGTTCAAGCCGTTCACCGGGCGGGAGAAAGAGCCGTTCACCCCCTCCACCTACGACGATCCGAAGCTCAGCTACGTCCAGGAGTCGGAGAACGAGGCTGAACACCTGATCCGCGAGAAGGCCCGCGTCGTCCTCGTCAACCTTTACGAGAAGGCACGTGAGGAGTGGGAGGACGCCGCCTACATCGCCGACCTGAAGGCCGTGGTCAAGGACGCACCCGGCCTCTGGAAGACCTACCAGCACGAGATGAAGGCGCTGGAGGCGGCGTACGACTACCTCCGCACCCCGGACGCCGCCACGGAGTGGCCGTCCGCGGTCTCCCGCCTGGTCGACGCCCAGAACCGCGTCAAGGCGGCCGCGGTCGCCTTCGACAAGCGGGCGAAAGAGATCGCCGAGGTCCACGACAAGCACCTCTACGCCGACCTCAGCCACGACGCCGCGCTGAAGGCCGCCGGATACCCGGAGGCCAAGGACTGGCACATCGTGGACACCCAGCGATACGGCAACAAGTCCTACATCGACCGGGACTGCTACGCGCCGCTGGAGGAGAAGGCCCGTCGCCTCATCGAGCAGCAGGACGCCCACGTCGCCAAGGTGGGCCGCTTGTCCGGTGCAACCGCCGGCGCCTGATTCCGACGAACGACCACGGTCGTCTCCACCTGGACCACTCCGGGTGGAGGCGGCCGTGGCTGCTCGTACGAACTGTTGCAGCAGCCGAACTCCCGGCCGGTCTGGCCAGGAAATGAAGCGCGGCGCCCCGGAGTAGCCCCTCCTGGGCGCCGCATCGCAACAGGAAAATCCGTGGAGGACACCTGTGCTGCACACGATGCTGACACATCCGCCGACCCCTGTCGCGGCCGGTGACGACACCGAGCCCGAACCCCAGCACGAGCGCGACACCAGCAACCCCGACTCCATGCCGGAACTCCCCCGCCGCCTCCCGCAGACGGCGACCGGCACGGCCTCCCCCACCCCGACGGTCGACGCCCACCGTCGTCTCGGCCAGCACCTCCTGGACGCCGTCCGCGCCCAGGACGAGCGCATCCCCGCCGAGCGGCGCTCGCCGCGCACCGTCGCGGAGATGCGCGCCCGCCTCGCGAACAGGGAGGCGATCTGATGGCCACGTTCGAGGAGTTGGAGGAGGCACGCCGACAGGCTGCCGAGGACCTGCAGCGCGCGAACGAGGCCGCTGACGCCCTGCGAGAGACGGCGGAACAAGCCTGATGGGCGAGACCGACGAGGACCGCCGCCTCAACCGCGACCTGGAGGACCCGGCCCCCGACTGGGAGCTGTAGCCCGCACGTGACCGATGACCTCATACGCAGGGCCAGCGCCGCACAGCACCACGCGGCGCGGGCCCTGCACTTCCACGGGATCACTGCCCACACCCGCCGCCTCCTGCACAGCGCCGCACTGCTGGCAGCGGCGGCCTGGAGGGCGGGCTACCCCGTCACCGCCCTCCACCCACCCGCCGATCGGAAGGACCCGACCCCATGCACACCACCAGCACGGCTGCCGATCTCCGACTGCGCTACGCCACCCGCCTGACAGCTTTCGTCACCGCCCGCCTGGGGCGCGACCACTACCGCCAGGCCACCGAGGTGACCCAGCGAGTGTGGAGCGAGGTGCACTCCTCCCCGCACCCGCCGCGCGCCGACGACCCGCACGCGTTCAACTGGCTCGCGGAGCGGGCCCGCAAGGCCATCGCCCGCCACCACATCAGCGCCCGCACCCACCGCCCGCAGCCCGCCGGCCGCACGGCGCCAGCCCCGATGCTGGCCACGACCCGGCTGGGGGTGGCGGCGTGAACAGGACGACGCCGACCTCTCCTCCCCGGCCCCGCGAGCTGCGGGAGGCCCGGGCCGTGCTGAAAAAGGCCAGGGCCCGCACCCACTCCGTCTCCGACCGGATCGCCTACGCCCTGGACCAAGCGCTGCTCGAGCACCCGGAGCGCCTCTCCAGAGCGGCCGACTACCCCGGATGGATCCCCGGACACCGCCGCTGACGGCCTGCCAGCTGCCTCTCCCGCCCGTCCCGCCCCCTCTGGGGCCGGTACGGGCGGGACCGAGGGGAGCCGGACAGCCCGGACCCGAACGACCCTGAAGAGAGGCCCGCATGCCCACAACGACAACCACCCCCGCGACCACCCCTGCTGTCGTGTTCACCGATGCCACGCTGCACAGGGCGCAGGAGATCACCGCCAACTCCTACCTGCCGGTGTGGATCGGCCCGTCCGGCGAGGAGTCTTCCGGCGAAGCCGTGGCCCGCCACTTGGAGGCCACCAACGCCCTGCTCAACAAGGACGGCTGGATCCGCGTCCACAGCTACCGCTGGTCGAGCGGCGCGGACCTCGCCGACGACGACTCCATGACGGTCAAGGCGATGGTCCGGGCGCTGCTGCGGTTCGTCCGCGAAGAGAGCGACAACGACCCGCAGCGGACCCTGTCCACCGCGCTGCGCCACGTCGGCGAGGACGGGGAGCACGGGGACACGGACACCGCCTGCGTGGCGGGCTACGTCCTGGACCGGCTGATCCAGGCCCACACCGGATCGGACTCCGCCCGCGCCACGCCGTGGTCGGAGCGGCAGCACCGCACCCACGCGGACATCACTGCTCTGCTGACCGCAGGCGCCCGGTTCGCCCGCGCCTATGGGCCCTGCCAGGAAGCGTCGGCTGCCTGACTCCAGGCACTGATCGCACCAGCACAAGGGCCCTACCGACCCGACGCCGACCGCGGTCCGCCGACCGCACGGCACCGGCCCCCATGCTGGCCACGACCCGGCTGGATCTCCGGACGCCGTCGACGGCCTGCTGGCTGCCTCCCCTGCCCGTCCCGGCCCGGCCGGGACGGGCAGGGCGAGGGGAGCTGGACAGTCCACCTCCCGCCGCCGGAAACGGCGGTGATCCTGCGTGAGGAGATTCATGACCCCGACGCAGAAGCGCTGGCGCCTCGTCGGCCAGTTGGTGGCCGCCGCCGTGGCGCTGACGGTCGCCTGGCAGTTGTCCTCTTATCCCCTGCCGCCGTGGCTGCTCGTGGTCACGGCTATCAGCAGCAGCCTGGGGCTGATGGAGGCCGCGCAGCGGATCACCGATGTCGTACACACCCGCACCTACCGCTGCCCCGATCCGGCCTGCGACCACCGCGTGACCCTCATCAACGGCGGCGCGGATGAACACCGCCGGTATCAGGAAGAGGCGGGCGCGCACCCCTACCACCACTGACGAGAGCGCCCCGGCCTACCTCTTCAACCCGGCCGGGGCGCCCTCCACACCCTCTCGAAGGGAGTACCACCATCATGACCGATACCGACCCGCCCGCAGCCAAGAAGCTCTCCACGGGCCAGATTTGGGTGCTGGTGGCGGCCGCCGTGCCCATGGTCGCCTTCGGCGTCCTGGGCGGCGCGGGCACCTACAGCAACATCATCACCGTCTTCCACCGGTCCGCCACCGCACTCGGTGTGGTGGCCGGCGGTGAGGGCGCCACCCTCGTGCTGGCGCTGGTGATGGTCGGGCTGACAATGCTCGGCCAGTCCGTACCCGCCGCAGTGCGCATCGGCCTGTGGGCCCTGCCCATGGTCGCCTCCGGTACCGGCGTCGCTGTCGCCCGCTCGGCCACCGAGGCTGTCGTCTACGCCATGACCCCGATGGCGATGTGCGTCTCGGCCGAGGGGCTCGGGCTGCTGGCCCGCCGGATCGTCATCTACTCCACCGGCGTCGACATGGAGGCCCGCCGCCGCAACGCGGCCACCGTGCAGAAGCTGGCCGTCCAGCGGGCCCTGGCCGCCGGCCACCCGGAGGAGAGGGCCCGCAAGAAGGCCCGCAAGAAGGTGTGGCGCATCGCGAAGAAGGTCGGCGTCGGAGACACCGACCTCGGCGCGACCCTGGTAGAGGTCCAGCGGACACGGATGACCCAGGGCGCCGACACGGCGCTGGAGAGCATGTTCGCCCCCGCCGTGACGGCCCCCGGCACACCGGCCCTCCCGCCCGGCACCTGCCGTGACGGCGACGGCACGGCAGGCGTCACACCCGCAGCCCTGGAGCGCGGGGCCGACACGGCCACCGTGACGGCCCCGGCACACCGGAACGCCCCCGGCACAGGAGGCGGCACGGGCGCGGCGTGGGGAGTCACGCAGGTCAACCGGCCTGGCGGCACGGCAGCCGTCGCACCCGGCGGCACGCTGCCCGTGAAGGGTCACACCCCCGGCACGGGCTCGTGCGTCACGAACACCGACGCGCCCGAGGAAGCGTCACACGGCGCGCGTGCCGAGACGCTCGCCGGGCTCGCCGCCGTGGCGGGCGTGCCCACGCCCGTGACGGGCGTGCAGCTGTCCGACACGCAACTGGCGGTCGTCCTGCGGCACATGCGGCACGGGGAGGACCCGCCCCGCTCCTACCGGCAGGCCGTCGGCTGCTTCCGCGACGAGGGCTTCGTCGGCAGCGAGAAGCGGCTGCGCAAAACGTGGGGCGCGCTGATGTCCGAGGAGGAGGAAGCCACCGCCGACACGCGGGACGAGGGCCAGGAGGACGAGGACAGCGAGCAGGACGACGACGCGCAGGAGCCCCACAGGCCCTGACCGCCCGCGTCCGGCACACATCAGTGACGGCCAGCCCGCGATCTGCGGGCTGGCCGTTGCTGCGACTGCCGGAAGCAGCACCTATGCAGTCGATTTCCGCAGCGCAGACCCGGTGCGTGACCCGGCGAGCGGCATGTTCCGCAGATCCGGCGAGCAGACCCGGCGAGCACTGCCCGACCACCCACACCGCTCCTGGAGGAGGAAAAGCGCAGGTGAACGAGGGAAAGCCCAGCCCGTGGGAGCAGGCGCCGGAGCGCCGTAAGAAGCTGGCGCACAAGCGGGCCGAGCGGCTGGCGCGGCGGGCCGAGTACTGGGGCAAGCGCCTGGAGGCGGCCCGCCAGCTCGGCCCGGAGGCGGTCGCGTCGCTCACGTTCGACCGGGTCCGCGGCGACTTCGACCGGCTGGACGGCGAGCGTCGCGAGCGCGCCTACACGGCTCTCGCGCAGGCCCTCGACGCGGTCCGTGAGGCGCACGCGGAGTGACCGCCTGGCTGTGACGGGAGCTGTGACAGGCCCTGTGACAGCGGGCTGTGACAGCCGGAACCGGTCCGACCCGTGCCCGCATGCGCAAGCGCGTACGTGCGCGCGCGAGGCTACGCCGCTCGATAACTCTCCGTCAACACAATCCTGTTGGGGAAGGACACCAATTCTCATGATCGAAGCAACGGTCAGCGCCGCCGCGGGCGGCGCCTGCGCCGGTTCCGCCGCGCTCCTCTACTACGCGGAGAAGCTGCCCGGCCTGAAGAAGGCCACCAACAAACTGCACACCGACCGGGCCCAGGCCCTGCTGATCGCCACCGCGTCGGCCGCGATGGTCGCCACCCCCGCGGGCGCCTGGTGGAACGAGAAGGTCAACGCCCTCAACGACTGGGCTATCGGCCTGGTCGGCGAGTGGACCGGACTGGCCATCACCGGGGTCCCGGCACTGTTCGTGACGCTGATGTTCGCCAACGACCTGATCACCAGGAAGGTCGAGAACCGCACCCGGATCCTGGGTGCGGTCCTGCCGGTGCTGGCCGCCACCATCCCCGGCCCGGTCGGCTCCGGTATCCAAAGCGTCCTGGGCTGGGTGGTCTCCACCGTCGGCACGCTGGTCGCCGGCGCCTTCGGCATGGCCTGAGCAGAAGGGAGCGAGTCGTGATCGAGCTCCTGGTCCTCGCGGCCATCGCCTACGCCGGAGCCCGCGGTGTGGAGTCGCTGGCGGGCACCGCCGACCGGCGCCACGCCAGCAAGGACGCCGAGAAGACCGTCGCGAAGGTCGCCGCCAGCGGCCCGAGCGGCGGCAGCCGCACGGCGAAGAAGCCGCCCGGGCCCACCGAGCCGGGCGGCACCTTCAGCGCTGCCTCCCCCCGCTCCGCGCAGCTGGGCGGGAAGGCGGCGGTGCCGCTCGCGGTCATCACCGAGACCGGCGCCACCATGTGGAAGGCCACGCTGGAGGGCTACCGCGAGCGGTGGCCTGAGATCCGCGAGGAGCGGCGCAAGGCGATGGCCGACCGCGCGGCCAAGCGGAAGGCCGACAAGGAAGCGGCCGCAGCGAAGAAGAAGGCGGAGGCTGCGGCCAAGGCCGGGCCCCCGCCTCCCTACCCGCCCCCGCCCACCGAACCGCCCAAGACCACCGGCACCGAGACCGACAAGGACGACAGCGCCGACGCCGGCACCACTGCGGCCGGAGGGGACAAGGACGGTAAGGAACCCAAGGACGGGGAGGACACGGCCGCCTCCGCACCGCCCAGTCCGTCGAGCCCGGATGAGAAGCGGGCCGAGGCCGCCGAGGCCCGCGCCTCCGAAGCCGAGAGGAAGACCGAAGCGGCGCGGCGGGCCGCAGAGGAGGAAGTCCGTCGCGCCGCCACCGAGAAGGTCCTGGCCGCGCAGAAAGCCGAACGCGAGGCCAAAGAGCGGGCGGCCGCAGCCGAGAAGCGCGCCGCCGAGGCGGAGAAGAAGGCCGCCGACACGCTCCCCGATGCCGGGCGCCGCCACCTGAGCGTGGTGCCCTCCCCCGCACAGAACGGAGACCCCATGTCCTCACCGTCCACGGTCATTCCGGAGATCCGCACCCTGGATGGGCTGATGAACGCCCTGACCCTCACGCAGGCGATGTGCGCGATGCGCGCCGAGGAGGCCGAGGCCATCGCCGCCGACGACCTGAGCTTGTCCAACCGGCTCGACCAGATCGAGTCCGAGTCGGGCGACCTCGAGGTCGATGACGGAACCCGCGGGGAGATCGACGCCCTGCGCGAGTCCATTCACGCCCAGTCCCAGTCCGCCGCCCAGTACGGCACTGTTGCCAAGGACGCCGGAGATTTCGCCGTCGCCGTGGCGGCCGCCGCCTACAAGTCGCACGGCGGTATCGCCGAGGCCGTCCAGTCCTCCCCGATCGACTCGGCGGCCCAGGCGGGCTACTACAACCAGTGACCGGCCCGCTCACCATCGGCAGCCGGGTGCGCTACCACGGCTCCCACCAGCAGCTCCACGGACGTGAGTTCACGCTGCTGGCCTGCCACGGAGACTGCCCCGGCTGCCAGGACCAGGACCCAGACGAGGAGGCCCCCGGCCGGTACTTCCGGCTGGAGGACCCGGACAGCGGCCAGGGCCTCGCCCACGTGAGAGCCGCCAGCATCACCCCGCTCCCGCACACCTGGCCGCAGGACGCTGTCGCGATCACCATCGGCGGCTACCACTACCGGGCCTCCCACACCGAGTACGGCGGCAGCTCCGGGGCGCGCGTCGTGCACTTCCACACCGCCGACGGCGGCACCGGCCGTACCTTCTGCCGCCTGCCCGACGGCCCCACACCCCCAATCCGCCTCCTGGACGCGGCCGCGCGCCGCCGGACAGGAGCACCCGCCAACGAGAGGACATCACCGACGATGGCCATCACCAAGATCCCCGACGTGATCAATCACAGGGCCCTGCTGGATGCGCTCAACTCCATCCGCGCGGAGGTCGAGTCCCGCCAGGAGGACGTCGACAACCTCGCCGCCTGGTCCGGCGAGATGGCCGAGCGCATGAGGGGCATCGCCGAGGAGCTGCAGGCCCTCAACGTCGACAGCTACACCGTCGGCAACATGGCGATGCTCGGTGACCTGATCGACGGCCAGGCGGCGGCCGCCGACCGGTACAAGAACGCCACCGACACCTCCGTCACCCAGGCCGAGACCGCGGCGCGTACCGCGCACCGCAACCACGGCCGTATCCAGGACGCCGTCGACGACTCCGACGTGCCCATGGCCAACGCCCCCTTCTACAGCGCCGAGTAGCCGCACCCGCAGCACCGGCCACCCCGGGCCCCGCCGATCCGGCGGGGCCCGGCCCGTTGTTGCCCAGACACCCCCGGCCCGGTGCGCGAGCATCGCGCCCGGGGGTGGTGGGGAGCACCGGACCCACGCCCCGTACCTCCACCACCCCGAGCATGAAAGGGACACTGCCGTGCGCGCCCCGAAGAACCCCTCCCCCCAGTACACCGACCTGGCCGCGTTCGTCGCCGCCCAGACCAATCCGGCCCTGGCCCAGGCCGCGGCCGGGAAGAAGAACTCCCGCACCCTCAAGCAGTGGGCGTGGGCCAACCGCGGCAAGCTCACCATCGCCGCGACCGCCGCCAGCATGGGCCCGGCAGGAGAGCTGCTGTCGGCCACCGGCGACGGCTGGAAGACCGCCCTGACCCTTGGCGCGGCCTCGGCCGCGGCCGCCGGCGGCTGGGGCTGGGTACCCGGCCTGGTCAAGTACAAGGGCGTGTGGCGTCCTGCCCGCACCCTGCCGTCCGAAGCCGACCGGTACATCGGCCTGTCCATGCCGGTCACCGGCTCCGGCCTGCTGGCCACCATGGCCGCGGTCGGCGGCCCCGAGTGGGGCGACAACCCCTGGTGGGGCTTCTCCCTGGCCTGGTCCCTCGGCTACGGCGCCTGGGCATGGAAGCGGTGGGGCAGCCGCCCCGAGGCCCGGGCGCCGGAGCTGGCCCAGCAGATGCTCGACTGGATCGAGTACGCCGCCGTGGCCGACGGCCCCTACCCCAAGAGCAAGCTCGTCTCCCCCATCGCCAACCGCGACGGCGGCTGGTCGGCGGAGATCCACGTGCCCCGCGGCAAAAGCTTCAAGATCCAGGCGCTGGACGATGTGCTCTCCGCCCTCGGCATCGACGACCCCGACCTGGTCGCACTGGAGAAGACCGCTCCCCGCAAGGGCCGCATCACCGTCTTCACCGAGAACCCCCTGAAGAAGGGCACCCTCTTCGGCGACAGCCACGTCCTCGACCCTGAGACGGGGCTGGCGCCGATCGGCGTCTACTACGACGGGGAGCCCGCCCACTACCGGTTCTTCCAGCCCGGGTCCGGCGCCGTGCACTCCTTCGTCACCGGCACCACCGGCTCCGGCAAGTCCCGGCTGCTGGACGCACTGCTGGGCATCGAGCGCCGCTCCCCGCTGGTGTGCTCGATCGTCATCGACCCGCAGGCCGGGCTGTCGCTGCCGGACTGGCCCGACGGCGTCGCTGTCTTCGCCCCCGGCAACGAGCTGGGCATCGTCGCCCTGCGCGCCGTCAAGGCGATCATGAAGGAGCGCGGGCAGCGCTACAACCGCATGAAGTGGACCGACGAGAAAGGCCGCACCCGCGTGGGCCGCGCCTTCTTCGTCCCCGGCGAGCCCGACCCGCTCCTCTCGCTGACCCTGGACGAGGCTCACGACCTGCTCACCGACCCCGACTACGGCGAGGAAGCCGTCAAAATCATCGGGGACCTGGTCAAGGAGGCCCGGAAGGTCGGCATCAAAATCCGCTTGGCCAACCAGTCCCCCAACGCCTCCGAGCTGGGCGGCGAGACCCTCATCCGCGACCTGCTCCAGGGCGGCAACAACGCCGTCCTGCGCTCCGGCTCCCGCGCCACCGGCAAACGCGCCGCCGGCACCGCCCTCGGCGACATCGACCCCGGCGCCATCCCCAAGGAATTCAACGACGGCACAGGCACCGGCGGCCTGGGCTACCTCGCCGGACCCGACAACCGCGCCGCCATGTGGCGCGCCCCCTACGTCGAAGACCCCTACGGCCTCGCCCACGAAGGCGAGACCACCGGCATCGAGCAGGCCACCATCGACGCCCTGCCCATCCTCCGCCACGTCCTCGAAGAGCACGCCCTGATGCTGCGCCTGCGCAACGCCGGCGAGCAGTACACCTACGACCCCGGCCGTTTCACCGGCACCGGCACCCCGGCCCCGGCGAGGGCAGCCAAGGCGGCTGCGCCGTCCATGGAGAAGGTTCCCGCCGCCGTGGAGCCGGAAGGCCCCAGCCTGTCGGACACCGCACGGAAGATCGTCGCGTTCCTGCACAAGCACGGTAAGCCCGCACCCCCGGCGATCATCGCCAAGTCGCTGAAGCTGACCGGCCCGCAGGTACGCACAGCCCTCAAACGCATGAAGGACGACCCCACCGTGCCGGTCGTCAACATCGGCCACGGCGCCTGGATCCACGAGGACCACGCCAGCGACTACATGGCCGCCGCCTGATCCACTCACCAAGGAGAACCCATGAACGACGCAACCGGCGCAATGACGATGCTGGCCGCCGCGCGGGACGTCATCAACCAGCGCTCCCAGACCCCTCTCGACCCCGCGCCCGCCATCCACCTCCATCTGGACGAGGCCAACACCGTGCTCGCCGACGCGCCGCCCGCTGTCGAGCAGCTGCTCCAGGACGTGCTGCGGCGCGGCCGGGCCAACAACGTCCGTCTCACGCTCGAAGACGAGTCCGAGCTGGGCGGCGGCCACGAGGACGCCGAGACCATCCGCTACACCTCCGACGTCGTCGCCGTCACCGACGACGGACACGTCCTGCTGATCGAGCGCGACTGGCCTCCCTACGAAGGCCAATGGGCGCTGCCCGGCGGCCACGTCGACCCCGGCGAGACCAGCCGCGCGGCCGCCGCCCGCGAACTGGCCGAGGAGACCGGCGTGCAGGTGGACCCCGCCAACCTGACCGCGCTGGGCCTGTGGGACGCCCCCGGCCGCGACCCGCGCGGCCGGTACGTCACCGCCGCCTACCTCGCCCACATCCCCGCCGACACAACCATCGTGGCCGGCGACGACGCACGCACCGCCCGCTGGTGGCCCCTGCAGGACCTGCCGGAGCTGGCGTTCGACCACGCCGAAATCCTCGCCGCGCTCCCCTCCCGGCCCCAGTAGCCGCACGCCCGTCTTCTCCGTCAGGCCGGTCCCGTCCACCGGGACCGGCCTGACGCACGCTCACCCACCCCGCAACCCGGGGGCGGGCTTTATCCACCCGCCCCCGGTTCATCGGCAGAAGGGCACACCGATGGGAAACATGCACTACGAGATCTACCGCGACGGCGAGCGGCTCGACGCCGGATACGGCGTCGAGGCCGTGTGTGAGGAGACCGGCTGCCAGGAGCAGATCGACCGCGGCCTGGCCTACCTGTGCGGCAGCACACCGGGCGGCGACGAATACGGCTGCGGCCGCTACTACTGCGGCAAGCACCTCTACCTCGGCTCCGGCGCCCCGGTCTCCTCCGGGCTGTGCCTGCGCTACGACGCCCGCTACACGGCCGAGCACCCCGACCCGCTGGAGCTGTCACCCGACGCCATGGTCGTCGAGTACGCCACAACCACACCCGGCCTCCTCTCCCACGGCGTCACCGACCGCCGCAGCACATAGCCCCACCCACACACCGCAGCCGAGACCGGCCCCTGAAGAAGAGGGGCCGGTCTCGGCTGTCCGGACCGACTCCTTGGAGCGCCCGATGGACAGCACGCACACGGTCGACCCAGGCGTCGGCCCCCACACCCCGGCCCTGCCCGCCGCCGTCTGGCAGCCCGCACAGCCGCAGCACCACACCCTGGAACCGGTGGTCACTGCCCCGGCGATGACCCTCTACCAGGTGCCCGTCCCCGACGCCGTCCAGGTCCAGCTCCCCGACGGCCGCACCGCCTGGGGCCGCCCCGTCGAGCACCGCCTGGACCCGACCCCGGTCGACACCAGCCCGCGCGAGCCGACGCCCGCATGGGCCAAAGCCGTCGGCATGGTCGCCGGCAGCCTCACCGCCCTCGCTCTGGGCAGCGCCCTCGCGCTGCGCATCGCCGCACCCGCCCTGGAAGGGCTCGTGGACGTCCTGGAAATCGCCTGGAAAGTCGGCCTCGTGCTGCTCGTGCTGCTCTTCGGAGCCCCGTTCGTCGCCCGCACCCTGTTCGGCCGCGGCGACCACACCGACGCCTCCGCGCACGGCCCGGCCCAGCCGCAGCCGCTCGTCTTCGCCCCACAGATCGACACCGGAGGCACTCGCCTCCTGGGCCGAAGCGGCGACGTGAACATCCAGGTCGGCGACCGCAACCGCAACAAGCAGTAGCCCCACCACCCCTCCCCTTCCGCCTCGATCAGGAGCGAGCATGACCACCCCACTCCCTCGGCCCCGTTCCGGCCAGCAGGACGACCAGACCACTCAGGCGCCAACCACCGCAGCCACCGGGCCGGGCTGGTTCGGCCGGCGCATCGACGACCTCGACTTCGCCCTCACCCACGGCTGGCGGCCCGCGGCCGCATGGATCAAAACAGTGACCGTCACCGCAGGGCTGATGGCCGCCTTCTTCGCGCTGCGCTGGCTCGCCTCCACCCTCCTCGGCTGGGCCCACGCCCTGCCCTGGACCCTCCCCACCGCGCGGGACCACACCGGGCTGCTCGCCACCATCGACCAGCCCGTACACCACTACCTCGCCGCCCACACCGCGCCCCTGCCCATCACCGCCGCCACCGCCTACAGCACCTGGCAGGCCGTCGGCGTCGTCTCGTTCCTCCTGGGCACCGCCCGCTTCGGCGGAGCACGCCTGACCTGGACCGCGTGGGGCGCGGCAACCGTCGCCATGGTGTGGGCAGGCACACCAGAGCCCGGCCGCCCAGTCGCCGCCGGTATCGCCCTCCTGGCCTGGGCCGCCCCGTCCCTCCTCGCGCTGCGCGGCCTGAGCCTCTCCCCCACCGCCTTCATCCAGGTACACAACCAGGCCCCGCACCCGCCCGAGGTCCGCGCCGAGATCCACCTGCCCAAGACCGAACACGCCTACCGGCCGTACACCACGCAGCAGCCGCCCTCCCCGAATTGACCCGCACCGACGACCAGGCCACGGCCTACCCCGAACCCCCTGCCTGCTCCGCGTGACGGTGTGCCGGGGTGTGCCGGGGCGGGCCAAGGCAGTGGCTACGGCTTCACGTGGGGCCGGACGATGTCGGCCAGCGCGGCCTGGCCCCGGGAGTTGGGGTGGAACGAGTGCACGAGCGGGTTGCTGAACCCGTTGATCCACTCCTCGTCGTCGCAGATGGCGTGGCCGAGGAAGGGACGTTCGGCCTCCGCGAAGGCGAACCCGTGCTTGGCCGCCTGGATGCGCAGCACGTCGTTGAGGGTGTGCGCGGCGGCGTTCATCACGGGCAGGCTGCTGGCTCCCAGGCCGTCGGTGACGCAGAGCGTGTTCTCGGGATTGACGAGTTTTGGGTAGCCCACCACGACGACCTTGGTCTTCGTCTTCGACGTCTTGTCCTTGATCTTCCGGTACAGACCGTCGAGACGTCCGGGCAGCACGTCGGTGTACTGCTTCTGTATCCACCGGAGGGAGTTGTTGCAGGGCTCGTCGTCCCCGATCGCGCACTTGATCAGGACGTCGGCGAACCCGAAATCGTTCGCCCCTACCTGCACCGTCACCAGGCGGGTCTTCTTCGACAGGGCCCTCGCCTGCTTCGTACGCACCTGGCTGACTGTGGCGCCGCAGTACGCCTGGAAGTTCAGCTCCGCCCCCAGCTCCGCGGCGAGCCGCCTCGGATAGGCCCGCGACGAGTTTGGCACCCGCTTGCCCGCCGCCCTGTCGATCCAGCAGTTGTGCGACCTCGCGTCCGGCGCCCCCGCGCCGATGCCCGCCGCGACGGAATCCCCCAGCGCGACGTACTTGAGCGGCGGAGCCGCGGCCGAACTGTCGGCCACGGACGTCCCCGGAAGCACGGCCGCAGCCATCCCTCCGGCCACCAGCGTGGCCCCCAAGCGCCTGACGAAGCGCTGATTCACCTGCACCATTGATCGTTCCCTCCACGCCGACACGAATGTGACGAGCCTTGTGCGGGCCCCGCGTTGTGCGTACGGGCAACACATCGGCTCACGCATCCGCACCCTGCACGGGACGGCCCCTCCCCACCACAGCTCCGCCGTGTCCCGGACAAGAGCTCGATGTCCTGCCTGGTCAACGCGGGCTCGGGGCCATGTCCGGGACAGCAGCCCGTTCGCGCCGCGAGGGGGTCACCGCACTAGTGACCTGAATAGGTGTCATTCTTCCTGGCGCGTTGAAGCCCGGTCGGCGCACTCTTCTGGGGTGGGGCTTGTCGCCTGTGCGGGAGGCCGCCCGTCAGAGTGAGGTGGCCTCCTACCTCGCTGCCCACACCGCGACCCTGCCCATCACCGCGACCACCGCCTACAGCACCTGGCAGGCCGTCGGCGCCCTCTCGTTCCTCCTGGGCACCGCCCGCTGCGGCGGCGCCCGCCTCCCTGGACCGCCTGGGGCGCGGCCACCGTCGCCATGGTGTGGGCAGGCACGCCCGAGGCCGGCCGCCGGGTCGCCGCCGGCATCGCACTGCTGGCCTGGGCCGCCCTGTCCGTCCTCGCACTGCGTGGCCTGAGCCTCTCCCCCGCCGCCTTCATCCAGGTGCACACCGAGGCCCCGCACCCGCCCGAGGTCCGCGCCGAGATCCACCTGCCCAAGACCGAACCCGCCTCCTACCAGCAGTACAGCCCGCAGCAGCCCCCTCCCCGAACTGACCGCTGCCTGTCCGGCCCGCGCCCTGCGCGGACCGGGCGGAGAACGGCCAGCGCACACCCGCCCCGGGACGGGCGCTCAACGGTGTCCAAACCAGACCGTCCGCCCCGGAGCCCACCCACCCGTACAAGACGAGAAGGAGGACCAGTATGACCTCCATCCGGCGCCGCACCAGCGACCCGGTCACGGCCTACCCCGAACCCCCGGCCTGCTCCGCGTGGGGCAAGCGCCCGCAGCCCACCGGCCGCCGCCCGCTCAGCCCTGCCGAGCAGGACCGCAACCGCGAACAGTTGGCACAGACCGTGCACACACGCCGCAGCCACTCCCGTCGGGCCTGACCGTGCGGGGGAGGGACTATGACCCTGCGGGCGAAAACCACGGTGGGATGCCATCGCCGCCCTCCACCACGACAACGAGTGCCTCCGACAAGAGATCGGGGCTACTGCCGGCTCACCGCTTCGAGCGATCAGGCAGCGCAGACTGATAGACGGCAGACGGGCCAAGCGAGAAGCTGACCTTCCTTCTGACTGAGTATCTGGAGGTCTCGTGGGGGCACCCCCCAAGCCCAGCGCGCGCGCCGCATTCGACGCGAACATTGAAGACGCGGAGATCCTCGTCGACCTTGCCAAGACCTTGGTGAACCAGCGCCGCTACCGGATGAGGCGCGAGATGAGGGAGCGGCTCGGCGAGGCCCTCTCCGTTCCGAAAAAGCACCGCGAAGACCTTGAGTGTCTGGAGAACGACCGTGTCTTCGTGACCTTCAAACCCGGACATGCGGCCTTGCGGGAGAAGCTCGACGAGCCCAACCTGCGACCACTGCTGAGGCAGGCACTCGTCGCGGCCTGCGCCGCCGTCGAGACCTTCTGCGCAGACCGTGTCATGGAGCGATACACCAAGGCCATCAAGTCAAGCCCACCGCCCAGCGGGCTTCTGGAACTGTCGATGACGGTCGGCGACTACCTCACGATCGAAGACCGATACAAGAGGAAATCGTGGGGACTCCGACAGGTTGTTGAACTGGAAATACGGCAGCGCGCCAGTCCCGCACCAGCTCAGATCGGACAGCTATTCAGCCTGGTCGGCGAGAAGAAGCTCATGACCAGAATCGACAAGCGCCGCAAAGTCCCAACCGGCCAATCGACCACCGAACTCGACCGGATCGTGAAGCGACGCAACCTCATCGCCCACACCGGCGATCGCAGTGGAAGAGGGCGGGCCACTATCACAGTCGAAGAGGTCGAGGCTGACCTCGCGACGATCGTCTCCATCGTCGATGCACTCGATCAGGAGACCAACTCAGAACGCTGACCCCCTCCCCGCAGCCGTCGACTCACCCTCGCAGGTGAAGTCGACGGCCGCTTTGCGATGCCTCATGAGACACCTCCACCGCGAAGAACACCGTCACGTCCACATCGTGCCCCGCCAGAAGGGCGACGGCCTGTCCCTGCCCTGGACCCCGCAGTACGCCACCCAGAACGGAGCCCGTGACTACCGTCGACCTCGTCATGGCTCGCGAGCCTCTCCCCTCCCGACCGTCGGTGTTCCTCGCCGGCCCCACCCCGCGATCCGGGACCGTCCCCTCCTGGCGCCCCACCGCCATCGAGTACCTGGCTGACCAGTGGGACGGCCCCGGACGGCTGACGATCCTGGCTCCCGAGTCCTGCGGCGGCGAGCGCGCCGTCCTCGAGGCGCGCCTCGCCCGCCGGAAAATGACGGTGGTCGACGCGACGAACACCGAGGCCGCCGTGAGGGCCGACCTGATCGCAACCGCCCACCGCCACGGCGTACCCACGGTCGCGCTGGTCGTCCCGACCCCGGCTTCCGTGTGCGTCGAACGCCAGAAAGGCCGACCCGCGAACCGGCGCGTTCCCGAGCAGACCGTGCGCGCGCAGCACGCCGCCATGGTCGCCGCCTGGTCCGGCCTGCCCGCCAAAGGGTTCGACCACGTCGTCGTCGCGGAGAACCTCTACGGCCTGGAAGCGATGCTCAAGCCGCTCAGCGAC
This sequence comes from Streptomyces spirodelae, assembly GCF_017676385.1. Taxonomy (GTDB): domain Bacteria; phylum Actinomycetota; class Actinomycetes; order Streptomycetales; family Streptomycetaceae; genus Streptomyces; species Streptomyces spirodelae. Next base: position 46,553 of record NZ_JAFFZN010000032.1, read on the forward strand.
ACCCGGCGGGCGGAACTGGGCTGGGACGGCGGCGAGGGCCTGGGCGACCTGCTTCTGGTGCGCCGCTCCTTCGCCCCCGAGATCCTGCCGCTGTGGCGCTGGCGCGACGGCTCGCCGCTCACCGACGGCGACCGCGTCGCAGAGATCCGCCTCGGAGCCGACCGCATCGTCCTCGCTCAGCGCAACGACGTCGATGGGGCGGGCGACATCGGCTTCGACGTCCTGGTGGGCTGTCCGGCCGACGACGAATGCGAAGGCCAGGCGTGGGCGCCGGCCTACAACGTGACCGACCTCCTGCGCGCCCTGACCGGCGACCTGATGAACGACCCAGACGTGCGCTGCACCACCCACGGCGGCGCCGACGACGTCGACCAGGAGGCCGACGATAACGACCTCCAGGACGACGTCCGAGGTTCGCGCCGACCTGGAGGGCCAGTACGCGGACGCGGTTCACGCGTGAGCCGCGCCGACGACGGGCCGCACCCGCACCCGCTCACCCCGACCGAACTCCCCGACGGCGACGACTGGTTCCACGGCTGCCCGGACTGCCACCTGCCCATCCAGGGCGGGAGCGCCGGGCTCGCCGCCCACCGCCGCACCGTCCACAACCCTCGCCGCGACTACGGCGACCGCCGCATCCCCATCACGATCCAGCTCGACTTCTGACAAGGAGGCCCACCATGGCCGTCCAGACCAGGACCGACACCTTCACCGCGCTCCGCAACTGCTTCGCCACCGACCTCGCCGCCCTCATCGGCGACGAGGCTCCGCGCGGTGTCACCCCGAACGCTTTCATCGACCTGGTCGAAAGGATCCGCGACGTCCTCGGCTCCTCCAGCCTCAGCAACTGGCAGGACGCCAGCGAGGACCTGGACCGCGCCGTCGGCTACCTCACGGACGCACTGACCAGCACGGACAGCGACCAGGCTTCGCTCCTGGCCTGGGCGCGGACCCACCTGCGCGACGGCATCGCAACGGCCGGCTGACTCTCACCCCGCGTGAGCGCACTCTGTACCGCCCCGGACCCGCATCTGCCGGGCTCGGGACGGTCGCAGTGGCTCCTCAACCACGGAAGCGAGAGGAGGTGGACGTCATGCCTCTGCCCTACTTCGAGGTCGACGTCCCGATACACCGCACCGGTCAGCCCGGCCGGAGCGGCGTGCGCGTCTTCACCGGCCGCGCCGACAGCCGAAGCGCTGCCGTACGGATCGCACACGAGGTCTACGACGCGGCACGCGACGCGGCGGAGGTCGGACTCGAGATTCCCCACGGGCGCCCGGACGGCTGGGGCGCCTGCGGCTACCGGCCCGGCTGGGAGCTCGACTGACCCGCCGCGGCCCTTGGAGGAGCCCGTACAGCTGGCTCAACTCCAAGACCTACGAGCTGTAGCTCTGCCCCGGGACAGGCGTCCAGGCGTGGAAACCGACCGCCTGTCCCGGGCCTACCCAACCCGTACGAGACGAGAGGGAGATCCCCAGTATGGACTCCGTCCTGCGCGTGCAGGCCCGAATCGGGCATCGCGCACTCTTACTGACCACCGCCGCCCTGCCGTTGACCGGCTGGGCGGTCCACGCGGTCGCGCTGCACAAGCAGCTCGCCGCCACCCGGAAGGATCCCTCGCCTACCCCGAGCCGCCCGCTTCCCCGCTGTGGCACCGACACGGCGCAAAGGCCCGCCCGCTCACGCCCGAACAGCAGCGGCGCAACCGCGAGCTGCTGGACATCGCCCAGCGCAAGCGCCGCACGACCGCTGCGTAGGAGGGCCAGTCGATGTTCACCGACATGAAAGAGGCCCTCGAAACCGAGGCTCTCGAACTCTCCCCGTTCGGCAGCGACCAGAGCAGCGCTGCCTCCCTGGTGGTCGCCCGGAACGCCCGCGACAAGGACGACCTCGCGGGCCTGCTGGGCGCCCTCGGACTGCCCAGCGCCGAAGACGACCTCGTGCGCCTACTTCCGCACCTGGCCAGCCCTGACACCCCCACTGGAGATTCCATGACCGCCGTCAACGCCTTCACTGCCACGGCCGCCTCCATGCTCAAGAACGGCGACAGCCCCGAGCACGTCCGCAGCACGCTCGGACTGTCGGAGGGCGAACTCGCCGAAGCCGTGAAGCACGCCGACCTCCCCGCAGCCACCACCGCCCCGATCCAGGACACGGACGACAGTACCGGCACCCCGGAGACGGCCGCCGTGCTGCCCGGCGACACGATGGACGCCGACGGGATCGAGGCCCTGCTCGCGTGGGCGGAGCACCACCCCGCCGCCAGCATCCGCAACCGGGCCGCCCGCGTCCGCAGCGACCTCACCGAGCTGACGGAACGCCGCGCCACCGACGCCGCCCATCGCACCACCACCCTGGCGGAGGCGAACTGATGGAAACCCAGCACCTCGCCATAGACGGCTACGTCGACGCGATCCCCGCGCCCGGCATCGGATGGGGCACCGCCGTCTTCGACCTCATCCACTCCCCCGCCGACGCGGACCGGATCGCACCCGACGCCCCGGACACCGTGTACGCCTGCACCACCGGAGACCCCCGCATCGCCGATGTGCTGCTACGCGAGATCCAGCCCGGCGACCTGCTCCGCCTCACCGGCACCGTCACCCGGCCCGAGGACCCCGACGCCCCGGCTCACTTCACCGTCGACGCCCTGGAGGTCCTCGAGGCCGCCCCGGCCCCCGTGCTCTACGACCTCGTGCTGGAGCGGTACGGGATCTACGTCGTCGTCTTCAACGCCGGCCACGACGCCGTGCCGGTGTTCACCGCGTCCGGCCGCTGGGTCGGCGAGGCCGCCAGCCCCGACGCGATCGGCACCCTGATCGACGACTTCGAGAACGGCGGCCCGCGATGACGACCGCCGCCCCCGCACAGCGCACCCTCCTCGAACGGTCCCCCGCCGGCCACTCCTGCGGCTCCTGACCCGCCGACGAATACGCCGCTGCCCAGCGCGCCCAGGACACCGACGCCCGGGTCGTCATGGACCTCGGCAGCGGCCAGTTCCTCGTAGTCACCGACACCACCTACTAGCCCACCCGACCGAGAGGTGCACATGACCGAGACCGAGACCATCCACTACACCGCCGACGTGGTGGCCCTGATCCCCGACGGCACGGTCTTGCTGATCGAGCGCGACTGGCCGCCCTACGAGGGCGCCTGGGCTTTGCCGGGTGGCCACGTCGACCCGGGAGAGTCGAGGCGCGAGGCTGCCGCCCGGGAACTCGCTGAGGAAACCGGTGTCCACGTGGTCGCCGACGACCTGCGCGAGATCGGCACCTGGAACAAGCCCGGCCGCGACCCGCGCGGCAGGTACAGCACTGACGCCTACGCGGCCGTCGTCCCCGCCAACACCCGGATCAGCGCCGGGGACGATGCCCGCACCGCCCGCTGGTGGCCCCTGGACAACCTGCCGGAGCGCCTGGCGTTCGACCACGCCGACATCCTCCGCGCGGCCACGGCCTCCTGACATACCAGCCCGAGACACCACAGCGCCGCGCCCCCGACCGACAGGCCGGGGGCGCGGCGCTTCCCTCGGTCTCGGCCCTTCACCAGCACTCCGAGGAGCCCCTGCGTGTTACCCACCCTTGTCACCGCCGCCCTTGCCATCGTCGGCACCCTGCTCGGCTCGATCGTCAGCGGCCGCTTCCAGGAGCGCGCCGCTGAACGGTCGGTGCGCGTCAGCCACGGCGAGACGATCCGCCGCGACCGTCTGGAGGCCGTCACCGCGCTGGCCTGCGCCGCCAGCGACCACCGCACGGCTATGTGGATGCGCGGCGACGCCATCCTCAATGGCGCCGACACCGAGCGGATCGAGGCCCTGCGCGGCGAGAGCCACATGACCCGCAGCGCGGTCACCCGCCCGCTGGTCGCCCTGCGCGTCCTCATCGAGGACCAGACCGTGCGCGCCGCCGCCGACCGCATGATCACGCTGACCTACGCGATCCGGGACGCGTACGCCACCACCGAGGACCTGACCGCAGCCCGCGAAGCCGCGAAGGAAGCGCACGACGATTTCGTGAACATTGCTGCCCGCTACCTGAGTCCGGACTTTTCGACGGCAATCCCCGAACAGGAGCCCACCCGATGAGGCATCCCTCTTTCCGCCGCTGCGGCCTCGCTCCCGGCGCCATCACCCCCGAGGACCAGGCCGTCGTCGACGTGTTCCGTGCGATGCTCGCCGCCATGCGCGAACCGAAGCCCTGGACGCCCGGCCACGGCCAGGACCTGGCCGTCCGGGTCGGCCCGTTCGTGGAACGCGTGTACCCCCGCCCCGGCGACGACCACGGCCCCGACGTGATCGCCGTGGCCCTGGTCCACCCCGACACCCCGCACGCCGGCGCCTACCTCCACGGCCGCCAGCTCGGCTACACCAACCGCGGCTGGCTGCGCTGCGAGACCACCGCCATCCTCGGCCTCTGGCAGCCCGGCTACGCGATGCTCACCCACGCCGCCGCGAACCTCCCCCTGCCCGACGACATCGGCATGGAACCCGCCCACTACGCCCTCTACATCGAGGCCCGCAAACGCGACGACAGCCTCGACGGCTTCACCATGCTGCGCCTCGGCCCCTACACCCAGACCCGGCACGCCCAGCAGGACTACGACCGGCTCACCGCCGCCCTGGACGGACGCGAGACCACCCTCGTGCCCGGGTACCGCGTCTCCGCGCGGTAGGCGCCGTTCGACGTCAGCGACCACCAGCTGTTCGCTGACCCGTACGAGGCTGACGTTGTGGCGCTCCTGGCCGCCGCCGTCGAGGAGGTGAGCACGTGACCGCTGCCAGCACCCCCAGCCCCGACACGGGCGCACCCGCGATTTGGGCGCCATGACACCTGCTCCACCATGAAGCCCCGCTCCGGCCGCGTTCCGGTGGCGGGGCTTTTTGCGTTTCTGGGCCCAGATGCTTCAACTCCGCACCCTCCGGCACTCTGCTTCACTCGACTCCCCCAATGGGGATGCAGCTCGGTCAGCTCCACAAGCCGCTGCAGTCATGCGGGACACTCACACTGCGAGGAGCGCCTGGGGGTGTTGTCCGCGGACAACACCCCCAGAGTGCGTTGGCTCCCCCGGTGGAGCAAGGCGCGCAGGCCGAGGATCGCTATGCCTGGTGATCTGTGCTTTCCTCGGTATTGACGTTGATCAGCAACTTCGTCAGCTCGACCCGTTCTGTACGGGTCATCTGGTGCACCAACACCTCGCGGAGAGATGGTCAGCCCCGGCGACTTCCGTGCCCTGGGCTTCGGCCTACGCGCTCCCAGCCGGCCGCAAAGTGAGTGGTCATGGCCCGAAGCTTCCACGGCGAGACCGAGGTTTCGCCCCACTTCCAGCGTCACAGGCCGTCCCGATAGGATGCGGCATCGTGACTACAGGGACCTCCGGCGGAACGCCGTACGGCGGGCTACCGCCTCTGCCGAACATCCCGGCGAAGGACGTGAGGCCCCGGCGGGTCTGGTTTGTCGTCGCTGCCGTACTCGCGCTTGTTTTGGCGGGCAGTGGTGTCACCGTCATCGTCGTGGCAGCCAAGGGCGCTGTGAATTCGGTCGACAGCGACCGAAGCTTCCCCAGCGGCGGTTCTCAGAGTGTCAGGTTCACTGCCGGGGAGGCCAAGGCGATCTATGTCTCCCAGTCTGGGAAAGGGCGGGTCGACTGTCGGATCCCGGAGATGGAGTCTGGATCGTTGAGCCAACCGGACAGCACGTTTCGGGTTACTTCTGGGTCTCGTACCTGGGAGCGGGTCTTTGAGGTGAAGCCCGGTAGCAGCGGGGAGTTCACGCTCACGTGCACCTCGGAAAGACAAGCGGAGTTCGCCGTAGGTGAGAAGCCGCAGGTGGGGGCCACCGTGGGTGCGGTTTTTGCGGCTATTGGCCTGATTTTCGCTGCGGTTGCTGCAGGGGTAGGCATCACGGTCGTGACTGCTGTCCGACGTGGTCGGTATCGCAGTCGCGTTGCTGCCAGGATGGTCCCCCCGCCGCAGTGGGGTGCGCCGCCCGGGCCGTCAGGGCCGCCGATGGCGTAGACGAATGGCTCTGAAGAGTATTTCCCCCCGGTAGCGTTATCGCAGCTTGGCAGCTCAGCTAGCAGCGGCACCTCTTCAGGCTGGGTGTCTCATCCGTTGACCACCTATCTTGCTGGCGTGTCTCCCGTGGGTGGAGGGAGTCACAGCTTGCCGAGTGGCACTCCCCGCCAGACCCACCCCGCTGCGAGCACCGTATTCTGCAGTGGGTTCTTCATCTCAGAGCTGTCAAAGCGGAACGTTTCGGTGATCTCCCAACCGCCTGTCTTCTTTCGCCCGATGATCCACTCTCGTGACCACGTTTCTCCTGGTCCGCGACCGTACTTCTTTGCCACGGGCCTGTCATCGACCCAGGTGATTTCCCACTGTTGTTCAAGGACCCGTACTTCGTGGCGGTCCGGGTCGAAGCGCATTCGGATCTCGAGGTTGCGGCTCAGCTGGCGCTTTCTGAAGACTCCCTGCCAGGCTGGCTCCATGAGCCGCCATTCAGCGATGAGGTCGACGGCTTCTGAAGAGCCATCGCGTACGACGTAGGGGATGTCGGGCCCGTTGAGGCCGAGGAGCCTGGCTCGCAGGTCCTCGGGTGACTGCGTGGGGACTCCTCGGGCCGGTCGTTTCGTGCCGGTGAATCTTGCGAAAAAGCCCATTTCCTCTATCTCTTGACTGCCTGGCGGTAGGGACAGAATCTGCTGGAACGCTGCAGCATCTACGAAGATGCGGCGGAGCTGGGCTGGACAGTACGCACGAGCGCGCCGAAATCACCGGCAACTGATTCATACTGTGTGACTGTTGCGGTGACAGCCAGCTGAATCACCGCGCGCTTGCGGAGATCTTCGGAATCCGGCATGGACAAATACACCTGGGTCTGGACCAGCTGCCTCCGACGGCCATCGGTGACGGCGGAGAAGACGAGCTGCTGCGTCAGACCAGGCGCTTCACCGGAGCCGACCTCGTTGCGGCTGGTCACTGTCACTGTCTCGGCAAGTTCCTGCATGCGGTGGTACGACGCTTCGGCGAGGTCGGCCAGCGAGGCAGTGTCCGACCGGTATGCACCATCGATGGTGATGTTCGCGGTGAAGCCTGCATCAGGCTGAGGGTGCAGGGCGACGAAGGCCACGTCGGGTGCGCCCACCTGTTCGGGGGCGGCTGGCTGCCAGCCGTGCGGAAGGGTGAACTCGAGGGGCACCGGTAGTTCTGAGGGCACTTGGGAGTCGCTCTCTTCCTCACACTTCAGAACAGACTGGTGACGGTGTTCTTGAGTGACCCGACAGTGTCGCCCACTGCGTCGGCCGCGTCCGCAGCAGTGTCAGCAACTCTGCCTGGATCGATAGTAATCTCCATGCCCGCAGCGCCACCGAAGGGTATGGCTGCGCCTCCCTTGGCGTAGATGCGCAACTTGCCGTTCTCGTTTCTTTCCCACTCGAAATCGGCCTCTGCTCCAGCCCCTGCCCATGCTTCCCCCGTCGCGCCGATACTGATGCCCCCGGCTTCCACGCCCGCAGCACCACCGCCTTTCACCCCTGCGAAGGCCTCGCGGCTGGCGCTCACCCCGTCGAAACCAGCTCCTCCCTTGAGCGCGGCTTCGCCGCCGGCGAATCCGTGCAAGCGCCCGTAGGTACCCGCGACATCTGACTCGACGCGGCCCTCAGCCAAGCCCCGCCCTCCGCCGGACACCTCACCCTTTGCATCCAGGCCCTGGTCGGTGATTCCGCCGCTCACAGTGCCGCGAACTCCCGCATAACCGTCTGCAATGTGGGACAGCTTCGTCTCTTCCCGCGTCAGAGACCCCTCACTGGTCGCGTGCACGAAGTCGACATACCCCTTGAGCATGCCCTCTCTGCCGTAGCCCGGGCCTGTGGCAGAGAAGCCGATGTCAGGGCCGGTGACGGTGTGCTTCCCCTTTGAGACCCACCCGTCGGTCCTTGTGCAGGTCTCTTCCGGCATCCCGGCTTTGTCCAGGTCGGTCTCCGGATGAGCGTTGAAACCACCAATGCCACGGCCGTCCAAGGAGAGATCCTCAACCGCTCGGATCAGCGCACGCTTGATCTTCTGGTCGGCTTTGTCGACGGCCTGCACAGCCTTGGCGATCTTCCTGGTCCAATCCTGCTCCGCCTCTTGCTGTGCGGCGGCGTAGGTAGGGTCGTTGCGAAGAGCTTGCTTCTCGTGCTGGTCAGCCCCTACGTAGGTGACTTTGCCCGAGCTGTCGACCTTGTAGTGCTTCTCCTCCGCGTCGTCGACAAGGTTCTTGACCACTTTCCGTAGCCGAACGAGCTCCGCGTGCCCCTTCCGCAAAAGGCTGCCGATCGCCAAGGCTTCCGTCTTGGCTGCGGAGAACTCGAACAGCGATGCTGCAGAAGTGTTGCGTTGATGCGCCTCGAATGCCTCCCCCTGCCAGTTGCCATTGGCCAAGGCGCGCGGGACGCGCTTGGAGTAGTCGCCCTTCAGCTCACCGAAGCGCTCTCCCATGTCCTCCCAGGCTTTGGCCACATCCACTATGGGTGAGAGGTCAGCTGTGATCACGTCCTGGTAAGTGAGCGGCATGGTTCCCCCCGGAAGTCAGTACTGGTCGAGCTGGCTGGGCGGCCTCCTCACGTCCATGGGGCCAGCCTGCGTCGTGGTGGAGATTCGCTGCCCTTGAGCGAGGTCCTGACCGGTGAGGAGCTTCTTCGTTCCCACGAGTGCCTGCAGCTCCCCCTCGAGCTGGGCCCTCAGCCGCTTCACCTGCAACTGCCATACGGACATGGCCTCCGACAGCCCAGCTGCTGTCCCCCACCCTGAAAGCCCTTCCAGGCCCGTATCCGGTTCCAATGCCTCCACACCAGGGGCCTGGGGGGTGACAAATTTAGGCACCACCTTGCCTCCGCCTTCAGCCATGCGGCTGGCAGCCAGAGTGTCCGGCAACAGGTGCTCCCGCATGAACTTGGCGGCCTGCTTCTTGTCATGTGCGGAACTCGCCAGCGTCCCCGGTCGTGTGCCTGGACGAGCGGGCTCCGCGCGGGCCAACTGCATCTGCTCGTCGGAATCTCCGGAACTCACTACAACCCCCCCTCACACTGGCGCTTCTCGACCGCGCTGGTGAGTGGCACCCAGGCCGAGTCTGACGGCCACCCTACGCATCGCTGGAAGCGACCAGTCAACCACGGGGGGTGAAATCAGAGGAAGAGCCGGTAAGTCTGTCCCAGAATCTTGCAGATTTCTCACTACAGGTGGTTTCTCACAACAAGCTTTCCGGCATGCGCTCGGCCGGACTCAAAACAGACCCCGACAGCGGGCCGGATAACTCGGAAGCACGTGCTCCGTGACCCGCACGCAAACGAAGTTCCCCTCAACGGGCTGCCTCTTGTCATGAGCTCTCGCCGACTGGAGCAGCCAGAGCGCCCTCGCGCCGTGTTCCGCCCCGGGACGGCCGTCATCGGCCTGGTAACCCTGTCGACCGCCCCGGGTCCACCCATCCCGTCCAAGACGAAACGGAGGACCCCAGTATGGCGTCATTCCTGCGCCAGCAGGCCCGACTCGGACAGCACACCCTCTTACTGACCACCGCCGCTGTGCCGCTGATCGGCTGGACAGTGCACGCTCTCGCCCTGCACCGACGCCTCGCCGCCGCCAAGCGCGACCCGCTTACCGGTCTCCTGCGACGCGATACCTACACGGCCCGAGCCCGGCAGATCCTGCGCCGCCACGGCAACGACACCACCGTCGTTCTGGTCGACCAGGACGACTTCAAGGCCGTCAACGACATGCTGGGCCATCCGGCCGGGGACGCCGTCCTCGCGGCGACCGCGGTCCAGCTCACGGCCTGGGCAGGCCCGCGCGCAGCGGCCGGCCGCCTCGGAGGCGATGAGTTCGCCGTGGCCCTGGACCTGCCCGCCGACCGTCGCGAGCAGCGCCTGGAGCACCTGGTCCGGATGCTGCACACACCGGTCGTCCTGGACGATGGCCGCACCGTGAACGTCGCCGCCTCGGTCGGAGCTGCGTCCCCGGACAGGATCGGCGCACGCGACCTGACGCGCCTGCACAGGGCGGCCGACGCAGCCCTGTACCACGGGAAGCACTCCGGCCGCGCGGTCCTGGCGACCGCTGCACACGCCGCCACGCCATCTGTGAACGGGCGCCGCGCGGGCAGGCCGGGCACGGCCGGATGGGGGCGAGCGGCATGAGCACCGCGCCCCTTCCGCCAGCGGGCGACTGGATCCGCGGCATCAGCGTCAAGCAGCCGCATGCCGCCTGCCTCCTCGCCGGAGCCAAGACCATCGAGAACGATCGAGAACAGACCCCAGGCATGGTCGTGACGCGGCTGGCTGCTGCTGCACGCGAGCCAGCAAACCGACCGGCCCGCCCTGCGCGTGCCGCTGAACGCCCGCACGATTCGCGGCCGCGAGCTGACGACCGGCGCCGTGATCGGCGTCGCCCGGCTGACCGGCTGCCATCAGGACCCGGACGGTGCCCCACCCTGCACCGAGTGGGCGCAGCCCAGGGCGTGACATCTGGAGATCAGCGACGTCCAGGCCCTCGCCCTGCCGATCCCGGCGCGCGGGCAGCTCGGACCATGGCGGCCCACCGGGCACCTGGTCGACCAGATGCTCCAGCAACTGCCCCACCTGCAGCGGTGACCGGCCACCGCCAGCACCCCTCTCGGCCCGAGCCGCTGGAGCGCAGCGTGGTCCGGTTCGTCTCCGGCCGACCCCACCGCACCCACAGCGACTGCGCCTGACGCCCCTGCTCCCCTGCCCGCACCACGGCACTCCCCTGCCCTGCTGTGCGGGCCTCTTCACATCTCAGGAGGACCCCCTCCATGAGCCCCTACCTACACGCCCCCTTTCCCCGAGGCAGATCCCCGCATCCCGTGCCCCCACATCCCCACCCGCACGCGCTGCCGGACCGAACCGGCCCTGTTCGCCGCCGAAGACATCACCGCAAGCCGCGAGCGCAAAAAGGCCCTCGCCAAGGCCCGCCGCGCCTGTTCCGCCTGCCCGCCCGTGGACGGCTGCCTGAAGTGGCCGCTCGCCAACCCCGAACTCACCCCCGTCGGGGCATGGGCAGCCACCACCCGAACCCAGTGCACCCAGCTGCGCCGCGAGTTGATCGAGCGGCTCGGCCCCGGCTGGGTCGGCATTGTCGCCGAACAAGACCGCGAGCGGGACCGCCGCCAGGCCGCCTCCCGGCCGCAGCCTGACGCACACGTCCAGACAGCACGAAGGTCCGTGTCTCTCTGCCACGCCGGGGAGCACGGGCCTTACGTGTTTTGTGCCTTGATGCAGATGAAAGTCCAGCCGACAGGTCTATTGGCACGAGGGTCTGTTCCCACGAGCGGCCGCCGTTCTCTCCCTCGGCACGAGATCAGGACCATAGCCGGGGACGCCGACGTGTGAATGGGCAGCAGCTACCCCCTGCTCTGAGCTTCGGATTCCTCGGTGTTGACCTCCAGCAGCAGGCTTGTCAGCTTCAGCCGACTCGGACGTGGCATCCGGGACAGCAGTACACCGAGAACCGCATGAGGGTCCTCCCAAGAGACCACGACAGGTTCCCCACCGTCGTCACGACGGGGCGGAGGCACCTGCTGCTCAGGTGACGCCGCGGAGCCGGACTCGGCTGGTGAAGGTTCCGACTGCGCAATTATCACGCCGTGATAATTCGCCGAGCCGCTCTCGCCCGTGTTCTCGACGTCGCCGCCGCTGGCCGCCGTCTTCCTCCCCCCGGCCTTACGACGCGCTGCCTCGGCCCGCTCATCAGCTCTCGCCTTCTGCTCGTCGGGAGGTAGCTTGCCGAGGTTGCGAACGTGCTCGACCCTCCGAGTCCCGGTCATCAGGTCCTTCTGCAACTCGGGGGTGAGCTTCAACAGGGACAGCTTGCTGGAGATCGTGGCTTGTGGCAGCCCCACGCGTCTCGCTGCCTTGGTCTGAGACCCGTAGTAGTCCACCAGTTGCTTGAGCGCGTGGGCCTCCTCGATGTCGGTCATGTCATCGCGGTGGTAGTTCGCGACGAACGCGGCCTCCAGCAGCGCCTCGTCCGTGCTGACCCGGCCGTCGTCCACCCGCACCGCGATAGTGGCAAGACCCGCCCGGCGCGCTGCCTCAAGACGACGGTGCCCGTCGACCACGACATACTGAGCGCCTTCATCGAGATCACCGCTACGCTCGGGCCTCTCCCGCAGATAGGCGTCCGCAGTGGCGACCACGATGGGCACCACCACCCCAATCTCCCGGACCGACTCCACGGTCTCCTCGAGATTGCGCAGGTGGTTGCGAGGGTTGTCCGGGTTCTCGCTGATCACGGTGACGGGAAGATCAGTGATCGCGGCGGTCGCCGCCTTGCCCTGGATGGTTTCGTCGATCAGGCCACGGCGAGAGCTGCGGGCGGTAGCGGCGCTGCCGAAGGCGGCACTGCCTCCCAGCTTGTCTGCCTTACTCACTGACTACCCCCATCGCGATCATCCGCATGGTGTTGGCTTGCTTGCTCTCCGGCGCGTACGCCAGAAGTGGCTGCTTGAGACGGACTGCTTCGCGCTGCTCCTTGAGGTCGTCCAGGACCGCCAGGACCTGCTGGTCGCCGAGGCTGTTCCACTGCGCCAACGACGACGTCGCGACGAACCCGCGCCGCGAGTCGTACTGGTTGACCACCAGGCCCAGATAGTCGATCTCCAGGCTGAGGTCCTTGCACAGATCCTCGACCTGGTTGACGAGCATGCTGTACGCGGTGGCCGACGAGTCCTCAGCCTGCACCGGGATGACCACACCCGACCGGCCCTTCTTCTCGTTCCTTCGGCGCCGTGCGTAGTAGAGGCCGGCATCCATCGCCAGGCCCAGGCTGGGCGGGCAGTCGATGACGATTACGTCGTAGTCGCCCTCAGCGGGCCGCAGGGCGCGTTCGAGGGCCACTTCCTTCTGGAAGCCTCGCGACTGTGCCGCCGTCAAAGCCAGCTTCGAGTCGAGGAGGAAACCGTCGTACGCGCCGGGCAGGACGTCCAGGCGCCGGTGGAACCGAGGATCGTCCAGTGTCACGATCAGGTCGTGGAGGTCACCGTCAGGGTCACCGACCATGTGGGTGACCAGGCTCTCCTGACCCGGTGGGATCTGCGGAATGCCGAGCTGGTCACTCAGGTGACTCTGAGGGTCGTAGTCCACGACCAGCACACGTTGCCCGCCGACTGTCAGCTTCTCGAGCTGCTTCAGCAGACCCGCCTTCGTCTTCTCGACGCGCTTCAGGTCCCCGAACGACAGTGACTCGATGAACCGGCGAAGGGCAGCGGCGCCGTCCTCGTCGTGCTCGGCGTAGGACTGGGCGATCCCCAAGGAGACCGAGGTCTTCCCGACGCCGCCCTTCTGATTCGCGGTGACGATGCGGCGAGGCTCAGCCGACCGATTGGCATCCGCCGGCGAGGGGTTGTCCTCAAGCCAGGCTCTTATGCTCTGAGCGAGGCCCTGGATGTAGGAGACGCCGCGCTCGCCACAGGTCGCCTTGAAGTCGTCATAGAGCCCGGTCGGAAGCCATGTGGAGAACGACTTCGAGCCTGCGGTCTCGATCTCCGGGCCGGGTGTGGGCCGGGCTCGCCAGTTCGTCACGGCGGCCTCAACGGCGTCCTGGATGTCCAGGCTCAGTTCGGCGCATCGAACTTTCAGCTCTTGCTGGAGGGCCGGCGGCAGCTTGGACGCTACCTTTTCCCGGTCCCCGTCAGGGTAAGGAGAGGGCATGGCGTCACCATACTGACTCCTCGCGGTGGAGGTGCAGACGGCGCGCTCTTCAGACAGCCCTTTTGACGCTGTGGGCGGGTGATTATCACGCCGTGATAATCACCCGCCCACCCAGGCTCGGCTCACGAGATGGTTCAGCGGGAAGTCCGTTGCCGGTGAGAAGCCAGCAGGGCGGCTGACAGGTGGGGTGCGTGAGACTGGGCTTTCTCTGAGGAGCGGAAGTCAACTGGGGGGCCTGTGGAGGACTTCTTCGCCGCGGTGGAGAGCCGCGTGCACGCCTGGCCGGCCGGACGGGCTGATCTGCACTGGCACGCGCTGTTCGACACCGAGGAGGTGCGGCGGTGTCTGACGGAGTCGTATGAAGGACTGACGCACCGTCCTGGTCTTGAGCCGGTGGAGCCGGAGTGGGTGCACATGACCGTGCTGCACTCCGGCCCCCACACGGAGGCGACCGCCCAGGAACTCGCCGGTATCACCGAGCGGGTGCGGAAGGCGGCTGCCGACATCGAGCCGTTCGACGTCACGTTCGCGCTTCCCACCATCGGCTCGACGGCCGTGGAGTGCGTGGGGCGGCCCGGGCCTCCGGCGCGGCGCTTGTGGGAGGAGACGTGGCAGGCCACACGCGCGGTGGTAGGGGACCGGTGGCCGCTGATCCCGAAGACCTACCACCCGCATGTCACCCTCGCCTACGGCACAGCGCGGGCCGCGGCCGCCGACCGCGCCCAGATGAAGGCGTGGCTCTCGGACCACGGGCGAGGGGAAGTGGTGCTGCGGGCCAGTGCGTTGACGCTGGTGGCGCAGTCGCATGACCGGCGGCGCATCACCTGGGAGGTGCTGGAGACCGTCCCGCTGGGACAATCAGGGGCGTGACGCTGCACCCGCTGTTCGCCGCCTACCCGCACATTCCGCCGCCTCAGGCCCGGGTTGACGCCCACGTCCTTGACGGTGGCGAGGTGCCGGCGGTCCATCTGACCCGGTATCCGGTCCTGGACCGGATACCGCCCGAGTGGGAGGAGCCGTCGGGGCTGCGGCTGCACCTGGCGGTGATGGACGAGAGGCTGTGGCGGCACTACGCACCCCGCCCCCCGCGCGGAGAACCCGAGACAGGGCACGGCGGGCTGCGCGAGGAATGGGAGGACGCAGGCCGTGACCGGCTGCGGTTCATGCAGTCGGCCAGCGTGCTGGCCTCCCGCGCGGAGCCGCCCGAACCGCCCGAACTGCGCGTCGACACGCTGCTCGCCACCCACCCTGCCGCCCGCGCGGTAGGAGTGGTCGTCGACCGCGGTACAGCGGTGGTGGGTCTGCGTACCCGGTCTCCGGGCCTGGGTGACGAGGGCGCCGGCTACACGGTCACCATGCAGGCCGCCGAGCCGCGTGATGCGGGACCCGTGGAGCTGTACGCGTCGGCCCTGTGGGCCTGGGCATTGTGGTGGACCGACCGGGCGCAGGAGCTGTCGGACCGGGACAGGGTCCTGGGCGAGGTGCCGCCCCCGCCGCTAGAGCTGGATGTCGTGGAGGCGTGGACGCCGCACCGGGTCCGGCTGGAGCGGCCCGCTCGCACCGAGTGGTCTTCCTCGCCCTCGAGCTCGCCGTCCCCGGGCGATGAGGAGCCCTGACCTTTCCCCGGAAGCCGCGGCGACCAGCTGCTCGCCATCGAGGCCGTATACCTGCTCGCTGCTGGCCTCTGGGTCGCCGTACGAGCCGTCGTCCTTGATGCGGCCGGCAAACAGCGTGACGCTGCCGTGGAAGAGCGAGCCGGTGATGCCCGGCCAGCGCCCCTCCGGTTCGTGAATGACGCGGATCTGCTCACTGAGGGCGCCGCCGCCGGTGCGGGCGACATCGCGCCACCCTCACCCGTCGATAATGAGATCCGCCGCCCGCTCCCACACTGCCTTCGTCATCAGCTTCCCTCCGTTGGCCTGCCCGGGAGCCTATGGGGGCGTGAAGTCCTCCGGCCAGGTGAACCATGGACTGTCCGGTTCTCGGCGATCGGTGGTGCCGGGTTTGTGTCGGCGCAGCAGTTGGCACCACTCCTGGGCGGTGAGCACAGGTGGCTTCTGGTCGTCGCAAAACTGGGCGTGCAGCCGACTGTTGTTCTTCACCGGCGCATAGGTTCGCCCCGCCGTCTTCCAACCGCAGGAGCGGCACTTGGCCACGTACCGCCACCGGCCAGGGCACTTTGGATCCAGCGGGCGCTGCTTGTGTTTTCCCGCGCGCCAGTGCGTGGGCAGCGAGTTCCGTCTTCGTGCTCTGCCCACACTTTGAAGACGGTCACCATCTTCGTGCTTTTGTCAGGCTGCGTCAGGCGTACTCGCGGCAAGGTGCATCCCCTCGTCCCGTGTTGGTTCAGGGACCAGCTCGGTCAGCGGGGCCATAAGCCAGGCACCGCGTCCGAGCCGGGCGTCGCTGCGCGCGTGATGCTGCGGGCCCTGTCGGCGCGGGATGAATCCCAATACGCTGAGCGGGGATTGCACCCGGCGATCCACTCGGACAGGACACTGTCGTGAGGCCGTGCGCGCTCGGTAGCCGGCTGGATGTGCAAAGTGCGTACGTCGCGACAGTTCACGTGGTCGAAGCGGACCTCACTGGCGGCGGAGTAGACACCCCAGCCGCTGATTCCCGCGGACATGCGCGTCGCGCGGTCCGAACGCGGCCGCGGGCGGCAGGTCCTCGAAGAAGAACCAGGTCTGCCCCAGCCCCTCGACAGAGAGGCCGACGGCATGGCCATGGATCACAGCCCAGTCGTCACGCCGTACCTGGCGGGGGCAGAACGGTCACTCCCCGGAGGCGCTCGTACTGTGCGGTGCTGTTGCTGTCGAACCAGCTGTTTCCCTTGATTGCCACGCCGCCCCTGTAGGCCCAGCGTTCCGTAGACCAAGCCGACACGGCGGTGCCGAAGGGAGGGAATTTCCTTCCTTGCTTCCTGCGAACCCGCCCTTACGGCCGCGTTCGCGCAGGTCGCCTTCCGATGTACCTCGGCCTGGCCCTCATCATCCGGAGCAAGGTGGGCTCAGGTTGGCTGGAAAACGCTGTACCGGACAGGGTGCAAGTGCTGTAAAAGAGAATACATAGGCGTTGTAGAAGAACACAGCGCCAAGGAGGGGAAGAGGGCAGCAGCTTGGTGTACCGACTCCGTCCGGTGGCGAACGGCCTGCGAACCGACCACCCGGTGCCGGACTTGCCGTTCGCGGACGACTCCCATATCCCGCTGGACGACGGCCCTGCCGCGATCGAGGCCGTGGGCCGGAACGTGGGCCACGGCATGTGGGGCCGCTTCGACAAGGACCGCTCCAACGGGAGCTGGCGGGCCTTCACCACCGACCCGCTCAACCATGACCTTGGCTGGGTGGTGCGCTACCACCCCGAGCACGGCCGCACCGTGCTCCTGATGCACGACAAGGACATCTCTCCCATGCACACGGCCTGGTGGGGCGACCCCCTGCTCTTCCGGGCCGGCGGCTACTGGTGGGACGGGAAGACCTGGTACCGGCCGGGGCAGATCTGGGACCCCGTCTCGGAGGACTACGAACGCCGTCCGGCCAAAGCCGCGGTCACAGTCACGGCGGCCGACCTGCTCGACGGAAGCGTCGACCTGGACCGCGCCTACGTGGCGAAGGTCGCCTCCTTCGACCCGGAGGCGCCGGCACCAGGCATCTGGCTCGATCACCTTGCGCTGTGGGCGCAGCAGCGGATGCAGCGCAAGGACACCCGCTCGCTGGACGCCTGCGTGGTGAACCTCTCCTGTCCCGAACTGGCAGGCGATCAGCTGATCGGGGTGCCGGAGATGGCGGCGCTCGCCGAGATCGGCGCCTCCACCCTGCGCGGCTACATCTCCCGCGGAGAAAGCAGCGTGCCACTGCCCCAGGCCACCGTCAGCGGCCGTGCGCAGTGGTCCAAGCCGGTCGCCCGGGACTGGGCGGAAGCGCGCCGCCGCTCGTGGGAAGGGGTGGAGGACGCCATGTCCGCCGGGGACCCGCTGAAGCTGTCGCCCGGTGCTGCCCAGGTGCGCGAGCGCTTCGCGAAGGACTTCGCGTACGCCCTGTGGGAGAGGCCGGACTGGCGCAAGCGGTGGGTGCTGCGCCACCGCAACAAGGAGTCGGTGCAGGAGATCGCCGATGTCCTCGCGCGGGACGTGGCCGTCAGCCTGGAGGACATCGTGCCCACCGAGCCGATCAGCGCTACCATCCGGCACGCCGTGCTCGATGAGTTCGCCGACGGCGTGGAACGCCACCGCAATCAGAAGGGCGAGGAGGGGATCGACTCTTTCGATCTCCCCCTTCTCACCCCCATCGCCAAGATGCTCGACTGGTTCATCCGCCACCACCCTGCCCACGCCCAGGCCACCATCGGCGACATCCTGCGCGAGGCCCACAACCGGTGGCAGATCCCCGCCAGCGTCACCGGCCAGGCCCTGCGCCGGGCCCTGGTCTGGGACGGCAAGTTGGACAAGGAGATTCTTGAGGAGTACCTGAACCGCGTCCTGCCTTCCGGTCCGGTCACCTGATGGGCTGCCGGTTGGCCCCGTTGACCCCAACGGGGCCAACCGGCCTCACGGCTGGCGGCTTCGCAGCAACGCCGGGTGGGTCGCAGTCCACTGCCGCCGTGCCGTCGTAGGCGGCGTCCACGCGGTACGGCTTGATGAAGGAAGAGTCGCGGATGATGTCGAACCGGCGGAGCTCGGGCGTCTCGCAGTCGACGACGTCCGGTGTGTCGTGCAGCGTGCAGTGCTGGGCAAGCCACCGGTCGTCATCAACAGCCCCGTGCGGCCCGTAGCAGCCGTACGCATAGACGTACCCAGCCGGACCGAGTTGGAATTCACGGAAGCCCATAACCTGCCCGTACTCGATCGGGTTCTGGCAGCGGCCACCCTTCCGAGTGCGGGCGACGCACTGCCGGAAGTGGGCGTCACCACTGGCGTTGACCCACAAACGCCCACGCAGCACAACAAGCTGTCCGGTCACTGCGGCGCTCCGGCTGTCGTGGGGCGGGTGCACAGGTGCGCGGAAGGGCAGGCTGAGCAGCCTTTCACCTCGGTCAGCTCGGCAACGGCCGCGAACAGTTCGCGGGCCTTCTCGACAGAGCCGATGCCCTCGTGCTGAGCGAAGTCCTCAGCGGTGGCCTCGGTGCCCCGGGACATGTGGCACCTGATGAAGGCCAGCGCGGCGAACTCGTCGGGTGCCAGATCGTCGGGCTGTGCGGGAACGCAGGTCTTCCGCACGAGCATGTCCTCCGGACTTCCGTGGAAGATCCACCGATCGCCGGGCCTGCGCGGCGGCTGGCTGACGATCCGGACCAGCGGCACATCGTCACCGGCGTCCTCAACCAGCAGGGCACCAACAGCGTGGAGCCGGTGGACACTCTCCCGGACGTCACCGTCGGCAGAAGCGACGCCCATCCCGGTCGCGAGTTCCTCGATGGGAACAAGCGCCGCGTCCTTGCCCTCGCTGTCGCAGCTGACGGCGAGGGCGCCCGTGTCGAGGGCCATGTCGAGCCGCACGGCCTGCATGGGGATGGGGCCCCGGTAGAGGGGACGCAGGCGTGTGAGACGCTGCATGAGGCCGACTGCCTCCTCCCCGAGGCGAGGATCGCTGGCGGCAGCACCAGGAGTGGTGTGGGAGCCGAACTTGATCCACTCGTCGTAGCCGGGAGGCTGCAACTGTTGCAGTGTGTAGACCCCCTGACGCCGACGACCCGGCCTGCCCTGCTTCTTCCTGCCCACGAAACGAATCTCCTCCAGCCACAGCGGCCCCCTTGGCCGCGCGCTCCACGTTTGAGGAACGCGCGCAACGCGACAGCGACGTGGGCTTTCCGGCCAGTTCCCGCATTCGGCCCAACCACGACCCGGCCCAGATCCGAGACGAGAAGCACGCGCGCCAGCGTTGAGGGGCACTCCCTGCCCGTGCCCACTGGACTGCGCTCGTGGACCCCTAAGGGCACGGTTGGCCGAAAGAAGCTGCACACCAAGAGGCACCGCTGCAGCCCGGATGCCGCTTGGGGCCTGGTATGGCGCTCCTGGTCGTGCGGCTCACAGCCACGGGCAGCGGCTGCCATCCAGCGTCCGGCGGGTGGCGGTTCGCCGTGCTGGTGCTGCTCTCGGTCCCTGTGGCGTGAGCCCGCAAGAGGCTCGGGAGGACGGCCAGCTGCGCGACGGTGCGGCTTCTCCCATCCGGCGCTCCCGGCGAGCAGCCAAGCCAGGCGAGCAGCCCCGGCCCTGTCCCATGTTGACACCACCTCTCGGTGAGCAGTGACATTCCCGGCTCGGTGCGGCGGGAATGGCGCTTACGGCCGGTGGGGGGACATGGCTACGGCCCATGGGACCGGGCGCTCATGTGGCGGCTGAGCAACACCGACGGAGGTCTGCACAGAACCCGGCCACGGGCCCTGTAACGAAATTCTTCTCTCAGGTCCGCAGGAGCACCGCTCAAAGAGAAGGCTCTGGCCTGCGGAAACGCGAGGGAGCGTCAATCTCCGTTCCGAACCAGGGGCGAAGGGCGCTACATTGAGGAGCGGTCGGGACCCGTCTACCCGACTACCACCCCGCTCTCGGCGGGGTTTTTTGTTGTCCCGATGGCCCCCGACACCGCTGGTGTCGGGGGCCATCGGCGTTTACGGAGAAGGAGCTGCCGGTGTCGAACCTCGTGCTGTTGCTGGCCGTGCTGATCACGGCCCTTGCCTGCGTCTGTTGCCTGGCCATCGTGAGCTACAAACGCATCACCGAGCAGGCCCTCAACCGAGCCCTGCCGGAAGATGTCCCCGAGATGCTGAAAACCAGTGGTCGGACCCTCACGGACCTGCTCACCGCCCTACGGCTGAGGCTGCGCACGGTGCTGCCCGGCACACCCAACGAGGGCACCAGCCAGCGCCCCTCAGCTGATGGCACCGCGCGGCAGGATGCCGTACCGGGCGCCGAAGGAGCAGGCCAGTGAGACAGAAACGTCGAGGAGGCTTCTACGGGCCGGACATGGACCCCGTCGGGCGTCACGCCGGCGAGGATGTGCTCGGACGCGAGCTGCGTGCGTTACTCAATCCCCGCGAACGGCAGCTGCTGCTCGACCGCCTGAACGGCGCGCCCATCGCCCAGCTAGCCCGTCAGCACGGACTGTCCACCAGCATGACGGAGATGTTGCTCTCCCACCTGCTGGACCGACTGCGACGCTCCAAGCGCGCGCACCAGCTCCACCAAGAACTGCGGGACCGGCATGGACCCAGGCATTCGCCCGAGGTCTGGGCGGCAGCCGAGAATCTGCCAGTACACCGGTGCGCACGCGCCGGCTGCACCGCGCCGCCGTTCACCCAAGCTGCCCGGGGCCGGACACGCCTGTACTGCTCGGACCGTTGCAAAGTGGCCGCCCATCGCGAACGCATGCAAGCCGCAAACCGCAAGCCGGGTACCGGTCGGGGATCGGGCAAGGCCCCTCAGCCAACGCAGCGGCCGCCGAGGTACCGATGGCGTGAGTACGCTGACACGCAGCCGACGTTGCCCCCTCCAGCCACAGGCCCCTGGGCAGAGGCTCTCGAAGAGATCCACCGCCGTCGGAACCCACCTCTGCCAGCGCTCAAGGCGCGAACAACGCGCCTTGTCCCGACTGTCCCCGGAGGCAAGACCTTCACATTCGCGATGCTCATAGCTGGATTCGTCACCGAAGGCTCCCACCGGTCGGTGTCCGCTACCAGCGCGTTCTGGACAGTGCCCGCCGCCAGGCTGAAGACCCGCTCCCCGTATCGCACCGCCGGGGGAGAAAGGCCAGTACCGCCAGCGCAGACCCTCACCAGCCCCGTGCAAACGCGCCTGCCCGCGCGACCGCTGCTCCACCACTCTCCTGGGCAAAACTCGCGATGGATACCGGTTCCCGCCCGAGCCGAGGTAACGCGACCCTGGGACGAGCTGGCACCCACCCTCCGCTGCGGCCCTGCCCTGGCCACGCGCCATCACGATGTCAATCCTGCTCTTGCCCCCAGAGCCCAACGCTCCCCGAAGCGAAAATGGAAGACGAGACCACGGCGGTTGTGAAGGAGGGCGAACACACGCCCGACTCCACCCTGCTCGACCACCCGCCAACCGCACCCGAAGAACCGGCGACTGAACCAGTCAGACGGGGCCGAGGGGCCGTGCCGACTATGTCCGGCACGGCCCTCACGTGACCTACAGCCCAGCAACCACACCGCCGCCTCGGGCCTACGGCGTCAGGACACGGCTTTGAGGGCCTGCCGTCGCTCTTCGTCGTCCTTGCGGTGACGCTTCTCGGCGAGCTGGTCCTGGTAGGCGGCAACTGCCTGTCGGTACCGCGCGTCTCTGCGTTCCCCACCGTCGAGGTGAATCGCCAGTGTGTACGGCGAGCAGTGCCTCAGGACGAGCTGCTGGACTTCGGAGGGGCTGTGCCTTCTCTGCCCGGTCGCAGACCTTGGTCCCGCAGGGTGCGCACGTGCAGTCACGTATCCGGCTCTTCGTGGTGGGCGCAGGACCGTTCTGGTGGGCGTCGCTCGATGCGCAGCAGGAAACTGACGGTGCCGCAGCCGAGTGCGCCGGCCAGGAGGAGGCCGGCGTATCCGAGTTGGCGGATGTGCCGGGTGTTGCACTCGACGGTGTGGAGGTAGGGGTCTTCGGGAGCGATGGTCGGCCCACAGGGTGCGTGGGCTCCCTCCTCCTTGAGCGGAACACACACCATGACGACCACGGTGACCACCGCAGCCAGAGCCAGCCCGGCCAGGAACCGGGACCAGGAATTCACCTGGTCCGGGGCCTCCCACGCTTCCGACTCACCCCGTGCCTCTGTGCCGCTCTCCGCCTCTTCGGCCACACCCAACCCCTCTTCATCTGCCCCTGCCCTTGCTCCTGGAGACTACGTCGGGTCATATAAGGCCCGGCACCCAGCCCGTCGTCCCCTTCCCAGGAGCGCGGCCTTCCGCGCGGGGGAACCTCCTCGGGGGTTCGGGCATCCGGGCACCCCGGATCGGGTGGTTTGGTCTTCGGGCCACCGTGAGCGGAGCGGTTGCGCCGCTTGAATGCGGCGGGTGAACAACATCTCCCGCGGCCTGCTGGCCGCCGCGGCGCCCGCTGCCGCACCGGCGGCCCCCGCCTCAGCCGTGATCGACTGCCCGAACGGCTATGTGTGCATCTACCCGGACATCAATTTCGGCGGCCAGCCGTGGGTGAGGCGCGCTGTCGACGGCAGCGTGAAGGACCTGCCCACCGCGATCCGGGACCGCGGCAGTTCGATCCGCAACAACTCCGGCCGCACCGCCCGCGTCTACCAGAAGCGCAGCTTCGCCGGACGGTGGGTGTGTGGGCAAGAGCGGCGGCTCCATCCACGACCTGCGCGGCTACAACCTCAACGACCAGACCCGCTCCCTGCGCATCAACCGCAACGACTGCGGATGACCCGGCCACAACCCGCACCCGCATCTCCGGAAGCCGGTGCGGGCTTCCCGGCGACCCGGAGCTGTCCGCTCCATCGGGTGGTTTGGCACAACACAGAAGCCTCGCAGCCTCGTGCTGCGCCAACAATGCCGTCGTGATCAACATGGTTCGCGGTCTGACGGCCGCCGCACTGGCCTTTCCCCTCCTCACCGCCGCTGCTCCTGCGGTGGCCGAACCGGCATCGGGCCGGCAGGCTGTCGACCTTCCGGTGGTGCAGGCCATCGAGGCCCTGCCTGTGGAGAAGGAGAGCCGCGCCGGCTACAAGCGCAGCAAGTTCAGGCACTGGGTCGATACGGACCGGGACGGCTGCAATACGAGGCAGGAAGTCCTCATTGAGGAGGCCACCGAGGAGCCGAGGGTCGGGCCGGGCTGCTCGCTCACGGACGGCGAGTGGTTCAGCTACTACGACGCCAAGACCACCGACAACCCGCGCGGGCTGGACATCGACCACATGGTGCCCCTCGCCGAGGCCTGGGACTCTGGAGCCTCCGCCTGGGACGCGAAGAAGCGGGAACGCTACGCCAACGATCTCGACTCGCCCCGGTCGCTCGTGGCGGTGACTGCGAGGGAGAACCGGCAGAAGGCCGACAAGGACCCCGCCGGCTGGTGGGTGCCCGCGGCGTCCGCGTCGTGTCAGTACCTCTCGGACTGGGTGGCGACGAAGACCCGGTGGCAGCTGGCCCTCGACCAGGCGGAGAAGAACGCCCTCGGCAAGCGTGCCGCCGCATGCCCGAACACGCGGGTCAAGACCGACATCGCCCGCTAGCCGCGGCGGAGTGCCGCCCCGCCAGGGGCGGCACTCCGCCCTCGTCCTCAGCGCAGGGGGCCGAACCCACGTGTCAGCAGATTCGAACTTATTGGCGCACGCTGCGGACTGGTGGGGCTCGCTCGGTACGTCCAACAGAGGAGATCGCGGTGGACGGAGAGACGGAGTTCGGGGTTACCAGGCTGCCGGACAGGGACGCGGGGGCGACGTAGCTGCTCCGGTGGATGCGGGTAATGCGCTGGTACCGCTGCGGATGGTTCGCACCGCCTCGGGCGCGGTCAGGAGCAGGTGCACTGGGGGAGACCAGGGCGGTCGCAGGCGGCGCCGGGGCCCTTGTGGGCGGGTGGTCGGCGTGCGCCGGCGGTAAGTCAGGCGTTTCCCGCTGCGGGCGTTGTGCAGGCACTATCACGTGCTGCAGCGCGCAGTAATGAAATCGGGGAATTGCCACCCAGAAGAGGTTTCCCCTAGGGGAAACCTCGAAAACTTGGCCACCACCCAGGGTGTGATTAGTGTTCCGCTGCGTGAGCCCAAGGCTTCCCAACCATCACAGGGCCCACGCAGCGACTCGACACGAAGAAAGGCCAACGCATGGTCCTCTCCCCTGCATCGCCGGAGGGAAAACCCCCACGTGAGGGGCTTCCTCCTGATAATGACGTTAACAGGCGTGACGAAAACACCCAACGTCACGGACGGCCGGTTCACATCGTGCTCCTCACGGTAGGCCCCCTCGCTACTCCAGCTCTTTTGTCGGTCGACGTGTCCGTCGACATCCAGCCCCCGTCCCTCCGCGAGGCCACCCTCCTGACAGCCCTGACGCTGGGCTGCGTGGTGACCGGGGTGGTCGTCCAGCGTCTGGCGGGGCGCACTTCCCGCCGCAGCCGTACCAGGCGCTGAGCCGCGCTCGGCGGGGCGGCGGGCCACCATTTCCGCCGCCCCGTCACTGGCCCCCGGTTCTCTGTGGTGACGAAACGGCAAGAAGAAACCGCCCGGCGAGACGCAATTGGTCACCCCATCGCATGACCTCCTGGCACATGCCGGGCCATTGGAAAGGCCCCTCATGAACTTGCTCACCGACCCACCGCCTTGCGAGTGCCGCATCTGCAAAGCACCACTGGCACAACGCTCCAGGCGCGGCCGCCCCGCCGAATACTGCAGCCGCGCCTGCCGGCAGGCCGCCTACCGGCGCCGCCGCGAAGAAGCCCAGACCGCCCGAGACGGCTTCCCGCTCTCCCCCCGCACCCAAAGCCCACCCGAGCCCAGCCCGGAGGACCAGGCGCTCCTCGAACTGGCCAAAACAGCCCGCAGCGCACTCACCCAGCTCATCCGCGAGCTGACCCCGCAGCAGCACACCCACACGCACGGGACCGTCGTCCGCGCCCCCGTCACCTCCGCCGCGAAGATCCTCGAACAGGTCGAGACCCTCCTGGCCGGCACCGTGTGGCGGGCACGCCACCACGACACCCCCTGGGAGACCATCGCCAACCTGCTGGGTACCAGCCCCGAAACAGCCCGCCGCACCTACCGCGACCAGGCCGTCCGCCGACGCTTCGCCGCCCTGGGCCACACCATGACCGACAAGCACACCCCACCACCGCCGACCGAGGACTCACCCCCAGACGACCAAGCCGTCTACTCCCCGGCCCGCAGCCAGCTCGCGCCCATCCTCTCCCGCCTCCAGCGGGACGCCCGCATCCCCCTGCGGCAACTGGGCGAACGAACCCGCGTCTCCGCCTCCTACCTCAGCCGCATCCTCGCCGGCGAACGCTTCCCCTCCTGGGAACTGACCGAACGCCTCGGCCGCACCCTCGGCGTCGACCTGTGCACCCTGCGCCAAATCTGGGACGCCGAACACCGACGCATGACCACCCACAAACTCCGCCGCACCGCCAGCACCAGCCCCAGCTCCGGACACCCCACCCCCCACACCGACCTGACCACCGCCCTCCGCGCCCTGATCCAGCGCTGCGGATCCCCCACCCTCACCTCCATCGCCACCGTCATCGGCCACACCCTCACCCCCGCCCAACTCGCCGCCACCCTCGCCGGCACCTTCGTGCCCGACTGGCCCCGCACCGAACGCCTCGTCCGCGCACTCCAAGGCGACCCCGACAGCTTCCGCCCCCTGTGGCAGCACGCCGCAGCCGATGCCGCCTACTTACCACCCCCACCCCCCGCCCCCCACCACCCCTGCAGCGCCACGCCCCACAACCGCCTCGAAAGCCTCTTCGCGGCCTTCGGCCCCACCCTCAGCACACCAGCCCCCGCCTTCGGCCACATGTAAGCAGCAGCGAGCCTGCCCGCAGGCCAGGCCCGGTAACGCCTGTTCCGGGCACGGACACGTCTCCGCGCCCGGAGCACGTACCACCGACCTGCATTTGCTCGCTGCGCTTACCACCTGTGCGGCCTGTCATTCCCGCGTGCCCGATCAGCAGCGGCACCGTGTGTCGTACAAGGGACGGGTGGGTGAGGCTGACGTGCATGGGCGATCCGCGTCGACGGGCCTGCGACAGCGACCACGGAGATCATCCCGACGCCCACCCCGATCACGCCCACAGCAAGCTATTCGGCGGCCCCGACTCGCTGCTGGGTGTCATCGGCTGGAGCCTGCATGAGATTGATGACGGTTGGCGCTCTCCAGCGAACAGGTGTGCGAGTAGCTGACGGTATACCGGTAGGAAAGCAGAGAAAATTACACTCCTGGCGCACCTGCGTGCAGAGATAGTTACATTCAGGTGTAACTAAATCTGCGAAGCTGTGTAATAATCTCTGCATGAACCGTGCTGAGCAGCTAGCTACCCTCTCGGGTGCCGCTGCGGATCAGTGGGGCCTGGTCACGGCCGCGCAGGCCAAAGTGCTGGGCCTCAACGCCGTGCAACTGCTGCGGTTGACCGAGGCTGGCTTGTTGGAGAGCGTCGGGCGTGGCGTCTATTTGCTGGCCGCAAGCGGCATGCCCCAACACTTGGATGTAAAGGTGGCCTGGCTGCGTCTGCAACCCACACAGTTCGCTTGGGAGCGCCCGGCCGGCCACTCGGACTCCGGTGTTGTCTCTCACGCTTCTGCCTGTCAGTTGCACGAACTGGGCGACCTCCCCGCCCCCCAGGTAGAGATCAGCGTGCCGCGCCGCCGAACGACGACCGAGCCCTTCGTGCGCCTGCGTACCGCACCAGTGGAGACCTCGGAGATCACGGTGATCGACGGACTGCCTGTTACCACCGCCGACCGCACCATCGTCGACCTGCTCCAGGCAAAAGCCGACGGCGGGCATATCGGGGGTGTCATCGCCGAAGCCGACCGCCGCGACCTGGTCAGTCTGGACGGCCTGGCTGCCCGCGTGCAGCCCTACGCACGAAAGTATGGCCTGCCAGCCGATGCCACTGGGCGCGCTCTGATCGACCACCTCGTCGCGCAGGCCGACGAAAGCCTGCGCAGCCAGGAAGTCGACCGGGCAAGCCGGGAAGGATTCGATGCGGCTGTCCATCTCATGGCCGAGCGGCCAGAGCTTGTCGATCTCCTTCTGCGCAGTTCAGCACGGCGTCACCGAATGATCCACGAGGGAATGGGTGCGACCGCCGCGCAGCGCCTCGCAGCTCAGTCCACCAGGCTGCCAGGCACTCTGACCAACTATCCGAACCCTGTGGCTCTCACTGGCCTGCAAAAGACATTGCGAGATATTCAGCAACTGGTCCAGCCCAACGTCTCGCTAAGACGGGCAGTGCAGAACCTGGCAGGACCCAATCCTGACGTGACAGCGGCTCTCCGGAAGTTGACGCAGCCTGACCCCGCCCTGATGCGCGCCATTCAGCAAGCCGCCGCTGCGTCCACTGTGAAGGCATTCAAGAACACAACGGGGCTCACTGCTGCCCTCAAGCAGGCGGGGCTGATCGAGTCTGCCGCTCTCCGAAGCTTCAAGGATGCTGCCGCTGACGCAGATCCCCAAGAGTCGGCTGACGGCAGCAACCACGAAACGGGAAAGCCTGCGGATCCGCCCGAATAGGCTGTGCGGCGATCAACTGGTGCGTAAAATCTGCTTATTCACACCAGTATGCTAGGGGGGCACTCATGGGCAAGACCTACCGAACCCCAACAGACTTCAGGGCCGCTCTGAACCGCTCTGCCAGAAGCATGTCAAAGAAGACGGGTATGAACGTCTCTGACCTGATGCGGATCTTCTACTTCAATCGGCTCGCAGCCCGGGTGTTCACCCTTGATCCGGACGGATGGCTCATCAAGGGAGGCCAAGCCCTCCTCGTTCGCTACCGGGGCGCCGCCCGCCTTAGCGGCGACATCGATTTGCAGAGTGCCCAGCCCGGACTGACTCAGGACGAAGCACGCGCACGGGTCCTGAAGGCTGCGGCCTACGATCTCAACGACTTCCTTCGTTTTGCCCCTGGTAAGTACACCGCGTCCTCTGACCCTGACCGTGGCGGCTCCCAATACTTCGACGTCTACCTCGGCCTTACTCGTGTTGACGGCGTCAAGGTGGACATTGCTGTTCGCCGCACCCTCTCCGGAGCCCCCGAGACCACTCCCTTGGTCTCCGCTGTCGACCTTCCCTGGCCCGTCGACTGGCCCACGGTTCGCCTCTACCCCCTAATCGATCACGTCGCTGACAAGGTCTGTGCCCTCTATGAACGCCACGGTGAGGGGACATCCAGCCGGTATCGCGATCTGGCCGACATCCTGCTGATCAGCCAGCAGGAGGACGTCAACGGTGCGGCCGCATACCAGGCCCTTCACCAGGAAGCGGCACAACGCCGCCAACGCGGCATTGAGCTCACCCTGCCCGACTCCTTCCAAGCACCTGGGACGGACTGGCACGATAAATACCCCAACGCGGCAGCCCTGGTTCTCGGCCTGCAAGGCTGCCGCACCTTCTCCGAAGCTACCCGAGCGGCAGAGACATTCCTCAATCCACTCCTAGACGGCACCGTCGCAGGAAACTGGGATTCCGAAAACGCAGCCTGGCGGCTGCCGACGTCTGGGCCCACTCCGACATCACGCTCAACCAACTCGGCGAGTATCTGAGCTGATCCAAGAAGCCCTCACCGCCGTCGGTTGTTGGGCCAGCGGTCGCTGGGCAAGCTCCAGTGCCCTCAGGTCGAGCCCAGTTCGGAGTCCCGCACGGGAAGCAGACGCGCGTCGCCGCGCACGGGCCGCTCCCACTTGCGCGGGCCGGTGCCCGTCATCAGCCAGTGCGGCTTCGAGCCGGCGCGAGAGCGTCGTCTTGCCGATGCCCCCGATCCCGTGGAAGACCAGAACATTCGCACGGGGAGCCTCGAGGTCTTCCACATCGAAGCCGGGGCTTTCGATCTGCCGCAGGTGAGCCTCCAGAGCAACGGCAACGGCCTCCCACTGGCCCCGCCGGTTCGTGAACGCCTCGGCCGCCCTCAAATCTGCATCGTTCGTGCGGAACAGCGCCCGCAGATCCCCACCCGCCACAATCCACCCCCGGCAAAACGATCAACGTGTCTCCACGCTACGCCGCTCCCAAGCAGCCAGGGCCACCTTCCCGCCATCAGACGGACCGGTGAGACCGCCAGCGTTGTTCAGAACAGCCAAGCAGGGCACTCAGATACGCGAAGTCGACGGCTACACGACCGGAGGCTGGGCCTGCGAGGCCGCGTTCGTCGCGTTGCGGGCTGTCTTGGACACGAACCGCATGTCCTCGGGGTCGCTGCGCCGCAAGACGAAAATCTTGGCCAGCGCGAGGAGGCTGGGGCCGCACAGCAGGGCCGACAGCCACCAGGCGTCTTTGGCGACGTAGACCCCTGCACCGAGCATCGCGACAGCCAAAAGCGCCCCGACTGCCAGGCCCGCCAGGTGCCGGGTGTGACTGCGCCGCTCCTGCTCCAGTCGAGCCGCGCGCTCAGCAACCTCCCGCTGGAACTCCAGCTGCCTCAGCTTCAGCTGATGCTCCCGCTTCATCTGCGGCTCAAGGGCCTTGAGCGCCACATCGAGCTTGTCAGGCCCACCCAGCGCCGCGCCCCACTTCATGGCAACCTCCAGCCCAGCCGCCAGAACGGGTTCCTCTTCAGGTAGAGAAGAAGGCGACGAGCTCCCATCCTCTGCCGTCACTGCTGCGTCCCTCCCCCACCACTGGAAGCAGGGGCATACTCGACAGCCGTGGGCTCAGGAGGCGGCCCCAGTCGCAGGAACAGACGTGCGAGTGCGTACTCAAGTGACTTCCCAGCCTCGCTGCCCACAGCAGCAGCTTCCTTTTCGCTGATCTGAGGAAGGGGGTCCTCCTCGTCGTCTGCGACGAGGAGTGCCTCGTTCCACGTGTGTGCGGCCTTGAAGATGGCCTGTGAGTCGGAGTGTTCCAGGAAGGCCGACATCAGCCACAGGAGCCGCAAGCGCTGCTCGTTGTCGCTGCTCAATGAGGGCTCACGTGCCGACAAGTGCTTCCAGATGGCCGACGTATCAATGGTGAATTCGCGTACAGCCGCCGATCGCGGCTGAGAGGCGATCCAGTCATGAACGTGCTTGAGGCGGACCAACCGCACTGAGGGGACATCGTGCCAGTCAGCGATCGTCGGGCCGTTTGCCACATCGCCTGGACTGAAGGTATCCGCCTCGTACGTATCGAGGCTGGAGGACGCCTTGCGGCGGAACCGAGAGGAGAAGGCATCGCGGAGCCACGCAAAGACCATGACGTGCATCCCCTCCCCGAGTTCCGGATCTCTGCACCCGACCGTCAACGGTAGTGGTCGAACCGGGCGTTCGCATCGGAACGCTCGGCGGGATCGTGCCATCGGGGCGCCCCCTCCCTGGCATGGTCCTCAGTGTGATCAGGGTCACAGGGGTCCGGGCAGGATTCTTTGCCGGAACCGGCTCCTGCCGACACTGACGATGCCTTGCGGGAGACAGCGCAGGAGGTCTTCACCGACCTGATGAACCAATTCGGCCTCACCTCTTACCTCTAAGGGCTGTCCCGTAACTGCAGGTCACGGGTGAGATGATCTTGCTGTGTCTGGTGTGATCACGGCGTCGGAGCCCTCCTGGATAGCCCCATTCACCGGGCTGAGCCCGCGCCAGTTCGGCAAGCTGATCACCGCGCTCCGGCGTGAGGGTGTGGATCCGGTGCGCAAGGGCCGGCCCTGGAGCCTGTCGCTGGAGGACCGCGTGCTCCTGGTCGCCGCGTACTGGCGCACGAACCTGACCCTGCGACAGCTGGCCCCGCTGTTCGGGGTGTCCAAGTCGGCTGCCGACCGCATCATCGACCACCTCGGGCCCGCCCTCGCGCTCCAGCAGCGCAAGCGGTTCCGCAAGGACACCGTGCTGATCGTGGACGGCACCCTCGTTCCCACCCGCGATCACACCATCGCCGAGCAGTCGAAGAACTACCGGTACTCCACCAACCACCAGGTCGTCATCGACGCCGACACCCGGCTCGTCGTCGCGGTCGGCCGGCCAGTCACAGGCAACCGCAACGACTGCAAGGCGTGGGAGCTGTCCGGCGCGAAAGCCGCCGTCGGCAAGACCACGGTCATCGCCGACGGCGGCTACCGCGGCACCGGCCTGGTCATCCCGCACCGCCGCGAGAAAGGCCAGCGCGAACTGCCGGACTGGAAGGAGGAGCACAACGCCTCCCACCGCAAAGTCCGCGCCCGCGTGGAGCACGTCTTCGCCCGGATGAAGAGTTGGAAGATCCTTCGCGACTGCCGACTGAAGGGCGACGGCGTCCGCCACGCCATGCTCGGCATCGCCCGCCTGCACAACCTCATCCTTGCCGGGTGAGGCAGAAACCAGCAGGCCAACAGGCGCAACAGAGATCATTTACGGGACAGCCCTTAGCGATCCCGGGCAACGCGCCGAGCCAGCCTGCCAACAACACGACGCCGAGGGCCAGGCGCAGTGCAAGGAGCGGCTTTCACCTGAGACGGCAAAGTGGGTGTTCCTTATCGGCTGCTGGCTTCCTGGAGTGCCTTCCAGCCCTCCCTCGAGAACTTCTTGGTTCCGAGGTCTGCAGGGTCTGGGACCTCCGAGCGGTCGATCTCTTCTTGCGGTTTCGTCAGCTTCCAGTCTCCCGCTGTCCAGATCGCCTCGGACGGCACCGCCATCAGCCGGGTTCTGGTCTTCTCTCCTTCACCTGCCTTCGAGGTGACCCGTGTCAGGACGAACACGCGGACGCGGTCAGCGCTGAGAGTCTTCCACTGCACTCCGATGGGTACGCCGCTCAGGCTGACGCCGTCCGGCACAGGGCCTTTGGCTGGCACACCCGCCATCTGGCGCGCCTTTTGTGCGAGGTAGGCAACCGCCGCGGCTTTGGTCTCCTGGGAATCGCCCTCCTTTTCGGCGCTGGGGTCCCCGTAGGTCTCCATCCCCCGCCGGATCTCATCCTCATCCATGCTCCAGCCAGCCCGGTTGCTGGCCACTGCCGCAGCGACAGCGCCGGTGTCAGTGCGCGGGAACTTGACGGGCAGGCCGTTCATCTCCGCCATGCCCTCGGGAAGATTCACCCAGGACTCAGGGGTGTGGTCCCCCTCCGAGCTGCCCGCCGGCTCCGATGGCTCCGCGGGGCCATGGGAGGGGCCCGCGTCGTCCTCCTTCCTGGCACCGGAGTCGCTTCCGCCACCGGTCAGGACACCAACCAAGACGCCAACGAGCAGAAGGATGACCCCTACCAGGGCCATGACCAGCAGCCGTACACGCCTCTGCGACATCTGATCGGGAACCAGGGACAACACAGACCCCTTCATACGAAATGAACAGTTGAGAGACAGGAAACTGCACTTCGTCAGGGGACGTGCTCACCGCTGGGTACGACGTGGGCGAGGTATTCGCTGAGCGTCTCCTCTCCGAGTTCGCCATCCGCGGCGGCAGGCTCAGCCCAGAGCACGACGGCCCCTGCAAGGCGTGGCTCTACGGCCCGCCTCTTCCGTTCCGGTTAGATCTTCGGCACGCCCAGATCAGCGAAGAGCTGCCGGGTGGCGGGGTCAACGGAGTAGAGCACGGTCCCGCGGATGGAACGTGTCATGAGGACTCTGTAGGCGTTCCGAATCCGTTCCAGCAGCGCATCGTCGGACCGGATCCTCTTGGCCTTGCTGAGGACATGCTTCCGGTCCAAGGCCCAGGAGGTCCCGCTCCAGGTGAGGTCGGCTCCCATGATCACCCCTCCCCATTCGTACTCAAGGCCCTGAGCTGTGTGTACGCAGCCGATCTGGTGGAAGCCGCCCGGATCGGTCGCCCAGAAGTGGCGCTTGGGCACCCCCGGTTCCTGGGGCGAGTCCTCTGCGTTCCAGGGCCGCGCCCATTCCGGCTCGGGGGCCACATCCGGCTGTGTCCCGGAGGTGTCGCTCCACTCCCAGCACAGGCCCGCGGTCATACGAGCGCTGGCTCCCGCCTTCTGCTTGGACCGCAAGAAGTCCTCCATCCGCGCGGCCCTGTCGGTGTAGTACAACTCGAACGGCTCCGAGTCCGTACCGCCAGCCCGCCACGGCAGGGGATCACCGAGCAGCAGACGATGTACCCAGGTGTCGAATGTGGGGCTGCCAACCGCACGCAGAGACCGGTCGAAGTTGATCGGCACGACCTCCGCGCGCAGCTTCTGAATCGCCTCGATGAGCAGCTCCTCAGACCAGACCTCCTCGTCAAACAGACGCTGATCGCCGTCGATGAAGAACACCGGCACCTTGGCCCGCGACACGACCACCTCGACGGACGACTCACCGTCCCGCATGCAGAAGGAGCCCTTCTGCGGGCGTTCCGTGAGCCGATGCGCCTCGTCACACAGCAGGAGGTCGAGGTCATCAGGCCCCCAGTCGTCCGCGACCTTGTTCAGCGTCATGAACCTCTTGCCGTGCCCCCTCGCGCCGCGCCTGAAGTTCTCGCGCGACGCCACGCCACCGGATACGAAACGGGCCTCGTAGCCACCCCTGACGGCTTCACCCAGCAGTGTGAGAGCGACCAGGGACTTTCCCGTGCCCGCCCGGCCTTTGACCACGTAGACCTTCTTGAGGCCGATTGACGGCTTGCGAACCGAATCCATGATGTCGTTCACCGCCTGGAGCTGGTTCTCCACCAGGCTGAAGTGCGTGTAGCCGTTCACGATCGCCCCGGTCTCCGAGGTCAGAAGCGACGTCGACCGCCGGCGCTCCAGCAGCGCCTCTGCGGCGTCTGCACCGTCGGCCGGGCTGAAGCTGGCCTCGAGGAAGTCCCGCAGCTTCGCGGGCTGGCGGGCGGTGAAGGTGCGCACGCCGGGGCACGGCATGACCTGGCTGATCCACTGAGCCTGCGGGTCCTTGAGGTTGTGCAGGTACGCAGCACCCACGAGGTGGACATAGCGATCGTCGAACATACTGTGGTGGCGCCTGAGCGCCTCCAGGTTGTCGCTCACCTGTATGGCGGGATGCTTCTTGTGCCGCTCGTAGAAGGGGGCGTAGACGCGTTCCAGGGCACACTGATCGCACAGAGCGCCGGTGGCAGACCCCTTGCACTGCGCGCACAGTCCCGCTGTTCCGTTCGCAGGGTCGGGACGCTCGACCGAGGACCACTGCTTCAACTCGATGGCCGCAAAGCTCAACCCACCGTCCCGGTGGCGGCCGGCGAGGACCACATCGATCGGACTCATCGTCGGGTGGACCAGGTACTCCACGAAGACGTAGACCTGTCCGAGCCCGCGGTCGCTCAGCGCTGTGGCCACCTCGTAGACGCTCTCGCGCCACGAATCCTTGTCACCATCGGAGGGCTTCTTCCCCGCGGGGTGAGCGGCCTCATAACACGCCTCGATCTTGGGGATCAGGCGTTCACGGTCCCGCACTATCTCCTCGGCAGGCCAAAACGCCTCCAGATCCGACCATGCCCCGCCAGCCATCTACTCCCCGCTCCCCAACGCCGCCGGCCTGAACGCAGGCACGCCAAGATGCTCAACATCTCAGGTACGTGCCGATGAGTGAATGAGTATCCCAGCGGTCTCACACCGGCGACAAACGATCACCAATCCGCCGCAGCCCACCGCCTCGCACAGGTACGTTGTCAACACGGTCCGGGGCGGGACACGCGACCGAGCCAACACGACTCACCGACTCGCTTCCCGCCCCGCACTGCAAACAGCCCGCAGGGTCCCGAGCGCCCGAATCCTGCCAGTGGCGTTGGCCTCCGACCAGCTCCCGACACACCGTTCACCCGACAGTCGTAGCGGCGGGCGAGTCGCCGTACGGAGCGCCGCTGCTGGCGGCGCTGCACTATCGGCAGCCGCCGTCGCGCCGGGGCTGGGCCTCCCCTGGTAGGTCAGGTAGCCGGGCCTGGCTGTGCCTGCCTACGGCCCGGCCACTGGCCGATGTGTCCGAGGGTGCCTGGCGTCTTCCGGTGAGTCAGCCTGTGGTTTCGTCGGTGTCCCAGTCGATGGTGCGGCGGTATTCGGGATGGTTTTTGTCCATCTGGATACCCGCGTGGACAGGCAGGGGGTGGCGGGTGCGGTGTTCCCAGGCCAAGGCGTGGTTGCACAGCCGGGCTGCGGTCAGGGCGTAGGGGAGCGCTGCTTCCCCGTCGGGGTGCTGGATGACGGCGATCTCCGTGGCGGTGAGGTTGTACCAGGTCTCGGCCTGCTGCTCTTTGTCGTCGCATGTCCAACGGCTCTGTGTGCGCCCTGACTTGGCAGAGGGAGTTTTGCCGTCCATCTGTGGGGGGCGGCGACTCATGATGAATGTGGTGCCGGTGTTGTTGAGCTGGAAGAGAGCGTTGCTGGTCTTGTCGCCGTCGCTGGCCTCGCCTTCTTCGTCGATCTCGTGGAAGACCGCGGGCAGGGGGATGCTCGGGTCGGCGCTGGAGGTGGTGCGGATGACGGCGCGTGGCCGGTGTTCGGGTGCGAGTGTGGCGCCTGGGAGTGCGGGCCTGCCGTTGGCGCAGCCGTCGTCGTCGGGGTGCAGGTCGGCGTTCTTGTTGGCCAGCAGTGGCCAGACGGGCCGGGTGGAGTCACCGGAGACGTAGAGGACGTAGCCGTTCTCAAGGTGTCGGCTCAGCTCGTACAGGGCCTGGTCGATGCGTCGGGGAAGAGTTTCGTCGCTGCGGCTGCCTTCGGGGATGGGGCGGCTGCGGGACAGCGACTGGGCGCGGGCGTAGTTGAACCAGCCGCCGCTGCTGTCTCGGCTGGCGGGCAGGTATGCGAGGGCCTTCCAGTGTTCGCCGACGGGTACGAACGCGGTGAGGGTCCACATGAGCTTGGGTTCTTCGGTGCGGTTGACGTGCTTGTCGCCGAGCTGGGCGCGCATGTGGAGGCCGAGGTGGGCGACACGGTCTTGGAGGGCGCCTTTGACGGAGATGGTGCGGGTCAGGCGGGGATGGACCAGGCCGGCGGAGCGCAGCATGTCGCCGATGGCGTGGTGTCCGGGGTAGTCCGCAGCGAGCTCCATGCCGAGGGCCTCCAGCGGAGAGGTAGCCTCGCGGGCTTTCTTCTTCGAGCGCCGTTTCTTGGTTTCGGGGGTGAGGAACTGAGCGATGACGCCGTGGCGTGCGAGATGCCGGGAGACCTCCGGCTTGGCGTCCAGTTCATAGGGGTCGATGGCGCCTTCCTCCCCTCGGCGGGCCGCTCGGCGCTGGCGGCCCCATTCTTTGGCGTCGTATTCGGTTTCGACCAGGGCCAGGATTCCGGTGCCCTCTGCTGCGAGGCCGGGCAGGGCGTCGGTGAGTGCGCCGCGCCGGTCATGGTGGCGGCCGTGGGCCAGCAGTTCCGGGGCCCGGTGCAGCAGCACCTCGGTATGGCAGCCCAGGGGAACGATGTCGTCGTCGGGCATGCCGTCGGCGAGGTCGGGCCGGTTGAAGTGGTAAGCCAGCAGACGCTGCATGCGGGTGCGCATTTCCTGGTGCTCGTACAGGGCCAGGACGCGCAGCTTCGAGCAGCCTGCGGCGGCCATGATGTCTTTGAGGTCGGAGTCGTCGAGCAGCGTGGTATCCCGGCCGTACTCGGTCTTCCGGGCGGCCACCGAGAGGACCTTGGCGACCTGCGTGCCGTGGACGAGGTTCTGGCCGGTGACGGTGGCCAGGTGGTCGGCCAGGGCGGTGACGGTGTGCAGGCCGACGCCCTTGCCGATGGGGAACGATGTCGAGAAGGGGATGAGCGCGCGGAAGTTGCCGGGCTCGCCGGACAGATCCATGGCGCCTGTGGGCAGGAACTCGGTGTCCTGGGGGCTGCGGGGGAAGACGGGCTCGTCCATCAGCCGCACCCAGGCGTCCAGAGCCAGACGGCTGGTGTGCTCCAGGTGCGTGTACTGGCCCTTGCCGCCCAGGTTCAGGCAGAGCAGGGGGCGGCTGGGGGAGCGCGGCGCCCACCAGGCGGTGCGGGCACCGTTGATTGTGTTGCTCAGCCGGGACACGCGGGGTGTCAGGACCACCAGCGGCTTTGGCAGCGAGTGCAGCGATTTCATCGCTACCTCCACCCGCAGGGCGGCATAGTGCCGCCTGATCTTCCACCCCTCCGGCTGCAAGATCTCTTCGGCCGCGTTCTTGGCGCTGTCGTTGGTCTTCTCCTTGGCGGGGCGGGCGTCGAGCCAGTTGTTCGACCACAGGTGCTCGGTGTCCCAGACCATGACGTTGTTCTCGGTGTCCGGGCGCAGCGGGATGGTGCGGCCATCGACCATCAGGTCGGTCTTGGTGACCAGGGAGGCGAGGTTCCAGCTGGCCGCGTCCCACACCCAGCCGTCTGCGTCCACGGCGCGCTGTCCGATGCTGACGTGGTCCCAGATGGCTACCTGTTCGGGCTCCACGGAGGCGAACAGGTCGGCCAGGCTGCTGCTGTAGGCGAGGGAGATCTCGTCCGCCGGAGTCTGGAGCAGGGCCTGCTCCCACAAGGCCACCACGGCGCGCAGGTGCGCTGCCGGCAGTCTTGTGGACAGGGCGAGGAACTGGGGAGGGTTCTTCTTGCTGGTCGGGGACAGGGAAGCGCTGGTGGAGCCGCTGGCGCGGAGCACCGTCAACAGTGCGGCATAGGGCAGATTGGCCTTTGAACCGGTTTTTCCCCGGTAGATGGCACGCAGTTTGTTCCACTCGTGTTCGATCTTGTCCGGGAAGCGGTACAGCCACGCTGTGCCCATCAGTTCGCGGGTCAGAGGGCTGGCTAGCAGGGACATGCGGGTGGTGTTCTGGGGCATCACTCAGGTCCTTGGTCGTCCCCGTTCGGGGCGGGGATGAGGGTGACGGGGTTGGGCAGCAGGTCCTCGCTGTGGGCGAGGTCGAGCCAGGCGGTGAGCGTGGAGCCGTAGACGCGGCGCAGGAGGTCCTGCTCGCTGGTGTCGAGTTGTCCGTAGTAGGCGCGAAGCAGCCGGGGGAAGTCGCAGCCCAGCTGCTGGTTGAAGAAGGCGTGGTCGACCAGGTAGAGCTCGACGGGGGTGCCGCCGCGGCGCGCGCGCCCGGCCAGCTGGATGAGTTCGACGAGGATGCCGGCCAGGATCTCGGTCTTGAGGAACTTCGGCATGAGGGAGAACCGCGGGTCGGTGCGCAGCAGCCGCTCCCGGTGGCGGATGGCGGCGATGCGCTGGGAGGCGAGCATGGCGGCGGGGTCTGGGCTGAGGGTGCCCGCGGCGATGCCGCAGGCGTTGATGCTCGCGTACATGACCGCGGGCTCGTGCAGGTGCGTGATGGGCCTAACGCCGACCCACACCGAGGCGAGCGCCGAGCGGTCGGTGTGGGGGATGAGGATGTTCAGGCCCCGGGAGACCACCGAGATCGGTGCACAGATCACCTTCACCCTCGGGTGTGTGGCGGGGAGGTCTTCGAGCTGGTCGATGGTCACCCGCACCACGCCCTCGGGCAGAGTCACAGCCCGCGTGGAGGAGCCCTGGTTGTTGCTGACGAGGACCGCGACCCATTCGGGACGGCCGCACGCAGCAGCGATCCCGGCGGCCATGACCTCTGCGTGGAAGTAGGAGTTCCCGGCCAGCAGCGCCAGCTCCCGGCGCGGGTCGTGGCGGGCGACCTTTTCCAGGTGTGACGACATGCGGGTGTGCCAGAGCCGCTCGGCGAGAGTGCGCAGCTCGGAGGGTTTGCGCCTCTCCTCAACGCCGCCGATCGCGATGGGCTGCCAGCCGGCATCGGTAGCCGACACACTCCCGGCGTGGGCGGTGACCGCCCCGTCAGTGGCATCCGTCATCACGTAGGCGGGGAGGGTGTGCACGTGCTGGAGAGCAGCCCGGGGGAAGAACGCGGTGGCGGAAAGGCCGAGCACGCTGCGCCGTACCCCGGCGGTCGCCAGTGCGACGGTGTCGCCGAGGCGGACGGTGGAGGTGTGCGGGTCGCCGCTCAGGGACTGCAGTGACAGGCGTCCGGTGCCGCTGGCGTTCTTGTCGAGTTTGAATCCGTACAGGTTCTGCCCGAGCGGTCCGTAAGGGATGGGCTCGTCGCGGGTGATCAGCCCCATCGTGGAGACCAGGTCGGTGGCCGCATTCAGCTGCCCGAGCAGGGGGAGGACCGACCACTTCAGGGTGTGGAGCTCGTTGTGGAGCGCTCCGAGCCAGGCTCGCACGAGAAGGTCGTTGACCAGTGCGGCCCGTTGGGAGGCGGGCACGTTGAAGGGAGCCTCGGCCAGGATGTGCGCGATGGAGTCCTTGAAGACCGCCAGCTTTCTGCTGCGGTGGGTTCCTGGAATCTTGCCGGCCAGGGCCTGGCCGATCTGGTCGGCGAGCGGCTGCCAGCCCTCCGGCAGCTCGGCGCTGGTCCTCTCGCCGGGGAAGAGGGCCAGGTATGCCTGGTGGACATCTTCGGTGACCTCAGCATCCGCACTGGCGCCGGTCAGGGTGCGGCACAATTCAGCGTCCTTCTTGCCCACCATGTACCAGCCGGACCCGGGCCGGTTCTGGCGTTCTTGTTCGGACTCCAGATACAGATGCCCGGTCAGGATGTTGTCCAGGAAGGTTTCGCTCAGCCGGCGCGCTTCCATCAGCGGGCCGGTCACCAGCAGGTTCTCCAGCGCCGACAGGCCGCCTCGGTGCCGGTCGACCTCTTCGAGCCGTCCCGCATGTCCCCGGCCGCGGCTGATGAGGGTGAACTCCTGCGCGCCGTAGGTGCACCAGGTGGACTGGAAGGCGTCGACCTCATCGATGATTACGACGCGGCAGCGGCGCAGCACGAACTCCAGAACGCTCATGTTGCTGACGACCCGCTCACCGTCCACCTCGACGGGCACCTTGCAGCGACCGCGGATCAGGTTGAGGTGGTTGGTGACGATGATGTCGGCCTCGGCAGCCTGCCGGATGTGCTCGAAGCGCTGGCAGATGCCCATACGTGGACACAGGTGCTTGCCACCGCCCTCCGGCTCGACGGGACCATCGACCCACTCCAGCCGGGTGCAGGGCAGCGTCGTGCGATCCAGCCGTGGGCCGTCCACCTGCCAGCCGGTCATCTCACATCCGCTGGCGAACCGCTCGAACCTGCCCTCACGGCCCTGGGCGAACGCGAGCGTGGCCTGGTCGTCGATGCTTGAGGACGCCACCCACGGCACCACCCGCAGCGGCTTTCCGGCCCGCTCGGCAGCGTCCTGCACAGCGCAGGCCGTCTCCTCGACCATCCCATTGTCAGCAGCCAGCTGTTCGGCCGTATTCAGCCCCTCACGGATGCGGCCCACCACGATCAGAACCGGGCCCTGGCCACTGGCCGCCAGCAGGTGTGCCGCATCCCGCATCAGCACGCTCTTGCCCACACCGGTGGGCGCATTCAGCAGCGTCATGGCCCCGGCTGGCAACCTCAGCTCCGCCGCTGTGCGGCCGTAGGCATCGGTGAGCCGGTCGAAGAACCCCTGAAGCAGACCAGGTTTCCATCCGAACGTCTCCGGCCAGGCCGCGGCCTGACCCACCACGCGCTCCATTACCGCTCTCCGGGGCAGATGGGCCTCCTTAAGGAACGGCTCTGTGTGCAGCCGGACCGGGGACACGAAGGCGTTCTTCTCGCTGGCAGGGATCTCCACCGTGTACAGCCGATCGCGGCCGAAGGACCACAGGCCCTCGCCGGCCGTCGGCAGCGGCGCCTCCAGACTGGCCCGGTAGCCCTCGGCCTCCTGAACGAGGTGCTCGGCCAAGGTGAGGGGCTCTTGCGCATGGCAGGCCACCAGCCAGTGGGCCTCATCCGCGTTCGAGGTCTCTGGGATCTTGAACAGTGCCGCGGGGGCCACGGCGTACTCCAGGGCCGCCTCGCGGAACGTCTCCGGCTGCGCCAGGTCGCCCTCCTGCTTGAGCGCCTGCCACAACCGGCCCACCAGCTCATATTCAGGGCGCGGCAGTGACCTCCACTTGCCCCACACATCGGTGCGCCGGGCAGCGAACATCTGGGCGAAGTCCAGCGGCACGCCGCGCCGCCCCTCGACGGTGCCGAAGGCGAAGTAGCGCTCGGACAGGGCGAGACACGCTGCGATGGCGCAGCGTTGCAACGCCTCGCGGACATCACCGGCCCTCACAGCTCTGCCCGGCACCAGCGAAGCACCGTGGTGACGAAGTCCTTGTCGGTCATCACCTCAAGGTCCGGCCGCCCGGCAAGGCGCTCCCGCAGCCGCGGAAGGTCGGACCGGCGCCGGTGGGGGACCACGATGATCAGCGGAACCGCTGCGCCCAGCACGGGACGCTCGAGTAGCGCATCGGCCAGAGCGTCGAAGGACCGCCACGCCTTCGCATCCACCCGCCACTCCCTGGCCACCAGCGGCTCGGTGGCCGTGATGCGCAGGTCGTAGCGGTCACCCTCTGGGTACATGAAGACCTCAAGGCCGGCGATGTCTGTCAGCGCGTCCCGGATCGCGAACTCCATGCGTCCCGGCAGCGTCAGATACCGCCACACCGTCCGGGAGACCGCCAAGTAGTCGCCGGCGGCCGGGAAACCTTCTACTCGACCGGCTGAGCAGCCTCCGCCCTCCAGGACCGGAGGCCCGCTGCCGCCACGATCCTGGCGGCAGGTGTACTGCGCCCCTTCCAGCAGGTGGGCGTCGCAGGAGACGGCGAAGACCCCGCCCCCGGCAGGCTGCGCGCGCATCGGCCAGGCGCACACAGGGCACGGGAAGCACCAGCCCGCTGCGTTGCACCACGGCCAGGACGCGACCGGCTCGAAGAACCCGAACCGGCCCCACAGGCCGCCCCACTTCTCCCACAGGACACCCTGCTCCGCCACCGGATGGCTCGCCAGCAGCTCACGCACCTTCGCGTAGTCCTCCGGGGGAAGGCGCCGGATCTCCGAGTACAGCTGCTGCTCCTCCTGTTCGGCGCGCAAGCGCGCCCAGGGCCAGTACTCCATCAGCGCCTGCTGCGACACGAAGTGCTCACGGCCCAGGTCCTCCACGGCATCGCACAGCAGGCCGTCTGAGTCCACCAGTCTCACCTCGCCCAGCGGGTCCTCGCCTTCTCCCTCGATGGGCAGGAGGGGCGTGAGCCCCTGGCGCAAGCCGCGCCGCAGCGCGCGCATATCCAGGGCAGCCGCTGACCCGGCGCCGTGTGTCGAGCGGAGAACTCCCAAGCAGTCGATGAGCCGGGCTGCTCGCTGGCCCGGATCACCTGTGCGGTCCGCCTCCGCCACGGCGGCTGCGCAGCACGCGGTCACCGCCAGGTCGCGGCGCCATCGGTGGGTGTTCCGTTCCACAAGACCCATGACGGGTGGATAAACGAAAGAGGTGATGAATGTCGCGTACGGTGCCGATCATGGAAACCAAAACCGCCCTATCGGCTCAGTACGAGTCCGCCACCAGCACCGTCCCCTCACGCGAGACCGCCGAGCCCTGGCTGTGGGCGGACGCCCCGGACACCCCCCTGGCCGAAGACGCTCACCCATGGAGCGGCAAGTGGCTCTGGTTCACCCCGCTCAGCCTCCTCGACCGCTCCTGGGCCGCCATCCGCACCGCAACCGAAGACGGCCTTCTCGGCTACCGCAGCAAGGCAGGCACGCTCATCAACACCCGCACCAAGAGCGACGACACCCGCCGTCCCATCTGCGTCTACACCCGGGACTGGCACGACATCGACGATGTCCAACGCGTTCTGACCAACCTGCGGGCCCTCGGCATCGTCGACGTCCTGCTCTACAAGACTGACAGCGATACCCTGCGGGGCCACTACGGTGCCGGCGCCAGCACCTACATCGCACCGGCCACCAAGACAACACTGGTCATCCCCAAGCGCACGCGTGAAGCACTCGAACACCATCATGCTGCGCGAGCCCAGGCTCGAAGGGCTGCAGCGGTCCGCAGGAAGGCTCCAGCGCTGAAGCACGTCTGAAGACAGCGCGCTCGTTCACTACGCAGCGGCTGCCTGTCGCAGCTGGGGAACCGGGCTTCCCACAGGGCCCGCGCGGGCGTCGGCAGAAAGAGAGACGGCCACAGGGCCCGCAGAGTATCGGCGTCCAGGAAAGCGGCCAGGCCCGCGGGGCTGAGGGCTTCGCGGATCACCGTCTCGTACATCACGGCCACCTCGCCGGCGTCCGCCAGGTCGTAGGTGTAGGGCGGCCCTCAGTCCAGCCGGTGGGGAAGGCACACTTCGCCGCTCGTCGGGCCGTGCAGCTCGGCGAGTGAGTCAACGACGGCGTACGGGCGTGCGGCGGCGTACCCGATTCCCTTCCTGCTCATGGCCCCAGCGTGTCGCAAAACAGTGGTCCTTGAAGAAAGCCCCCGCACCGGTGTCGCCGGGGTTCGTCAGTATGACCGCGAAAGCGTGATCGAGAGGTCACTCCCTGGTCTCTCCGGTCAATCAGGCGCCCGGTACTGTCAGGAGGTCAGGTGGCGAACGAGGAAGGCAGGGGGGCGGGGGCTTTCATGACTGACGGAGGGTCAGCGGAGGTCTTCACCGCACTCACGGAGGATGATCCCACCTCGGTCGCCGGGTACCGGCTGGCAGCCCGGCTCGGCTCGGGCGGTATGGGCAAGGTCTACCTCTCCTACACCCCGGGCGGCCGCCCGATCGCCATCAAGGTGATCCGCCCCGACTTCGCCGGGGACCCGGTCTTCCGGCGCCGCTTCCAGCAGGAGGTACGGGCCGCCGAGCGCGTCCAGGGCCTCTACACCGCGCCGGTGATCGACAGCGACACCGAGGGCCCGCAGCCCTGGCTGGCCACCGCCTACGTGCCCGGCCCCTCGGTCGCCGAGGCGGTCGCCGCGCACGGGCGGCTGCCGGTGGACACGGTGCTCTTCCTGGTTGCCGGCATCGCCGAAGCGCTCCAGGTCATTCACAAGGCGGGGATCGTCCACCGGGATCTGAAGCCCTCCAATGTGCTGCTCGCCGACGACGGGCCGCGTGTCATCGACTTCGGTATCGCCCGCGCGGCCGACGCCACCTCGCTCACCAGCAGCGGAGTCACCGTGGGCACGCCGTCGTTCATGGCTCCCGAGCAGGCCGAGGGGCAGCGCATCACGGGGGCCACCGATGTGTTCGCGCTGGGGCAGATCGCGGCGTACGCGGCGCTGGGCAGCCCGGCCTTCGGCGAGGGCACCTCGCACGGTGTGCTCTACCGCATCGTGCACGCGGAGCCCGCCCTGGACGGTCTCCCGGACGAGCTGCGGGAACTGGTCAGCCACGCGCTGGCCAAGAAGCCGGAGGACCGGCTCGGCCTCGATGAGATCCTGCGGATGTGCCAGACGGCCTCCGGGGACACCCAGCTGCGGCGGCCCGGCGACTGGCTCCCGGCCGCCGTCGACGCGGACATCGCCCACCGCGCGGCCG
This sequence comes from Streptomyces spirodelae, assembly GCF_017676385.1. Lineage (GTDB taxonomy): Bacteria > Actinomycetota > Actinomycetes > Streptomycetales > Streptomycetaceae > Streptomyces > Streptomyces spirodelae. The sequence continues at coordinate 91,050 of NZ_JAFFZN010000032.1, forward strand.
CACCCCCACCCTCCCAGGCTCCGCCGCCGACCAGGGCTGACATCGCACAGAGTCACACCCAGACCGCGGCCCGGCCCCCGGGGCACGTCGACGGCGGATCGGCCCCGCCAGCGGCCCAGGCGCCGCCGCCCTGGCCGGCCGGACCGCAGACCCCGCCTCCGGCGCCACCGCCGTTCCCCGCAGCGCCCACCATGGCGGCCCAGCCGGCGGGCCCGCAGCACCCCACGCCGCCGCCCGGAGGCGCGTACCCTCCGGCCGGGCACTTCCAGCCCTACCCGCCGGGCCCGACCGGCCCATACCGACCGGTCTACCCGCGCCGACTGCCGCCGCCCCGCAGGTGGGACCGCGGCAAGACGATCGCGGCCGTCGTCGTGGCCGTGATTGGGTTCTGGCTCGTTCTCCTGCCGCTGCTCGCGGGAGTCTTCCCCTGATCCCCGAGTCTGAAGGCATGAACGACGGCGGTGAGTTCCAGCTCGGCGTCCTACCTGGCGGAGCCGGCCGTTGGCCTTCTCGACACGGGCGAGTGTGTCCCGGGCCTGGCGGCCATTGTCCGCGCGTGCGCTGGGACGGCTTCCCGTGCCGTCGTGGCACCCGGGTCACCGGCCCACATGACCCGGGAGCCAGACGTAGCAGCAGCCCGCCATACAACGCCACGGAACCCCCAAAGGGGACTCCCCTCCTGGGACTTCCGGCCTGGCGGATATTCCAGCGAGCGAAGCCGTCTGCATACGCGGCCCAGCCGAGCCCCGGCGCTCCGTGGCGCTGCTTGCCGCCGGGTGCCTGACGCGCACGGGCGCGGCTTCAGTCGGTTTCGTCCGGTTCGCTGGCGCGGGCGATACCGTCCAGCTCGGCGTCGATGGCTTCCCGTTCGGCAGCCCAGCGGTGGAGGCTCTCGCGGATCTCTCGCAGCTTTTCGGGATCGTCGGCAGCGGATGCCTCGACGATGGCGAAGCCGGTGCTGCCGTCCGGGCCGGGCATCTCCACCACCCGGTGGTCCGCGCCCCCGGTGATCATCATGGCCAAGATGGTCGCCAGCTCGCGCTGCATCTCGGGTGTGAGTTCCGCCTGTTCGTCCTCGTCACCGAAGATGCCTTCCCGGCCCTCGGCCAGCAGGTGCGCCGACTCGTGCACGAGCCGCGCCAGCCGCTCATACTGCCCTGGGTCCATGCGTGCCTTGAGCGCCTCCATGTACAGGGACACGGCCTCGACCCGGTCCAGCCCGTCGTCGTCCTCGCTCTCGCCGCTCATCCTCTCAGCGTGCTGGGCCCGGCGAGCCGGCGTCCAGACCCCTGCACAGCCGCACCGCGCCGGAGGGGCCGGGCATGCCTGACCAGCACCCGTACGCCGCCCTGCACCGCGGGCGATGACGTGCGCCCTCACCGGGGGAGAGGAAGCCACCAACTCGTGCTGTTGCTCATCGAGTTGCCTCGCTCCCGGCAGGGCGCAACAGACCTCTGCTGTGTGCTCGGAGAGGGCGAACCGACGCCCACGCAGATTTCAATCGCAATTACGGAGCGAATCCGACCCCACCGAGTGCAGAAATCTCAAGCTGCATCACAGCAGGAGTCGCTGACTGTTAACCAGCAATTCTCGTCCCTCCCGGCGGCCTCTATTCCACTCTCCTCGCCGCCTTCTTCCTTCCGGGAGAAACTACGTGACCCGTACCCCGCAGGCCCCGGCCCCGGCCCTGCGCCGCCGCCACGCCCACCTGATCGCCACCGCGACCAGCTGGTGGGCGAGTGTGCCCAGGCCGACGCAGCCGTCTACGACCCGATCAGCCAGGCCCCGCCCGAAGGGAGCGAGGTGCCGATTCTCTCCGGCCGGCCCTCTGGCTTCGTCGGTGAGAACGGGGTCTGCTCAGTTTCGGTAGTCGATCACCTCCGTGCGCCCCCTCTCAGTCGGCATGACGTGCGCTGGAGCAGACCTCAAAACGTGTGACAGGGGCAGGGCCAACCGGCCAGCATGGCGATGTGATCCAGATTCGTACCGCTTCTTCAGATGATGTTGCCTTGCTGGCATCCCTCAACCAAATCGTCCATGACCTGCACAATCGGCACCGTCCCGACCTGTTCCTTGATTCCCCGGAGCTAGATGCCGTCGAAGGCTTCTTCCGCACTCACATAGCCGATCCATCAGTTACCGTGCTCCTCGCCGAGGGGGCGGAAGGTGAAGCCCTCGGATACGCCCTTGCCCGTGTCAGAAACCGGCCCGGCACTGCTCTGGAGCACTCAGACATCATCGTGTCTCTGGATCAAATCGCCGTAGTCCCCGATGCTGCCCGCAGTGGTGTCGGCGCGGCACTGCTCGAAGCCGTACGTGAAGCGGGACGCGCGGCAGGCTGCCGGCGCCTCGTCACGGACGTCTGGTACTTCAACGAGGGTGCTCGTGCGTTCTACCAAGCTGCAGGCCTCAGCCCAATGAACGTGCGCCTGGATCAGCGGCTTTGACTTCGAAGCCTGCCCGGCCTGCGGCGGACTGTGGCGAGGTCGTGGGTGTCGATGGGGGACGTCAACGCGCCTGTCATGGGCGTGGCGGCTTTTGTCAGGCGCGGGAGAGATCGGTGCCTTCCGGGGCCCTGTAGCAGGGCGAGACGAGGGTGACGTCGATCTGCGGCTTGAGGTTGCCTGAGCGTGTCTTCAGCGCCTCAATCACCATGTGGTGCCGGGAGGTGGTGTGGACTGCCGTGATCTCCGGGTTGCGGGCCCTGCTGTTCATGGGCCCGTCCTTGGTGATACGCCACCCCATTTCGGGGAGTCGGGTGCGCAGGTTGTCCATGGCGGTGTCGAAGCCGTCCGCGTCCGCTTCCCACAGCGCCCAGGGGTGGTCCACTCTGTAGTAGGTGGTGAAGTCCGGGTCGATGCCGGAACAAGGCACGGCGGCGGCAGGGATGTGACTTGGGGTGCCGGGGATGCCCATGGCATCCACCAGCCTGGACGACATCCGGTTGACCTCGTCCTCCGCCTGGCGCACCGCGCGCACCTCGGGCGTGTAGCCGAGCCTCCGGCGCACCTTCGACGGCTTGGCAACCCGCCCGCGGCCAGTATTGAACATGATCAAGCATCCCATCTGCAGAGTCAGGGTCAGCAAGAGGGCGGCAGCTGCAACGACCGTCGTCCCGGATGCCGCCCTGGGCTCAGACAACACGACGCCCGGCAGCCCGGTCCAGGTGCCCTCCCCCCTGCTGATGGCGGCCGCGGGCCTCAGCCGACGCCGGGCTGGAGCTCCTGGAAGCTCTGGACGATCCCGAGTGGCTCTTCGAGGCGCTGGAGCGGGTGCGCCAGGACGGGCTCGCCCGCGGGGAAGTCCTCGATGACGCCCTTGCGACTGTTCTGGCTGGCGCCTGCCTCAACGCTGAAAGAAGCCAGCCAGACCCCGGACCCCAGCCAGGTGGCCAAACACTGCCTCGCCGCGGCCCGGCACTTCACCCGGGCCGTGACCCCCGCCAGCATCGACACCGGCCCCGAACCCGTATGAGGCAGACTCTCCCACCTGAGGTAGGCCGCTGCGGCTGCGCAGCCCGATCAGGTCGGCGGTCCCGCCCTCGGCCGCCGAGGTCCGGTACGACAGGTCACCGCACCCCGCCGGCCAATCCATTTCCCCGGGCCGCGGGCCGGGGACGTCGTGTCCACCATCGGTGCGGCCACCGGAGGGGCACCTGGCCACCGACACGGGCCCACAACGGCGCTCCGACAACGATGCGGTGCGCATCCTCCATGCCAGGTTCACCGGCCAGGTGCCACCGGCCGTGATCCAGCTCGATGTCCAGGTAGACCTCCGCGCACCAGTGGCAGTCGGCGATCCTGGCGAGGGTGGACTCCCGTGGCTCTCTTGCGGGGCGGGGGCCTGACTCCCCGGGATCGAGCGCGATCCGCAGGGCCTCCATGGCCATCTCCTCGTCGTCACCCCACCCGTGCTCGCGCCCGCGTGAGGCCAAAAGGTCCCGCACGGCCCACCACGACGACGGGGTGCGGCCTGGGCCTTCCGCGTCGCCCGGGCGGTAGCCGGTGTTGTCGAGGCTCCCGAACAGGATGACGTCGACACGCCGTCCGGCAGAGTCGCGGTCGCGGGTGTGGAGGAGCACTTCTGGGCGGGGTGCCGCGCCGGAGTAGAGGGCGAACTCCACGCATCCCCTGCCCGAGGCGACGCGCGCCGGCGGCGGTTCGGCCAGCGCCTTGTCCGCGAGGTGCCCCACCGTCGCGGTGATCCGCCGGGCGACTTCGTACCGGGTGCGCTCCGTGCGCTCGGTGGTGATCTGCCACTGCCCCAAGAAGGGGACCTTGGGGCTGGTGTAGGCGCGCTTCTTCCGGCTGAGGTCGATCCCGTTCTCCCCGGCGAACTCCTCGACTCTGCGCTGCGACCAGTACCGGTAGGCGACCAGCGCGCCGGACCTCACACGTCGAACCATCCGCCCAGCATGCCAACGCTGACGGCCTGCCGCATGGTCGTTTGTCGGTCTGCGTGACGTTTCGTACCAGGGCACGCCCCCGCGAAGACCGACGACACGGTACGGGCCGCTGGCAGCCGCAGGGCCGCAAGAGCCGGCAGCGGCAGGCCGCCACCACGGGCGGTATCACGGTGGAGGCCCGCGCTCCAGGCGACGCAGGGGGCAGCGGTGGTTCAGCCGGCCAGCCGGAGCGTGGGCCGGACCTCATCAGGGGCGGGGGCGTCCTCGCCGCCGTCCGGGTCGGGGTCGAAGTCGGTGCCGGTGCGGGCGTCCCGGACCCGCGGGGGCCGGATGTCGCCGGTGGGGAAGTTCAGCGGCCACAGGAAGGTGCTCGGGTCCTTCAGGTGGTTGGCCATGTGGGCCAGCGACTCGTAGCCGGCCAGCAGCGGGTGGATGAGCACGGTGCCCTTGCGCTGCCGCTCGCTGATGATGCCCTTGTCCCGCAGCTGCCCGATCGCGCGGGAGACCACGGACTGCGTCAACCCGAGGCGCTCGGCGATGTCCTGCTGCCGGATGCGGACCAGCCCGCCGGCCTCCTGGCGGGCGGTCAGGACGTCGAACACGTCGCGGGCCGTCGGCGACAGGCACGCGTTCGGCAGAACCTCGAAGATCTCCGGGTTGTGGAAACCAGGGACAGGAGCGGTGCTCATCGCGTGGCCTCGTTCCTCACAGTCGGGATGACGATCTCGTGCTCCAGCAGCGTCTTCTCCAGCGACTTCACCAGCCGCCGCTGCTTCACGCTGCCCCACCGGTAAGCGTAGAGCGGGTGCACCCGGTACACCCCGCGCCGCTCCTTCCAGGCGAAGTTGTGACGGCTGAGCTGCCCGATCGCGCGCGACACCTTCGACTGCGAGCAGCCGAACTTCCTGGCCAGGCTGGTCTGGGTCATCTTCACCAGCGCCTGGTCATCGTGATGCGTCTTCATGTGGTCCAGGACATTGCGCGACATCGTGGTGAAGCCGAACTTCCACAGGTTGTCCTCGATCACCTGAGCCATGCTCAAGTGCTGAGTGCCGTAGAAGACATACGGCTTGACCTCACGATTCGTGCTGAAGGTACCGCCCCGTTTGGCAAGCTTCTCGAACCGCTTCAGCAGGTCCCGCGCGGATTCCATGCCATTGACGGCATCCGAGGGCGGGGGCGCAGGAACCAGCCGCGACGCCTCCGCCGGCGCCTCCGCGCTGCGCCTCAAGGGCTGGGCCACGGGCTTCTCCTTCATGATCGCTCGGAGCCGTAACATAGCAGAGCTGCAATGTTATGCAGGCGATCTATGCACACAGCGGGCGTGTCCCTGGACAGGAACGATCTAGTCACCTACGTGCATACATCCCAGCGCCCACAACCACGATCTATGCACCCGAAGTGCATGCATCCTCCGCGTTCTTGCAGGTCAGCGCGCCGCTGCTATCTGTTCTTTAGAGGCGCGCGCCAAGTTCCAGTACCGCGCCCCTGCAGGCCCCGCCCGGCCAACCTCCCGAGTCGGCACTGGACTCGGCGCCACACCCCTGATACTGACAGTGCATTTCCTCAGCGGAAATCAGAACACCCGCCCAGCGGTTTCCCCGACTCCGAAGCAATGATTTCCGGGCACGCAAGGGCGGTGGACCGTGGTCCCAATTCCGTCCCTGCCGTGCATACTTGAGCTGGTGTCAGGGAATGTCGCCTAAGGGTGCGAGGTAGTGGTTGGGAAATCCAAAACCGCCCCTCTGGTGCATACTGGGAGAGTCATCCGAGCACGCACCCCCTCCCTTCGTAGCCCGCCGGTGCGTGACCCCGGAGGGGGCACGCACCACACCAGCCCCAGGACGGGCCGCAGACCGGAAACAGGCAAAGCCGCAAGGCACAGGGCCGATTGGCACCGGCCTCCGGCCGGTGCGGCAGGGCCCTCCGGGCCCTGCCG
>NZ_JAFFZN010000033.1 GCF_017676385.1 Streptomyces spirodelae
CTAGGACAACTGGGACGCCAGTAGGACCTGTTAGAACTTTCCCTACTTCATCAAGGCTCGCTGCGCTCGCGGGTGGGTGGGGAGGGGGGAGGTCCCTTCAGGTTCTTCCCGGGGCGGGAGTCTGGCGGCGGTAGGACGCCGACGAGAGCGGTAGCCGGCCAGGACGAACCGAGCACGCTTCGACCCATGAGGCCCTGATCGGTGGCACGGGCGGGCGCGGGAGGGCTTCGCCCTTCCCGGGCGGTGGAGCTTCCCGGTTCGCGGCCAGGGGCGGGGGCTCTTGCCCTGTCGGGCATCCGGCGCCGGCGACCAATCGGCTTTCCAGCCGCCGCTACGGGCTACACCCCACCGGCCCGTACAACGGGCCGGCGCGGGCTCGGGGCTCGGGGCTCTGCTCCTGCCTTCGGCCCGCGCCGCCCCGGCCCCGGCCCCGCGCCACCGAAGATGCCACGGGGTAGCCCGCTTCACGCTTTGGCACGCCTTGAGAACATCGCGCCGGACCGAGCGCTGAGACCCACCCTCTTACCGCAGCACCGACACCCCAGCACGAGCGGACAGGCCCACGACCAGCCCCCAACCCGACGAGGTACCAGGACGCCGGCGGCAGGGCTCGAAGGGGACGCAGCGCCCGCGGGCGAACCGCCGCAGCGCGCGGGAAGTGAAGGGGCAGGAGAGGGGGGAAGGTGGACGAGACAGCCGGAGACCGTGGCCCGCAGGGGAAAGAGCATGCCTCCGGCGGGGGCGCTCAGGCTCCGAGAGGGAAGGGGGCAGCGCGTGCGACTGCAGGCGCATCGTGGCTGAGGTGGGGAGGGCTTCCCTCCCGCCTGCCGACGACCCAGGCAAAGCCGAGCGGACGCGGCCCAGGGCGTCAAGGTCGTTCGTACAGTAGCGCGCTCCACCTTGACGCCCTGAACCACGCCCACTCCACTCACGTGTGGGTCGACGGCAGACGGGAGGGAAGCCCAAGGGGAGTGGTGGGCGAAGACGGTCTGAAAGGTGCAGGTCAGAGCGCTTCCTTGTTCTCCTTGGGCGCCTCTCCCGACCTATGTACTGGAGGCAAGACACTCCAAGGGAAGTTGATCCACTGGTCGGTCCGCTTCCAGACGTAGTCGCACTTCACCAAGGAGTGCGACTTCTCATAGACAACCGCGCTCCGCGCCTCCGCCACGTGCGCGGCGCAGAAGTCCTGCACCAGCTTGAGCGTCTTACCGGTGTCGGCGACATCGTCGGCGATGAGGACCTTCTTGCGGCTGAGGTCCACGACATTCGGCACGGGCGGCAACATCACCGGCATGGCGAGCGTCTCACCCACACCGGTATAGAACTCCACGTTCATCACATGGAGGTTCTTCACGTCGAGCGCGTAGCCGAGCCCGCCCGCCACGAAGAGGCCGCCCCGGGCAATCGAGAGGATGATGTCCGGCTCGTACCCGTCGTCGGCCACCCGCTGCGCCAGCTCCCGGATGGCCTGCCCGAAGACTGTGTACGTCAGGTTCTCGCGCTCGTCACTCACAGGCGGCTCTTTCCACTCTCGCGTCTCGACTTCTTCTCAGCGGCTCACACGTGGGTGCGGTGAAAGTTCAGGTACGAGCGGGAGGGAGTGGGCCCGCGCTGATTCTGGTAGCGGGAGCCGTACTGCGCCGACCCGTACGGATGCTCCGCGGGTGACGTCAGCCGGAACATGCACAGCTGGCCGATCTTCATACCGGGCCACAGCTTCATGGGCAGCGTCGCCACGTTCGACAGCTCCAGCGTCACATGACCGGAGAAGCCCGGGTCGATGAAGCCCGCCGTCGAGTGCGTCAGCAGCCCCAGCCGCCCCAGCGAACTCTTCCCCTCCAGCCGCGAGGCGACATCCTCCGGCAGCGAGATCACCTCGTACGTGGACGCCAGCACGAACTCCCCGGGATGCAGGATGAACGGCTCGTCGCCCTCGGCCTCGATCAGCCGCGTCAGGTCGGGCTGCTCCACGGCGGGGTCGATGTGCGGGTAGCGGTGGTTCTCGAACACCCGGAAGAAACGGTCCAGCCGGACGTCGATGCTGGAGGGCTGCACCATCGCCGGATCGTATGGATCGATCCGCACCCGGCCGGCGTCGATCTCGGCCCGGATGTCCTTGTCTGAGAGAAGCACGGGCCGAGACTACGCGCATGAAGCGGGGCCGGCCCAATCGGACCGGCCCCGCCACAGCGAGGGACGCGCTCTCGGGCCCCCGAGAAGGCCGCGTCCCCTCTCAGCTCTCACCCCTTCCGCTGCCGCCCCACGGGCACCGCCTGCCGCAGCCGCCCGCACTGGGGACAGCGCAACAGCCGCCCTGGCCCGATCCGGGAGGACCCCAACTGCTGCATCGGGAACGTCGAGGTGCTGAACACGTGCCCCTCGGCACACCGGACAACGGTGGATTCCATCGCTTCCCTCTCCCCAGTTACGTGGATGCGTGGACGACAAAAGCCACGTTAGGGGATGAGCCCGACGCCCTACCGCCCGGCACTCCGCCCCCACCGTACGCCCCCCAACTCACCGCCCCCACACCCCGGAACAGCAGAAAGACCCAGGCCATATGCGGCCAGGGTCTCCCATGAGGTACAGTGTCCGACGACGAGCCACCCCACCATCCGGCTCCTCGCGGGCGTAGTTTAATGGTAGAACATGAGCTTCCCAAGCTCAGAGCGCGGGTTCGATTCCCGTCGCCCGCTCCACGACGAAGACCCAGGTCAGCGATCTGGGTCTTCGTTGTTGTCTGGACCAGTTCAGGCGTCCCGTGCCAGATCCGTGCCAGAACGCCCGTCGTCGTCGCGGGTGCCCTTCTTGCGCTCGGCCCGCACGAGGGCATCCAGTCCGGCGGCTACCTCCTTCTGCCGTTCGTCGTCGGAGTGCTGATAGATCAGCGCGGCCCGCTCGGACGACTGGCCAGCGCGGACCATCGTGTCCTTGAGCGTGGCGCCGGAACGCGTCGAGAGGGTGTGGCCGGTATGGCGTAGGTCATAGAACCGGAAGTCGTCCGGCAGCCCCGCCTTACGCCGAGCCCGGCTCCACTTCCGCCCGAAGGTGGAACGGCGGAACGGGGCACCTCGCTCACCGACGAACAGCAACCCGTCCGGTTCTTTCTCCGCGAACCACGCGACGTGCCGTTCGAGGTCCTTCTTCATGAAGGCCGGGAGGGTGAGGAACCGCTTCCCCGCTTCGGACTTCGTCTCACCCGGCGCCCGTTCACCGGTACACAGCTCCGGCTCCGCCCGACGAATCCAGACGCCAACACGCTCCAGGTCGACATCCGAGCGGCGCAAGCCCGCCTGTTCCTCGGGGCGGGCCGGACCGTACGCGGCGATGTAGACCATGAGGCGCCAGCGCGGCCCCATGGCGTCGGCGATGGCGTCCACCTGGGCGACGGTCGCGACGCGCCGTTCGGCTGCCGACTCCTTCCCCGCTCCCTTGATCCGGCAGGGATTGCGGCGGATCAGCTCATCCTCGACAGCCGTTTCCATGATGGCTTTCAGCAGCTGGTAGGACTTGGCCACCGTGGTCTTGGCCCCAGTCGCCTTGAGCCGTTCCATGCGCCACGTGCGCACGCGAGGCGCGGTGATCTCCTCTAGGTCGTACTCCTCAAAAGTGGGCAGCAGATGCAGACGGAGGAGACGCAGGTAAAGCTCTTCCGTAGTCGCCGACAGGCCCCTCTCATCCACCCAGGTGAGCGCGTAGTCCCGGAAGTTCACGGCCCCGGCATCAGGGTCCTGCCACTCCCCCCGGCGGATCTCCGTCCGCTTCTCGGCAAGCCAGTCGTCAGCGTCGCCTGTCGTCTCGAAGGTGAATGGCGCTGGCCTCATCACTCCGTCAGGCCCGGGATAGCGCGCCTGGTACCGCCCGGAGGGAAGCCGCCGGATCGCCCCGAAGCGGCGCCGCCTGCCTCTGCTGTTCGCCATCAGGCAGCCCTCCGGTAGCGAGAACGATGGGGGCGACGCGGCTGGACTGTGCGCGCCTCGATGTACGCGGCCAACGCACTCTCCGGGATCCGGACGTGCCGGCCGACCTTGACGAAGGTGATGCGGCGCTCGGCGATGAGTCGGCGCGGGAAGCGGGGTGTGGTGCCGAGGACTTCGGCGACCTGGTCGACGCTGAGGTGCCGGTCCGTCATCGGGCGTCGTCTCCTTCCGGGGTGTGGGTGTTGGGGGTGTCCGCGAGGGAGGCGGATAGCCATTGCTCGGTTGGGGTGAGGCCGGTTCCGGCGTAGGCCCAGTGGGCGAGCACGAGCGTCGTTTGCTCGCTGTCCATCGGCTGTGGATCGTCGCCGCGTGCGATGGCGGCTTGGAGACGGCGCCATTCGGCGCGGGCGGTGCGGAGGGCTCCGAGGGTGGTGGAGTAGCGGCGGGTCTTGGTGGAGAAGTGGCCCCGGAAGCCGAGCATGTGGGCCCAGGCGCGTAGGCGAAGGTGTTCGAGGTCTTTGCGAGCACCGAGGGCCCAGGCGGTGCGGATGAGCCGTTCAGCATGCTGCGGGAGGTTGAGGGTGGCCAGCTCGGCGACGAAGCGCAGGCGGCGGTCGAGGGTGCCCGTGGCTGTTTCGGCTCCCTTGGTGGCGTACTTGGCGATGTAGGCGGCGACCGCGCGGTCGGTCAGGGCTTGGCCGCCGTCGAGGTCGGGACCGTGGATCGTGCGGATGTCGAGCTGGCGGCCGAAGGCGAAGGTGTGGGTGCGGCCGTCGAGGACCGGGCCAGGAACGACGGCCCGTGTAGCGGCGGCGCGGATGGCGTCGCCCAGCAGCTCGGCCGTAGCCCAGTGCGGGGGCCGGGACTCGCCACCTGCCGGGCCGTCGAGGCGGATGACGGCGTGGAAGTGGACGGCGCCGCGCTTCTGGTACTCGGCGACCTTCGCGAAGGACACCCGGGCCCTCTCGGGGAGCTCTCGTTGGGTGAGTCCGGCGCGGCGTGCGATTTCGCGGCGGAGGTGGATGGTGAAGCGGCGCCAGAGCATGCCTGCGTGGGCGTTCCAGAGCACCGCGGATTCGTAGTCGTACCGTTCCGGGTCCAGCGGCGACCCGAGCGCCGGATCGTCGGCAGCGTGGCGACGGCCGCAGCGGCAGGGACGAGTGCCAGGCCGGTTATGGACCGGGCCGAAGCTCGGCGCGGTGAACGTCGCGAAGACGCGTGGGTGAGCGGTGACCTCTTCCGGGGTGCCCTTGCCGCCGCGTAGTCCGGCGGTGATGAGGTGGAAGGTGTCGCGGCGGTAGGTCTCGGCGCAGGCGGCACAGCGGGTGGTGCGGCGGTTGCCGCAGCGGACCAAGAGGTCACCGGCCGGAAGCTCGGCGGAATCGAGTCGGCGCAGGGCCGGGCCGATCTCGCCGGTGGTGGTGTCGAGGTTGTGTTCGGTGCGGTGGCCGGCCAGGCGGATGGGGTGGGTGCAGCCGCCCAGGCCGGAGAGCTGGCGGAGGATACCGGGCAGGGAGCCGGTCGCGGCGAGGTTTGCCAGCTCTGCGAGCGGGGCGGGGTTCGTGCGCGCGATGATGGTGCTTCTCCTTCTCTGACTTACGAGTACGGGAAGGGGCCGGGCTGCCGGGGCGGCGGATGCTTGGCGGTATCGAGGCCGCCCCGGTGGCCGTTCAGCGGTGGTGGATGCCGCTGCGGGAGCTGAGGAGCGAGCGCAGGACGAGCGCGGCCACGGCGACGGACACGGCCGTCACGGCGACGGCGGCCAGGAGCGCGATGACGACCACACCGCCGACGATCACGGCAGCGACGACTCCCGAGCTGACCGAGGGCAGCGACCGCTGCGGCGGCGTGGCGACGGGTGCGGAGTGCTGGCAGCCGCAGGCCGGGACGTGCGTGTGTTGGGTCGTCGTCGGCAGGTTCGGGTTGGGAGTCTCGGGGAGTTGGGGGCGCAGGAACATCAGTTGTCCTCCTGTCAGTCGTGGGTGCCGTTGACGGTTTCGACTCCGGTGCGGGTGCCGTTGTCGATGGCGGGGGCGAGGATGGTGTCGGCGAGGTAGAAGCCGAACAGGGCGATCACGACGACGAGCCAGACGCGGACGCCGAGGAACTTCACGGCGCCCCACACGAGCAGGCCCAGGACAACGCCTAGAGGCAGGTTCACGGACATGCGGGGACTCCTTTCAGCGGATGGGGCAGCGGTGGGTGCGTGCGGCCAGTTCGGCGGCGGCGCGTGAGTCGTAGTCGGCGGAGAAGCCGCAGCGCGGGGCGGTGCAGGCGGCGGTGTGCTTCTCACGGCCCCGGCCGTCGTTGGCGGTCCCGACCTGTACGGGGCCGATGCGGGCCACGGAGCGGAAGCGGCGGTTGAGCGGCATAGCGCAGTCCTCCAGTTCGGTCAGGTGAGTTGGGCGGCAATCTGGTCGGCGAGCGGTGCAGGGACACCGAGACGGGCGCGAAGGGTGTCAGCATCGATGGGGGCGCCGGTGCGCGTCTGGTGGGCGTCGGCGATCTTGCGTGCGTGCTCGATGAGGGCGGTTGGGACGGCAGCCGAGGACGCGGGAGCCGGGTCCGGGTGCACTGGTTCGACCGTCAGGGCGGGCTCCGCCTCCGGGGCAGCGTCAGCGGCCGGTGTCGTACTGCTGTGGGCGAGGAGGGTTCCGCCGAGGAAGGCCAGCGCAGGCCACCCGGCGACGAGGATGCGGAGCCAGTCGGGCACGTCGCCCAGGTCGAGGAGTCCGGCAGTGGCGATGTTGGCGCCCAGGGAGGCCGTGAGGGCGACGAGGAACCAGCACCAGCCCGCCGCCCGGTCACGACCCGAGCGCAGCCGACGCCAGGCAGCCACAAGCAGAAGGTCAACCGACACCGGGTAGGCCCAGGCTTTCCAGCCGTCTTGCCCGGCCGCCGAGGCCAGGTCGTGCAGGTGCGCGAAGGACAGCGCAGCAGCGATGACCGCCTGTACGAGCACGGCATCTACGCGGGCGAGGTGCGCGCGCATGGGTGGCACCTCCTTTCGTTTTCGGCATGGGAGGGGTAGGGAGTTGGCGCGAGGGCAGGCGCGCCGGCCGAGTCGGAGAGTGGAAGGTCAGGCGGTAGCGGGCCGGGTCTTGGTCAGCGACGTTGACGAGACAGCCGGGGCGGCGGGCCGGAACGGCTTGAGTGCAGGCAGGTCCGGCGCCAGGTGCGCGGTGCGCTCACAGCGGGCGGCGGCATCAGCCAAGGACAGGTGGGGGGTGCGGATGCGCGACCAGCCACCAGAGGTGTCACCGGCCACCGCGAGCCCAGGCCGCTCAGGAGCCATGGTGCAGGCGGCGCAGACCGCTTCGGGGGCGATGTCCCCGAGCGCCATCTTGGCCGAGGGCTCGTCGTTCACGCGGTGGCAGACGCGGCCGGAGAGCTGGGCCCGGAGCATGGTGGCCCCCTTGCCCAGCTCGGCACCGAACCGCTGCCCGCACACCTCCAGATAGATCCCAGCGGCACGGCCGAGCTGGGCGAGGCGGATGAGCTGGGTGACCATCTCGTCCCGTCGTTCCTCGTCCTTTCGGGAGGCGACGAGGAACAGTTCAGCGACCTCATCCACGAACAGCACGATCGGCACCGGCCGTTCGCCCTCCGGCAGACCCCACACGTCCGAGGTGATCTCTTCATCCGGCGTGGTGGGGGCGATGCCCTGCCGGGCGCGTATCAGGTCGTAGCGGTCCTCCATCTCCTGTACCAGTGCACGAAGCAGCTCGGCAGCCTGCCCCGGGTCGGTGGCCAGCGCGGACAGTCGCGGAGCGAAGGGCGCCAGCTCGACGCCGCGCTTGCAGTCGATACCGGCCAGTGCGACCGGCTGACCGGCGAGCCCGGTGATCAGGTGCCGCAGGTACATCGACTTACCTGACAGCGTTGCGCCGAGCACCAGTTCATGCGGGATGGCGCGGAAGTCGCGTAGGAACGCGGTTGCGTCCTCCCGCAGCGCCACCGGCACCCGCAGGAACCCGCCACCGGCCTTACGCGGCATCCGCACCCGTCGCAGCACATCGAAGCCGACCAGCCGCAGCTCGACCACACCGGGCTTGACCGGCTCGACATAGACGGCGTGCACGCCCCACGCATGCCGCAGTCGCTCAGCGGACGCGGCTACGTCGGCCGGTTCCTGCCCCGGCGCGAGCCGCAGCCGGAGCCGCAGGCCGGTCGAGGTCGGCCGCAGCATCCCCCGACGAGGAGGAACCGGCCGTACCTCCCGCCGCATCGTGGCCCGCACAGCCAGCGCCCGCAGACGAGAGGGCTCTACGGTCAGCCCGCAGGAGTCCATGACCGATCCGTACGAGCCCACCAGGCGCAGAGCCGAGGCAGGCATGCCCAGCGTGGACCAGTACGCGGCCGGGTGCTGGGCCCGGAGGTAGGCACCCCCGCCGCCCAGTGCAGCCACCGGGCCGCCTACCTCCATCAGCGTCATCAGCTCGGACACGGGTCAGGCCCCCATGCCAGCCGGAACGGCGCCCGGGGCGACAGCGGCAGCGCGGTAGGCGATGCCGTGCCGCTGCTGACCGTTGAATACCGACTCCCACGGCCGAGCCACCAGACCCGGCAGCGAGACCGGAGCACCCAGCGCCAGCCCTTCAGTGATGCCGCTCTCGGGCACGGTCACGTGGATCAGCGAGGACTCACCCTCGTCGATGTAGACGACGCCGACCTTCATCAGCGTTTCGCCACTGGTGGCGTCCTTGGCGATCTCACCGGTCTGTCGATCCCGCACCTTCGGCTCAGGTGCTTCGGTCAGCAGGATCGTGGCGGTAGAGGTTTCAACTCGGATAGTGCGCAAGGGTTTTCTCTCCTTTGTACGTACACCGAGACCGAGGGCTAGTCATCTAGACAAGCTCTCTTCGTGATAGATCCCGGCGAGCTGTTGGGATGCGGACCACTGTGCCACAAGTCTTGCCCACTCGTCTATACGAGTATGCCTCTGGGTGTGTACGAGTCCGGAGAGACGACCCTGTGCCATGGTTGCCAGAGCTCCCAAGGAGCGTCAGTTGGCGGGGAGTTGGTAGGCCAGTACGTAGGCGTCGGCGGCCATGACGGTGTCGCAGACCTCGACCGCGCGGCCCTCGGTGTCGTAGGCGGTGCGGATCAGGCTGATGACCGGTACGCCGGAGGACAGCCGCAGCATCTTGACCTCGGCCGGGGAGGGCATCCGGGCGCGGACCTCTTCGTCGAAGTGGTCCAAGCGGTGGCCGAGCTCTTCCAGCCGGGCGTAGATGCCACCGGGCCCCGGGTTGGGTTCGGCGATCTGCGTACCGCGTGCCAGGTCCAGCGGCAGGTAGGAGACGGCGAACTCGACCGGCCGCCCGTCCAGCAGATAGCGCCGACGCCGGGCGAGGACCTTGCGGGCCGAGCCGAGCCGAGCGGAGATGTCCGGGGTGGGCTTCTCTTCCCGGACCTCCAAGCTGTCCACCTCGGGCTTGCTCCCCGCGGCTTCCGCCTCCACGGTGAACGCCGACTTTCCCTGATCACGGTGCCGACGTGCGAACCGGTCGGAGGCGAGTCGCCGCACAGGGGGCCGTGGCCGGACGAAGACGCCCTTGCCGTGTTCGGACGAGACCAGCCCTTCGCTCTGGAGGATGGAGAGAGCGTTGCGAACCGTCATCCGTGAGACGCCGAAGTGCTCAACCAGCTCCGATTCGGAGGGCAGCTTGGCGCCTTCCTTGAAGCGGCCCTTGTCGATGGCTTCCCGGATCTGGTCGGCAATCTGCCGGAAGACCGCTCGGTCGCTGGTGGGGTCCAGCGCCCCGAGAATGCCGGAGGGAAGAGCCGCCATGGTGTGTACTCCTTTGGATATCTAGACGAGATGCTGAGTACCGTTGCTACGGTGGAGAAGCCTAGCCATCTGAGGGGACCGAGGAACGTGAGTAGCGCAGAGCGCCCCCACTCCGTAAGCGTCGCAGGGGTCATCGTTGACGACGCGGGCCGAGCGCTGCTCATCCAGCGCCGCGACAACGGACAGTGGGAGCCACCCGGCGGCGTCCTCGAACCCGGGGAGACCATCCCCGACGCGCTTCAACGCGAGGTCCTCGAAGAGACCGGGTACAAGATCGCACTCCCCGCGACCCTCACGGGCATCTACAAGAACATGACAGGCTTGATCGTCTCCATGGTCTTCCGCTGCGAAGCGGCCGACGGCTCTCCGACCACCGGGGAGGAGACCTACGCCCTTCGCTGGGCCACCCGCGAAGAGGTCACCCAGCTCGCCGACGAGGCATACGCGGTCCGCGTCCTGGACGCGCTCGACGGGGCATCCCCGCCGGCCATCCGGGCCCACGACGGCGTGCGACTCATCTAGAACACTTCCACTACCCATAGCGGCCACCAGCATGGAGGAACTTGTATGCACGAGTATATGAGTGACTGGCGGATCTGGGAACTCACCTGCCCAGGACTCCCCGAAGAGATCGGCCGAGCCCGCCGCTGGACCCGTGACGTCCTGCGCGACAGCCCCCACGCCGACGACGCCGCACTGATCGTGAGCGAGCTGGGCTCGAACGCGCTGATGCACTCGGCGAGCGGCAGCCCCAACGGGAGCTTCCATGTCTCCCTGCACCGCTCGCGCGGAACTGTCGTCCTGGCGGTCACGGACACCGGAGGCAGCACGACGAAGCCTCACGTCGAGACCCCGGGCGAGGACGACACCCACGGCCGGGGCCTCAGCCTCGTGACAGCACTGGCCAGCCGCGTACGCGTCACCGGAGACGACTACGGCCGGACCGTCACCGTCGAGATGGCCGACGAGACGAACCAACCGACCCGACTCGCACCGCCAGGCGGACACACGGCACTGCCCGCACGGAGGCCGACACCATGACCACCCAGCCGCTTCCCACAACGTGGGTCTACTACTGCGAGTGCTACGTCAACGAACGCCGACTCGGCACCTACGACGCCCACAGCCCTCGCGAAGCCCTGCGCTGGGTCCGTATCAGCCTCATGATGATCGCCATGACGCTGGACGAAGAGCCCTACCGAGAGGCCCGTGCCTGGCTCGACCACGGCCAACCAACAGCAGCCCGCGACCTCGAACAGGGCAAGCCCCACACGCTCACCCTCAAGCAACGCACCACAGCAGCGACTTGGACAGTCAGCCCAATAGCCTGCCCGCCAGCTCACCAGGCGCGTGCGTAACAACTTTCTCTACGACTTCAAGGCGGCCCGCTGACGCGGGCCGCGCGCGCTGGCGGCCCGTGGCCGCCGCCCGCTCCTGTCTCCGCCCCGCTCCGCGCCGACCCCGACCCGCTCAGCGCGCAGGCCAGCGCAGCAACCGAGTTTCTCGGTTGGGCGAGTTCGGACCACTTCGTCACATGCCCGGTCATCGGCGGACGCCCGGCGGCACGAACACGACCAGAGGCACAACGCCGACGAGGCCCGTGGCGCGGCGCCCGGCTTCGTCGCGGGCTGCGGGCCGGTCCCGCCATCACAAAGTGGCCGGCCGGGGCTTCGCGAAGGCGTCTGCGGGCCAACGATCAAGGCTGGAAAGCGTGGCTGATGACGGTGGGTGGTTGGGGTGACCACGTGCGGGTGCTCGGCATCCATCCCACCGTCGTGGCTGACTTTCTCCGCTTGAGGTAGCAGCGGCACTCGAAGATTCGGGGGCCCAGATCGGGCACTTTGTGCTGGCGAAGAGCCAGCCCGATTCGCTGGCGAGCGCGAGGCCCCGATATCTCGCACAAAAGCAGCTCTACCCCCTAAGCGTTACGCCTTCCGTCACGAAGCGTCGCGCTCGCCTGCTGCACAAAGTGATCGAACGCAGCCTCTGCTTCATTGAGGTTCATCAACGATTCGTAGTTGCGGGCTTCTGCGTTCGAGATTGCTTCGTCATTTCCCCTCCCCCAGGCGTACATGTAAGGTCCCACCGCCCGCACAGCTTGCTTGGCAGCCTCTAGCACTGGCAGAGAGAGGGCGTCATCACCGTCCAATAGCGCGATGCGTCGATGACGCCGCTCAAGATCACCGAACAGGGATTCAGAGCGATGCACCATTGCCGCGTATTGGTCGAAACTGCGAACTATCCAGAGTGACGTGGCTACCCGCAGGATCTGCGGCTGAAGCTCTTCCCACACCGTGCAGAAGTCTGCGTACGCTTGGTAGCGATCCGAAAGAAGGGAACCCGCTGCGATCGTCAGTTGCTGGATGTCGCGCGCCTGCACCGCAGGGCCTTGTACGGTCGCGTGATCGAACGTGTTGGCTGTGTGTACCTCCGGGTGGCTCCAATCCGGGTGGTCATCAGGCGACTCCATGCCCCGCATGATACGAGGCGGCGGGTGCATGGGGCTCCTGTGTCTGTGTTGTGCGGAGGGTCCAGGCAGCGCTGGTGGGCCAGCGGCTACTGCCCGCGCTGGTCAGGGCGGAGGGGACGACAGCATGGTGAGCCGGTGGCCCCGTGGGGTTAGGCATACGCGCACCTAATCGTTCGGCGCTCCCGCCGTCGTGGCAGCTGCCAGTGGCGAAGGCCCACGCGAGTCCCGTTGCGGTACAGCAGCGAAGTACAGCAACTCCACCAACCGTTGCGGTCTGAAGCTGCCTCTCTCCCTGCGAAGCGGCCGGTATGAGCCTCACCGACCGATCTCTGTAGAGCTTGTAAACAGAAGGTCGTCGACCCCAAGCCTACGGAGAGAAGCTTGCCCTCCTACCCGTCTGCGGACGTGGTCAGGGCCTTTCGCGCTTCCTTCAGGTAGTGATCCAGCGCCTGTCTGATATCGCCTGTGTAGTCGCCGCTGAATCCGATGGGGCGCCCGTCGTCGTGAGTGTCCCCGCCGCTCATGTTCCAGACGAGCGCGGTGTGGTGAAGATCGTTGAACGCCTTCATCGTCTTGTTAGCGGCCTCGCTGACCACCTCGGGCCCTTCCAGACTCACGGCCGCGAGGGCACGTTGCAACGCAGACCGGTGCTGATCAATCGCGTGCTCGATGCGCCCCGAGTCGGCTTCTTGCGTCTCTTCTTCCCAGAGACCCACGAGGGCAACGTGGGCTTCCCGACAGGCGAGCAGGAAGTCGCTGTATGTGCGCTTCCTGGGCTCCCGGAGCTGAAGTTTCGCGTCCGAGATCATCTGTCGCTCGGCCTGCCGGTTTGCGAAGAAGTTTCCGCCGATCGCGGCCAACGCGGTGATGACGCCAACAAGTACCGTTTCCATCTCTGCGCCCTCCCCTGGGACCGCTTTCGCTCGGCGGTCGCTGCGATGGGAAGACGCCCGTCCCACCGCGAAGGTTGTAGCCGCACGCGCCCTTGTGAATCGTCCACCTACGTGGCACACAGTTAGTGGGCGGGGTGACACGGCGAGGGGGCTGCGCATGTCTGGGCAGGGTGAGCGTCGCGCCAAGCCATCGGCTTGGGCTATCGAACGGTTCGGACGGCAGGCGAGCAAACTCACCAGGGCGGTTCCGGTACAACTGGCGCGAGCTCACGCGCGGGCTCACGCTGTGCACCTCACGGCAGGGCTGAAAAAACGAGGCCCATATGGTTCCACTCTCGCCGAGTGCGTACGCGTGAACCTGGCCGACACTGCCCGCGAACTCGGCGAGTCCGTCCGAGAGATCCGGGGATTCGAATACGCGGTGATCAACAACCACGCTCTCTTCCCCTACAAGTACGCAGACAGGCCAAGACCGCTCGACCAGGCCCGGCTCCCCTCCAACGCGTCACCCACACGGCGCCGGCTGTTCCGCGCCCACGGGCCGGAACCACAGGACGGCTTGTTCGAGCTCAACGACGACCTGACGACAGAGGAGTACCGCCAACTAGAGGAAGCGTTTGAGGAGCTAGGGGCCTCTACGAAGCTGGTATGCGTCTTCTTCACAGCCGATCAAGAAGACGGCATCCATGCCATCCACTGGGGAGAGGCTCACCTCGAACCCGACCGCACCTTCACATGGCTGCACAGCGAACAGCTTCCCGTCGCACACCCACCGCCCGACTGACCGGAGACAGGAGCGAAAGGCCAGGACAGCGCTGGGGTGAACGAACTCACTCGTGGCTAGCCATCAGGGCGATGCCCAGAGGGAGAGCAAGCCAGCTCCCGTTCCGGACAGAATCCCAAGAGCTGTCATCACGACGGGCCTGGTAAAACGAGGGACCGTCAGGTCAAGTACGGCCAGCTCAATCCGCTCCTTGGTGAAGAGAACGTCGTATCCCGTACTCTCAGACGGAAGCTCCTCCCGTATGAGGCGCTCCTTCTCTTCGCTTGGCAGTGTTGGATCCGACTTGATCTCTTCTTCGCGCGCTCTCTTGGCACGCAGCGCTGAGTGCCGTTCGGCAAAGCTGTTACGGAGGGACACGAGCGCCGCGATAGGCAGTGCGCCAGCCAGGAGCATCAGAGCCGTGATCGTCCACTTCATAGCCTTTCTCTGCCCTCAGTGAACCTCTAGGAAGCTGCCCTCCGGAACCTTTGCAGTACAGCAGCGAAGTACAGCAACCACTGCGACCCGGCCGGATGCCTGCAGCTCCAAGCGCCGAGCTGGCCGACCCAGGAGACCTCAGCGGCTGGCGTGCGCGCAGTTCGCAACGAAAGGCTCGGTCCGCGTGCCATAGGCGTGCCAGAACTGACGGTCAGCCCCGGTCAACTACGGCAACACGAACGCCAACCGTGATGGCCAGCCGACCGTAGCCAGGCAGGCCAGACGCCCAACCCAGCACCACCACCCCGTGATTCCCAAGCTCAGAGCGCGGGTTCGATTCCCGTCGCCCGCTCAGAGAGAAACCCCCAGGCCGAAGGCCCGGGGGTTCGTTCATTGTCGAGCAGCGACATGCACCGCTCAGGCCGCATACGGGGTGAAGGTTACCCGGGAGTCCTCCGCTGTGAGCGCAACGTTCAGCGAGCCGTCCAGGGCCTTGGCAAGGCGACGCAGCAGAGGAAGCGTCGGGACGGTGTCTCCACCCTCGATGCGCGAGATCTGCGGTTGCGTCATCTCCGCACGATCGGCCAGTTCGGTCTGAGACAGGCCGAGTTCGACGCGGCGGTCGTAAATGGCCTGTCCGAGGTCACCGGCGAGACGTGCGTCGATGTACTCCTGGTCGTACTCCACAGCTTCACCGAGAAGCTGCTTGGTACGACGCGTCTTCCACTGGTTGTGGTTCATCACGCCTCCCTGACTCGGTCGAAGGTGTGCTGGGCCGGGCCGTGCTCGGCCTCGCAGGCTTTCTGCGCCTGATGGGCCCGCTCGATCTCGGCAGTCTCATGCATTCTGGTCTTGCGGAAGACGGTCAGCAGCACGATCCGACGGCCCAGGGCGAGCCAGTAGGGGATACGGACGGCATCCCCGTCGAGCGCCAGCCGCAGCTCACGCTGCTTGCCGCCCAGATGGCGCGAATACGGCTCGCCGAGTGTCGTGGGCTCGGCCAGTAGACGGTCCGCCTTGTCCTCCACGCGGCGATAGAGGCGGAAGGGCAGCAAATCGAGCCAGTCCGCACCTCGGGCTCTACCTCGATCACATACTGCCCATCCATGCTCTCAACGATATATGCGTTAGATTGCATACCGCAAGCTCACGCAAGGGGCCATGGGAGGTCAGCGGCCACTGGCTGCTGCCAAGTACCGGCTAAAGCAGCACGGGCACGTACCACGACATCGCCCGGCGGGGCGCTCTGCGCCACCCCCGGAGGGGGCACCCAGTCCATCTGACGCCAAGTCAGCCGAAGCCATACCTGCAACCGCGACCAGGGCACGTGGGAACGCGGAGCTCAGCACCGTCGGCCGCCGTGCCCGATGCGTGCCCGTCAGGGCGGCGATTCACGGTCAACAGCGGCTCTCCAGGACCTGCCCGGCAATGGCCAGGGAGCCACGTCTCAACAGGTCAGCACCTGGTTCCCCGCTTGACCTCCGGTACTTCCCAAGCTCAGAGCGGGGGTTCGATTCCCGTCGCCCGCTCCGACGACTCAGGCCCAGGACAGGGACGTGATCCCCAGCCTGGGCCCTTGTATTGTCCAGACCTTCGAAGCGAATTGCACCAGATCCGCGTCAGAAGGCTCCCCGTCGCCCTTCTCGGCGGCTCCCTCGCCTTCGCCGGCCCCGAAGACCGCACCGTCTACAGCCACGCGATGAACCACCTTGGCGGCGCCCCAACGACGTCCGTGCAACCTCACTGGGCGACGCAGTGGGCAAGTAGTCGGCATCGCCCTGTTGCCCCGTGCAACCGGAAAGGAGTGGAGCGAGCGAGGCAACGTGATCTCCCCATGCCGCTGCGGCGGTCTGCGCTGGACGAAGGTCGCCCATACCCGTCAGTTGCCGCCTATCCGGGGTTCCAGGCTCCTGTGGCAGCGGTTTCTCGTACGTAGTCGGCGAAGTCCCGCGGCTCGCGGCCCAGGGCTTGCTGCACGCCGTCGGCGAGGTGGGACCTGCGGCCGTCGAAGACCTCCGCCATGAGGTCTGCCAGCTGGGCGGCGAATGGGGCGGGCGTGCCCTGGTCGATCAGAGTGGCGATGAACCGCTCGGTGGTGACGGGCATGTAATCGATCTCGCGGTTGGTCTCGTTCGCGATCTCCGCGACCGCGTCCGCGAAGGTCATCAGCCGCGGACCGGTCACGTCGTAGGTGCGGCTGGTGTGACCGGGTTCCGTCAGAGCCGCGACTGCGACGTCGGCGATGTCCTCGGCGTCGGTAAAGGGCTCCGTCACGCCTCCGACCGGCAGCGCCACCAAGCCTGCTCGGATCGCTCCGGCGATCACGTCCTCGCTGAAGTTCTGTGTGATGAAGCCCGTGCGGATGACGGTCCACTCGGTGCCGGACTGCTGCACGGCCTGCTCACAGCGCACGGCCTCCTCCGCGCCGCGATCCGCCACCAGTACGAGGTGCTGCACGCCGCTGCGGGCCGCCAAGGAGGAGAACGAACGGACTGCGGCTGCGGCGCCCGGGAATGCCGCGTCCGGGATGTAGGCCACGTAGACGGATCGGACTCCGCGCAGGGCGGGCGCCCATGTGGCCTGGTCCCGCCAATCGAAGGGTGGTTCACCCTTTCGGGAACCGATTCTCACCGGCCACCCGCGTGCTCGGAGTCGGGATACGATCCGGCGCCCGGTCTTGCCGGTTCCGGCAAGGACCAGGGTGAGTTGGTCTTCCATTGGCTTCTTCATGCTGCCAGTCAACGACTTGACGCGTGGGTGGGCCATCGTTGAGAAACGCGTGTTCGTGCTCGTGCGTCTAAGCTGCTGTCCATGGACCCGCTGGCGAGCCTCCTTGACGGTCTGAGAGCCAGGGGAGCCTTCGTGCAGCGGTCCATCCTCGATCCGCCGTGGTCGGTTCGGGTCCAGGACGGGGCGCTGGTGTGTGTCGTGACGGTCGTGCGGGGTGCGGCATGGGCGATTCCGCACCGCGGCGAGGCGGTGCGGCTCGGCCGTGGCGACGTTGCGGTGATGAGAGGGCCGGAGCCCTATACGTTCGCCGATCATCCCCAGTCACCGGTCCAGGTCGTCATCCACCCCGGCAGACGGCGCACCACCCCGGGCGGGGCAGCATTGCGCCAGGACATGGAACTGGGGCTGCGGACCTGGGGCACCAGCCCGAGCGGCTCGACGACCCTGGTGATCGGCAAGTACCAAAGGCCCGACGAGGTCGGCTGGGGGCTGCTTCGGGTGCTGCCCCCGCTGTTGGTTCTCAACGCTGATGCCTGGCACTCGGCCTCACTGGGGGAGGTGCTCGCCCACGAGGTCGCCCGGCAGGGCCCCGGACAGGACGCGGTGCTGGACCGGCTGGTGGATCTGCTTCTCGCCGACGTTCTGCGGACATGGTTCGCGCGTCCGGGCGAGGACCCCCCAGTCTGGTACTGGGCCCACAGCGACCCGGTGATCGGCCCCGCTCTTGTACTCCTGCACTCCGACCCGGCCCGGCCGTGGACCGTCGGTGCTCTGGCGGCCGAGGTCGGGGTCTCCCGGGCAGCGCTCGCCCGCCGGTTCATCGACCTGGTGGGTGAGCCGCCGATGAAGCATCTCACCAGCTGGCGCATGAGCATTGCGGCTCGCCTCCTCCGGGAGCCGGGTGGAAACACCCTTGAGAGTGTGGCCAGGCAGGTGGGCTACGGGAGCGCCTCCGCATTCAGCACGGCGTTCAAACGCGTGCACGGCATCAGCCCGCAGCAGTACCGCACCGGGGACTGACCAGCACTGATGAGGCTGAATGCCATGGCTGGGTGAGAATCCGGTTCGCCGCTTCCTCCTGCAGGCCGTGCTCACACACCCTGCGGGAGGAACCTTGTCGACCTCTCCAGCCTGAGAAACCGCTGTCTTCCCAGTTGTGATCGCCTAGTTCCGCAGGTCAGGTGTAAGGCCGGCTCTTCAGAAACGAAGGGATGGCACGTCGTGTCGTTTCTTCTGTGGAGGTACTGGGTGGGTGCCGTCGGTGAGGGGGTTTGGTCGAGGAGCGGGAGCCGGTCGTCGCCCGGAAGCGGGTGGAATCGCTGCGGGATGAGGTGGACCGGCTCGTGGCCGAGTCGTGCGAGGTCGGGGCCGCGCAAAACCGCCTGGTGATCGCGAAGGAGACGGTGAGCCAGGTGCTGTCGGAGTCGGGTCGGCCTGCTGTCGCTCAAAATCGGCTGTACATGTCGATGTCGCTCGACGGATACGTCGCCGGCCCGGACGATCGGCCAGGACAGGGGCTCGGACGCGACGGCGGACGGCTTTTCAACTGGTCGACGATCGGGAGTCCGACGGTCCGAGCGGCCAGGTCTTCCGCGAAGCGATGGCGACCGGCGCGGTGATCTACGGCCGTCGGACATTCGAACTCGACCTCGTTCGACGGCTCGACGGCTCGACGATCGAGACGTCACACACCTTCGCTGCCGGGTGCGCCGACCCGGGGTGGCCACATGAAGACGCTCTTCGTCGCCTATCGCCTCACCGGCCTGGACCGCACGCGAAGAGTTACGGCCGATGCGTTCAGGGCTCGGAAGGTGGGTCGCCTGAGCGGTCCGAGGTCGGCCAGACATAAGGCAGGTCATTCGGCACGTCGGGGAAGAGCGGCGCGTAGATGTCCGGGTCCTTGCGTACCAGCGCTGAGCGGTGACTGCGGTGGAAGGCATCGTCGCCGAGCCATGGCGGCAGTTCCCCGGCGGCCGCCAGTTGTGCCTGGTGACGCACGGACGTACCGGGACGGAAGACGCGGAGGTCGGAAACCAGTGTGGGCGCACAGCGGTCCTGGTGGCCCTGTTCACGCCACAAGTTGCAGACTTCCAGGCCGTATCGGACCAGCGCTTCCTCATAGCCCGTCCACATCCGCACGGCTGGGTGGTGGCGCCAGCCGTAGCCAGGCACGGTGAGACCACGCAGGACCTGCAAGGCTTCGACCCGCTGTTTTCCGAGTCGTCGACGGTCCAGAACCATGGCCGAGGACCTGAAGTCGGCGAAGGGCAGGAAAGTCTGCATGCCGTCACCCCTGCCGTCACCCCTGCCAGGCAGGGATCTCCTCGTAGGGAAGGAGCGCCTGCCGGTGCGAAATGGAGCCAGTCGTCGGCCTCCTCCCAGGACTACCACGCCCGACGGAGACCCGCACCACCAGGCCGACCGACAGGAGGAAGCCGCCCCCACGGACGGCGTCCACGAAGTCCGTGAGGGTGGGGCAGTCGTTGCTGATTCGGCTTGCTGCCCGGTGGTGCCCGCCCCGGCGGGCACCACCACCCGGTGGATCGAGCCAGGTCAGTAGTCGATGCGGTCGGACTTGGCGACCCAGGCGTTGAACGGCGCTGTGCGGTTGGGGAGGTCCAGCTGTTCGACCTGCATCGGCCACAGCGAGGAGGGCTTCTTCTCGAACAGGTCGTAGAACTTGCGGTCGTCGAACCCGGCCACCGCGGCGTCGTGTCGGTCGGCGGCGAAGACGAGCCGGTCGATGCGCGCCCACAGGGAGGTGGCCAGGCACATCGGGCACGGCTCGCAGGAGGTGATCAGGGTGCAGCCGTCGAGGGCGAAGGTGCCCAGTTCCTTGCAGGCGGCGCGGATCGCGTTGACCTCGGCGTGGGCGCTGGGGTCCAGGGTCGCGGTGACCTGATTGTGCGCGTCGGCGACGACCTGACCGTCCTTGGCGACCAGGGCGCCGAAGGGGCCGCCGCCGCTGGTGGCGCTGGTGGTGGCCAGCGTGATGGCCTGCTCCATCCAGGCGCGCTCGGACTCGTGGAGGCTGGTTTCCTGGGTGCTGGTGGTCATGGGTGCTCCTTCTCGGTGCGGGGGGGGGAGGGGGAAGGGTGCGAGGGCCGGGCGGTGAGGGGGGCCGCGCCGTTCAGTGGCGGGTCTGTTCGAAGGTCCGCAGCAGGTCAGCCGCGACGCTCACCGCGATCGTGGCGGGTTCCTTACCGGTGATCTCGGGCATGCCGATCGGGGTCTTGATCCGGTCGATGGTGGTGTCGTCGTGGCCGCCCTCCGTCGCCAGGCGCTTGCGGAACCGCGCCCATTTGGCGGCGGAGCCGATCAGTCCGATCGAGCCGAGACCGGGGGTGCGCAGGGCGGCGTCGCACAGCGCGGCGTCCTCGGCGTGATCGTGGGTCATGATCAGGACATGGGTGCCGGGGGCGAGCCCCGCCAGCGCTTCCTCCGGAAGCAGCGGTGTGTGGTGCAGGTGGATCTGCGCCACCGCGTCCGCGAGCACGCCGAGCCGTTCGTCGGTGAGCATCTCGGTACGGCTGTCGATCAGATGCAGATCGAGGTTGTGCCGGGCCAGGATGCGGGCCAGCTCGAAGCCGACGTGCCCGACCCCGAAGAGGGCCACCGCCGGGACCACCGGCAGCGGTTCGAGCAGAACGCTGACGGCTCCGCCGCAGCACTGCACCCCGTGCCTGCTGGTGACCTTGTCGTTGAGGGCGAAGTCCATCAGCTCGGGCTCCGGCTCCGTCGTGCCGAGCAGCTCCCGGGCCCGGTCGATCGCGACGGCCTCGATGTTGCCGCCGCCGATCGAACCCCACGTCTCGGACCGGCCCACGACGAGTTTGGCACCGGCCTTGCGGGGGGCGTGGCCGCGTACGGTCGCGACGGTCGCGAGCACGCCGGGTTCCCGGCGGGCCCGCAACCGCGCGACCGCGGCCACCCAGGCCATGTCAGGCATTGCTCAAGGCGCTTGCTGCGGTGGGGGTCTCGATGCCGCCGTTCCCCGTGTCGCCACCGCGGGCGGCTTCGATCGCCCAGTACACGGCCTCCGGTGTCGCAGGGGAGGCGAGTTCGATGCCGACTCCGGCGGGCCCGAACGCTGCCGCGGCCTGCCGCAGCGCCTCCCGTACGGAGAACGCCAGCATCAGGGGAGGCTCGCCGACGGCCTTGGACCCGTAGACGGCACCCTCCTCGGTGGCGTTCTCCAGCAGCGTGACGTTGAACTCCTCGGGCATCTCCGAAAAGCTCGGCAGCTTGTACGTGCTCGCCGCCTGGGTCTGCAGCCGGCCGCGGTTGGGCCCGTCGCCGGTGTCCCAGCGCAGATCCTCCAGCGTCAGCCAGCCGGCGCCCTGCACGAAGCCGCCCTCGACCTGACCGATGTCGATCATCGGGGAGAGGCTGTCGCCGACGTCGTGCACGATGTCCACCCGGCGGATGCGGTACGCGCCGGTGAAGCCGTCGACCTCCACCTCGGTCGCGGCGGCGCCGTGCGCGAAGTACTTGAACGGCGAGCCGCGGAACGTCTTCGCGTCCCAGTGCAGGCCCTCGGTCCGGTAGTAGCCGGCCGCCGACAGCTGGACCCGCTGGAAGTACGCGGTACGTACCAGGTCGTCCCAGGCCAGCTCCTCGTCGTTGCCCAGGGCGCGCGCGACGCCCTCGACGATGCGTACGTCCGAGGCGTTCGCGCCCAGCTGGGAGGCGGCCACCTGCAGCAGCCGCTCACGCAGCTGCTCACAGGCGTTCTTGATCGCCCCGCCGTTGAGGTCGGCGCCGGAACTGGCGGCGGTGGCGGAGGTGTTGGGCACCTTGTCGGTACGCGTCGGGGCCAGCCTGACCTTGTGCAGCGGGATGCCCAGCGTGGTCGCGGCCACCTGCAGCATCTTGGTGTGCAGGCCCTGGCCCATCTCCGTACCGCCGTGGTTGATCAGGACCGAGCCGTCCTTGTAGATCAGCACCAGCGCGCCACCCTGGTTGAAGGCGGTGAGGTTGAACGAGATCCCGAACTTGACGCCGGTGAGCGCGAGCGCCCGCTTGGTGTGCGGGTGCGCGGCGTTGAAGGCGGCGATCTCGCGCTTGCGGTCGGCGATTCCGGCGCCGTCCCGTACCTGCTGCCAGACGGTGGAGATCCGTTCGGCGTGGGTGACGGGCTGTCCGTACGGCGTCGTCTGGCCTTGGCCGGGCTGGTAGAAATTGCGTTCGCGCAGCTCCATGGGGTCCAGACCGAGCCGAGGGGCGCAGCGGCCCAGGATGTCCTCGATCACCAGCATGCCCTGCGGTCCGCCGAAGCCGCGGAAGGCAGTGTTGGAGACCGTGTTGGTCTTGGCGATACGGCCGGCGACGCGCGCGTTGGGAATCCAGTAGGTGTTGTCGATGTGGCACAGCGCGCGGGCCAGCACCGGCTCGGACAGGTCGAGGCTCCAGCCGCCGTCCGCGGTCAGGGTGGCCTCCAGGGCCTGGATACGGCCTTCGGCGTCGAAGCCGATCTTCCACTTGGCGTGGAATCCGTGGCGCTTGCCCGACATGGTCAGATCCTGCGTCCGGTTGAGCCGCATCCGCACCGGCCGGCCGGTCAGCTTGGCGCCCAGCGCCGCGACAGCCGCGAACCCGTGCGGCTGCATCTCCTTGCCGCCGAAGCCGCCGCCCATCCGCAGGCACTGCACGGTCACCTCGTGGCTGTGCAGCCCCAGCACGTGCGCGACGATTTCCTGCGTCTCCGACGGGTGCTGGGTGCTGCTCTGGACGAACACCTGCCCGTTCTCGTCGACCTGGGCCAGCGCGGCGTGCGTCTCGAGGTAGAAGTGCTCCTGTCCGGAGAACTGGAACTCGCCGGTGAACACGTGCGCGGAGTCGGCGAAGCCGGCGTCGATGTCGCCGGTCTCCATCACGGGCCGGGCGCCGTGGTAGCTGCCCGCCGCGATCGCGTCCTGCAGTGTGACCAGGGCCGGCTGCTCGTCGAGCTCCACCTCGACGGCCGCCGCACCGAGCCGGGCCGCCTCCAGGGTCTCGCCGAGCACCCAGGCGACCGCGTGACCGTGGAACATGACCTCGTCGGGGAAGAGCGGTTCGTCGTGCTTCATGCCGGCGTCGTTGACGCCGGGCACGTCGGCACCGGTGAGCACCCGGACCACGCCGGGCACGGTGAGCGCGGGTTCGGTGCGCAGCGCGGTGACCCGGCCATGGGCCTTCATGACCTGGACCGGACAGGCGTGCAGTACGTCCTTGGTGCGGTGGACCAGGTCGTCGGTGTAGAGCGCGGTTCCGGTGACGTGCAGGTTGGCGCTCTCGTGCGGCATGGAGACGCCGACGACGGGCTTTTCGGGACGCTCGGACAGATGGCTCATGACGGCACCGCCTCGGTGGTCTGCGCGTACAGCTTCAGCAGGCTCTGGCCGAGCATCGCGGAACGGTAGTCGGCGCTGGCACGGTGATCGTTCATCGGTGTGCCCTGGGCCTTCAGCACCTCGGCGGCGGCCTCGACGGTCTCCGCCGCCCACGGCTCGCCCTCCAGTGCCGCCTCGGCGGCGAGGGCGCGGATCGGGGTGGCGGCCACGCCGCCCAGGCCGATACGGGCCTTGCGGACGATCCCGTCCACGATGTCGAAGGCGTATGCGACCGCCACGCTGGAGATGTCGTCGAAGCGCCGCTTGGCGATCTTGTGGAAGCCGACGACCGGCGACAGCGGCAGCGGGATACGAACCGAGCGGATCAGCTCGCCGGGGCGGCGCACGCTCTGCCGGTAGCCGGTGAAGTAGTCCGCCAGCGGGACCTCGCGCTCGCCGTCCGCGTCGGCGAGCACCACGGACGCCTCCAGCGCGAGCAGCACCGGCGGGCTGTCACCGATGGGGGATCCGGTGCCCAGGTTGCCGCCGAGGGTCGCGCTGTTGCGGATGAGCCGCGAGGCGAACTGCGGGAAGAGCTCGGCCAGGAGCGGGACCTGTCCGTCGAGGCGGCGTTCGATCTCGGTGAGCGTCAGCGCGGCGCCGATCTCGATGACGTCGGAGTGGATGGCAGTGGGGCCGGTGGCCTTGGGGGTGGCACCCGGACCGGTGGCAGTGGGGCCGATGGCAGTGGGGCCGATGGCAGTGGGGCCGATGGCAGTGGGGCTGGTGGCAGTGGGGCCGGTGCCGGCTGAACCAATGGCATCGGGGCCGACCCGCAGCTCACGCAGTTCGGGCAGCCGGTCGATGGCGACCACGCAGTCGGCCCGACGCGCGCGGATGTTGACCTCGACGCCCCAGTCGGTGCTTCCGGCGAGGACCACCGCTTCGGGGCGCTCGCGCAGCAGCCGCAGCGCTTCCGCCAGGGTGCCCGGCCGCAGGAAGGCGCTGTCGTCCCGGGTGTACTCGGTGGCGACCGGCTCGGGCGGCGCCTGCTCGCGACGCTGCGCCAGCGGGTCGTCCTCGGTCGGCTGCCCGACGGCGAACGCGGCATCGCGGATCGGGCGGTATCCGGTGCAGCGGCACAGGTTTCCGCTCAGCGCGTGCAGGTCGAAGCCGTTGGGACCGTGCTCGGCGCCCGGGGCGTGCTCGGCGCCGCTCCGGCGGGGCTCGGAGTCGGAGCCGTTGGCTGTTGTGTGGGTGCCGTTGGCTGTGTGGGTGCCGTTGGCCGCGTGGGCACCATTGGTCGCAGGTGCGCCATTGGCCGCAGGTGCGCCGCCCGGCGAGCCCGCGTGCGCGCAGCGGTCGGGTCGGTAGTACTCGGCGGCCATGCTGCAGACGAACCCCGGTGTGCAGTAACCGCATTGGGAGCCGCCGCGGACGGCCATCTCCTCCTGGACCGGGTGCAGCGTGGGCGGCGTGCCGGGTTCACCCGCGGTGGCGAGACCCTCCGAGGTGACGATCTCCTGGCCGTCGAGGGCCGCGACCGGAGCCAGGCAGGCGTTGACCGCCACCCAGTCGGTCGGTTTGCTCACCCCGGGCCGGGCCACCAGGATCGAACACGCGCCGCACTCCCCCTCGGCGCAGCCTTCCTTGCTCCCGGTGAGACCACGCTCACGCAGAAAATCCAGGACCGTGGTGTGGGGTGCGGTCGGGGAAATCGGGGTGACCTTCCCATTGACCGTGATCCGCGCCGCTGTCATGGCACATCCTCATTTCGGTGCGCGGTCGTCGTGACTATTCCAGTCGCCATTTCGGCACTTTCTCTTTCGGTGGCGCGGCCTGAGAAACCGGAGCGCAATTCGGCAGGCAACGATGTGCAACAGGCGGAAAGAATTCGGGATGCGTCGGCGCCGCACTCGGTGCGCCGGAGAGGGGCTGCTCAGCAGCCGTGGGCCACACGCCCCGGAATCCAGGCGGCCCGCCGAACGAGGCGATGCAGGTCGGAGAAGGTCGACATCCGACTTCGCCTCCTTCCGTCAGATCGCGAGCCGGTGCGTTTGAAGCTAAGTTCCGCAGTTCCCTCGGTCAAGACCGCGCACCGGAGCCCTGTAATGGTCTATAGGAAGCTATGAAAACGGATCGGGCGCCCGCACAGGCGTTGGCGCATCCTACAAATGCCAGGGCGGCAGAGCCCTTTCCGACGTCGGCGCCGGCATCCCCCATCCGCCGCGGACGACAGGCAGGCCGTCGCGGACCTGTCGTCAGCCTCCGTTTGCGGATTCCGGGAGCGGCGTGACGCTGGAAGACGAGACGTGCGGCCGAGGGGGCGCCTGGAGGTGTCATGTACAGCAAAGTCACGATCGCCGGTCATCCCGTTCACCCGATGCTGATCGGCTTCCCGGTCACCTGCTACACCGGCACCCTGGTGGGCTTCGCCGTATACGCGGCGAACGGGGACCAGTTCTGGCTCAATCTGGCCATCGCGCTGAACGTCGTCGGTGTCGGCAGTGCGCTGCTCGCCGCTCTGCCCGGGTTCGTGGACTATGCCTTCGGTATCCCGCGCGATTCGGGGGCCAGGACCGTCGGCATGACTCATGGGGGGCTCAACGTCGTTGCACTCGCCCTCTTCGCCATCAGCCTCGGGATGTACGTCACGCACTGGAACGGCCCCGCCACCGGCGTGGCGCTGGGGCTGGGCCTGTCCTCGGCGGGGGTGGCCTGCACCCTCGGCGCGGGCTTCCTCGGCTGGCAGCTGGTGCAGGACTACCACATCGGTATCCGTCTCACGCCGGCCCAGGAGCGCGACGAGCTCACCGTGCAGAACGGCGACGTGGTCGGCCTGCACCGGACGCGTAGCCGCAGCGACCGAGCGGCGTAACCCGAACGCACGATCGGCCTGCTGCCCGGTCCGGAGAATTCCGCTGCTCGGTCCAGGTGACGCGGTCAGGGCCTCATCGAGTCAGCGGCGAGCAGGGCGGGCGGGGCGAGCAGGGCGGGCGGGGCGGGCGCAGCGTACGCGGCCGGAGGTGATCTCGTCGCGGGGCAGGGAGAGCCCGAAGGCCCGTTCCAGTCCGGCGAAGAACAGCGGGATGCCGCCCGTCCAGTCCGTGTGTTCTTCCGCGCGGCGGATGTGCGGGTTGAGGAAGGACAACGGTGCGTCCGGGGCGAACGGTGTCTCACCCGGGGTGTACCAGATGAGCTCGTACATGTCCCGCCGTTCCTCGGCGCCGTCCTCGACCGGGAAGGGGTTCTGGTACTCCCCGTCCTTGCTGTAGCTGAAGTCGTAGATGGCCTTGGCCGAGGTCGCGGTCAGGGTGATCCGCTGCGCAGGGGGCGGGTCGAGCGAGCGGGAGAACGCGCCGACGAACTCGTGGTACCCCAGCCACGTCCACCCCGCTGCTTCCCCGAACACGAGCACCTCGAAGGCGTCGTCAGTACGTTCGCGCGCGTCACGTTCCCATACTTGGTGCAGCAGCAGCCCGTCTGCGACGTCCTGAGCATCGGCCCCGAAGCCGAGGGCCACCTCCTCGGGGGCCGGGCCCTTGATGAATTCGAGGACCCTGAAGGGCTCCTGTTCCATCCAGCTGTCGGCGATCCAGGCTATGCCGTCCGCGACCGGTGGCTGTCGGGCGAGGAACTCCTCGAACGCGGCCGCCTGCTTCGGATCGAGATAGCTCTGGCGGCCGAGACCCGCCTTGCGCTCCAGCCAGTCCAGTTCGGCCAGGGACCGCAGCTCGGCCACGACCGCGCGGTCCCGGGTGAATGTCATCCGCACCCCGTCGACATGTGCGTACCGGGTGTACGGGCCCTGCCGCTCCGGTCCGAGCGGGCCCTTCCGCCCTGCTTCCGACCAAGGTCTCGGACCCTCGTGAATCCGCTGCCCGAAGTGCTCCAGCTCGGCCAACTCGGCCGCCGCGAGCAGCACCCCGACCGGCTCACCACCGTCGGTGACGCTCACCCGCTCACCCGTCTCCTCGACCCGCCCGACCAGACGAGCGAACTCCGCCATGACCTCGCTCAGTTCAACCCTCTCCATGCGCCCGGACGTTACCGGCCGCACCGCCCGTCTTGTCCCGGCGAGGGAGCGCCCCCGGTACTCCCGCCTGTCCGTTGCAAGCTGCGGGTTCCCCCCTGCCTTCGGCCGGAGGTGCCCCCCGGGGGCGGCTCGTGCCGTTCCCCGCGCCCCTGGCGGGGCGCGGGGCCGTTGCGCGGTGGGGTGGGGTCAGGAGCAGGTGTTGTAGAAGTGCTGCCAGCCGTCGGCGGGCATGGCCGGCGGTTCGGCCCAGGTGCCGTACTCGCCGTACTTCTGCTTGGCCTCGCGGTCGAAGTCGCCCAGGCCGCCGCCCGGCTGGGACAGCCGTACGTCCCGGTCCATCTGGCCGTCACCGGCGTTGTTGAGGACCGCGAGGTCCGGGTACGCGTCGTCGTTGTAGCGGGCGATGCTGAGCTGCCGGACCTCGCCGAGGTCTCCGATGTCGGAGTGGACCGCGTCGGCGGAGCCCAGGTCCGTCCGGTTCAGGGGGCCCGGGCGGTATTCCGCGAGGCGTGCCGTGGAGGGGTCGTCCCCGCCGGAGGGCTCGACGATGTTGACGACCATGTCCAGGGTGCCGTCGTTGTCGAAGTCGGCGACCGCGGCGGTGGCGTCCTCGCCCTTCTTCGCGCCGAGCAGGTCCCTGACGGCGGTCTTCTCACCGAACGTGCCGTCGGCGGTGCCCCACTGGATGGTCATCTCGGTGCCGGTGTGCCCGGGGTTGGTGATCCTGTCCGGGTGGCCGTCGCCGTCCAGGTCGCCGATCAGCGTGGTGGAGTCGGCCAGGCACGGGACCGGTGCGTCGGCCGCGTCGGCCGCGTCGGCGGGGACCGGCGCGTGGGCGGACCGGGCCGCGGCGCCCGCGGGGGCCGGTTCGGCCGCCGCGGCCTGGTAGCCGGCGTAGGACAGGGTCAGGGCTGCCGCAGCCAGCGGAGCGGCGATCCAACGTGAGCGTGTGCGAAGCATGTTGCGTTCCCTTCCGTCGTTGCTGCGAGGTGTGATGCAGGTAGCGGGGCGGGAGTTCACGCCGGATCGCCGTGTGACGGGACCGTGACATTCGGGCAGGTTCGGACAGCCGGAAAGAGCGTGCCGAAGGGTGGCTGGCGTCAGTCCGGCTGTGGGCGTGGTTTGGGCGCGGGGCGCGATGCGGTGGCCGCGCCGGAGCCGCTGGCCGCCGCGAGCACGTTCTGGGCCTGGGTGTCGACGAGTCTGGTGAAGATCTGTTGGGCGTAGCCGAAGATGACGGCCCAAGAGATGATTTGCGCGGAGGAGTCC
Organism: Streptomyces spirodelae; assembly: GCF_017676385.1. Lineage (GTDB taxonomy): Bacteria > Actinomycetota > Actinomycetes > Streptomycetales > Streptomycetaceae > Streptomyces > Streptomyces spirodelae. The sequence goes on from NZ_JAFFZN010000033.1 coordinate 28,625, forward strand.
AGCGCGGTCAGCCCCGGCACGAATCCGCCGCGCATCAGGAGCAGACCGAGTACGGCGGTCAGCGCGCCCATGGGGAGTTTCAGCAGGGCGAGGGAGAATGGCACATTGTACGGTTCGGCGGTTCCCCCGATACGTCTGATGGTGGCCGCCGCCGCGATCCCGGCAGCCACGAGTCCCACGAATTCGATGGTCAAGTAGTCCGCCGGGGACGTGGTTCCCGCGAGGCTCGCGTCGACGTCTTCGGCCCTGGCCTCCGGCTCCGAGCGCGTGGGGCAGACGACCTGGTACGTGTCGGCGCCCGAGACACGGTCGGGGGAAAAGCACAGCGGCACGGTGTTGTCGAAGAACCAGCCCAGAATGGCCACCAGGACCGCGCCGAGCGCGAGACCCCCCGAGACCCACCGCACGATATTGACGAAACTCCTGATCCGAAGCGTCTTCTCGATACGTACCTGCCGGGCGACACTCACCGCATCGAGGATCGACTCGCGCTCGGCTTCCGTGATCTTCGACGGTGACTTGGCGATTCTCTCGACGACGGCGCGCCGGGGATCGTCGGCGGGCAGCACCTCGCGTACGGAGGCGAGCACGCCCGGCATCATCGCCACGATCTCCTTCGGTTCGGAGAGCCGCAGCAGGAGATTGTGCGCGGTGTCGACGTGTACCTGCCCCACCGCGATGTGCGAAGCGGCCTTTCTTCTCTTGTGGGCGTGGGACAGTACGCGGCGGGCGCTTCTCAGCTCTTCCTTCGCCTTGTCGAGCAGGTCTTTGCGCTTGTGGTCCCTGTCTTGTGCGCGCCACCGGTCCTCCAGCAGGGCGTGGAGTTCGTTCGTACGCGCGAGGAGGACCTGCCGGAGCTCCCAGGGTCCGTGTTCCGTCGGCGAGCACTGCTCCGCACTGTCTTGCCCGGATTCCTGACCGGGTTCCATCCCGGGTTCCTCGTCGGGCTCCTGGCCGGAATTCTTTCCGTGGCTTCGCTCGGGATTTCCGTCCCCCGGGCCATGTTCTCCGTCACCCGCCTGTGCATTGCTGTGGCCGCTCATAACGCCGATTCTTACGACTATTCACGCGGAACAACCATCGGCGACCACGGCGGACCACCTGGTTAAGGCGAAAGAGGTACCGCCTTGGGCCTTGAGGGCTATTCATGCCTTCCGTCGCCGCCAGGGCCAGGTCAGCGGGACGACGACGGCTCCTGCTGGCAGTGCGGACACCACACCGTGGTGCGGCCCGCGACCCGGGCCGAGCGCAGCCCGGTGCCGCAGCGCGGGCAGGGGGCTCGCCCGGGAGCGTCACGGTGGCCGGTCAGCCAGTTGTCGCGGGGCGGTACGTGCTCGGCGCGTACGGAGGTGCGCAGTACCCGGCCCATCGTGCGGTGGAGGGTGGCCCGCTCGTCGTCGGTGAGGGAACCGGTGGTGCGGGAGGGGTGCAGTCGGGACTGCCACAGGATCTCATCGGCCAGCAGGTTGCCGAGCCCGGCGAGCAGCGACTGGTCGGTGAGGGCTGCCTTGAGGCGGCCGCGGTGCCCGGTGAGGGCCGCGTCGAAGTCGGCGCGCGAGACGGTGAGCGCGTCGGGGCCCTGCCCGTCGAGACGACGGGCCGCCTCGGGGTCGTCGACGAGCCACAGGCCCTTGAGTTTGCGCTGGTCACGGTAGCGCAGCTGGCGCTCGGGGCCGAGGGTGAACAGCACGCGGTCGTGGCGGTGCGGCTCGTCGTCGGCGGACGCGCACACGAGGCGGCCGGTCATGCCGAAGTGCAGCAGGAGGGTCGGGCCGCCGGTGTGTGCGAGGAGCCATTTGCCGTGCCGTTCGGGCTCGGTGAACTTCCGACCTTCCAGGTCGTGGCTGAGCCGCCGTGCGCTGATGCCGTGCAGGACGCCCGCGTCGCGCACCTCGACGTGCTGGATCGTCCGGCCTTGCGCACAGTCGGCGAGGACCCGGCGGAAGCCCTCCACGTCGGGGAGTTCCGGCATGACAACCGCACCTCCTCCGGCTCTTCCGCTTGTTCCGGCTCTGCCTTGCCTCTCCCGGTCCTTCCCCCTCCGGCTCTTGCGCCTCTTTCGGCCACGCGCCCGCCTCTCCCCCACCGTACGAGCGCCAAGCGCACGCCGCATGTGGGCGAGGGCCGCACCCGGGCGATGTCACATCCCCGGGGTCCTCGTCCGTCGCAGGGGCGTAGGCACGCAAGCGGGCAGGTCGCGGAAGCTGGAGGCTCCCATGGTGCGCACCACTCACCTCACTCACCTCACCGTCGTCGGTGGCGGCTTCGGCGGATTGACGGCAGCGCTTGCCGCGGCCGAGTCGGGTGCCGAGGTCACGCTGTACGAGGCACGCGGAACGCTCGGAGGGAGGGCGCGCACCGCGGACGGGCCGTACCGGACGAACGAGGGGCCGCACGCGCTCTACAACGGCGGACCGCACTGGCGCTGGCTCAAGCAGCGGGGGCTGCTGCCGCCGATGGCCAGGGTGCCGGCCGCAGAGGGGCTGCGGGTGCGCTACCACCACGGGGGAGCCCTGCGCCGCACCCCGCCGGCCGGGCTGCTGCGGCTGCGGCGCAGGCGCGGAGCGCCCGTCGGGGTGCCCTATCTGGAGTGGGCCACCGGACAGTTGGGGGAGGAGACGGCGCGGGCAGCGGCGAACTTCACGGCCGTCGCCACCTTCCACCACGCGCCGGGCGAGCTGTCGGCGGCGTTCACACACGAGCGGATGCGGCGCGCCACGAAGCTGCCGCCCGAGGCGCACTATCCGCGCGGCGGCTGGTCGGGCCTGGTGGAGCGGATGGCCACACGGGCGCGCGAGATGGGCGTACGGATCGAACCGGGGACGCGGGTGGACGCCGACGCGCTGGAGGAGGCGGCCCGGCGCGGCCCCGTCGTGGTGGCCACTTCGCTGGCAGCGGCCCGGGCGCTGCTGGACGACCCCGGGCTGAGCTGGCCCGGCGGGCGGACGGCGCTGCTGGATCTGGCGCTGGAGGCCCGCAGGGGTGACGCCTTCGTGGTCTCCGATCTGGACGCTCCGGGGTGGATCGAACGGTTCACGGCGACTGACGCCTCGCTGGCACCGGCCGGACAGTCGCTGGTCCAGGCCCAGTTCCCGCTGGCACCCGACGAGCCACGGGCCGCGGCGCTCACCCGCGGGGAACACCTGCTCGACCTCGGTTTCCCCGGGTGGCGGGAGCGGGTCCTGCACCGTACGGAGGCGACGGCGGACGGCCGGACGGGCGCGGTGGACGTCCCCGGCACCTCCTGGCGCGACCGCCCCGCCGTCGACCGCGGCGAGGGCCGCTATCTCGTGGGCGACCAGGTGGCGGCGCCGGGCGTGCTGAGCGAGGTCTCGTTCAACAGTGCGATCGAAGCGGTGGAGCGGGCACTGGGCCGGTGCGACGGAAGCCCACAGCGAACCACGACGTTCCACGACGCACGGTGACGCGCGGTGACACATGAGCGACACGCAGCGAAACACGGCTGCACACCCTGACGGGCGATGACATTCCGCGACGTACGGCGACGCGCTGCGACAGGCGATGACATTCCGCGACGCGCCACAACGTTCCGCAACCGCGCTCAAGGCCCAACTCCCCGCTCTTAACGGCTTCTTGGGAGACGCACGTCCTCTTCTCTTGTAAGTTTCCTGGAGGGTCGGCGATGTTCACCGACGAAAGCGGGGATGCATGTCTTTCGCACAGGAATGGGCAGGACTGGTGGCCGATGCGCGCGCCAGGCAGTCGACTTCGATGCGGTTGAACGGCGCCGGGGACTCCCCAGGAGGTTCCGGCGGACCCGGAGGCAAGGGCGACGGCAAGATACTCCATGTGACGAAGGACGTCCTGAAGTCACACGCCGGCAAGGCGAAAGAAGTGAGCGAGGCGTTCGCCAAGGCGGACAACGCCGCCATGCGGGAGACGGAGCAGGTTCCCGGCTCCATGAAGGGCTTCGCCAGCGACGAGGCGTTCAAGGACTTCCAGGAGTTGTGGCGCGACCAGATGAAATATCTGGGGAGCCTCTACTCCGGTGTCGCCAAGGCCCTGACCTCCGTCGAGAAGGTCTTCACGATGACCGACGAGGAGCGGCGCAGGGAGTTGGAGAAGGCCGTGCCGGACAAGGACGTCCCGGCAAAGCCGGGTGATCTGCTGAAGCCGAACAACCCCTACCTGCTCGACCGCGCCCGGACGGACTTCCCGCTCACCCAGGACCCCGGCCCGTCGCTGTTGAACCCACAGGGCACGGACAAGCCCGTCTACGGGCCGTACGCGCCGACGGTGCCTACTGCTGAGCCGAAGTCCTAGGGGAGTATTCGATGTCGCCCACGCCGTCCCTCGCCTACTCGGACGTCCGCAACGTCAACCTCGGCCCGCTGCGCGAGGCGGTGCGCGAATGGGGAAAGCTCCCCGAGGAGTTGCGGAAGTCCATCACCAGTTTCAACCGCACCGTGTCAGGGCCACTGGAGTCCTCCGACTGGAAGGGTGACGCCGCCGAGGCCGCGTTCAAGAAGTTCCGGCACATCCGCAGCCAGATGACCGAGGCCGCGGGCGAGGCCGAGAACATCGGCACCGTGATGTCGGAGGCCCTCAAGGCGTTCGAGGGCGCGCAGGAAGACCTCAAGAGGATCGAGAAGGCGGTCTCCGCCAAGCTCCCGGACGGCAGCGAGAGCTGGCTCAAGGTCAACCCCGAGGAAGGGGTCGTCTATCTGCAGTCGCCCGACGGCAAGCCGGTGACTCCCGGCCAGCAGAAGGCGTACCACGAGACGATCGTCAGCTACAACAACCGCATCCGGGAAATCCTGGAGAACGCCGCCATCGCCGACAAGCGGCTCAAGACGGCTCTGCAGATCGACCCGGAAGGCAAGGGCTTCAACGACGACATCGCGGCACACCTCAAGGACGTCGACAAGGAAACCAAGGAAGACGTCGACGCCGCGTTGAAACTGGCCCAGGACAAGGGCCCCGAGATGAGCGAGAAGGAGCTGTCGAGGCTCAACGGCCTGCTGGCCAAGAACGCCAAGAACGCCGACTTCGCCGAGCAGTTCACGCTCGGCATGGGCCCCAAGGGCTCGATCGACTTCTGGTACAACATGGCCAAGCCCAGGACCGAGGATCGCGGCCCGTCGGGCTCCGTCAGGGTGGACTGGACCAAGGGCGAGGCCGCCAGGCGCGCCGCGCTCCAGGACAACCTGGGGGTCGTGATGGGCCTGGCCAGCAACTCCAACTCACCCGAGATGACGCAGTGGAAGAAGGACATGCTGGACATCAGCATGGACCGTATCCACGCCGACGAGGCGAAGGGCAAGCCGTACGCGTCCCAGGGCCCCTACAACGCGCAGGTGCTCAGCAATCTCATGCGCACGGGGAAGTGGGATTCGAACTTCCTCAACAGCTACGGCGACAAGCTCCTGGACAAGGACCAGGAAAAAGCCGTCCACAACATGAAGAACGACCCGCCGAGCAAGTGGATCAGCGGCGGCCTCTCCGACTCCGCGTTCCTCAATTTCGGCGCGAAGAACGACGCGGGCGAGGACCCGGTCACCGGCCTCATGGAGGCGCTCAACCACAACCCGGACGCGTCCACCGAGTTCTTCAAGGACGAGGACCACTTCGACTACCTCACCAGGGAACGCGACTGGCCGGCCGACGGCGAGATAGCGGACGAGGGCAAGCTCAAGGACGTCAAGGGCGGGCACCAGTCGCTCGCCCACGCGCTGACCGCGGCGACGACCGGGCACGAGTGGGACGCCCCGCTGGCGCACCCGCCGAACCACACCAAGGACCAGGCGCACGTCATGTCGGAGCTGGTCAAGGGCGTGGCGTCCAAGGACGACCACATCAAGCTGGAGGCCGGAATGCACTCGCCACTGGGGCGGGCCGCGGCCGAGTACACGCCGGACTTCTTCCGCGCCATGAAGGACGGCTCCGAGGACACCAAGCTCTTCCCCCTGCAGGGCGCGCAGGCCGATATGAACCACGTCGACGCGACCCGGTTCATGCTCCGGCTGGGCCAGGACCCGGACGCGAACGCGGCACTGACCCAGGCCCAGAAGCTCTACACAGCCGAGACGCTGGAACACCACCTGGCCGGCGACCTGCCCGCCGGCCAGAAGTACGACGCCAGCCCCAAGGAGACCGTGCAGGAAATCCTCCGCGCCTCCGGAGAGACCTCAGGAACCCTGGCCATCGGACGCCAGGAAGCCCTGATCGGGCCCGCGGTCGTGCGGGACGCGCAGTTCGAGAGCTCGACGCTGAGCGCACGCCTGTGGAGCAACACCGGCTTCGCCACCGCGGTGATCCCCGCGACGGTCAAATGGATGAGCCCCGTGGGTGGCGCGGCCCTGGGCACCATCGTCACGGGCGGCGAGGGGGCCGCAGCTTACGACATCGACGCGATGATCTCCCGCAGCGAGAGCATCGACAAGGCTGACGTCGCCTCCCAGATATACGACCGCGCCCAGAAGCGCGACATCCAGCAGAACGAGGCCATCCTCGAAGCCATCGAGAAGACCTACAACGTCGACACCTCCAACACCTGGGCGGAGATCTACTCCAAGGAGGGCTACAACGAGGCCGTCACCAGGGTGGGACGTACAGCACCCTTTCTGGACTCCATCGACCAGGTCAAAAGCCTTCCCGTGGACCGTCCCGACTCATAGCGCGACAGTTCCCGGTCCGGCTTCCTCGCCGCCCTTCTCCCCGTGGTCGCGCTTTCTTCACCGTCCCGTTACGGGAACGGGAGAAACGCCCCATTTCGTCGGTTATCTGAAGACAACACCGGTACTTCTCTTGTAAGTTCCTTTGCAGGTCGGAGATGTTCACCGACGAAAGCGGGGATTCATGTCTTTCCGGCAGGAGTGGGCGGGGCTGGTGGCCGACGCCCGTACCAGGCAGTCGACTTCGACGCAGTTGAACGGTGCGGGAGACCAGGGGGGCGGCGGGAAGGGAGACGGAAAGTGGCTGCAGGTGACCGATGACCTCCTGCGCTCCTACGCCGAGAAGGTGGAGACAGCCGGCACCGCCTTCCAGAAGGTGGACAACGTCGCGATGCGGGAGACGGAGCAGGTTCCCGGCTCCATGAAGGGCTTCGCCAGCGACGAGGCGTTCAAGCAGTTCCAGAAGATGTGGCGCGGCCAGATGGCGTACGTGAGGAAGAGGTACGCGGCCGTGGCCAAGACCCTCAACGACTGCGCGAAGAGCTTCAAGGCGACGGACGCCTGGACCAAGGAGCAGGTCGAGAAGATCGAGCGGGACAAGCGCGCCAAGGACAACCCGCTGCTGCCCGACAACTACCTGCTCAACCCGACGAACCCGGCCTTCCCCCTCGCTCCCGGGCTGCAGAGGCCCGGCCTGTCGACGTACTCGCCCCTGCTGGATCCGAACCTGACGGACAAGCCGGTGTACGGGCCTCCGGTGCCGCCGTCGGCACCGACGACCACGCCGAACTCCTGAGGAAAGCGGGGAAGCAGGGCGATGAGCGAGCACACTCTCGACTACACGACGGTACGTCACGTCGATCTGACGCCGCTGCGCGAAGCCGTGCGTGAGTGGGGCAAGCTCCCCGAGGACTTCATGGAGGTCCATACGAGCTTCGAGCGCACGGTCTCCAAACCGCTGACCACACACCAGTCCGGGTGGCACGGGGAGGCGAAGGACGCGGCGTTCAAAGCGTTCCGCAGCCTGCAGGGCCAGGTGACGGAAGCCGCGGGGCAGGCCCGGAAGATGAGCATCGTGATGTCCGAGGCGCTCAACAGGATCCAGCAGGCCAAGGACGATCTGAAGGCCGTCGAGGACGAGGTGAACGCCAAGCCGAAGGACAAGGACGCCAAGAACTACCTTCTGCTGAACGAGAAGGACGGCGTCGTCTACATCGACCCGCCCGCGAGCGAGGACAGCCCGGGGCTGCGGAAGGCTTACCACGAGACGATCGCGGACCTCAACCGCCGCATCCTGACGGCACTGACCACCGCGTCCGAGGCCGACCAGGCGCTGAAGACCGCCCTGCTGTACGACCCGGAGGGCGAGGGCTTCAACGACAACATCGCGGGCCACCTCGCGGACCTGGACAAGCAGGCCAGGAACGACGCCGACGCGCTGTTCAAGCTGGCGGGCGACGAGGACTTCAAACGGGACCCGAAGCTGATCTCCAAGGTCAACGGCATTCTCGCGAGGAACTCCGACAACCCCTACTTCGCCGAGGAGTTCGCCACCCGCAAGGGCGCCAAGGGCATCCTCGAGTTCTGGTACAGGACGGCGAAGCCGGACTACGAAGACGGCCCGTTCATGGAGCCGAAGAAGCGTCCGGCCGGGGTGGACAAGCAGCTCGCCGCGCTCCAGGACAATCTCAGCAACACCCTCGCCCTGGCCAGCCGCTCGACCTCGCCCGAGATGACGCAGTGGAAGCAGGACGTCATCGACCTCGGCTACAAACGGTTGCCGGGCGAGACGGGCCCCTACATGTCCGAGCCGCCCTACGGCTTCCAGGTGATGAGCAACCTGATGCGGACGGGGAAGTGGGACACCCAGTTCCTGCACGACTACGGCGACAAGCTGGTGGAGACGGACAAGAAGTCCTTCATCGGTCCCGGGGGCCGCGAGGAGGACCAGGGACACCGCAAGTGGCTCAGCAACGGACGGGCGCCCAACGACTTCCTCAACTTCGGCGACGCGAACGACAACGGCGCGGACCCGTTCACCGGCTACATGGAGGCGCTGGGCCACAACGCGGAAGCGTCCACGGACTTCTTCAACGACGACGACAAGTTCGACTACACGCTGCGGGAACGCAGGTGGCTGCCGGACGGTGAACCGTCGGGCGAGGGCCCGGACAAGGGCGCCACCGGGCCCCGGGTGGCCCTCGGTCACGCGCTGGCCTCCGCGACGACCGGCCACGACTGGGACGCTCCCCTGGCGCACCCGCCGTCCCACACCAAGGACCAGGCGCACATCATGTCGGAGCTGGTCAAGGGCGTGGCCGAGAAGGACGGCATCGAACTCGCCCCGGGGATGCACGACGGGCTGGGCCGGGCCGCGGCCGAGTACACGCCGGACTTCTTCCGCGCCATGAAGGACGGCTCCGAGGACACCAAGCTCTTCCCCATGGAGGGCGTCCAGGCCAACTTCGGCGACGGTGAGGCGCACGAGAACGACCACATGAACGTCACCCGGTTCCTCGTCAAACTCGGCCAGGACCCGGACGCCAACGCGGCGCTGACCCAGGCCCAGAAGCTCTACACAGCCGAGACGCTGGAACACCACCTGGCCGGCGACCTGCCCGCCGGCCAGAAGTACGACGCCAGCCCCAAGGAGACCGTGCAGGAAATCCTCCGCGCCTCCGGAGAGACCTCAGGAACGCTCGCCATCGGACGCCAGGAAGCCGTGGTCGGAGCTGCCGTCGCCCGTGACGCGCAGTTCGAGAGCTCGACGCTGAGCGCGCGGCTGTGGGGCAACACGGGCTTCGCCGCCGCGGTGATCCCCGCGACGGTCAAGTGGATGAGCCCGGTGGGTGGCGCGGCCCTGGGCACCATCGTCACGGGAGCGGAGAGCGCCCTCGCCTACGACATCGACGCACGGATCTCCAGGAGCGAGAGCATCGACAAGGCCGACATCGCCTCCCAGATGTACGACCGCGCCCAGAAGCGCGACATCCAGCAGAACGAGGCCGTCCTCGAAGCCATCGAGAAGACCCACCACGTCGACACGTCCAACACCTGGGCGGAGATCTACTCCAAGGAGGGCTACAACCAGGCAGTGACCAGGGTCTCCCGCACCGCGCCCTTCCTCGACTCCCTCGACCAGGTCAAGAGCCTCCCCGTGGAACGCCCCGACTCCTGACCCGCCCGCCACCGCGCCGCTGCCGGCTCACTCCACCAGCAGCACTCCCACCCGGTCCGGGGTCAGCGGCAGCTCCCGGTAGCGGCGCCCGGTGGCGTGGTGGACGGCGTTGGCGATGGCCGCCGGGGTGCCGACGATGCCGATCTCGCCGATGCCCTTGCCGCCCACGGGGTTGAGGTGCGGGTCGTGCTCCTCGATCCAGTGCGCGTCGATGTCGGGGACATCCGCGTGCGCGGGGACGTGGTAGCCGGCCAGGTCCTTCTCGACGAAGCCGCCGAGCGCCGGGTCCAGCGAGCTGTGCTCGGTCAGTGCCATGCCCAGACCCATCGTCATCCCGCCGATGAACTGCGAGCGTGCCGTGCGCGCGTTGAGGATGCGGCCCGCGGCGAAGACGCCCAGCAGCCGCCGCGTCCGCACCTCGCCGGTGACCGTGTCCACGGCGACCTCGGCGAAGACGGCGCCGAAGGCGTGCCGTGCGTACTCCTCCAGGGACTGGACGTCGCTCGTGGTGTCGACGGTGACGATGCTGCCGCCCGACTCGCGCAGCTCCCGGCACGCCTTGTGGACGGCCCAGCCCCAGGATGCGGTGCCCGAGGAGCCGCCTGCCAGCGGCGCTGTGGGCAAATCGCTGCTGCCGACGTCGATCCGGACGGCGTCCAACGGCACACCCAGCTCCTCGGCGGCGATCTGGGCGAGGACGGTACGCGCCCCGGTGCCGATGTCGGTGGCGTTGACCCGTACGTGGTACGAGGGGTCCGAGCCGTCGCCCAGCGCCTGGACGGATGCCGTGGAGGGCGCCACCAGCACCGGATAGGTGGAGGCTGCGACGCCGGTGCCCAGCAGCAGGTGGCCGTCGCGTCGGGTGGCGGGGCGCGGGTCGCGGCGCTCCCAGCCGAACCGGCGGGCGCCCTCGCGCAGGCAGTCGGCGAGATGGTGGCTGCTGAACGGTTTGCCGCTGTCCGGTTCCCGCTCTGGGATGTTGCGCAGCCGCAGCTCGACGGGGTCGATACCGAGTTCGGTGGCCACCTCGTCCATGGCGCACTCCAGCGCCAGCATGCCGGAGGCGTCGCCGGGCGCGCGCATCCAGGAGGGGGTGGGGACGTCCAGCGCGACGACCTGGTGACCGGTGCGGATGCCGTCGGCGCCGTACATCACCCGGGACGGTACGGCGGACTGCTCGACGAACTCGTCGACGGTCGAGGTGTGGGTGATCGCCTCGTGGCCGAGCGCCGCCAGCGTGCCGTCGTCGCGGGCGCCGAGCCGCAGCCGCTGGATGGTGGGCGCGCGGTGACCCACCACGGAGCACAGCTCGCGACGGGGCAGGACGACCTTGACGGCGCGCCCGGTGTGCCGGGCGCCCATCGCGGCGAGCACCACCTGGGCGCGCGGGGTGCCCTTGGAGCCGAAGCCGCCGCCGACGTGCTCGGAGACGACGGTGACCTGCTTGGGGTCGAGGCCGAAGAGCGCGGCCAGCGTCTGGCCGACCAGGGTGGCGCCCTGGCTGGAGTCGTAGGCGATCAGATGACCGCCCTCCCACACGGCGGTGGCGGCGTGCGGCTCCATGGGGTGGTTGTGCAGCGGGCTGAGGGTGTAGGTGAGGTCGAAGCGGTGCGCGGCTGCCGCGTACTCCGCGTCGAAGTCGCCGGTCTCCCGGTCGCCGGGGTAGCCGCCATTGGCCTGCTCGGGGTGGTAGAGCTCCGGATGGTCGGCGCTCACCAGGCTGTCGTGCGGCTCCTCGGCGTAGCTGACACGCAGCGCCCGCGCCATCTCGCGCGCCGTCTCCAGCGTCTCGCCGACGGCCAGCGCCACGTACCAGCCGCGGTGCGGCACCCGCGGGGACTGGAGCAGGCGGAGGGTGGGGTCGTCGGGCTCGCCGAGCCGGGGCGCGTTGTCGTGGGTGAGGACGGCCAGTGCGCCGGGCAGCGCCAGGGCTTCGCCGTCGTCGATGCCGGTGACGCTGCCGCGCGGCACGGCCGCTGCGACAGGCCAGCCGTACGCGCAGTGCGGCGGGGTGTGCTCGGCGGCGTACCGCGCCGTTCCGGTGACCTTGGCGCGGCCCTCGCGGCGGAGAGCGGGGGAGCCGAGGACGCGCTGCGCCGTCGCGTCGGTGCGGGTGGTGGTGTCGTCTACAGCCATCGTCCTGTCCTCGTCCTCGTCCTCGTCCGCGTCCGTGTCCTCGTCCGTGTCCTCGGCTCCTCAGATCCCTGCGGCGCTGTTCGGGGTGTCGTCGGCCCGGGCGGTCAGGGTGGTCAGCAGGTGGACGGCCACACTGCGGGCCAGCGGCACCTTGAAGGCGTTGTCCGACAGCGGCCGGGCCGCCTCCAGTTCGGCGTCCACGGCGCGGGCGAAGCTCTGCGGCTCGGCCCGGGAGCCGATCAGGGCCTCCTCCGCGGTACGCGCCCGCCACGGCCGGTGCGCCAGCCCGCCGAACGCGAGCGTGGCGTGCCGTACGGTGCCCGCGCCGTCCAGCGCCACGACGACGGCGGCCGAGGCGAGCGCGAAGGCGTACGAGGCACGGTCGCGGGCCTTGCGGTAGGCGGCGCGGGCGCCGGCCGGCACCGGCGGCAGGGTGAGGTGCGAGATCAGCTCGCCGGGCCGCAGGACCGTGTCCCGCTGCGGGGTGTCGCCCGGCAGCCGGTGGAACGCGGCGACGGGCACCGTACGGACCCCCTCCGGGCCGAGCACTTCGACCTCGGCGTCGTAGGCGGCCAGTGCCACGGCCATGTCGGAGGGGTGGGTGGCCACGCAGTGCTCGGAGTGGCCCAGCACGGCCATGTCCCGGTTGACGCCCCTCACGGCCGAACAGCCCGAACCGGGCTCGCGCTTGTTGCAGGGCGCGGTCAGGTCCTGGAAGTAGGGACAGCGGGTGCGCTGGAGGAGGTTGCCCCCGGTGGTGGCCTGATTGCGCAGCTGTCCGGAGGCGCCGGACAGCAGCGCCTGGGAGAGCGCCGGGTAGCCGCGGCAGACGGAGGGGTGTGCGGCCAGATCGCTGTTGCGCACGTTGGCGCCCACCCGCAGGCCGCCGTCGGGGGTGGGTTCGATCTCGTTCAGCGGCAGCTTGGAGACGTCGATGAGGTGCTCGGGCGTCTCGACACCGAGCTTCATCAGATCCACCAGGTTGGTGCCGCCCGCCAGGAACCGCGCGTGGGGCTGCGCCGCGTACGCGGAGACGGCCTCCTCCGGGGTGGTGGCGCGCTCGAAGGTGAAGGGCCTCACGCGGACACCCCCTCGGTACGGCGCGCGGCACCGTCCGTACGGCGCAGGGTCTGCTCGGTGACGTCCTCCAGCGCCTCGACGATGTGCGGGTATGCGCCGCACCGGCAGATGTTGCCGCTCATCCGCTCCCGGATCTCGTCCCGGTCGAGCTCGGCGGGCGCGCCGGTGGCCCGCTGCAGCACCGAGCCGGGGGTCGCGTGCGAGGGGTGGCCCTCGGCGGCCTCGCACAGCATGCCGACCCCGGAGACGATCTGACCCGGCGTGCAGTACCCGCACTGGAAAGCGTCCCGCTCGTGGAACGCCTGCTGCAGCGGGTGCGGACGCTCCTCGTCGCCCAGCCCTTCGACGGTGGTGAGATGCGCGCCGTCGTGCGCCACCGCCAGCAGCAGACAGCTGTTGGCGCGGCGCCCCTCCAGCAGCACCGTGCAGGCGCCGCACTGGCCGTGGTCGCAGCCCTTCTTGCTGCCGGTCAGGTCGAGCTGTTCGCGCAGCACGTCCAGCAGGGTGGTGCGGTGGTCGACGGTGACGGTGTGCGCGGTGTCGTTGACGTGCAGGGTGACTGTTGAGCTGGTGGCGGTGCGCTGGGGGATCACAGGGCGCGCCTCTCTTCGGCTCGGCTGCTGGATCGGTTTCGGTCTGTCCGGCTCAGCGGCGCTCCAGTACGCCGCGCAGGAAGGACGCCTGACCGACGTGCTGCATGGTGTCGCCGATGACGCTGACGAGGCGTACCCCGAGCGAGACCGGCGGGTCCCACGCGTTGTCGACGATGCGGTCGAGCGACCGGGAACTGAGGGTGTCCAGATAGTTGAGGGTCTGTTCGTGCACCGCGTCGTGGTACTCCAGCAGCGGCTTCGGCGAGTCCACCCGGACGGCCGCCACGTCCTCGGGCGCATGGCCGAATCCGGTGTCGTCGGAGGGCAGCGGCAGCCCGAACCGCTTCTCGAACCCCTGTGCGCGCCAGACCTGCTCCGTGCCCGCGGCGTCGGCGAGATGGTCGTCCTGCACCCGGGTGAGGTGCCAGATCAGCCAGCTCACGCTGTTGCTCCGCGGCTCGGGCTGTTCGTTGAGGTGCTTCTTCCTGATGCCGCGCAGAGCGGCGTGGACCTCGCCGTTCACGCGGGTGAAGGAGTCCGTGAGGAGGGCGGTTGTGTCCATGTTCGCGACCTTACGACCCCTCAGGGCCCGCCACGCGTACTTCGCCCCTGCCCCCTCGCGGGGGCAGGGGCCTCGCCTACCAGCGGTACCAGCGGCCGCGCCGGCCACCGACCGTCGGCCGTACGAGAAAGCCGAGCAGCCACAGCACGAGCACGATCACCGCGATCCACCACAGCGCCTTGAGGGCGAACCCGGCGCCGAAGAGGATCAGCGCGAGCAGCAGTACGAGCAACAAGGGACCCATAGCTCTTCACCTCCGCCGCCCGGGTGCCCCTGCCGCTCCGCTCCAATCGCACAGCGGTTCGCAGCGCACTGCGGCGGCCCTGGCGGATCGGCAGGATCAGATCGGCACGATCAGCCGGGCCCTGCCCCGCTGGGAGGCGTAGTCCAGGGTCTGCCAGGTGCCCGACTGGGTGCTGGTGCCGACCGGGAAACCGATCACCATGCCGGAGCGGTCCACCATCCACCGGTTGCGCGCCAGATACGCGGCGTCGTCCAACGGGTCGGCACCCAGCTCGACGACCTCCGCGATACGGTCCCACGCACGGTTGACCGCCTTTCTGGCCTCGGGCGGCTGCTGGTCCAGCAGCCCTGGCACGGCGACGGTCAGCCACGCGCTCGTGCGCTCCGCCAGCCATGTCAGCGCGAGGCTGTCGATTCCCCGGTCGCCACCGAGGTGGAAGTGCGCGTCCCCGGCGAACGGCGCCAGATACTCCGCGAACAGCTGTGCGTAGTGCGCGGGCTCATGGTGCCCCGCCGTACGGCTTCCGGTGATGGTGACGGTGCGCATCGTCGTGCCCCTGTCCCTGACTCAGTGGCTCTGGACGGCCATCCCCGTACGCGATCCCCTCGCAAGGCCGCTTGGCATCCTCGCACGGAGGGCTGACAGAGCCTTCGCGTGAGAGCTCACGCCGGTAGCGTGGAGTTGTCCACGTGTGGGGGTGTGCGATGCACGAGGGGTTCGAGACCAGCATCGGTGACCGGCTCGGGCGGCTCCGTACGCGGCACGGGCTGACGCAGGAGCAACTGGCGGAGCTGGCCGGGGTCTGTGTCGACACCGTCCGGAAGCTGGAACAGAACAGGCGTCAGACGGCGCGTATGGCAACGCTCAACCAGCTCGCGCGGGCGCTGGACGTCGACGTGTCGGTGCTGGTCGGTTCGCCCGTCACGTTCGAGGCGCGGCCGGACGGCAGCGCGCCCTCGGTGCTCGCGCTGCGGCGGGCGGTTTCGCCGGTCGGGGACCTGATCGGCGCACCTGGCGAACCGGACCGTGAGGACCCGGAGGAACCGCCGACCGTCGGCGCCCTGCGCGCCTCCCTCCGTGCGACCGAGGGCACCCGCCGCGCGGGCCGGATGGGCGAAGTGGGTGCTGTACTGCCGCAACTGATCCGGGACGCGCGCGCCGCCGTGCGCGCGTACGAGGGGAGCGAGCAGGACCGCAGTGCGGCGTACGCGGTCCTCGCGGAGGCGTACCAGGTTGCGGCGACCACCCTGACGGCGCTGGGCAACCCGGACGCCGCGTTCACCGCAATGGAGCGCGCCACGGCCGCGGCCCGCCACGCGGGCGATCCGCACCTGGAGGCGATCGGTGCAGCGACGCTGTCGTGGGTCTTCACCAAACAGGGGCGGCTGGAGGACGCCGAGCACGTGGCGCTCGCCCATGCCGACCGCGTCGAGCCGACGTTCCGCTCCCAGCCGCTCGACCTGTCCCTGTGGGGCATTCTGCTGCTGCGGGCCGCGACGGCCCTGGTGCGGCAGGGTGAACGCCAGTACGACCGCGTGGAAGAGCTGCTGCGCATGGCGACTGCGGCGGCCGCCGGCATCGGAAGGGACAGGCTCGACTACGCGACCCCCTTCGGCCCCACCAACACCGCCGTCGCCAAGGTCAACTTCCAGGTGGAGATGGACCGTTGCGCCCCGGCTCTCACGACCGCCCGCACCGTGCCCGACCTCGCCTCCCTCCCACCCACCTGGCGCGCCCGCTTCCACGTGGACCGCGCCCTCGCCCACGCGGCCCTCGACCAGGACGAGGCCGCCACCCACGCACTGCTCACCGCAGAGCGGGACGCTCCCGAATGGATGCGCTACCACGGCACCACCCGCCGCCTTGTCTCCGACCTCCACACCCGTGAACGCCGCCGCACCTCCCCCCTGACGGAGCTGGCCGACAGGCTGCATGTCGAGCGGTAGGACACCACGTCCTACCCCGTCGCCGGACTGGCACACAGCGTCACTGGGCGAGGGCACCGCGTAACCGTACGGTCGCGGTTCGTACGGCGGCACCAGCGTCTCGCGGTGCCGCGCCCTGCAGACCCGGGACGGCCACCATGACGCAGCCCTCGCAGAGCACCAACAGCACCAGCAGCAGTCACTCCGAACTCGACACCGACTGGTCCCCACCGACGCACGCGCCGTTCGCGCTCATGCCCGTCGGGGTGTGGTGGGACGCCGTGCGGGTTCCGTACGCGCAGGGGTGGGGGGGGTGGTCAAAGCGCTCGGAGAGGCGTGTGGCGGCGTCATCGGGGACCCGTACCGGTCCTGGTTGTACTGGCTGGTCCCTTCCGGGGGTGGAGAGGTGGCGACGATCGGCGGCGTGGCGTGGCTGTCGGTCGCGTGCTGGCTGCCCGTTCCGGCACCGCACCGGACGGGGCCACCGGGGCCGTACTGGGCGGTGCCGTACGAAGGGCTGACGGAGCCGGGGCGGCTTCGGGCGGCCCTCGCGGGCGGGGGTGCGGCGCGGTGAGCGGCGTCGTCGGTGCCGGGTACTGCCTGCCGTGCGGCCAGTGGTGTGACCGGACCGTGGTGGTGGCGCTCGTGCATGTGAACTCGGGGCCCGGGCGGGCCGTCGAGGCGTGCTTGCCGCATGCGCGGGAGTACGCGGCGTATCCACTGGCCCCGCAGTGGCTGCGGGACGACCTCGCCGCGGTGGACGCGGGCTGACCTCAGCCGGGGCCGCGCTTTCCGGTCCGGCGCGGGGGGCGCGTCCCGCGCGGGGGGCGGCTCGCCGCCGAGCGGCGGAGTTTGCCGGTCAGCGCTGTCGCGGCGGCCGTGAGGAAGACGAGGGTGTAGAGAATCTGGAGGAGGATGACGAGCCGCACGGACTGGCCGTGCGGGGTGATGTCCCCATAGCTGAGGGTGGCCAGCGTCAGCAGCGCGAAGTACAGGGCGTCCAGCCGGGTGCGCAGACCGGTGAACTCGCCAGGGTGATGCGACATCACGAAGTACGCGGAGGAGAACAGCAGCACGGACAGGCACATCAGTGAGACCAGCGCGACGACCGTGCCGGGACGGTCGAAGAGGGCGTCGCGCATGTGCTTGACCAGCAGCAGGGCGATGGCACTCAGCGCGGCACCGAACACGGTCCAGCTCAGCACCGGCCGCTCCGGCCCCAGAAGGTGTTCCGGCAGCAGGAAGTAGGCCACGAACAGCGCCGCGACCACCGGGCCGAGCAGCGGCCACCCCCGCCCTGAGGGCTCGGGCCGACGATGGGCGCTCTCGCCCGAGGGCTCGTCGGACGGCTCGTCGGAGGGCTGCGCCATGCGGCCATCGTCCAAGCTGTCGCCGCCCGGCGCGCTGTGGAGGGGCCTGGCCGGGGGGGGTGCCTTACTCCTTCGGGTTACGGGGCGAAGCAGGCGAGATGACCTACGGCGCCAAGACGTCCAGCTCCGCCATGGCGTCCTCGGTGATGGTGCGCATTATGCGCTCCGCGCGGGCGCCGTCACGCTCGCGGACGGCCTCGGCCACCTGGACGTGCAGGGTGACGGCCTCCTGGCGGGGGTCGCTGAACATGACGTCGTGCTGGGTACGGCCGGTGAGGACGGCCGCGACGACATCGCCGAGACGGGCGAACATCTCGTTGCGGGAGGCGCGCAGCACGGCGCGGTGGAAGTCGATGTCGTGCACCAGGTAGTTGTCGAGCTGTCCGCCGCGCGAGGTGGCGACCATGCCGAGCGCGTGCTCGGTCAGCGCGGCGCACTCCTCGGGGGTGGCCTGCTCGGCGGCGAGGCGGGCCGCGACCGGTTCGACGGCGGAGCGCAGCACCGTGAGGGAGCGCAACTGGCGGCCCCGGTCGGCGCCGGCCAGGCGCCAGGTGATGACCTGCGGGTCGTAGACGTTCCACTGCTCGGCCGGCAGCACGGTGACTCCGACCCTGCGCCGCGATTCAACCAGGTGCATGGACTCCAGTACCCGTACGGCCTCGCGCGCCACGGTGCGGGAGACCTCGTAGCGGGCTGCCAGCTCCTCGGTGAGCAGGACCGTGCCCGGCGGGTACTCACCCGCCGTGATGGCGGGACCGAGCGAGGCGAGCACTCTGCCGTGCAGCCCGCGCTCGCGCGTCCGCGCCGCCCCCCGGCCCTGCTCCGAGCCGTCGGCGCCCTCGTCCTGGCTGGTCATGCGTCTCCCGGTCGTCTCCGCCCCTCCCCGTGCGCTCGGCGAACGCCCGGGACATTCAGCCTACGTGCTCCTCGTCACGGCAATTAAGTATGACTAATTGGTTTCCAGCTATTGAATACGTGTGACCTTTGGGGTTGAGTGTCCTCCGCGCCGAGGTCGATGTCGATGAGGACGGTGAGATGAGGTGCGGAGGCAGAACACCGGAGTGACCGGTCACCGCGTCGTGGTCGTCATGGGAGTGGCGGGCACCGGCAAGACCACCGTGGGGCGGCTGCTCGCCGAGGCCCTTGAGGTGCCGTACGCCGAGGCGGACGCCTTCCACCCGCCCGCCAACGTCGCCAAGATGTCCGCCGGCACCCCGCTCGACGACACCGACCGGGCGCCCTGGCTCGATGCGATCGGCGCCTGGGCGCACGGCCGCGAGGGCCGCGGCGGGGTCGTCAGTTGCTCGGCGCTCAAGCGCGCCTACCGCGACCGGCTGCGGGCCGCCGCACCCGGGATCGTCTTCGTGCACCTCACCGGCGACCGGGCGCTGATCGGCCGCCGGATGGCGGAGCGGGCCGACCACTTCATGCCGGTCGCGCTGCTGGACTCCCAGTTCGCGACCTTGGAGCCGCTGGCGCCCGACGAGCGGGGCGTCGTCATCGATGTCGCTCCCGGCCCCGAGAGCGTCACCGAGCAGGCCCTGGACGGGCTGGTGTCACTCTCCTGTCCGCATACCGTCCAGCCGGTCGGCAACTGCTGACCCCCACCCACCCCCCACCGACAAGAAGCCCACCCACCGCGAAGAAGGAAGAGCCGTGCGCCATCTCAGTGCCGAGATGCTGGCCGCGGGGTCGCAGCAACCGGACCCCATCACGTCCGCCGGCAACGCCCAGTTGGGGATCGCCGCCCTGGTCGGCATCGCCGTCATCGTCGTTCTCATCACCCGGTTCAAGCTGCATGCGTTCCTCGCGCTGACCCTCGGCACCCTCGCGCTGGGCGCCACGGCGGCAGCGCCGCTGGACAAGGCCATCGCGAGCTTCACCACAGGACTGGGGGACACCGTCTCCGGCGTCGGCGTGCTCATCGCGCTGGGCGCCATCCTCGGCAAGCTGCTCGCCGACTCCGGAGGCGCCGACCAGATCGTGGACACGATCCTGGCCAGGGCGAGCAAGCGCAGCATCCCCTGGGCGATGGCGCTGATCGCCGGCATCGTCGGGCTGCCGCTGTTCTTCGAGGTCGGGCTGGTGCTGCTGATTCCAGTGGTACTGCTGGTGGCCAAGCGGGGCAACTACTCGGTGATGCGGGTGGGTATTCCCGCACTCGCCGGGCTCTCCGTGATGCACGGCCTGGTCCCGCCGCACCCGGGACCGCTCGTCGCCATCGACGCGATGAACGCCAACCTGGGCGTGACGCTGGCCCTCGGCCTCGTCGTCGGAATCCCCACCCTCGTCGTCGCGGGGCCGCTGTTCGGCAAGGTGGCGGCCCGCTGGGTGGACACCACCCCGCCCGAAGGGGTCGTGCCCGAGCGCGCCACCACCGAACTGGACCGGCGCCCAGGCTTCGGCAGCACGCTGACGACGGTGCTGCTGCCCGTCGTCCTGATGCTCGCCAAGGCGCTCACCGACATCGTCATCGACGACCCCGAGGACACCGTGCAGCGCGTCATGGACGTCGTCGGCGACCCGATGATCGCGCTGCTGGTGGCCGTGCTGGTCGCGATGTTCACCCTCGGACGGGCCGCGGGCTTCACCAAGGACCGGATGTCCTCCACCGTGGCGGGCTCCCTCGGCCCGATCGCGGGCATCCTGCTGATCGTCGGCGCGGGCGGCGGCTTCAAGCAGACGCTGGTCGACGTCGGTATCGGCCAGATGATCCTGGACCTGTCCAAGGACTGGTCCATACCCGCGCTGCTGCTCGGCTGGCTCATCGCCGTCTGCATCCGGCTGGCAACCGGCTCCGCGACGGTGGCCACGGTCTCGGCCGCCGGACTCGTCGGCCCCCTCACCGCCGGTATGTCCACGACGGAGACGGCACTGGTCGTACTCGCCGTCGGCGCCGGGTCGCTGTTCTTCAGCCACGTCAACGACGCCGGCTTCTGGCTGGTCAAGGAGTACTTCGGGATGAACGTCGGCCAGACGGTCAAGTCCTGGTCGGTGATGGAGACGATCATCTCCGTGGTGGCGCTGGTGCTGTTGCTGCTGCTGTCGCTGGTGCTGTAGCGCCGTCGGCAGGCGATCACGTACCGGGAGGGCGCCCCTTCAGCGGGGGGCGTCCTTGCGGCTTTCCGGATACTCGCGGCATTCCAGATAGTGGAGCACCGCCTGGACGCGGCGGTGCGTGTCGGTCGTCCGCGGGATCTCCAGCTTGTCGAAGAGGGTGGCCGTGTGCTTCTCCACCGCCCGCTGGGAGATGCCCATCCTCGCGGCGATGGCCGCGTTGGTGAGCCCCGCCGCCATGTGCGCGAGGGTCTCGTACTCGCGCGGGGTCAGCGCCCCCGGCGTGGGGCGGGCCCGCATCAGCCGGGCGACGACGTCCGGGTCCAGCGCGGTGCCGCCGTCCACCACCCGGTGCAGCGCGGCCACGAACTCGTCGACATCCAGCACCCGGTCCTTGAGCAGATATCCGATTCCGGCAGCGCCGTCCGCGAGCAGCGTGTGCGCGTAGCTGGTCTCGATGTACTGCGAGAACAGCAGGATGCCCAGACCGGGGTGGCGGCGGCGCAGCTCGGCCGCGGCGCGCAGCCCCTCGTCGCGGTGCGTGGGCGGCATCCTGATGTCCGCGACGACGGCGTCCGGACGGGTACGGCCCACCGCCTCCAGCAGTGCTTCCGGGTCGCCGACCGCCGCGGCCACCTCCAGGCCCCGGTCGGTGAGCAGTCCGACCATCCCTTCCCGTACGACGGCCGCGTCCTCGGCGATCACCAGGCGGAGTGCCGGCCCTGTCGAGGGCGTCGTGGTCGTCATGTGGTCGTCTTCCCGTGCGCTCCGGCGGACTGTGCTCCGGCGGGCTGTGCTGCGGCGAACGGCAGCCGGACCGTCACCGTCGTCGGGCCGCCCGGCGGGCTGTCGAGGGCCAGCGTGCCGTCCACGGTACGCACCCGCTCCGAGAGGCCGCGCAGTCCTGACGAGCCGCCCGGTGCGGGTGGAGGAGGGGCCGCCCCGCCCCGGCCGTCGTCCTCGACGGCCAGCACCAGCACACGGTCGCGGGCTCCGCCTTCGGCGCGGGCACTGACCACGACGCGGTCGGCGTGCGCGTGCCGGGCCGCGTTGGTCAGCAGTTCGGCCGCGCAGAAGTAGGCGAGGGTCTCCACCTCCTCGGGCGGGCGCGGCCCGGACAGCAGTTCGGTGCGCAACTCCACCCGCAGCGACGGCGACTCGATGTCCGAGCGGAGGGAGGCGAGGGCGGGCACCAGCCCCTTGTCGAGGACCGGCGGGTGGATACCGCGTACGAGATCGCGCAGCTCCCCCAGTGCGGTACGGACCGTCCCCAGCGACTGCTCCACCAGTTCACGGGCCTTGGCGGCGTCGGCGGGGGACGGCTCGGGTGCCCGCAGCGCGTCCTTGGCCCTGGTCAGCGCCATGCCCAGCGCGATGAGGCGGGCCTGTGCGCCGTCGTGCAGATCGCGTTCGATACGGCGCAGGGTGGCGGCGGAGTCCCGTACGGCCAGTGCGCGGGTCTCCTCCAGGTCGTGCACGCGTTCGGCCAGCTCCTCCCGGCGTTGCGGGGTGAGGAGCGTACGGGCCAGCAGCCGGACCAGCGCGGTCAGTCGGCGCCCCGCCCAGCCCGCCGCCACCAGCAGCACCAGTCCGGCACCGGCCACGGCCAGCGCCCGGGGCCAGGAATCCAGCGGGAACGTACCGGTGAGTTCGAGGCCGCGGTGCCCGTTCTGCCCCACGGCACGGAACCACACCGGGTACGACAGCAGCGCCAGCCCGTACAGCCGGACCGGCAGCTGAACGGCGAAGAGGAGCACCCCGAGGGGCGCGCCGACCACCACGTACGCCGCACACCGCCAAGCCACGGCGTCGTGCGCCGCGCGCAGCGGTCGCGGCCGGGGCGGCGCCGGTACGTCCTCGTCGAGCAGCCCGCGCAGCAGCACCCGGTGCACGGCCGACAGCCAGCGCACCCCCGTCAGCACGAGGGAGAGCACCGGCATCCCCACGCGGGTCACACACAGGGCCGCGCCCAGGGCGAGCAGCGCCAGCGCCGGTACGCCGAGCAGGGCGGGGAGCACCCCCGCGAGGGCGTACGCCACCGCTCTTCGCGCCCCGCGGGTGGCGGGAACGCCGAGGCGATCGAGGGTTGCTGTCACAGTCACGAGGGCGCGTCCAGTCGGAATCGCGGCGGGCAGGTCACAGGATCTCACCCCGGTGCCCGCCGCAGGTGGCCCGGCAGCGGGGCCAGGGTGGCGGCCAGGGCCAGGGCGAGCACTCCCGCTCCGATGCCCGCCCAGGTGGCCGACGGCAGCGCCGAGAGCGAGGCACCGGCGGCTTCGCCCAGCGGCAGCGTCACCGCCAGGGCGACGCCCGCACCCGCGCCGAAACCCGCACAGGTGACGGTCGCGGCCTCGGCCACCAGCATCCGCAGCACCTGCCAGGACCCGGCACCGACCGCGCGCAACAGCGCGACCTCGCGGCGGCGTTCGACGCTGAGCAGCACCAGGGTGTTGGCGGCGGCGCACGCGGCGAAGGCCGCGTAGAGGACCGTCGCGAACAGATCGACCCACGACGGTTCGGCGACCGCCTCCAGCGCGGCCAGCTTGACCAGCGTGAACGCCACCACCAGCGCGACCGGCGTGATGGCCGAGGACAGCCGCCGGGAAGCCGCGCGTGCCTGCGCGAACGCCAGCTCGGCGGCAGCGCCGCCGCCCAGCGCGCGCGGAGCCGTCAGCAGCCGTACCGGCACGGCCAGCACCCCGGCGGCCGCCCGCGCGATCGCGGGCCCGGCGAAGCCGACCCCCACCAGATGGGCGAGCAGCACCAGCGGCAGGTGCTCCCCCACCTCCTCGCGCGGCCCAGCCGCGGTGACCGCCGTCAGTACGGCTGCGCCCACCAGTGCGAGGACGGCGCCGAGACCGCGCACCACGCCGGTGACCGTCACACCCCGCCGGGCTCCCGCCGCATCGCCGAGCGCCTCCACCGGGCGGGCCCGCGCGGCGCGGTGCGCGGCCAGCAGACCGCCGAGCTGCGAGGTCACGAACAGCACGCCGCCCGCCGCCAGCGCGGGCGGCAGCCCCACGGTGAGCGGAACGCCGGGCGGCAGCAGCCCGTGCGCGGCCATCCCGTCCCGCCATATGTGCGCCAGCAGGAAGCCGAGTGCGTACCCGACGGGCAGCGCGGGCAGCGCCGTGCACAGCGCCTCGGTGGCGACCGTGCGCCGGATCTGCCAGGGCAGCGCACCCACCGCGCGCAGCACCGCGTTCTCCCGCGCCCGCGCGGCCACGGTCAGCGCCATGACCTGCGCGATGACGAAGACCGACAGATAGACGGTCACCACGGTGAACCCGGCGCCCATCGCGCCGACCGCCTCCCGCGCCTGGCCGGGCGGGATTCCGGAGGCCGTCCGCAGCATGGCGACCGAGGCGGTGACGACGGTCGCGGACAGTACGAGCACGGAGAACACCCCGGCGAAGGCGCTGGGCCTTGCCCGCACGGAGGCGCGGGCGAGTCCGGTGGTCATACGACCACCCCGGTTCCCGGACGGGTCAGCGTCCGCATCCGGCCCGCGATGTGCGCGGCGGCCGTTCCCCGTACGTGACCGGCGGGGAACTCGTCCACCAGCAGACCGTCCGCCAGGAACAGCACCCGGTCCGCGTGCGCGGCCGCCGCCGGGTCGTGGGTGACCATCAGCACCGTGGCACCCAACTCGTCCACCGACTGCCGCAGCAGCGCCAGGACTTCCTCGGCCGTCGTCGGGTCGAGCGCCCCGGTGGGCTCGTCGGCGCAGATCACCTCCGGCTCGGTGACCAGCGCCCGCGCGAGGGCGACGCGCTGCTGCTGGCCGCCGGAGAGCTCGGCGGGCCGCCGGTGGGCGCGGTCGGCGAGGCCGACGCGGGCCAGCGCGGCGCCGGCCGCGTCGCGGGACCCGCGGGCTGCGCCGCCCGCGAGGCGCAGTGGCAGCGCCACGTTCTGCTGCGCGGTCAGCGCGGGGAGGAGGTTGAAGGACTGGAAGACGAAGCCGATCCGCTCCCGGCGCAGCCGCGTCAGGGCGCGGCGGCCCATCCGGGTCAGCTCCGTTCCGGCGATCCGTACGCTGCCCGCCGTCGGCCGGTCGAGGCCGACGGCGCACTGGAGCAGTGTGCTCTTGCCGGAGCCCGAGGGGCCCATCACCGCTGTGAAGCTGCCCCTGGGGAGCTCCGCGTCGACGCCGCGCAGGGCGTGGACGGTGCCCTGGCGTCGCCCGTAACGCCGGGTGACCCCTCTTAGAGCCAGGGCGGCCCCATGCTGTTCGCTCGCCATGTTCACCATGCTGGTGACGCTACGAATCGCGGGCCGCCGCAACGAGGGAGCTCGCACCCCGGGTGACGGTACGGAATTACCGAACCCCGCATGGGGGGCTGCGCTTGCCAGCCCTGCTCCCCCAGACTCCGTCCGGGAGGTACCCCCAAGGCGCAGACTGCCCAAGCACAGCAGGGGGTGCCCCTTCAGGGGCGCGGGGAACTGCGCGACAAGCCACAAACAACCCGCAGACTGCAGCGGCGAGCAAGGGGCAGCCCCTCGCCAGCCCTCACAGCCAACCGTTCCGGCGGAAAGCGCGGTACATGCCTACACAAATGACAGCGATCAAGACCAGCGTCAGCGGATACCCGAACCGCCAGTGGAGCTCCGGCATGTGGTCGAAGTTCATGCCGTAGATGCCGCACACCATCGTCGGGACGGCGACAATGGCCACCCACGCACTGATCTTCCGCATGCCCTCGTTCTGCGCTGTGGAGACCTGCGCCAGATGGGCCTGGAGTATGGAGTCCAGCAGCGCGTCGAAGGAGGCGAGCTGCTCGGTGACGCGGGCCAGGTGGTCGGCCACATCCCGGAAGTACTTGCGTATCTCGGGATCGATGAGGCGGTTCGGGCGGTCGGACAGCAACTCCAGCGGCCGGGCCAACGGCAGGGTCGCCCGCTTGAGGCCGAGCAGTTCGCGCTTGAGCTGGTAGACCCGCGCGGTGCCGGAGCCGCCGCCGCTGCCGCTGCCTCCGAACGGGGCCTCGGAGGCGAACACATCGCTCTCCAGGTCGTCGATGTCGGTCTGCAGCTCGTCCGCGACCAGCAGATAGTCGTCCACGACGCGGTCGGCGATCGCGTGCAGCACCGCCGCGGGGCCCTGTGCCAGCCGCTCAGGGTCGGCCTCCAGCTCCTCGCGCAGCGGGCCGAGGGAACCGTGCCTGCCGTGCCGTACGGTGATCACGAAGTCGGCGCCGGTGAAGACGACGATCTCGCCGGTGTCCACCACCTCGCTGGCGGTGGACACTTTCTCGCGCTCCACATAGCTGACCGTCTTGAAGACGGCGAACATCATCGCGCCGCTGAACCACTCGGCCTTCGGCCGCTGGTGCGGCTCCAGGGCGTTCTCCACGGCGAGCGGATGCAGCCCGAACAGCTCCGTGATGCCCTCGAACTCGGCCTCCGTCGGCTCGTGCAGCCCGATCCAGACGAAGCCGCCCCGGTCGTCCTCGCTGCCGTGCCCCCGGACGCAGGCCAGCGCCTCCTCGATGCCGCACTCCGCCATCAGCCGGGTGCCCTCGCGGTCGTAGGCCGCGCAGCTCACCACGGAGGTGCCCAGCGGCGAGCGCGCCGGATGCGACAGATCCACCACGGGGCGCGGCACACGTGGCCGCACCACCCTGCGCAGGCTGCGCACCACCGGCACCGCGGGCATGGGGGCTCCTCAGGCTCCTGATCGTTTCCCGGTCATCCCCAACTGTGCCCGCAAATCGCGTCCGGATGCGCATCCCACACCCGGCCGCCGCGAGGTTCTCACGGCGTCAGCTCGCGTGCGCGCTCCTGGGTGAGGTAGGCGTCCGTGGCCTCCATGTCCTGGAGGGTGGCGGGGCGGCGGGAGAGGAAGCCGGTGCGCAGGAAGTCGTCGCCGGTCAGCGCGTTGAGGTTCCAGTTCGCCACCGTGCGGGCCTTGGCGGTGAACGTGGGCAGGGCCATCAGGTGGTAGCCGCGCGCGATGACCTGCGCGGGGAACCCGGAGAACTCGTACCCCAGCGGGCGGGCCACCGCGTCCATGCCGCCGAGGTCCACGACCAGGCCGAGGTCCTTGTGCCGGTAGGGCGACATGGGTTCGCCGCGCAGCGCGGCGACCAGGTTGCGTGCCATGTGCTTGCCCTGCCGGCTGGCGTGCTGCGCGGTGGGCGGACACACCGCGCCGCCGACCTTCGTCAGGTCGGGCACGGCCGCCGCGTCACCCAGCGCGTAGACGCCCGGGTGGCCCGGCACCGTGAAGTCGGCGTTGACGACCAGCCGCCCCTTGATCGTCTCCGCGTCCAGGGTGCCGATCAGCGGGCTGGCGGCGACGCCCGCCGTCCAGATCAGGGTGCGGGAGGGCAGCACCCGGTTGTCGGTGAGGGTGATCCGGCGCTCCTCCGCCTTGGCGACGGAGACCCCCAGGGAGACGTCGGTGCCGCGCTCGCGCAGGATCTGCTGGGCGCGCCGCCCGAGCTTGGTGCCGAGCTCGGGCATCAGCTTGGGTGCGATGTCCAGCAGATGCCATCTGATCAGGTCGGGGTCGAGCCGCGGATAGCGCTTGGCGGCGGAGTTGGTGAGCCGCTGGAGGCAGGCGACCGTCTCGGTGCCCGCGTAGCCGCCGCCGACCACGACGAACTGCAGCCGTTCCTTGCGCTCCTGCTCGTTGCTGCTGGCCGCCGCCAGGTCGAGCTGGGCGATCACATGGTCGCGTACGTACGCCGCCTCGGCCAGGGTCTTCATACCGCGCGCCTGCTCGTTCAGGCCGGGGATGTCGAGGCTGCGGGTGACGCTGCCGGGGGTGAGGACCAGCCGGTCGTAGCGCTGGTTGACGGTCTCGCCGCTGATCAGCCGGATCACACACATCCGGTTGTGCGGGTCGATGCCGATGACCATGCCCGGGATGATGGAGGTCCGGTGCACCAGCCGGCGCAGCGGTGGCGCGACCGACTGGGGGGTGAGCACTCCGGCCGCGACCTGGGGCAGCAGGGGGAGGTAGAGCTCGTAGCTGGCGGGGGTGACGAGGCTGATCTCGGCCTCTTCGGGCCGCAGACCACGCTCCAGTCCGCGTGCGCACTCGACTCCGGCGAAGCCGCCGCCGACGATCAGAATCCTGGTTCGCTCCATGGCTGCACCCGCAACGGTTCGAGTCTTCTGTCCCCTTTGCACTCCTTGCCGTCTTTAACCCTGGCATGCGGGTGCGGACGCCGCCACCGCGCGTGGTGCGGCGCCCGCACATGCCCCGGTGCTCCCGGAGCGGCCCTTACCGCCCCACCCGGGACCCGTCCTCCGGCCACACAGCCACCACCGCCGGACGGACATACGTACCCGGCCCATCCGGCCAGGTGGACGCGGGCTTCTCCACCGAAGCCCCGTCCACCTCCCCGGGGTGCTGCACCGCAACCAGCACCCGACGGTCCTGCACCAGCGGACCGCAGGTCTCAGCACCCGTCGGCACGGTCAGGAATTGCCGCACCTCACCCTGCCGCGCCCCCGCCGTGGCGACGCCGAACAGCCCGTCGTGGGAGCCGAGCTTGTTGCCGTCCGTGGAGATCCACAGGTTGCCGAAGTCGTCGAAGGTGACATTGTCCGGGCAGGAGATCGGGCTGACCTGGTCCTTGGGGAACCCGCCGAAGTAGGTGCCCGGGTCCTCGGGGTCGCCGCAGACCAGGAAGAGCCGCCAGGAGAAGGCCCGCGAGGTGGGATCGTTGTGCCGCTCGGTGAGCTCCAGTACCTGACCGTGCTTGTTGGCGTTGCGCGGGTTGGCCTCGTCAGGGCCCGGCTTGCCGTCCTTGCCGCGGTCGGTGTTGTTGGTCAGCGCCACATACACCCGGCCGGTGCGCGGGCTGGGCTCGATGTCCTCGGGGCGGTCCATCTTGGTGGCGCCGGCCTTGTCGGCGGCCAGCCGGGTGAAGACGTACACCTCCTCGGCCGTCATGCCCTCGACGAAGGAGCGGTCGCCGCTGGCCAGCGGAATCCATGTGCCCGCGCCGTCGAACTCGCCGTCCTCGGGCAGCGTGCCCTTGCCGTCGATCTCGTCGGCCGGGCTGTCGCCGGTCAGCTTGGCGACATACAGGGTGCCCTCGTCCAGCAGCGACATGTTGTGGCGGCGGTCCTCGGCACTCCTCCCACGGCGCATCGTCTTCTTGGAGACGAACTTGTAGAAGTAGTCGAAGCGCTCGTCGTCGCCCATGTAGACGACCGCGTGCCCGTCCCGGGACAGCCGCGGCTGGGCCGCCTCGTGCTTGAAGCGGCCGAGCGAGGTGTGCTTGCGCGGCGTGGAGTCGGGGTCGTACGGGTCCAGCTCGACCACCCAGCCGAAGCGGTGCACCTCGTTGGGCTCCTTGGTCAGGTCGAAGCGCTCGTCGAACTGTTCCCAGCGCCGCTCACTGGCCCCGCCCGTGACGCCGTAGCGCTTGAGGGTGGCGGCCCGCTCGGGGTCGGTCACCTTCTCGGCGTTGGCGAAGTACTGGTTGAAGTTCTCCTCGCCGGAGAGCACCGTGCCCCAGGGGGTGGTGCCGCCCGAGCAGTTGTTGAGCGTGCCCAGCACCCGGCGCCCGCGCGGGTCGGCCTCGGTGCGCAGCAGCTCGCCGCCGGCCGCCGGGCCGGTCAGCTCGAACGGCGTGGTGGCGGTGATCCGGCGGTTGAGCGGGTGGCGCGGTACGGCACGCAGCGCGCCGGTACGCCGCTCGCCTGCGACGGCGACCACGGACAGTCCGTGCGCGGCCCAGGCGATCTCCACCTGCTCGCGGGTGGGCTTCTCCGGGTCGTACCCGGAGAACATCAGCTCCTCGTCGGTGTACTCGTGGTTTGCCACCAGGAGCTGGTCGGCGCCATGGCCACGGTGCCGGGATCCCAGCGGCAGCAGCGTGAGGAAGTCGTTGTTGTAGCCGAACTGCCCGGCCTGCGCCTTGGCGCTCTGCCGCTCCGGGTCGAAGTCCGGCGCCCCGCGCAGGATCGGCTCACCCCACCGGATGACGATGTTCTGCCCGTACCCCTCGGGGACGGTGACCTTGTCGGCGGTGTTCGGCGCGACCGGCTCGAACCGCAGGCCCTTCGCCGCCCTTCCCGTCCTGCCGTGCTTGTGGCCCTTGCCTGCCGGTACGGCGGCCGCGGCCGACTCGGCACCGGGACCGGTCAGCCCGGTGCCCACAGCGGCGGCGCCGACGACGGCACCGGCACGCAGCACCGACCGGCGCGAGAGGGCACGAGCGATGACGTCGCCCACGTACTCGTTCGAGCTGGTGTTGGGCACCTCGTGGAAGCAGGCGTCGCCGCAGCGGTAGCGGCAGGTCATCGCTGATCTTCCCGTGGGGTGGGAGGTGAGCAGCGGCAGCGGCTTTCGCATCGTCGTTCCTCCGGTCTTGTACGCCGTACGCCGCCGTGACGCTATGGGCACGGGTACGCGCAGGGGCGACCTCGGAGTGAACCGCGGGTGAATACGTTGCCCCTGCGGGCTTGCCGCGCCGGGGAGGGGGGCCGCTGTCCCGCCGTTGCGGGCTGCGGGTTTCTTTCTGATTGTGGGGGCACGACCGCTCGGGGCGCGGCTACTCGTCGAACGCGAGCCGCATGGCCTCCGCGTGCGCGATGGTCTCACCGATCCACTCCGGGGCGAGCGAGGTCTTCGCATAGTCGCGGGCACAGGGCAGACACGCGTACGCGCTGCCGCCGGGCCCGGAGCCCGTCTCGATGATCGCGATCAGGGCCCGGTGCCGCACCGGCAGATCGCAGCGGCAACACGTGCCCGGGTTGGGCCCCTCGGAGTGCACGCTGCCACCTCCTTCGCCGTCACTGTCGTCGCTGGACCGCCACATTGCACATGACGCGCCGAGCTCATCACCGTGCGTCGCCCCCTCGGCGGAGCGGCCCGTGCCGCGGTCAGCGTCCCCGTCAAGGGGCCAACGCTCAGCCCACGCCGTATCGTGCCCGTCTCACGCGCGGTATTGAGCGTTCGTCGCCGTCTTCGTGCACGCATGTAGCCGTTCGATGACTGTTGTTCTTCTCCTGCGACCGCCACCCACCAGGGGTGATCCACCACTCGCCGCCTTGACGCCGCGTGGCCGGAAACGGCGCGGGGAAAGGGGTGGCACGCGGCCGATAGGATTCGGGTATGGCGGCCACTGGATCAGAGCAGACGGGACCTGGGACGTACTACGTCTCGACCCCCATTTACTACGTGAACGACGCTCCCCACCTGGGCCACGCCTATACGACCGTCGCAGGCGACGTGCTCACCCGCTGGCACCGCCAGCGCGGCGAGAAGGTGTGGTACCTCACCGGCACGGACGAGCACGGTCAGAAGATCATGCGCACCGCGGAGGCCAACGGGGTCAGCCCGGGTGAGTGGTGCGACAAGCTTGTCGAGGAGTCGTGGAAGCCCCTCTGGAAGCACCTGCGGATCGCGAACGACGACTTCATCCGCACCACCGAGAAGCGGCACACCGACCGCGTCCAGGAGTTCGTCCAGGACCTGTACGACCGCGGTGAGATCTACCAGGGCGGCTACGAGGGTCCGTACTGCGTGCCCTGCGAGGAGTACAAAACGTACGGCGAACTCCTCGACGGAGAGGGAGAGTACGCGGGCCAGAAGCTCTGCCCGATCCACAAGAAGCCGGTGGAGATGCTCCAGGAGGAGAACTACTTCTTCAAGCTCTCCGCCTACGGCGAGAAGCTGCTCGCGCACTACGAGGCGAACCCGGAGTTCATCCAGCCCGAGTCGGCGCGCAACGAGGTCATGCAGTTCGTCCGGCAGGGCCTGGAGGACCTGTCGATCTCCCGCTCCACCTTCGACTGGGGCATCAAGATCCCGTGGGACGACAAGCACGTCATCTACGTATGGGTCGACGCGCTGCTCAACTACGCCACCGCCGTCGGCTACGGCTCCGACCCGGAGAAGTTCCAGGAGACCTTCCCCGCCGATGTGCACCTGGTGGGCAAGGACATCCTCCGCTTCCACGCGGTGATCTGGCCCGCGATGCTGATGGCCAACGGGCTGCCGCTGCCCAAGCGGGTGGTCGCCAACGGCTGGCTGATGGTCGGCGGCGAGAAGATGTCCAAGTCCAACCTGACGGGCATCTCGCCGCACGAGCTCACCGACCACTTCGGCGTGGACGCCTACCGCTGGTACTTCCTGCGCGCCATCGCCTTCGGCCAGGACGGCTCCTTCTCCTGGGAGGACTTCTCGGCCCGCTACACCAGTGAGCTCGCCAACGACTACGGCAACCTGGCCTCCCGGGTGGCGGCCATGGTCGGCAAGTACTTCGAGGGCGCACTGCCCGAGGCCCTGGCACCCGGCGAGGCCGAGCAGGCCATCGCGGACGGACTGGCCAAGGCGGCGCGCGAGGCGGACGAGCGGATCGGCGAACAGCTCGACTTCGCGGGCGGTATCGCCGCGATCTTCGACTTCATCAAGCAGGTCAACGGCTACCTCACCGAGCAGGCGCCGTGGAAGGCCGCCAAGGACGAGTCGGCCGAGGCGCAGGCCCGCCTCGCCACCATCCTCTACACCGCCGCCGAGGCCCTCCGCGCCTGCGCCGTGCTCCTCAACCCGGTGATGCCCGACTCCAGCGCCAAGCTGTGGGAGTCCCTCGGCGCCGAGCCGGCCCTCGGCCCGCTGTCCGAGCAGCGCGTCGCCGACGCCGCCGAGTGGGGCCGCCTCCCGGCGGGCACCACCGTCACCAAGGGCGCGGCGCTCTTCCCGCGGCTGGAGGAGACGAAGTAGCAGCGCCCGCCCGGTCGTGCTCCGAGCCCCGCCCCCGAGGGCGGGGCTCACGCGTTGTCAGGCGGGCCGGGCGCCGTCCCCGTACAACGGGAGGCACGAGGTGTCCACGGGTCGGGTGAACGGCGCCGGGAGCGGCAGCTCCTCCCCGTACTTGCCGTGCAGAACGCCTTGGTAGACGCCGTCGCGTGGATGCGTGTACAGCGCCCAGTCACCACCCCGCGGATCAACGACCAGCAGCGTGCGCACGCCCGCCGTCGCGTACCAGCCGTTCTTGGCGGTGACGTCCTTCGCCTTCTCCGACTTGGAGATCACCTCGACGGCCAGCTCGACATCGCCCGGGTCGACAAGCCATTCGTCGTCCTCCTCCCACTCAGTGGGCAGGACGACGAGATCCGGGGTGCAGTAGTCGTCCGGGTCGTCGGGGAGGGCGATGGAGGACATCTCGTACGCGTCGAGCCCATCCGGGAGCTGTGGCGAGAGCTGCCTGGACAGTCTCTTGATCGTTCCCGCGTGCTTGCCACGCGGGGTCGGGGACATCACGAGCTTCCCTCCCAGGATCTCCACTCGCAGTCCGGTCGCCCTCTCGATCTCCTCCGCGACCTCGCGCAGGTTGCCGGGACGGGGGCTCAGTGCGGGCACCGTCATGATCGTTCGCCTCCACTCGGCGGCCGGGCAGGCTGCGTATGCCTTCACAGTATCGGGCATGCCACAGGCCCGGGTCCTGCTCAAGAACCCGGGCCCATGGCGTTGCCGAAAAGCGTGCGCCGCGCGCTACTGCGCCGGCTTCACCTGCGGAGGCTTCCGCACCGAGAGGTGGAGCTCCCGCAGCCGCGCGTCGTCGACCTCGCTGGGGGCGCCCATCATCAGGTCGAGGGCGTTGTTGTTGAGGGGGAAGGCGATGGTCTCGCGGATGTTGGGCTCGTCAGCCAGCAGCATCACGATGCGGTCGATGCCGGGCGCGATGCCGCCGTGCGGCGGGGCGCCGAAGCGGAAGGCGCGCAGCATGCCGCCGAACTCGCGCTCGACGTCGTCCTTGGAGTAGCCCGCGATGCCGAACGCCTCGAACATGATCTCCGGTTCGTGGTTCCGGATCGCGCCGGAGGACAGCTCGACGCCGTTGCAGACGATGTCGTACTGCCAGGCCAGCACGTCCAGCGGGTCCTTGGTGCGCAGCGCCTCCAGGCCGCCCTGGGGCATCGAGAAGGGGTTGTGGGAGAACTCGATCTTGCCGGTCTCCTCGTCCTTCTCGAACATCGGGAAGTCCACGATCCAGCAGAACCGGAAGACGTTCTCCTCGAAGTGCCCGGCGCGCTTGGCGGCCTCGACCCGGACCGCGCCCATGATCTTGGAGACCTCGTCGAACTCTCCCGCGCCGAAGAAGACCGCGTGGCCGGGGACCAGGCCGAGGGCCTCGGTCAGCGCCTTGACGTTGTCGTCCGTGAGGAACTTGGCGATGGGTCCGGAGAGCGAACCGTCCTCGGCGACCCGCACCCAGGCCAGGCCCTTGGCGCCCTGCTCGACGGCGAAGTCGCCCAGCGAGTCGAAGAACTTGCGCGGCTGCGAGGCGGTGTCCGGCACCGCGAGGGCGCGCACGTGCTTGTCCGCGAACGCCTTGAAGCCCGAGCCGGCGAAGATGTCGGAGACGTCCCTCAGCTCCAGCCGCGCCCGCAGGTCCGGCTTGTCCGAGCCGTACTTGACCATCGCCTCGCGGAAGGGGATGCGCGGGAACGGCGAGGTGACCTCGCGGCCCTCGCCCAGCTCCTGGAACAGCTCGGTCATCACCTTCTCGATGACGCCGAAGACGTCCTCCTGCTCGACGAAGCTCATCTCCATGTCGAGCTGGTAGAACTCGCCCGGCGAGCGGTCGGCGCGGGCGTCCTCGTCGCGGAAGCAGGGCGCGATCTGGAAGTACCGGTCGAAACCGGCGATCATCAGCAGCTGCTTGAACTGCTGCGGCGCCTGCGGCAGCGCGTAGAACCTCCCCGGGTGCAGCCGGGAGGGCACCAGGAAGTCGCGGGCGCCCTCGGGCGAGGTGGCCGACAGGATCGGGGTCGCCAGCTCGTTGAAGCCCTGGGCCACCATCTTCTCGCGGATGGCGGCGATGACCTTGCTGCGCAGCATCACGTTACGGTGCATGCGCTCGCGGCGCAGGTCGAGGAAGCGGTACTCCAGGCGCCGCTCCTCGTTGACGCCGTCCTCGGCGTTGATGGTGAAGGGGATCTGCTCTGCGCCGCCCAGCACCTCCACCTGGGCGACCTCGACCTCGATCTCACCGGTGGGCAGCTCGGGGTTGATGTTCTCCTCGCCACGCGCGGTGACCTTGCCGTCGATACGGAGGACGCTCTCCTTGGCCAGCGAGCTGAGCCGGTGGTTGATCTCGCTCGCCTCGTCGCGGACCACGAGCTGGACGATGCCGTAGTGGTCGCGAAGATCGATGAAGAGGATGCCGCCCAGGTTCCGGCGATTGTGCAGCCAGCCGCTCAGCCGGACGTCAGTGCCGACGTCCGTGGCGCGAAGCTCGCCGCAGGTGTGGGACCGGTACCGATGCATCATTCATCCAAGTCGTTCGGCTCAAGGGTCACAGTGGAATACCCCTCAGACTACCGCCCTGGGCTACCCTGCTTCGCCCCCGTTTCCGCAACCCATCAACTCTGCATAAAGTGGTGCAATGCGCACCGTTGACGCCTTGGCGGCCCTCGGCGCCGGGCTCTGGGCCTGGGACAACGCCACAGGTCTGGTGACGCTCGACTCCCGCGCCGCCCGCCTGCTCGGCGTCGCTGACGAGGCCGCTCAGGCCCGTGCATACGCCGACACCCCCCGCACGGACACCCACCTCACGCTCTCCGGCAGCGCGGTCCGCTCCCACCTGCACGCCGTGGACTACATCGGCTTCCAGAACATCGTCACCCTGGCCCTCGCCGAGGACACGCCCGCCGAGGCGCTGCTGCGGGTGGTGGACGGCCAGGGGCGGGTGGAGCGGACCGTCCGCGTGGTCGTACGCCCCGTACCCACGGCCGGCCCCCGGGGCCCGGGCGGGCGGAGCGGACCGGAGAGCCCCGGCAGCCCCGACGCCGCCGCGCGGCGCCCGAGAGCGCCGGAGTCCGCCGCAGCCCTCACCGGTCTGCTCTACGAGGTGCCCGAGCCGGAGAGCGCCACGGAAGCCCGCCGCCGCACGGCACCGGCCGCCCCCGGCGCCGCCCCGGAGGCCCCCGCCACTCCCGGGGGGCCCGGCGGGCCCGGCGGTGCGGACCGCGGCCCGATGGCCGAGTGGGACTGGCGGCGCAACCGGGAGGCGTTCCTGCTGGACACCGGGCGCGCACTCGCCGAGGCCCACAGCACGGCCGACGTGCTGCGGGTCGCCTCGTCACTGGCCATGCCCGGCTTCTCCCCGGAGGCGCTGGCCGTCTTCGTCGTCAGCGGCGAACAGCTCACCGTCTACGGCGCCTCGCCCGGCGCCCCGGCGCGGCCCGGCCACCCTTATGTGCCCGGTGGCGGCTACGGGCCGCGCGGCAGCGGCTCCCGGCTGCACCTGGCGGACCAGGACCCGGCGGCCGAGGCGGTACGGGGCGGCCGGGCGCTGTATCTGCACTCCCCGCAGGAGTACGCCGAACGCTTCCCCGCCGCCCGCCCCGCCGAGACCCAGCCCGGCCACGCCGCGTGGGCCTTTCTGCCGCTGACCGTCGCGGGGCGCACCATCGGCGCCTGGATGACGGCCTTCGCGCAGCCCGTGGCCTTCACCCCGGACGAGCGCGCCGTGCTGACGACGGTCGCACGGATGCTGGCGCAGTCGCTCTCGCGGGCCATGCTGAACGAGTCGGAGCGCGAGCTGGCGGCCCGGCTGCAGCGGGTGATGCGGCCCGCGCAGAGTCCCGCCGTCCCCGGTATGGACCTGGCGGCCCGCTATGTGCCGACCGGGGGCGGGCTGCAGGTCGGCGGCGACTGGTACGACGTGATCCCGCTGCCCTCGGGGCGTACCGCGCTGGTCATCGGCGACGTCCAGGGCCACGACGTACGCGCCGCAGGCATCATGGGCCAGTTGAGGGTGGCGGTGCGCGCCTACGCGGCCGAGGGGCACCACCCGGACGCGGTGCTCGCCCGCGCCTCCCGCTTCCTGCACGGGATGAGCGCGGGCGAACGTGTCAACGCGCCTCCGCCCACCGCGCCCGCCGACGAGACCGTCGGCCTGCCGCACCCCGCCGCGACCGGCGACGAGAGCGAGCCCGACCACGCCGAGCCACGCTTCGCCACCTGCCTCTACGCCGAGGTCGACCCGGAGACCGGCGTCCTGGACGTGGCCCGCGCCGGCCACCCCGACCTGGCCGTACAGCTTCCGGACGGCCCGATGCTGGTCCGCGCCACGGCCGGCGGCCTCCCGCTGGGCATCGAGCCGGACCCCGACTATCCCGTCACCCGGCTGGTGCTGGAGCCGGGAGAGCGGCTGCTGATGTGCACCGACGGGCTGATCGAGACCGGCGGGCACGACCTGGAGACGGGCTGGGCACGGATCCGCGCGGTGGTGGAGGAGGCCACCCGCCGCACCGGGGCACGGAACGGCGGAGCAGCGCTGCTGGAGCAGGTGGCCGACGCACTGGTGCAGGCCGCACAGGCCGTACAGAGCGGCCTCGGTGTCGCGGGCGGCAG
This sequence comes from Streptomyces spirodelae, assembly GCF_017676385.1. GTDB lineage: Bacteria > Actinomycetota > Actinomycetes > Streptomycetales > Streptomycetaceae > Streptomyces > Streptomyces spirodelae. Next base: position 65,735 of record NZ_JAFFZN010000033.1, read on the forward strand.
CACCGGGCGGGCTGCCGCCGGCGCCGTCGGCGCGGCACCCGGCCCGCTCGCCGGCCGGCGCGAGGACGACATCGCACTGCTGCTGCTCGCCCGGAGCCCCGCTGAGGCGGGCGCGCCCGCGGCCGGCGTCCCCTTCGCCACCCGGCGCACCGTGCTGACCGTCGCCCAGGCCCAGCCCGAACGGATCGCCGTCGCCCGCCACCAGCTGCGCGACCTGCTGCACGACTGGGAAGACCCCGACCAGGTGGACGGGGCCGTGCTGATGCTCTCCGAGATGCTGACGAACGTGCTGGTCCACACGGACGGGGACGCGGTGCTCGTCGCGGAGATCACCACGCTCCGCGAGGGCGAGCGGCGCACGCTGCGGGTCAATGTCTCCGACCCCAGCGACGAGCTGCCGCACCGCCGCACGCCGGGCGAACTCGCCTCCTCGGGACGCGGTCTGATGCTGCTGGGCATGCTCGCCGACCGGTGGGGCGTGGACCCGCGGGGCGAGGGCAAGTGCATCTGGTTCGACATCCACGAACAGGACCCCGCAACCACCACCCCGATGGAACCCTCCCTCGCCCTCTGGGAGGGAGGCACCCCGTAAGGGGCGCGGGGAACTGCTCCCCTGGGGGCACCTCCTGATCAGGGGCGGCGCACCCAGCGGAGTGTCACCCGTACATGCGGCGCATCGCGAAGTCGACCATCTCCTCGACCGCCTTGGCGTCGAAGACGACCCGGTGCTCGCCCTCCATGTCGAGCACGAAGCCGTATCCGGACGGCAGCAGGTCGAGGACCTCGGCGCCGGTGATGACGAAGTACTTCGACTCCTTGCCCGCATAGGCGCGCAGCTCCTTGAGGGTGCTGAACATCGGGATGACGGGCTGCTGGGTGTTGTGCAGCGCGAGGAAGCCCGGGGTGTCGCCGCGCGGGCAGTACACCTTGGAGGTGGAGAAGATGCCCTGGAAGTCCTCGGCGCTCATCGAGCCCGTGGTGAAGGCGCGGATCGACTCCTGGAGCGAGGGCGGCGACGGCTCGGGGTAGAGCGGCTGCTGCTGCGGCCCGGGCTGGCCGTACGGCGGCGCCCCCTGCTGGGCTCCGTACGGCGGCGGGGGCGGTGCCTGGTGACCTTGCTGACCGGGGTGCGAAGCATGTCCGGCGTGCTGATAGCCGTGCGCGCCGTGGCCCTGCCCTGGCTGCGGTCCATGGCCCTGCCCTGGCGGAGCACCGGTCTGGTCGTAACCGTACATAGCAAAGAGAGTAACGAGTCACAGAAGGGCGGTGAGGGGTTGCTTCTTATTACCGGCGGGTAGCATCATCTATGGAACTACCGACAAGTACGAGCGAGCCACTACGGAGCCGTCGCCATGGGGCATTACAAGTCGAATCTCCGCGACATCGAGTTCAACCTTTTCGAGGTGCTCGGGCGCGACACGGTGTACGGCACCGGACCGTTCGCGGAGATGGACGTCGAGACCGCCAAGAACGTGCTGTCCGAGATCGCGCGGCTGGCCGAGAACGAGCTGGCCGCCTCCTTCGAGGACGGTGACCGCAACCCGCCGGTCTTCGACCCGGAGAGCAACACCGCACCGGTGCCGGACTCCTTCAAGAAGAGCTACCAGGCGTACATGGACGCCGAGTGGTGGCGGCTGGGCATCCCGGAGGAGATCGGCGGCACGACGGCGCCGCGCTCGCTGCTGTGGGGCTTCGCCGAGACGATCCTGGGCTCCAACCCGGCCGTGTGGATGTACGCCTCAGGGCCGGCCTTCGCGGGCGTCCTGCACGAGGAGGGCACCGAGGAGCAGCGCAAGATCGCGCAGCTGATGGCCGAGAAGCAGTGGGGCTCCACCATGGTGCTCACCGAGCCGGACGCCGGCTCGGACGTGGGTGCCGGGCGTACCAAGGCCACCCAGCAGGACGACGGCAGCTGGCACATCGAGGGCGTGAAGCGCTTCATCACCTCGGGTGAGCACGACATGTCCGAGAACATCGTGCACTTCGTCCTCGCCCGCCCCGAGGGCCACGGCCCGGGCACCAAGGGCCTGTCGCTGTTCATCGTGCCCAAGTACGACTTCGACTGGGAGACCGGCGAGCTGGGCGAGCGCAACGGCGTCTACGCCACCAACGTCGAGCACAAGATGGGCCTGAAGGTCTCCAACACCTGCGAGATGACCTTCGGCGCCAACCAGCCCGCCAAGGGCTGGCTGCTGGGCGAGAAGCACGACGGCATCCGGCAGATGTTCAAGATCATCGAGTTCGCCCGGATGATGGTCGGCACCAAGGCCATCGCCACCCTGTCCACCGGCTACCTCAACGCGCTGGAGTACGCCAAGGAGCGGGTGCAGGGCGCCGACCTGGCGCAGTTCACCGACAAGACCGCGCCGCGCGTCACCATCACCCACCACCCGGACGTACGCCGCGCCCTGCTGACGCAGAAGGCGTACGCGGAGGGCATGCGCTCCCTCGTTCTGTACACCGCCGCGGTGCAGGACGAGATCCTGCTCAAGGAGCACAACGGCGAGGACGCCGACGCCGCGCGCCGCCTCAACGACCTGCTGCTGCCGATCGTGAAGGGCTACGGCTCGGAGAAGTCGTACGAGCAGCTCGCGCAGTCCCTGCAGACCCTGGGCGGCTCCGGCTATCTGCAGGAGTACCCGATCGAGCAGTACATCCGGGACGCCAAGATCGACACCCTCTACGAGGGCACCACCGCGATCCAGGGCCAGGACTTCTTCTTCCGTAAGGTCGTCCGCGACCAGGGCCAGGCCCTCACCGCGCTCTCCGAGGAGATCAAGAAGTTCCTCGCCGACGCGCAGGGCGGCGAGGAGCTGGCCGACTCCCGGGACCAGCTCGCCAAGGCCGCCGGCGAGCTGGAGGCCATCGTCGGCACCATGCTCACCGACCTGGCCGCCACCGAGAAGGACGTCAAGTCCATCTACAAGGTGGGCCTGAACACCACCCGCTTCCTGATGGCCGCCGGTGACGTCGTCATCGGCTACCTGCTGCTGCGCGGTGCGGCCGTGGCCGCTGAGAAGCTGGCGGGGGCCTCCGCGAAGGATGTGCCCTTCTACCAGGGCAAGATCGCTGCGGCGAAGTTCTTCGCGGCGAACGTGCTGCCGCAGGTCGCCGTCCAGCGTGAGCTGGCCGACGCGGTGGATCTGTCGGTCATGGAGCTGGACGAGAACGCGTTCTGATTCAGCAGGCCACCCCGCCTGGGGCCCGCCAGCACAGCACAGAGCAGTTCCCCGCGCCCCGCGAGGGGCGCGGGGAACTGCTCCCCCAGCCTCCGGCCGGGAGGTGCCCCCACAGCCACAAACAACCCGCAGACCGCAGGCGGCGGAAGGGGCAGCCCGTACCGCCGAAACACCGCGGGGTGCCCCGTAAGGTAAGGCCATGAGCATTGGCACGCCGTTCGACCGCAGCCACACCGACGGTCTCATGTCCTTCCTCGCCGCGAGCCCGTCCCCCTACCACGCGGTGGCGAACGCGGCCGCGCGGCTGGAGAAGGCCGGCTTCCGGCAGGTCCTGGAGACGGAGAGCTGGGACGCGGCTCCGGGCGGCAAGTACGTCCTGCGCGGCGGCGCGCTCATCGCGTGGTACGTCCCCGAGAACGCCACGCCCGCCACCCCGTTCCGGATCGTCGGCGCCCACACCGACTCGCCCAATCTGCGCGTCAAGCCCGTACCCGACACCGGCGCGCACGGCTGGCGGCAGGTGGCCGTGGAGATCTACGGCGGTGCCCTCCTCAACACCTGGCTCGACCGCGACCTCGGTCTCAGCGGCAGGCTGACGCTCCGCGACCGCTCCACCCACCTGGTGAACGTGGACCGCGCCGTGCTGCGCGTACCGCAGCTCGCCATCCACCTCGACCGGCAGGTCAACGAGGGCCTCAAGCTGAACAGGCAGCGCCATATGACCCCGGTCTGGGGGCTCGGCGAGTCGCGCGAGGGCGATCTGCTGCGCTTCCTCGCCGAGGAGAGCGGACTGCCCGCCGAGGAGATCACCGGCTGGGATCTGATGGCGCACAGCGTCGAAGCCCCCTCCTACCTCGGCCGTGACCGTGAACTCGTCGCCGGGCCGCGGATGGACAACCTGCTCTCGGTGCACGCGGGCGTCGCCGCGCTGACCGCCGTGGCACTGGACCAGGCCGAGCCCGGCACCATCCCGGTGCTGGCCGCCTTCGACCACGAGGAGAACGGCAGCCAGTCCGACACCGGCGCCGAGGGTCCGCTGCTGGGCTCGGTGCTGGAACGTTCGGTCTTCGCGCGGGGCGGCTCCTACGAGGACCGGGCGCGGGCCTGGGCGGGCACCGTCTGCCTCTCCTCCGACACCGGCCACGCCGTGCACCCCAACTACCCCGAGCGGCACGAGCCGGGCCACCACCCGCTGCCCAACGGCGGCCCGATCCTCAAGGTCAACGTCAACCAGCGCTACTCCACCGACGGCAGCGGCCGCGTGCTGTTCGCCGCGGCGTGTGAGAGGGCCGGTGTGCCCTGGCAGAGCTTCGTCTCCAACAACGACGTGCCCTGCGGCACCACCATCGGCCCCATCACCGCCGCGCGGCACGGGATCACCACCGTCGACATCGGTGTGGCGATCCTGTCCATGCACTCCGCGCGGGAGCTGTGCGGCGCCGACGACCCCTGGCTGCTGGCCAACTGCCTCACCGCGTTCCTGGACGGGTGAGGGACTGGCGACTTCCGCGCCGGTTGCCGATTACGCCCTGATTGCCGCCCTTTGAGGGGGGTACCCGCGCTCGGTAAGCGAACGGCTCGCCCCACAGAGCCGGTTCGGCTCAACCGAGCTTGGAGGCATCACTCATGGGCATCATCATCTGCATCGGCATGATGGCCGTGGGGGCGATTCTGACGCTGGCCGTCAACCTCGACGTCAGCGGGATCAACATCGATCTGATGGGCGTCATCCTGCTGATCGTCGGCACGATCGGGCTGTGCACCTACATCAGCATCCTCAAGCGCCGCCGCGTCGAACCCCCGTCCCCGGGCGCACCGGTGGTCGAGGAGTACAACAGGCACCACATCGAGTGAGCCGGCGCTTCCGCCGCTCCCCGGGCCCGGCCCGGGCCTCAGCCCTCGGCGCCCTCGGCCCCCTCGGCCGGCCCAGCCAGCACCAGCGGCAGCCGGTCGGTGCCGTCCGGGCTCAGCCGGACCGGAACTCCCCAGTCCTGCTGGTGCATATGACAGGCCGGGTACTCCCCCTCCTCGTCACAGGAGGCGGCCATCGCCGAGACGTGCAGCACGCCCTCGGTGCCTGCCGCACCGCTCAGCATCAGTTCGCGGTGCAGGTCGGTACCGGTCCCCTCGCCCGCCGCGAGCAGGCCCGGCGGGGTCGAGCTGACCACCAGCCGGGTGGCGGGGCCGTAGCGCTCATCGAGCTTCTGCCCGGGCGGCGGCCGGAAGACGACATCGAGCCGGAGCATGCCCGCCGCGACCTCGGTGGCCGCACGTTGCGTACGGTGCGCGACGGCCTCCACCCGTACGGCGTCCTCGGGCAGCCGGAGCCTGGTCAGCCGGTGCCGCGCCGACTCGACGACGACGATCTCGGGAGTGCCCTCGGAGTCGCCGGGGACCAGCACGGCGTCCGACGGCTCGCGCAGATCCGTGGCCAGCGTGCTGACCTCGCCCACCTCACCGGTGGCCGGGTCGTAGCGGCGCAGCGCGTGGTTGTAGGTGTCGCAGACCGCGACCGACCCGTCGGGCAGCGCGGTGACGCCCAGCGGATGCTGGAAGAGGGCCTGCGCTGCCGGGCCGTCCCGGTGACCGAAGTCGAACAGGCCGGTGCCGACCGCCGTACGCACGGCGAACCCGTCCCCCGCACGCTCCACCCAGCGCAGGGCGCTGGTCTCCGAGTCGGCCACCCACAGCCTGCCGCCGTCGGCGGCGACGGCGAGCCCGGACGGCTGCGCGAACCACGCCTCGGCGGCCGGGCCGTCCACCAGCCCCTCGTTCGTCGTCCCCGCCGCTGCTGCGACGGTCCCCGTCTCCGGGTCGTATGTCCACAACTGGTGCACCCCGGCCATCGCGATCCACACGCGTCCCGCGAACCACGCCACGTCCCAGGGTGAGGAGAGCGCCACCTGGCGCGCCGGGCCTTCCGTGGGCGCCCCCTGCCACCACTGTGCACCGGTTCCCGCGACGGTCCGCACCTCGCCGGTGGCCGGATCGAGGCGGCGCAGCGCGTGGTTGACGGTGTCGGCGACCAGCACATCGCCGTCCGGCAGCAGCGCCAGGCCCTGCGGCTCGTTGAACCGCGCCACGTCCGCCGCGCCGTCGGCCAGCCCGCGCTCGCCGTCGCCGATCCGCCGCAGCACGGTCTCGCCGTCGGCGGCCAGCTCCACGAGCTGGTGCCGCGTGGTGTCCGAGACCAGGAAGCCACCGGCAGGCAGCGCCAGCGCCTTCCCCGGGAACCGCAGATCACCGGCGACAGGCTCCGGCGGGGTGAACGGCGCCTCGCCCCGCCGCAGCGTCCCCTTCGCCTCGTGCTCGGCCTCCAACTGGCCGACGAGCTTCTCGATCGCGTGCACATGCCCTTCCCCGGCGTGCTGCGCGACCACATACCCCTCCGGGTCGATCACCACCAGCGTCGGCCAGGCCCGCACCGCGTACTGCTTCCAGGTGGTCAGCTCGGGATCGTCCAGCACCGGGTGCGCCACCCCGTACCGCTCCACCGCGTCCACCACGGCGGCGTGCTCCGCCTCGTGCACGAACTTCGGCGAGTGCACCCCGATCACCACGACCGTGTCCCGGTGCCGCTCCTCCAGCTCCCGCAACTCGTCGATGACATGCAGACAGTTGATGCAGCAGAAGGTCCAGAAGTCGAGCACCACGATCCGGCCCCGGAGAGCGGCGAGGCCGAGCTCTTCGCCACCGGTGTTGATCCAGGACCGTCCGTGCAGCTCAGGGGCGCGGACACGGGCACGAGAGGTCATACCGACAAGGGTGCCACCCCCGCGGACGGCTCGGCGCACCCGGGCCTTGCAGCACCCGGGCCTTACAGCACCCGGTCCTTACAGCACCCGGTCCTTGAGCACGGGGAAGGTCTCGCGGACCTTGTCCACCTGGGAGACGTCCAGGTCGGCGGTGACGACGGTCTCCGCGTTGTCCTCGGACTGCGCAAGGATCTCGCCCCAGGGGTCGATGATCGCGCTGCGCCCGGCCTGCGCGACACCGGCGTGGCTGCCCGCCGTACCGCAGGCCAGCACGAAGCACTGGTTCTCCACGGCGCGGGTCCGGGCGAACAGCGTCCAGTGCCCGGCGCGCTTGGCGGGCCAGCCGGCCGGGACGACCAGCACGCGGGCGCCCTCGGGCTCCGCGTCCACCAGGGCGCGGAAGAGTTCGGGGAAGCGCAGGTCGTAGCAGGTGGCCAGGCCGAGGGTGGCCTGCGGGTGCGGCACGGTGACGGGGGTGGTGCCGGCGGCCAGCAAGGTGGCCTCGCCCCGGTCGAAGCCGAAGCGGTGGATCTTGCGGTAGGTGGCGACCAGTTCGCCACTGGGGGAGAAGACCAGCGAGGTGTTGTAGAGGGCCCCGGCCTCGTGACCCTTCTCGACGACGGAGCCCGCGTGCAGCCATACGCCCGCGTCCCGTGCGGCGGCCGACATGGCCAGCGCCGTCGGCCCGGTGGCCGGATCCGCCTCCTCGGCCTCGGTGGCGAAGCGCTCGAACGCGAAGGCACCGACGGTCCACAGCTCGGGCAGCACGACCAGGTCGGCACCTGCTTGGTCACGGACGAGGGAAGCGACCCGTTCCCGGCGGGAATCCACCGACTCGTGAGGGTCCACCTGAATCTGCAGAAGAGAAGCGCGCACCGTACCACCGTCCATGCGATCGAGGGGGTCGATTGGGCCTAGCATCGTCCCAAAAGCACTGCCGGGGTGCCCGGGCGCAGCGTAACTTGAGAGCACCCAGCATCAGCACCCTGCCCTGTCCAGCCCGCGAACGAACCGCAACGCCGAGGGGTCCCGTGACCGACCACCCAAGCCTTCAGCCCTACGTTGACGCCTGGACGCAGTCCATGGAAGCGATATCCGAGCTGGTCACTCCGCTTGTGGAAGGGGAGTGGAACGGGCGGACCGAGTGCCCGGGGTGGTCGGTCCGCGATGTGGTCTCCCACATCATCGGCATGGAGTGTGAGCTGCTGGGGGACCCCAGGCCCATCCACTCCCTCCCGCGCGACATCTACCACGTCCGGGACGAGGTCAGCCGCCATATGGAAGTGCAGGTGGATGTGCGGCGCCACCACACCGGGCCGGAGATGACCAGCGAGTTCGAGTACACGCTCATCCGCCGCTCGCGGCAGCTGCGGAACGAGAAGCGGGGCCCCGAGGACGAGGTCAACAGCGTCCTGCCGTTCGGCCCCCGCAAGCTGCCGCTGGAGCGGCAGCTGATGCTGCGCGCCTTCGATGTCTGGGTGCACGAGCAGGATCTGCGCCGCGCCCTGGACAAGCCGGGGAACCTGGATTCCCCGGGCGCGTTCGTGGCACGCGATGTGTTCCTCGCCGGCCTGCCGAAGGTCGTCGCCAAGGACGCGGGGGCGCCGCCCAACTGCGCGGTGGTCTTCGATGTGAGCGGCCCGGTCGAGTTCATGCGGACGGTACGGGTGGACCAGGCGGGCAACGGCACCGTGGACGGCAGCGTCTCACTGGGCCCCGCCGCCACCCTCGCGATGGACTGGGAGACCTACTCCCGGCTCGCCGCGGGCCGCGTACGGCCGGAGGCCGTCGCGGAGCACGTGAAGATCGACGGAGACGCCGATCTGGCCGCCGCCATCTTGAGGCACTTCTCGACGACGCCCTGAGGGTGACGCTGTGACGGGGGCTGCGCCCGTCAGGGGCGCGGGGAACTGCGCGCGCAACCGAAGCCCACCCGCGGTCCGCAACGGCGGGACAGGGGCAGCCCCCTCCCGGCGTCGTCGGCCTACACCGGAACGTGCACGGCCTCAACCCTGCTGGCCACGATCCGTTCGCGCTCACGTCGCACGGCGCGCCCCCGCAGCCGTGCGAACTGCACCAGGCCCAGGGCCTGGAGGACGAAGACGACGGCGAAGGCGATCCGGAAGTTGCCGCCGGTCAGATCGAGCAGCACACCGACGGCGAACAGCGTCGTCATCGAAGCGGTGAAGCCGCCTATGTTGACGATGCCGGAGGCCGTACCGTGGCGCTCGGGCGGGTTGGCGGGGCGGGAGAAGTCGAAACCGATCATCGAGCCCGGCCCGCACGCGCCGAGTACGACGCACAGCAGTATCAGCAGCCACATCGGCGCGTGCCCCGGCCAGGCGAGAGTCGCCGCCCAGGCGAGCGCGGTGGCGGCCACCGTGCCGAGCACCAGCGGGGTACGTGCCGTGTGGTGCCGGGCGATGACCTGCCCGTACACCAGACCGCAGCACATGTTGGAGACCACCACGAGGGTGAGCAGCTCCCCCGCCGTCCCCTTGTCCAGGCCCTGGGCCTCGACCAGGAACGGCATGCCCCACAGCAGCAGGAAGACCATGCCGGGGAACTGGCAGGTGAAGTGCACCCACATGCCGGCCCGGGTGCCCGGCTCCCGCCAGGCGGCGCCGATCTGCCGCCGGATGTAGCCGGAGCCGCCCGAGCCTGACCCGCCGTCGCCGCCCTTGGGCACGGCCGGGGGCTCGTACCCCTCCGGGTGGTCGCGCAGGAAGAAGGCGACCAGCAGCAGGATGACCAGCCCGCCCGCCGCGCTCCCGGCGAAGGTCGGGGTCCAGCCGAACGCCTCCAGGACCCGGGCGAGCACCAGCGTGGTGACGAGGTTCCCCGACATCCCGATCAGCGCGGCGATCTGCGCGATCACCGGCCCCCGGCGCACGGGGAACCAGCGCGAGCCCAGCCGCAGTACGGCGATGAACGTCATCGCGTCGCCGCAGCCGAGCAGCGCGCGGAAGGCCAGCGCCGTGCCGTACGAGGAGGAGAGCGCGAAGCCGAACTGGCCGGCGGTGAACAGCAGGATGCCCAGCATCAGGACCCGGCGCGTACCCCACCGGTCCACCAGCAGGCCCACGGGTATCTGCATCCCCGCGTACACCAACAGTTGGAGGATGGAGAAGCTGGAGAGCGCGGAGGCGTTGATGTCGAAGCGGTGCGCGGCGTCGATGCCCGCGACGCCGAGACTGGTGCGGAAGGTGATGGCGACGAAGTAGACCGCGACGCCGATTCCCCACACCCACACCGCACGAGGGCCGCCCGGCGGGTCGCCGGGCAGCCGGACATCGGTGGACGGCGACGTGGTCATCGCGGATCACCGAGCCGGTGGATGTCCCGGATCTCCTCACCGCGCACCAGGTGACGTACGCGGCTCACATGCTGGTACACCGCCTGCGCCGCCGCCTCGCTGTTCCCTTCGCGCAGGGTGCGCAGGATGTCGGTGTGCTCGGTGATGTTCTTCGCGACCCGGTCCGGGTGCGCGTGCATCACGGCGACGCCCATCCGCAGCTGGCGGTCCCTCAGCTGGTCGTAGAGGCGGGTGAGGATCTGATTCCCGGTGGCCTCGACGATGGTGGCGTGGAAACAGCGGTCGGCCGCCGAGACGGCGGCCAGGTCGCCCGCCTCCGCGTGCGCGATCTGCTCGGCCAGCGTCTCCTCCAGCCGGTCGACCAGCGCCTGCGTCACGGGGACCGCGCGGCGGACCGCGTGCTGCTCGACCAGCAGCCGGGTCTCCACGACGTCCTCGATCTCCTGCGCGGAGACCGGCAGCACCAGGGCGCCCTTCTTCGGGTACAGCCTGATCAGGCCCTCGACCTCCAGCCGGAGCAGCCCCTCACGCACGGGGGTGCGCGAGACGCCCACCGCCTCGGCGAGCTCACCTTCGGTCAGGAGCAGGCCGCCTTCGTACCGCCGCTCCAGCACCGCCTGCTTGACGTGCGCGTACACGCGCTCCGCGGCGGGCGGCTGCCGGCTTTCCTTTTGTGCGGGCCTGGCCGACGCGGGAGAAGTCATGCGCACAGCATAGATACAACACGTATGCGCGATGGACGGCTTCCGCGATGTGGACGGGGCGGCGTTGCTGGTGAGGGGTGCGGGGGGGACATCCCGCACCCCTCAGGGTCTCAGCCCCAGGTCATCAGGCGCTTGGGGCGCTCCAGTACGGCCGCGATGTCGGCCAGCACCTTGGAGCCGAGTTCGCCGTCGACCAGGCGGTGGTCGAAGGAGAGCGCCAGCGTGGTGACGTGCCGCGGCTTGACCTTGCCCTTGTGCACCCAGGGCTGTTCACGGATCTGCCCGAAGGCCAGAATCGCGGACTCGCCGGGGTTCAGGAGCGGCGTGCCGGTGTCCACACCGAAGACGCCGACGTTGGTGATCGTCACCGTGCCCCCGGCCATCGCTGCCGGACTGGTCTTCCCCTCGCGCGCCGTGGCGACCAGCTCACCGAGAGCGGACGCCAGTTCGGGCAGGGTCTTGTCCTGCGCGTCCTTGATGTTCGGAACGATCAGCCCGCGCGGAGTGGCGGCCGCGATGCCCAGGTTGACGTAGTGCTTGCGCACGATCTCCTGGCGCTCCTCGTCCCAGGAGGCGTTGACCTCCGGGTTGCGCCGGATGGCCAGCAGGAACGCCTTGGCGACGAACAGCAGCGGGTTGACCCGCACCCCCGCCATGTCCGGGTCCTGCTTGAGTTCCTGGACGAGCTTCATCGTCCGGGTGACGTCCACGGTCACGAACTCGGTGACATGCGGCGCGGTGAACGCGCTGTTCACCATCGCCTGCGCCGTGGCCTTGCGGACACCCTTGATGGGGACACGGGTCTCCCGGGCACCGGGCGCGGCGGGCTGTGCCGACGGTTCCTGAGGCGCGGCCGCCGGTTCGGCAGCGGCGGCCGCGGTCTCCGGCGTCGGCCGGGAGGTGGGTGCCGCCGCCGCGTGCACGTCCTCGCGGGTGATGATCCCGTCAGGACCGGTGGGGGTGACGGCGGTCAGATCGACCCCGAGGTCCTTGGCGAGCTTACGCACCGGCGGCTTGGCCAGCGGGCGCGCCGCGCCATGGCCGTTGCTGCCCGGCTCCGGAGCGACGGGCTCCGCGGCGGGAGCGGGAGCCGGCGCCTCGGTGGCGGCAGGCCCCGCGGCTGCGGCCGGCACCGGCTTGCGCGGGCGCCGCTTGGTGGAGCTGGTGCCGACGCCGTAGCCGACCAGCACGGGCTGCCGCCCCTCCGGCTCGGCCTCGGCCTCGGCCTCTCCCTGTGTGGCCGCCTCCCCGGCGACCTCGGCCGCGGCGGAGGCACCGGTCTCCATCGCGGGCTGGGCCGCCGAGGCGTCACCGGCGCCGGTACCGGAGGCAGGCCCGCCGGTGTCCACGGTGATGATCGGGGTGCCGACATCGACCGTCGTGCCCTCGTCGAAGCGCAGTTCGCTCACCACACCGGTGAAGGGGATGGGCAGCTCGACGGCGGCCTTGGCCGTCTCCACCTCGCAGACGACCTGCCCGTCGGTGACGGTGTCACCTGGCTGTACGTACCACTTGAGGATCTCGGCTTCCGTCAGTCCCTCGCCGACGTCGGGCATCTTGAACTCACGGATACCTGCGGCCGTCGGTGAAGTCTGTCCGCTGTTGGTCATCGTCACGGCTCTCCCTCAGTACGCCAGCGCGCGGTCGACGGCATCGAGCACCCGGTCCAGGTTCGGCAGGTACTCGTCCTCCAGCCGGGCCGGTGGGTACGGCGCGTGGAAACCGCCGACACGCAGCACCGGTGCTTCCAGATGGTAGAAGCACCGCTCGGTGATGCGCGCCGCGATCTCGGCTCCGGTGCCGAGAAAGACCGGGGCCTCGTGGACGAGCACCAGGCGGCGGGTCTTCTCGACGGAGCGCTGCAGGGTGTCGAAGTCGATCGGGGACATCGACCGCACGTCCACGACCTCCAGCGAGTTGCCCTCCTCCTCGGCGGCGGCAGCCGCCTCCAGGCAGACCTTCACCATCGGCCCGTACGCGGCGAGCGTCAGCCCGCTGCCCTGGCGGGCGATCTTCGCGGAGTGCAGCGGGGCCGGGATGGCGGAAGGATCGACCTCGCCCTTGTCCCAGTAGCGCCGCTTCGGCTCGAAGAAGATCACCGGGTCGTCGCTCTCGATGGCCTGCTGCATCATCCAGTAGGCGTCGGCCGCGTTCGACGGTGAGACGCACTTGAGCCCGGCGACGTGCGCGAACAGCGCCTCCGGGGACTCGCTGTGGTGTTCGACGGCGCCGATGCCGCCACCGTAGGGAATCCGGATGACGACCGGGAGCTTGATCTTGCCCAGCGCACGCGCGTGCATCTTGGCGAGCTGGGTGACGATCTGGTCGTAGGCGGGGAAGACGAAGCCGTCGAACTGGATCTCGACCACGGGCCGGTAGCCGCGCAGCGCCAGCCCGATCGCCGTACCGACGATGCCGGACTCGGCCAGCGGGGTATCGATGACCCGGTCCTCGCCGAAGTCCTTCTGCAGCCCGTCGGTGACCCGGAAGACGCCGCCGAGCTTGCCCACGTCCTCGCCCATGACCAGGACCTTGGGGTCGTTCTCCATCGCCGTGCGCAGCGAGAGGTTGATCGCCTTGGCGACCGGAAGCTTCTGGACAGCCATGATCAGTTGACCTCCACCGCGGCGGAGCCGCTGTCGGACTCGGTCGCGAACGACGCCTGGTACTCGGCGAACTGGGCGCGCTCCTCGTCCACCAGCGCGTGCCCGTCCGCGTAGGCGTTCTCGAAGATCGCCATGGTGTCGGGGTCGGGCATCGTACGGATCGCCTCGCGCACGTGCCGGCCCATCGCCTCGCTCTCCTCCTCGATGCGGGCGAAGAACGCGTCGTCGGCCAGCTCCTCGTTCTCCAGATAGCTGCGCAGCCGCTGGATCGGGTCCTTGGCCTCCCACGCGGCGCGCTCCTCGTCGGTGCGGTAGCGCGTGGGGTCGTCGGAGGTGGTGTGGGCACCCATCCGGTAGGTGAACGCCTCGATCAGCATGGGGCCCTCGCCCGAGCGGGCCCGCTCGACCGCGGCCTTGGTCACCGCGAGGCAGGCCAGCACGTCGTTGCCGTCCACCCGGACGCCGGGGAAGCCGAAGCCCTGGGCGCGCTGGTAGATCGGCACCCGGGACTGGCGCTCGGTGGGCTCGGAGATGGCCCACTGGTTGTTCTGGCAGAAGAAGACGACCGGCGCGTTGTAGACGGCCGAGAACGTGAACGCCTCGGCGACGTCGCCCTGGCTGGAGGCGCCGTCACCGAAGTAGGCGATCACCGCCGAGTCGGCGCCGTCCTTGGCCACGCCCATCGCGTACCCGGTGGCGTGCAGCACCTGGGAGCCGATGACGATCGTGTAGAGGTGGAAGTTGTTGCTGTTGGGGTCCCAGCCGCCGTTGTTCACCCCGCGGAACATGCCCAGCAGCATCGTGGGGTCCACATCGCGGCACCAGGCGACACCGTGCTCGCGGTAGGTGGGGAAGACGTAGTCGTCCGGGTGCAGCGCGCGGCCCGAACCGATCTGCGCCGCCTCCTGGCCGAGCAGCGACGCCCACAGACCCAGCTCTCCCTGGCGCTGGAGCGCGGTGGCCTCGGCGTCGAAGCGCCGGGTCAGCACCATGTCGCGGTAGAGCCCCTGGATCTCCTCGGCGCTCAGGTCGACGTCGTACTCCGGATGGGTGACGCGCTCGCCCTCGGGCGTCAGCAGCTGGACCAGCTCGGGCTCGGCGCTTCCTGAGCCGTTGGCACCAGCCGTCGCGGACGCCTTGGACTCGGTGCCGGCCGCCCGCGTACGGGTCCTGGCCGCCGTTCCGGCCGGGGCCTTGGCTGCGCTCCCGCTCTTCGCCGGGGCTTTGGCTGCGCTCCCGCTCTTCGCCGGGGCCTTCGAGGCGGCCTTCGCCGTGCTCTTGGCTGCGGGCTTCGCTGCGCTTTTGGCTGCGGGCTTCCGGGCGCCCTTGGCGGGGGTCTTGGCCGGGGCCTTCCCCTCGGACTTCGCAGCGGACTTACGGGGCTTTCCCTGCGCGGACGCGCCCTCGGGGGTCTCGGCGCCGCCGTTCTCGGCTGCCTTGCCGCCCGTGGCGGCCTGGGTGGCGCGCTTTCCTCCGGTGCCGCTGCGGCGCGCGGCGCTCCGCGCGGCAGTGCTCTCCACGGTCACGTGTGCTCCTCCGTCTGTCCGGCCCCCGGGATTGCCGGTGACCTGGGGCTCCCCCGCCCACTGGCGGGGGGAGGCTCGCCCGGTCCCGTGCGGCGCACGGGGTGGGAGCGTCGCGGTCGGCACCGGGTGGTGACTGCTGTCCCGGTCGCGGCCCGCTGTCCCGACCCCGGTCGGGACGCCCCAGCCATGGCTGGCATCTCCATAGACGCACGAGGCGGCCCTGACCTGCAACTTTGCTCGGAAATCCAAGTAAGAACGAGGAAGTCCGAGCAGTTGTGCACCAAGTCGGGACATCACTGGTCACGGCCTCGCGAGCCGCGGACATCCGCACGGTAACCCGGGGCGCGGGAGCCCGGGAAGAGTGAAGGGGGGATCAATATGTGAGACTGGACAGGTGCCCGAAAACGGACGAACGCGGGTATACCTGGTCGACGATCACGAGATCGTCCGCCGGGGCGTACGCGACATGCTCGCGGCCGACAGCGGCGTGGAGATCACCGGCGAGGCGGGAACGGCGGCCGACGCGCTCAGCGGGATCGCCGAGGCACGGCCCGATGTCGCCATTCTGGACGTACGGCTTCCGGACGGCAGCGGCATCGAGGTCTGCCGCGAGGTGCGCTCCCGGGACGAGTCGATCCGCTGTCTGATGCTCACCTCCTACGCGGACGACGAGGCGCTGCTGGCCTCGGTGGTGGCCGGCGCCTCCGGATATGTGCTCAAGGGCCTGAGCGGCAGCGAGCTGGTGCAAGCCGTGCACGCCGTGGCAGCGGGCGCCTCGCTGCTGGACCCGGGCGCCACCCGGCGCGTACTGGACCGGCTGCACGGCGGGGGCAGCGCCGCGGGACGGGACGACCGGCTGGCCGCGCTCACCGCGCAGGAACGCGCGATCCTGGAGCTGATCGGGGAAGGGCTGACCAACCGGGCCATCGGCGAGCGCCTCCACCTCGCGGAGAAGACCGTCAAGAACTACGTCTCAGGGCTGCTGGCCAAGCTCGGTATGGAGCGCCGCTCCCAGGCCGCCGCCTACATCGCCCGCATCCGCACCTCCGGGCACTGACACCGCCGCGGCCTCGGATCGGCGTCCGGTCGGCGTCGGGTCGGCGTCGGGCCGGCCTCGGATCGGCCTCGGATCGGCCTCGGATCGGCCTCGCGGAAAGCCGACTCGGGTCGCCCCCCGGAGGAACCGGCATCGGCCTGCACCTCAGTCGCAGAACGCGGCCCGTGCGTCAGTCGCAGAACGCGGCCCGCACCGCCTCGTAGTGGCCGCTCCACCACACCACCAGCGCTGCCGCCGCCGGGAACTGCGGGTCGGCGCGTACATCGCGCAACTGGTAGCGCCAGCGCAGCATCCAGAAGTCGTTCAGCCGCTCCCACCAAACCCGGTGCACGGCGGCGGCCAGCTCCTCGCGGGAAGCGCCCGCGCCGCCCCGGTAGGCCCGCGCGAAGGCCCGCACCTTGCGCAGGTCGAGCGTGCCGCCGGGGCGCAGGAAGAAGATCGCCGCGCCGCGCACCGCCTCCTCGGCCCTGGGGTGCACCCCCAGCCGGTCCCAGTCCAGGATCGCCACCGGCCGGGGGTTGCGTCCGGTGGGCGCGTAGAGCAGGTTGAGCGGGTGGAAGTCCCCGTGCACCCAGCCGGTGAACCGGGCGGGTACGGCGGCGGGCCGCTGGTCCGCGTAGCGGCGCAGCAGCTCCCGGCGCTCGGTGAGCCGGTGCTCGGCCAGCTCGTCGAAGCTGTCCCGGCGGCCACGGGCCCTGATCCGCTCCAGCAGCGCCCCGATCTCGTCGTACGTCGCCGCCGGATCGGCGCTCTCATGGCTGGTGCGCGGCGCCCGTGGCAGGGCGCGGGCCAGCCGGACGTGCACCCGGCCCAGCAGCGCGCCCAGCACCTGCGACTGGGCCACGGTCAGCTCGCTGCCGTGCCGGTGCGTGCCCTCGATCCACGGGTGCAGCGCGAAGCAGCGCCTGCCGGCGACGGCGACGGTACGGACCCGGGCACCCGTCGCCGCCGCCCGCACCACCGGAACCACCGGCACGACGGGCAGTCCCAGCGCTGCGAGCCGCGCTGTGGCGCGGTGCTGGCGTTCGATGCGGCCGAGCGAGCCCGGGCCGTCGAGGTGGTGTTTGAGGAAGTAGCAGCCGTGTGTGGTCGTCAGGCGGTAGCCGCGGTTGAGCAGTCCGTGCGAGACCGGCGTACAGGAGAGGGGCTCCCCGACACCGTCGTACTGCCGCAACAGGGAGTGGAGCGTGCGCTCCGTGAGGGCGGGGGAAGACGGCTGCACGGCCGCATCGTAGAGCCCTCCGAGGGCCCGGCGCCGCCTCGTCAACCCCATGTGGACAACGCGTCAACCCCGGACTGACGCACGGCGGGGCAGGCTCCGATCCCCGGGCGGGGGCCTGAGCCTGCCCTCCGGGGGGGGCGCGGGGCCTACTCCTCGGTACCGCTGTTGGTGCCGGTGTCGCCCGACCCGCCGTTGCCGCCCTGGCTGTCGCCCCCGGCGTTGTCGCCATCGGAAGGCGGCGACTGGCTGTTGGTCGGCTTGCCGCCGTCGCCGCCGTCGCCCGACCCGCCGTCGTTGCCGCCGCCCTCCGTCTGGCTCGGGTCGCCGGTCTCCGAGGGCTGCGTCTGGCTCGGCTGCGTCTGGCTCGGATACGACTGCGAGGGCCGGTCGCTCGGCGTCCAGTCGCCGGTGCCGTCCGAGGTGCCCGGTTGCTCCTGCTCGGTCTCCGTGGGAGTGGCCGACGGCTCCTTGGAGGGCTTGTTCTTCTCCGACTGGGACGTGCTCGGCTTGGTGTTGTCGGGCTTGTCGCCCTTGCCGTTGTTGGCGCTGAGCGCGTAGAAGATGCCGCCCGCTATGGCGATCACCGCGAGAAAGGCGACCAGCGCGTACCGTACGCCCTTGCCGCCACCGCCACCGCGACCGCGACCGCCGCTGCCGCCGCGCCGGGGCCCGCCGTCGAAGCCGCCGTCGTCGTCCCGGGGGCCGGCCAGCAGCGGAGCGCCCATCTGCGAGGTGTCCGAGTGCGAGGGGTGCGGCCGCGCACCCGCCCCCGCGACGCCCATGACCTGTGTCGAGCCCCCGGTGTGCGCCGCCGGACCGGTGTTCCACAGGCCGCCGGTGTGGCTTCCCTGCTCATGCAGCATCTGCAGCGCGTACTGCGTCAGCCCGCGCATCTCCTCGGCCGACTGGAACCGGTCGTCCGGGTCCTTGGCCAGCGCCCGCATCACCAGGCCGTCCAGCTCCGGCGGCACCGCGTCCGAGACCTCGGACGGCAGCACCGGGTCGTCCTGGACGTGCTGGTAGACGACCGACAGCGGCGTCTCTCCGGTGAACGGGGGACGCCGGGTCAGCAGTTCGTACAGCAGACAGCCGGTGGCGTACAGATCGGAGCGGGTGTCGACGGTCTTGCCGAGCGCCTGCTCGGGGGAGAGGTACTGCGGGGTGCCCATCACCATGCCGGTCTGCGTCATGGTGTTGGAGGCGCCATGCATGGCGCGGGCGATGCCGAAGTCCATCACCTTGACCGCGCCGTCCCGCGTGATGATCACGTTGGCGGGCTTGATGTCGCGGTGCACGATGCCGTGCTGGTGGCTGTAGGCCAGCGCGTCCAGCACCCCGGAGACGATGACCAGCGCCTGGTCCGGCGGCGGTGCGTCGGCGTTGAGCAGCAGATCGCGGATCGTGCTGCCCTCGACCAGCTCCATCACCATGTACGGAGTGACGTTGCCGCCGATGAACTCCTCGCCGGAGTCGTAGACCGCGACGACGGAGTGGTGGTTGAGGCCCGCGACGGACTGCGCCTCGCGCGTGAAGCGCGCCTTGGAGATGGGGTCCTCGGCCAGGTCCGAGCGCATCAGCTTGACCGCGACCGTACGACCGAGGCGCAGGTCCTCGGCGCCGAACACCTCGGCCATGCCACCACGGCCGAGGCGGTGCGTCAGGCGGTACCTGCCGTCACCTACCAGGCCGTTGTTGCCCCACAATTCCGGCGAATCGGGCAGGGAGCCGCCGCCCGTCGCGTCGGGGTCCGAAGGGCCCCCGGCGGCTTGCGTCTGTGCCATCAGTCCTCGCCGTCGATTCGAATCCGCGGGCTTGCGCGCGGTGGATACTCCCCCCAAGGAGGCTACAGGCACGCGGGGGGTGGAATGGGTGGGACGGAATACCGAAGCCAAGGAGTGGTCATCCAACAAGCTGAGAGGCGCCCCCGCAAGTCGGTCTCAAGAACGTCACAACAACCCCTCACGGCCGCCCCCGCGCCCTCTCCGCCGCAGCCCCGCGACATCCCTCGCGCACACCCTGCGCGCACCCTGAGCACAGCCGCTGAGCGGCACCCTCTACGCTCGTGGAACCGTCCGGGGCACCGCTCGCGAAGGGCGTATGCGCATTCGGTCACGGAACGGGCAACGAACTTGACGTGACCGAACCCCCGGGCAAACTTGGGCCAGTATCAGGGTCAAGGATCACTCAACGTACCTGCACGGGGGCAGCGCCGCCGAGGGGGAAGCAGTCAGATGAGCGACGACGGCGCACAGGCGGCCGGCAACTACTTGGGCCGCATGGTCGGCGGGGGGCGTTTCCAGCTCCGTTCACTGCTCGGCGCCGGCGGGATGGCCTCCGTCTATCTCGCCTACGACTCCGTGCTCGACCGGCAGGTCGCGGTCAAGACGCTGCACACCGAACTCGGCCGGGAACAGTCCTTCCGCGAGCGGTTCCGCCGCGAGGCGCAGTCCGTCGCCAAGCTGACGCACACCAACATCGTCTCCGTCTTCGACTCCGGTGAGGACGAGATCGACGGCGCCCTGGTGCCGTACATCGTCATGGAGTACGTCGAGGGCAAGCCGCTGCGCACCGTACTGGACGAGGACATCGCCCAGTACGGCGCGATGCCGGCCGACAAGGCGCTGAAGATCACCGGCGATGTGCTGGCGGCCCTCGAGGTCAGCCACGAGATGGGCCTCGTGCACCGGGACATCAAGCCCGGAAACGTGATGCTCACCAAGCGTGGCGTGGTCAAGGTCATGGACTTCGGCATCGCGCGCGCCATGCAGTCCGGTGTGACATCCATGACACAGACCGGCATGGTCGTCGGCACCCCGCAGTACCTCTCGCCGGAACAGGCCCTCGGCCGCGGCGTGGACGCCCGCTCCGACCTGTACTCGGTCGGCATCATGCTCTTCGAGCTGCTCACCGGGCGGCTGCCGTTCGACGCCGACTCCCCGCTGGCCATCGCCTACGCGCACGTCCAGGAGGAGCCGCCCACGCCCTCCTCCATCAACCAGTCCATCCCCCCGGCGGTGGACGCGCTGGTCGCCCGCACCCTGAAGAAGAACCCCAACGAGCGCTTCCCGTCGGCCGAAGCGATGCACGACGAGTGCACCCGCATCGGCGGCTCCGGCGTCGCGGCCGGGGCCTCGCCCATCATCATCAGCGGCGGTCCGCCCGCCAACAGCGGCGCCGGCGTGGGCCAGGCCGTCTTCCCGCCGGTCGACGCGGGCTCCCAGCCGCAGCAGGGCGGGGTGCAGACGCCGTACCAGCCGCAGGGG